>MKTJ01000077.1:318351-729948 GCA_001898225.1 Chloroflexi bacterium 54-19
CGGTCGAGCAATTGGCGTTCAAACCTGCTATTGAGGGTGAAATGGATTTGCCGGGGATTTTTAGTGACCCCCTGCCAGACGTGGTGGCCGCTCTGCGGAATAATCCGACTTCCGAAGCCTTTGTCGCAAACCTGCCCGACCTGACCCCGGCCAACCGGACCGCCTTTAGCCTGTAGAATTCTTATCCTTTTAAAATCAGCCAGGGCCACCTTCTGGGAGGCCCTGGTTTTAGTTTGGACCTTATCGGTTTTTAGCCAGTCACGGTGATAGTAGCCTTCATGTTGGGATGGATACTACAGTGATAGGTAAAAGTTCCCGGGGTGTTGAAAGTGAACTGGAAGGTGTCGTTCGTCTTCAAAATGCCGGAGTTAAATGCGCCGGTATCGCTGGTCACGGTATGAGAGGCGCTATCCATATTGGTCCAGGTGATAGTGGTGCCTTTCGGAATAGAAATGCTTTGCGGTACAAACGAGAAGTTGTGAATCATCACGCTGGTGACATTGGTCGCGGGCGTGGTCGGCTGGGTAGTGGGCGTGGCGGGAGCGCCGGTAGTCCCATAACGCCACAGGTAGTAATGCCGCCCCACGTTGCCCATTTCAACCTGGAAACCGTTAGGGTTGGAGGGAGTGTAGGTCAGGACGCGCCGTTCGAACGCCTGGACCAGCACGTCTTTGACCGTCCCGGCCACTTTAACTTTGGCCCACCAGGCTTCGGTAATCGGCAGACCGGTGGCGTAAAAGACCGGGTCGAACAACCGCCCGTTGACGACCTGTCCAGCCGGGTTTTGCACCGGGCCAGTCTGGTTCAAAAAGGTCCAGAAAGGCGAGGCGATATTGTGGCCGGTGACGCTTTCGAAATCGGCCTCGGTCACATTGTATTTGCCAAAGTCTGCGGTGCCGTCGCTCTGAGTGCCATCACGGGCCAGCGCCCTGGTAACCGGGCTGCCAGTAGCGTTGGGGGTAACGGTGGTAAGGCTGTTCAGGGTGGCATAGGTCGGGCCGGAGGTATCGTCAATGTCACCCGCCACGCCGATATTGGCCGGGGCGCGCCCTTCGAACATGTTGTCACCCAGTTGCAGTTGGCCGCTTATCAACTCGCGGGCCAATAAGCCATTGGTCACGTAGAAGGGGTTGTTCTGGTCGCCGCCAGGGTTATTGATTTCCATGCGGCTTTTGTCGAAATATTGGACCAGCCGGGAGCCATTGGGGGCTTCCATATAGTCTTCCCGGATAGCGGCGGTAAAGGGTTCCGGCCCCCACAGGTAGGTCCGGGCAACTCGCCCGTCCAAGACCTGCTGGTCGGTCCGGTTCCAGAGGCGCTGGAAGGCCGGGTCGGCAAAAGTGGCCGCGTTGGCCTGGAAAGCGAGTGAGGTGGAAAAGAAGGTGATACCGAGAATTACGGCCAGCATAAGGCTGATTTTCCCGCGTGCGGTTTTTAAAGTCATGAGTTAACTCCTTTTAAGGTAAAGCCTAACAAAGCCCCCAATTCTGGCAAGTTTCAGGTGAAAAAAGAATTGGTGGTTCCGGTTTTTAATTGTTTCTGTATTAGAAGAAACGGTGTCAGGGCGGTTTGAGATAAATGAAAAAACAAATTGCAACCGGCTTAAGTTTCCTGGATGGTCAGGCGGTTTGTTTGCGGCTTTAGGATAGCCCAAAAGGGGTTTCGAGCAAGGCGCAAGGTTGCCCTGGGTTAGCCGGAACGTCTATAATCGGTACACCAGGCTACCCCGACCCCGCTCCTTCCGGCTATTTACCAGCAAAGGTTTAAGGGTTAGCGGTATCTTTGAATTTGTTAGAAAAGGGAAAATTTATGACGCAAGTGGCTAGTAAAAATGCTCTACCCGACCTGATTGAAGAATACATGCAAGCCTATTTCGAGGCCAATCCCGTAACGGCTTCGGGGTGGCTCGGCTTGCACAACTATGACGGTCGCCTGCCCGACCTCAGCCGGGAAAGTTTTGCCCGGCGCGTGGCGGAGTTGAAAGACATGCAAAGCCGGGCCGAACAACTCCCCCCGGCCACCGACAAAGAGAGCCGTTTCGACCGCGATTTGCTGCTACGGACCATCCGGGAAGAACTCTATGCCCTTGAAGATTCCCGGAGTCACGAAAATAACCCGATGTACTACGCCAATTTGCTCGATGTCAGCAGCTACATCAAACGTGATTATGCCCCCTTGCCCACCCGCCTCGATAAACTCATCCAGCACCTGGAACAGGCCCCGGTCGCCCTGGCCGCCGGGAAGGAGCAGCTTGAAACCGCCCTGGCAAAGCCGGTCCTCGAAACTTCCATCGGCATGTACGAAGGGCTGATTTCCTACTACGAGCGGGACGTGACCGCCAGCGTGGCCCAGGCCAACTCGCCCGAACTGACCGCCCGTTTCGAAGCCGCCCGCGAAAAGGCCGTGGCATCCCTGCGTGACTTCATTGACCTGTTGACCGAGCGGTTGCCCCAGGCCCATTTCAATTTCGCCATCGGCGCGGAGAAATATCGCAAAATGCTGGCTACGGGCGAGATGGTAGATTTGCCGGTCGAGAAAGTCCTCGAAGTGGGCGAACGCAACCTGGCGGACAACCTGCGGGAGATGCGTGAGGTCTGCGAAAAGATTCGGCCCGGCGCCACGGTCCAGGAGATTATGGCCGAGGTCAGCAAGCACCATCCTACCGCCGAGGGCCTGGTACCGGATACTCGCGCCAAGCTCGAAGAAGTGCGCCAGTTCCTGATTGACCACAAAATCGTGACGGTGCCGAGCGAGGTCCGCTGCCAGGTCACGGAAACCCCGCCCTTCATGCGCTGGGCCTTCGCTTTCATGGACCCGCCCGGACCTTTCGAGACCGTCGCAACCGAGGCTTTTTACTACCTGACCCCGGTTGAGCCGGACTGGACCGACCAGCAAAAAGAGGAATGGCTGACCAAGTTTGACTATTACACCCTGCAAGATGTGAGCGTCCACGAGGCTTACCCCGGCCACTATCTTCACTTTCTGCATACCCAGCAGGTGCCGCAGCCTTTCCGGAAGATGGTTGGGGCCTACTCTTTCGTGGAAGGCTACGCCCATTACACCGAGCAGATGATGCTGGAAGAAGGCTATGCCTCGGAGGATTTGCGCTACAAGGTCGGCCAGTTGGTCGAAGCCCTTCTGCGTAACTGCCGCTATATCGTTTCAATCAAGATGCACACCGAGGGCATGACGGTAGACGAAGCGACCCGTTTTTTGATGGAGAACGCCTTTATGGAGGAAACCCCGGCTCGCAGCGAGGCTATCCGCGGCACTTTCGACCCCGGTTATCTAAACTATACGCTGGGTAAGCTGTTACTCCTCAAGTTGCGCGAGGACTACAAGGCCGAAAAGGGCGACCGGTTCAACTTGCAGGAGTTCCACGACAAAATACTGGCCTACGGCGCGCCGCCTGTCCCTCTTTTGCGGACGATTCTATTGGAAAACGATAACGGCGAGATTCTGTAGAGCCGGCCTTTCGATAATAAAAAGCGGGCGAGGGTTTAACACCTTCGCCCTTTTTACTGACTACTGGCTACTCAAAAGCCACATAACCTGGTAGGGTGCGACGGTCAGGTTTAGCTGCCCGGTTTCGTCCGCTGAATAGGTCTGGCCCGAAAGCACGTCAACCAGGGTATGGTGGGGGTTGAGGCCGAACCCTTCGAACTTGCCTTGCAGGTTCTGGGGGCTGTTCGAGACGTTATTGACCGCTAAAACTTGCTCCTGCCCGTTGACCGCCGTCCGCACGACCACGAATAGGGCGTCATCGGGGTGGCGGATAATCTCCTGGCCCGCGTTCGGGTGAAAGGCCGGGCGGGCGATGCGCTGCCGGATGAGTTCGGTGTAACTGGTAAAGACCTGGGCGGTGTGGCTGGTCAGGTCTTCCAGGGCTTCCTCTAACCAGGAAAAATCGAGTTTTTCCCGGTTCAGAGTGCGATTGCGCCCGGTCTGCTCGAACCCGGCCTGCCAGTTGTGCGAACCGAGCAGGCTGTGGAAGTAGATGCCTGGCACCCCTTGCAGGCAGAGCATAATTGCCTGGGAGACCAGGAACCGCTTAATTTTAAGGGCGTCCGGTTCCGTTTCGTCCTGTGTGTCGGAGAGCGCGTCAAAGTAGGTGATATTCAATTCGTAGGGGCTCTGGGTGCCGTCCGGGTTGTTTTTGTACGAAACTTTCCCGCCATGTTTCTCGACCGTTTGCAGCAGAAAATTTACTTCGGTGTCATTCAAAATGTTCCTGGCCGGGACCACCCCGATGCCGTCGTGCGACGACAAAAAGTTAAAGAAGGTGCTGCTGTCGGAAACCTTTTCCAGGCTGGCGGCCCATTCTTTCAGGTAGCGGGTGTTCCCGGTCAGGAGGGCGTGCAGGGTCAGTGGCGGCAGGGTGAACTGGTAGACCATCTGGGCTTCGTTGCGACCGTTGCCAAAATAGCTGACATTATCGCGGTGCGGCACGTTCGTCTCGGTAATCAGGAGAGTATTGGGGGCGCATTTGTCGAGCATCTCCCGCCAGACCTGGATAATGGCGTGGGTCTGGGGCAGGTGGATGCAACTGGTCCCGATTTCCTTCCACATATAGCCGATGGCATCTAGCCGGATCAGGTTCGCGCCCTGGCTGACGTAAAAGAGCAATAATTCCGCGATTTTCAAAAATACTTCCGGGTTACCAAAATTGATGTCAAGTTGGTCCTCCGAGAAAGTCGTCCACAGGTATTTTTCCCCTTCGGCGGTCTGAAAACGGGTCAGGAGCGGCAAGGCCCTGGGCCGGGTGACGCCCGAAAGGTCGAGAGAGGGGTCTGTCGGCAGGAAATAGCCCGTATAGGGTGCCTCACCGCGCAGAAAACCCTGGAACCAGGCGCTGCTGGCCGAGATGTGGTTGACCACCGCGTCAAACATGAGGCGGAAATCGGCGTGCAGGGCGTTGATGTCGTCCCAGGTGCCCAGGTTGGGGTCTACCTGCCAGTAGTCCACCACCGAAAAACCGTCGTCCGAGGTGTAGGGATAAAACGGCAGGATGTGAACGGTATTGACAATTCCCTTGAGATGGTTGTTCAGCCAGCGATGGAGGGTTTGAAGGTGAGAGGTGGCGTTATCGCGGTCCTGGACCTGGTCGCCATAGGTTATCAGGATAACGTCTTTCTCGGAAAGGCGCTGGTTAGGCGGCAAAGCGGGCTGGCGTCCGGCCAGGTTGCTATACTTTGCCAGCAATTGCTCCAACCGTTCGTAAGTCGCTTGGCCGGTTTCCGGTCCGTAGATAAATTCCAGTTTTTCCTGCATTTTTCCAGGCTCCTTTACCTCGTTGTTAAGTTTTAGGCCGGGCAAACGCGTAGATATACGGTTTACCGGCGTTATCCGTCGCGGCCAGGTAAACCTGGGTCTCACCCGGCAGCGGCACGCCAGAAATTGCTTCGGTTTTCGCGGTATAAAGGACGTACCCCTGGGAAGGATTTACCAGGTAGAGTACCCCCGGTACGTGAGGGTCGGTGGCAGTCAGGTAGAGCCCTTCCGGTTCGGAAATTACGTCGCCGAACTGTTCCGGTCCGAGTATCCACATGGCCGGGATAGGTTTATCACGCGGGAACATGGCAAATCCGGCCTGGCTCCCAAAAGTCCGCAACCTGACCCCCTCGTTGGTGGCGGTCAGGTCATAATCCTTAAAAGTGGTGGTCTTGAAATTCCAGAGGCCCTCGTTTTTATCCAGGTCAATCCCGTAGAGATAAGTGTCAGACGAGGATAGCACCTCAACGTAGACCGTCTTTTCGTCCGGCGAAACGGCCATGAGCGGGTCGTCTATCACGTTAACCGGCAACTGCTTTTCCCAGAGGACTTTCCCGGTCTGAGGGTCGGTCTTGCGCAGAATGGGCTGGTGTTCGCTCCCGGCTTCCGGCACGACCGTGTAAAGCACGTCCGGGTTATCGTTGTGCAGGACCAGGGCGTTGAGAATCAGCCAGAGCCGGTTCCCGGTCGCGCCTTCAATCGCGCCTACCGACAGGTCGGGGCTTTCGACGTAGAGGTTTTTGCTGCCAAAAATAACCCCTCCCAACCGGACGCCAAACCCGTTAACGGTTGGCGGGTCGGTCAGGGCCGACCAGACCGTTTTGCCGCTAGTGAGGTCAATCCCGGTCAGGGAGAGATATTCGGGGTTGGTCGTCTGGTGCTGTTGGTCGAAGGGGTTTTGCTTGCTGCTGACGACTACCGCCAGGGTGTTACCATAAATTTTCCCGCCGATAAAGCGGCTTCCGGTGTCGCGGCCCGGCGCATTGAACCGCAGGTCGAAGTCCCACTTCTTCTGGCCGGTTCTGGTGTCGTACCCGGTGATTTTTTCGGCGGCAAGGTCGCCCAGGGCTACCACGCCCGGCCCAACCACGGCCAACGGCGGGAAAAGTGGGGCGGTCCCGGCCAGCGGCGGAGCGGGAACTTTCCAGGCTACTGTCCCGCTTTTGGTGTCCAGGGCGTAAAGGCCGCCGTCCTGGGTTTTTACAAAGACCATGCCGTCAGATTCCCCGGCGACCTGGACCGGCCCGGTGGTATCCAGCCCGGTGCGCCAGTCCTGCGTGAACGGTTTGGTGTTGCCCTGCAAGGCCGAAATCACCGGTATCCCGTTGTTATCCAGCGGAACCGTAAAAGGTGTCGGCGATGGCGCAACCGTCTGACTCCCGGCAGTCGCCCCGCTTGTAGCGGTCCCGGTGATAGCTGTTCCGGCGGTTGCACTACCCGTGGCGGTGGGGCCGGGAGTGGTCGCCGGGGTTGTGGCGGCGGTGGGTGTTGTCCCTGTTGCGGTGGTCGCTGCGGGTGAAGCCACGGCTGGAGCAGCAGGGGTAGCGGTAGAAGTATCGGCGCAAGCGGCCAGGAGCAAGCCCAGCGCTAGGGCCAGGGTGACCAGCCAGCCTGTCAGGGTCAAATATTTTGGTGTGGTCAGCAATTGGCGCATCAGGGAAATTCCGGGTTATAAAAACTTTAAAACGGCGGTCCCGGTTTGATTTTAGCAGAAACCGCCCCTAAAACCTAGTTTTCAACTGACCCTATATTCCTATTCTGACCTGAAAAACTACAAATTGGCTGGTTGGGCCATTCAATTATCCTTGTTCCCCCTACTTTTAAGGTGAAATTAGTTGAGTTGTCGCGGGTGGAAAGCACTCAGGGCTTTCTACCCGCGCACTTCCAGGCTAGATTCTAGGCTTGCGCGGGTAAAGGGAGATTCAGGAATTCTTCGACCATCGGAACAATCCAGGCCGAGCGTTCCATAACAGTTACGTGGGTGGTGCCGGGCAGAATTGCCAGGCGCGAGTTGGGCAGTCCGGTCATGTCACCGGGCACGCCTCCGCCAAACAGCCGGAACATTTCCACAACGTGTTCCGGCTTAACAATATCGGAGTCACCCAGGATTAAAAAGGTTGGAGCTTTGATAGATTGGAGACTTTCGGCGGGCCAGTCGTAAACACTGGTGCCGAAATCTTTCAGCTTTTCAACCAGGACCGGGAAGTTGGCCGGGTTTGGCGCAATCTGGTCGTAATTAGCTTTCGTAGGCGTGCCTTCGAAAACCTCAGGCGTTATATAGTCCATTCCCGCCAGCATTTCAGGGTACATCCCGGCGGTTTTGTAGCTGACCGAAGCGAGAACCAGTTTACGGACCAGTTCGGGATAGCGCAGCGCCACCTGGAGAGCTACCCCGGCTCCCAGGCTGTAGCCGAAAATATCGGTCTGGGGAATATTGAGGAAGTGGAGCAGGGCGGCCACGTCATCGGCCAGCGTTTCCATGCGAATCGGGCGGTCAATGTCGCCGGTGCGTCCGTGCGTCTGGAAATCGAGGGCGATAACCTGGCGAGTTTTGGCGAGGTCGGAAAGGAGCGGTTCCATGGCGTTGGTGCTCATGTACGCGCCGTGCAGCAACACCAGCGCTTCGCCCGTGCCGTGAATTTCGTAGTAGAGGTTGAGGCCGTTGACCAGGGCATAGCTGGCCGTGTAATTATGTTCCGCGGTCATGCGAGGTTCTCCTTTTATGTTTTCAGTCTAGAAAATTAGTGAGGCAAGCTCGGCTTATCTTTAAATAGGACTTTCGCTTGAAACATTCTTTTTAGGGTGCTTTCCCATCTCTTTGAAGAATTGCCCAGGCTCAAAGCGTCAGTCGTGTTTAAGCAGATTAGATGCTTGACCTAGCATTTATCCGGCGCAATTTGTATGAAGTGCCGGATTCCCGGTGAGGGGTTAAAAATATGTAAACTAAGTATAGATATTATGAATATTGCCTTTAACATCAAGGGTAGCACCTGCAAGCGCATACTATTTTTCTGGCTGGACTTGGTATAATAGGGGAAGTTTAATAAAGATAAGAGGATTAGCCGGAAAGCGCCACAGGAAAAATGCGACAGGAAAGTTATAAAAAACAAGTACCCCAGGGCACGCAGGTCTATTCAACCGACCCTGACCCGTTACCACCCCCGGCAGCGCCAGACCCCGGTCCACCTCCAAAACAGCAGACCGCTCGCATCTGGCGCGACAGCAAACGCCGGAAAGGCAAGAC
Organism: Chloroflexi bacterium 54-19; assembly: GCA_001898225.1. Classification (GTDB taxonomy): domain Bacteria; phylum Chloroflexota; class Chloroflexia; order Chloroheliales; family Chloroheliaceae; genus 54-19. The sequence continues at coordinate 326,867 of MKTJ01000077.1, forward strand.
CGTAACTGTTATCGGGGGGTTGCAGCACGACCCCGCCACCTTCGAAGAGTTGCTCAAAACGCTCAAGAAAAGCCTGGGCGCGGGCGGCACTTTCAAGGATGGCGAAATCGAAATCCAGGGCGACCACCGCGAGGCCATCTCGGCCTTCTTCCTCAAGCTCGGCTACAAAGTTAAGGCGGTCGGCGGTTAGAAAGTAGTCAGGGTTTAGTTTTTAGTAGAAAAAATGCACCGGGCTTTGTTTTTGGGCAAAGCCCGGCAGGTGGGAAGATTTTAAGGAGAGGGCTAGACCGCCATTCGGGCTGGTGCTGACCGCTCCGTATCGAGTTCGGGCGGGGTAACATCGAGCCGTTCGAGCAGGGCTCGGACCAGTTCGGGGCTCCAGGGCGTCGGTTTGCGCGTCTCGTTGTGGCTGTCCGACCCGGCGCTAATTACCAGGTTGTTTTGCCGGGCGAAGTTGCGGTACTTTTCGACCTCCGCCAGCGGGTGCGAGTAGTGATAGACTTCGACCCCGGCCAGCCCGAATTCGACCAGTTCGCGCAGGACTTCGGGCGTGGCAATCTTGAAGCCGTATTCTTCCCGGCCCGGATGGGCCATTACGGGCACGCCGCCCGCCGCCACGGCCACCGCAATCGCTTTATCGGCGGATTGGGAACAGACCCGGTCCAGCCCGACCTCGAAGCCCAACCGCATAGCCCGGTCGAAGGTCGGCACTTCGCCGCCGAGATAGAGGGCACGGGCCACTTCGAGCGGCTGGTTATAGCTTTCGGGGTTTATAAGGCTATCCATTTTGTCCAGTTTGAAGCCGCGCCGCCTGAGCCCTTCAATCATATCCTGCTTTTTGTCTTCGACCTGGCGAGCGGTATCGGCCAGCAAGGCGTTCAGGGCCGGGTTATCGGGGTCGAAATTGTAGACCAGCATGTGGTACATGGCGCCCTTCCAACTGATGGTAATCTCGACACCCGGCAGCACCCGGACACCCCGTTCCGCGCCCAGTTTTTGGGCCGGGCGGACACTATTGATGGTATCGTGGTCGCTGACCGCCAGGACGCGTATGCCCTGGGTGACGGCGGTTTCTATCAAGGTTTGAGGGGTCCAAAGGCCATCGCTGGCGCGGGTATGCATGTGGAAGTCTACGCCCTGACCGGGGGCTTTGAGGGTGGGGTCGCCGTAACTATTCAGATGATTGGCAGACATTTTTTAATGAAAACTCCTGTTGTCTCAGCCGGGTTCATCGGGCTGAAAAGGCCACCGTTGGCCTATTTGGTAATTCGTTACAATTGTAACATAGCCGGCAGGAAGTTAGGTAGCCCATTCGGTTTAGAAGTGGTTTAACAAATCAATAACTAAAAAAATCACAAAACCGCACCGATTATCTTTACCGCTTGCAGGGGAAATGTTATAATTCAAACTAGCGTTTTAGAAAGCAGGAAACAGACGTGCTCATCAATTCTATTTTAATTAAATGGCATGAAATGGAGGTGGCCCGGTGTCGCTGCAAATAACACGAGGAGGCTCTTCGGAGGGTTCCAATCCGGGTGGGAGTATTGAACTGGCGAAAGCCAACGCCATTATGGAGCGTTATACCACCTGGAACGCCAACGAAGCCCTCATCCCGATGTTGCAAGAAATTCAGCACGAGTACGGCTATATCCCCGACGTACTTACGGCCCTCATTTCGGAAACTTTCGATGTTCCCTTAACCCAGATTTATGGCGTAGCCACCTTCTATAGCGATTTCCGGGCCCTGCCCCAGGCCGAACACCGTGTGTTGCTGTGCGAAGGGCTGGCCTGCTATGTCTGCGGCTCCCAGGAACTGCACCGCACTGTCAAGGAAAAACTGGGTATCGAATACGGCCAGACTACGCCCGACAACAAATTTATCCTGGAGCGGGCGAACTACTGTTTTGGGGCCTGCCAGTTGATGCCGATGGTCGAAATCGACCACACTTTTTATGGCAATGTTACACCTGAACGATTACTCGAACTGATTGACCAGACTGCCAAAAGCGAAGGCCATTCCAGCCACGAATAGACTAGAGGAGAGCTTATAATGGATCGGAACGAATTAATCCAGCTCCGGACCCGGCTTAAAGATGCCCGGACCCAACTTTTTCGTGAGAAAATAATTATTCAGTGTGTAATCGACGGTGGATCGGTCATGACCGGAGCGAAAGCGACCCTGGCCCGCTTCCGCAAACTGGCCCAGGGCGCTTCCAATATCGAGGTGCAGGTGACCGGCGGGTTTGGCGCGATGTGGATGGAGCCGACCGTTTTTATCTCCAAACCGGGTAACCCCCGCATCCTTTACGGCTATGTAGACGAGGCCCGCGCCGAGGAACTTTTCAAACGTTACGTCCAGGGCAACGACCCCTGCGCCGAGTACGCTTTCGCCTGGCTCAAAGACAATATAGATTATCCTGATTTCAAGTGGGCGACCACCAACGAAACCGACTGGCAGGGTATCCCCCACATCGGCAGCACCGATTGGGGCCGTCTGCAACAGCGCATCGTGCTGCGGAACTGCGGCGATATTGACCCCGAAAGCATCGAGGAATACATTGCTCAGGGCGGTTACGCCGGGTATGAAAAAGCCCTGTTCGATATGGGCGGCGACGAAATTATTAGCGAGGTCAAGACTTCCGGTCTGCGAGGCCGGGGTGGCGCGGCCTTCTCGATGGGTATCAAATGGGAAACCGTCCGCAGCATCAACCGGACGCCCCGCTACGCCATCGTGAACGGTCACGAAGGCGAGCCAAACGTGTTCAAAGACCGCCGCATCTTCGAGGGCGATCCCCATTCGGTCCTGGAAGGTCTGCTAATCGGTTGCGTGGCGACCAATATCCCCGAAGCCTATATCTATGTCGGTTCGGAACACCCGCTCGCTTACAAACGGATGGGCAAGGCCGTCGAGGATGCCCGCAAAATGGGCCTGCTCGGTGAGAACATTCTTGGCACCGGCTTTACCTGTGACGTGAAAGTGATTATCGCGGCGGGGGCCTATATTTCGGGCGAAGCCAGCGCGATGATGTACGGTATCCAGGGCACTCGCGGGATGCCTCGTGTGAAACCGCCCCGCTCGGCGGAAGCCGGGTTGTGGGGCCAGCCGACCCTGGTCAACAACGTGGAAAGTTTTAACAACGCCCCGGTCATCCTGTTGCGGGGCGGGGCCTGGTACGCCAGTTTCGGCTCGGCCAAGAGCAAAGGCACCAAGGTAATTTCGCTCTCCGGCCCTTTCAAGCGGACCTGCCTGGCCGAAATCCCCTTTGGCGGCCCGACCCGTGACGCGATTGAAATCGTCGGTGGCGGCCCCGCCGACCCGGCCCACCCCATCCGGGCGGTCCAGACCGGGGCGGTTTCGGGCGGTTCCTGGCCGGCCTCGATGTTCGACATCATGTTCGACATTGACACCTATGGGCAGAAGCAATACGCCAACCTGCTCGGCAGCGCCAGCCTGACCGCTTATACCGACCAGCAGTGTATAGTGGACGCCTGTTACTACATCCTGCGTTACAACCGGGACGAAAGCTGCGGTAAATGTATCCCCTGCCGGATTGGTTGCGAGGGTTTGACCGAGATGTTGTGGCGGATTAAGAACGGGGACGGCAAAGAGTCCGATATTGCCAAACTGGAAGGTTTGAGCAAGATGGTTATCGAGCATTCCATCTGCGGTCTGGGCCAGGCGGCCCCGCTGCCGGTCCTGAATATGCTGGCTATCCCTGAATTTAAGGAAGAGCTTTACCAGCACATCCGCTCCGGTTTTTGCAAGGCTAACGTTTGCCCGATGGAACACGCCCCGGCCAAAGTCTGGGAGTACGGTGTGGAAGCCTCTCACGACTTCAGCGGGAAACACGGCGGTCGCGATGTCTACGAACTGGCCTTGCCGGGCGGCCCGCAATAAGAACACATCGTTTAACGTTTAACGAAACAACGTTGAACGGAGAACGTGGACCAGGGAACAAAAACGGGTACGGTTGAATACTCGATATAACTTAAAGAGCTTGAGCTTACCAAAACGAGCTTACAATCTGAAGCTGGAACTATAAGGAGCTTGAAGTAGATGGCGGACGGTATAAAGGTAACGATTGACGATATAGATGTTACTGTACCAAAAGGCACCTTCCTGATTCAGGCCGCCAAATCGGCGGGTATCTACATCTCCAACTTTTGCGCCCATCCCGATATGCGCCCGTTCGGGGCCTGCCGTATGTGTACGGTCGGCGTGGTCAGCAAGTGGGGCCTGGGTTTCGATATTGCCTGCGCGACCGAGTGCAAAGACGGCATGGTCGCCTTTACCGAGAACTCCAACGAAGAAGTCCGCGAAGTCAAAAAGTTTATCATGGAGTCGCTGCTGGTAGACCACCCGCTGGACTGCCCGATTTGTCCCGCTTCCGGGGCTTGCGACCTTCAAAATGCCACCTGGCACTACGGCATGACCGAAAACCGGATGGCCCGCGAGAAGCAGTGGTTCGAGCAGGACTATCTGAGCCCGGCCATCCTTATCAAACGCGACCGCTGCGTGGTCTGCGGCCAGTGCGTCCGGGTCTGCGACGAACTCATCGGGGCGCACGCCCTGGCCTTTGTCAACCGGGGTATCGCCACCTACATCGATTCGGCCTGGGGGTCAGACCTAACCAAGTCGCCCTGCACCAGTTGCGGCATGTGCGTGGAAGTCTGCCCGGTCGGCTGCTTGATGCACGTCCAGTACGAAAACAACGGTCTGCAATGGACCATGCAGCGCACTCCGACCACCTGCAACTATTGCGCGGTCGGTTGCCAGATGAACTTTGAAGCCGAGCAGAACACCGGCCTCATCGAAAAGGTTACCTTCGCGGAAGGCACCGGCGTCAGTGATGCTCGCTCCTGCGTCAAGGGCCGCTACGGCTACCAGTACATCAATAGCCGTGACCGCCTTACCTCCCCGCTCCTGCGCAAGGACAACCAGTTTGTCGAAATCTCCTGGAACGAAGCCTACAACATCCTGCGCAACAAGTTGGGCCAGTACAAAGGCGAGCAGTTCGGCGCCATCGCCAGCGGCAAGCTCTCCAACGAAGAAAACTACCTCTTGCAAAAGTTGACTCGCGGCCTGCAAAACTCGAATAACATTGACAGCCCGATTCGCTTTACCCAGGCCGCCTCTATCGTGGCCTTGCAGGAGCAGTTGGGCGTCAGCGCGATGACCAACACCATCCAGGACCTCAAGGACTACGCCGGGTGCTACTTCATCACCGGGGCCGACCTCGATACGACCGCGCCCGTGATGGCTTACCTGCTGCAAGAGGCCATTCAGCGGCGCAAGGTGGCGACCATCGTGGTCAACCCGCGCCGGGTAGCTTTTGTCGAGCGGGCCTCGCTCTGGCTTCAAATCCGGCCCGGCACCGACGCGGCCCTCTATAACGGCCTTGCCCATATCATCCTGAATGAAAACCTGCACGCCAGCAGCTTTATTGATGCGAAAGTGGACGGTTTGGCCGAGTGGCAGGCTTCGCTGGCCGAGTGGACCCCTGAAAAGACCAGCCAGGTGACCGGTATCCCGGTCGAACTGTTGCTGGAAGCGGCCCGGACCTATGCCCAGGGTATGGCGGTTAGCGGCGCGACCGCCAATGCGACCGGTAAACGTGACGAAGCAACCGGCCTCTTTGGTCCTTCGGCTATCATCTACGGGACCGGCGTTACCCAGTGGTCGAACGGCGTTGATAATGTCCACGCCCTCGCCAACCTGGCCCTTTTAACCGGTAACCTGGGCCGCCAGGGCGCGGGCCTAAACGGTGTCCGCGACTCGGCTAACGACCAGGGTAGCGCCGACCAGGGTTGTCTGCCGGACTACCTGCCCGGTTATGTCCCGGTCAGCAGCGCGGAAGGCCGGGCCGCTCTCGAAACCGCCTGGTTTGGCCGCTCGAATGGCCGCCTGCCGGAAAAACCGGGCCTGACCTATATGGAGCAGTTCAAAGCCGCCGAAGCCGGTTCCCTCAAGATGATGTATATCGCCGGTGAGAACCCGATGCTGGCCGGTTCCGACCTGCAACTGGTCCAGCGCGGTCTCGAAAAACTCGACTTCCTGGTGGTGCAAGACCTGTTCCTGACCGAAACGGCCCGCTTTGCCGACCTGGTCCTGCCTGCCGGTGGTCATGCCGAGAAAGACGGTACCTTCACCAATACCGAACGCCGGGTCAGCCGCTTCCGCAAGGCTGTTGCCTCGCCCGGTTTCGCCCGTCCCGACTGGAAAATCTTCACCGAAATTATGGAGAAGACCGGGGCTCCGACCACCTACAAGAATCCCTCCGAGATTATGGGAGAAATCAGCCGGGTCAACCCGCTCTACAGCGGCGTCCGCTACGACAAGCTCGACCGGGGTCGCGGCTACATGACCTACAAGCCGGGCCTGGTCTACAACCGCATGGCTCCGATGACGATGGAACGGGCCGGGTTGCAGTGGCCGGTCACGCCGGACGGGGCCCAGGAAGATGGGACGCCTATCCTGTTCAAGGATGGTTTCCCGACCGAAAGCGGCAAGGCTAAATTCGTGGCCGCCAATGTCGCCGACCGGGCGCTGCCGGAAGCCGATGAACTGGTTCTGTGCGTGGGCCGGACCAGTTGGGGTAACGACCGCACCGGCAACATGTCGCGCCGCAACTATGTCCTGGACGCGATTGACCCCGAACCGGAACTCGAACTGAGCCTGGGCGATATGACCCGCTGGGGTCTGTCGGCGGGGGATATCGTCCGCATCACCTCGGCGCGGGGTTCGCTGGAAGTTAAAGTGAAACCGACCATCGCTCAACCGGACGGTCTCGGCTATATGCCCTGGATGTTCCGCGAAGCCCCGACGGCGGCTATCACCAGCACCGCGACCGATACCCGCACGGGTACGCCGGAATTCAAGTATACCCCGGTCAAACTCGAAAGGCTGCGGGCCAGCGCGAGCGGCCTCCTGCAACCGGGCGCGGGAATGCTGCCGGAAGTGGTAGACGGCGGCACGGCCACGGCTGTTAAATAGCGCTGCTCTTACTATACTGTGCAAGAACCCCACCGGTCCGTAACTGTGCCGGTGGGGTTTTGTTTTAGAGAAAAAAATTGGCCCGAAATAGCTATATTTCACAAAAGGACGCGGCCAGATAATTGCTTGAAAGCTATAAGTTGGAAGTTATTAGTCTTTCAACCAGGGAAATGTCATGGTTAGTTCGGAAGAAGAATTTAATCTTTCTTTAGAGAGTTTCAGGAGCCTGACAAAAACGACTTATTTTCCCGTAACCCAGGAAGAGGATGGCGGCTTAACCGTCTCCAAATTTGCCGGGGTGCCCTGGCTGGCTCATGGCGAAGCCTGGCCTCGCTGCGGCAATTGTGCTGGGCTACTCCAATTCTTTTTCCAGTTGAATCTCGCTATGGTTCCACGCGAAGCGAAAGCAAATTTTGGCGACAGCGGGCTTTTACAATTGTTTTACTGTTTGGAATGTTTTGACCCCCTGCCTTTTGCGAATACCCGCCTGGTTCGCCTGGTACACCCGGATGGCATAAACACCCCTGACGCAGAAGCAAGCGGGCCGGATTCCACGGAGGCCTATCCCGCCCGCACTATTAGTGCCTGGGAGCCTCTTGAGGAATTCCCCGAATTTGCCGAGTTCGGGAACAACCCGGAAGTTATTTTAACCGATAGCCAGCGGGCGGCCTGGGGCCAACTCAGAAATGACTATGGCGAGTTAGAAGACCCCTGGTACGGTTTGTGGCCTCATCCCGAACTGGGGGATAAACTGGGCGGCTGGCCGCATTGGATGCAATTAGCGGAATATTATGCCTGTCCTCGCTGCCGGAAACAGATGCAGGTGGTCTTTCAACTCGACTCGCAAGGCAATTTGCCTGTTTTGTTTGGCGATTCGGGGTGCAGTTATATCATTCAGTGTCCGGTCCACCGGGAACAGTTAGGCTATTTCTGGAATTGTTTGTAGCTAGGTTCCAATTAACGGGGTAAAACTTTAAGGCGCATGGATTTTTCTAACTTTATAAAAGGTTTTCAAAATAAAAAGGCTACCGGAACGGTTCCCAGGAAGGGGTTGCGCGTCTGGTGGGTTTTGCGCCTCCTTGTTTTTACCGTTGTAATATTTTTAATCGGTCTTTACGCGCTGTTCTCGGTCCTTTTCGCCCAGTTCTTATTAAAAAGCCCGACTCCCTGGACTGCGGAAGAAACCCCGGCGGCTTACGGGTTGAAATATAGCGAGGTTTCCTTTCCGGCGGCGGAAGATAGCCTGGCGGTCAAAGGCTGGTTCGTCCCGGCGACCACACCGAGCGATAAGGTTATAATCGTTTTACACGGTAAAGGACAGAATCGCGGCTCTTACCTTCCTTTCGGAGCAGTCCTGGCGAAAAACGGCTACAATGTGCTGCTGTTCGACTTTCGGGGTCACGGCGAGACGGCGGGCCAGAATTACACTTTTGGCTATTACGAGCAGCGCGACGTGGCCGGGGCGGTAACATACCTCAAAAAGCAGGGCTACCAGGCCGGACACATGGGTATGCTCGGCTATTCGCTGGGGGCAGTAGCCGGACTGCTGGCCTTTAGCCAGGACGATGTAAAGGCCATGGTTTCAGACTCGGCCTTCGCCGACCTGGGGCCACGCCTCGACCTGGCCCTCTCCGGTTATCTCGAACCCCCACTCGAACCGTTGCTTTTGCCGGGAATAGAAACCGCCGCCACCTTCCTGACCGGGCTTGACATAAACAAAGTGCGGCCTGTCGAGGCGGTCAGGCATCTCGGCAACCGCCACATTTTGTTGATTCACGGGGACAAGGACCAGACTGCTCCCTACACCGATTCGGTTGAAATGAAAAAAGCCGCCGGGGATAACGCCGATCTCTGGATTGTGCCGGGCGCGACCCACGCCCTCGCCTACGAGAAAGACCCGCAGGAGTATACCAGTCGCCTCCTGGCGTTTTTCGGACGAGAATTATAGGTTTTCAAGATATTAAAAAGACAAGCCCGCTTTATCAGCAAGGCTTGTCTTTTTGTTGCTAAATGGTTCTATAAAAAGGTGCTGGCATTAGCCCTGGTGCCTAGTCGAGGTAGCGGTAGCCGGGCAGGGTCAGGAACTCGGCGAACTCCTCGCTGGTGGTAATCTGGTCCACCAGGTCGCGGGCCAGGCCGTATTTGCCACTCTCAAACTGCTCCGGGCCGACCATCTCCTTGATTTTTTCCATCTCCTCGGCCATCAGGGTCCGGAACAGTTCGACCGTCACCTTGCGACCATCGTTCAGGACGCCTTTGGGGTGGCGAATCCACTGCCAGACCTGCGAGCGCGAAATCTCGGCGGTGGCGGCATCTTCCATCAGGTTGAAGATTGGCACCGCGCCCTGGCCGCGCAACCAGGCTTCCACGTACTGAATCGCCACGCTGATGTTGGTCCGCAAGCCGCCTTCGGTGATGTTGCCGGTAGCGTCCGGGAAGGTCACCAGGTCGGCGGCGGTCACTTTCACGTCCTCGCGTTTGCGGTCAATCTGGTTCGGCGTCTTCATCACGGCATCGAACGCCTCCATCGCCAGGGCCACCATGCCGGGGTGAGCGACCCAGGTACCGTCGTGCCCGTCGTTGGCCTCGCGGTCCTTGTCGGCCCGGACCTTGGCAAAGGCTTCCGCGTTGGCCTGGGGGTTGTTCTTAATCGGAATCTGGGCTGCCATCCCACCCATTGCGAAGGTGTTGCGCTTGTGGCAGGTCTGGATGACCAGCAGTGAGTACGAGCGCATGAAGTGAGTGGTCATTGTCACCAGGGCGCGGTCGGGCAGGCAGAAGTCCGGTTTGTTGCGGAATTTCTTGATGGTGTTGAAGATATAGTCCCAGCGCCCGCAGTTCAGGCCTGCCGAATGCTCTTTCAACTCGTAAAGAATCTCCTCCATCTCGTAGGCCGCCAGGATGGTTTCGATAAGGACCGTTGCCCGGACGGTGCCCTGTGGCACGCCGAGTTCGTCCTGGGCCATCTTGAAGATGTCGTTCCAGAGGCGGGCTTCCAGGTGGCTCTCCATCTTGGGCAGGTAGAAGTAGGGGCCGGAACCTTTTGCGAGTAAATTCTTGGTATTGTGGAAGAAATAGAGGCCAAAATCGAAAATACCGCCCGACACCGGTTGGCCGTCCAGCAGGACATGTTTTTCAAAGAGGTGCCAGCCGCGAGGCCGGACCAGCAGGGTTGCGGTCTGTGGGTTGAGGCTGTATTTTTTGCCGTCCGGGTTGGCAAAGGTGATGGTGCCGTTGATAGCGTCGCGCAAGTTGATATGCCCCTGGATGTTATTATCCCAGGTCGGGGAGTTGGCATCCTCGAAGTCGGCCATGAAAACTTTCGCGCCGGAGTTCAGGGCGTTGATAATCATCTTGCGGTCAACCGGGCCGGTAATCTCAACGCGGCGGTCCATGAGGTCGGCGGGAATCGAGGCGCAGGTCCAGTCGCCGTTGCGAATGTCGGCGGTTTCGGGCAAGAAATCGGGCATTTCCCCGGCATCAATCCGGGCCTGGCGCTCCTTGCGGCGATTGAGAAGTTCTTCCCGGCGCGGCTGGAAGGTCCGGGCCAGTTTCGCCACAAATTCGAGGGCTTCCGGCGTCAGGATTTCGGCGAATTCCGGGGTAATCTGGCCGGTAATCTCCATGCCTGCCGGTAACTTGGTACTTGTTTGAGTCATAATTCGTTCCTTTCCGCGCAGCCTAACTGACAAACTTGATGGAAATCGAAGGCACATTCAGGCCCTCGGTGATGGCGGCCCATTCCTCGCCGACCGCGACCGGTTGGGCGTCCGTGAGGGTCCCCGATGAGATAATCTCCCCGGCTGCGAGCGGGTCCACGCCCGATTGGGCGGCGATGGTGCGGGCAAGTTGGCCCAGGCAGAGGGCCGGGCTGTCATAAACGTTCTTGCCGCCGCCTTCCGCTGCCGTCTCGCCGTTCTTCAACAATTTAAGTTTGAAGTTTGCGAATTGCTCGGCCAGTTGGGGCAGGTTCTTCAAGGGGTGAGGGTCGCCTATAACCAGGGCGCCGTGGAAAGCGAAAGCCGCGACCATATCGGCGGGGCGGTAACGCCAGTTCGGGTAAGGGCAATCCACGATTTCAAAGCCCAGGGCCATCCACTCAACCGCTTCCAGGACTTTTACCGGGTCAGAGGCGGTTTCGAGGTCTATGTCGGATTTCAGCTTGAACATAATCTCCGGCTCGATGCGAGGGGCGACCAGGTTGCCAATCGGCAAGATAAAATGGTTGCCGGAAGCGAAATGGACCGTGTCGTCGAAGACATAGCCCCAGACAATCGTGTCGAGGTCGAGTTTAGGCCAGACCGCCCGGTTGGTAAAGCCAATCTTGCGCCCGGTGGTCTTGTGGCCTTCCGCCCGGCGGAGTTCGGCCAGTTCGGTTTCGACCTTGTAAGCCGCCGGGAGGTCAAACTCGCTATCGCGGGACGAAGGACGGCTCTCGACCGCTTTTCCGGCGGTGCGGGCGGCCATCATTTCGAGGGCCAGTTCGCGGGTGTCAATTGTTGTCATTTTTTCGCTTTCCTTTTTCAGTAGTCAGAGGTCAGTAGCCAGTTTTCTTTTAATAACTGCTGACCGACACTTACCTGCTAAAATTATCAATTTTTAATTGCTGCTTTAGTTCGTAAATAATCAGCTTTGTCCCCAGTAACCGGTTTTCTGCTTGTTTACTGATTACTGGCGCTGGGCTACGAGCCCCTGACTACTTTCTTCTCCAACAATTTAACGCAGGCATACATGGCATCAATGTTGGGCGTGGGTGTACCGGTCAGGCGGCCAAGTTCGGCCACCGCGCCCAGGATAGCATCAATCTCGGTGGGCCGCCCGGTTTCGATGTCCTGCAGCATCGAGGTCTTGTGCGCGCCGACGTTCGCCACCCCTTCGATACGCTGGTCCAGGCTGATGCCAAAGTCAATGCCGAGTTTTGTAGTAATGGATTGGGCCTCGGTCATCATCTGGCGGGCCAGGTCGCGGGTAAGCGGAAAGGCCGTTATATCCGATAAAAAGGCCCGTGTCAGGGCGCTAATCGGGTTAAAGGCCAGGTTGCCCCACAGCTTTATCCATAATTCCGACCGGATATTGCTGCGGATAGGCGCTTTAAGCCCGGCTCCGTTGAAGGTCTGAGCCAGTCGTTTGAGGCGGTCGCTCTTGCTGCCGTCAAGCTCACCGAGCGAAAAGCGGTCACCTTCCAAATGGCGGACTACCCCCGGTTGCGGGATTTCCGCCGCCGGGTAGACCACGCACCCGATAACCCGTGCCACCTCGATATTTTTTTCAATCAGGCCGTCCGGGTCCACCGACTTGATACGGTAATCCCGGTAGGGGCCATCTACGCCCCGGAAATACCACCAGGGAATCCCGTTCTGGGCGGCTACCACCAGGGTATCGTTCTCGTAGAGCGCTCGCATAGCCGAGGCGACCCCCGGCAGGCTGTGGGTTTTGAGCGCGACAACCACGGCGTCCTGCGGCCCGGCCTGGGACATGTCGCTGGTGGCGCGAACATTCGTAACGGTTTGCTCGGTGCCGTCCTTCGAAATCAGGGTCAGGCCGTTTTGCTGGATAGCAGCCAGGTGAGCGCCCCGCGCAATCAGGGTCACTTCTTCCCCGGCAAGGGCCAGTTTCGCGCCCATGTAGCCGCCAATCGCCCCGGCCCCGACAATGCAAATTCTCATGCTAACTCTCTTTTAGCTATTCCAGTCTTTATGACTAGCTTTTGTTTTTAGCTTTTGTTTTTAGCTTTCCTTGAGGTTGAGCAGTTGCGCCATATTGATACGCTGGAGTTTGCCCGTCGCGCCCCTGGGCAGTTCCGGCAGGATATGGACCTTGCGCGGCACTTTGAACTCGGCCAGCAGCCCGGCGGCATAATTGCGCAACTCGCTTTCGGTGACAGGGCCTTTCAGGACCACCGCCGCGTGAATATCTTCGCCGAGCGACTTGTGCGGGACAGCAAAAGCCAGCGCCTCGGCCACCGCCGGGTGGCGCAGCAGCACATCATCAATTTCCAGGGGCGAAATTTTTTCGCCGCCCCGGTTAATCAACTCTTTGAGGCGTCCGGTCAGGGCCAGGTAACCATCGGCATCCATCCGGCCCTGGTCTCCAGTGCGAAACCAGCCGTTGGTAAAGGCTTTGGCGTTCGCTTCGGGGTTGTTTTCGTAGCCGTCCACCACGTTTTTGCCCTTAATAACGACTTCACCGATTTCCCCCTGCGCCAGCAGGTTGCCCACTTCGTCCATGATGGCAACCTCGACACCAAAGCCGTAGCCGACCGTCCCGGCCTTATGCGGTTTGGGCGGAAGCGGGTTGGAGGCCATCTGGTGGGTGGCTTCGGTCATACCATAGGATTCGAGGACCGGCGCGCCAAAGACTTCTTCCATTCTCTCCATAACGACCGGCGGCAAAGAAGCGCTGCTCGACCGGATAAAGCGGAAGGGGTTGGCCTTTATCACTTCCAGGTTGCGGTCCGAGCGGGCCAGTAACATCTGGTGCATGGTCGGGACCGCCGAATACCAGGTCGGCTTATAGGTATCGACTATGTTCCAGAATTCGAGGGCGTTAAAACCGTTCTGGGGTGCAATCAGGGTGCCTCCACTGGCGAGGGTCGAGAGCATCGAGGCAACGATACCGTGAATGTGGAAGAGCGGCATCACACAGAGGGCGCGGTCGGAAGGGCCAAGCTGGTACGTTCCGCCGATGTTTCCGGCGGAGGCGACCATGTTACGGTGCCGGATGGGTACGCGCTTGGGGCGGCTGGTGGTGCCGCTGGTATGTAAAATCATGGCAACATCATCGGCCTGGGCCAATTCCACAGGCCGGGCTTCGCCGCCACCGCTTTTAAGCTCAAAGCGTAAAGTGCCGTCGTCATTCGGGATGGCCTCGATTATTGCCATGCCGGGGAGAACGGCGGCGTGGGCCAGTTCGAGGGTGCCGGGCAGGGTTATCAGGGCTTTAGCCTGGGTATCCTCGTAGTAGAAAGCGAATTCTTCCTGTTTGTACTTGGGGTTGAGCGGCGCGGCGGTCGCGGCGAGGGCGGCCCCGAAGTAGGCCAGGACCATATCCGGGCCGTTGGGCATGGCAATCGCGATGCGGTCGCCCCGGCCCAGGCCGAAGCTGTTGAGTTGGGCGGCCAGCGTTTCGATATTCCGGCGCAACTGACCGTAGGTCAGGTCGGGCCGTCCGGGCGCGACCAGGGCGGGCTGATTTTCCTCACCCGTTTTTAGCAAATCCAGTAAATTTTCACTTGGTTGAGTCACTTGGTTTCTCTCCAAATTTTATTTTTTTATAGCTGTAAACAAGTTTAGCCGGGCCGCTTTTACCCTGTCAATCCTCTACGTCTTTTTCAGCATTTAGCAGACCAGAATTCCCAAAAGTATTTCCACAATGTGAAAACAAATATTGTATGGTGAAAAGATAAGCCTAAACCGCTTTTTTGTCAACTTAGAAAGATGCTTATTCTTGATAATCCTGGCAATAAAAATGGCCCTGCTCCGGTTAAATGCAGGGCCGTTCCTCTACTCAGTGGCCTAGTTATCGCTGGCGAGAGTTATCAAAACCAGCGTATCGGGTGGAGAAATCTGGCCGTCCAGGTTTAACTGAGTTACCAGCTTTACCGGGGCCGAGTTCCAGTCTTTGGCCTCAAAGGTCATTATCTCAATATGCAATGAACTTTTGGTGGCAATAAAATGCTGGATGGCCCCGGTAGGAACATAACAGGTTGTGGCTTTGGCGTCGCAGGTGACCGGGACATCCTTGGGCATGGTTATTTTGAACCCCGCCTCAGTTAAAAGCTGCTGGTAATAGTTGATAATTTTGGTGTAGCCGTCCGGGGAAGATAAGGCCATTCTTCCGAGCGGTGTTTTTCCGGTCAGGTCGAGTTGCCCGGAAATCCAGGGGCCAGTTTCTTTCAGGTTGAGTTGTTTGGAGCCCGGATAAATCAAATCGGGATAACCCGCCGGGATGGTCGCCGGAGTTCCATCCGGATTGGTGACAGTTACTACCGGAGATTCGGGGGTCGTTGGCGCATCAGGAGTAGCCGTAACTGCCGGTTCCACGTCACCCAATACAGTGGCGGGTGGTGAGCTAACAGGGACAGCCGTATTATTACCAAGAGCTGAGGCATTTCCAGGGCCGGTCACCGTAATCATCACGATGTTATCGGTGTCTTTGGCCTGGGCTGCCAGGGTTCCATAAGTTGAAAGACTCAAGGGCAGCCAGCTTTGAGGGCTCAGAATCATCAGGCCGATTTGCTGCTCACCTTTCCGGCTTGCGAGGTTGGTTATGGTGGGGCAGGGCGGTTTTTCACATAACCCGGCATTTTCTTCCGAGGCGTAAATATCAAACCCGTTTTTGGTCAAAAGCTGGCGATAATATTCGACTACTTTTGTATAGTTGTCGGAAGTAGCCAGGGCCATTTTTTGGATTTCCTCGGTCTTACCGGACATATCCAGTTTGCCGGTCGGCCAGGGGTCGCTTGGGTTTGGGGCCAGGCGGGTCGCGCCGGGATAGGTCAGGTCAAACGAATTGGGTGCCGGGGTGAGGGTTGGCACCGCTTTTGGGCTCGGCGTACTCCCGGCCACACTCGTCTTCTGACCGCCTTGTCCCTGGGCCGCTGCCAGCACCAGCGCGACTACAACCAGGCCCGCGATAGCCGTTATGGCTAAGGCGGCGACCAGCGCGAACGGGCCTCGCTGCCGCCAGGTTGTTTTTTGACCGGGTTTGTTGGCCGGAAGTAGCCGGGGTGGTCCGGCTTGAAAAATAGAGGTTTTTTCTTCTTCATCGCCGGTTTCCGGTGCTTCCGTAGGGTCCAATTCGGGCAGCAACTTGTTCCAGACGACCTCGACCGGGCGTTCTTTACCAAAGCGCTCCTCGCAATATTCCTTCAAAATTTCTTCAAACTGGTCCGGTTCCCCGGTAATTCTTTCGGGCATTTCTTTCTCCAATTTAACGATTTCCAGGCGAGGTTAAACCTGGGGCCGGTCTGAGCGCGGGTTCGACTTGTGGTAGGTTTGGCGCAGGGTGTTGAGGGTACGGTAGAGCCGCGACTTAACCGTACTCAGCGGTTGTTGCAGCAGCCGGGCGATTTCTTCCAGCTCCAGGTCGGCAAAAAAGCGCAGGGCAATCAATTCAAGCTGGTTGGCGGGAAGATGGTTTAACTCGGCTTTTAAGTCGGCAAAGGAAAAATGCTCCAGGACCTGGGCCGGCACGTCCGGTTTAACATCGGCCACTTCTTCGACCGTCTCAGGGTCGAGGGCGACCGTTGCCAGGCGCGTTTTTCGCCCGCGCTGGCGGCAACGGTTCGCCAGGATTACCAGCAGCCAGGGCCTGAACGGTTTTCCCGTCTCAAACCCACGCAGGCCACGCCAGACATCGAGCCAGACCTCCTGCACGGTATCTTCAAGGTCGGCCCGGTCGTAAACCAGCACCCGGACGGTGCGTTCGACCAGGCTGGAATATTCCTCGACCAACCGGTGAAAGGCTTCCTGGTCTCCCCGCCGGGCCAAACGGACTATTTCTTCTTCGTTTAATAGATTTTCTTTCAACACTATCTCGCCTGGTCTGTTCAGTTTTGCCGATTCTTATAAACCTTTAACGCCCGGTTCTCCGGGAAAATTACCCGGTTGGCCGGGCCAATAAAGGTCGTTCACAAACATATATGCAATCCTGGCCTATAAAAGTTTCAGGTTTGCGAAAAAGTGGGTTTTATCACAGCTTTTTACAGGCCAGGGTCGTATCCTTCGAAAGGTTGTGGCCTGAAAATACGGCCCTTTGTGACCCTGGCGTAACAAAACCGGTATTTCCGGCATTATTCTAAATTGACAGACCCTATTATCGGACTTTTATCAAACTAAAATAAACAAATCACCTAAGGAGGGCATGATGCCACTGGGTTCTATAACAAAAAATATAATATTAAAAACCTGCCTGGTTTTATCTTTGAGCCTGGTCGCCATGTTGTTGCTGGCGGCATGTGGCGATGCAACCGCCACCGCGACCCTCCCGTCCACCCCGGCCCAACCGGCAGCCACAGCTACCAGCGCCGTGACGGTTGCCCCATCGACCCCTACACCTTTACCTGTGGCGACTGTTCGCCCCACCGCGACTGCAGTCCCGGTGACAGCGCCATCTTTAACGAAAGTCCCGGTTACGGACAATCTACCGACCCCTTCGACCGCTCCCCAGGGAACACCCGCTACTAAAACGCCGGTCTTGCAATTGTCGGATACCAATGTCGCGGTTGGCGGGCAGGTCACCCTGAGTGGCACCAACTTTTCGGCCAATACTCCCCTCAAGCTTGAGGGCAAAACCCAGGATAAGACTTTTTCCATTGCCAGCCTGGTTACTGACGCCAAGGGGCAATTTTCCAGGGTGGTCAGGCTGGACAAACAACCCGATGGCACCTCTTACCAGCCCGGCGACCTTACTTTCGTGGTAACTACTTCGGCGAACGGCACCGCCAGCACTATCACTTTGCGGGTCCAGGATGCCGCTAAAGCCACCCTGTCCGTTTCACAGACCGCAGTTAAATTTGGCACCGAGTTTACCGTCAGCGGGACCAACTTCCCGCCGAATACCGAGGTTACCCTGCTGGGCGGGGTCCAGAACCCCGCGGTCGAACACGGTAAGGTTAAGACCGACGCGGCAGGTAAGTTTTCCCTGAAAACCTCTATCGCCAGGGTTGATAGCGCTGAAAATCCCTACCCCTATCCCTACAGTTTCACAACGGCCACCAGTGACGGCGGTTTTCAGGGCTTCGTTTCGGTTACGGTTACCGATGGCAGCGCCAACACCCTTTACCTGGTGCTGAAAGTGGTCGAGAACCAGGGCGCGACCTCCAAAATGGTGATTGCCCAGGAAGTGAAACAGTACGACCAGTTCGGCCAGACCTACCTGGTGGACTTCTCCCAGAACCCCAACCTGGCCCTGGAGGATGGTTCCACCGGCACTTTTGAATCGCTCCAACCGGGTAATATAATCGAGTTCAAAGGCGCGCCGGTCCCGGCCAGCCAGCGTGGCGATGTCCCGGTAATCCGGCCCCTGGCGGTGCGGGTAACCCAGTAATATAAAACGAAAAGAAGCCTTTTCCCGCGAGAGAAGGCTTCTTTTTTATTTCGGGATTAGTTGCCCGTGAGCGTGCTGGTGGTTGCCTCCGGGTTAGTGCCTGTTACCGTGCTGTTGCCGCCGTAGCGCCAAAGCTGGTAATGCAGCCCCACGTTCCCCATTTCGACCTGCCACTGGGGCGCGTTAGTCGGGGTATAGGTCAGGACACGCCGCTCGAAGACCTGCACCAGCACATCCCGCTCGACCCCCTTGACCTTTACCCTGGTCCAGTACGGCTCGGAGAGGGGCAACCCGACGATGTAGAGCCAGTCGCGCGGCAGGGTCTTGAACGAATTCATAAAGACATCCGCGATATTGTGGCCCATGGTCGGGTCATAATAGGCGTACCGCACGTTGGCCGGGGGATTTTCCCAGACAACCTGGCCGCCCAGGGTCAGCATCTCCCCGTCCAGCACACCTATCCGGCTAGGGGCGCGTTTGT
Organism: Chloroflexi bacterium 54-19; assembly: GCA_001898225.1. Classification (GTDB taxonomy): domain Bacteria; phylum Chloroflexota; class Chloroflexia; order Chloroheliales; family Chloroheliaceae; genus 54-19. The sequence continues at coordinate 345,391 of MKTJ01000077.1, forward strand.
CGTTGTTGAGCGAGGCAATCTTGCTAAAGGTTTGATAGGTCGGAGCGTTGGGGTTGTTGGTAACATCCCCGGCGATAACCACGTTGGCGGGGCCGGGGCCGGTCATAAAGTTGTTGTTGCCGACCTGGATTTTGTTGCTCATCATCTCTTTTGGTAATAAACCACTGGTGACGTACCAATCGGCGGTCGCGTTGGCGCTCGGCTGGGTAATTTCCAGGCGGGCTTTATCGAAATACCAGACGCTCCGTTTGGTGGACGGACTTTCCGAGTAACTCTCAGTCATGGTCTTGTTCACGTCCGGGCCGTAAAGCCATGTCCGGGTCGCCTGGTTCTGGCCGACCGAACCATCTACCTTACGCCAGAGGTCACCAATAGCCGCCGGGGCCTTGGCTAATCCGCTCGGTAGCGGGGCCAGTTTGGGGGTCACAGGCGGGGTCGGGGTGGGCGTCGCCGTCGGAGACGGAGAAGGTGTCGTGCCTGGGCTGGTCGTAGGGGTCGTACCTGTTGTGGGGGTGGGAGTCGTTCCCGCTGCCGGGAGCGGCCCGGTCGTGAAGGACCAGGTCCGGGATTGTTTGTTGCCGTCAATCGTATAGGTCATGGTGACGGTATAGGTTGTATTTTTCGCCAGCGGTTTGCGGGCGGCGATAATATAGGTGGCGCGGGTGGTGTAGGTGGTGCCGACTGTCGTAACCGAGTCAATGGGCGCGCCATCCGGGCCGACCAGTTTGCTTTCTTCCGGGACCAGGGCCATTTTGCCGGTGCCCCGGTAGGTCAGGGTAACCGGGTTGCCAATCGGGAAGGACACGCCGCTAAAGATGTTCGGGCTTTCTCCCCAGAAGGTCGTGCCAAAGCTGCCGTAATTGTCGGGCGGGAACTGGATGACCGGCGGGTTAAAAGTGTACTTGCCGGTAGTCGAGCCAAAGGAAATAACGTCCACCGCGTTTTTACCCGTCGCAAAGCCGTAACCAATATCGGTATAGGCCGGTTCCAGGATAGGGGTGCGGTGCGACACCGTATTCATCAGGCCATCCACCGCCGCCACCGGGTCGCCAATCGCGGCCATATCCTCGTTAACCCAGCCCTGGTAACCGAAATGGTCGGCTCGGTCCTGCATGTCCGCCCCGGTAAAGCCCGGTTTGCCGGGGGTCTCGTTGTGGGTTTCGCCCCAGCCGTTTAGTTTTACATAATTCGCATGGCTGGAAGCCGATTGCATCAGGGCAGGGTCGAGACGGGCGGGTGGCACGCCGACCAGCGCCCGGTAATAGTTGATGCGGGCCAGGGCTTGAAGTTGCTCAGGGGTCGGGATGACATCGTCGGCTTTGGCCGGGAGAGTGGCCGAACCGATGAGTCCGCTCAAAAGCATGGTAAAAAGCAAGGCGCTCACGGCCTGTCCCAGCCAGCGAATGGTCTTATTCTGATGCTGCATGAATTACGATATTCCTTTTTACAAAGCTAAACGCATTAAACCGAACTAACGAGCCAGTGTCCCGGTTTAGTTGTCATAATCACAAAATACCCTACTAAGGGAGGCATGTCAAGCGGTGAAAAGTACCAGGGAACCGGCCAAAATAAAGCAAGCTTAAAAAAGTTCTAAAATTTAGAACGAACGAATTGCCGGAAGGGTTCGGTTTTATTTTTCTTACAGCACCCGTCGCTGGTGGTTAAGTTAGCCAGGACTACGAAGGGGCCGGGCTACTTTTGAGGATTTTCTTTGTCAAAGATGCTTTTGACCCTGTTGCCCACATCCCTATCATCGGGGCTCTGGATAAGGCCAACCCCACCGGGTGGAATGGGGACCGGCCCTTGCAATAGAGGGTCGCCTGTGGCCTCCATCCAGGCGAGCAAACGCCGGTTTAAGTCGTCCCGGACCTGGCTGTAACGGGGGTCGTTTGCCAGGTTATTACCTTCGTTGGGGTCAAATACCAGGTCGTAAAGCTGTTCGCTTGGAATATTTTTATCGGCCCAGCCATCTTTAAGCCAGTATTCCTTGCTGGGGCTGGCATCAATGTTGACCAGCACCGGTCTGTCCCTGTCATCAAAGCGCCGGATATATTTCCACTGGTGAGTGCGGATTGCTCGTTGCGCGTCATAGGCCACGTGATAGGTGATTTCCCCAAAAATTGCCGGGTTAACTTCTTCGGTTTCCTCTCGGACAAGAGGCATCAGGGAGCGGCCCTGTAACCAGGCGGGGCGCTCAATTTCGAGAAGTTCACAAAGGGTGGGGAAAAGGTCAACCTGGGAAACCAGCGCGTCTATCACCCGTCCACCCCGGAAGCCGCCTGGACCGCGCATAATCAGGGATATGCCGAGCCCGGAGTCGTAAAGGGTACACTTCATGCGGGGAAAAGCGATTCCATGGTCGGTCGTGCTAATAACCAGGGTATTATCGGCCAGGCCGTTGGTCTCCAACGTTTCCAGGACCGTTTTTACCCCGTTATCCAGGTTTCGGGCGCTGGCCTTAAACGCAGCCATGTCCTGGCGAATTTCGGGAGCATCGGGCAAAGGGGCGGGTGGTAAAGTGTAGCGGGCATCTTCAGTTTCGCCCGGCTGGAAGAAGTCCCGGTGGGTTTCCTCCAGGCCCACTTCCAGGTAAAACGGTTCTTTCGGCTGCTGGCTTAAAAAGTCGGCCACAGAAGGGGCCACCTGGGAGGCATGGAAATCCGGTACCGGGACAATCCGGTCATAGCCGATTACCTGGGGGTCGGTGGCTATATGTTGCAAGCCGATCAGGGTCGTTTCATAACCGGCAGCCCGGAAGGTATGGAGCCAATGCTGGCGGTAATCGTGGAGGGCAAACCCCAGGTGGGCCAGACCTAGCATACCGTTAGAGTGCGGTGCCTGCCCGGTTAGGAGGGCTGACCGGCTGGGCGAACAGGTCGGACTGGCGCAATAAGCCTGGCGAAACAAAACGCCTTCTTCGGCCAGCTTTTGTAAGGTGGGGGTCGGCACGGCGTGACCGTAAGGCTGGATATAGCGGCCCGTATCGTGCGAATTCAAGTATAGAATGTTAGGACGCAAAGACATAGTTAAACCTTCTTTACGTTTATAGGATTGGCGATTTTCTATCGCTGCCGGTATATTAAACCCGGCAACCAGAGTCTACAAAGTGCCACCATACGGTTTTAAGAGCAACAGCGGCACCTTGTAATTTACACCAATTCCTAAAGAACGTGCCAGTTTCAAAACTGAGGTGGCGTACCTGGCAAAATAAAAGGTCAATTAAAATTGACCGTCCTGGCCAGGCGGTGGATGACTAAAAGAATTTTCTCGCTTATAATAATTTTTATGAAAAACAAGCCGAACTCGAATATACTCGGCCTGCGTGGGCTCCGGGGCGGCCTTCTGCGCGGCCTCTTGCCCACTCTGGCCCTGGTCAGCCTCCTCTGGCTGGCCGCAGCCTGTACTGACCAGGCTGCTACGACGCCTACACCGGCTTCAACTACGGTTGGGATACTGCCAGGCCTAACCAGCCCGCCCCCGGTGGGTTCGCCTTCGGCTGACACCGCCCTGGCCCCGACAGCTACAGCCCTGGCCCTGCCCACGCTCGTCCCTGCCACGCCTACCCCGGTCGCCGATACCCAGGCCAAGTCTGTTTTAGAAAAAATCCAGGCTGCCACCAGCAAACTTTCAACTGATGCCAAAACTTTCCGCTACCGGCTCCAACAGAGCGGCCAACTTGATAGCGCCGGCAGCGTTAGCGCGTTTGAAGCGGCGGGAAGCGGCGAATTTCAACGCCCGGCCTTTCACCAGTTGCTCACTCTCAAGGTTTCCGGGCAGGAGCAGGCCATCGAGCTTTACGGCAGCCAGAACCAGTTGTTCCAGCGTGTCACCGGGTTAGTGGCCTGGCGTCCTCTCCAACCTGCGGTAGCGGGACCGTATCCGGGGTTGGTCCAGTCCCAGGGTTTTACTTCTGCCGGGTCTGAAAATCTCGATAGCCTGAAGACCAGCAAATACACCTGGACCTTTCCCGCCAGTCTGTTGATGCCGTCCAGCGGCCAACCGGAAGGTTTGGGGGCGCTTTCGATTACCAATCTCTACCTGGGATTTACCGGGGATAAGACCAGCCAGGCCCAGGCCACCCTCTGGGTGGACGACGCCACCGGGAATGTTGCCCGCTACCAGGTGGCAGCTACCTTTATTGGTAGTGGCGCGAAACTGACCTATTCGACAACCTACGATTACGCCGAATTCGATTCGGCGGACGTAAAAGTAGCGGTGCCGGGGGATTTGCCGAAGTGAGCAAGCTTTTCCAAAAAATTATTTTTACAGTCTGTTTAGGGGCGCTGGTGTCTGTCCTGGCGGCATGCGGCGAATCTACCGCGACCAACACCGCTCCTTCATCGACCCCAGGGGCGACAGCCACACCTGTGGTTACCCCTCAACCGGCTACCGCGACTCCGCTGCCGGTCCCGACCGCTACACCTGGGGTTACTACCCCACCGACCTCACCGACTCCGAAAGCAACGGCTGGGGTTACCACCCCACCTGCTCCTTCCCCGGTCCCGACTTTAAACGCTGCCGACCTCCAAAAGGCCGTGCCGGTCGTCGGGGAGTTACCGGCCCCACCGGAGGCCCGTAAACTGAACTTTACGCTGGATATGATTAAAAGTTTGCAAAAAAGGCTGGGCGGTAAACCGGGGGCGCTCGACCTTAGCGGCCTGGTCATCGGGGCTTACGCAGTTACGGGCCAACCGGTCGATACCCTCGATTACTACCGGGCTGTAATGCGGGCCAAAGGTTGGACCGAAAGCCGCGCTTATAACAATTTGTACGGGATTTATTTCGAGAAGGGCGACCAGGTAGCGATTGTCACGGCAGTGGGCGTTCCCGACGAAACGACCGTCACCTTTCTGGCCGGGCTGGTACCGGATGTAAAGGGGCAAATCCAGGGCGGGGAAGTGCTGGTGCTGTTGGGTCAGGGGCCGCCCGCGGTCTTCGAGTTGCTTACAAAATAGTCTCTAAAAGGTAGGCCCGGACCGGCTCACGCTTCCCCTTGACCGTGACCGGCGGAATTTCGGTCGCTTTTATCCGGCCCGCCATGAGGTTGTAGACCGTCTCGCTTATTAAAATCTGGTCCCCCTGGGCCGACTGTTCGAGGCGCTGGGCGGTATTGACCTTGTCACCAATTACGGTGTAATCCATCAACCGCTCCGAGCCGACATTCCCCACGATTACTTCGCCATAATTGATGCCAATACCCAGTCCGAGCGTCTTTAACTGGGGGTCGGACCAGCCCTCCCGGATGCGTTTGAAAGACTCTTGCATATCGAGGGCGGTTTGCAGACACCGTTCGAGGTCGTCACCGTAAGAGATGGGCGCGCCGTAAAAGGCCAGGACGCTATCGCCTAAATACTTATCAAAAGTGCCCCGGTGTTTGAAGACCAGTTCCGTTATATCGTGGAAGCACTCATTGAGTGTTTCGACCACTTTTTCGGCGCTGGTGTTTTCCGAAAAGCTTGTGAAACCCCGGATGTCAGCAAAAAGGATGGCGATTTCGCGTTTCTCGCCACCCAGTTGCATCCGTTCTTCGGGGTTTTCAAGGATTGTATTGACGATTTCCTCGCTGACATAGCGGTTCAGCAGGCGGGAGAGGACGCGCCGTTTTTGCTCGACCTCGTTGTGAAGCCGCCGGATACGCAGGAGCGAACGGACACGGGCTTTAAGCTCCTGGCGGTTGAAGGGTTTGGTCAGAAAGTCGTCGGCCCCGGCGGCGATACCGCGCAGTTTATCTTCCAGGCCGTCCAGGGCGGTAATCAGCACAACCGGGATAAAACGAGTCGTTTCCCCGGCTTTAAGCTGTTCGCAAACCTCGAACCCGTTCATCCCCGGCATCATCACGTCCAGCAGCACCAGGTCCGGCTCATCCTCGGCCACGAAATCGAGGGCTTCGTGACCGTCGGCGGCGGTCGTCACATCGTAGCCGTCGGTAATCAGGAGGGCCTCCAACAGTTCGACGTTGGCGGGGACATCATCCACCACCAGGATATGCGCTTTCGACCGTTTACCTTCCCGGCCATACCCGGTCCCGACGACCGTATTTGTGATAGAGGAAGAAGTGGCGGGGATTTTCTGACCCGATAAATCCATATGTACTCCAACTAATCTTTCAAACTTAACCCTGTGAACCCTGATAACCCTGGGCTTATATACCGTTACCGGACTGAGACCTGGTTTCTTTTTCCTTCAAGAATCGGGCGATAGTAGCGTGAAACAGCCGGGTATCTATCGGCTTGGACATGTAGCCGTTACACCCGGCCTCCATAACCTTTTGTTCGTCGCCCTTCATGGCGTGGGCGGTCAGCGCGATGATAATCAGGTCTTTAAGGTTTTCGTCCTGGCGCAGCAGCCGGGTCGCGCTCAGACCATCCATACCGGGCAGTTGAATATCCATCAATACCAGGTCAGGGAGACTGGCGTGGATAGACTCAATACCTTCCAGGGCCGTCACCGCTTCGCGGACCCGGTAGCCACGCGACTCCAACAGGTCGCGGGCCAGTTCCATGTTCATGGGGTTATCTTCAATTATGAGTATTTCGGCTGGCATGTTTTCCGACATATAACCAACAGCAAATTGAAAAACCAAAGCAGCAAAGAGATAAGCCTATTTTACAATTTATTCCGGCTTAAAGCGAGTCTATTATACCTGGGACGTCTTGAAATTTCATCAATTAAAGACCTGTAATCGCCAACCTTATTTTTGAATGAAATTCCCCTTAACTTTTCAGTCTGCCAGGCGACTCTTAATAGCACATGATAGTTAAAAAGAGTGATTCACAGATTGCCGGGATATGCAGGGGTTTAGTCCGGCATCAGCTTATTTGCCAACTCGCGGGATGCCCGGTTTATTATCACTTATCGCAGCAGGCCAGCGACCCAGATTTGCCAGAGGGTTGTCCACTCACCACTCTTTTCCGTGGTAAACTATAATTAAGTTTATTTGTTGATGGAACCGATTATTCTTTTACCACATTCACTATTAATGGTCGGATTTTATAAAAATCAGGGTGATTTGACTTTACCACGCAATAATCAGGTAGGCAGGAATGAACTTTCCGGTGTGTTTTAATATATTTTTCTTTTAGAAGTTACAAAGAAAAGAAAAGGAAAAGTTATTGCTAAACGACAGTTTTATGATACAATAGATTTACCGACAGGTTCCATCTCTGCAGTATTGTGTTTCTGGGCAAGAACGTCTACCGCCTAACCAATTAAAACTGAACAAGGGGACACCAAATATGACCGCCGAAAAGCCTCCTAACCTGGAAGGTTTAGCGCCTATTGTTGGGTTGCGGATTCGTGAAGCTCGCACCGATAAAGGGTTGAGTCAGAAAGACCTGGTCGGGGAACGCTTCTCCAAAAGCTATATCAGTTCCATCGAACGCGGTAAAATAACACCTTCTCTCAAAGCTCTGGAATATATCGCCCGTCGCCTAAACGTCACGGTCGGCTACCTTTTGACCGGGGTCCATCCCGGCCAGCCCAATGGTGCCAGCGCCTCTACCGCTATCACAGCCACGCCCGAAGAACCGGGGGACCAGGATTCCCCGGCCCGCTGGGACTTGCTGATGTACGAAGCGCGTATTCTCCGGGAACAGCGCCGCTTCGACCAGGCCCGCCATCTCCTTTCGACCAAAATCCGGGTGCGCCAGTTGGGCGTCGAGCAGCTTAAACAGTACCATTTCACCCTGGCCCAGGTGAACCTTGACCTGGCCGACTACACCAGCGCCCTCGCCGAACTCGATACCGCCCGCGACCTGGCAGAGAAGACCGCCGACCTGGAAATGCTGGCCCGGATTCGCCAGTTTAGCGGCCTGGTCTATATCCGCCAGGGCAAGCCGGTCCTGGCTATCGAGCAACTCCGCCAGGCTTTGCAGACTATCGAAACCGGCTCAATGCGTGGTTTTCACTTTCGGCTGGCCGTCTTTACGGAGCTAGGCCAGCTTCAGCACCAGCTTGGCGACGATAAAGAAGCCTTTGAAATGTACCAGCGGGCCTTACAACTGGCCGAAGACGGCGCGACCCCGGAAAAGCGAGCCTTGCTCTACTGGAACCTGGCCGCTTCTTACCGGGAGGCCGGGAACCTGGCCCAGGCGCGGGTTTATGCCACCAAAAGCCTGGCTCTTTATGAGACCGTGGCCGACGTAAAGATGTTGACCGATTTAAGGTCGGGATACGGCCAGATTTTGCTGGAAGCCCGCCGCTTCGAGGAAGCCGAAGCCCAGTTTATAAAAGCCCGGCAACAGGCGGTCGAGCAGAATAACCCGGTGGACCTCACGGTGGCCTCGATGTACCTGGCCGACCTCTATCTTGAGCAAAACGACCTGGAAAAGGCTCGCCAGTTTAGCGACGAGATGGACCGGGGTCTCGACAAACTCGAACCGGCTTTGCGGGGCCGGGCTCTCAGTAGCCGGGCCAGCTTCCTGGCAGCCCAGGGCGACAACGAGAAAGCTATCAGCTATTTCGAGGAAGCGGTCAAGCTCATCGAGCATACCCAGGCCAAAGAACTGCTAAGCCGGATTTTCTTCCGCTACGCCCGCGCCCTGAGTGCGATTGGCAATTCGGCCCGCGCCGCCGAGATGTTTGAGCGGGCTTATCGCCAGCTTGGGCGGGGCAGCCTCGTCGCCGACCGCTAACCATAAGTTAATTGCCTTTTATTCTGGCTTAAAATTGAAGTTGAAAAGAGCCATCCTGACTATAAGATTGGGATGGCTCTTTTTTATTGGGTTTCCCCGGTTACCTGATGTTAAGTCCGGCTAAAGCCGTGCCCCTGTCATTCCGTAAGCCGCTTTTAGGAAGATGACTTGCCTCAATCGATTGGCGGCTTACGGAATCTCGTGCGGGGCATACCGTAAAGCCCATGACTGGCCCAAATTTAAGGCAGAATCAGGCTTCAACCTGACAACCTCAGGTTGCGACCTGAGGCTCGTTGAACCTGGCATAGTGACCGGCCTTGCTTTACGCCACTGGCGCAGGGATTCCTCGGTCGGGTTTACTTTCTCGACATTGGTTCATTAGTACATCCTCCCTCGGAATGACAGGTGACCGCCCTTGCTTGATATAAAAATAGCGCGTATGTGGATAAACAGGTAGGCAGTTGTTGAAGAACTTTTAGGTGGAGTAATAGGACACAGGTGCTAGACCCGTTTGACCGAGCCGCCCTCAACGAGATAAAGCGCGGCGACCTCGCGCAAAGCGGCCTCGTCACCAAAGAAAGCCAGGTCGGTCGCGGTTATCAAAATCTGGTCGGCGCGGGCCTGGACCGTATCGAGGACGTACTGGCGGCGGTGCACGTCCAGTTCCGACAGAATATCGTCCAGGAGCAGGATAGGGCGGTCGCCGGTCTGGGCCTGCATCCAGCCGACCTCGGCCAGTTTGAGCGAGAGGACGGCGGTGCGCTGCTGACCGCGTGACCCATAGGTGGCGATATTCGCTTCTTCCACCATAAAGGCGAAATCGTCCCGGTGCGGCCCTGCCAGCGAGACCCCACGTTGTAATTCCTGGGAACGGACCTCGTTCAGCCGTTCCTCGAAGCGGGCCGCGATAGCTGCCTCGTCGCTGGTTCCCTGTAAGTCGAAACTTGGCTGGTAGACCAGTTCGAAACCGTTGACGGCTTCCGGCATCAACGTCGAGTTTAGCCCGGTAAGCTGGGCGTGCGTGGTTGCTGCCAGACCGTTGAGACTCTGAAGGGCTTCCAGGCGGCGTTTAATCAGGTAGGCTCCGTTTTTGACCAGTTCTTCGTTCCAGATGCTCATTTCATCCCGGCCCGGCAGGCGCCCCCGGCTCTGGTTCTGACGTTCGCGCACATTGCGCAAAAAGCCGTTGCGTTGGGCCACCACCTTGGCGTAATCCTGCCAGTGGCGCAGATAGCGGTGGTCAATCTGGGAAAGGGTAGCATCGAGATAGCGGCGGCGTAGGGAGGGTGTACCGATGACGAGGTCGAGGTCTTCGGGGGAGAAAAGGACCACGTTGATTTTACCGATGAGGTCGATACTGCGGCGGGCCGTGCCGTTGACCTTGATACGCTTGCGGGCGGTCCCGGCCTGGGCATTATCCGCGCCGGGGGGTTGGTCCCGTAGGACCAGGATTTCGGCCTCGATTTCCCCGTCCTGGCGGTCAACCGTACCGGCCAGGCGGGCGAAAGCGGGCGCACCAAACTCCGCCTCGGCCTCGAAGCTGACTAACTCCTGGTCCGACCCGGCCCTGGGCGATTTGGTAGTCGCCAGGATGTAAACCGCTTCCAGCAAAGTTGTCTTGCCGCTGGCGTTTTCACCCTGGAAAATAGTCAGGCCGGGCGACAGGTGTAGGTCCAGGCGCCGGTAATTTCGGAAGTCTTTTAATGTTAGCCTCTGGCAATACATAAGACCCAGATTATACCATATGCGCCCGGTTCGCTGGCCCCGGACACCTTCTAAAATTTGGCTTATTTCCCAGGTAAAGTGAGAGTGCGGGGATTGGTCGGGGCCGGTTCGTAGCCCCTGACCGGTAGGGCCGGGAGAATGATGGTAAAGGTTGTGAGGCCCTCCCCCGGTTGGCCGGTCGGCTGGCTGGTCACGTTGATGCTGCCGCCGTGAGCCTCGACCAGTTCCTTGGTGATTGCCAGGCCCAACCCGGTGCTTTCGCCTTTGCGTTTGCGGGAGGGGTCCAGTTTGTAGAACCGCTCGAAGACGCGAGGTAACTGTTCTTCCGGGATAAGCGCGCCCAGGTTGGAAACCATCACCCGGATGGTAGGCGGGATTGCGCCCCGGCCAGCCCGGCCATTGCCGTTGGTCACTTCGCCCGAACCGGGATTGTAATCGACGCCTACGCTGACCAGCGCGTCCGGTAGACTGTATTTAACGGCGTTGTCCAAAATGTTAGTAAAAATTTGTTCCAGCCGGTCGCCATCGCCTGATACGAGGAGCGGTTGGTAGGGGTCTATACGAGCCTGGAATTGCAGACCCTTATCGGTAGCCTGGGGTTCCAGCCGGACTACTACCCGGTTTAACACCTGGCGGAGGTCAACCTCGCGCCGGACCAGGGCTACCTGCCCCGACTCTACCCGGCTCAGGTCTAATAATTCATCTACAAGACGGCGCATCCGGGCCGCTTCACCATAAATTACCGAGGCCGAATGTTCGATAGCGGTCGGGTCGTCGGCGACCCCTTCCAGAATAGCCTGGGAATAGCCCTGAATACTGGTCAGGGGCGTCTTTAGTTCGTGGGAAACGTTCGCCACAAAATCGCGCATGGTCCGCTGGGAGCGGTCCACCTCGCGGCTCATCCGGTTAAAACTGGTGGCGAGGCGGGCCATTTCGCCCCAGCCCTCGATAGGGAGTTGTTGCCCATAATTCCCCTGGGCAATCTCGGTGCTGGCCCTGGTAATCCGCAGCAAAGGCCGGGCAATCCCCCTGGCTAGTAAAAAGGCCAGGCCAACCGCCAGCAGTAAGGCCAGGCCCGCCGCCGCCAGTAAGCCTTTCGCAATGTCGCGCCAGTCGGTATTGATTTCGGATAAGGGCACGGCCAGCCACAGGTCGGTCTGCAAAATCGTGCCGACCCCCTGCCCCTCGACATCCTGGAACTTAAAGCTAACCTGCACCACCGAACTACCGGTGCTATTAGTGGACGCGCTGGTGATTTTAAAGGTCGGGCCGGGGCGGGTGAAGTAGAAATACTGGACATCTCGCAGGGGAGCGGTGTGGGAATAGGCTTTGCCATCGCGCGGAGTTAGCTGGTAATTAGGTATCACCTCGTTTTTCATCGAGCCCGATACGCTCGTATCGCTGTCGGCCCGGACCATCCCGGAGCCGTCTACCAGGAGCATGCGGACATCGAGAAGCTGAGCTATATTTTCCAGGTTAAGCTGAAGTTCGTCAAAGGAATTGCTATAGGCGCTCTGGGCTACAATGGCGTTACTGGCGTTAATGGTAATCGCTTGCAGGCGGTCAGTCGCCTTCTTGCTGGCGTCGTCCTGAATCCGGCCTACCACGTAGGAAAAGAAAAGCAAAGCCAGCACCAGGGTAAAGATGATGACCGCCGCGAATGAAATAATTAATTTGCTGCGAAAGCCCATTTTTTTAATTCCAGGAGTGGCACCCCACCGTGCCCGTAAACCAATATCGCTTTTTCTATTTTACTCCACGAAAACAAATTATTTGTTGCGTATTACCGGGAAAATTGTTGTAAATTTGTAAATTTGTAAATTAAAATGCGCCCATTCTTGCCCCGAACGCCTGTTTTAGGGTAAAATTTGACCCTATGATAGCATTCAGTCAGGAGAGTGACAATCTGTCGTTAACCGCGCATATCCGGGAGGCCATCGCCCAGGCCCCGGATAAGCGTCTTACCTTTGCCCGGTTTATGGAAATGGCCCTTTATTATCCGGGCGAAGGGTACTACACCCACCGGGGCGGCCTTCTGGGGGCGCGGGGCGATTTTTATACCGCGCCACATCTGGCACCCTTGTTCGGCCAGTTAATCGCCCGCCAGCTTATAGAGTTCTGGCGCAACCTGGGAGAACCGGCTGCTTTTCAAATCGTGGAAGGTGGGGCCGGGCAGGGTTTGTTGGCCGGGGATATTTTGAGCTATTTACGCCAGCATGCCCCGGAGTTATGGCCCGGTTTGACCTACACTATTGTTGAAATCAGCGAACCGTTGCGGCTGGCCCAGCGCCGCCGTATCTCGGCTATCCCTGATGGGCCTGAACTGATTGCCAGGGTAAACTGGCGCGACCTGACCGATTTCAAGCCGGGCGAGGTCGAAGGGGTCATTCTTTCCAACGAATTGCTGGATGCCTTCCCGGTCCACCTGGTCACCATCGAAAGCGGCGAGTTGCGCGAGATTTATGTCACCACCGACCCTGAATCAGGCCAGTTTATCGAGACGACCGGGCCGCTTTCGACCCAGGAATTAGCCCGGTACTTCGAGCGGTTGGGGCTCGATTTGCGCGAGTACGCCGAGGGCTACCGGACCGAGGTCAACCTGGGGGCGCTCGACTGGCTTTCCCAGGCCGCCGCCATCCTGGGCCGGGGCTATATTCTGACGATAGATTACGGCTATACCGTCGAGAAACGCTATCATCCGCTCCGCCGTTCGGGGACGCTCCAATGCTACACTGCCCATACCGTCCACGCTAACCCGTATGTTAATATCGGCACCCAGGATATTACCGCCCACGTTGATTTTACCAGTTTGATGCAGGTGGGCGAAAAAAGCGGCCTGACGACCGAAGGCTTTTCCAACCAGGCCCTTTTTCTGTCCGGCCTGGGATTGGGCGACCGGTTGGCCGTCCTGTCCGACCCGGTGGTCCGTCCGCCGGGCATGACCACCAAGCAAAAACTGGCCGAGCGGGAAGCCCTGCACCGCCTGATAAATCCAAATGGCATGGGCAATTTTGGTGTCCTTATCCAATCTAAAAACATCCCATCCTCCGCCTTACCCCTGACCGGCCTTTCATTGAAACTGTAAAAGCATGCGGTTGCCACCAAAAAAACCAGCACAAGACCCTTCCCTGTCCCCGGACGAACCAGGTCAGGCCGAAGGTATCGAGGTTCGTCGTCTTCGGCTGCCCGAACAATGGGAGGCGGTCGGGCACATGTACCGGAACTATCCCGGCGTCGATACCAATTTCGATCAGATGCTCGGCCCGTTAAGAAAACCTTTTTTGCGCTGGCTGGGACTGCCGGTTTATTTTTCGACCATGAACGAGGGGTGGGGTCTCTGGCTGCGCGAGAATGGCCGCAAGCCTCAACTGGCCGGGCAGTTGTACATGCAATATCGTAAAATGGTGGCTCATATCAACGATATTGAGGTCAACCAGGCTTTTCAGGGCCGCAAGTTGAGCCACAAACTGCTCGACCTGGCCGAAAACCTGGCCCACCTGCACCGCAAGGAATATCTGACATTGGCCGTAACTCTGACCAACAGCCGGGCGGTCAATTTGTACCGCTCCAGCGGCTTTCTCGACCAGCATCACCGTTATTTCTATTTGACCCGGCCCTGGTGGAGCGACCCGGCGGGCGAGGCAGTCGAGGGAATTCGCCTGGTTCCGCTCAAAAGGGCCGAGGCCCAGCGCAACCTTACCCGCTTCTTCCGGCTGGAAACCCGCGAAGGCGAGCCGGTCGCTGCCCCGGTCTGGGAAGCTCTCTACCGTCCCGAACTGCCCCGCAGCAGCGAGGGTTTTAGTTTTGCCATTTATTTTGGGGATAAGGCCGTCCCCCAGGGCCACGCCGACTTTTTCGATTGGAGTGGGCGAGGTCGCTGGCGTGTCTATCTCGACCCGGCCCTATGGTCAACGCCCCAGGAGAAAGCCCTTTTTATGGCCCTCTTGCGCCAGGCCAGGGGCTATTCCCAGCTTGGCCTGATGCTTGGCTCGACCCCGCACCACGAAGCCGCCCGCAAGTTCACTCGCGAACTCGGTCTTATCGAGCGTGATACCGAACGCATGTTGATGATAAAACCCCTCGCAGAACATCTGCCTAATAAGGGTATGTTAAACGACACAACGTTGAACGAAAACAACCAAATAGATTAAGATAAGGGAAACAATACTGCTCTACAAAGCTTGTAGGTATGGCTTTGCTTTCAGTTAGTAATGAGATTCATTGACGGAAATTTACGTTCAACGTTCAACGTTTTACGTTCAACGAATTTGAAGGAGATTGTAGTGAGCCAGAATAAAGAGTTTGGGCCCTATTTAAACGTGAAAAACGCCATTTTCCCGGCCTACGCGGCGGGCGGCGAAGAACTGCTCTTTTTATCCGACATCACCGGCACCAACCAGGTCTGGTCGGTGGCGGCGAAACCGGCGGGAAGCTGGCCCGACCAGCTAACCTTCTATGACGAGCGCGTGACTGGGATTTTCCCCGACCCTGCCGGTACTTCCTTTATTATCTCGCGGGATAAGGGCGGCGACGAGCAGGACCAGTTCTACCTGCTGGAAGGTGACGCCCGCGAAGGTGTCAATATCACGACCCTGCTCGAAACTCCCGAACACAAGAATAACTTTGGTAGCTGGCGGCCCGACGGCCAGGCTTTCAGCTTTAGCAGCAACCGCCGCCATACCGCCTACCTTGATATTTACATCCAGGAAATCGGCCAGGAACCCCAACTGGTCTACCAGGCCGACGCGACCCTGAACCCGGAAGGTTTTTCGCCGGACGGGCGCTACCTGGTGGTCCGCCGCAGCAATACCAACCTCGACAGCGATTTTTTCCTGCTTGACCTGCAAAATCTCGATAAAACCCCGCGCCACCTCACGCCTCACGAAGGCGCAGGCCCGGCCCATTTCGAGGAGTCGGCTTTCTCGGCGGACGGCCAGACCCTTTACTGTATCACCGACCAGGGCCGCGACTTTGCCGCCCCGGCCAAAATCGACCTGGCTACCGGTAAGCTAACCTACCTGGTCGAGCGCGATTGGGATAGCTCGGTGCTGTCGGTTTCCCCGGATGGAAGCAAACTGCTCTACGATGTGAACGAAAACGGCGCTTTCAAGCTGATTATTCGCGACCTTGCCACCGACGAGGAAACCGAAGTGCCGGGCCTGCCCGCCGGGAATGTGCTGGGCCTGGGACTGTTCACCTCGAAACCGGCATGGTCGCCCGATAGCCGCCGGATTGCCTTTAGCTTCAACAGCCCGGTCCATCCCTCCGACATCTGGGAGTACGCGCTTGACGCCGAAACCGCTTACCAGGTGACGATTTCCCCCCGCGGCGGTCTCAACCCGCAGGAGTTTGTCATGCCGGAACTGGTTAAGTTCCCGACCTTTGACGGGTTGCAAATCCCGGCCCTGCTTTATTTGCCCCAGGACACGGCGAATCAGGGCAAAACCCCTTTTATCGTCCTCGTTCACGGCGGCCCGGAAAGCCAGACCGTCTTTGGCTGGAACCCGGTCATTCAATATTATCTCAGCCAGGGTTACGGCGTGCTGGCCCCGAACGTGCGCGGTAGCAGCGGCTATGGCAAGAAATACCTGGCCCTGGACGATATTAGTTTGCGCGGCGACTCGGTGGCCGACCTGAAAGCGGCGGTCGAATACCTGCGGGCGAGCGGGGTAGCAGACCCCGACCGGATTGCGGTCTACGGCCAGAGCTACGGCGGGTTTATGGTGCTGGCGGCGATTACGACCTACCCCGAATTGTGGGCGGCGGGCGTCGATTTTTACGGCATTGCCAATATGCTAACCTTTCTCGAAAATACCAGCCCCTACCGTCTCAAACTGCGCACGCCTGAATACGGCGACCCTGTGGTTGACCGCGATTTCCTGATTGAGATTTCGCCCATCCACAGGATTGACCGGATAACCGCGCCGCTCATGGTCATCCACGGAGAGCGGGACCCTCGCGTGCCGATTGGCGAGTCGGACCAGATGGTTGAAAGCCTGAAAGCGCGCCAGCACCCGGTCGAATACCACGTCTTTGACGACGAGGGGCACGGGGTTACCAAGCTCAAAAATAAGCTGGCGGTCTACCCGGCGGTGGCCCGTTTCCTCGATAAGTATCTCAAAGAAATATGATAAACTTAGCAGGTGTACCCGTTACGGGTACACCTCCTAGATTCTATTTTGGTCCGGTTCGTAGGCGGGACAGGTTTTCACCCGAAATCGGGATTTGAGCGAATAAATTGGAATGGGGACTTAATGACAACGGGAAATGACCAATTTGGGGTCATCTGGGACTTTGACGGGACACTCATAGACAGCATGCCAACCCACTTCGCGGCCTGGCAGCGTTTTATGCAAGAACATAATATTACCTTTACCGAAAAGGAATTTTTGTCATTGGCAGGCATGTCTGCCGAGGAAACCCTCCAGCACTATTTCAAGGATGTTCCCCAGGACGAACTGGTCCGGATGGGCGACCTGAAAAACAGCTACTACAGGGAAGTCGCGGCCAGGGATGGCATTATATTCGCGCCGGGGGCGGTCGAACTTCTCAAGGTTCTGCACGAAGCGGGGTTCAAGCAGGCTATCGGTAGCGGTACCCACATGCGGAATTTAGATGTAGCGTTCAGCCAGCACCCCTGGCTGCGCGATTATTTAGAGGTGATTGTCGTGGCGGACCACGTTTCCCGGACGAAGCCCGACCCCGAAATCTTCCTTATGGCGGCTCAGAATTTAGGGCTGTCTCCAAGGGATTGCCTGGTTATCGAGGATGGCTTGCTTGGTATCGAAGCAGCTAAACGGGCCGGGATGGTCTCGGTAGCTCTGGTCTGGCCGGGACAGGTCGCCGCCGATTTTCTCGCCAGGGGCGCGACCCAGGTGGTCAACAGCCTGACTGAACTGACGCCCGCGACCATCATCGAACTGATTGAACGTAACCGCCAACCCGTTGAAAGCCAGGGTTAAAAGATGACGACTGACGAAATTCCATCTCAATCGGGTTCGTCAAAAAAGGGGCGGTCGCCGCTCTTACCCCGGCGGCCTGCAACCGAATACGCTTTGCTGGGTTTGTTGCTGGACGGCCCCAGCCACGGCTACGACCTGACCCGCCAGTTCGCCGCCGACACCGAACTGGGCAAGGTCTGCCGCCTGGAAATGAGTATGCTGTATGGCTTGCTCAAAAAGTTGGAGAAGGAAGGGCTGCTTGGCGGCCATGACGAACCGGTAGGAGGGCAAAAGACGCGCCGGGTAGTCGAGCTAACCCCGGCGGGCCGGGCCGAGTTTGAGGAGTGGTTGGCCGAGCCGGTCCAGCACAACCGCGAAATCCGGTTTAATTTCCTGGTAAAACTTTATTTCGCCCGCCAGCGCAGCAAGGAACTGGTGTTGCGCCTGTTGGACGGCCAGATTGAATTCAACCAGTTGCTGCTCAAGAAGTTTCTAAACCAGAAACAGGCTGTAGCCCCCCATCAATTCGAGGACTGGGTAGTTGAATACCGGCTCGAACAGACCAACGCCGCCCTGCGCTGGCTGACCCAATGCCGCTATGAATTGCAGAATGATGCAGGTGTTTAGTGGTCAGTTTTAGTGTTTAGTAAGAGAGGGAAATTTGTTATTCCGAGCGCCGTTGGCGAATATTTCGAATGGGTTTTGTCATTCTGTGCCTTTGGCACAGAATCTCCGGTCCGCTGGACAATATCACTGTCGTTAGTGCATCGAATAGAGTTCCTGGGTTCCCCCCGAATGCCAGGTACCATGACCTTCTCTACTTGCTATTACCCCGCCAGTTCCCTTTTGAAGGTTTCCAGGAACGGTCTGTTCGCTTCTCTTTCGTAAATCCCAAAGACTACCAGGTCGAAAGCGCCCGCAAAACCGGGATGTGAAAGCCACTCCGCGAAAGCCCTCGCGACCTGGGCCGGGTTGTTCCGAAAGACCCCGCAACCCCACGCCCCCAGGACCAGTGTCCGGTGACCCTGTTCGGCGGCCAGGCATAATACCATCCCGGCCCGGCGCTTTAACGTCACTTCGATTTCCTTTTCTTTGTCCGGTTCACGTCTTAAGAATTCCCCGGCGTTTGGGGCCGGGGCCGTGATTATAGCCGGGAGAAAGGGACGGTCGAGCAGGTTTAACCGCTCGTCCCGGAAGAACGGGACGCCAGGCGAGTAAATCATATAGTCGGTGTAGAGCATCGAGCCGTAAGCCCGGTTGGCCTCGTAATAACCGGTTTGGGGTAGCAGACATTCGTACAGGGCCGAACACCGGGCCAGGTCTTCCTCCTGCGACTTTGCGCCCGTTAAAAAGCCGCCGCCGGGATTTTTGGCCGACGCGAAATTCAGGGCCACGCCCCCGGTCATCCCCGCCTCGTAAAGCCGCCGGGCCGCTATCGCGGTAGTTTCCGGGGTGATTTCGACAGCCGGAGGGCCGGACACCCCGCTCTTTTCCTGCCGGGTCCCCAGGAGACCGGCCAGGTGCTCCGGCGTATACAGGCGGGTGCCAGCGATAGACTCCCCTATATCAGGGGCAATGTGGATGTGTATCCCGTTTTTCGATAGGTATTCGCCCTGCCTGGTGATGGCGAGGGTTTCCTGGGCTACTTCTACCAGGTTCATAGGTGCTTTTTATTCCTCCGGTGTGCCGGGCGCGTCCTGGCTCAACTCAATCAGGACGCCTTTGCTGGCCTTCGGATGGACAAAGGCGATTTCCTTGTGGTGCGCGCCCAGTCTCGGTTCGTTGTCAATCAGAGGCATTTCACGCTGTTTCAATTCTTCCAGGCTTTCCGGCACACTGTCCACGTCCAGGCAGATATGGTGTATTCCTTCGCCGCGCCGGGCGATAAACTTGGCAATCGGGGAGTCGTCGTTGAGCGGTTCGAGCAGTTCGATGCGGCTTTCCCCCACCGGCAAAAAAGCTACCCGCACGCCCTGGTCCTCGACCACCTCAAAGCCCAGGTTTTCCAGGCCGAGCGCCTCCTGGTAGAAACTCAGCACGCTCTGAATATCTTTTACCGCGATGCCAATGTGGTCAAACTTTTTAACACCCATGTATCCCCTCTTTTCTTTCCCTGTTTTAAGGGTTCATTCTTAAATTTCGCCTGACCTACAGTATACACCACGCTTTATTTTATGCCGGGATTATTTCGTCCTGCCATCCCAATCTGGCCTCTTTAAGGGCGGTTTCCAGGCTGTCAAAACGAAGGATACTCGCGATTAAGCCTTCCCTGACTGTAAAGAAGGAGGCGACCGTCTGGCTACCGGTTACCTTACCTGTAGCGGGTTCCACCCATTCGCCTTTTTCTTCGACCACCACCGCAGCCTCCCGGACAAAGTAACGCAGCGGCCACAAGCGGACATTGGCCCGGCCAAACCACTCCCGCACCACTTCCGAGCCCTGGGTCTTGCCGCGAGGCCCGCCGACCTCGACATCGGGCCGGACTTTTTCTACCAGCCGCTCGACCTGCCCTTCGTTAAGGGCGGTATGCCAGTCGGCCACAATTTTTAACGCCGAGTCTTCTTCCATCGTCTTTACTCCAGCTTATTTTTTGAACCTGAGGGTATTACTATTCAAATAGCGGTGCCCCTATTCGCAGGGTATGCCCATCCAGGTCTTTCACCAGCATTTCTCGCATACCCCACGGTTTATCGGTAGGAACCTCCGCAATAATTGCGCCACTCGCTTCTAATTCCCCGTGTAAAGCTCCCAGGTCTTCTACCGACGGCATATCCAGGTAAATCCAGGTGCCGGGACTACCCTGACACTGCTGGCAGAGCATCAGGCGAAACATATCCCGCTTGACCTCGGCAAAAGTTGGCGGGTTATTCTCTGGTTCCGACCACGCGAAAGCCAGCTTAAAGCCGAGCTTATCGCGGTAGTATTCCAGGCTTTCCGGCACATTATTGACATTCAGAATAGTGGCAACCCCACTAAAAGCCGGACTTTCTTGTTTTGTTTTCATTTATTAACCCCAGAATTACAAATTATTCTTCGGCGGTAAGGCTCTGGAAAAGTTTCTCCTGGGCCCGGCGCGCCCTGACCCTGACCGCCGGGCTACCTGTCCGCGCCAGTTCGTCCAGCATGGGTAGGAGTTTAACCTGCCTGGCTGGGTCGTCCCCGGCCAGTTCGACCATCGCTTCAAAAGCCGCGATTATAACCGTCACGTTTTTATCTTCTAAAAAGCCGCGCAGAACTTCGCTGACCCGTTCTTTTTCCGCTGCGGTCAGGCGTAGATGGGGTAAGAGCATGATCAGGTTGCGGCGGTACTGGCGTTCTTTAGCTCTTGACAGGACCTCAATAAGACGGGTGTTGTAGGGGATGAGATAATCGGGATGTTGCCAGGCTACCCGCCCAATCACCTGGGCCGAACGCATTCTTACCAGCGAATCCGGGCTGACCGCTCCCTTAAAAATATCATCCAATAAAGCCGGGTTGGCTTCCACTTCTTCACTCACCATAATCACCGGAAAGGTGGCGTTAGGGTCGCCACCTTCCAGCTTTTTCAATATCTCAGTTGACATAATGCTAAAACTTTCCGAGTGACCCTAAAAATAACATAACTTCCCGGTTGAATTGTTCGGGTTCTTCCATATTGGGCAAGTGGTTGGCGTTGGGTATGACCACTTTGCGCGCATTGGGGATGTCGGTCGCCAGTTGGTCGCCTATTCCCTGGATAACAGGGTTATCCAGTTCACCGATTACCACCAGGGCCGGGACCTTGATTTCACCAAGCCGTCCCGCCGCCGGGTTAGCAGGGTATTGTTCTTCACCCGGTTTAGGTGGGTTTTTGGCCGCAATCAGGCTCATTTCGCGTACTTTCTCCCGGACGCCGGGCCGGACCATCTCCGGCGCGCGTGGTCCGTCCACCCAGATTTTGAGGCCTAACTCGACCTCTTTATCGTAATCCCCGCTAGCCTCGGCGGCTTCGACTTCTTGCCAGAGTTTCTCCATTTCCGGTGTAATGGTTGTATTATCTTTGAAACCGCCCAACCCGGCGCAGACCGTGACCAACCCGGCCACTTTACCGGGATTTTCGAGGGCGTAGTCTATAATGGTGCGCCCACCCATCGAGCAGCCGACCAACGCCACTTTTTCCAGGCCGAAGAATTCGACCAACTTTTTCAGGTCATCCATGTGAGAAAAAGGGCCTTCGCCTTTCGGGGTGAGGCCGTAGCCGCGCAGGTCATAGCGAAGCACCTTATAGCCGTGCCTGAAAAGCTCGAACTGAGCGTCCCACATCCGGTGGTCGGCAATCCCGGCGTGGACCCAGATAACCGGGCTGCCAATCCCGTCAATTTCGTAATAAAAAGGGACACCGTTGATTTCAACCGTGCCTTTTTCTCTTTCGCTGCTGTTTTCCATAAATTTTCCTGAATTTCTCCTGGATTTTTACCGGAAGCTTCTTTGTTGTTGGGTACGTTCCCCAGTATAACACCCTGCTTCAACGACTCCATCCTCAGACGAAAATTTAGGAGCCGCATTATTAAAACTAAACACCAAACACTAAACACTTTGCATCCCTATTTTGACTAATTTCTCACAATCCCGTATAATAGTTACACACTAAGGGGGAGTAACCGCCGGTGAGAGCCGGACGTTCATCGACATACTAGCGGCCAATAGGTTCGCTCGGTGGGCGTAGCAGTGTTAGACGTTTGTTTGGCGAGACCTTTGGTGCGTGCAATATCTTAATCTTTTTACAGGTTAGGATTCGGCGCGCACCAAAGGTCTTTTTTATTGCCCGGACCTGCCTGTTTCCTCCTTCTGTGGTTTTACCGGCAAAAATCAGACCATGTTACCTGGTCTGGTGGAGAGATAATTATTCAGTTGACGAGGAAATAGCAAAAGATGACCGCTTTTTTGATAGCCCTGTTTTTTGTCTTTATCGCCGAAATGGGCGATAAGACCCAGCTTGTCGCCCTGGCCTTTGCCACCCGCTACCGGCCCACTACCGTCATCCTGGGGGTGTTCCTGGCAACATTGGTGGTCCACCTTTTCTCGGTCGGCATCGGTGAATTGCTGGGGATTGCCCTGCCCCTTTTCTGGATAAAACTCCTGGCCGGGCTGGCTTTTATCGGCTTTGGTATCTGGACCCTGATAGGTGACAAACTGGAAGACGAGGAAAAGACCACTCAACAGCGCCAGTTCGGGCCGCTCATGACCGTGGCCGTAACCTTCTTCCTGGCCGAACTGGGTGACAAGACTATGCTGGCGACCATCACGATTGCCAGCCAACAGCAGACCTTTATCCCGGTCTGGATTGGTAGCACCGTCGGGATGGTGATAGCGGACGGCCTGGCTGTGCTTGTCGGGATGGTCCTGGGCAAGCGCTTGCCGGAGCGGATTATCCAGATTGGCGCGGCGATTATCTTTATCGGGAGTGGTATTTTCACCCTGGTCGAAGCCTTTTTGCCGGCTGCCTGATCTCTCAAGATTGCCCGGTTTCACCCCTGGTGCTACAATCTGCCTGATAAAATAGCAAGCTCCCTAAAAAGCGTCTTGGACAAGCTCCCTGGAACTGGAAAATTCAAAGGAGAAGATATGCAACTCGGCCCGGATACTAGCGGAACAGAACTGATAACAGGCGGTGCTCTTACGGCGCTGGTACGGCGTCCCGAAGGGACAGCTTCGGCCAGCGGCAGCCCGGCCCTGGTAATGATTCATGGCTTTGGGGCTAACGAGGGCGATATTTACGAACTGGTCCCATTCGTGGATAAGCGCGTCCTGGTGGTCGCCCCGCGCGGCCCCATGAAGGTGGACGAAAACCCCAGGGGTAGCTGGCGCTGGTCGGTTCCGCAGGAAGATGGGTCGCCCGACCCGGCTGTTTTGCAGGAGAGTGTAGGCAAGGTTGCGACCCTTATCGGCCAGTTGTCCGAGCTAACGGGCGTAAAGGTAGACCCGACCCAGGTCTACCTTGGTGGGTTCAGCCAGGGTGGCCTTATGAGCCTGGAAATGGCGGCGAATTATCCCGATTTGTTGGCCGGGATTTTGCCCCAGAGCGGTTTTATCAGCGCGGGGGCCGAGGAAAAGTTGAGGGCCGGAGTTTTCAAAGGGAAACCGGCTTTTGTCGCGCATGGTACCCGCGACCAGGTGCTTGGTGTTGAAAAAGGCCGCCACATCAAAGAAGTCCTGGAGGCGGGTGGGGTGGACCTTACCTATAAGGAATACAATTTTGGGCATGTCACCAGCCCGGAAAGCCGTCGCGACTTTGCGAACTGGCTTAATCCGCGCCTGAGGTTTTAGTAGTCAGAAGTCAGAGGGCAGGAGTTAGTAAAAACCAGGGACTGGAGCCAACCTTTTGGTATTCGTTGCAGTTTTGGGGGGGGTTGTCATTCCGGGCGCAGTCAAGGAATCTAGCCCGTAGGGTTCTCTGGGGGCAGCGCCCGTGGCGTTGGCACAGGTCAGGGCCAAACATTATTTCAAACCTAAACTTTCGCAAACCCCACGGAATTAAAGCGTGGGGTTTCTTTTGCCAGGGTAACATGGGATAATATTCCCCTGATTCTTACTTTAGCGAGGGATGTTAAAGCAAATGTCTGAAAACGATGATTGGCCTTTCGCTGACCCGAAGAATGTAGTGGTTTTTACGACAACCAGGATAACAAAGCAAAACGCGCCAATTTTGTTTGTAACCCATGATGAGGATGACGGTTCCTGGCAATTTCTGGATGGCGGTGAACCTTCTTATGATGTGGCAAGCCTGGTTAGTCTAAAACGCATTTTTACTCTAGACCCCACTATTGGGGAATTGGCTGAACTTCCTTGTGGCTGGAAAGCCTGGCGCGAGACAAAAGAAAGCCCCTGGCAAGTTTTCAACACTTCCGGCCAGGATGAAGAAGGAAATTAAAAATTCTTCTAAATACGAAAGATTAAGCTAGAAAAAGTTTTATGAGTTTTGAGTACACCCTGGTAAAAAAATCGGCCCAGAGCGAAGCCCGCGTCGGGTTTCTGCAAACACCGCATGGGGTCATCGAAACCCCGGCCTTCATGCCGGTGGGCACCCAGGCTACCGTGAAAACGCTCAGCCGGGACGAATTGCTCGATATGGATGCCCAGATTATCCTGTCTAATACCTACCACCTCTACTTGCGGCCTGGCTCGGAACTGGTGGCCGAAATGGGCGGCTTACACAAGTTTATGAACTGGCCCCGGCCCATCCTGACCGATAGCGGCGGTTTCCAGGTCTTCAGTCTTGGCCCGCTCCGCAAGATTGACGAAGAAGGGGTCACCTTCCGGTCGCACATCGACGGCAGCACCCACCGTTTTACCCCCGAAAGCGTGATGCGGGTCGAAGAACAGCTTGGCGCGGATATAATCATGGCCTTTGACGAGTGCGCGCCTTACCCCTCCGACTACACCTACACCCGCGCCGCCATGGAGCGGACTCACCGCTGGGCCGCCCGCTGCTACACCGCCCACCGCGAGAGCGGCCTCTGGGAAAAACAGGCCCTTTTCGGGATAGTCCAGGGTGGTTTTTACAAGGAATTGCGCGAGGAAAGTTTGCGCTTTCTGACCCAGGGCGAACTCGATTTTCCCGGTTACTCGCTGGGTGGCCTTAGCGTGGGCGAACCCAAAGACATTTTCTACGAAACGCTTGAATATATCGCTCCCCAGATGCCCGTCCATAAGCCGCGCTACCTGATGGGAGTCGGTTCGCCGGAAGACCTGCTCGAAGGGGTCCAGCACGGCATTGATATGTTCGACTGCGTGCTGCCAACCCGGATTGCCCGTAATGGCGCTTGTATGGTGCCGGAAGGCCGCCTGAACCTGCGCAACGCCACCCTGGCCCGCGATGACCGTCCCATAATGGAAGGGTGCCGGTGTTATACCTGCCGGACTTACAGCCGGGCTTACCTGCGCCATCTTTTCAGGACCGAAGAAATCCTGGGGCTGCGTCTCGCC
The DNA here is from genome assembly GCA_001898225.1 of Chloroflexi bacterium 54-19. Lineage (GTDB taxonomy): Bacteria > Chloroflexota > Chloroflexia > Chloroheliales > Chloroheliaceae > 54-19. The sequence continues at coordinate 370,634 of MKTJ01000077.1, forward strand.
AGCATCCATAACGTCCATTTCCTGCTAGACCTGATGCGCCAGGCGCGCCGGGCTATCCTCGAAGACCGTTTTGAAGATTTCCGCCTGGCCTTCCTGGAAAACTTCCGTATTATCCCGCATGAGGTGCGCCAGCATAACCGGGAGAAACGCGAGGCCAGCCTGCGCGGCAAGAAATAGGCATTAGCTTCAATTGCTTTTGACCGGACCACTTGCTAAAATGTATTTGAGATACAAAGTTAAGTTGTAGTTGACAGATGCGCTTAACAACTCGTCGCAATTATCGGAATTATTTTGTAGTTTTCTAAAGGGTCTAAAAATTCGTAGATTTAAACAGGGTCGGCCCGCCGGGTCGCCGGAAACAACCCGCAAAAGTTTTTTATAAAGTAAGGAAAGACAGGAATTTTATGAGTTTAACCGAACAACCGCCGGGCGCAACCGCTTCTAACGAGCCCACCTCCCAATCTCAGCCTGGCGGGATAATTTCTCGGCCTCAATTCCAGCCGGGCGAGGTCCAGGCTTATGATAATGTGTTACAGTTAATCGGCCAGACGCCCCTGGTAAAGTTGCCTCGCCTGACTCGCGGCCTCAAACCGACCGTCCTGGCGAAACTCGAAATGCTAAATCCCGGTGGTAGCGTCAAAGACCGCATCGGTATCAAAATGATTGAAGAAGCCGAACGTCGCGGCCTCTTACGCAAAGGTGGCACCATTGTCGAGCCTACCAGCGGTAATACCGGGGTGGGGCTGGCAATCGCGGCGGCTATCAAGGGTTACAAAGCTGTATTTGTCATGCCCGACAAGATGAGCCAGGAGAAAATCTCGCTGCTCAAGGCTTACGGCGCTGAAGTGGTGATTACCCCGACCGCCGTCCCCCGCGAGTCGCCCGAAAGCTATTACAGCGTGGCCGAGCGGTTAGCCAAAGAAATTCCGGGCGGTTTTCAACCCAACCAGTATTTTAACCCAGCCAACCCCCGCACCCACTACGAAACCACCGGCCCCGAAATCTGGGAACAGACTGCCGGGAAGATTGATTATTTCGTGGCGGGCGTCGGTACCGGCGGCACCATCAGCGGCGTTGCCAGGTATCTCAAAGAGAAAAATCCCAAAATTCGGATTGTGGGTGTCGACCCCGAAGGTTCGCTCTACACCGGCGATAAGGTCCGGCCCTACAAAATCGAGGGTATCGGTGAAGACTTCATCCCCGGTACGGTTGACCTGAGCCTGATTGACGAGTGGGTCACGGTCGGCGACCGCGATTCGTTCCTGATGGCCCGGCGGGCGGTCCGCGAGGAAGGGTTGCTCATTGGTGGTTCCTGTGGTACGGCCCTTTATGGCGCGCTCCAGGTTGCCAAGAACCTCGACGAGGATAAACTGGTGGTGGTGTTGCTGCCCGATAGTGGGCGCAGCTACCTGAGCAAGATTTATAACGACGCCTGGATGCGGGACCAGGGCTTTACCGAGCGGTTCCCCTCGCACCCGCGTGTCCACGACCTCATTCATACTACCCCGGTTGAAGCGGGGCACGACCACCCGACCTTTATCACGGTCCGTTCCGACCAGTCGGTCAGCGAGGCGATTGCCGAACTGCACGCCCACAGCATCTCGCAGATGCCGGTCGTCAGCGAGAATGGCCTGGGTAACACCAAACTGGAAATCGTGGGCAGTATCCAGGAACGCACCTTGCTGGATAAAATATTCCGCAATCCTGAAATCGTGACGGCCCCGGTCGAGCAGGTGATGGATGCGCCCCTGCCGATGGTCGAGATTGACGAGGAAGTGGAAAATATCTTCCCGCTGTTTAGCACGAACGCCCCGGCCCTGGTCGTCGCCGAAAACGGCGAGCCGGTCGGGATTATCAGCCGGGCCGACTTGCTTGAATTTGTTGCCCAACAGCGCAACCACCGCTAAACAATTAGAGTTTTGAGGCTTGCCGCTTAGCAATATATTGCAAGCCTCAGACTACTCTAACCAATGCTCTAGAAAGCTTTAAGAAGCTACCTTTGCAAAACATCTCTGGCGGAATGGAAATAAATTATGGGCTGGGCGAATTTTGCAATCGAAAAGCTGGGAAAGGGAGAGACGGTTCAAATCAGGCCTAGAGGTAACTCCATGACCGGCAAAGTTAACGATGGGGCGCTGGTAACGCTGGCTCCCTGTGACCCGACCATTTTAAAGACCGGCGACGTGGTGCTGGTAAGGGTACACGGCAATGTGTTTTTGCACCTGATAAAAGCTACCAACCAGGACCGCTTTTTAATCGGTAATAACCGGGGTAGGATTAATGGCTGGGTCGGTCCTAACGCCATTTATGGAATTGCAGTCAAAGTAGAAAATTAGCTTTCTTTTCCACTTGGGAGCCAGGTTTCCAACCGGGTAGCAAGGCCATAAGGAGTAATATTCTTTCCACAAATTTAGACAGAAAGAAGAAACGATGAAAGGTGATGTAAACCAGAGCGGGTTTGCCACACGCGCCATTCACGCCGGGCAAGCCCCCGACCCGACTACCGGGGCCGTGACGGTGCCGATTTACCAGACCTCGACCTACGCCCAGGAGCGGGTCGGCCAGCACAAGGGTTATGAATATTCCCGGACCCACAACCCGACCCGGACGGCCCTGGAAGAATGTATCGCCTCGCTGGAAGGTGGGGCCGATACCTACGGCCTGGGGTTTGCCAGCGGGATGGCCGCTATCAATAATTTGATGTACCTGGCCCGGCCCGGCGACCACGTGGTCTTGAGCGACGATGTCTATGGCGGGACTTTCCGGCTTTTCGATAAGGTGTTGAAAAACTATGGTATCGAGTATACCCTCTCGAACCTGACCGACCTGGAACGCGCCGCCGGGGCCTTCCGCGCCACCACCCGCTTTGTCTGGTTGGAAACGCCGACTAATCCCTGGCTGAAGATTATTGATATTCGCCAGGTGGCGGAAATGGCCCACAATTACGGAGCTAAACTGGTCGTGGATAACACTTTCGCCTCGCCCTATCTCCAGCGCCCGCTGGAACTGGGAGCGGACGTGGTAGTCCATAGCTCGACCAAGTACCTGGGGGGTCACAGCGACGCGGTCGGCGGCCTCATGGTGACGAAGGATAAAGAGTTGCGCGACCGGGTGGCCTTTCACCAGAACGCTACCGGGGCCGTCCCTGGCCCGTTTGATAGCTGGCTGGTGCTGCGCGGCCTGAAAACCCTGCCGATACGCATGCGCGCCCACGGCGAAAACGCCCTGGCCGTCGCCAAATTCCTGGCCGAGCATCCCAAAGTCGAGCAGGTAATTTATCCCGGTCTGCCCAGCCATCCTCAGCATGAACTGGCAAAGGAGCAGATGGACGGTTTTGGCGGGATGGTTTCGTTTATCGCTAAAGGCGGTTACGAGGTAGCCCTGGAAATGGTTTCCCGGACCAAAATCTTTACCCTGGCCGAAAGCCTGGGTGGGGTCGAATCGCTAATTGAGCATCCCGGCGCGATGACGCACGCCAGCCTGGCCGGTAGCCCTATCGAAATGCACCCTGGCCTGGTCCGGCTTTCGGTCGGCATCGAAACGGTTGACGACCTCATAAAAGACCTTGAACAGGCCCTGGCCTGACCCTCGGCTGTTAAAATAAACTAAGAAAACCCGGTTTCCTTTTTGATAGGGAGCCGGGTTTGTTTTATTTTATGGCTATCAATACCAGGTTTTTAGGCTACCGGTGACAATACGGATGTAACGGGTAGGACGGTTATCAGATGTTCCCGTATGTTTCACCGGGGGCGAATTCTATACGTTGATTTTCCCTGAGCTGAACATAGCCGTAAGCCATAAACCGGATAACCCAGCTTGCCATTTGTTCGGGTGTGTAGGGCCGCCCGTTTTCGAGCCACCAGCTTATCATTCCAACCAGGAGGTTGGCGACACAGGCCATTACAACCTCAATAGGCGGATTAGTACCTTTTGGAGAATAACCCTGGCCTGAAAAGGATTTTTCTCGCAACTCTTCCCGCTCCTGCACAACCATCATTATCCGGTCACGCAGCCTGGCGGCAAATAAAGGATTGCCCCGCGGACCTAACAAAGCCTCATAGATTTTGTGGTTCTGGTCGATATGTTCGAATATCTTTATAAAATGGACCGGCTTCTTGTTAAAGTTTATTTTATTAACGGGTAATATGTTCTGGCCGATGCTTTGTACCATCTGGTTAAGCATGTCCCCGAATATTTTCTCCATCAGGTCGTACTTATCCTGGTAATGGCGGTAAAAGGTGGCCCGGTTGACCATCGCTCGTTCGGCAATATCCCCTACACTGATAGCGTCAAAATTCCGCTCGGCTACCAGCTCTATTAAAGCTTCCTGTAGCATTTTTTGAGTTCGCCTGACTCTTAAATCGCTCTTTTCCTGCGTCATTTGGCCCTCTTTGTCGCATATGCGACGCTTACCTCTCACTGTTTATTGTTTGCCTTATTTATTTAATTTACATTCTATTTAAGCAACAAAAAAGTATTTTTACAACACCTGTTGCATATCTTTGTATAAAAGCAAAAAGGAAAAGTGTTATGGTTTCAAATTCAAAAATGGCCCCGACGGCCTTATCTAATAAATGGCTTGTAATAGTGACCGTAGTTTTTGGGTCTTTTATGGCAATGCTTGACTCGACCATAGTCAATATCGCGGTTCCTCAACTGCGAACGGCTTTTGGGGTTGGAATTGATGATGTGCAGTGGGTAGTAACGGCTTATCTGCTTACCCTGGGAGTGGTCACTCCCCTATCCGCCTACTTCGCGAATAATTTCGGCATCAAACGGTCTTACCTGGTGTCCCTTTTTATCTTTACCCTTGGTTCTTTATTGTGCGGTATCTCCTGGGATTTACCGTCACTGGTCGTCTTCCGGGTATTACAGGCGGTTGGTGGTGCAGCTATCCTGCCCTTATCAATCACTATTGCTTTAAGAGCTTTTCCGCCGGAGCAGCGGGGTTTAGCGGTATCGAGCGTAGGTGTCCCGACCCTGTTAGCCCCGGTGCTGGGTCCGGTGCTGGGCGGTTATATCATAACTTATGCTCACTGGTCGCTGATTTTCTTTATTAACTTGCCGATTGGGCTGGTGGGGCTGGTTTTGGGTTGGTTCGTGCTGGTCGAGGCACGGCACGAAAAGCGCAGCCGTTTCGACTGGCCGGGTTTCCTGGCTATCGGCTATGGCACCGCCGCCATCATATACGCCGTTACCGAGGTGACGAGGGAAGGCTGGGGTTCCTTAAAAGTTGAAATATTCCTCTGGACAGGTGCCCTGGCCCTCGCTTTGTTCGTGGTGGTGGAAGTCTGGAAAATGCACCGGGGCGCTGATATGCTGTTGGACCTGCGGCTTTTTCGCTACCGTTCGTTTGTGGTGGGCAACCTGGCCCTGGTGGTCTATATATTTGCCCTCATGGGCGCGACCTTTCTGATACCCATCTACTTGCAAGAGTTACGCGGCCAGAACGCCTTTGACGCGGGCACGACCATGATTTTTCAGGCTATCACCTCCATGGTCTTCTCCCTGCTAGGCGGTCGCCTGGCCGACCGTATAGGGGCCCGCCCGGTCGTATTGACGGGCCTGACTATCCTGGCCGTCATAACATGGTTCTTCACCTCGCTCCAACTGGATACCCCTTTCTGGATGCTGGATATTTTTCTGGCCGTGCGCGGGGTGGGACTGGGGCTGACTTCGCAACCGTTGGTGGCCGCCTCTTTGGCCGATGTGCGAGGCGCAGGTGAAACCGCCAGTGCCTCGACCGTGACAACCGTTATCCGCAATGTCGTGGGCTCGGTCGCGGTCGCCATCCTGGCAACCATCGTCCAGTCGAATACGGCGACTCACCTGCAAACCTTATCCGCCCAACCGGGTCAGGCTAACGGCAGCAAGTTGCTGGGACAGCAGGCCGCGCTCCTGGGGATGCAGGACGCCTTCACGATTTCAATCTTTCTGGTCCTGGCTGGTATCGGGGCGGTCTTCTTCCTGAAAGGCGGTAAGACTGTGAAAGTCACCGCGCCGTCCCCGCAACCTGTCACCGAACCGGAAAAGTTTGAGGTTAAAAGTTAAGACCAGGAGTATAAAAAGCAAAAACGACCAAATTAACCTGGTCGTCTTTACTAAATTGTCTGAAGCCGGATTATTGGAATTCCGCGCGAGGGCCTAGTGCTCGCCCTTAAACTCCGCCTGGGTATTTATCTGAATCCAGGGTTGTTCAAACCGGCAGTACTCGGCCCGGTGCCCATCGAATGAGGCCGGGAGCGGTCCGTCGGTTTTGTGATGAAGGATTCTATTGCTATCGAGTACGCGATAGTGACCGGCTTTAGCCCACTGCCCGGCCATAAAGACTTCTTCACCGTAATCATTAAAAATAGGGACGCTTTTGAGGACTTCATCTCTGCTGATCATAGTAATAGCCTCCTCGCTACATGCTGTGACCACCAGTGCTACCGAAAAAATAACACTGACAACCGTATAGCAACAACCTGACAGACTAAGAACTTTTGCACCGTTAATTTGTTAGGATGTTGAATTGTGAGTCTAATGGGTGCTAACTAACCTGTTTTTCGTGGACTTACGCCGGTTAAATACTTCGAGTTTTCAATACGAGGCATCGAAAAAATTACATTACTCTCCAGGGTTTCGATTCAAGCTTAACACACTAAAACGGCGCCGTCAATACGTGGCAAAGGCCATTCCCGGTTTTCTATCGTTTTTCTTACGCTCATTGCTAGCCCCAATGATTGCGTGGTAATTTTAACACCTGTTTAACAGGCCGGTTTAAGGAGTCAATACCCTCAATCTCTTGCCGGAGGAAGCGAAGCGGTCGAGGTAAGCGGCCATATCGCCAGGTGAAACCTGGAACAACACCTTGAATTGCCCCGCCGGACGGTTTGTCGCGGTTTTGGCGAGTTGCTCGATAAGTTCGCCAAAGACTTCCGGGGATTCGTCGCAAAGTAAGTAGGGAGCGTAACTGAACAATATTAGGAGCTGTCCGTCCGGCAACCAGTTTAAATCGTTAAGACAGGCCGCGAAATTCTCCCACAGTTCCACGAAATCGCCGGGAAACTGCAAGGCCGCCCCGGCTTCGTTGAAAAAGGCTTCCTCGTTGGTGCTTTTATCGCCCCGGATGACCCGGATGGTTGTTGCCGGGAAAGCCTGAGCCAGGTCACGCCGTAGCGCCATCACTTCCGGCGCCTCCAGCCCTATCACGTAAAAGCTCGGCCCGTTTTGTTCGAATATCTGGTTGTAATTCATTTTGATACCTACCCTATCTTTTTGCATTGCAGCGTATTTAGGGAATAGCCTGAAAGTGGCCGAGATACCTGGGCGACTAATGTCCGAAGCAACCATCCGGGTTGGTAGTGCGGCCCCCCGGCAGCAGTTGCCAGACATCGTACTCGCCGCCCGGCAGGTATTCAGTCAGGACCTGGCGGTATTTGCCGGGAATCTGGGCCTGGACTACATCGGGTAGAAAATGTCCGTGCAGGACTATCAGACCGAAACAGCCGTTTTGGACCATCTGGGTCAATTCGTGGCTTTGCCACAAACCGGCCTGATTGTAGACCAGTATATTACTGGGGTTCGTGACCACCTCGTAGCCGTTGACCATCGCGAAACTGGCTTCCTCGGTTATAATGGGCGGTTTGGCAGTTTTCACCAGGTCGGCTATGCGCTGGCCCGCCGCCTTCTGGGCCTCTGTCGGAAAGGTGCCGAACAGCACGTAGTTGCCGCTATGTCCCTTAATGAGGTCTTTCCAGGGATGGGGTGTTTCGGGGGTATGGTAGAAAATTACGTTTTGCAGCACCAGCAACACGACCATGCCGATGGCTAACCCGCCGGAAAAAGTTACTCTCCTGGCCGGCCCGGTGGTGAGTTCGCTTGAGGTATCCGCCAGGACCGGGACGGCTTTCTTGAGATTTAAGAAGCTAAAATCCGCAATGTTAAAATTATTCCTGAAGAATTCCCCGCTAAAAAGGGCCGCGCCAATCGCCACCGCCGCTATGGAGGAATAAAAATAGGTCTCGGCAGCCCCGAATTTACCGACAAGGGCCGAGCCGAGCGTGGTCGTCACCAGGTAAAGCAGCCACAAACTCAACCGGGCTTTTTTTCGGACGGTCTGCCAGGCATACCCGGCGGCCAGCAAAAGCAAAGGCGCGTGGGTAAGGCCGTAGGCGGTCCACTGGTCGAGCAGTTGCCGTTTTATAAAGTCGTTAATGTTTACTTTTATCAGGTTGATGTAAAACTGGTGGGCCGTAACGAGGTCAATCAACAGGAAAAGACCGCCGCCCACCGCCCCAAAGACCAGCCCGGCTATTATCGCCAGCTTTGGCCGCCGCCACAGCAAAAACAAAAAGCCAGTCCCGACCGCGTCAACAGCCTGTTGCTTGGTGTAAATCGCCGCCAGGAGCAAGGCTAGCCCCGCTATCAGAGGTTTCCACCTTATTTGGTCGGCCTTGACGACATCCCCGTTCGCCTCGATTTTGTCGAAGGCCAACCCCAGGCAGAACAGCCCCCAGGCTCCCAGCATCACCTGGGACACGTTGACTGTGGCAATCACCCCAAAGATGTAAAGATAAGGGTTCGCCAGTATAAGCAGCACTCCCAGGGCCGTTGCGAAACGGTTGCGCCCACTATACCGCCAGACAATTGCCCCTACCGCCGCCGCCAGCCCAAAGACACATAAATCGGCCAGCAACCGCCCGGCCAGTAAGCTCGGCCCGAAAACCCACAGCAGCGGAATCATCATCACGAAGTGGAAGGGCGGGTAATTTATATCGAAAAAAGGGTAATGATTGAGGTCAAGATATGGTCCCTGCCCGCGCATCAAAAGCCAGGCGCTCCAGACGTTGTGGCCTTCACCCTGGTCGAGTTCCCAGGGAAAAGCGAGGGTCGCGCCCATAATCCGCAGGAGCGAAACGGTATAAAAAAGCAGTGGCAGCAGGATAACTGCCGCCACCACTAATTTTACAACTTTGGGGTAAGGGAAGCTCGACCCGGCCACAGAATCGCCGGTAGAAGCCGCCCTTACGCCGGTTTTCACCCTGAGAAGCCTTCTCTCGTCTTACTTGGCCGCTCTGGCAAGGGCCTGGTAAGCGAAGTAAGCCGGGCGTTTCGAGCCGTCCCGCCGCAGGATAGCGAAGCCGAGCTTCTCGTCGTTTTTGCCGTTAGCGGTCGGTTGAGTGACGCTAGGCAACGAGAAGTTCAGGTTCCATAGGGCCATTACACCCATCCAGGGGTAATTGTTCTGGGCCAACTGGTAAGCCTGCGTAATGTAATCGGCCTGGTTCTGCTCGGTATTGAGCTTGGCGTAATCGTACCCGTCCTGCGGATTGGTGTCGCTGGACCAGCCGAACTCGGTCAACCAGACCTGCTTGGCACCATCCCCGCTGTTCTCCATAATCTTTCGCAGCGATTCAATCCGCCGGAAATAGAATTCGGAGCTATTGTTCCAGGCAGGTGAAGGACCCGGATTGTCGGGGTAGAGGTACTGCGGCGCGTTGGCCTGACCACCGGGGTGCATGCCCATCACATCGAAATACTTTTTGACTTCGCCATTGTTGTAGGCGTAAATCTGCTGCAAGTAAGTGGTGTCTGGCACCGCATAGTTCGGGTCGTTGGTTTCGGTCGGCGAAAGCGCCCCGAAGATAACGAACGCAGCCGGGTCGGCGGCTTTAACCGAGTTGTAAGCCTTCGACAGCATCGAAACATAGCGGGAAACGTTGATACCCGTGCCGGACTCGCGGCTCAGGTTCATTTCGTTCCAGATTTCGTAGGCGTCCACTTTACCTTTATAGCGATTCGCCAGGGCGTACATAAAATCGCCAAACTTATTCATCTTATCCGGGTCGGGCAGACCGCTACCACCCGACTTGTAGGCGGCGGGGGTACCGATAGGGCTCAGGATAATGTGAATGTTGTTGAGGTAGAGCGAGTCTACGATTTTGTCGAGTTCGGTCCAGACATAGCGGTTCGGGTCGTCACCTTTGGTGGTGTCTTCGATGTCGGACCAGGTGATTTGCTGGCGGACCCAGCGGGCGCTCAGGTCTTTAACCCAGCCGGTAATCTGGTCGCGGTCCTGGTAGAACAGGTGGGCGTTGATACCGTAGCTGAGGGCCGGAACTTTGAGCGGCGAAAGAATCGGGTCGTTAATTGGCTGGGAAGACGGCATCTTGCCACCGCCGTAGCGCCAGGCGAAATAGTGCTGGCCAACATTGCCCATTTCGACCTTGTAGCCAGCCGGGTTGGCCGGGGTGTAGGTCAGACAACGGCGCTGGAAACACTGCATCAAAACATCCTGCTCGACCCCGGCGACTTTCACGCGGGTCCAGTAGGCATCGGTAATCGGGAAGCCCATCGCGTAGAGCCAGTCAAAAACTTTCTGGCCGTTGACGGTTACACGAGCGTTGGGGTCAAACACCGGGCCGGTCTGGTTCATGTAGTCCCACATCACCTTGGGGATGTTGTGGCCGAGGGTGTTGTCGTAGTAAGCGATGGTGGTGTCAGCGCTTGCCAGGGCCGGGTTATTGCCCACAACACCGTTGCCATCGGCGTCTTTGGTCAGGGTAGCGGAAACCATCTGGCCGATTTTGCTCGGCTGGCGGTTGGCCGCGACGCTGGCATCGTCGTAAGAAGCGACGGCGCGCAGGGTCTTGTAGGTCGGGGCGTTGGCATTTACCGCGATATTGTCACCGGCCACCGGGACATTGTTTGCCGGGTTGTTAGTGTCAACGAAGCGGTTGTCGCCTTCCTGGCGGCGGCCACTGACCAGTTCAACCACGAGCAAACCGTTGGTTACATAATATTGCGAATTGGGGTCGCCAAAAGGATTGTTGAGTTCCATGCGGGTTTTATCAAAATACTGGACCCAGCGGCGCTGCCCACCCACGGGAGCGGCGTCGTCGTACCGTTCATAACCAGCGTCAATAAAGTTGGGGCCCCATAGATAGGAGCGTTGTACCTGGCCGTTGTCAACCGGCGAGTCGGTAGTTAACCAGACCCGCTGGAAGCCAGGTTTGGTAAAGGCCGGGGGCGCTGCTTCCGCAGTCGTCGGGCCGGACCCTACCAGAGGAAAAACAGCGCTCATCACTACTGCGAAAACCATCGCAATCAGGGCAAGCTTTTTGTTCACTAAGTTCCTCCTTAGCTAAGAAGTTAAAACACTATGATGGCCGCGCCCAGGCCGGTCGGTCGGGCTAACCAGAATTTCCAGTGATTGTTCTAAGTGTCCCTTTTTAGCGGAATCGCTCGCCGGTATCCGTAACGAGCTTTTGGAAAAGACCGGCGGAGTTGCTTTACACCGGGTAGAATGGTAAATATTTTTTCAGTGTACAAACGCCAACAGTCTAGCACGAAGGCTGCACGTTGTCTACTTATGTCAAAATTGTTCCAAGGGTGTTTCCCGGCAGACCAGACCGCTTGTGGAAAACTTCCGAACTTTATTTGAGAACAAACCTATCCTTTTAACGAACTTGCCTGCGTCCGGTTTCACTTTTCTTAAATCGGAATAGTCGAAATGTCCTGGCGCAAATATACTTTTTTTACCCAATTTTTAACAAATTGGGACTAAATAGAAGTTAATAGTTAGCCCTCTTAAGGTGGGCAGGTATTCAACCGCGCCCGGTTTTACAGGGTGGGGGTAGCCTTTCAAGCGCCTGGCAGGCTTTTTTGCAGAACTCCGGTAAGACCCGGATTGGATAGAAATGACCTATTGAAAGATAGCGCTTTGTTGAATACAGCTTGCAGAGGGGCGGTGCTATAATTTTAGTAGTAATTCAAATATTTTGAACTGCTCTAGTCTTAAAGGAAAGGAAGACGCAGTTTTAAGAGGATATTAAGTATGAATACTGTTCCTAACGCCAGTTATAGTTTTACTTTGCGACTTGAAATCCCCAACCATGTCGGGATGTTAAGCCAGGTGATGAGCGCGATTAGCGAGGCCGGTGGCGACCTGGGAGCTATTGATATTGTGCAGGCTACCCGTGATACCATGATTCGGGATATTACCGTGGCCGCCGGGGACGAGGCCCACGCCGAGGCGATTGCTAACCGGGTCAGGGCGGTCCCGGAAGTTCGGGTGATTAACTTTAGCGACCGGACATTCCTGTTACACCTGGGCGGCAAAATCAGCGTCCACAGTAAAACCCCTTTGAAGACCCGCGACCAGTTATCGATGGCCTATACACCCGGTGTGGCGCGGGTTTGCCTGGCAATCGCCGAAGATACATCTAAAGCCTATTCTCTTACCATCAAAAGCAACACCGTCGCGGTGGTTTCCGATGGTACAGCTGTCCTCGGCCTGGGCGATATTGGCCCGGAAGCGGCCATGCCGGTCATGGAAGGCAAAGCCATGCTCTTTAAGGAGTTTGGCGGGGTGGACGCTTTTCCGATTTGCCTGGCTACCAAGGATACCGAAGAAATTATCCGCATCGTCAAGGCGATTGCGCCCGGTTTTGGGGGTATCAACCTGGAAGATATTTCCGCGCCGCGCTGCTTTGAAATCGAAGAACGCCTCGTAAAAGAACTCGATATTCCGGTCATGCACGACGACCAGCACGGGACGGCAGTAGTCGTCCTGGCGGCCCTGCTAAACGCCCTGAAGGTGGTCGGCAAACGGCCCGAAGATATAAAAGTAGTGGTAAGCGGGGTCGGCGCAAGCGGGGTAGCCTGCTCGAAGATTATCCTGGCGGCTGGGGTCAAAAATATCATCGGGGTGGACCGTCTCGGCGCTATCTACCAGGGCCGGACCGAGCACATGAACAAGATGAAGGACTGGTACGCCGAACATACCAACCCTGCCGGTATCCGGGGCCACCTGGGCGATGTAATCGAAGGCGCGGACGTTTTCCTGGGACTGTCGGGACCGGGCGCTTTTTCGGTCGAGATGTTGCAGAAGATGGCGAAAGACCCGATTATCTTTGCCCTGGCGAACCCAACTCCCGAAATTCTGCCGGAGGACGCCGCGCCCTATGTCAGGGTTATGGCAACAGGTCGCAGCGATTACCCGAACCAGATTAATAACGTGCTATGTTTCCCCGGTATCTTCCGGGGTGCGCTGGACTGCCGGGCCAGTGTCATAAACGAGGCAATGCAACTGGCGGCGGCGCGGGCCATCCAGTCCATTATTTCGGACGAAGAACTCGGTCCCGACTACATCATTCCCTCGGTCTTTGATAAACGGGTGGTTCACGCGGTTGCCAAGGCGGTCATTGAGGCGGCTTACGAGACAGGTGTAGCCAGGCGGGAACGCAAACCGACCACGGCCCACGAACCGGTCGGCGTCCACTAGGAGTTCGACGGTATTTTAGTAATAAATCAAAGGTTGGTCCGGTTTTAAGACGCCAGGCCAACCTTTGATTTTTGTCAGGATAAAAAAAGACTTTTGACCGGTCCTGCACCAGGGCTTTTCCGTTGACAACTTCTAAACGGTGGTGATATACTACATTCAGCTAACCAAAGTATTGAGCGAAAACGATAAAGGAGCATTTTTATGCAAGTAAGGCCCTTGCGCGAGGAAGAAAAAGTTATTTACGCCGGTATGGTGCGGGACGCTTTTGTCATACCGGGGAATTTTGTGCCGGATTTCGTGGAACGGCTAAAAGTTGAAGATACCCGCGCGCTTATTGATGATGAAGGGCGAATTGTCAGCGGATTAAATATCCTCTGGAACGACATCTGGTTCGGCCAGAAGAAACTTCACGTAGTGGATATTACGGGCGTGGCGACCCCGCCTGAAAACCGCCGCCAGGGTCTCTTGAAGCAGTTGCTACGCGAGGTACTGCGCCAGGAAGCCGCGAATGGGTACAATATTTCGGCGTTGTACCCGTTTGAATTTGCTTTCTATCGCAAATTCGGCTACGAGCTTGCCAGTAGCAGCCAGCACGTGAAGGTAAAAATCCCGGCCCTGGCCCATTTCCGCTCAAAAACCAGGGGCCGCTGGACCCAGCTTGTCGAGGACGACTGGGCGCGTTTCAAAACTCTATACGATAAATTTTGCGTGGGGCGCTTCGGACGGTTTGACCGGGACGAAAATTTCTGGCGGCGGAATGTTCTCAAAGCCTGGGAACCGGGCGGTCCGGTCCCGCAGAACCTTTATGTCTGGACCGACGCCAGCGGGCTGGACCGCGCCTATGTCATCTATCGCCATAAGAATAAAGACGCCAACGGGTGGGAACGTGACATGCGTATACGCGAGATGGTCTGGCTCGATGAAGCGGCCCGGCACGAAATTTACGCTTTTATCGCCAACCACGACTCGCAGGCCGAGAAAGCAGTCTGGAATACCGAGCCGGGCGACGAAATTTACGCCCTGCTGAATAACCCGCGTGAAGCGACTATCGAATACGACTCGGGCTACATGCTGCGGCTGTTAAACGTGGAAAAAGCCCTGGCCGAACGGGCCTGGCCGGTCCTGGGAGCGGGTGAAACCGCCGGGTTTAGCCTGGCTGTCCGCGATGATGTCTTTGAGTGGAATGATGGCCGGACTTACCGGCTGGAAGCCAAAGGAGAGCAGGTGGAGGTCAGCAGCGTGGCCGGGACCGAACATGCCGGGCTGAGTTGCGACGTGCGTATCCTGGCCCAGTTCTACGCGGGTTATCTCAGCCCATTTGAGGCGGCTCGCCTGGGCAAGCTGGAAGTAAGTTCGGAAACGGAACTGGCGGCGGCCCAGCGTCTTTTCAGCCCGCCGGGCCAGCCTGCCTCATTCATGAACGACCACTGGTAATCCGGTAGTCTAGGGAATCAGTAACACCTTACCGGTAGTCGCCCGGCCCTTCAAGTCGGTTTGGGCCTGGGCGGCTTCGGCCAGGGGATAGGTGTGTTCGAAACGCACCTTGAGTTTACCCTCGGCCACCCACTTGAAAATAGCCCCGGTCCGCTCCAACAACTCTTCCCGCGTGGCGATATAGTGGCCCATGGTCGGCCTGGTCAGGTAAAGCGAGCCTTTACGGTTTAATACCTGGGGGTCGAACGGTGGCACCGGTCCGCTGGATGCCCCGAACAGGACCATGTAACCGCGTGGGCGCAAGCAGTTCAGGCTTTTATCAAAGGTATCTCTCCCAACCGAATCGTAAACTACAGGTAGTTTCTTATCCCCTACGATGCGTTTAACTTCTTCCTCGAAATCGGCCTCGGTATAATTGATAATATGGTCGGCCCCGGCTTGTTTTGCCAGTTCGGCCTTGGCGGGAGTCGAAACGGTCGTGATAACCGTCGCGCCGAGCATCTTGGCTATCTGGATGAGCAGTTGCCCGACCCCACCGGCCCCGGCGTGGATAAGCACGGTTTCGCCCGGTTTAATCGGATAGGTGCTGTGCGAAAGATAATGGGCGGTAATCCCCTGGAGTATCACAGCGGCGGCCTGTTTCAGGTCGAGCCCTTCCGGTACCGGCACGACCTTGCTGGCGGGTACGACCTGGTATTCGGCGTACGCGCCCATTTTCTGGCAGTGGGCCACCCGGTCTCCCGCTTTGAACTCGGTCACGCCTTCTCCGACCGCTTCCACAACGCCCGCCGCTTCATCGCCGGGGATATAGGGGGTGGCGACCGGATAAATGCCGGTCCGGTAGTAAATGTCGATAAAATTGACCCCGGTGGCAGCGACTTTTATCAGGACTTCGCCCGGCCCGGGCTGGGGTGTGGGCACTTCTTCATAGGTTAAAACTTCCGGCCCGCCTTTTTCGTGAACCCGGATTGCTTTCATAATCGTGTTTGTTCCTTTCATCCGTTTCAAACAGAATTTCATATTTTGAGCAAATACCTGGTTACCAGTTTAGCACGCCTGCAAAACCGCGTAAATCAGAAGACGTTGGGCGTTGAACGTGGAACGGGAAAGCCAAAATAAATCATTTGGGATACATATCCCCTTTACCAAGATAAAAGTGAAGCCTATTGGGTATACTTAAGAACAATAGATAGTCATTCTGTGGCTCTGCCAAGGAATCTCAGGTCCGTTGGACAATAGCACGGTCGAAGGTAAATTGAAACGAAATTCCTCCAAGAGTTGCAACTAAATAGAGGTCCGGTGCATTTTAAGAGAAGTATTTTTTGGCCTTAAGGCTATCCTGTGAATGAGTAATTTTTAATGGAGTTAGAGGTTACTGGTTCCCTTAGACAAAGCCCTGGCCTGGTGTTATAATGCGGGTTCAAAGTCACATTCACCCTTGAAAGGAGCAAAAATCCAGTTGTCACAGACGTCGCAGGCAGACCCCCAATCTACCGGCGTTGGCAAGCCGCAAATTTATCTTTCTATCGTTATCCCCGTTTATAACGAAGAAAAACGAATTTCCGCAACCCTGGATAAATTGCTCGCTTATCTTTCCGCCCAGCCCTGGAGTCGGGAAATCGTCCTGGTCGATGATGGCAGCGTTGATGGTGGTATCGCGTTGGCCCGCCGCCGCCTGGAAGATGCCGGGGAAGTTTGCCGGGTTATCAGTTACGGCGCGAACCGGGGCAAAGGCTACGCCCTCAAACAAGGTATGCTTGCCAGCCAGGGCCGCTATGTCCTCTTTACCGACGCCGACCTTTCGACCCCTATCGAGGAATTAGATAAAATCTTGCCCTGGTTCGAGCAGGGTTACGATATTGTGCAGGGGTCGCGTAAAATGCCGGGAGCCGCGGTCGAACGCCACCAACCCTGGTTGCGCGAGAACATGGGCAAAGTCTTCACCTGGCTATCCAACTTTATCGCACGCGTAGATGTGCGGGATGTTACCTGTGGCTTCAAGTGCTACCGGGACGCGGTAGCCCACGACCTCTATGGCCGCCAGCAAATCTACGATTGGAGCTTTGACGCCGAGATTATCTATATCGCCCGCCTCAGTCACTACAAACTTAAAGAAGTGCCGGTCCGCTGGTTCGATGAACGGGGTACTAAAGTCCATTTAATAAAAGACAGCGTCCGCTCTTTTTGGGGCCTTCTAACAATCCGTATGAACGGCTTCAAGGGTCTTTACAACCGGCCTGCCGGGGCCGCCACCGCCACGAAATCCGATAGCCGGGTTTCTTAACCGGAGAAAATCACCTAAAAATATGCTAACTGGTCCGCCGTTGAGGCGGATTTTTTATTATCCACCCCTCCTTGACATACCCTATCATTAGTGCTACTATTACTTCTACAGCTACTATGATTTACATAGTAACCTATAATATGTAAGCTCATATAATATTTGCACCAGAATTGCTGCAAAAGGTGTAGCAAAAAGAATTGTTTAACACAATAACCACCTATTCTAAGGAGATTAAAAATGGCTTTTGAGATTGACCCCGTCCATTCTCAAGTTACCTTCTCGGTCCGCCACCTGATGGTCAGCAACGTACGCGGCACTTTCAATGTCTTCCGAGGCAAACTCCATATTGACGAACAGAACCCGGCTAACTCCTGGGTTGAGGCCGAAGCTGACGCCACCAGCGTCAACACTCGCAACGACACCCGCGATAATCACCTTCGTTCCGCCGATTTCTTTGAAGTCGAAAAATACCCGACTATCACTTTCAAAAGCACCAGTGTCGAACAGGTGGAAGGCCCGGAATATAAAGTTAGCGGCGACTTGACCATTCACGGCGTGACCCGGCCTGTCACTTTTGACGTGGAATATCACGGGCAGAATGCCCACCCCCAGATGGGTGTGCGGACCGGCCTGACCGCCAAGACCAAAATTAACCGCAAGGATTTTGGGCTGACCTATGGAACAATGGTCGAAAGCAGCCAGATTGTGGTCAGCGAGAACGTCAATATCGAGATTGACCTGGAAGCCGTCCAGCAGAAGGCCGCGCCGGAAACTACCTCAATTGCCTGATAGCCTTCGAAAAGCGTTTGCCTTTGTCCGGGGCAAACGCTTTTATTTCTCACAAAATGGTTTTCCAGATAAAGTAGTGTTAAAATATTAAACGGCCCAACCGGGCTCCATATAATAGCTTTTGTATTTAAAAGTTCGAGAGAAAGATTATTGAGGATTACCTTATGAAAGTAGATATTTTTTCAGATGTGGCCTGTCCCTGGTGTTATATCGGCAAACGCCGTTTTGAAAGCGCCCTGGACGCCTTCCCGCAAAAAGACCAGGTCGAGATTACCTGGCACAGCTACCAGCTAGACCCTTCCGCTCCCAAGACCTCCGAAATGACCCTGAACGAAGTGCTTTCCAAAAAGTATGGGATGGATATTCAGCAGGCCGTGGCGGCTAACGACCGGGTCAGCACCCTGGCCGCCGGGGAAGGGCTGGAATACCGCATGGACATAGCCCGTTACGGCAACACCTTTGACGCCCATCGCCTGATTCAACTGGCGGGTGAACGCGGTTTGCAGGACGAAGTCGAGGAGCGTTTCTTCCGGGCTTATTTCAGCGAGGGCGAAGCCCTGGGCGACCATGAAACCCTGGTCCGGTTGGTCTCCGAGGTCGGGATTGACCCTGAAGAAGCCCGCGCCGTCCTGGCCGGGAATGAGTACACCGACGCGGTTAATGATGACATCCAGAATGCCAGGGAAATCGGTATCCAGGGGGTGCCCTTCTTTATTCTCGATGAAAAATACGGGATTTCGGGCGCGCAGCCGACTGACCTTTTCAAACAGGCCCTTGACCAGGTCTGGGCCGAGTCGCACCCTAAAATGAAAATTACCACTATTGCCGGTAACGATGATGTCGCTTGCGAAGGGGATAGCTGCGCCATCCCTCAGAAGTAAAGCGCGCCCCCGCTAAATTCGCAAAGGGAAGTTTGCAAAACCAATCTGGCCGGAAAAGGATATTGCCTTTCCGGCCAGATTAGCATATACTAATAGAGTTGTGTATCACATACTAATCGACTTGTAGGAATTTGCAGATTACACCTGGTCTATTTATAAAAAGACCAGGATTTTGAAAGAGAACAAAAATGTCCACTAATCCATCATTAAATGCCCAGGAGACAGCCCCCGCGCCTCAACGACCGCGCCGGGTCTTTCGGCGGATCCGGGTGACTCGCGTAAGACAGCTTACCCCCCATATGGTCCGGGTAACCTTTACCGGTGACGACCTGGCCGCTTTTGCCTGGAATGGCCCTGCGGCCCATATCAAACTGGTCTTCCCGGAAGAGGGCCAGACCGAGCCTGAGATGCCGACCCCGGATGGCCCGCGCCTGAAGGGAGTACGCACCTATACACCGCGTCGTTTCGACCCGGCGGTCCCTGAACTGGACGTCGAATTTGTATTGCATGGGGTTGGTCCTGCCTCGAACTGGGCGGCCCAGGCCCAGGTAGGCCAGGTCTTGATTGTGGCCGGGCCGGGTCCGAGCTACCAGGTGGACCCCACCGCCGACTGGCTTATGCTGGTCGGGGATGACACGGCTATCCCGGCGATTTCCAGCATCCTGGAGGCCCTGCCCGCTACCCTGAAAGCCTATGTCCTGCTCGAAGTGAGCGATGCTGCCGAGGAACGCGAGTTAAGCAGTGCCGCCCCGGTTGAGCTTACCTGGATTCACCGGGGTTCGAACCAGCCGGATGTGGCCCTGGAACAGGCCCTGCGGAACTTCAAACTCCCGGCAGGCAATGGTCGGGTTTACGTGGGGGCCGAAGCTGGGGTTATGCGCCGGATGCGCCATTATTTACTCAAAGACCTGGGGCTTGATGCCAGCAAGATAATTACCCGTGGTTATTGGAAGTTTGGCGATACAAACTACACCGACCACGATTACGGCACCGACTAGATTTTTTCTAATGAAAAAAGCCATCCCAGGTGTAAAACCTGGGATGGCTTTTTCGTTTGGTAATAATTTATGATATTAGGCAAACCTATTTACTTATCACCTTATATACTATATTATTCAAATAATACATTTCAGATTTATTCTAATTGAAACCAATTGAGGAGTAGAAAATATTATGGCTGATAAGAAGAAGCCAGATAAAAACCATAAGCAGCCCCAGGGTAAAGGGAAGATCCTTAATATGCCAAAACCTTTGGTTAATTCTAAGGATCAAATTCCGACAATAACTTTTATTCAAGACGTACCTGAAGGAAGTGGCATTCCCTACGATGACTATAAAATTGAGGGTAACGATAAACCTATAATGCCAATGCGTAAACGCTATAGAATCACTTATGATATGGAAGTATTTTTTGATCCAAAAGTCAAAAGTGACGATAGTATTACTCCAGAAGATGGAGAAATATTTGAGTTTTTCAAG
Source organism: Chloroflexi bacterium 54-19 (assembly GCA_001898225.1). Taxonomy (GTDB): domain Bacteria; phylum Chloroflexota; class Chloroflexia; order Chloroheliales; family Chloroheliaceae; genus 54-19. The sequence goes on from MKTJ01000077.1 coordinate 390,771, forward strand.
TTTTACGCAAAACAAACGGATTTGCTTGCCAAGCATTTGAAGTTAGCCGTGTTATCTGATTTTACTCTTGTGGCGGATGATAGGAATAAGGATTTGTTAGAGGCATTTGGTGTTGGAGAGTTTGATCAAAGTGACTTAGATGCTGAAGCGATAAAGAGGTTACCAACAGGACCAGTTCGTGATTTTATCGAAGATTTAGTATCAGCCCAAGAACGTGAAGAAACCAATGGGTTTGATAATGTTGGTAACGCCTTCTTTGACTATACTAAAACCAAATTAAATAGCATAAAGGTGGAAGAATTAGATTAAGCAATTACTGTTGGTAGCTGTTAAATTTGACAAACTTTTTTGAGGTATTCCCAGCTAAATAATACCAAAACTAAAGGCGGCGAAAAGTAATAAGACGACTCCAAGGGCCAACAAGACCAGGGCAGCCCGGCGCTGCCAGCTTGTCCGGCGAACCAACCGGCCATGCCCGGCGTGGGCGGCAATTCCCCTGGCGAAGATTTCTTCTTTTCCGGCAGGCTCGAACCCGGCGGTCCGTTTCAGCCACCAGGCCCGGCGGCAGTAGACATACGACCCGATTTCGCTGGCCCGGATGACCGGTTTTTTAGCCCTGGCTTTGCTCATGTTGCTGCTCCCTGAAAATTAGCGGAGCGAACGGCTCGAACCCAACCGGAAACCCTGCACGGCCAGTTGGCGCAGGTGCAGTAGCCCCAGGTGGGTAATACCTTCGTTTTCGGTATGCAAGACCGCTCGTTGGAGATAAATATCCTGCAAATCTTCATCGCTGAGGGTGGGAGTCTCGCGAGGATTTTCCAGGTTAAAGGAAATGCCCGCAAAATTATCGAAAATGTTGACCAGGGCCCCTACCACGGTCCGCTCGGTTTCCCCGGTAAAAGGTCCGGTCCGCTGGAGCCTTTCGGAAAGAAGGCGGTAATAGGTTTTGGCCGGGATGAGTTCTCCCTCGATTATCCGGCCACCGATGAGGATGGTGCAGTTGATTTCGAGTTCCATCTGGGGCAGGCGGTTTATAAGGTTTATCAAAAATTCTAATTCGCGCATTTTAGCCAGCCACAATTGTCTGAATTGAATAAGTCCTTTGGTATAAAAATTCGCCCTTATTATAACGTACAAAACCGGGCATGGTGGGGCAAAAAGTCCTGTTAACCGGAATAGATTTATCCGTTTCTAAGGAAGGAAAAGAAAATGTATGAAAAGAAAAAACCCCGGTGACCTTACGGCCTACGGGGTCTTTTTTAATCATGTGTACTTTCGGAACTCCCCGATAAAATCAATGGAACTGGCGTCCCACGATCACTGTTTCGGAAAGCCCCTTACCTGTCCACCTGATATCTCATTAAGAAAACGTGCCGTTTTACGTTAGGATACATTGCTGTTTCCTCCCTTCCAATCGGCTAATTCTAGCTGAGACATTCTGGACTGGCGTCCTGAATGCTCTTTAATACTAGCACAATTTCCCCGATTCGTCAATCTTTTTTGACCAATTTTTACCCATTTTAACCAATACTTAACCCTACACTAAATTCTTACAAATAAGACTTTTTAGAAGTTAAAACCGAGCAAGTTCCAGTAGAGGAGAAAGACCACAAATACAAGGGAAGTTACCGCAAGCAGGGTAAAGTAGAGGCGAAACCAGACTGACCAGTATCGTTTTACCCAGGCCAGGACAGTTCCCCCTGCCAAAACCGGGGTCAGCAAGGTAGTAAAGATGGGCAGGCACAATAACGGCTCCATCAACACAGGTAGCCCGTAGATAAAGTCGTTGCGGAAAAGCACAATCATGATGCCCAGGCCGCTCAGAAAAGAGAGGGTCAGGACACAATAGACGAGCGATATGCGCCGGAAAAACTGTGGGGCGCTTGCCATGGGCGATTTGTAATTCTCAGCCCGGCTACTTCCCTTGCGCAGGTGTGTTGCGGCCCATGTCAATGGTCCCACCGTAAAGACAAGTCCCATAATCCCGGCCAGCCACACCTGGAATACGCTCTGCTCGTACCAGTCCAGCTTTTGCCAGTCGTTGAGACCCACAAACATATGGGTTACTTTCCCCTGGCTATCCTGCTCGAAATAAAGATACTCGCTGCTAAAATCGTTGCCATCCTTTAGCTTAAAAAGTTGGGGTTCGGTTTCGATCCAATGGCTGGGTTTGTAAAATGGGCTATCGGTCGGGATAGTGATAGTACCGTCCTGGTCGGCTACGACCTTTCCCTGTACGGTCAGGGAAAAGAGTTTTTCCAGGGTAGTGCGGTTGTAGCGGCTGGACCGGTAGACCCCGGCGAATTTATCCACGTCCCCCTTATTTGAAGCAATACTTTTGATTGGTAGGGCGGGAGCGGCGGCAGGGTAAAAGCGGTCAATGAATTGTTGGACCAGATTTTCACGGGGCAAATTGATGTCGCGGTTGTACGAAACGAAAATCCCCACTTTCTTTTCGGGTATGAGCAGCAACAGGCTGGCAAAACCGGGCCAGTTCCCCTCGTGATAGAGAGTCCGCAGCCCGTTCTGATAATATTCGTCAAACCCATAGGTAATTCCGTTCAGGGCCGGATGGTGGCCGTACTGGCGGGTCTGCATTTCCTGGAGGGTAGCAGGTTGCAAGACCTGGGCATTGTTGTACCGCCCATCCCCCAGTTGAACCTCCATGAAGTGGGCTATATCATCGGCGGTGGAGTTTAAAGAACCCGCCGGGTAGATTCGCTGGTAATCGAAGGGGATAGGCTCTAAATTATCGAAGGCGTACTGGTAGCCGGTAGCCCGCAACGCGTCCAGTTCGGGGGTAAGGCTAAAACTGCTGTAACGCATGTCCAGCGGTTGCAGAATGTTTTCCCGGACGTACTGGTCGAACGATTTGCCGCTAACCGTTTCGACAATGTACCCGGCCAGGGCATACCCGTGGTTGGAATAGGAATAACTGTCCTGCTCACCGGGAGGTTCCACCAGGGGTGGCAGGCGTTGTTTCAGGTATTCTCCCAGGGGTTGGCGGTCGGCTTTATCCAGGGTAGTGATGCCAATCTCCTGTTCCTCGAACCCGGCGGTGTGGGTCAACAGGTTGCCAATGGTTACGGGAAGGCCAAACCGCTCGTCCAACTTGAAGTCCGGCAGGTAGCGGTTGACCGGGTCATCGAGCCGGATTTTACCCTGCTCGGCCAGTTGCATGATGGCGGTAGCCACGAACAGCTTGGAAATCGAACCTACCCGGAAAACCGTCTGGGCTGGGGATACCGTGGTCGTCCTGGCGGCGTTGGTAAAGCCGTACCCTTTGCTGAATAAAAGCTGGTCGTCTTTGACGATTGAAATGGTCGCGCCGGTAAAGTGATACTGGGCCATCTGGCCGGCGAAGAAGGTATCGAGATAGGTTTCCAGCCCGGTTTTGTCGTCGAGGTTGGCGGCAGTGGTCGTTTGAGGTGAGGGTGAGGTTGGCGTGGAAGTCCAAGGGGCGGCAGTAGCAGCCGCAGCCGTATTACCCAGGGCCAGGAGACAGGGCCAGAGCAAGAAAAAGAATATGGCTAAGGACCGGGGGCGATTACGCGGGCGGTTCCCCATTACGAATTCCTTAATTTCCCGGTGGTATCTACAACCTTCAACAAACAAGTTAGACAAAATCTAACTTATTGTAAGAAGGGTGTCAAATCCTGGCTGAATTTTGGAAAGATGACTATATTCCCGGTGAAATCAGGACCAAACCGGCTTTCCATAATAAATTTTCAGGGTATAATATTTTAACAAGGTATATTCCCTGATTTTTAGTCTGGTTAGCCGCAAAATAGGAGCGCCCATATGCCCGGACCTCAACCGTTGCCACTTCCCCTGATTGTCTCGCTTTTTAACATGCCCAACATTCCCGGCGCGAATATCTCCGGCCCAAATATCCAGACGCCGAACATGCCTTCGGTAAACGCGCCGAATTTTTATGGCCCCACCATTGATGGGCCGACCATCAGCAGCAGCGGTATCCAGGGACCTTATGTCCAGGGACCGCAGTTTCAAGGCCCTTCCTACAACGGTCCGCAGTTGCCGGGCCAGAGTTATTCTGGCACCAGCGCGCCGCCTGCGGGACGGGTTGAAAGCTCAGAGGGGAAATATGCCGGTTTCTGGTTGGGGGTCCTTATCTTCGTGTGGGCGCTGGCCCTGGTTGCCTTGATTGTGCTGGGTATGTTCCTGGCCGGGTACAATGTGAACCCCTTTAACTACCAGCGTTATAAGGCCCAGGACGTTATGAACGCTTTTACGCAAGCGGGGCTTGAAATCTCCCGGCCCACCTCTTACGGGTCGAGTGGCGGTTTTGGAGCGCAGCAGCCTCCTTTTACCTACGTGGATGGCTTCAATTTTGCGGTCCCTTCGTCGGGTCCGACCGGTTCGGGTGGGATTACCAGCTTCAGTTCGGGCTCCGAACTCGATAAAGCCAAACTCTATCTTTCCGACCAGACCAAGACCGGCTCTATTCCCTACCGGATTTATACCAAGGATAATATTTTAATTTACCTGAACGTTTCGTCGGAAGCGCAGGCCAAACGGTACGAAGCGGTCCTCGATAGCATGAAGTGACCTGCCCGCTAAAAGCTATATTTTGGGGAAATTTTTGTTTTTTTGCTCCCAGGATAATAGTTAACGATCGCTTTTGGCCTTAACATTGGGTTTGCGCCTGTCTTTTCGCTAGAAAAATTATATGTCCAGCGTCACTTTTCATTTTTACGACGAGCTTAATTATTTCCTGCCACCCTACCAGCGTGATACCGATTTTACTCACACCTTTGAGGGACGCGTTTCCATCAAGGATATGATTGAGTCGCTTGGGGTGCCGCACACCGAAATCGAAGCAATTTCGGCTAACGGACGCGGTGTCGATTTGACTTACCTGGTGGATGATAACAACCGGCTCGAAGTTTACGGCTTTTCCTCAAAACTTCCGGTGCCCAATTTAATAAGACCGCCGCTAAAAGAAGCCCCGACCTTTATCCTGGATGTGCATCTCGGCCAGCTGGCGGTATATCTTAGGATGCTGGGTTTCGATGTCCTCTATCGCAACGATTACGAAGATAGTGAAATATCTATAATCGCTAACAAAGAGCAGCGGGTGGTTTTGAGCCGGGACAGGGGTCTATTCAAACGTAGCCTGGTCGATTACGGCTATTTTGTCCGCGAGGTCAAGCCAAAACGCCAGTTGGCGGAAGTGGTCAAACGGTTCGACCTGCAACAATACTTCAAACCGCTCCGGCGCTGTATCCGCTGTAACGGTAAGTTAGCCCCGGTCCCCAAAGAAGCCGTGTTAGACCGGTTGGAACCCCTGACCGCCCGCCTTTACAACGAATTCAGCCAGTGCCCCGACTGCCAGCAGGTTTATTGGAAGGGTTCGCACTACGATAACATGCTCGATTTTATCCAGAATATAAAATGAAACTGCCTTTTTATAAAACCAGCAGGACAAATCCTTCACTATTATTTACCTTTTCGGTCTGTTAAAAACTAAATAATAGGTTGCCAGGAGACCGCTGTAGAGTAGCACCGCGATATAAATGACGAGGCTGACCATGTGTTCCGGTTTGACGGAAGAAAATAGCCCTACGAAAGGCCCAATCAAAACTAAATCGTAGACCAGAAAACTCAGCAGTTGGCCGAAGGCATTATGCCAGCGCCGTACCACTAGCCCGTAGAAAAAGTAAAAGGCGTCACCAAGAAAGATCAGGCCGAAAAGGACCGAGGAATCGGGCTGAAGGGGCCAGGGAAAGATTGTTGGCACCCGCAGAATCAAGGCTGTTCCTGCCACCAGGAGAACAACGGTGAATAGACCAAAGGAAATGAGGACAAAGCGGGGCGTCGGGCGGTCATTCCGCAACGGGAATTTTCTACCCCAGAAGAAGATTATGACGCTAAGAAGGCCACCGGCGAAGAAAAAGAGGCTGTAATAAAGCAAGTTGGTTTGTGTACCTGCTAGCGAGCTTTGCAGAAAATAGATGGCCCAGGTAAAGGCAATAACGGCCACGTTCAAAGCCCCTGCCGGGATGGCGCCCCACTCGCCGGACCCGCTAATCCAGACCAGGGCCACGGTTACGGCAGCGAGAATTGAGCCCACAAAAAGGTAAGAATACCGGGTATCCGGCCAGGGCCATATGGCAATGACCCAGGAGATTTGAAAGACGAAGCCAATCGCCAGGCCGGCAAGTAAGAGACCAAGTAAGAGTCCCACGACCCGGAGAGATAGATTTAGCCCGTTGTTCATCGTTTGTTATATGCCTCCTGTTAAAATAAACCCGGTCACAGCCATGGCATAATCAACTCTTACCTGACTCCTGGTTGGGTGGGGAATTTATCTGGCGACTTCACCTGTCTTATTAATAAATATTTGAAAAATTGTTTGCCAACCGCGGTTGTGATTAATTAAATGGCACATTATGAATGTTGTCAATAACCCCGGTAGCTGGTTAAATACAAGGCTTATTATTGAAAATTGGTGCCTGTAAAACTTAGGGGTTCCAGGCTCGCCGGGTAAGAGGCGGGCAGAGGTGATAAATGCAACTTAACGTGATGAGGGAAGGGTACGTGGACCTGTACGCGCATGAGGATAACTCGCGCTACTACCTGGTGGTTCCGTCCTCCTCCCAGGAAATTAACAAACCCGACACTGAGGTTTTAGGGACCATTGAGGTTAACGAGGTTCTGAGTTTCAATCCCGCCGGGGAGGTTGAAGCGGTCAAACTGGATGGTCGGGAATACAATTCGGTCTGGGTAAATCCCCTTGCCAACAAAGTGATCCTTGAAGACGGCAACGGCTATGGTCCCTTCCTCAGTTTTTAAGGTTTTATACTGTACCCCTTAGGCAGAAGTATTTTCTCACTTAATTCTTTAAAGCCATTATTGAGGGTGTAACCTTATGAAAATTAAAGCCTCCAGGTAGTGCCAATACCTGGAGGCAAGGTCCAACCGAATGGACGTAGGAATATCTATTTTGAGTTGGGGAACCGGTTGAGTCAAATTCTTTACAAATTGTCACAGAGGTGGCGCTTTTTTTGCCAATTTTCCTATCTCTATTTATAGAGAAGCTTTATTCCAGTCATGGTATAACATGTTATATTATTTGCCCAAAATTATAATTAAGCTGTAGAAGGAAAGACTTATTATGTTACAAGATACGAATGTAGATTTGCCTTGCGGTTGCAAGATAAAGAAGAACCAGGTAATAGTCCACTGTGAGAGAGGTGCCCAGCTAAACCAGGAGCGGAAACTTGCCAGCAAAAACGGTTCTTCGAACAAGGCGGAGCGTGCCGCCCTCAATTACGAGGAACACTTTACCGAACAGTTCGAAACTATGGAATTCGAATACTAGGATGAAAATTGGACACAAAAAATCCAGCGCGAGGCTGGATTTTTTTGTTTTGAGAAAGTACGCCTGAAGGGACTCGAACCCCTGACCTTTTGGTCCGCAACCAAACGCTCTATCCAACTGAGCTACAGGCGCATATTATCTTTTTGACGTGGAGCAGTATAACAATTTTGACCTCGAATGTCAAGCCAAAATTGAGGGATTGCGCGGCCATTCTTAACCGGAGTGGCACCAAATATTAGCGATATGGATTGAAGACAGGTATAATAGGTCTCCGGTCAGAAAAAAAGCTAAATTTAGGGGAAACAGATGACGCTAAAAATTGCCACCTGGAATGTTAACTCGATTGCCGCGCGGTTGCCTATCGCTACTCAGTGGCTGGAAAGTCTCACCCCGGAAACCCGGCCCGATGTTATCGGAATGCAGGAAATTAAGTGCGTTGACGAGAAATTCCCGGCGAGCGAATTTGAAAAACTCGGCTATAAATCGGTCATCTTCGGCCAGCCGACCTATAATGGCCTGGCAACCCTGGTCAGGGACGAACTGGCCGGGAGCCTAGAAGTGTTGCAAAAGAATCTCCCTGACGACCAGGAAGACGCCCAGCGCCGTCTTTTAGCGGTTAAAGTGGCCGGGGTGACGGTCATAAATGTTTATGTCCCCAACGGGCAGAGCGTCGGCAGCGCCAAGTACGATTATAAGCTCGACTGGTTGGCCCGGTTGCGCCAGTATCTCGATAACATGTTTGTGCCCACCGAGAAACTGACCATAATTGGTGACTTTAATGTCGCGCCCGAACCGATTGATGTTTACGACCCCAAAGTCTGGGAAGGCAAGATTTTGTTCAGCGAACCGGAGCGGCAGGCTATCAACGTCCTGCAAAGCTGGGGCCTTAACGATAGTTACCGCAAATTAAACCCGGCCTTGCAGGAGTTTTCCTGGTGGGATTACCGGGCCGCCGGGTTTCGGCGTAACCTGGGGCTGCGCATTGACCTGATAATGGCGACCGACCCGCTCCTGGCGACCTGCCAGGCCGTTACCATTGACAAGGAACCGCGCACCTGGGAGCGCCCCTCCGACCATACCCCGGTTATCGCCGCCTTTGATATAGGGTAAAGGATGGTAGAAGGTTTTTTCCCGTCGGAACAGCCAGCCCCGGCTTTTGACCGCCCGGTGAAAATCGGTTGCTCCGGCTATTCCTACAAACACTGGAAAGAGGTTTTCTACCCGGCGAAACTGCCCACGACCCGCTGGCTGGAATTTTATAGCCGGTTCTTCCCGACTGTCGAGCTAAACACCACCTTTTACAACCTGCCCGGTCAGAAGACCTTTGACGCCTGGGTGCGGAATTCGCCCGAAAAATTTCTCTTTGCCGTCAAAGCCCCCCGTCTGATTACCCATATGAAGAAGTTACACGACCCCCAGGAAGCCATGACCCAGTTCTACCAGCGTATCGCAATCCTGGGGGCGAAACGAGGACCGGTGCTTTACCAGTTGCCACCCCACTGGCACTACAACCACGAGCGTCTGGTCGAATTTTTAAAGTTGTTGCCCCCGGATATTCCCCATACCCTAGAAATCCGCGACCCTGCCTGGTTAAACGATCGCTTTTTTACGGCCCTTTCGGACTACAAAGTAGCTTATTGCATCAGCAGTTTACCTTTTTATAAGACACCGGTAGTTAAGACCGCTTCTTTCGCCTATTTCCGGTTTCACGGCAGCGGGCGCATGTATGATTACGACTACCCGCTCGAAGAATTAAAGGGCTGGCGGGACGAAATCGTAAAGTTGGCGCAAGATAACTGTCCCAGCTATATCTATTTCGATAACGACCCGCACGGCTGGGCAATAGAAAATGCCCGGCAACTTATAGAGCTTGTGAACGAGGCGGGGCCGCTGGCCTGAGGTTGACCTACGCCGGGGCCATGCCTACCACCTTCTCATAGTTGACCGGGTCGGTTGCGCCTTCGGTACTGATTAGTAAGACCCTTGAGGTTTCACAAAGACCCAGTTTTTCTTTTAGTTCCACCGAGTTTTCCCCCTGTAGAATTTCGAGCAAGCCGCCCAGGCCCGAAGCCCCGGTCTCTCCCGAAGTTACCCCAACAGCGGCTAACTCTCGCATGCCCTGGACGGCCCGCGTATCCGGGATGGACAGGAACAGGTCGATTCCACCCGAAACGAGCGGCCAGGCTAACGGCGAAGGGGTTCCGCAGTTCAACCCGGCCATAATCGAGTTGTGGGGGCCCGGTATGGTCACAATTTTCCCGGCCAGCATTGAGGCCAGGGCACAGTCCGAACCTTTCGGCTCGACGCTGACAATCTTTATAGGGGTTTTCTGGTTGGCTCGCCGGAAGTGCGCGACCACTGCCGAGGCCAGCGCGCCTACCCCCACCTGGACAATGGCTATATCCGGCCCCCGTTCACCCCATTCTTGCAAGGAATCCTCGGTTTCCCAGAAGATAGTCGAATAGCCCTCGGCAATCCAGCCCGGCACCTTTTCGTAACCGGGCCAGGAGGTATCCGAGATAACCAGGCAGCGGTCGCTGGCTTCCTGGGCGGCCCTTTCGACAGCCTCATCATAGGTGCCGTCAATTACAGTGACGGCAGCTCCTTCACTCTCAATCCCCTTTATACGCGCCTCGACGGTCCCGGCAGGTACAAAAACCCTGGCGCCCAGGCCCAACCAGCGGGCCATCCGGGCGACCGCTCGACCGTGGTTGCCGTCTGTGGCGGTTGCAAGGGCCAGGGGTTTGTAAGGGGCAATTTGGTCTTTTATTTCAGGGAGGGTTTCCCAGGGTTTGAAAGGGCCGAATCGCTCGTCAAGGGCACGATAAGTGGCCCAGGAAGCGCCCAGGATTTTAAAAGCAGGCAATCCCAACCGCCACGACTCGTCTTTGATCCAGACTTTATCCAGGTTCAATTTCGCTGTCAGGCTGGCGACGTCAACCAGGCGGGAAGGTTTGTAACCGGGCAATTTGCGGTGAAAATCGTGGGCCGCCCGGCCAACTTCAGCAACTTCTAAAGGGTGGTTTACGGTGGAGTTGAAAAGAAATGTTTTTTCCATAAAGCGTTGTGCGTACCCCTTCCTGTAAAAGTCTTTGCAAAAAGAATATTAGCTTTTGAGAATAAATGATATTACTGGAAGGTATTATAAAACCCGCTGCCCGCTTACTCAAACACTTTGCCTTAGCCGTTGTTAGAATTGTTGAGCGATACTTTAACATCCTCAAATAGGAAGTTAGAAAACATAATTCCTCGGCATTTAAATTTTTTAATTACAGTCTGAGGAAATTAGTAACCAAGGTTTCTAATGGCATTACACTATTTTGAGAGAAACAAAGAAAATTAAAATTGGTAGAATTTTCCAAATAAGATTAATTGAATTTTCGTATTCATATTGCAATTTCATAAATAAACATGTATTAATTAATCATTTAGAATCTTTAGTTTAGGGTTTTCAAGACGTTCCCTGGTATGAAAAACCGGTGATTGAATAACAGAAAATACAGTGAAGGGCTTTAAGGTTTTTGGCTATCAATCCTGATTGGGTTGTTTAAGGGTTTTATAGTTTTTGAGGTGTTGATATGAGCCAGACAATAATTTTAGTTGAAAACCAGCCTGATATAAGGGAAATTAACGGTTCCCTTTTACAGCAAGCCGGTTACAACGTTATCTCTGAAGAAAACGCAGTTGAAGCATTGCGCCGGGTTAACCGGGACAACGTAGACCTGATAGTTACCGAGATTAATCTACCGGAAATGGACGGTAACCAGTTTATCAAAGAATTAAGCCGGCTCTCATATTCCCCTCCTGTGCTGGTCTTGACCAAAGACATCGCCAGGATTGCGACCAATCCCCTGATCAAGGAGGTCTTGCAAAAGCCTTTTACCTGCAAACAGCTTCGCCAGCTAATTGATAGAGCTATTTCGCACTCATAAGCTATTTTCGGTTTCTAAAAGAACTCAAAAGGAGTTATTGGTAGATGCTTGTCAGCAGAGTGACTTCCCACATAGACCCCACTTTTAAGGTTGATATTTTCCTGACCCATGGCGACTACATCTTGAATTGGACCGAGAAGGTTGGCAAGCGATCTAAACTCCGGGTTTTCAGGAACGATACGTTTGAGGATGCGCAAATTATGGCTCGAAAGATGGTCCAGGAGCATGAAGCCAGGTTTGGACACGATATGAGCTAAAACCTGTTGACAGGGGCTCTTCAGTGCTTTCCAACCCGGTGAGCAGTTGGCAAATCACTAAATAAAAACGGTAGTGGAGATAATTACTCCTCACTACCGTTTTTATTTGACTGCTTTTGGTGGTTTTTAAGCTAGCTTTCTTTGGACAATGCCAGTAATGCTTTGAAAGCATCAACGATTTCGGTGGTAGTCCAGTCGGCGGCGGCTTCCCCGACGACCACCTCCCCCATAGACAGACCCGGTATGCCGGTTTCATCGAAATAGCCAAAGAGCCATTTTTCTTCTCGGTCGGCGTATTCGAGGTTGGCTTGTTGTAAAGTCTTTATTTCCGCCGGTAAGAGCACCTGGAAACTGTTGCAGTTGGGCGGGTTCGGATTGATTATTAGGCCCGGAATTTCGGCCAGCTCGGCGGCAATCTGGACAGCTTGCTGGTAGTAACCGGCCATTTTAGGCAGGTGGTGATGCATACCCTCGATTGCCGAAATAATATAGGGAAAGGCTGTAAAAAGGTTGCCGCCAAACCGGTTGCGCCAGACCTTGGTCTCGTTAATAAAGTCGGCGGGTCCGGCCAGGATACACCCGGTCAGGCCGCCCAGCCCTTTGTAGAAGGAGACATAAACCGAGTCGGCCAGTCCGGCAATTTCGGCCAGGGAGCGGTCATAATATGGGGCGGCTTCCCAGAGCCTGGCTCCATCGAAGTGCAGGGGTACCCCGTGGCCCTTGCACCACTCCGATATGCCGGTTAAATCTTCCCAGCTTGGCAGTTTGTAACCGGGGCGGCGCAGTGGTAACTCGACCGCAACGGCAGCCAGCGGTTCGGTAACTTTATCCAGGTCGGCGACGGTGAAGGGAAGATGGTCCTTTCCGACCAGGATACCTTTTAAGCCTGACAGTTTTTCATAGGCATCTGACTCGTCCAGTTCAATATGGGACTTCGGGTGCAAGGCCACGTTCCGGCACCGCGCCCGGTCGGCATAGACCAGCAAGGCCATTTGCTGAGCGGTGATGCCCTTTGGCACCCACAACCCCGCTTCCTTGCCTAATAACTCGGCTACTTCTTTTTCCAGCTTTTCGATATTCGGCCCGTTGCTGTAAGCGTCCCGGCCCTCCTCGGCTAATGGGGAGGCAGCCAGGTCTTCGAGCCATTGTCGCTGCGTTTTGGGATGGTGTCCCGACAAAAACTTCTTACATTTTTTCCTGACTTCAACGGGGTTCAGTTCCGCCAATGTTGACTCCAATCTCTTTTGAAAATATTTAAAAATCCTGTTTGTCCGGTCCCATTATAGTTAGCCGGGAACTATAGTACAAACCCTAAGTAAAAAGCCCGGTTAATTCACAGGTGGTATTATAAGGACCGGCTATAGACTTAATTGGTTGCTACAAAGGAGCTTAAAATGGCGGCAAAATTTTACCGGTTTATTCATAATAGTATGGGAATATTGTTAGGCTGGGGCATTTTGAATATCCTGGCCGGGCTTACCGGTGCGGTATTTGCCCGGTCGAAATTCGGGCGGCAATTCTGGCTACAATGCCTGGGCTGGGGCCTGGTGAACTCTTTTATTGCCGGGATTTCTCAAAACAGCTATCGCAAAAAGTTGGCCCGGCTGGCGGAAACCGGGGAAACAGCCGGAGAAGGGGAAGTTCCGTCCCATGAAGTTGTCTGGACTTCCCTGGAAAAAGAAGTTCGGAATATCTTTTTGATTTTGCTGGTGAATGTCTTCCTGGATTTAAGCTATATCCTGGGCGGGTGGTGGCTCCGGTCCAGCGGGAAATCCAAGGGAAATCCCGGTAAAGCCGGGATGGGCACCAGTATCACCGGACAGGGCCTTTTTCTTTTCGGTTTTGACGGCGTCCTTTCCTTTATTATAGGGCGGCGCTGGCGTAGTTAACTGCGTGCCGGAATTTAGACAACTAATCTTAGATAGTGAGAACGGAAATTTGTACATATAACCTGAGGATTGGAGTATAATCGCCCCGGTATTTTGCCTACCCGGCGACTTACCGCTACCTTTAATTAATTATAGGAGATTTAGAAAGGAAACTCTTTATGCAATACACGCACCTGGGCCGCACCGGTCTGAGCGTCAGCCGTCTTTGTCTGGGCACAATGAATTTTGGTAACCGCACCGACGAAGCCGAGTCGTTTCGGATTATGGATGAGGCCCTGGAACAGGGTATCAACTTCTTTGACTCTGCCAATGTTTATGGCGGTAAAAAAGGTGAAGGTATCACCGAGCAAATCGTCGGTCGCTGGTTCGCCCAGGGCGGCGGGCGCCGCGAGAAAACGGTACTCGCTACCAAGGTTTATGGCGATATGGATACCGAAAACTGGCCCAATTTTTCAAAGTTGTCGGCGGTAAATATCAAACGCGCCGTAGAAGCCAGCCTGAAACGGCTTCAAACCGATCACATTGACCTTTACCAGATGCACCACATCGACCGGGCGACCCCCTGGGAAGAAATCTGGCAGGCCATGGAGCAGTTGGTCCAGGAAGGTAAAGTAATTTACGTCGGTAGCAGCAACTTTGCGGGCTGGCATATCGCCAAAGCCAATGAAATCGCCAAAAGCCGCCATTTCCTCGGCCTGGTGTCCGAGCAGAGCCTCTACAACCTCAATGCCCGTATGATTGAGCTTGAAGTAATCCCGGCCTGTGAGGATTACGGGCTCGGCCTGATACCGTGGAGCCCGCTGGCGGGTGGTCTGTTAGGTGGCGTCCTCAGCAACCAGCAGTCCGGTCGCCGCACCGGGGAAGGTGTGCAAAAAGCGCTTGAAAAGAACCGGAGCAAAATCGAAGCCTTCGAAAATCTTTGCAAAGACCTGGGCGAAGAACCCGCTGACGTGGCCCTGGCCTGGCTGCTGGCGCACCCGGTCGTGACAGCCCCGATTATCGGGCCTAGCTCGGCTGACCAGTTCTCCGGCTCTCTGCACGCCCTCGAACTGAAGCTTTCCGAAGAAACCATGAAGAAGCTCGACGAGATTTTTCCCGGCCCCGGCGGCAAAGCTCCTGAAGCTTACGCCTGGTAAGCGGCCCGCTTCCTTTACTAAAACTAGACCAGCCCCGACTCGATGAGTCGGGGCTGGTTTTTGTTTTATACTTTATAAGATTTGGGCTCAAATGATTTCTGGTTCCTGTTCGAATTTAATCCTCCTATAAATTCGACCAACTTCTAAGTCAATTCCAAAATTTTCCAGGAAAATAGTATCATTTAAATTTTTGTAAGTTTTTTCTTGCCATGTATTATCATCTATTTTACGAAAATGTTGGATGTAAACCTGACGACTATCTATGAGCAAATAATCCTGGAAAGATTTAATCGCTTTGTAAAGTTGGAATTTTGTTCCCCGGTCATAATTATGAGTGGATGGAGAAAGCACTTCAACAATTAGTTCTGGATTTGTCAGTAGAAGATTATTTTTATATTTCTCGTAGCTGGGTTGACCGCAAACGACCGTTGCGTCGCTAAAAGTATAATGACTTTTTGTTTGGACCTGTATCAGGACTTCGCTGCTGTAAACCTGGCAATCTTTTTCGTCCAGGGCATTATTAAGGGCAGTAACAGTATTTCCTATGATAATAGCGTGTTCTGGGGTGCCACCCGACATTAAATAGACCCGACCCCGAAAAAACTCATACTTATCAAGGCTTTTGTTAAGTAATTCAAAATAACTATCAACGCTGTAAAACTGGTCTTCAATTTGTTGCGCCATAAAATTCCTCCCTGGCTCAAATCCTTTGCCTTGCTACAATTGTAGCATTTTTAATGCAAGTCGGTAGTACATTTTGTATGGGTTGTTGCATAAAAAGTGCTACCCACCGGAGCAAGTAGCACTTTTCCACTATTCAAAATAACTTATAGCTTATACAAAGCTTACCGGGACGGTTGCTTCGGTGATAACCTCGAACTGAGCGGGAGTAGTGGTGCTGTTGGTTTCGCTCAACTGTGAGGTAAATCTGATAGTTCCATCACTCTGACGGTCCAGCCTCAAATCGTAAAAAGTACCCCACAACCGGAGATTTTTCACCTCCAGGTAAGGCCAATCCGAAGGCAGTTGCGGCCTGACCTCGATGACCTGCCGGGCTGGGTCCGGGTTCAGGCGGAAGAAACCCTGGACAGCCAGCCAGTTAAACGTGGCGCTCGACCAGGCCTGGATAAAACAGGAGTCGTGGCCGATAAATTCGGGAATAGCCCAGGGCATGTAATAGGCGTATTCGTCGGCGCAGAACTGTAAATAGCGCAGCCCTTCATCGGGCCGGTTGTAGCGAAATTCGGCCAGGGCCACAATCGCGTTCTGAATCGCCATCACGAAATCTTTTGAACCGGGCAGAATGAGACCGCGGGGGCCGGTATGTATAGGACTTTCCACAAGCTCAAACATCCTATCGGCCCGCTCCATGTCCTTCACCACCCCGAACTCCAGGTTTACATAACCATGAGGAGGTTCGCCGGGCCGGATGGAGAGGTCGTGTTCAATCCGCCAGACATACTCGCCCTGGGCTTCGTCCCAGAAATGTTTCTCAATCTGCTCCCGCACTTTTTCAACCAGGGCCTCACAGCGCGTTTTTGTATCTGTGTCGTTCATCACCCCTGCCAGGTAGGCCAGCGATTGCAAACCCTGGTAGAGGCTGGCGGCCACGTCCAGTTTCCGGCCCCGCAAGGCCGAACTGAGTTCCAGAATGCCCGGCCCTTCCGGGAGCAGGGTGCCTTCCGGGTCGCTATCTTCCAGCAAGAATTTAAAGATGCCCTCCACGACAACCGGGTAGACCTCGGCCAGGAATTCGTGGTCGCCGGTCCAGCGAAAGGCCCGCTCGACCGAGGTGGCAAACTCGCCTGTTTCGACCTGGTTTCCGGGATTAAATAATTCGCCGGTCTGGACGATTTCGTGCGGAATTCGCCCGCGCTGGTGTTTGCCGTAATTTGCCAGCAGTCTGAGGGTAGCTATTCCTGCTTCAGGCTGACCCGACACCAGTAGACCACTCAAAGTGTAATAGGTGTCGCAGCCAAAGTACCAGGCAAACCCCTGTAGCCCGGCCATAATCCCCAGGCCAAGATTGGGTATATCCTGGGTAAGCATGTCGAGGCAGAGGGCTGAGCCGTCAAAAATACGTGTGTAATCGGCGCGGGGCGCGTTGAACCGGGGTGTTTTTTCCAGCAAAGTTGTCTGCTCGGACAGTTTTTCAGCCATTAGCTTTTCCCGGTTCGCCAGGAGTTGTCCGGCCCATTCGACCTGCTTTTCGTCAAACTGGTGGTTCCCGGCGATAACAAAATGGAGGGTCTGGCTGGAATTAGGGGCGATTTCGACCGAATAGGTTAGTTGGCCCGAAATTCCTTCGCCCTGCAAGTCCGCCGGGTTGCGCAAAATTCCTTCGGGGCGGTGGTCGGGGCCTTTAACCGAGCCGGTCTTTTCTGGTCCCCACAGGTTTGCCCCTACCGTCCCGTTTACGGGCAGCCTGTCCCCGCTAATGTAAGCGCCCCAGTTTGAGGTCAAAGAGTCCCTGGCGACAATTGAACCGTCCGCCGGGTTGTATTCGGCGGTGTCAGGCCGGTCCGGCCACTCGCTCCACCAGGCTCCCCGCAGTTCGAACCGGACCTGCCAGCTCAAATCGAGTTTCAGGGCCTGGCCGGTCGGGTTTGCCAGGGTCAGGCTGACAAAGCAGGCTGGGTCGTGCGCCGCCATGAAAATTTCCTCCGTAGCGGTAACTTCAGCCTCGCCAATTTTAACCGTGAATTCCCCGCTGGCCCGGCCCGGAGACATGGTAAACCGGCGAGCGTTTTTGCCAAATAGCCATTCCCATTCGCTCTCGCTACCGGCTTCCTTTAGCCCAAACCACCAACCGTCCACCAGTTTTACTGGTGGAGCCCACAGCCCGCCCATTTCGCCTGGAATATGGTGGCCCAGGTCGGGAAAAGCCCCGTCCATATGCCCGACCAGGTAGCCACGCCTTCCACTGACCGTGAAGGGACGGCCCAGGTTATCGCTGACCGTTTCCGCGAACTGGTCGAGGTATTCGTGTGTTGCGCTAGACGCCATTATCATTTCTCCATCTCTATCAAAAAGGTTGTCCGTTTCCCAAGAAAAAACCGGGCGTTTCCTGCACCCGGCTTTTCCCACTACCGGCTTTAACCGGAAATTATTTATCCTACCGTCCGGCCAGGCCTGTAACACTCACGCCTTCGATGATAAACTTTTGAGCTACAAAGAAGATTATCAACATCGGGATAATCATAACCAGCGCGCCCGCCATCAAGACGTTTAGCTGGCCGACCGAGCCGCTATTGTTCACACCGATAGTGTTATCGCGCAAGAACTGGAGGCCGAGGGCCAGGGTATACTTGCTGGGGTCATTCAGGTAAATCAAGGGGGTAAAGTAATCGTTCCAGGCCCCCATGAAGGTCAGCACGCACATTGCCACAATCGCCGGAGTGACCATCGGCAGCATAATCTGGACAAAGATGCGGAACCGGCCCGCCCCGTCAATCGTGGCGGCTTCTTCCAGTTCATAGGGCAGACCCATAAAGAACTGGCGCATCAGGAAGATATAGAAGGCTTCACCGAAGAAGTGAGGCACAATCAGGGGCAGGAAGCTGTCACCCCAGTGGAAAATCTGGGTAAAGAGCAGGTAAGTTGGGACCAGGGTGACATAGCTCGGCAATAGCATCGTCGAAAGCATCGCGATAAAGAGAATGTTTTTGCCGGGAGCCCGGAAGCGGGCAAAGCCGTAGCCAACCAGGGTACAGGAGATAACCTTACCTATCAGGATACCCGCAATTACAAAAATGGTATTCAGCAGGTAACGTGGAAAGTCAATGCCGGGGTTGGTAAAGACCTTGCTAAAATTTTCCCAGTGCCAATCGCCTTTTGGGAGAATGGTGATGGTGGTGCTGCTGATTTCCGAGGACGATTTCAGGGAAGTGAAAATGGTCCAGATAAAAGGAACCAGGAAGACCAAAGCCCCTATTGATAAAACAATGTATGTGAAGGCTAAATAAAGGACACGCCGGTTGCTTACCCGGTTGTTCGCCATTACGCTGGACGGGGCAAGCTGGGTACCTGTCGTCATTTCATCGCTCCTCTCTATCTCCTAAAAATTCCCGCTCTAATTCCGTTCAGTCTCGTAATAGACCCAGACCGACGAACTGCGGAAGACCAGCAGGGTACAGGCCATTATGATGACGAACAAAATCCAGGAGAGGGCCGAAGCGTAACCCATCTGGTGGCTGCCGCCAAACCCGACGTTATAAAGGTTCAAGACGTAAAAGAGGGTGCTGCCGTTCGGGCCACCGAGACCGCTCGGCGAAAGGATTTTGGCCGGGGCGAAGACCTGGAAGGCCCCGATTAACCCCTGGATGACCTGGAAGAAAATGATGGGCGATAGTTGCGGGATAGTGATATTCCAGAAACGCTGGATCGGGTTGGCCCCGTCTATCGAGGCGGCTTCGTACAGGTTTTGTGGAATGGCTTTAAGCCCGGCCAGGTAGATTATCATGCCGCTACCGACACCCCACAGGCTCATAATGATGATAGCGGGTAAGGCCCAGTTAGGGTCGAGAAACCAGTAAGGCCATTCACTTTTGGGGACACCGACTGCACCCAGGGCGTTGTTGAGCAGGCCCCGACTGGGGTGGAAAATCCAGAGCCAGAGGACTGCGCTGGCGACAGAGGGCACTACCACCGGCATGTAATAGATGGTCCTGAAAAACGCGATGCCTTTGATATTCTGGTTCATCAAAATAGCGATTAAAAGACCCAGGACAATACTTAAAGGCAGATAGAAAAGGACGAAAAGCCCGGTTACTTTGAGAGATTGCCAGAAGTCGGGGTCGGAAAAAGCGTGTGTATAGTTATCCAGCCCGGCCCAGGTCGGTGGCGAAGCGAGGTCGTAATAGGTAAAGCTCAGACCGAGTGTGGCTATCATCGGCCCGGCGGTCAGGAAGATAAAACCGATTAACCAGGGGGAAATAAAAGCGTAAAAGGCCAGGGTCTCGCTGCGTTTGCGTTGATTCGCCGTTCTTTGCTTTACCGGGCGGTTGACCTGTGTTTCGTTTATTACAGCCATACCATTTCTCCCTAAACAACAGTGTTTATATGCCGGAATTCTACCCGGTTATATTTTAAAACTTTTGAGCAGAGTTTTTGAAAACTTTTAATTTTAGAACGTTCCCAAAGAATAAGGTCGGAGCGGCTCAACCCAGGGTTAAACCGCTCCGCAACGATTATCCGGCTGCTACTACAACCGGCTTTGCCGCAACCCTAGGAGCCTTGCGCTCTAAGCCTGTCCAACTCTTTCTGGGAGTCGGCGGCGGCCTGTTTCACCACCTGGGTGAAATCCTGGGTATCGGCCAACTGGGCATCTTCCAGACCCTTGTCAAGATACTTGCCAATGGTGTCATTGAAGAAGCGGGTGCGCAGTTCCGGCAACGGAGTGAAATACTGGGCCGCAATCGAGGTGAACGGCGCATAACGCGGTTCCTTGGCGATCAGTTCCTGGGCGACTGCCTTGATGCTGAACTGGCCGCGAATACGACCGGCTTCCGGGCCGGAGAGGAACTTCAGGAATTCCCAGGCCGCGTCTTTGTTCTGGCTCTTTTTGTTCATCGCCAGACCGGCCCAGTAAATAACGTTGGTCGGCGCTTTACCGGTCATGTGCGGCAGCGGCAACGTACCCCAGTCGAAGTCCAGGGGTTTAGCGCCGAGGTAATCGGCCATCGACCAGTAGGCAAAAATCTCCATACCAACTTTGCCGTTGTTGAACAGATCGGTACCGCCATTGCTCTTGACGTACTTCAGGTCAGGCATGGACTTGTCGGTGTAAATCATCTGGTTCGGGAAGTTGAAGGACTTGATAGCGGCATCGGAGTCCAGGATACCCTGGATTTTGGTGCCGTCCTGGCTCAGGAAGTCCGCGCCATTAGCCAGCAATATCGGGTAAATATCGCGGTGGTTAATCTGGTCGAAGTACATCGCGCCCCACTGCTCCTGGTCCGCTTTGGTCAGCTTTTTAGCCATATCGCGGAACTGGTCCCAGGTCCAGTCACCATTGGCGGGAGCGGTGATACCGGCGTCGGCAAACAGCTTCTTGTTGTAGTAAACACCCATACCGGTCCAGTCTTTCGGCATGTAGTAGAGTTTGCCGTCAACCTTACCGATGTTCAAAACGTTTTCGTAATAAATGGATTGGTCCAGGCCGTACTGACCGGTGATGTAGGGGGTCAGGTCTTCTGCGCCGCCCTTATCAACGAACAGACGCGCATCGCCGTCACCAATCTGGAAAACGTCAGGAGCGTTCCCGGCGGCAATCTGGTTCTGGAGTTTGGTGCCGTAATCGGTTGGGACAGCCTCTAATTTAACATCAACGTTCGGGTAGACCTTTTTGAAAGCGTCAATGACCTGGTTAATCTGGGTGATGGTGTCGCCACCTTCCCAGGTGCCAAACCGGACAGTCCCCTTAACGCTTGTGTTCATTTTGTTGTAGTTGGCCGGCAAAGTCGCCGCCGCTTCGGTAGTCCCAGCCGCGGTAGTCCCGGCAGCAGTGGTAGCGGCTGCCGAAGTGGCCGCAGCCGTGGTGGCTGCCGCTGACGTGGCCGCGCTGGTGGTAGCCGCTGCCGAAGTCCCTGCCGCCGTGGTAGCCGCAGCAGTTGTTGCCGTCGCAGCGGTGGTGGCCGCCGCGGTAGTAGCGGCTGCGGTAGTCGCTGCCGGGGCGGTAGTAGCGGGGGCGGTGGTGTTGGTAGCGTCACCGCAAGCAGACAATACCAACGTTACCAGCAGGGAGAATATTCCTAGCCAGCTCAGTCGCCGTATATTCGATATACGTGACATCTTTGTCTCCTCCTTTTATGAGCCCGGTGGCTTGTCACCAAACCGGGCTTATAATCTTTAAATAACAACGCTTATTCGAGCTTTAAGCCGCTCCGGCAGCAGGACCGGACCGGGTTATTTGTACGTCGTTGCACTGTCCACCGGGGTCTCCTCGCTCCGCGTAGTAAGAGCCTGGATTTCCCCGGTTTGGGGATTGCGCCAGCAAGCCAGGTTGACCCTGTTGTTACCGATTCGCAATCCGCGCAGGGTTAAATTTTCGAGGCTGGCCGGTAGCACCGGGTTGGCCCGGACGGTCTGATTATCACCGTCGGGTTGCAGGTCCAGCAAAGTCTGCAAAAGATAAGGTCCAGACCCGGCAGCCCACGCCTGGGGGCTACAACTGACCGGGTAAGCCGCCGGGGCGGCTTCTTCGATACCGTCTTCCACGCGGGGAAAGCCACAATAGAGTTCGGGCAGACGGCTATCGGGAAAAGTGGTTGCAGCGGCCAGGAGTTGTTCGACCAGGTCCAGGGTTTCCTTCTCGAAACCGTAGCGCCGCAGCCCCGCCGCTATCAGGGAGTTATCGTGCGGCCAGACGCTGCCGTTGTGATAGCTCATCGGGTTATAGGTCGGGTCGGCACTGCTCATGGTCCGAATCCCCCAGCCGCTTAAAAGGTCGGGCTGCATCAACCGGGCGGCGACAGGGGCCGCTTTGTCCTGGTCCACTATGCCGCTCCACAGGCAGTGGCCGGGATTAGAAGTAATATTGCGGACCTGTTTTTTCTGCCCGTCCAGGGCCTGGGCAAAGAATTGTTCTTCCGGCCACCAGAATTCCCGGTTAAAGGCTTCTTTCAAACGGGCGGCCTGGGTGTCCAGCGTTCCGGCCAGGGCCTGCTGGGAGGTATCCCCAAAGCGGCGCAGCACACGGGCGGTCGAGGTCAGGGCCGCGTAGTAGTAGCCCTGCACTTCCACCAGGGCAATCGGTCCCGCCGGGTGCGGTCCCAGCGACCCGCCCATTGACTCGTCGCTATCCTTCCAGCCCTGGTGCAAAATCCCCCGCTCGGAGCGCCGGTTGAACTCGATAAAACCGTCACCGTCCATATCGCCGTAACGGGCGGCCCAATCCAACCCTTTCTCGACGGCGGGCCACAACTCTTTGAAGAATTCCCGGTCGCCGGTCCATTCCAAGGTCAGGGCGTAGCACCAGATGAAAAGGAGGGTGCTATCCACCGAGCCGTAGTAGGGTCCGTGGGGCATTTCGCCGCTCAAGGTCATGTCCCCCCGGCGCAGTTCGTGCAAGATTTTGCCCGGTTCTTCATCCCGCCAGTCGTTAAACTCCTTACCCTGGTACTGGGCGAGGGCGCGCAGGGTATCTCTGGCGATATTCACGTCCAGGCTCAGGGTCTGAATCGAGGCAATCAGGCTATCCCGGCCAAAAAACGAGAAATACCAGGGCAGTCCGGCGGTCATCACCATGTAATCGCCGGAACGCTGCAAGAGCGACCGCAAATCGAGACGGCTGGTCCGCATCAGGCGGTTAAAGAGAAAATCGTTGCTCTGGACGACCATGCAATCCTTTTCCCACTGTTCGAAGGTTGCATGGGCGGCGGCTACCTGCTGCGCGAACCTGCTATCAGTCAGGGGTCTAGCCGCAATGTCGTTTCCGGCCTGGACCGGGGAAGCGTTCAGGTTGAGAATGACAGCCTGTTCGGTCTGGAGTTCGAGCCGGTAGTGCAAGGCTACTTGCGGGAAGACCAGGCCATTGTGCGGGCTGACCACCTCGTTAATCTCGTAGGATTGGGGCGCCAGGCTGCTTTCGAATTGCAGCGCCCGCACCGGGATTTCCGGTTTGACCGGGTTCGAGCGAAATTGCAGTCGCTTCCCGCCGTCTCGCACTTCTACCTGCGAGGCGGTCCCTTCCAGGTGGCGAGGGTAGCCGCGCACCTCGAAAATGTCGGCAAAATCAGCGCTAACCTTCAAAGTAAATTCGACGGTCAACGTTTCCGGGTGGAAGTTGGTAAATTTCAGTTCTTCCAGAAGCCCATTTTGGACCTGCCGTTTACGGATGATGCTGACGGCGTGGGCCACGGCGGTCTGCGCCTGGGCAATACTTGAATCGAGCGCCTGCAACTGCGAGAAATACGGGCTACTCAGGTGAAAAGTGGCCGCGATGTTGTAGTCGGCGTTGTAGTTAAGGGCCTGGGGCGCCTGCCCGTTTATCGTCAGTTCCAGGTTGCTCAGGTAGCGCGTATCTTCGAAATAAAGGCCGTGTCCCTCTATCCCGCTTTTAATTTCCCCGGTCCGGTCGCTAACCAGGAACATCTGGTCATCTTTCAGGGTAATTGTCTCAATCAAGGCGATACCTTCTAGCGATTTCCAAAAAATGGCCTTCCGCCCGGCTTTTCTAAAAACCGGGTACGCCAAATCCTGGTTCAGCCCTCCCACCTTATCCACGAGTGGGCCGAAGCTGATACGAGTAAAATTTTTAGGCCGAAGCCCGCACAATAAGTTCCGGCTGAAGCAAAACCTGTTTAGGTCCCACCAGGGTTGTCCCTGGGCCGGGTGTTAAGAGCGAAGCCGGTTCGTCCTGGTTTTTGATTAAGGCTACCAGCAAATCGAGTAGAACGGTGCAGGTCGAAGTAATTGGCTGGCGTAGAGTGGTTAAAGCAGGTTGTAGAAATGAAGCAAAAGGTAAATCGTCAAAACCGGTAACTGCTACCTGGTTTTCTCCCTTCCCGGGGGAAAATCCGAACTTTGGTAACATCTCTAGCACATGTAGTGCCAGGTAATCGTTTCCGGCGATAATAGCAGTGGGCCGTTTGTCTTCTGGCAACTCCATCATTGGGCGCAACACTGTTGCTACCGACTCTTCGTTTTGCAGGTTTTGTCCCAGAAGATGAGGGTCTTCGGTTAGCCCGGCGGTCTCTAAACCCTGCCGGTAGCCATCGTAACGGTCGCGGGCATAGGCCAGGGTAAAAGGCTCGGCCAGGTAAGCGATTCGCCGGTGTCCGGTTTCGTGCAAATAAGCGACAACCTTGGCGACCCCGGCTTTACCGTCCACATCAACGAAGGGATAGTTCAGACGCTCGTAATCGAGCGACCGGCCAAAGGCCACGAAAGGCATTTTGAGAGATTGCAGGAGGGGGATGCGTTCGTCCTGCGGTTTGATGTCGGCCAGGATAATGCCGTCAACCCGGCCAGTCCCGGCCAGTTCCCGGTATATTTCTTCCAGGTTCCGGTTCTTGCCAACGAGCGTTACCAGCAGACTGAGGTCGTGCCGGAAACTGGCGAGGGCCAGCACCCCGGTAAATTCTTTGAAGAAGGGTTCAGCTTCCTGGTGGTCGTTGAGGAGCGGGGCAAAAGCTATGGTGTTAGTCTTTTTGCCCTGGAGGCTACGTGCGGCGGCGTTAGGATAGTAATTTAAATCCTCGGCAATCTGGACAATCATTTGCCGGGTATTTTCGTTAACATCGCTATAGCCATTCAAAGCCCGCGAGACGGTAGTTATGGAAACTCCGGCTTTTTTGGCGATGTCAAAAATAGTAGCCACGTCTTTGTAACTCCTCTTACGAAAATAAAAACCAGCAGGCTAATCCCGGTCTGCCCGGCCAATTAACCCTAAGTTTTTAGCAGGTTGTAGAACTTAACTTAAAGAATTTAAAGCGATTAAAAGAGAAAACCTGGTGTTGCGTTGTTCTGTTTCCAGGGACTTGGGCCTTACAGCCATCCGAAACGTTTTGGAAGAACCTGTTAATAAGACCGAAACGTTTCCGGGTCAGCCTTATTATTGCCCAAAACGTTTCGGATGTCAAGCCTTTTTTAAACCAAAATTCAGGGCTTTCAAATCCCGGTGCTACCGGCCATTCTTTGAGCCTCCCGTAGCGAGTATATAGCCCGGCCTGCCTTACTGGCCCTAAACCTGGCTTTCAGGTTGGATGGGCAGGTGCTGACGGGCCAGTTCGAGCGGGGAATAATCAAAGTCTACCGGGTAAGCTACAGCCCGCATGGTCCGGGCTGCTTCCTGGGCCGCCAGGGCCATCAGGGTACCGTGGGCGGTCTCCTTGATGTCGCAAAGCATGGGAGTATTTTGCTCGACCGCCGCCACCAGTTCGAGGAAAAGGGCCTGGTAGCTTTCGGGCTTGTCGTGAACCGGGGTGACGGTCCGGTGTCCCTCGTGGTTTATCACTTCGATGGTGCCGAGATGTTCCTCGATGGTCATAATTCCCCGGCTGCCCCGGACAGTCACCATCGGGTGATAGCGGTCCGGCCCGGTTATGAAGATAGCCTGCTCGGTGCCGTTATACTCGGCAAAGACAATCGAGCCGTTCTCGACGGTCTGGCGGTAACGGGTTGCTCCGGTAAAGTCCACCCCGGCCATAATTCTTTCCGGTAATTTTCCAAACAGGTAGTTTGCCATGTCGAACCAGTGGACCGTCCACGACATAATGTCCCAACCATCCCCGACCCGCGATTCGAAAACGGGGTGTTCTCCGACCGCGCCTTCCTGCAAAAGCTGGCGCAGAGTCAGAAACAGGCTGTCATGACGGCGCTGGTGCCCGATTGCAAGCTTGACGTTATGTGCTTCGCAAGCTTCCTGCATAGCCTTGATTTCGGCGGCGTTCAGGGCAATCGGTTTCTCACAGACAATCCCTTTAACTCCGTTTTCGGCGGCTTCGATGGTAAGGGCGGAATGAAGGATAGGCCAGGTACAAATGCTCACGTAATCGGGCGTGACGGCGGCGTATAGCTCGGCGGTCGAGGCAAACAACTGGTTGGAGGGGAGTTTGAAGGTATCGCCAAAGGTTCTCAGGTTGTCGGGGGAAATATCGACACCAATAAGGGTAACATCAGGCCGGGCCGCCAGCCAGGAGTGCGCGTGGGCGTAGCCTATAGCGTGGCGTTCTTTGCCACCGTTGCGCTGGCCGCACCCGATTATAGCGACAAACATGCGGATTGTGGCTCCTTTCCTATTTCAAGACTTTCTCTTAAAACACTCTTTTGATGGTACTTACGAGATTTTTAAGCGTTTTTCCAGGTTCAAAGCGAAAGTCGTAATATTTCGAAAATCTATGGTTAAGCAGGTTTTGTTTTGCAGACCGGGGTTTATCCTAAACGCTGCCGGGGATTTTTTCAAGGGCTGCCACGTTGCCCCGGATTGGCCTGTGCATGCTGGGTGAGGGTGCAGCCCACTGGCAGGCGTTCGCCAGCACCTTTTGGATTTCCGGTTGGAAGTAGGTCGGGTGTTCCTCGTGACCGGGCCGGAAATAGAAAATTTTTCCATTGCCCCGGTTGAAACAGCACCCGCTCCGAAAGACCTCGCCGCCCTGGAACCAGCTTATAAAGATAAGTTCGTCGGGGGCAGGTATATCAAAATGTTCGCCGTACATTTCTTCGTGCGGTAGTTCGATATATTCGCTCACCCCGGCGGCAATCGGGTGACCGGGCGCGACCACCCACAGCCTTTCTTTGTTGGCATCCTCCCGCCACTTGGCGTCCCCGGTGGTGCCGATTAACCGCTGGAATACTTTCGCCATACAGGCCGAATGCAGCACAATCAATCCCATCCCGCCCTGCAAAACCCGGCGCTGGACCCGCTCGACTATCTCGTCGCTTACTTCGTGGTTAGCGATATGGCTCCACCAGACCAGAACATCGGTATTTGCCAGCACATCTTCACTCAAGCCGTGTTCGGGTTGGTCGAGGGTGGCGGTCCGGACCGCGAAGCCGTAGTTTTTCAGGCCGTCCGCGATAGCGGTATGGATTCCTTCCGGGTAGACAGCGGCAATCCGGGGTTCCGCTGGTTCATGGCGGTATTCGTTCCAGACGGTTACACGTAATTTATTATTCATTACTTCTCCTTATTCAGGCCGGTTGGCGACGCCGCGAGTACCGGACCATCCAGATTGAGCAGCCCTGGGCCAGGAGCGCCACCAGCAGGGCGCAGCCAAAAGCGATAGCCGGGCCGTCCGGCTCGACCAGGCCCCCAAAGCAGACAAAAAAGGTGGCGAAGGTAAAAGCGCCGATAATAGTCCCCTGCAAATAGAGGCGAGTAGACCGGGGCCCTTGCAGGTGGTGGGTAAAGGCGGCCAGGATGCTGGCAAAGATTGGGAAAGGTGACAATAATCCGCTCAACCGAGGACCCAGAAATTCAGCGCTGGCGGTCAGGCCGACGACGAAAGTGGTGGCGAGAATCATCCGCCAGGCCAGGTCGTAGCGGAGCGTGGCAATACCCCTGGCTGTCTGCACGTCCCCGGCCCGGTTCCTTCCGGCGGACATTATCCAGCTTGCCAGGGCCAGGGTAGCTATTACGGCCAGGTAGGTTACAAGCAGGGGCGGAGAAATTTCCTGGAAAATAAAGGTCGCCACGAAGTACCCGGCCCAGCCAAGCAGGAGACAGGCGAGCCAGTTCAGTTTGAAAGAAAGTTCGTAATAGACCAGGCAGAAAATCGCTACCGAGATAAGCCCGGCCAGGGTGCCGCTTGCCGCTCCTGCCGCGAAGTCGGTGCCGCGTTCTAGCGCCAGGTAGAGCGCGATTGGCCCGGAGGTAAGGGGTAACCCAGTCAGCCAGCCGCTCACGCTCGGCCCCCATTTGCGTCCGGCCTGGCTGACCAGCCAGATCAGGCAGGGAGTGAGGATTAGTTTCAGACCAAGTAGAACCATTTAAGGTTGGACCTGGTAGCGGCCTCCCACGGGTGGCGGCAAATTGTCGAGTTCGGCCAGGTCGGCGGTGGAAAGCGTGAGGTCGGCGGCTCCCAGGTTTTCTTCCAGGTACTTTTGACGTTTGGTCCCCGGAATCGGCACGACCTGTTCGCCCTGGGCCAGCACCCAGGCCAGCGCGACCTGGGCCGGGGTCGCCCCCAGCCCGTAGGCTACTGCTTCCACCCGGTCTACCAGGGCAAGGTTAGCCGTGAAGTTATCTCCCTGGAAACGGGGCAAATTGGCCCGGAAATCGGTCTGGGCGATGCTATCGGCGCGCCGGTATTGCCCGGTCAGGAAACCGCGACCCAGCGGCGAGAAAGGCAAGAAAGCCACGTTGTGGGCCTGGCACCAGGGGAGGATTTCGGCCAGTACGTCCCGCGTCCAGAGTGATAGCTCCGACTGCAAGGTGGCAAAAGGGAAGACCATGTAGGCCCTTTCGAGGGTCGGTACATCACATTCCGAAAGACCTATCGCCCGCACTTTCCCCTCTTTGACCAATCCGGCCAGGGCCTCCATACTATCCTCGATTGGCACTTCAGGGTCGGGGCGGTGCAACTGGTAGAGGTCGATAACTTCCACGTCCAGCCGTTTTAACGACGCTTCGCAGGCTGCCCTGATGTAATCCGGCTTGGCGTTGCGGGCGTAGGTGTGGTGTTCGCGGTCGGTCACGACCAACCCGCACTTGGTGGCGAGGGTTACTTTTTCCCGGTAGCCATTCAGGGCCTTGCCGACCAGTTCTTCGTTTGTGTAGGGGCCATAGGCGTCGGCGGTATCGAACAGGGTCACGCCCAACTCGATAGCCCGGTGCATGACCTTGATAGACTCGGCGTCGTCCCCGGTGCCGTAAGCCCACGACATGCCCATGCAGCCGAGGCCAATCGCGCCGACTTCAATCCCACTACTCCCCAGAATTCGCTTTTGCATTCCTCTTAACCTGTCTGAATTTAGGCGGTGGTTTCGACCTGTTCCGCCAGGAGGCCGTTTATTATTTCGACCAGTTCGGGTGGGTCCGACCACCGGACCACTACTTCCGGGGTCTTGTGCCAGTCGGCAAATCCCTGGAAGGTTGATGCCAGAGCCTCGGCCAGTTCATCCGTAACGGCTACGCCGGGTTCGAGGTGCAGCTTTTTGACCTCGAAAACCTTCTCTTTGCGATAAGCCTTGGAGTCAATCCGTCCGACCAGTTGGCCTTTGTGCAGGATCGGCAGGGTAAAATAGCCGTAACGCCGTTTAGCTTCGGGCGTATAGCACTCAATTTTATAGTCAAAGCCGAAAGTAGTCAAAGCCCGGTCGCGGTCGGAAATCAATGGGTCGAAAGGCGACAGCAAAGCCGTCCTGTCAAAGTCGAATTTGCCATTACCGTCCAGGATGGATTCTATCATGGGTAAACTTTCCCTGTGGATATAGCCCGGTTGGTCCCAACCCTCAACCTTAACTTCTTCCACCTCGCCGCTTTCGACCAATACTTTCAGGGCTGTGAGGGTGTTTTTCTTTTGCCAGCGATAAAAGTAGGTGGTGAGCCAGGCCGGTTGGGCTACTCCCAGCGCCAGCAGGGCTTTGCGGGTAAAATTCAGTTCGATTTCAGCCTCGGCCAGGACCCTGGCGTCATCCCAATTGGGAAAAACCCGTTCCTGCAAATCATAAAAGCGCTGAAAACCCTGCCTTCTGGCGACAGCCAGGATTCCGGCGTTGAAAAGGACTTCCAGGGTCACTTTTTCCGGTTTCCAGTCCCACCACCCGGCCCCTTTTTTGCCTTCGGGGCGTTCGAAATCGGCGGAGCGGACCGGGCCGTTCTCCCGGACGTAAGACAGGAGTTTATCAACCTCGTCGCGGTGTTCGGCAATCCAACTGTGGGACTTTTCGCGGTTTAGCATCCGGTGGCGGTAAAGTGGGTAATCCTCGACCGGGAGCATACAGGCGGCGTGACTCCAGTACTCAAAAAGCTGGCCTTCCGCCAGCAGTTCATCCACCCAGGCCAGCGGGTATTCTCCCAACCGGCTCCAAAGCACCACGTAATGGCTGCGTTCAACTACACTGATAGTGTCAATTTGAAGCAGGTGCATTTGCCGGATGGTGTCCAGCACATCTTTTTTAGTGGCTTTTTTAGTATAGGGCCGGGCCAATCCGAGGCTTGCCAGCATAATTTTTTGGACCGAAGCTTGACTCAGTTCAAGCACGCTAAACCTCCTCAACGCACTAAATCAGAAACATCCTTTGGTCTATTTTAGCAAAAAACCGAACGGAAGTACTAAGCCAAACGATGTAATTTAGTATTTTGAGGTTAAATTTAAAGCCGAACCATAATTTTTTCGAGCGGTTTTTTGGAGATGTCGGGTACCTGGGCATCTCTGGACGGGTAACCGACCGGGATAACCACAAAGGGACGCTCGTTGGCCGGGCGTTTGAGCAGTTTATTTAGAAATCCCATGGGGCTCGGTGTGTGGGTCAGGGTAACCAGCCCGGCGCTGGTGAGGGAAGCTAGCAAGAACCCGACCGCAATTCCCACCGATTCCCGCACATAGTAATTTTTTATAACATGCGGCGGGCCGTCCGGGTTTCCTCGACCCGGTAAGTTTGCTCAAAGACGACAATCAGGTAAGGGGCATCTTCAAGATGGGTCTTTATCCAATCGGTACCGAGTGGGGCGAGGGCCTCGCGCCATTCGGGGGTGATTTTTGAGGCGTAAAATTCTTTTTCTTCTTCTTCGGCAGCCTGGCGGATTTGCCGTTTAATTTCGCCGTCTTCCACCACGACAAAAGTCCAGGGTTGCAGGTTGGCTCCGCTGGGAGCGGTCCCGGCAGCCCGGATGGCATTCTGGATTAGTTCGAACGCCACCGGGTCGGTCGAGAATTGGCGGACAGTCCGCCGTTTTTGCAACGTTGTCAAAAAGTTTTGAGAGTTCTCAAGCTGTTCTTCAGGAGATAACCGGCTAAAGTTAAGGGGCTTAAAAGGATATTGCTTTTCTTCGGTCATTAGCTTTTCCTGGTTAGATTTTCTTCAGTTCGCGCCACTCCCTGACCATTTTGGTATGCAGGGGATAGTGGCTGTAGGTATCGAGCCGTAAGCGGTGCCGGAATTTAGTCTCGGTGGTAAATTCTTCCTCCGGCACGGTCTCTATATACTCCACCAGCTTCTGATGGGTAGTCTCGCACCGTTCTAAGACTTCGGTCAGAGTAAGGTCGCGTTTCTCCACCGTCATTTTAGCATTGAAAGCGTCCAGGCCACCATACTGGACCGCGTAAAGGGGCGGCTTTTTACCTGCAAGGACTATTGGCAAATATTTCAGGGCTTCTTCTTCCCAGGTGCTGACGTGGGCTACCACATCTTTCACCGACCATAATTCGGTTACTCCCGGTCTTAGCATTTGTTCTTGGGTCAGCCCGGCAAAGGATTCCTTGAACTCGTTCCAGCGTTCATCCAGCCGGGTTAAAAGTTGCTCTCGTTTCAATCCGGTTTCCCTCGTTTCTCTTTTTTTAATTCACCTTGCGGAAGGTCAGGTTTATCCGTTCACCGCCAAGCTTTTCAGAAAAACCCTCTTTCAAAGGGCGGATACCGTGATAAAAGAGGCGGGATGGGCCACCCCAGACCACCACGTCGCCATGCTTTAGCGGTAAAACCTGGGTCGGGTCGGTCCTTTTAGCCCCACCGAACAGGAAGGCCGCCGGGAGTCCCAGCGAAACCGACACAATTGGGGCGGAGAAATCTTTTTCGTCTTTGTCCTGGTGCAGGCCCATTTTCGCCCCCGGCAGGTAGCGGTTGACCAGGCAGGCATCCGGCTCGAAACGCTCGTACCCGGCTCTTTGGGCGGCCCTGGTTGCAAGGTCGAGAAATACATGGGGCATTGCGGGCCAGGGTTGGTGGCTCAGCGGGTCGAGCCGGTCGTAACGGTAGCCGGTGCGGTCGGTGACCCACCCGAATTGGCCGCAGTTGGTCATGGCGACCGACATCTGGTGCCCGCCCGGCGTGGTCATCTGCCGGAAAGGAGCTACTTCCTGTATTCTCGCCAGTTCGGCCAGCAAGGCGTCTTCAACCTCGCTGGCAAAACCAGGCAGTAAAAGGGCTCCCGGCGCGAAGACCAGTTCGGGGCGTACGTCCTCAAACATCTGGCCGTTAAAGAATGAAAAATCAGGCTGCGTCATGGAAAATCACTCCCAGCGTGTAACGTTGGCCCGTTCGCACCCGGCTCACGCCGTGACGCAACTGGACCTGGTAGCTGCCACGGGTCCCCTGGACCGGGCGGCGATTGACCGCGAAGACCACCGCGTCCCCTCTTTTGAGCGGAACCACTTCCACCCGCGACTGCATGCGGGGCCGTTGCTCGGTCAGGATGAACTCGCCACCCTCAAAATCGAGGCCCGGCTCGGAAAGTAAAAAGGCTACCTGTAAAGGAAAAACGTGTTCGCCGTAAAGGTCCTGGTGCAGGCAGTTGTAATCCCCGGCGGTGTATTTCAAAATTAACGGGGTGGGACGGGTCTGCCCGGCCTGGCGGCAGCGTTCGATAAAGTCGGCGTGTTCGGACGGAAATTGCATTCCCTGGCGCATCGTTTCGTGCCAGCGATTGGCGATAGGGACCAACCGGGGGTACAACCGGGTGCGCAACTCCTGGATTAGTCCCGGTAAGGGATAGGAAAAATATTTGTATTCGCCCTTGCCGTAGCCGTGCCGGGCCATAATGATATGCTTGCGGAATATAGCGGGCGTGTCGTAAAGCCCGGCCAGTTCCTGGCTTTCCTCTCCCGTAAGAATGTTTTCGAGGATGGCCCAGCCGTTGGTGTCAAGACTATTTTCTACCTGCGCCCAGTCAATTACCCCTATTTTATTTGAGACAGCCTGGGTTTCCCCGGCCAGTCCTTTAGTTTCGATGGTTTCCACAGCTTACCCACTTTCGTTTGAATTTTTCTTTTTTATTTAATTTTGTTACCTTTCAGTAGCTATAATATATCTTTTCGGGGGCAAAAACTGGCTGTTTTCGGACATGTAACGGCGAAAAACTGAACTCTGACCTGGTAAAAATAAAAAACCTCCCGGCTAAACGGCGGAAGTCCGTTATAGCTCAGGAGGTTTATTTCTGGACGGGGGCACAACCCAGGATAGGCTAAATGTAGTACATCACCTGCTCTTGTTTGTGATTGTAACGTTCCAGGAGGTCTTCCAGGGTAACGCTACTGAGGATTTTGACCGTTTCATCCTCAACCTGTTGCCAGATGTCAATCAGGACTTTGTCAACCGGGGTGGGCTCGACCGAGTGAGCCAGCGGTGAAACGTCCCCTTCCAGTTCCCGGATGACTTCCAGCAGGGTAATTTGCTGGGGCGGGCGGGCCAGGATGTGACCGCCCTGGGGTCCGCGTAAACTGTTTATCAACCCGGCCTTGCGCAGAGTGATAAGCAACTGGTTCAGGTAATCTTCCGGCACGCTCTGGGCTTCACCGATTTCACGGCTCCGCCTGGGACTCTGGTCGTAATGCTGCGTCATGTCGAAAAGCGCCCTTAATCCGTATTCACCTTTGCTCGAAATTTTCATTGGCTTAATACCTTCCCGGTTGAAAAACTCTGTCTAGCTCAATTGAAGTTGTTCGCGGATGTCGGCAAACAAGACCGTGCTGAGATAGCGTTCGCCAGTATCCGGCAGTACTACCACGATATTTTTACCGGCGTTTTCGGGCCGCTTGGCAACCTGGATGGCCGCGTAGGCGGCAGCCCCACAACTGATACCGACTAACAACCCTTCCTGGCGCATAATGGCGCGGGCCGTTTCAATCGCCTGTTCGTTGGTCACCTGGAAGATTTCGTCTACCAGGCTCTTATCCAGCACATCGGGCACGAACCCGGCGCCTATCCCCTGGATTTTGTGAGGCGAGGGTTTGCCGCCACTCAGGACCGGGCTGGCCGTAGGTTCGACCGCAACCACCTTTAAGCTCGGCTTGAGGCCCTTGATAACCTGGGCCGTACCGGTAAGGGTGCCGCCGGTCCCTACCCCGCCGACCAGAATATCAATATCACCATCGGTATCATCCCAGATTTCCAGGGCGGTCGTATTGCGGTGGATTTCGGGGTTGGCCGGGTTTTTGAATTGCTGGGGTATCCAGGAGTTGGGGGTTGCCGCCAGGATTTCCTCGGCCTTGCGAATGGCTCCCGGCATCCCTTCCGCGCCAGGCGTCAGCACCAGGTCGGCTCCATATCCTTTCAGCAGCATCCGGCGCTCAATACTCATCGTGTCGGGCATAACCAGGGTCAATTTGTAACCTTTGACCGCCGATACCCAGGCCAGCGCGATACCGGTGTTGCCGCTGGTCGGCTCGACGATAAGGGTGTCTTTGTTCAAAACGCCCCGTCTTTCGGCGTCTTCAATCATGCCGACCCCGATGCGGCATTTCACGGAGAAACCGGGGTTATAGGATTCCAACTTGGCGATTACGTTTGCAACGGCCCCTTCGGTGACTTTGTTAAGGCGGACCAGGGGGGTGTTGCCCATCAGTTCAACCGCGTTATTCGCGATTTTTGGCCGGAAGCGGCGTCTTTCTTTGGCAGCTTTGCCTTCATCAGTTTGAATCATTGTGTGTCTCCCAATTACTTTGAAAGTCTTTTTAGCCTTTTCTAAGTGTTACCAGAAAAAACAAAGAGAATCTGGATAAACATTATTGTATTAATTTAGATTATAAAAATGTTTATTAACTTTGTCAATAAACATTGCCTTATTATAATCCTTTTTACCATCGGATAAAAGGGCATAAAAAAAGAACCTTTCCTTCTGCCCAGGAACCACTCTCAGATTTTAGAGATGGAACGTGGAACAAAGGGAAAAGGTTCTCGGAAAAGTTTAGCGTTTTACGGCGTCGGAAAACCCGTGGAAAAAGAACATCGAGATAACCCGCAAAACCCCTGAGGCTAGGAACATTATCTGGATTGCCCCCATTTCAAAGCCAAATATTGGAACCGCCGTCGAAGCTATCCAGCCAATCACGATACCGGCCAGGAAAGGCCCAATCGCGGTTGCCACGCTGCTGACCGCCGTAAAAACGCTGATGTAACCGACATTCCCGGTCCCGGTCGGTAGCAGGTTCATTAGCAGGTTACCCGCCGCCAGGTTGAACCCGGAGTCAATCGCCAGCGAGATAAACAGGAACAGCAACGGCCAGAACGGGTTGCCAGGGACCACGAAGGCCCACAAAACAACATAAGCGATTTTGGCCCAGCTTGTCCAGAAAAGGACCGGGCTGTTACCATATTTTTCCAGCACCCGCCCCCATAACGGAAAGACTACCAGCCCGGCCAGCGCCCCCACGTTTTGCAGGAAGAAAAGCTCGGTAAAACTCATTTTGAGATTTTCGAGCATGTAGACCGTGTAATAAGGCACGACCGTGCCTATCGCAAAGAGTTGGACCGACCGGAAAATCAGGTATTTTCGGAGGGCCACCATTGCCCAGGTCGAGCGTAGGCTTTCCTTGAAACTGGGCCGCTCCGCCGGGTGAGGCTCGTTTTTAAGGTCGGGGGTGCGGTGGAGTAACCAGGTTGTTGTTAACCCCATCACCGCCGCGATGGCAAACAGGACCACGTAGGCTCCAGGGTTGGTCCGGTGCCCGGTCGCGGTTGCCGCCGGTTCGGTCCACCAGTCGAGGAAAAAGCCGGTAAAAAGGGCCGCCACCAGGCCGACCATGCCGACCAGGGTAGCGCGTTTGGCAAAGTAGGTCGCCCGCTGTTCAATCGGCACGACCGTCATGGCCCAGCTAAGCCAGGAGGTACTGCCTATCGCCGTCAACCCTGAATAGATCGTTAACTGTAGCAGGAACAAAATTAACCAGAGCCCGGCTAAATTCGGCCCGTACCACGCCCCCAACCCGATGATAGTCAGGGGGATGAGGGATGCCCGCGCCGAACCCATCGTCAAAACCGTGAGCTTTTTGCGGTTCCCCACCTTAGAGATAAACTGGGGTGTCCACAACTGTAAAATGGTGGAAAACAGGGGTAAGGCTGTTATTAAGCCGATAATAAAAACGTCCGCCCCCATATATAACGCGAAGGCGGTCAGGACTGCGCCACCCGGCACAATCGAGTTGTTCATTATCGAGAAGAGCATCCCTTCGTGGACCATGCGCTTCTGGCCTTCCTGTCTTTCCGCGAAGGTCAACTCCGGCGTTGGTGGCAGGGGGAGGAAAGGTATAGGTTTATTTTCAGTTTGAGCAGGCACCGGGTTTTTGGCCCGGGATTTCTTTTCTCTCTCAGCAAAAATTGGCATAAAAAATATCACCACTTATAACATCATAAATTAAAACGTTCTAGAGGCACCCTTGCCTGTTTTGTTCTCTCTTACTCCCACAGTAAAAATCCCACCTGCGTATAGCTTAACAGGGGGCTTCTATATAAATAACGTCCCGTCTGTGCAAAGGTTACGCTTTTCACAACTCTGTTTTCAGCTAATTTTACCAGAATTTATAGCCATGTAAATCGTCACCTGGTTGACTCTTTTTTGAAAAATGTTACCCTAAAGTCTGTCCGAGCGGATTTCTTTTTAGACAGGGGAAGCAGTAAATTGTCTGGTTGCGGGGTGTAAATTTAATGGCTGATACGCTTGTTACCGAGGTCGCGGAGAATTTATTCCGCATCCGTCTACCGATGCCTTTTGGCCTCGACCATATCAACGTTTACCTGCTCAAAGAGCCGGACGGAGTGGTCCTGGTAGATTGCGGCCTCGATATGCCCGAAAGCCATCAAAAGCTGGACGAAGGGCTGGCCCAACTGGGCCTTTCACCCGACCGGCTAACCGATATTTTCGTGACCCATGCCCACCCCGACCATATCGGTCAACTTGAACGGCTGCGCCGCCTGGCTCCCGGAGCGCATCTTTACCTGCACCGCCGCGAATACCAGCCCCTGCAAGAACGGCTGACCGACCAGACCGGGGTAACCCACCGCATGTCCAACTGGCTCGAACGAAACGGCGTTACCCAGCTTTCCGGCGGTATGGCCGGGTCCGGGGTGAATTATTTACCGGAAATTCACCCTGGCGACCGGTTGCTGGCCGGGGGTGAGTCCTTCCGGTTTGATAAGCCGAGCCTTGCTAACCCCACGACCCAGGACCGGATACAGGGCGCATGGGAGGTTTTCTGGACACCAGGCCATACCGCCGGACATTACGTCCTTTACAACCGGGACCGCCGCCTGCTTCTTTCCGGCGATCACCTGCTCGGTTCGATAAGCAGCAATATCGGAAAGTACCCCGGCTCGACCGACGACCCCCTGGGCGATTTTATCGCCAGCCTCGAACAAATTCGCCATCTCGATATTGGCGAAGTCCTGCCGGCTCACGGCCCGACCTTTAGCAATTACCTGGAGCGGATTGATGACCTGGAAGACCACCACCAGGTCCGCCTGGGAAGAATTTATGCCGCCCTTGAAGGCGGTCCCCGGACGGCGGCCCAGGTAGTTGAAACAATCTGGGGCGACCGGGCGAGAGGTTTTCACCGTATCCTGGCGCTGGGTGAAGCCCTGTCGCATCTTGAAAGGTTGCGACTGGAAGGCCGGGTTGTGGCCGAGGAGACTTCCGACCGGGTCTGGTTCAGGGCCGCTTAATCATTTAATGGCGTTTCACCAAGCCTGCCTAGCGGAAAGCCCGCCTGTGAGGAGTTTCTCCCTCTACAGGCGGGCCTTTGGTTTAAGGGGTCAGTGACCTAAGAACCTAGGAACCGATGGTAATGGCGGAGTTGCCGGAGATTTCGCTGCGGTTGCCGTGCGCTGCCAGCACGAACTTCTCACCGGCAGCGTGACCGCTCGCCGAGAAGTCGAAGCTGACCGTACCGGTGGCGTCCGCAAGTTTGGTGCCCAGCGAGGTGCTCTGACCGCTCTCGTCGGTGTACCAGCCTGTTACCAGTTCACCGGGAGCGAAGAAGTCGCCGGTAAAGGTCTGGGTCTGGTCCTTGGCAAGGGTGATTTGAGCCGGGTCAAAGAGCTGGACATCACCGTTGTTGAGGTTGACATCTTCGCTACCGATGCTGAACCGGACAGCGTTGCTCCCGGCAGTCTTGCCGGAGCCGACAGCATCGTCCCATTTGACGGTGAAGCGGTCGAACTCGGTGGTTTCGGTGGCGTCGGCGGCAGGTCTGAGGACGACGGTGGCGGAAACGACCGCGTTGACATCGAGGTCAGGGAAGTTGACGACGATGAAAGGGTTGGCGGGGTCACTTCCAATCTCGCTGACCCAGGCACCTGGTTCCTCGAACGAGGCGTACCCGATGACAAGGGAAGGGTCGAAGGGGAACTTGGCCTGGACGGAGTGAGCCTTGCCGTAGCCGATGTTCTTGACAGTAAGGGTGTAGGTGACATCGGTGTTTTCGCTATCAGTGACGACGCGGTCGGGCGAGACACGAAGTTGAGCGACGAGGTCGGCGGGCGGCTCAGGGGTATTGTTGTCGCCATAACAGGTCGTGATGTTAGCGGTAGCAGTATCACCGGCCATACTACCCTGGTTGGTAATTTTGAAAGTAGGGTTACCATAGATTGTAATTGTGGCCAATTCATCGAAACACTGGCCGAGAGCACCACCGGCCTGGAAGGTCAGGCTGATAATTTTGGACTCCCCGGCTGCGAGGCCATCAAGCTGGCAATAGATACCATCCTGGGGCGGAGCGCCGTTATTAATGCCCTTGATAGGGTTCCCGCCCTGTTCCAGGGTGCAGTTTTGCAGGTCCGCGGAAAGGTAGGTCAAACCGGCCGGGATGGCGTTGAAAACATCAACCGAACCTACCGGGTAAGCCCCATTATTTTTCACTACCAGTTGATAAGTCAGGGTGCTATTGGGCAAAATCCGGGAAGGCCCCTTGATAGAGATAGTCGTATTGGTAGGGATGTGGGTTATAACGCTATTGCTGTACTTGTTAACGATCACAGGCACCGTGGTAACTACCTGGGCTTCATTAAATATATAATAACCTGGTGTAGCGTTATTGTTTATAGTGGCTACGACAGCGATAGTGGCAGAGACGTCTTGCACTAAAGCGCCGGTTAGACAACTAACTGTTCCAGACGTTTCCGAGCAGCTGAAAGCCACGCCTCCACCTGTCCCTGAGGTCTGGGTGGCCGAAACATAGGTCAAACCATAGGGTAAGGAATATATTACGCTAGTAGGCCCAATGAAAGTAGTATTGACCGCTTTTACCGTGATATTATAGGTAATGGTGTCACCAATGTTAGCGGTTTCCGGCCCGGTCATTGAAATTTCAACGTCACCAGCAGGAGGTTGAGCATGCGCAGTGGAAGGACCCATCTGACCGAGGAATAATCCGCTAAGCAGCACGAAAACTAGCAAAAGAGTTCCAAGTCCCCTGGAACTCTTTAAGGTTCCTATTTTGGAACCAGAGGTTGTCTTATTCAAAATCTTCTCCTTGAAGGTTAAATAAAAGCTAGACCTCCCGACGGTGCATTGAGAGGTCCGATATTTCTTTACAGGGCAAAAGGCAGTCAAAAATTAAAGCACTGGTTCCTCGAGCTTGAACCGTTGGTGCTTGAATCTGGTGATGATAAAAATAACCAGAATTTGAATAAATTATTGCCGAATATTGAGTGAAGAAATAACTATTAAAGCTGGTTTATTTCTGTTTAATAATCCGGTTAATTTGTTTTTATTTTAAGCTTACCAGTTTTTTAAAAACATAGGTATTTAGTACCAAACTTACTACCAATTTTTAATACCCGTAATAATTCAGGGATTAAGTGGTAGAAGTCAGGAGTGACGCCTCATAATCAGCCAGGTCATAGTACTGGGCTAAACGGTGGTCGACAATTGCCCAGATGCGCTCCGCAAACTCCTCCACGAAATAACGGTCGTGGACTACGGCCAGGATAGTACCTTCAAAGTTTTCCAGGGCTTGCTCGAATTGCTCCCGCGACTTGATGTCCAGGTGATTGAGCGGCTCATCCAGTAGTAAGAAGTTCACCTTGCTCAAGACTAACCGGGCCAGTACCAACCGGGCCCGCTCGCCGTAGCTTAAATCCTTTACCAGGGTAAAGACTTCATCCCCCTGGAACAGGAAAAAGTGCAAGTAATTGCGGGCTTCCGTTTCGGAAATCGCAGCGACCTCCCGGACGGCTTCCAACGCGGTAATCTCCGGTTTTAAACCTTCCTGCTCCTGGGAAAAGTAGCCGGTCCGTACATTCGCGCCCAGGCGGACCCGCCCGCTATCCGGCGCAAGTTCCCCGCCGATAATCCGCAACAAGGTTGTCTTGCCAGAACCGTTCGGCCCCAGTAGCGCCACCCGTTCGCCCTGCCTTATTTCAGCCCGCACTCCCTCGAACAAGACTCGGTCATCAAAGCTTTTGCTCACCCCATCCAGGGCCAGGACTTGCTGCCCGCTGACCGGGGCCTGGCCGAAATCGAGTTTCATGTGCCAGCTCTGCTTCGGCTTCTCGATTTTTTCCTCGCTGTTGAGCAGTTTTTCCAGCTTGCGTTCGCGGACTTTCGCGGTCCGGGCGCCTCGCTTGGCCTTCTTTAACAGCCAGAAATCAATCGTTTGATGTTCCATGTTGGCGGAGCGCTGCTTCATATCGCGGATATTTTCTTCGATAGCCGCGATTTTTTCCTGCTGCCGCTGGTAGTCGTCCATCTGTTTTTGCCAGAGGCGCCCCATCTCGGCCAGGTATTCGCTATAGTTGCCGCCAAACTCGGCCAGGTTATGAGTAAGTTCGTCGAGCGCAAGGATTTTGCCGACCAGGGCATCAATAAAGGCCCGGTCGTGCGAGATAATCAGGACGGTGCCCCGGTACTGCCGGATAAAATCTTCCAACCAGGCCAGGGCGGTAATGTCGAGGTGGTTGGTCGGTTCGTCCAGCAACAGCAAATCGGGTTGAGCCAGGAGCAACCGGGCCAGTCCGAGCCGGGTTTTCTGACCCCCGCTCAATACCGCTACCGGGGAGGTTTCGTCGAGGTGAGACAGCCCTAATCCGGCCAGCACCTGCGAAAGGCGGGCTTGCGCGGTATAGGCGTCCAGCCGCTCGGCTTCGTCCAGGGCCTCGGAATACTGTTCCATCACCATGTCGTATTCGTCGGGCGAAACGGTAGCGATGGCCTGGCCCAGTTGTTCGATCTCGGCCAGAATATCGAGGGCCGGGCCAATGGTTTCCCCGATAACCTGCCCGACGGTCGCGCCAGGCTCGTAAATCAGGGCCTGGGAAAGATAACCCAGGCGCGCCGAAGGTTCCAGCCAGACATTGCCTTTGTCCGGGGTTTCAAGACCCGCTATTATTCTTAAAAGGGTTGATTTTCCGGCCCCATTCGGGCCAATCAGGCCGACTCGTTCGCCCCGGTGCAGGGAGAAGTTGATTTTGTCGAGGATAACGGCGTCGCCATAGCTTTTGCTAAGGTTAGTTACTTTGAGCATATTTAATTCTTTCTTTATAAGCTAATTTTTCCAAAAACCGGACAACCACAAATTGCCAGGGGCAAAGCGGTTGCTTAAATTTTGCTATTAAAAGAAAGAATTACCTCAAAGTTCACCATTCCTACTAAAGCCAGTAACGGAGACGGTCCGAATTACGCCGTGGTGGCCGTCTCGCCCAATATTATAACATAGGCCGCAAGAGAGTATATTGGACTTTGGTAGTAAAACAGGGGCGACTGCAAAATCGTTGAACGTTGTTCCGAAATGCGCCGATAATGAATAACACAGCCGCC
The DNA here is from genome assembly GCA_001898225.1 of Chloroflexi bacterium 54-19. Taxonomy (GTDB): domain Bacteria; phylum Chloroflexota; class Chloroflexia; order Chloroheliales; family Chloroheliaceae; genus 54-19. The sequence goes on from MKTJ01000077.1 coordinate 432,460, forward strand.
ATTTTGTCATACCGTGCGTAACACGCGCCCGCAGGGTGTCTCCGATCCGTAGGACAATATCACAATCGTGAGCATGACAATTTTGTCGAACTTTGCTTTTCACCTTGAGCCTGATAAATCCTTTTTTAGGAGGTTAAGCCAGGTCGGGTAATAGGAAGCTCGAAACCAGTTGTTGCCCTGTCCAGGCCAGGTCGGCGGCAGGTTCCTTACTTACAGCCTGCAAACTGATGCCGGAAAGAAGGGCGATTATGGCGGTAGCCGCCTGGGCCGGTTCAATATCGGGCCGGAAAAGGGTTTGCTTGACCCCGGCCTTATAAATTCCTTCGAGGTTACTTTGCCAGCGCCCGTGAATCTGTCCAACGATTTTACGCACCGCTTCGTCCCGGTGCGCCCGCAGTTGGAGTTCGTGCAGGGCTACAAATAAATCCGGCACCCGCTCAAGCTGATACTGCATATCTTGAAAGACCTGGCGCAACTGTTGGTCCGGGGATGTAACAGAGCTTTCGCCTACCGGGGCCGTAACGGATAAAAATTGCTGGAAGATTTCCTCGCCTACCGCGTAAATCAAATCCTCTTTGGTCGGGAAATAATAGTGTAGAGTGGCGATGTTTATCCCGGCTAAGTCGGCCACGTCGCGTACTCGCAACCCTTCAAAGCCTCGTTCGGCCAGCAAAGTCAGGGCAATCCGGGCCAGGGTGTTCTGGCGGTTGGTGCCTTTGGTCCTTTTGGCGTTACTCACTCCAGTTACAGCCGTTTCGCTCATTTAAAACCCCTTTTCGCACTAATCATTCAAGCAACTGCTTGGTCCTCATTATAAAACCAGTTAACCGGCCTGTCAAGCAATTGCTTGATTACAAAATTGGGTCTTAATACCAGGTTTCAACGGTGGTAAAGTAGGCAGGGAAGAAATATAATAAGGGCCGGAGCAGGGTATAACTCTTGCTGTACTTTTTTACCCTAAAACAGCCCGGCGGGGATGGTAGCAGGTTTATGGCAGGTAGGGAGAAATATGGCCGTAAAGTTTGGCGCATTTGTGCCGCAAGGGTGGCGCATGGACCTGGCCGGGATAACCGACCCGGTGGAGAAATACGAAACCTTAACCTCGGTCGCGGTCGAGGCGGAAAATCTTTGCTTTGACTCGGTCTGGGTCTACGACCATTTCCAGACCGTCCCCGAACCTATCCTGGAAACGACCTTTGAAGCCTGGACCATTATGGCGGCCCTGGCCCGTGACACCTCTAAGGTCAAACTCGGCCAGCTTGTCACCTGCAACCTTTACCGGCCCCCGGCCATGCTTGCTAAAATCGTTTCGACCGTAGATGTTTTGAGCCATGGCCGGTCTATACTTGGCCTGGGGGCAGGCTGGGACCAGCGAGAGTACGAGGCTTACGGTTACCCTCTGCCCTACCCGCCCACCAGCGAACGCCTGAAAATGCTTGGTGAAGCCGCCCAGGTAATTCTGAAACTCTGGACCGAGCCAAAAGCCAGCTTTGAAGGGCAATATTACCGCTTAAGTAATGCAATCAATGAGCCCAAAGGAGTCCAAAAACCACACGTCCCGCTCTGGATTGGCGGGGCCGGGGAGCAGGTTACTCTCAAACTGGTGGCGCGCTATGGGGACGCCTGTAACCTCACCGACAGCACCGACCCTGAATTTTACCGTCGCAAGTTCGCGGTCCTGCGCAAGCACTGCCAGGACGTGGGCCGCGATTACGACCGGATTCGCAAGACGGCCAGCTTTACCGTCTTTGCCGCTCCTACCGAAACTGAACTGGAAAAGATAACTGCCAGGGCCAGGGGTGGACGGAGCCTGGAAGAACTCGGCAAAGGCAGTGCCGTCGGGACGCCCGCCCGGTTGATAGAAGTCTTTAAGGGGATGATTGACGCGGGTGTCGAATATTTCGCGCTTTATTTCAACGAACCAGCTAAAATGGAAAGTATGCGGCTTTTCGCCAAAGAGGTTATGCCTGCCCTGCAAGCGGTCTGAGTTTATGGGCCGCCGGGAGCTACTTTTATTTTTATTGTAGAAAGGGTGTATAACAATGGAATTTCCCCGGTCGAGCGGTATTTTACTCCACCCCACCTCGCTACCTGGCCGCTTCGGAATGGGCGACCTGGGCGATAACAGTTTCCGGTTTGTAGATTTCCTGGCAGCAGCAGGCCAACAACTCTGGCAAATCCTACCCCTCGGCCCCACCGGGTACGGTGATTCCCCCTACCAGTGTTTCTCGGCATTTGCGGGCAACCCGCTCCTGATTAGTCTCGACAAACTGGTTGAGCAGGGGTTCCTTCCCGGCGAGGCGGTGGCGAACCTACCCACTTTCCCGGCCACGCACGTCGATTTCGGCCCGGTCATCCAGGCGAAAAATGCCCTGTTAAACCAGGCTATCGCCGGGTTCAAGGAACGAGCCACTCCCGACCAGCGCCGCGATTTTGAGGGTTTTAGCGAAGCCAACAAGGCTTGGCTCGATGATTACGCCCTGTTTATGGCCCTGAAGGACAGTCACGGCGGGGCTACCTGGAGCAGTTGGGAACTCGATTTAGTCCAACGCCAGCCCGAAGCCCTCCAGAAGGCCAGGGAAGATTTGGCCGGGCAAATCGAAGGCTACAAATTTTTACAGTGGGTCTTTTTCAACCAGTGGTACTGGGTCAAGACCTACGCCAACAGCAAGGGCATCAAAATTATCGGTGATATCCCGATTTTTGTGGCCTATGACAGCGCCGATGTATGGAGTAACCCCGAACTCTTTTTCCTGGATGAAAAAGGACAGCCGACCGTTGTAGCAGGGGTCCCGCCGGACTATTTTAGTGCGACCGGCCAGTTATGGGGCAACCCGCTCTATCGCTGGGATACCCTTGCCCGGAACGGCTACGATTGGTGGATTCGCCGTTTGAGGATGATTCTAAACCAGGTGGATATTGTGCGGCTCGATCACTTCCGGGGTTTCGAGGATTACTGGGCGGTCCCGGCCACCGATTCGAACGCTATCAACGGGCGCTGGATGAAAGGCCCCAGCGCGGCCTTCTTCGAGACCTTGCAAAATGTCCTGGGCGATTTGCCGATTATCGCGGAAGACCTCGGCCAGATTAGCCGCAGGGTCATGCGCCTGCGTGATACCTTCCAACTGCCCGGCATGAAGATTTTACATTTCGCCTTCGGGGCCGGGTCGTCCAACCCCTATCTGCCGCACAACTTCGAACGCAACACCATCGTCTATACAGGGAGTCACGATAACGATACGACTGTCGGTTGGTTCAGCCAGTTGTCAGAGCAGGAACAGGCCGAGATTTTCAAATATATCGGGTTCGATAGTGGCGACATCGCCTACGACTTTATCCGGTTGGCTTTTCGTTCGGTCGCCAATGTCGCGGTCGTCCCGCTGCAAGACTACTTGCGCCTGGGCACCGAAGCCCGTATGAATTATCCGGGCCGGGCCTCCGGCAACTGGGGCTGGCGGTTCGAGGAAAATGCCCTCACGCCGGAACTGGCGGGTCAAATTTATGAAGTAACCGAGCTTTACGGGCGTACCTATAAGCCCGCCGAGCCTGAAAACCCCGACGAAGACGCCATGGTGGACATGGCCGTCAAGAAGAAATAGAGGAGGTCGAGGTGGTGGGTCGTTGACGGCCCACTGGCTTTTGTGCCTATAAAAAATAGGAAAAGGAGAGCTGTCAATTGACCGAACAGAATCAAGAAAACATGCCGACCATTAATCCATCGGTGGATGCGCCTTTCGAGTCTCCGGTTGAGGCTAAAACCCCGGAATGGGTCAAGGATGCGATTTTTTACCAGATTTTCCCGGACCGTTTCGCCCGGTCCCAGGCTGTCGCAAAACCGTCCAACCTGGAAAGCTGGGATTCTTTGCCTACGCCGGATGGCTTTAAGGGGGGAGACCTGCTGGGGGTGGCCGAGAAGATTGATTACCTGGCCGACCTGGGGATTACAGCCCTCTACTTGAACCCGATTTTTGCCTCGGCCTCCAATCACCGCTATCACACCTTCGATTATTTCCAGGTGGACCCGCTCCTGGGCGGCAACGAAGCCCTGCGTAAACTGCTCGATGTGGCCCATACACGAGGTATCCAGGTCGTGCTGGATGGTGTCTTTAACCACGCCAGCCGGGGTTTTTTCCAGTTCAACCACGCCCTGGAAGTCGGCCCGGCCTCGCCCTACATCGACTGGTTTCACATCCACGGTTTCCCCCTAAACGCCTATGGTGGTGGCGATGCCAATTACGAATCCTGGGTGGGGCTGCCCGCCCTGCCCAAGTTTAATACCGACACCCAGGCCGTCCGCGAGTTTTTGTGGTCGGTCGGTCGGCATTGGCTCGAATTTGGCATTGACGGCTGGCGGCTTGACGTTCCCGACGAGATAAACGACGATGAGTTCTGGCGGGAGTTTCGCCGCCAGGTCAAGTCGGTCAACCCGGAAGCTTATATCTGCGGGGAAATCTGGCTGGAAGCGCACCGCTGGTTAAAGGGTGATATGTTCGATAGTGTCATGAACTATCTTTTTACCAGGGCCTGTATTTCATTCTTTATAAAAGATATAGACGAGAAAACCCTTGAAGGGACCGCCTATGTCGGGCGCACTACCCGGCATGACGCAGCCAGTTTTGGCGAAACTATCCAAAGTCTGTTAAAGTTATATCCGGCTGAAATCACCGCTGCCCAGCTAAATTTGCTGGACAGCCACGATACGTCCCGCTTCGTGACTACGGCCAGGGGCGACGAAACGGCCTTGCGCCTTGCCACCATCTTTCAGATGTGTTTTCCCGGCGCGCCATGCGTCTATTACGGGGACGAAATTGGCTTGCCGGGCGGGCGCGACCCCGATTGTCGCCGGGCTTTTCCCTGGGACGAGTCGAAGTGGAACAAAGGGCTTTTAGGCTTTTACAAAAAGATAATCGAGGTGCGTAAGGCCCACCCGGCGTTACGGCGCGGTTCGTTCGAGCAACTTTACGCCAGGGATATGCTCTATGTCTTTGGCCGGGCCACCGATAAGGAAAAGTTACTTGTAGCGCTCAATACCGGGGACCAATCCGTAAAAATCCCCACCCTGACCGGCAACTCTTTCTTGCCGGAAGGCGCTTTGCTGCTTGATTTGCTTGAGGATGGCAGGGAACGCAAGGCTTACCGGGTCGGGCCGGATGGCACTATCGAAGGTTTAGAGTTAGGGGCACGCAGCGGCGCAGTGCTTGAAGTTATCCGGCTGGTTCAATAGCCGGTTGTAAGGAGTTTCTTAAATGAGTTACGCTGTAACTTTGATTCCGGGCGATGGCATCGGCCCGGAAGTCGCCGAGGCCGCCCGGCGAGTTTTGGAAGCGACCGGGGTCGAATTCGATTGGGATGTGCAGAACGCCGGGAGCGAGGAACTCGCCCGCAGCGGCGAACTGCTCCCTGCCGCGACCATGGATTCGATTCGTCGCAACAAAGTGGCCCTCAAAGGGCCGATTACCACCCCGGTCGGCACCGGGTTCCGCAGCATCAACGTCTCGTTGCGCCAGCAACTTGATTTGTATGCCTGTTTCCGGCCCTGCCGCCTCTATAAGGGGGTGCGGACCCGGTTTGATAAGGTTGACCTCGTGGTCGTCCGCGAGAATACCGAAGACCTTTATTCGGGTATCGAGTTCGAGAAAGGGACCACCGAGGCCCTGATTGAGGTCGCCGTCATCGAAAAGGTCAAGAATATCAAAATCCGGGACGATGTTGGTATCAGCATCAAACCTATCAGCGAGTTTGGCAGTCGCCGGGTAGTCCAGGCCGCTTTTGAGTATGCGCGGGACAACAACCGCCATAAAGTCACTGCCGTCCACAAGGCCAACATCATGAAGCACACCGATGGCCTTTTCCTGCGGACCGCCCGCGAGGTCGCCCAGAACTACCCGGATATTAAGTTCCAGGAAGTCATCGTGGACAACATGTGCATGCAACTGGTCCAGTATCCTGAAGATTACGATGTGCTGGTGCTGCCCAACCTCTACGGCGATATTATTTCGGACCTGGGCGCGGGACTAATCGGCGGGCTTGGAATGGCTCCCGGTGCGAACATCGGGGACGATTACGCTATCTTTGAGGCGACCCACGGCAGCGCCCCCGACATCGCCGGGCAAAACAAGGCCAACCCGCTCGGCATGATTCTTTCGGGTGTGATGATGTTGCGTTACCTGAAAGAGTTTGACGCGGCCAACCGCCTGGAAAAAGCCATCGAAGCGGTTATCGAGGAAGGCAAAGAAGTAACCGCCGACATGAAGGCCAACCGCAACGACCCGACCGCCGTTGGCACCAGCCAGGAGGCCGATGCCATTATCCGGCATCTACAGGCCCAGTCGTAAAAATTAACCCCGGCTAACCTGGTTTTGTTCACGGTACATCATCGCCACGTCCTGGGCGACCCGTTCCAGGAGACGCGAGACCGTGGCAAAGTCATAAATCGCCTGGACGGTTGTCGTGGCCGGGCAACCACAGGCCGCTTTAAGCTCGCTAACTCGCCTGGATGATAATTTTCGCAGAGCCGCCTGAATGGCCTGCCAGCTTTCATCCAGGGCGGGTGGCTGGCCGGGGTGTTCCCCTCCGCGCACTGCTTCCTCAAGATTTCTGAGAAAATTCAATACGGGGGTTGATTAAACAGGTTCGAGAGGTTTATGGGGCTCGGGTGGCAGTTCAATGGTGATGGGGTCGCCGGGCCGGACCACCCCGCCGGTAATTACAATTGTCATAACCCCGGCTTTGCGAACCAGGTTACCCTGGGCGTCCCGGTCCAAAACTGCCTTCATGAGGCCCGGTTGAAAGCCGTCCAGTTGCAAGCAGGGGTTACGCAGCCCCGTGATTTCGATAACGGCTTCTTCGCCAAGTCTCAGGCGCGTCCCGGTGGGTAGCCCTAACAAATCTACTCCTTCGGTGGTGATGTTTTCGCCCATGGACCCGGCCTCGACCCTGAACCCGGCCTCTTGCAATTCCCGGTGGAGTTCGGTGTGAACCAGGTGGACCTGGCGCAGGTTCGGCTGGCTGGGGTCGCGGGCCACTCGCGAGCGGTGCTGGACGGTGACGCCGCTATGGGTATCGCCTTCCACTCCCAACCCTGCCACCAGCCGGATGGCCGGTTGGGTTTCTTTGGTAAAGGCGTGGACCGGGCTGCTACTTACCGCCAGGACTTTCCCACTCACTTCAGTTTCTACCATTCGCTTGTCCTTAAAATTACATGATTAAAAGCCGATTTTTGAAAGGTCGGCGGTAATTCTTACGAATTATACCGCCTAATGCCGCCAGGCGTGCCGGGATAAGATATTCCCGGTCAGGAGTACGAACACCAGGAACCCACTCACGCTGACAACAGCCATAGTAATCGCTAAGGGCCAGGCGGTCCCGGTCCCGGCAATTCCGACCAGCGGGGAAACCACCGCCCCGATTAAAAATTGTGAAACCCCCATCAGCCCGGAGGCGCTCCCGGCCATATCCGGGTGGTCGGCCAGGGCCAGGGCGGTCGCGTTGGGCATGTTAAAGCCCTGGCTGGCGACCACGATAAAGAAACAGGGCAAAATCCCCCACAGCCCGACATTTGTCGCAACTGCCACCACAAGTAACAAACTGCCGGTCATAATTCCGCCCAGCCCGAAGGAGAGCAATCGCCGGGTCGGAACTTTGCCGACCAATCGCCCGCTAACCTGGCTGGCTGCTACGATACCCAGCGCGTTAATAGCAAAAATCAGGCTGAACGTCTGAGGGGACAGGCCGTAAATGTCTTCAACCACAAAAGGTGAGCCGGAGATGTAACAGAACATGGCAGCGATGGCAAGCCCGGAGGAAAAGGCATATCCCACAAAATGGCGGTCGGACAACAGCAGCTTAAAGGCGCTGAAAGTCTTACCAAGACCACCGCCTCGCCGCCGTTCGCGGGGAAGAGTCTCACCCAGGAAAAAAAAGACCGTTGCCAGCAGAAGCGCCCCAAAGACCGTCAATACAATAAACACACCGCGCCAGGAGGTAAAATTCAGAAGTTGCCCGCCGACCACCGGGGCCAGAATCGGGGCTACCCCGCTTATCATAGCGGTCAGGGCGAAAAAGCGGGCTACCTCGTTGCCGGAGTAAAGGTCGCGCACGATAGCTCGCGCTATAACAATCCCGGTAGCCCCGGCCCCACCTTGAATCAGCCTGAGGACGATTAGGATGGGCGTGGAAGGAGCCACTGCGCACAGCACCGACGATAGCGCGTACATAAAGAGGCCCAGCAGGAGGGGGCGGCGGCGGCCCAGGGTATCGCTGAGCGGCCCGGCGATAATCTGACCCCCGGCCAGGCCGAGCAGACAGGCGGTCAGGGTTAGCTGGACCTGCCAGGCCGGGCCGCCCAGGTCGCTACTGAGGGAGGGCAAGCCCGGCAGGTACATATCAATTGAAAAAGGGCCAAAAGCCGATAGCGCACCGATTATGATGACAAGCCCTACTTTACCAGGTAGGGGTTTTTGGTCGGATTTATTTTGAGTTTGGGTTTCGAGCATTAAACGAGTGTCTTTCTTTAAGGGGTTTTATATTTTGTCTGGTCCTGGTCCTTTTTTAAGCCTTTATTTGTGGCAAACATAATACCATTATTGGTGAGAAGGAAACAAAAAGATTGGGAGTAGCCCTCAGGCCGCCCTCCCAATCTTTCTAAAAACGGGCTTAAAGCTGGCTTTTAGATAATTTCGGCAATCTGGGCCGGGCTTTCCCCGACTTTGATACCGTTATCCCGGAAAGCCTTGATTTTCTCGGCGGCGGTACCTTCCCCACCACTGATAATCGCGCCCGCGTGACCCATCCGTTTGCCTGCCGGAGCGGTCTGACCGGCGATAAACCCGTAGACCGGTTTGGTTACATGGGCTTTGACATACTCGGCGGCCAGGATTTCGGCGTTGCCACCGATTTCACCCAGCATCACGATTTTCTCGGTTTTCGGGTCGTTCTGGAACAGTTCGAGGACATCAATAAAGCTGGTGCCGATAATCGGGTCACCCCCGATACCGACCGCCGTGGACTGACCGTAACCCTTCTGGGTCAGGGCGTTGACCACTTCGTAAGTGAGGGTGCCGCTCTTGGAAACGACGCCGACATTGCCGGGGGTCAGGATATAGCCGGGGATGATACCCACCTTCGATTCGCCGGGGGTAATCAGGCCGGGGCAGTTCGGGCCAATCAACCGGGCCCCTTTCATCTTGACATAATGGTAAACCGGCACCATATCGCGGACCGGGATACCCTCGGTAATACAGACCACCAGCGAAATCCCGGCGTCAACCGCCTCGACAATCGAGTCGGGAGCAAACCGGGCCGGAACATAAATCACGGATGTGTTGGCCCTGGTCGCTGCAACCGCTTCTTTCGCAGTATTAAAGACCGGCACGCCTTCGACTTTCTCGCCGCCGCGACCGGGGGTAAGACCGGCTACCACGTTGGTGCCGTATTCCAGCATTTGTTTGGTGTGATAAGCGCCTTCACGCCCGGTAATGCCCTGGACCAGGAGGCGCGTGTGCTTGTCAATCAGGATACTCATTAGCTGCGCTCCTTCGCCACATAAACGACTTTCTGGGCCGCTTCGGCCAGTGTCTCGGCAGATTTCAGATTGGCGTCTTCCAGGATTTTGCGACCTTCTTCGCTGTTCGTCCCGACCAACCGGATAACAATCGGTACGTCGGTCTTAATCTGCTCCAGACCGGCGATGATACCTTTTGCCACGTCATCCCCACGGGTGATACCGCCAAAGATGTTGAAAAGAATTGCCTTGACTTTGGGGTCGCTCAGGATGATGCGGATAGCGGCGGTTACTTTGTCGGCTTTCGCGCCACCACCGATGTCGAGGAAGTTGGCCGGTTCGCCGCCGTAGAGCAACAGGGTATCCATCGTCGCCATTGCCAGGCCCGCGCCGTTGACCACGCACCCGATATTTCCGTCCAGTTTGACATAAGCCAGCCCGGCCTTGCGGGCTTCGATTTCGGCTTGCTCTTCCTCGCCAAGGTCGCGCAAGTCTTCGGCTTCGCGGTGGCGGTAGAGGGCGTTATCATCGTAGACCATCTTGGCGTCGAGAGCCTGCCACTCGCCTTTATCGTTCAGGATAAGCGGGTTGATTTCCAGGATGTCGGCGTCATTTTCCACGAAAGCCCGGTAAAGCTCTTTGGCGATGGTCACGAACCCGTTGATTTTATCTTTCTCGATACCCATCCCGAAGGCCAGTTCTCTCGCCTGGAAATCGCCCAGGCCCAGGAAGGGGTCGGCGGTCACGCGAATGATTTTCTCAGGGCTGGTTTTGGCGACTTCTTCGATTTCCACGCCGCCTTCGCTGCTGCCCATCAAGGTGATACCTTTTGCGCCCCGGTCAATAATGACGCCCAGGTAGAATTCCTTGGCAATATCGGCGGCCTGGGTAACGAGGACGCGCCGGACGGTGCTGCCCTTGATGTTCATTCCCAGGATAGCCTGGGCCTTTTCTTCAGCTTCATCAGGGGTCTTGGCTAGTTTGACCCCTCCAGCTTTACCGCGTCCCCCCGCATGGACCTGGGCCTTGACCACTACCATTCCGCCAATATTCTTGGCAAGTTCACGGGCTTCTTCAGGGCTGCTGGCAACTTCGCCTTTCTGGACCGGGATGTTATACCGGCTCAGAATCTGCTTGGCCTGATACTCGTGTATCTTCATGGCCTCTCCTTTTGCAATTAAAAATCCACAACAGACTAAAATTATTCTAGTTACTTAGCAGAACGGTGTCAAACCTATTGTTATAAAATTTACTAAGAATCTGATAGAACCTTACGATTGAACAAATAGGCTGGCATTATAAATCAACCTTCAAGCTCTTTCCCTCTCAAACGACTTTTTAAAACTGCCTTTCGCAACCGGAACGTTTAGACCCCGGCCCGCATATTATTGGTGTAACAACTTCAAAATGGCGTGGCCGGGAGTCGCGTCCCAAACAATGAAAATAAATCGGCAACAAAAACTTTTGGAAACAATTTTTGGAAGAAGAACTGATTAAACGGGCCAGGGCCGGGGATAGCCAGGCTTTCCGGTTGCTGGTCGAAGAATACGCCGAATTGACGGGACGGCTGGCCGAAACCTTCCTGGGCTCCGGCCAGGGTGCTGCCGAAGACGCCTTGCAGGAAGCCTGGCTCGATGCCTGGCGTTCTTTAGGACGCTTCCAGCTGGATAAACCCTTCCGGCCCTGGATTTGTAAGCTGGTCGTCAATCGCTGCCGGATGGCTTTGCGGCAAGGTCGCTTCAGACTGGTGCCGCTCGACAGCCTTGATTTGTATGCTCTTCCGGCGGTTGAGGATGCTACCGGCCCGGTCTTGCAGGCCGAAACCAGGGCCGAACTGCGCGAAGCCCTGGCCGGACTGCCGCCCGAAACCCGCCAAATCCTGGAGCTGCGCTATTTCGTGGGGTTGGAAGTCAACGAAATCGCGGCAATTGTCGGGTTACCAGCCGGGACGGTCAAGTCAAAATTGCATCGCAGCCTTGAGAAATTGCGAAAAATATTGTCTGAAAAAAAGCTAATGGTGAGAGAGTAATTTATGCCCCAGGATTTTGAAAACCAGGGTAAAAGCCCGGTTGAGATTGAGCCGCTATTAACCGCCTTTTACAACGAGAACAGCCCTGATACTGACCGGGCTGACCGCCTATGGCGGCGGCTCGAACCACAGTTAAAGTCTGCCCCGGTGGGTGGCTGGTTTAGCAATTTTAGACAGAAAAGGAATTCTAAAGTGAAAAATGAAACGCCTTTATTGGAACGTGACGATACCGGCTATGAGGTTGCGAAAGTCCGCCGGAGGCACCGGGTCGGGTCGCTGGTGGGCAGCCTGGCGACCCTGGTGCTGGTCCTCGGCCTGGTGGCGGTCTTTGCCCTGAACGCCGGGAAAGGCCCTTCCATCACGCCGGGATCGGGTGGGCAACCGGTTGCTACCAACACGGTCCAGACTGATTTGCCACAGACCCCAACACCGGTCCCTTACGATAGCCGGACGCCTTTCCCGGCTACGGCTGACCCACGAGCCACCCCTACCCCGGTGCCTTATACGACCCCGGACGGCAGTCCCAGGCCCACGCCTACGGTTGGTCCCGAACCGACTTTCGACCCCAATGCTACCGCCACCCCGCTACCTTTTAGCGGCACCGTGACCGTTCCGGCGTCCGGCAATCCTTTGCCCACGCCCAGCCCGGCTCCTTTTCAAGCAACGGTTACGGCCTCGCCGGGAACTGACCCAACGCCCTTTTTGGTTCCCGGTTCGGACTTGGTGCTGACCGGCTTCGCGAGTGTCTCGGTAAATTACGATTACTCCACTCTCTCAGCCGGGATTAGAGCGACCAAACCGACCGTGAGTTTTTACGCTTCCAAGGATACACCGATTTCCATTATGGCAGACCTAGAAGCAGCCCTCAAAAAGGCCAAGTATATGCCTACGGACCCCTTTGTAACTGATTTAAGTTACGGTAAGGCTATTCCGCAGGGTGGGGTTTTCATTAATGCCCACAAGGAAGGCCAGCCCGATTTATACATCAACCTGGTCAGCATTGCCAGCGCGGGGGAAGTAACCAGCCTGAGCAAGACCGCCTATTTCAGCGGAGCGCCCGACTTTGAAAGTAATGTCAATGCCATTCGGGTCAAAGGTTATTCTTATCTGGTGCTGATTATAGGTGGCGAGAATTTGTTGGACACCATCTATGGCGGGAGCGACCCCGGCGCGGGTACACCGCCCGGCACACCTACCCCGGTTAAATAGCCCTTTATTTTCAAGACTTCTTAAAGAAAAACCACCCTGCCAAATTAGTCAAGGTGGTTTTCTTTTTTGGATTTACAAATCAACTGGTGGGAAAGGAAGTTGACTTTCGATATAATGGGCCACGGCTAAAGCCACGTCCTCGCGCCAGGGTTGGGCCACCACCTGGACGCCGATGGGCAACCCTTCAGGCGAGGTGCCCGCCCGCACCACCACCGCCGGGTACCCGGTCAGGTTATAGGTCATGCTGTAACTAAAGGCCGCGATGTTACGGGTGGTTTCGCCGTGGCGCATGGCCGGGGTCGCCACCACCGGACAAATGATAACATCATAATTTTGCATGAAACCGAGCATGGCAGAGCGGAACCTGTCCCACCGCCCCAGCAGGCCGAGCATTTCGCCCAGCGTCAGCGGCGGTTCACCCTTGCGCATTTCGATAAAACGGGTCAGGAGGGGCGAGACTTTCGTAATGCCCATCTGTTGCAACCTGGCCGGGAAAACATCGCCGCCTTCCGGGACAAGCAGTTTGAGGACAATTTCAACCGTTTCTGTCTGGGCCGGGGGTGTCTTTTCCTCAACCAAGCCTCCTGCTTCCCCTAACAGGTGGGCGACTTTGCGGACGGCCTCGACGGTTTCGGGGGTAGGGGCCCCCACGCCATTATCGACATAAAAATTAACCCGCAGCCCTTTGAGGTTAACCGCCTGGGGGTCGCCGAGTGGCATCGGTACCACCGATTGGTCGCGCCAGTCCGGCCCGCTTATAAGGGGCAGGGCCAGGGCTAAATCCTCGACCTTCCGGGCGATAAGGCCGACCTGAGACATGCGGTCGGTATGCCCACCGTAAGGGGGAAATTGCCCGGTCCGGGCCACCCGCCCGCTGGTCGGCTTGATGCTGGCAACGCCGCAAAAGTGAGCCGGGACGCGGATACTCCCTCCCGTATCGCTACCGAGGCCCAGCGCCGAAAATCCCGCCGCCTGGGCCGCTCCTTCCCCGCCGCTACTGCCGCCGCAGGTCCGCTCGAAATCGTAAGGGTTGTTGGTCCGGCCATAGACCAGGTTGTCGGTTTCGACCCCCATCAAGAGTTCGGGCAGGTTGGTCTTACCCAGCACAATCGCCCCGGCGGCGCGTAACCGGGCGACCGAGGTTGCGTCCTGGTCCGGGACGAAATTGGCCCTGGTGAGGGTGCCGGAGGTCGAGATAACCCCGGCAGTTTCGAGCGAATCTTTGACGGTTATGGGCAGGCCGTGCAGGGGGCCTTTCAGGTCTCCTTTAGCCAGGGCCGCGTCGGATTCTCGCGCTTCGGCCAGGGCTTGCTCGGCCCGTAACTGCACAACGGCGTTTATTTTCGGGTTGGCCGTTTCAATCCTCGCCAGGAAAGCCTTTACCAGTTCTTCGGAGGAAATTTCGCGCTCACGAACCATCCGGGCCAGCGCGGTGGCCGAGGCAAAAATTAGCTCACTCATTATTTAACCCACTCTGAATTATTTGGAAAGTCAGCGCTTTTATTTAACGTTCGGGGAGAAATATTGTCAAATTATTCGAGCGGGACTTCCTCCGAAGGTTGATTCCGGCGGCGCTGGAAAGTTATGATAAGGACCACCCCGGCCACGATTACCAGGGAACCTATTAAATCCTGGAAAGTCAGGACTTCCCCGGCGAAACCTGCCCCAAGTAAGAGGGCGACCACCGGGTTGACATAAGCATAGGTCGCGACCTGGGTGGGCGACACGACCCGCAGCAACCAGACATAGGCGCTAAAAGTAATCACCGAGCCGATAAGAATAAGGTAGAGGAGCGACCAGATAACCTCGCCCTGGACCGGTTTACCGATTATCTCGCCCCATTGGCCGGTAAATAGGCTGATTACCATCAACATGCCACCCGAAGTGAGCAGTTGCATGGCCGACATAGCCGTCGAGGAAGCATCGGTTGCCCGGTAACGGCTGTAGAGGGTTCCAAAAGCCCAGCCTAAAGCCGCCACTGCCAGGAAAAGGGTCGCCAGGGTGTTGACCGATGCGCCGCTACTCACCAGGCCCGGCCCCACCAGTAGGACCAGCCCCGCAAAACCTATCATAATCCCGGTAATAACCATTTTACCGGGGAACTGCCCACCCGGCCTGAGCCAGTCCAGCACCACCACCCAGAGGGGAATCAGGGCTAAAACCACCGCCGCAATCCCGGAAGGTACCACTTTTTCGGCCCAGGCCAGGTAACCCTGGCAGACCACGAAAAAGCAGAATCCGCCCACGGCAGCGTTGCGCCAGTGTCGCCAGGCCAGCCTTTCGCCGGTTTTGAAGCGGACCCAGGCGTAAAGAAGCAACCCGGCCCCAAAGCAGCGAAATCCGACCAGCAAGAATGGTGGAAAGGTCTCGACCGCCACCCGGATAGCCAGGAAGGTCGAACCCCACACAAAATAGATTGCTAGAAATGCCAGAACTACTTTTATATCGAAAACTTTTTTTGTGCCGACAGCCTGTGTAACCTGCCCCATTGAATTCCTTAAATTATCGGATATTTTATTGTTGTTAATTTTCTGTGAAATAACTCTAACATAGGACCAACCGGCGTGGCATTGATATTAAAGATTAGAGGTATAGAAAAAGGCCGCTTGCCCTTTTGAAATTTGCGGCCTTTTTAAATCGCTTGAATTAGTCGTTCAAGAGTGCCTGGACTGCCGGGTCAGAGATGTTAATGACCTTACCGGCGAACTGCTGACCGGCCTCACCAGCCAGGGCCGCGATAATTTTGCCGACAGGTTCGGCGGTCGAAAGGCTCCCGCTCGAATGATACCCTTTGAATCGCTCGGACATTTCGGCCCCGACTTTTTCGACGGGTTGGGTGCGTATTTCGGTCTGCATGGCCGTATCCACGATGCCGGGATAAAGGCTTATCACCGAAATATTTGGGCTTTCCAGTTCGACCCCGAACTGGCGGCTCATCATATCGAGGGCCGCTTTTGAGGTCGAGTAAGCCCCACCACGACCCATCGGGAAGGTGGCGGCCCCAGAAGAAATGTTGACGACCCGGCCCCAGTCGTTTTTGAGCATATTGGGCAAGGTCGCCCTGGTAAGCCGGAAGGGAGCAATCAGGTTTATGTTGATAGCCTGGGTCCAGGCTTCCGGGTCAACCTCCCAGCCTCCACCGTAAGGACCGGCGATAGCGGCGTTGTTTATCACAATGTCTACCGGGCCGAGTTCCTTCTCGATTTGCTCTACCAGTCCTTCGATTCCGGCTACATCTGCCAGGTCAAACGGGTAACTTAGTGCCGTCCCGCCACTTTCCTTAATCTGGGCGGCTACTTTGTCCAGTTCGGACTGGCTCCGCGCTACCAACGCCACTTTTAAACCCTGGCGGGCCAATTCGAGCGCGACCGCCTCGCCAATCCCGCGTCCGGCCCCGGTTACCAGGGCCACTTTTGGGCTATATTGCGCCATTTTTAAAATTCTCCTTATAAATCTTAAATGAACCTACCGGTTTGAGCAGTTTTAACGTAACTGGGCCTACGGTATTATCAAGAAAGATTTCTGTCAACTTTCACAGTATTTCCATAACTTGTTATTGTAAAATTCACAAAAACTCATTCGATTCTCTAATGTAGATTTATCAAAAACCCATTTACAAAATGCCCAAAGTAGTGTATAAATATCACTAACAAGAGTTATTGTATAAAACACAATAACTCAACACTAACAGTGAAGGTTGCGCGGAACCTTTCAAACGGGAAAATGGTTCCCGGTTGGGGGTTGAAGGAGGGCACAAAGAAGTGGAACTGGAAAACCAATATATTTATCTCGACCATGCCGCTACCACGCCACTTGACCCGGCTGTCCTGGCTGCTATGACGCCTTATTTTAGCGCCGCCTTCTTCAATCCTTCCAGTAGCTACGGTCCGGCCAAGACCAACAAAAAAGCCCTTGAAACGGCCAGGGCCACCTGCGCTGCTATCCTGGGGGTCCAGCCCGGCGAAATTATCTTCACCAGCGGCGGCAGCGAAAGCGACAACCTGGCCCTAAAGGGAGTGCTGGAAGGCTTCGCAAATTTTGGGAAACCGCGCCGCCACATCATCACGACCCCGGTAGAACATCACGCCATCCTGAACCCGGTCGCGCACCTGGCCGAGCAGGGTTACGAGGTGACTTACTTACCGGTAGATGGCGCAGGGCGGGTTAACCCGCAGGATTTGGAAGCGGCTATCCGGCCCGACACGGCCCTGGTCAGCATTATTGCGGCCAACAACGAAATCGGGACCATCCAGCCGTTAGCCGAACTGGGGGAAATCACCCGCCGCCACAAGGTGCCCTTTCACACCGATGGGGTCCAGGCTGCCGGGATGCTGGAATTGAACCTGGCCGAGTTGAAAGTAGACCTCTTTAGCCTATCGGCCCACAAGTTTTATGGGCCGCGCGGGGTGGGTCTGCTTTACGTCCGGCGTGGCATCCCATTTGCATCGCAAATCCTGGGTGGCGAACAGGAGCGGAACCGGCGGGCCGGGACCGAAAACCTGCCGGGGATTATTGGCCTGGCGATAGCCCTAAGGCTGGCATACCAGGACCACGCCGCGACCACTGCCCGCCTGACCGGGTTACGGGACCGCCTCATAAGGGGCGTTCTCGAACAGGTGCCGGGAGCAGTTCTGACCGGGGCTACCGGGGCGGAACGCCTGCCAAACCACGCCAGCTTTTGTTTCGAGGGTGTCTTTGGGGAAACAATTTTACTGGAACTCGAACAGGCCGGAATTTTGTGCAGTAGCGGTTCGGCCTGTGCCGCCGGGTCAAACGAACCGAGCCACGTCCTGCTGGCGCTCGGCTTTGACGAAGATTTAGCCAGGACGGCGGTGCGCTTTACGCTGGGGCGCGAAACCACCCAGGCCGAAATCGACCGGGTGCTGGCCGTTTTGCCGGGAATTATTACAGATTTACAGAATTTAGATAACCGGGTTGAGGCTGTTTTGTAGGAAGTGAGGGCCGGGGCAGGTGCCCGGTCAAGCCTAGCTTATATTAAAGAAATTATTAATAAAGCTAAAAGAAGCTATAAAAAGCGGAAATATTAAGAGGATTATAATGAACACGAATCTTGTTATAAACCGAACCCACCAGGAACTGGGCGAAGGCGCGACCTGTAATCCCGCCCTTGATTTACCGCCCTGGGTACTCGATATTCAAAAAGGTAAAAAAGCTTTGCCGCAATATGGGCCCGGTTCGAGCCAGCTTGACGATGCTCCCGCCACCACCCCCTTGCAATATGAAATCCCGGCCAGTTACCGCCAGATGAGCGCCGATGAACTCGACGACCGGATAAATAAAGCGCGGGCGCTCCTGGGCAAAAAGCTGGTTATCCTGGGCCACCACTACCAGCGCGAAGATATAATCAAATATGCCGACTTTCGGGGCGACTCCTACAAACTGTCGGTTCAGGCCGCCGAACGCAAAGAGGCCGAATATATCGTCTTTTGCGGGGTCCACTTTATGGCCGAAAGTGCTGATGTCCTGAGCGGTCCCAACCAGCAGGTTATTCTGCCCAATATGGCTGCCGGTTGTTCGATGGCCGATATGGCGAACCTGGAAGATGTCCTTAATAGCTGGGATGACCTCTCGACCGTCCTGGACAGCGACGACCCTGCCGGGAAAGGTCGCCAGCCTGTCCTGCCTGTCACCTATATGAACTCGGCGGCGGACCTGAAAGCCTTCTGCGGCGAACATAACGGGATTGTCTGCACCTCGTCCAACTCCGACAAAATCCTGGAGTGGGCTTTCGAGCGGGGCCAGCGGGTTTTGTTCTTCCCTGACCAGCACCTTGGCCGCAATACCGGCCTCAAAATGGGTATTCCGCTCGACCAGATGGTGATGTGGAACCCGCGCAAGCCGTTGGGTGGCAATACCCCGGAGAAACTCCGCAACGCCAAAATTATCCTGTGGCATGGCTTCTGCTCGGTCCACAAGCGTTTCACCCCGGCCCAGGTCGCCAAGGCTCGCGCCGACTATCCCGGCGTCAAGGTGATTGTTCACCCTGAATGCCCGATGGAAGTGGTCCAACTGGCCGATGAAGCCGGTTCGACCGAGTACATCATCCAGGCGGTGGAGAAAGCCCCGGCGGGGAGCGTGCTGGCGATTGGCACCGAAATCAACCTGGTCCGGCGTTTGCAGGCCGAGAACCCTGACAAGACTATCTTCTGCCTGGACCCGGTGATTTGCCCCTGCTCGACCATGTACCGCATCCACCCGGCCTACCTGGCCTGGGTGCTGGATGGTTTACTCGAAGGTAAGGTTTACAATCACATCGTGGTGGAGCCGAAGACCGCCGAGTGGGCGCGGGTGGCCCTCGACCGCATGATTGAATGCACCTCGGCCACAAAATAACCCGCCGGGCACAACCTAATCAGATTTGAAACATTGCCAGCTTTTTGATTTAATAAATTAAAAGGCTGGCATGTTTATTTTGAGGTTTTTAGAAGGTCTGATTAGAATATGATTGTGCTTCAAATAGGGGCTTTCCTCCTGGGAATGTCGCTCGTCCTCGTGACCGTCGCTTCGGCTATCCGCACATTTGTCCTTCCCCGCAGCGCCAGGGACACTATCAGCCGGACGGTTTTCCTGGCAATCCGTAAAATCTTTAATCTCATCACGCGCCGGGCAACCACCTACGAACAGCGGGACCAGGTAATGGCCTACTACGTGCCGGTGGCGCTTTTGGCCCTGGAAGTTTACTGGCTCTTTCAAATCCTGCTGGGCTATCTTTGCATGTTCTGGGCTTTGAACAGCCAGGACTGGAACAGCGCTTTCACCGATAGCGGGTCTTCACTCCTGACGCTCGGTTTCGCTCCCTTGAACGGATTTTTCAGTATTGTGCTGGCCTTTTCCGAAGCCCTGCTGGGCCTGGTCATGGTGGCGCTCCTGATTGCCTATTTGCCGACCATGTATTCCGCCTTTTCTCGCCGGGAACTGGCCGTCACCCTCCTGGAAGTGCGGGCGGGTTCGCCCCCTTCGGCGGTTGAAATGCTGGTGCGCTTTCACACCTTGCGCCGCCTGGAACTCTTAAACCAGGTCTGGGTAGATTGGGAGGTCTGGTTTGCCGAATTGGCCGAGAGTCATACCACGTTCGGGGCCCTTTCTTTCTTTCGCTCTCCCGAACCGAACCATTCCTGGATCACTGCCGCCGGGGCGG
Source organism: Chloroflexi bacterium 54-19 (assembly GCA_001898225.1). Classification (GTDB taxonomy): domain Bacteria; phylum Chloroflexota; class Chloroflexia; order Chloroheliales; family Chloroheliaceae; genus 54-19. The sequence goes on from MKTJ01000077.1 coordinate 452,359, forward strand.
TGCTAGACGCCGCCTCGCTATTTAACGCCGTGGTCGATATAAAGCGCGATCCCCAGGCCGACTTGTGTATCCGGGCTGGGTACATATCCCTCAGAAGAATTGCCGATTATTTCAAACTCCCTTTTGACCCAACCCCCTCCCCGGACGACCCCATCAGTGTAACGCGGGGCGAGTTTGACGAAGCAGTGGCCCGGTTGGCCGAAAATAACGTGCCCTTGAAGGCCGACCTCAACCAGGCCTGGCACGACTTTGCCGGGTGGCGGGTTAACTACGATGTTCCGCTCCTTCGCCTGGCCGCTATAACGATGGCCCCGGAAGCGCCCTGGTCCTCCGACCGTTCCTTGCGCAGTCTCCGACCGGCCTCAAGACGTTGGTTACGCGCTAAAAAGGTGTCTCAGACCACCAGGGCCAAGTCACAAAGTTATTAAATCAAAAACCCTTCCTTCCCTGAAAAGGCGAAGGAAGGGTTTCAGGGACGATTTTCTAGAGCTTATTAGCCCTTGGTATTTTTAGCACCGTATTCGTAAGCGCCGATGTCGCACTGGGCGCTCCCGTTGTTGTCTCCGTCTACCGGGCGGGTAAAGCCGCGAGCGTCCCGGTTGTTTACCATAATCCCGCCGCAGACCGTGTTGTTGCCGCCGTCAATGGCCGGGCTACCCGGTTTAAGCGCCATAGTCGGAACGTTGCCACCATTGTTGACCGGGGCTACCAGGAGCGGGTCTTTGGAGGTCATCATACCGCAAGTTAATTTTGGGTATTGCAGGTTGTTGCCGCCATCCACGATAGTATTCCCGGCGCAGTTGACCGACCCGGTGTAGTTGGAAATAATGGTGTTGGTCAGGGTCGTTTTGCCGCTGTTGTAAAGGGCATTGTTCGAAGGCGTTTTGTCGCTCGAAAGGGTATCGTTAGGTAATTTTACCTCGGCGGCGTGTCCAACCATCAGTTGCGCGCCTTTGACCGCAGCGTTGTTATTCAGGGTCGAGTTAGCCAGGTTAAGCAGACCTAACACGTTGTTGATAGCCCCACCGTTCATACCGGCTAAGTTTGTATCGAAACTGGTAGACCGGATTTCCATATAGTAACCCCGGCTACTGACCGCGCCACCTGCCAGGTTAGTGCTATTGTATTCAAAAATGTCCTCGAACATTACTATCGTAGCTTTCAGGCTGTTATAGACTGCGCCACCTTCGCCATTATGGACCTGGTTAAACCGGAGAAAGGTGTTGTAGAGGTAAAGAGTCGCCAGGTTTTTGATAGCCCCACCGTTGCCATTCTTTACCCGGTTTGTGTAAAAAAAGCAGGCTTTGAATTCACCGCCGGTTGTTACAACCGCGCCCCCGGCGTAGTCGGCTGTGTTGCTTTCAAAGGTAGTGTTGTCGGTATCAAAAGGCGAGGCGCTGTAAATCGCGCCGCCCGAAGCACCTGCCGCATCCGAAACGCATTTTGAGACATTGTCACCGTTCTCGCTGCCTTCAGACTCACAGTAAACCGACTTCTGGGTAGAGTTGTTATTAAACTTACTGAAAGAAATGTTGACCTGGGCCTGGGCGTTGTAAATCGCGCCGCCAAAGTAAGCCGTGTTACCTTCAAAAGTTGTGTTGTCTACATTGAGAGTACCGTCTTCAAGGTAGATGGCTCCGCCGTTATAGCCGTGCCAGTAGGAACCCTGGGTAGTGCCATTGTCGTTTAAATTGCTCTGGCTGATTTTTAATGTGCCGTTATGACGGTTGTAAATTGCCCCACCCATCCGGGCGACATTGTTTGTCAAAGTCGCGTTGTTGAGAACCAGGTTACCACCATCATTCAAGACTGCCCCGCCCTGGTCGGCCTGGTTCAAAGGATTCGGTATCGCCTTACCCTGAAGGAGGGTTATGTTTTTAAGGGTGAGCGTTACCCCCGGTTTGACCACAAAAATTCGGTGGAGAAGTAATCCGGAGATTTTGACGTTCTGACCCGACCCATCCAGGGTTGTATTTTTTGTAACGGTAAAGGTATCCGGCAGGGCCAGGGTGCCGCTACAACTAAAACTGATGGTGCCGCCCTGGTTCAGGGCAAAAATAAGGTTGCCGGGAACCGGTATGGTATTGGGGGCATTACATAACGAAACCGTTGCCGCGGCGTGGGTGGTCTGGCTCGGTATTAAAACCAGGGCCAGGGCTAATACATATAAAAGGACAAGCCCTTTTTTCAAGCCTGAATGTTTTTGCATGCTAGAAGCCATCTTAAATCTACTCACTTTCTTGATGAGGCTATATCCAGCCTCTTTTCACAAATTTTGTAAACCCGTATGCCAGTTTTTCTTTAAGTAAATTGTAAGAGGTTCAGGGCTAATCTCCCTTGCAGAATGTTTGCAATATGTTGACAGCCGGGTGTGGGCTTCGTCACAGAAAACTGCTAACTACTTGCAAGGGTTTTATAAAAAATTTCATTTACACTAAATTGGCCGGGCAAGCCTGGCCCTAAAAAGAAAAGAAAAACAAAAGAAACGGATTGAGGAAAATAAATTGAAATTCAAAACCTTGAAAACTAAAATTTCTATCCTGCTGCTGGCCCTGACCTTAACCCTATTGCTGGTGGCCTGTGGCGAGACAACGGCCACCTCGCCTGCGGGAGGTTCGAACGGCGCGCAGACAACCGCCGCCCAGACTACCCCGGCTAATGGAAAAGCCACCGCCACCACTTCCCCGGCAACGACTTCTGCCGCTCAAACCACTGCCCCGGCTAAAAGTTCCGGTGGTGACTCCACTGGGGGCACCGCCAGCGGCGATAGTGCAGGGTCTAGCGTTTGTGGACTTTTTGACCAGGCCGAAGCGGAAGCGGTTATGGGTACCAAACTGGAAAAGAAACCCAGCGAAGATAGCCCGGCTTTTAACACCTGTTTTTACAGTACCCTTGATGATGGTAGTCTTAAAATTAAGGATATAAGCCACCTGAGTGTAATGGTTTTTACAAACCAGGTAACCCCGGCCTGGTACGCTTCGGTCAAACGCAGTTACCAGGAACAAACTCCCAATAATACCCTGACCCAGGTAGAGGGAATTGGAAATGATGCTTTTTCTTACGTTTCCACTGACCACTTTACCGACGGTAAAACAATTAACCTGGGCGTCCTACAGAATAAGACTTTCTTTTTAGTCACGGTTTCTAATACCCAGATGGATGAAGCCGCCCAGACCGCCAAAATGAAAGAATTGGCCCTGAAGATTGCTGCCGGATTGTAATCACTTGTAGTTTGTTTGCAAAGGTTTTAAGTCCAAACCTTCAAGGCCCAAATTAATCATTAAAATAAAAGGGTTTGCCTCCGCAAGAAGGCGAACCCTTTTTGTTACCAACCTAACACCTGAAGTGTAAAAAAGCTAACTATTGAAAATATTGTTTTATTAAATTCAATGATTATAATAAATATATGGCAGGTAAATTCGTTTAGTGTATACAAGTAGAGGTAATTTATGCAGAACCAGAACGACAAAACCAACGATAAATCGAATGAGTCTTCGCAGGGCGAGGACATTCTCGACGAGGCCGAGCTGGACCAGGTTTCCGGGGGAGGCCACGGGCACGGTCATGGCCACGGCAACAATAATAACAACTCCAAAGGCAGCAATTCGATGGGTGACGGCAGCGTCCGGTTTATTACCCCCACTCCCGGTTCCACCACATCCATTACGGACGGCACCTCCAACACTATATTATTTGGGGAAAAATAAAACTCGCCGCTAAACGCAGGCGAGTCGTTATTTTCCTGTAAACCGGGGTCAGGTCAGGCCCCGGTTTTTAGTTCGCGCTCGGCCAGCCACTCGTGACCACGCAGTAACCCATTCAGCATCTCTTTGTCGGCGGCGTTCGGCAAGTGCGCTTCCAGGTAAGCCGGGAACTGCTCGGTGGGGAGGAGGTTGCCCTGCAAATCATAAGGCTGGTTGCCGAAATCCCCGATGCGGCGGTTAAACTTCAGGTCCGGTAAGAACAATTTGGGCTGGTCCTCCGGGACGAACCGGTTTATCCGGTCGAGCAAGGCCTGGCACTCTTTGATATAAAGGTTGCGGGCGTACTCGTTCATAAAATCGAGGTCGGCGGGCTGCTGGTTTTCGCCCTCGTCGTAACGGCCCTTCAGACCCCAGGTATAGGCCCAGTGGGCCGAGCCGGAATGGTCTGTGCCAAACAGGTCGTAGGCGGTCGGCACCCATTTGTTGATGTATTTTTGGATAAGTGGGAGAGGCACGACCCCCGCTTTCACAATCCGCAGCATCCCGTTGTTGCCGGTGCCAAGATGAAAACTTTCTTCTTTTAGCATCGGCCCCATCGAGCGGGCCAGGGGCGCGAACCCGCTATGCCTGAGCATGCCAAGCTGGAACTTGCCGTCCCGGTCGATAAACTGGGTATAGATAAACAGGTCGAGCCAGTTTTCGGTATCGCCGTTAAAGCTGCCCAGGAGGCGGTTTTTCTGGAAGGCCCGGCGTTCCAGCAGTTTTTGGGCTTCCAGTTTGCCGCTATCGCCAAAATAGGTTACCAGCAAATGGCTCATCTGCCAGCCATGGCGCATTTCTTCGGTCATAATCCGGGCCAGGCTGGCGGCATCGTACTCGCTGGGGGCGGTGTTAAAGAGGAAACGCTGCTGCTCGACCGAGGCAAACTCGGTATCGCCCTGGTAAACGATATAGTTCAAAAGGGCGTCACGCATGCGCTGGTCGGGTATCTGGCTGACCCGCTCCCATTTTTTGCGGCCCTTGAACGCACCAAACTCGACCTCGTTCGTATCCAGGTCGCCATACTTGACCTCAAACTTGTAATTCTTGATATAAGGGTGGTCCACCCCCATTTCGGTGCGCCACTGGTTGAACATGTCCACCCAATCGTCGAAAGTGCTGATGCGGGCCATTTCTTCACTCCTCCTTAAAATCCGGCAATTCTTAGTTGAGCCTATTTACCGGTAAAATTCGCCATCGTCTTGCTGGTGTACGCCGCCAGGCCAAGCTTGGCATCGTCACTCTGGAAGAGTTGTTGTTGTAGCTCGCGTTCAATCGCCAGGCCGCTATTGAAATCGACTTCCGCGCCGCTCTGGACCGAGCGTTTAATCAGGCCAACCGCCTTGCTGGCTTTGTTAGGTGGGCAGAACTGGCGGGCGTAGTCGCAGACCTGTTCCCAGTATTCTTCGGGGTTGCCCTCGTAAATATAGTTGATAATGCCCCAGTCGAGAGCTTCTTCAAAGGAATAGACCCGGCCCTCCACCATCAGTTCGATAGCTTTGTTCTTGGGAAGAATCCTGGTCAGGCGCTGGGTGCCGCCGGTGCCAGGCAGTACTCCCAGGGCTACTTCCGGCAGACCAATCCGCCCGGCGTCTTTGCGAGCGATCCGAATGTCACAGGCCATGGCGATTTCGAGACCGCCGCCGACGGTGTGACCGTTCAGGGCGGCAATCACCAGTTTGGGGGTTTGTTCGAGCCGGTTGAGGGTCTCGTTGGCGTGAAGACAGAAGAAATATTTGAAACGGGGGGTCACGCGCTGGAGCATGTCTATGTCGGCCCCGGCGGAGAAGAATTTATCTCCTTTACCCCGGATGACAATCACATGGACTTCTTCGTCCATCCTGGCCCGGAGAATCGCTTCGTCCATGGCCCGGAACATCTCGTAAGAATAAGTGTTGGCCGGAGCGTTGTTAAGTTCGAGGATTGCCAGACCGTCCTCGACCCGGTATTCGACCAGCGAACCGGGACCGTTGGGGTCAGCCATAATTTCTTTTGCGCCGTTGAAAGTTTCGGTAGCCATCCTTCTAACCTCCCCGTGCTGCAATGCACGCTCCAATTGATAAACACTAAAATTTGAACGATTGGTAGAATTTTAGCAAATAGGCCTAACCGTGTCAATACATGGTTTGAACACATGGTCAAATTAAATGACCGCAAGCCAGGGTTTGAAATGAAAAATGGTTATATTTGCGCGCCTTTTTCGAAAAAAATTTGAATATCACAACCCTTGATTAATTCAATCGTTGATGATATAAAGAATGTAATGTCGTCAAATTAAATTTTATATTGAAGAAATAAAAAATGGAAAACCTGAACGAAAACTTCTTTCTCACTCTTTCGCTGGCCTGTTCCGAAACCCGCCAGGCTTTTGATGCTTACACCGGTATCAGCCAGCCGCGCCGCCAGTTGTTAACTATCCTGGCGCGCCAGGGCGAGATAAGTCATGCCGCCTTGCAGGAAGAACTATCCCTGGATGGCGCGACCGTCACCCGGTTGGTTAAAGAATTCGAGGTCACCGGTTGGGTAAGTCGCCGTCTCGACCCCAAAAACAACCGGTTTACCCTGGTTGCTCTTACCGAGGATGGTCAAAAAGAAGTGACCGGGCTGCGGTCTTCCCATCATTCTTTCCAGGCCGAATTGTTGGCAAACATTAGCCCGGCGGAACAGGAAGCCGTTATCAAAACCCTCGGACGGTTGCGGGCCAATCTGCGTGAACTGGAAGAACCAAAAGCAACTTCTCAAAAGGTTTGATTTCGAGGAGCAATAGAAACAACAAAAGGGGGTAATAAATGGACACTTCGACTTCTGACAACCGGAATATCGGTTACCGGGTTTATGAGGTGATTAACAACCGGGATTACGCCGCCCTTGAGGAACTTTTCGACCCCCAGGTGGTCCGTCACGCCGCCGGGGAAATCGGTCTGGCTAAAGCCCGCAAAGCCATGGAAAAAGCCTTCGAGTCAGGGCCGAAAAAGTTCGTGGTCGAAGACCTCCTGGCTGAAGGAGATAAGGTCGCCCTCCGGGTTAGTGTCGAGGGCTTTCCCCCTGTGACGGGCAAAATTGGCTTAACTATTATAGAAATATTTCGCATTGAAAATGGGCGGGTAGTTGAAATCTGGGGCGCCGGAATGGCAATCCCGGTCATGGAATAGCTTGACGGTTTAGAACCTCCGTTCTATAATCTGGTACACCCTGAAACTGAACTTTTACCCAATTATTAAGGAGGTTCTATGGCAACATTTCCTATCGTGCTGGTGGATATTTCGGCCAATAACCCGCTCGAATCGGCCAACTTTTACAAGGAGGCTTTCGGGTGGAACATTCCCGACACCAGCAACCCCGGCTATGTGATGTTTTCCACCGAGGGTGGCTTGAACGGCTTCCTGGTGCAGGCTGGCGGCGAAACCTACAAACCGGGGGACGTTGTGTTGTACCTTGGTACCGACAACATTGACGCCGACATTGCGAAAATCGAACAGCTTGGCGGAAAAATTGTTCTGGCAAAGACCGAAGTCCCCGGTTACGGGTGGTATGCTTTCTTCACCGACCTGACTGGCAACCGCCTCGGTCTTTTCCAGGCCGTCCAGGGCTAATTTTTCTCAGAAATAAAAAGGCCTCGCTTCCAGGTTGGTTCGACCAAAGGGAGCGCGGCTTTTTGATTCTCTAAAAGGCTTTACGGGCTAAAGCGACACAGCAGCGGCGGCTTTGCCAAATTTCGGGTTGTGGTTCCATACCGGGTCGGCAGCATCCACCGGGCTAACCCGCCGAAGGTCGCGCAACTCGGCCACCCGGTCGGTATACAAAATGCCGTCCAGGTGGTCAATTTCGTGCTGCAAGGCGCGGGCGTACAGGCTGCTGGCTTCAAATTCGAGCCGTTTGCCCTTTTCATCGTAAGCTACTACCCCAATCCGGGTGGGCCGGACCACGTAGCCTTCAAAACCCCGTACAGAAAGGCAGCCTTCCCCGGCTTTGATGCGGTCGTCGCTGAACCAGACGATTTCGGGATTTATCAGGGCGTGCAGGGGAGTAGCCTCGACCTGGCCAAACCCGGGCCGCTCCAGGGCCGGGATATTAATGACTACCAGGCGTTCGAACAGGCCGATTTGGGGCGCCGCAATGCCGATACCGCCATAGACAATCATTGACTCGTTCATGCGCCTGAGTTTGTCGGCCAGTTCGGCGCTATCGAATTCAACCTCGGCTAACGGGGTCGAAATCTGCCGGAGCCTTTCATCGGTAAATTGCAAGACCGGGTCTACATTATCAACAGTGTAAAGAGTAGTCACCTTATATCTCCAATCAAACCAGAATTTTTATAATTAGCAGTAACAAAGGCAAAGAAATTTGCCGGGTATTTCAATTATAGCATGCCTGAATTGTTAGCGTCTTTTTAAGCGACTGGCAAAGGAAGGGCGTTTGAATAGGATTAAAGAAGAAAAGAGGAAATTCAAAATATAAAAAGCCGGGATAGAATTTAGAAGACATCCCGGCTCCGAATTTAGAGTGAAAAGCGAAATTAGTCGCGCTGGCTCTTACGGCGCTGGCGCTGTTGGCTTTTCTTCATTTTCTCGCGTCTTTCGACACCCTTGGATACAAAGAAGCGTTTGCGTTTGTATTCGCTCAAAACACCGGCTCTTTTGACCTTCTGGCTGAAGCGACGAAGTAGAGCTTCAAAGCTCTCGCCTTCTTCCTGGCTTACCTGCAAAAAATATCACCCCTCTTTCTTAGCTCAAACCCGCCTTTTCCTAATTGCGGTTTGGCTTCTGGCTATTATAACACGTCCGGCAGAAAACTGGAACTCCCTCTCTCGGTACAAAAGGCACTTCCGTTTTAATTCCACAATTGGCGCAAACAATCGGGTAGCGCTGGCGTTCAATCTGGTCGTAACCGCCGTTGTCATAGCTGTTGCCAAAATTGTTATAGTTGGAATTACCGTTAAAGCCGCTGTTCCCGTAACCCCGCTGGTTTCCATAGCCGTTATTGGAGTAATTATTACTGCGCTGGTTGCCATAATTGCCATTGCTGTTGCCGGAGTTGCCGTAGCCGTTATAGCCGCCCCGCATATTACCCTGGTTGTTATAGGTGCGGGTGTTCCCCTGGCTGTTGTAATTGCCGCGCGAATTGCCCTGGTTGTTGTAGCCGCCCTGCTGACCGCGTGGGCCGGTATAACTAAAGCCCCCATTACCGCCGTTGTTACTGTAATTCCCGCGCTGCCCACCATTATTGCCATAGTTATTGCGCTGCCCGGTGTAGCCGTTACCACCGTTATTATTACCATAGTTGTTGCGCTGGCCGCCATAATTCGGGTTGTAATTACCACCATTCCCGTTTGAGGCGTAACCGGTATTAGTGGAGGAGTTGTTCTTGCGAGCGGAGCGACAGGTGTTACACCTTACGGGGTCATTTTCGAACCCTTTCTGGGCATAAAAATCCTGCTCCCTCGCAGAAAATATAAATTCCTCACCACAATCGCGGCAGAATAAAATCTTATCTTCCTTTTCGACACTCACAGTGGACTCCTTTGAGAAAATAGGTTAGTGAAATATAAATATAATAGATAGGCCATTCGAGCAGTTCAAAATATACCAATTCGAAATGGTTTAATGGGAAAAAATTTGCCGGAACCTGATTTGTCTTATTGCCGAATAGTCTTCGTTTGGGAAACCAAGGACTTGGGCTAATAGGTCGTGCCAGAAGCCGGTTTGATAGGACAACCTTGTACCAACCAACCGGGTATAACAGGTTGGGTATCGCTATTGTTAAATTTGAAGTTTGGCGGTTTGACTGAAAAAGTTAATTAACATAGAACTGTTATTTGGTTTTTTATTTTTTCTTGGTGCAACCAACTTTACTTCAGGTAAAAAGAGAATTTTGGACCGAATTGTGAAAAAGACTGTCAACCGAAAACATAGGTTATCCAGCTTGAGGAGCAAATGGTAGGGCACATAAATAGACGTTGGGGATTGCGCTACAACTTGCCGCTAGATTGGAACCAGGCTGCCTGCCGGAACACTTCGATACTGTATCCAAACACAAGACAAAAAACAAAAAAGCATTAATTCCTACTAGTTATTTTTATTATACTGCCTATTTAGTGGTTAATCAAGGGTAAAATATCGGCCCGGCATTAATTTTTTGCTAAAATCCGGTGTAAAATTAATTATTCCTAAAAAATCTTTTGTTGTTTTCCACAAATTCGTCTATAGACCAATTGCCTGGCCCTTTTATAGACACGCCTTCTCACCTCGGTTATAATCAAGGTGATGACCGCTAAGGGATATAAACGCTAGAAGCAACCTGGTGAGATTAATTACGGGTTGTAAGGAGAAACGAACTTGAAAGTTTTGGTAACAGGTGGCGCGGGGTATATTGGTTCGCATACGGTGCGAGAACTGGTCAATCTAAACCACGAGGTTATTGTGCTGGACAGCCTCGAACTCGGCCATCCGCAACTTGCCCAGGCCGCCGGGGCATCCAAACTGGTCCAGGGCAACACCGCTGACGCCGCCCTGCTAGATAATCTTTTCAGCCAGGAACAAATCGAGGCCGTCATCCACTTCGCCGCTTACAAAAACGCCGGGGAGTCGGTCACAAATCCGGGCAAATATTTTACCAATAACGTCGCCGGGACCCAGTCTCTGCTCGACGCGATGCTCCGCCATAATATCAAGCATTTTATCTTTTCGTCCAGTTGCGCTATTTTTGGGACGCCCCAGAATGTGCCGGTTTCCGAAACCAATAACTTTTTTAACCCCGAAAGCCCCTATGGGGAAAGCAAACTGATGGCTGAAAAAGTCATGAAGTGGTATGACGTGGCTTACGGGCTGAAAAGCATCAACCTGCGCTACTTCAACGCTGCCGGGGCCTCGCTTGATGGCAAACTGGGCGAGGATTGGAGCGTGACCCTCAACCTGGTGCCCCTGGTGATGAAAGCGGCCCTGGGTAAAGCTCCCTCGGTCAAAATCTTCGGGACCGATTACCCGACTCCCGACGGCACCTGTATCCGCGATTACATTCACGTGGTGGACCTTGCGGTCGCGCATGTCCGGGCCCTCGAATATTTGCAGGAATATAACCAGTCCAACCAGTACAACCTTGGCACCGGCCAGGGTAGTTCGGTCAAACAGGTCATCGACACCACCAAACGGATCAGCGGGACCGATTTCAAGGTCGAGGAAGTGGCTCGCCGCCCCGGTGACCCGGTGGCAATCTGGGCCGATAGCTCGAAAGCCGAGCGCGAACTGATGTGGAAGGCCAAGTACGACCTGGAAACAATCATCCAGACCGCCTACGAGTGGCACAAGAACCACCCGGAAGGCTACTAGAAATTATAAGATAAGGGTCAAAAGCAAAGTGAAGCTTTTGACCCGCTTTGTCGGGCGGTTGTATAATTAAGCGGTTGGGATGGTAAGCCGGTTTCAAGCCAGAGTGAAACCCTAAAAGCTTAAAGGTAAAGGAGTGACCAGATTTACATGAGCCAGAATGTTAATCCTGAAGCGAAAAGCACAAACCCCGTAGATAATAGCGCCTCTACTCCTCCTGCCCAACCGGCGGCCAATGTCCCGGCGGGGGTTAACCCTGGCACTCCGGCCCCGGCCCAGGCTGCGGCACCTGCCCCGGCCCCCAAACCTGCCGAGGCTGCGCCTAAGGCCGAAGAAAAGGCGGTCGTCCCGGTAAATAGCTACATACCGGGCGGTTTGAACAAGGATGTGGTCAACCCGATTCCGAACCCGGCCCAGAGCGACCAGAATTTCCCATTCTCGGCGGGCCACAAGATGCACGAAGTAGCCCAGTACCAGAACTTCTTTACTTTCCCTCTGGATACCTATTACAATATCTTTGACGCGGTTTATTACTTTAGCGACGAGAAAAACCGCAATCGCTACACCTATGAGCAGCAGCAAATTATCATCAGCCGGATTGTCCGTGCCGCCAAAGACTTTGGTATCCCGATTGAAGGTATCCGCGATAAACTGACCCTCTAAACTGCGGGGTTTTTATGGCCGCATCTGATTCCGATTCCGGCGAAATTTCCTCCAATACCAACTCCGAAGCGTCAACCAGGCAGCCTGCCAGAGGTCCAGGCCCGGTTGAATTGCGTCAGCGCCTGGTCAATCACCTCTTATCCGAAGGCGCTATCCGCTCTCCCCTCCTGGCGAAAGCCTTTTCCGAGGTACCCCGCGAGATTTTCCTGCCCTCCAACGTGCCTATCGAGCGGGTCTATAGCGACGACGCGATTGTGGTCAAGTGGGACGAAAATAACTACCCATCCAGTTCGAGTTCCCAGCCTATCCTGATGGCCGATATGCTCGAAGCGCTCCAACTGGCACCGGGTCTGAAGGTCCTTGAAATCGGGGCCGGGGTTGGCTATAACGCTGCCCTGATGGCCGATTGGGTTGGCGATGGCCGCCAGGTGACAACAGTTGACCTGGACCCGGCCATGGCCGATATTGCCCGGAACAATTTACAGCGGTTGGCCCAGTTTACCGGCCAGAATTCCGACCAGGTCACGGTTGTAGCCGCAGATGGGAGCCTCGGTTACCCGGCCCACGCCCCTTACGACCGGATTATCGTGACGGTCCAGCAGTGGGAGATTGCCCCGGCCTGGGTCACCCAGTTGCGGGTCGGCGGGATTATCCTTTTGCCTTTAACGGTTTCAAACCAGCTATGGGGTGGACTAATTCCGGCCTTGCAAAAACAGGCGGACGGTACCCTGGCCGGGGTGGGAGGAAGTTTTGGGGGGTTTATGCCGATGCGGGGCGAAATGGCGCACCCCTCGCCCGCGCAGGGCCGGTTCGCTTTGCTGCCTGTTTCGCCGGGCCAACTCTGGTCCGACCAACCGGCTGAACCCGACCCTGTTGCAAAAGTTTTGCTTTCCAACTCCGAGACCATGCCCGGCCTGGAGAAGTTTTTAGAGCAACCGGGTGTCCAGGCTTACGGGCCGACCGAAAAACTTACCCTCGATTTCACTAACCTGGGTGGCTCCAACCGCACCCAGCGCGAGGCCACTTACGCCTTTTACGGGTTTAGCTTTGTCCTGGCTTTTGCCTCGAACGACCGCCTTTTTTCGACCGTCCTGGCGACTCCCCTGCCCCCGGTGGAAGAAGGCCAAACCGCTCCCCCGACCGCGCGCAGTTCGCAGGGATGGGTCCAGGACGGTTGGCAGTACGAACCTCGCGGGCCGGTCCTTATCGAACCCTCCGAGGATGGCCTGGGCTTCGACCTGGCCCTGTTATTCTCACCAAACCGGAATAATCCTGGGGAAAAACTGGTCGAAGGCTGGCGCTTGCGCGCTCCCAACGCGGAAAAGTTAGCGCCTGGCACACCCAATCTGGCCCTAGAAAAGGTGCGGCAAGCCTGGTTGACCTGGCAAAATATGGGTCGACCTCACCCCTCTCAGCTTCGCCCGGTGGCCTATCCCTCGGGCCAACCCCAGCCTGTGCCCGGCTACGTCCTCCCGCGCCGGTTTTATAACCTCGTGTTACCTTTTAAGCCTTAAACCCGCTTTTTCATCTCAAGCATTGTTGGTTCGAAGCCACAACGCCGGTAGAGCCGGATAGCTTTTTTGTTGGTGGGGTGTACTTTCAGGTCTAAGGAGAGCGCCTGGTTTTTGGCGCAAAAATCCAGGGCGTGTTCCATCAAAAGGGTGCCGATACCCTGCCCCTGGTATTGGGGTAGGACAGCGATACCGAGCGTAAAGGTCTTCCCGCCGATTTCACCGCCACCGTTCAACCACACCGCCCCGACCCTTTCTTCCCCAAACCAGGCGACAAAAGCAAAGTCGCGCCCGGCCTGCCATCCCACCAGTTCAAAACCGGCCAGGGCCTGTAAGTCCACCGCTGGCCGGTCTCTAAATTGAGGTTGGGTCTGGAGCGTCAGGACCAGCATTTCGGCCAGGAAAGGTTTATCCGTTTCCCCGGCAGGACGAATGGTTGGTTCCCGGCTCAAAGCTTAAAACCCGGCCTGTTTGAGGTTATGGACAATCCGATCTTCCGGTTTGCGCGAGAAATCGACTTCGAAAGTCTTGCCGGTCAACCGCTCATAAGAGGACTGGTAGCGCTGGCTCAGCCGCGCGATAATATCGTCGGTCAGGGCAGGCGGTTGGCCTTCCCCCTTAAAACCCTGCTCACGCATCCAGAGCCGCAGCAGTTCTTTGTCAAAATTATCCGGCTCCTGACCCGCCTCGAACTTCGAGTCGTAGGTATCCACCAGCCAGTAGCGACTACTATCCGGGGTGTGCACCTCGTCCACCAGGGCGACCCGGCCGTCAATCATCCCGAACTCGTACTTGGTGTCGACCAGGATTAACCCGGCCTGGCGGGCGATTTCCTGCCCCCGCGCAAAGACCGCCAGGGCCGCCCGTTCGATTTCCCGCCAGTTTTCGGGCGAGACCAGCCCTTCGTTCAAGATTTCATCGCGGGAAAGGGGCCGGTCGTGGGCGCCAAGTTCGGCGTGGGTGGTGGGGGTTATGATAGGGGCCGGGAGGGGCTCATTTTTGCGCATGCCGTCCGGGAAACGCAGCCCATACATCTCACGCTGGCCGTCCTGGTACATCATCCAGATGCTGGTATCGGTGACGCCGGTCAGGTAGCCGCGCACGATAACTTCCACCGGGAACATTTCGGCCTTCTTGACAATACTCACATTGGGGTCCGGCACGCTGATTAGGTGGTTCGGCACAATATCGGTAGTCTGCTCGAACCAGAACTGCGACAACTGGTTTAGCACCTGCCCTTTGAAAGGAATCAGGCCCAGGACCCGGTCAAAAGCGGACTGGCGGTCGGTCGTAACCACCAGGCGACGGTTTCCTTCCAGTTCGTAGAAATCGCGCACCTTGCCCCGGCCACTCTCGCCGTACCCGCTCAGGTTGACGCCACCCAGGGCATAATCCCGGTGTTCCAAAATCTGGTCAGTCGTTAGCATTTATCCCCCAATCGAAATACTTCCAATTCTTTATCACTCTATTTACCAATTCTTCTCGCAATCCTGGCGCGTCACAACAGCCAAAATTTAATCCTGATGTTATTATGTAGTTTGTGCCAGATTGTGCCGCTTAACATACTATAACAGGCCCAAGGAAGAAATGGAAACAACACCATATGTTTGAAACAGGTTCTGCCCTGACCGTGTTTGTCCTTACACTGCTCCTGATTATGATTCGCCCGAAATGGGTCAACGAAGCCGTGGCGGCCCTTTTGGGAGGCAGTCTGATGCTGCTTTTGGGCCGGGTCCACCTTGACGAAGCCTATAATATCCTGATAGCCAAGTGGGATGTTTTTTTGTTTTTTCTCGGCCTTATGACTATTGCGGCGGTGGCTGATAATGCCGGTTTTTTTGATTGGGCTGCTGCCGTTGCCATGAAACTCGCGGGGGGAAACGGGTTTCGCCTCTTTTTGAATGTCTTTCTCCTGGGCGCGTTAATTTCGACCTTTCTTTCCAACGATGCGACCGCCCTTATCCTGACCCCGGTGGTCTACACCCTGACCACCCGCCTCCGCTTGAACCCGTTACCCTTCATGTTTGCCTGTACCTTTATCGCTGATACCGCTTCTTTCACCCTGCCGGTCTCGAACCCGATAAATATCCTGATAACTGGGGCCTTTCCCCAGACCCAGAGCCTGGGCGCCTTTCTCCAACACCTGCTGGCGGCCAGCCTGATAGCGATTGCCCTCAACATCTTGTTTTTTGTCATTATCTTCCGCAAGCAGTTGCCCCGCCGTTTTTCGCCGGACGACATGGAACAGCCCGTTAAGATTATCGAGCAAAAAGGGCGTTCCTATTTCTGGTTTGTTTCGGCCAGCCTGGGTGTAATCGCAATAGGGTATGTCCTGGCTTCATTATTTCACATACCGCTTTCCTTCGTAGGGTTGGGCGGCAGTCTAATCCTGGTGGTTGGTACGGCTTTTTTCGGGCGGCTCAGCTTCCGGCGGTTGGGTGGGGAAATCTCCTGGCCGATTTTCCTTTTTATCGGCGGAATGTTTATTGTGGTGCAGGGGGTCGAAAATACCGGCGTCACCCGCGAAATGGGGCGTTTACTGGTTAACTCTGCCGGGTCAAGCCCCTTGCTGGCGGTCCTGCTCAGCACTTTCGGGACGGCTATCGGGGCGAACCTGATTAACAACGTGCCGATGGCCCTGGTGATGATTTCGGCCTTGCAGCAGGTTGACCTTTCCTCCATCACCCCGGCGGTTCACAACGGCCTGATATATTCTTCGATACTGGGAGCCGACCTGGGACCGAACCTGACCACCGCCGGGTCGCTGGCGACCATTCTCTGGCTGCTCATCCTCCGGCGCAAGGGCATGGAAGTCTCGCCCCTCCAGTATTTCAAGCTTGGCGTGCTGGTGACCCCGGTGATGTTGTTGGCCGGGGCCGGGATGATCTGGTTGAGTTTAGTGTTGTTTTCATGATAAGCTTGAGGTAAAAGCCAGCTTAAAGCCCGTAACCCGGTATAGAGCAAGAAAGGAGATGCTTCTACAATGAAAGTAGCGCTTTGCCTTAGTGGCCTGGAAACCGGCGATTTTACCCGGCGCGCCCTGGAAAGGTTGCCCCAAGGTGTTGAGTTCGTCCTTTTGTTTGTGATTGATACTCGCCCGGCAGAAGAACTAAATTTTATCCGGCGGAGCCGTCTTTTCGGCAGCCGGACAGGCGGGAGCCACCACCACGATTTGCGGACTGCCGACCAGGAATTGGGCAGTCAAATCCTGGCCGAAGCCGCCGAATTGATTGAAAAGCACCCCGGACGGCACCAGATTGCGGCCCAGCTTATTTTCGAGGGCCGGCCCGAACGGGAAATTATCAACTACCTGGACCGCAACCCTGCCGACCTGGTGGTCATCGGTACGCGCTTTAGCGGTGACCTGAACGCGCCTTCACCGCCACCGCCACCCCCGCCGCCCAGGCCCGGCCCCGAACCCCTGCCGCCAATCGAGGCCAAACCGGGACGCGGCCCTCACTCTATCCCGCCGATTGCCCGGTTTGTGATTGACCACGCCCTGTGCGACATTTTGATTTTAAAATAGCCGGGAAACCTGGTTGATTTTGCTATTAATAAAGTTTGACTTATGCCTGAAATAGGCGTTAAATGGTTTAGCGGTTCCTCTAAATAAGGAGAACCCCGGCTTACCATAAGGTTTCAGGAGTAGGGGTGTGGATGCAAACGATATAGCCACTTTTAACCAGGCGGTCCAGTATGCCGAGCATGGTTATAAAGAAAAAGCCTTTGAATGTATCAAGGCGCTGGCGCAGAAAGACGGTAACAATCTCGATTTAATTTTGTGGGGTGTTTATACCGCCCCTAACTTCGAGCGCGCCCAGGCCCTGCTCGAAAAGGCCAGGTCCCTCAACCTCGGCCATCCGGCCCTGGTCGAGGCCGACCAGTGGTGGACCACCGAAATGCTTGGTTTACCGCACCCGGTGGGTGGTTACGCGTTGTTCCCACCCAACCCCCAGCTTACAATTAACTCTCTGACAATCAATCAGCAGACCATTATTGCGCCCACCCTGGCCCCGACTCAGCCGGTCTATTACTCGCAGTCGTTTTACCAGCAAACCCAGCCGGTCTATATGGCCCCGCCCCAGGTGGTTATAAACACGGTCCCGGCCTACGCCTGCCCGTATTGCCGCAGCCCTTACCCACCCCTGACCGGCACCCGGATTTCTACAGGTGGGTGGGTCACCTTCGGAATCTTACTGGTCTTTTTCTTCCCGATGTGCTGGCTCGGTTTGCTGTTCAAAACCCCCTACCAGTATTGCGGCCAGTGCGGGGCCAGGTTTAGCTAAAGCTACCGCAACCCCTTAAACCAGCCCGCGATAGCCTGGCCGATTTCGTCCGGTGAATCCTCCTGCAAATTGTGCAACCCCTTTACCTCAACTACCACCTGGTTGGGCCAGGTCCGGCAGAACTCGTGCTGGCTCGGCTGCAACCGGCCCGGTTCGCCTTTTATATAAAGTTTTGCTATCTCGCTGTGGGCTAAAAAATCCCCATAAGCCTCGACAATCTCGGTTACATCGGCGGGGTCGCCTTCCACCGGCAACTGGCGGGGCCAGGTCAGGGTTGGGCGGCGGCTTTCGCCCGGCTCGGCAAAGGGACGGCGATATTCGGACATTTCTTCCTCACTCAACTTGCGCATAATCCCGGCAGGCAAATTAAATTCGATAAAAGAATTCTGGGTCAGCACCATTTCTTCCCCGGTGGGGGAGCGCAGTTTCTGGAAAAGTTCGCGGGCCGGTCCGGCGTACTCGGCCCAGGTGTAAGGCTTTACGATGGCTTCCAGGTAAGCAATCCCTTTGACTGCTGCCGGGTGCCGCCTGGCCCAGTCGAAACCGAGGGCCGAGCCCCAGTCGTGGACGACAAATGTAACATTTTCCCGGACACCCAGGGTTTCGAGCAATTCGTCCAGGTAGCGCCGGTGCTCGACAAAGGTATAGGCATCGGGACCACTCACGGGCAGTTTAGCCGAGTCGCCCATGCCGATGAGGTCGGGAGCGAGGCACTTTCCCAGCCCTTCAAGGTAGGGGAGGATATTTCGCCAGATGTAAGATGAGCAGGGGTTGCCGTGCAGAAAGACGATTGGGTCGCCGCTCCCGGCTTCGACATAGGCCATATCCAGCCCGTTTATGGTGGTAAATTTCTTTTGATAGGGGAAATCGCTTTTTATCATATAGAACCTCTTTCATAAAGCCTTATGTGAGTGTTTAATCACTCACATAAGGCTAAAAAAATAAACCGGTATATATCAGGGAAGGATGCCGTTCAGCAGAATTTCGACCTCTTTTTCGACAAACAGACTGTCCGCGAGGCCGAACTGGTCTTCGGTGGTTAATTGACGGAGAAAAGCATACTGGAAGACCGGGCCAAGCAGCGAGGTCGCAATGCTCATAGCCGGGAGGGTGGCAGCTATCCGGCCCAGGGCCTGTTCCTCGGTAATATAAGCGGCGACCCACTCGTGCAGTCTTTGGGGTCCACCGATTTGCAGCAACAAACCGCGAAATTTCTCTAATAGTTCGTTATCGGCAAAAAAGGCGGCAGTCAGGGGGATAAGCTGTTCGTAATAATTCAGGATATTAAAGGCAATCTGGCGCAGGTTCTCGGCTACGTCCCCTTCCCCGGCCACTTTTGCAGAGAGGAAACCGGCCAACCAGACCACCTGCTTTTCGAACACGGCCAGGAAAACATCTTCTTTATGCTCGAAATGGCGGTAGAGCGCACCCTCCGATAGCCCGGAGGCTTTGGCGATTTCTTTGGTGGTGACGCGGGCCAGCCCTAGCGTCTGAATCAATTTCTGGCAGGTGTCCAGAATCTGCTGGCGGGTTTCCCCTGGCACTTGTTTTTATCCCCTTCTCGCATGTGAGTGTTCACTCACAAATCATTATAAATCGCCTGTCAAGAGGTCTATTTTTATTAAAATGGGTGCCAGGGGGGTCGACGGGTCAGCAACTTGTTGCCTAAAGCCCGTCACGGTCGTGCCAGTGGTTCTGCCAGCGCCGGTCAATGGGCGCTTCGGCTAACTGGTAGCGAATATCGGTCGAGAGGCGCAACCGTCCGGCCTTGTTGGTGTTGTCAACCGAGGCATGGACCATATAGGAGTTGTGAATGACGAGGTCGCCCGCCCGGTAGTCGGCTACAAGCCAGCGTGTATCGAATTTGTCGGCCAGGGCCGGTAAATCTTTGGTCAGCCACTCGGCCTGGATTTTCTGGGTAGAGTTTTTATCGGTTTCGCGGATGATTTTGTGACTGCCTTCAAGGTAGATGAGCGCTCCATCCTCGATTTTGCAGTCACCCAGCGGTATCCAGGCAGTCAAAAGCTGGTCGGTGCCTTCCCGCAAATAAACCAGGTCGTAATGAGCCCCAGTAGCCTGCCCACCGCCCGGTCTGACGTGGCGGATAATCTTGCGTTTGTGCAAAAAGACCGGACCGCCAAAAAACTTCTCGAAAAATGCCACCAGTTCCGGACTGGTGCAAAGGGCGTCGTATTCTTTCCCCTTTACAATCTCGTTAAAAAGAATTTCGCGGATCTTTTGCTGGTCAACTGGGCCAGCCCCGGCCAGCCCTTCCACCGGGTCGCTAACAGGCTCGAGCAGGCCGCTTTCGGCCAGGCTGTTGAAATAGTAGGAACGGAAAGCATTTATCATGGTGGGGTCGAAGAAGTTCTTGAAATAAAGGTAGCCCTGCTCTGCCAGGCGGGTCTGCCAGGCGGCGCGGTCATCTCGTTCGTCTTCCGGTACAGGCACTAACCGGCCCAGGCGGTCTTTTCCCATGTCCAGGGTATAGCCGTTGGAGACAAGTGGCGCCGCGAAGACCAAATCTTCCTCTCTGACGATGGTATTCATACGATGATAGCCATCCCTCTAAACCCGTGTCCTTTCTCAGGCTGCCTCAATGCGCCTAGAAATTGCTCAACTCTTTATTGCCATTAAAGGTATAATATAAGCTCAGGAATAACCCGGCAATAGATTTCCTGCTCATACCCTGGATTATTTGCTCGACGGTTTGGTTCTATTAAATGGAAGAAGCCTACTATATAACCCCGGCGGAAACTCAACGGGCCCTGGGACTGGTCTGCACCGGTTATGGCTACGCCTCCCAGAAGGCCGGGACCTGCCTGGGCCGGACGTTGAATTGTTACGCGGCGGTCTGGGTCAGCCAGGGGAAAGGCTGGCTGGAAACCTCGGCTACCAGGCAGCAAATAGAAATCACGGAAGGCACCCTTTTCTGGCTCTTTCCAGGCGTCACCCATTCCTACGGTCCCTACGAAAAAGGTTGGACTGAACACTGGGTCCTGTTCGAGGGAAAAATTGCCCGCGAATTCGAGCAGGCCGGGCTTTTTTCTCCGGCCCAGCCGGTAAAGCGGCTGACCGGCTACGCGCCCCTGACCGACTTTTTCGACCGGATAAAAAACGATTTTGAAAAGCCCGGTCCCCAGACTGCCGTCATCAGTGGCATGTTAATTGGCAGGTTGATTGCCGAAATCAACAGCCTGGAAACCCCGGAGACGGATGAAAGCAAATCGCCCACCCAGCCGGTAATGCAAACGCTTGGCTGGCTGGACGAACATTTCGGTGAAAGAATCGATTTCGAAAAAATCGCGCAGGAAAAAGGTATAGGCTATTCAACTTTCCGGCGTTATTTCAAACAGGTTAGCGGTCTGCCGCCCCAGGAATATCTCCAAAGTTTAAGAATCAGCCGGGCCAAGAAATTACTGGTTTTTAGCGACCTTTCTATCAAGCAAATCGCTTTTAAGGTCGGGTTTGGCGACCCCTACTATTTTTCGCGAGTCTTTCACGCCGAAACCGGGCTCGCTCCTTCCGACTTCCGCCTGCAACAACAACTTGGAACCGCTGGAATCCTGTCGGCCCCAGGTGAAACAGCCACGAATCCGGCCTAAGTAGGAATTCAAGGGTAAACCGGGCTGGGTTTGATAAAATTCGAGCCATTTTGCTATTATCCAGGAGGTCTGGGACACTTTCGGGTTTCTTCAAAATTTCTTTCCAAAAGAAAAATTCGTTTGTAGCCGTCCGTTTGCAATCATTTTGAAAATTCTATGGCAGAATACGAAACCATTACCCTGACCCTGGTCGGCTTTCCGAGCACGCCTGGGGGAGAGCCTCGCGAGGTAGCCATCCTGGCCCAAACCCTTAAAGGTAGCGGTTTGGCCTATCACCTGACCGCCGACGAACCGGACGAAGATGCCGGGGGTGCTAACGGGTTTGACCCCGAACCGGACGAAAATGTGTATATTGTGACCCAGGTCTGTTCCGGCAAACGGTTGGGAAAGGGGGGCGTTGCCACTCCCCGCCAGGCTAAAATCTGGCTCGGTTTGCTGTGCAAAATCTGTAACTGGAACGACGATTTGGCTGCTATCCTGGCGGCTTTACCGGGACGTGACCGGCAGGCAAAACTGGCGGCCCTGGCCCAACAGATTGAACAGGCCCGGTTGGAAGCCATCGAAAAGACCTTTTTTGTCGTTACCGGCGAATGACCGGCGTTATTTTAGCAATTCTAAGCTTACATAATTATTTATTGTTAAGGAAAAGGTAGAGAAAAGACCATGCGAGTTATTGTAATCGGAGGAAGTGGGCATATCGGTACTTACCTGGTGCCGCAACTGGTCGAGGCCGGGCACGAAGTAATTGAAATCAGCCGGGGTTCCCGCGAACCTTACCAGCCTCACAAAGCCTGGGAGCAGGTCCGAAAGCTAAAGATTGACCGGGAAGAAGCCGAAAAAAGCGGGGAATGGGGCCCTAAACTGCGCGAGTTGCAGCCCGATGTTGTGATTGATTTAATCTGTTTTACACCTGAAAGCGCTAAAATCCTGGTCGAAAACCTCAAAGGCCAGGTCCAGCACCTGCTGCATTGTGGCACCATCTGGATACATGGCCCGAGCATTACGGTTCCGGCCACCGAAGATATACCCCGGCGGCCTTTTGGTGAGTACGGGATTCGCAAGGCGGCTATCGAGTCCTATTTCCTGGGAGAAGCCCGGCGCAACGGTTTCCCCGTCACCTTGCTCCATCCCGGCCATATCGTGGGACCGGGTTGGGCCCCGCTCAATCCAGCCGGGCATTTTAACCCGGAGGTCTTTTCCCGGATAGCGTGCGGCGAGGAACTGGCTTTGCCAAATCTTGGCATGGAAACCGTTCATCACGTGCACGCTGCCGATGTGGCCCAGTCCTTTTTCCAGGCCCTGAACCATTGGAGTACCTCGGTCGGGGAAAGTTTTCACGTGGTCTCCCCGGCGGCAATAACCCTGCGCGGCTACGCCGAAGCCGTTTACAGTTGGTTCGGCCACGAGCCCAGGCTGAAATTTGCGGGCTGGGAGGAATGGCGGAAGACCGTTCCCGAAAAAGAGGCTTCCGCCACCTGGGACCATATCGCTCACAGCCCGAATGCCAGTATCGAGAAAGCCCGGCGCTTGATTAACTACAACCCGCGCTATTCCTCTTTGCAGGCGGTCTACGAATCGGTCAACTGGCTTATCAATAACGGCGAGGTTACTACCTCGAAAAGTTAGCCCGATATAGGAAAGTAAACCGTGTAAAGTTCGTCAACGACCTCGTAAAGCGGTTTGAAACGGATGGCCTGGGGTTGCCCGACGGTGCGATAACCGGATAGCCATTGTGCCCACTGCCGCTCGTTGTCAGGGGCAAACAGGCGTTCCGGGTGGTCTTTATCGCCCTTTAGGGTGGTTTCCCGGTCACACAGACCGGCCAGGACCACCGGGCCATCCAGGAAGGCCACCGTTTCGGGCTCATCGGGAATGGGCGAAGCGGTCAGACCCTTTGGCAGTTCCAGTGTTACCGTGTCGTTTTGCCAGATCCGCGAAATGGCATAAAAGCCGGGCTTTTCCCCTTTCATATCTACGGTCTCGCCATTTATGACCAGGCTTGGCTGGCCCTCCATCCACCAGGGCAACCGCAACCGCAGGGTGAAATCAACCGGCTTTTCGTCGCTAACTTTCAGGTTCACGGTCCAGGCGGTAGACCGGTGGCGACTACCTGCCAGGCTGGAATTGTTGTCGGCGGCGGACTGGATGGATTTTGCACCTTCCAGGTCCATCTCGATTTTGACCGGTGTCCCTTCAATCGCGCTATTCAGCCGGGAAGGAATGTACTGGGCGACGGTGACTTCTTTAGTATTGCTGTAATAGATGTAGGCGTTATGCAGGGTATGGGCCTGGACAAGCGACCCGTGGCAGCACCAGAAATCGTGGGTTGGCGTCCCCCAGCGTTTGCGCGCACCTGCTTCCAGGGGCAGGAAGTAGGTAATCATGCCGGTCATAGGGTGCTGCTGGGCCAGGATGCCGTTAAAGTTGTTTCGTTCAATATAATCGAGATATTTAACCTCACCTGACCAGCGGAACAGGAAATCGGCCAGCCGCATCATATTGTAGACGGTGCAATGTTCCTGGTTCTTATCGCCCCGCCGCGCCGCGAATTCAAAGGGCGGGGTCCAGATTTCCCCGGAGGTCTGACCGCCCGTGCAATAGGTTCCTCGGTCGTCCACTGCGCATTTCCAGTAAGCCTCGGCAATTTTACGCCACTTTTCTTCCCCGGTGACTTCGTAGGCGCGGGCCGCCCCGATAGCTTCAGGAATAGTCGTGTTGGCGTGCATGTTAGTGAGTGCGTCTTTGCCTTCCAGCAATTTTTCGAAAAGGCGAGGCCGGTAGTAGCGGTCGAGCAGGTCGAGATAAATCTTCTCGCCAGTTTCGCCGTAAAGGTCAGCCCAGACTTCCAGCATCCCGCCGGTTTCCACGTCTAAAATGTCATCCATCTTTTCGCGGTCAAACTGGTCCGTCCAGCGGTGGAACCAGTTCGCGGCCTTTTTTAGAATAGCCAGGGCCTGTTCATTCCCGGTATATTTGTAGGCGTCGAACAGACCCATAAGGGTTTTGTGGAGGGTGTACTGGGGTGCCCAGACGTGCTTGCCCTGGGCTATCCAGGTCAGGTATTTTTCGGGGATAGAAAAGACCCAATCACCGCCGTTGTCTGCCTGGCATTTTTCCAGTTCATTAATTATCCAATCGGCTTTTTGCCTGGTGACCGGGTTGCCGGTGTTAGCATAGTCGCGGGCGGCAGCGGAAAGCCAGTGGCCCAGGAAGTGGCCGCGCACCTGGCAGGTCGGCGATTCCCAGCCCCAGTGGTAGCCATCAGCGTCATTCGAATCACCGTGCAGGGTGTTAAAAATCTGTTTGACCTCGCCCCGCCCTGCTTCAAGATAAAAATTCTGGAGTAAATTTTCGTTTTTCAAACTGACCAGGTAATTCCGGTTCAAATCATACCTTTGCTGGAAAAGGCCGGGTGTAAGCTGGACTTCCAGGGGTTTAAAAGCCTGGTATTTGATACTTTGCATTGTTTCGGGTTCCTTTTCAACTTTAAAGGGGTTTTCGTTAGTTAGCCGAATATAGGCGAAATAGCTGTTGCTTATAAATCCCAGAGTTTATAACACTTGAATACATGTGCGTCAATTTTCAAAGGTTTTTTGCCGCGTTACAAAGCTGCAAAGATAAGCAAAGGCAACAAATTCTGCCTGAAAAGCCGGTAAAAACTAACCGGAGTTATTCTGCCAAACCTTTCCAATAGAGTATAATCCCTGGGTAAATTCGAGTAAATTTCTTTTATTTTTTATAATCAAAGATAATGGCGCAAGCCACTAATTGATTTTTGCTATTTAAGCTTCTTTCAAGAAAGGCTTGACTTGATTGGCTTCCAGAATACTACCCGCAAAAAAGACATTTCCAATTAGAAGAAAATTGATTGGGCTGGACAGACCAGACCTTAAAATATTATTCACTTCAAAATTTGTTTTTTATTCCTTTTTAGCCCTGTTGATGGTTGTTCTGAGGCTGGTATATTTCGATTTCCAGGTGATTTTCAAGACAAATTATGTTCCAAACCACGATATGTCCCAGGGAGCCTCATTACTGGCTACCAGTATGTATTCGATGCGCCTTACGGGGGATATAGCGTGGTGGAATCCCATATCAAACGGTGGTTACGCCCAGTTTTACCAGGCCTTTTTATCGCCCCTGGCTCCGACAGCTAACCATATCCTCTTTATAGTTTGGGCCCAGGTGATTGGATTTTTTGGCTGGTTTCATATTGGCTTTCCTGAATATTACCAGTATCTTGTAATAAACTTCCTGGTTTTTCCCTTCCTGACATTCCTGGCGTTCAGTTATTTTACCGGGCTCATTTTTACCAGAAGGGTAACTATTTTTCTAATTTTACTGGTATATACCCTATCGGGTATCGGCCTGTGGAATTCAGCCTGGTTTTACTTCCAGGAAAGCGCCAGCCTTTTCTTGCTCCTGGGTTCGATCATCAGTGTCTTGAAGTTTCCAACTTTCCGGCGTTTAATGCTGGTTTTAATAGCCATTTTAATCCAGGTATCCTCCCTGAATTACTGGACAATTTATAACTCCTGGTTTATTGCCATTGTGCTGGGTTCGTACTCCTGGATTTATTTCAACCAGGTAAAGCGGGCCTTTATCCACCTATATGCAGGCGTCCAAGTGCATAAACTGGCGACGACTTTGATAACCGCTTCCGTTTTATTTGTTCTAGTCTTCTGGGTAGTAATAAACGGTTCAGCGGCGTTATCCCAGGCCCAAAATTATCTTCGGGGAGAAACGAATTTTACGACAACCGATGCCTATAACCGGGTAAAAGAACTCCGCACCTTTACCACCGAGCTTTTTAATCCGAGCGTGCAACGGGCAATAACCAATTATGGCCCGGATAATAATGTCCATAATGCCCGCTATATCGGCATTTTTCTGATACCTTTGCTGGCTTTATTACCGTTTTTCCGGTGGGGTAGAAAAGAAATCTGGCTGGGGTTAATTGCACTTGGCGTATTGGTGGTGTGCCTGGCCCCGCCTTTTATCCTGAACCTGTGGGAATATACTCCCTTTATGAACCGGGTTCGCCACACCCTTTACTTTTACACCCAGCACTGGCAGTTAGCCGTCGCCTTGCTGGCAGGACTTGGTTTCGAGAAATTATTAAACTATAAGTATAATATCCGGCTTAAGCAGCGGTTCAAGTGGGTTTTGGCCGGGCTGGTTATTTTAGGGGCTGCTATCCTGGCCGGGTTTAGCATTTTCTCCGAGGAATATCGCCAGAATGATTCCTCGCTCCAGGCCAATTTATACCTGGCCGTAATGCTTATGTTGTGCAGTGGAGCCCTCTTACAGATGCTTTTCGCCCGCAAAGCTAAAAACAGGTTAGCCTTTTTAATTATTTTTTGTCTGCTCGGTTTCACTGACCTTTCAAAGTATTTCTGGGATGTCAGCAACCTTGACCATAAATTTACCGTGAGTCGGGCCGACTTTGGCAATATATCGGATCCCCTGCCGGTAGCCATAAAGAGCGCTTTGCGGAAGACCTGGGCTGACCCTGATACCAGCCAGGGTTTTGCGGGTGGAATGTTTGCCAATATGCCTATCAGGAACGACTTATGGCCTTCCAATTATTACCTGGTTAACCAGGGTATATATGACCTTAAAACTATTCCAACCTCGTTTACCGGCTTCCTGGTATCGGGAGTCCCCTTTGAATTCTTCCGGCAACTTCAAGCGACCCCTTCGAGCGACGAGCTTAAAAAGCTGGACCAGGAAAAACCGGGGTTCTTTAAGGATGTTTTGTATATAGATGGGACAAACCCGGCCAATAAAGAATTATTGAATTCTGCCAAAAATGCCCAGGCTAATGCCCCGCAACCTCCGGTAAAGTTGACCTATACCACGCACAAGTGGACCTTTAACGCGTTTGATTTCAAGGTAAATGTCGATCAAACCGGCTGGCTCTTTATCCGCCAGCTTTATGACAAAGATTGGGTAATTCAGATTGATGGGAAAGTTCAAACACAGGTAAAGGCCGATTGGATAGGTATGGTTGTGCCAGTAGAGTCGGGCCAACATGAGATTACGATGGATTACCAACCGCTGACCAGGAAATTATACTGGCCCGGTTGTTTTGCGTTAGAGGCGCTGCTGGTGGTCCTGGTAGTCTTAATCATACGCAGAAAACCAAAACCTGTTACTGCTCAGCCTCAACAAAGTTAATTGCAAAACAACCGGGCCATTAATTAGAATTATCGCCAGAAACCGGTTTTATCAGGACCAGAGTCTATCCCAACTGCCCGACTCGTCCCACTGGGGCGTTGGTTCAAAGAAGCCCTGGTCTTCTTCGGCCAGGTGTTCTTTTATAACTTCCTCGTTGACCTCGAAGCCTAAACCCGGCCCTTCCGGAACCTGGATATAACCGTTCTGGATAATCGGTTTGGGTAGGCCGGTAATAAAATCGTTCCAGTAGGGGACTTCGTTAAAGTGGTGTTCCAGGGCGATAAAGTTTTCGGTGGCGGCAGCGCAGTGCACACTCGCCATCGTGCTGATGGGTGTCCCCGCCATGTGCATCGCCATACTGATGCCATACTCCTGGGCGGTGTCACCGATACGTTTTGTTTCGAGGATACCGCCACTGGTCGCCATATCGGGATGTACGATATTGACCGCCCTGGCCTTGAGCAAAGGCATGAACCCTTCGCGCAGGTAAATATCTTCCCCGGTGGCAACCGGTGTATTCAAAGCCCGTTCGAGCTGAACCCAGGTGTCGGTAAATTGCCAGGGCACCAGGTCTTCCAACCAGGCCAGGTTATACGGTTCGAGGGCCTGACCAAGCCTGATACAGTCGTCCACCCCGATATGGCCGATATGGTCTACTGCAATTGGCAACTCGTCCCCGACCACCGACCGCACTTCCTCAACATATTCGCAGAGTAACCGGATACCTTTGGGAGTCAGCCGCACGTGGGTAAAGGGGTGCATCAGGGTGTGCAGGTTGAGCATTTTTTCCAGTTTATCCTCCGGGTCGCCCGGAAGCATTCCCTGCGGCCAGCTCAGGGCCCCTTTGATGCCGACCAGGGGCTGCACGCCCAGGTCCATTTTTACCATTGTGAAGCCCTGTTCCAGACGGCCCAGCAGCTTTTTGCCCATCGCTTCACCGGTCGGTTCGTCGGGGGTATCGCAATACATCCTTATGCGGTCCCGGTATTTGCCCCCGGCCAACATGTAGGCTGGCACTCCGTAGGCTTTACCGGCCAGGTCCATGAGGGCCATTTCCACGCCGGAAACCCCGCCACCCTGCCGCCCGTGATGTCCAAATTGCTTGATTTTTCGGAATAGTTTGTCTACGTTGCAGGGATTTTCGCCCAATAAGCGGCTTTTCAGCATCAGGGCGTAATTTTTCGAGGCTAAATCCCGAACTTCACCGTAGCCGCTCAACCCCTGGTTGGTATCAATACGGATGATGGTAAAGCGCCAATGGTCTTCCCAGCCGACCGTGGCCGTCCGCATATCGGTAATACGCAGTTCGCTGGGACGTGAGGCCGTTCTTACATTATCTTCAGGTCGGACATTCATCTTTGTTGGTCCTTTTCGCTAAAAACTCAGGGTCGTTTGCGGCTTCGCAAAGACCAATTCAGGGCCGTGCAACAACGCCAGGCTGAGTATAGTATATTCGCTACCAGGCAACAAATCTGTGCCAATATGAATTTTATGTGTGCTAATAAAAAAGTCCACCATACCGGGCGGACATTTTGTTGTTTCCAGATGATTTAGTCGTTATTTATCTTTCGGACCGATTCGCGTTCGACCAGGGTGGGCCGGAGAATGACGGACACGCTGGCACTGTCGGGAAACTCGCTGCGGCTTGCCAGCAGGTCCACCGCCCGCCGCCCCATGCTGATTTTATCAATGTTCATGGTGGTCAGGCCGGGAATGGTGTGGCTTGCTATTTCGATGTTGTCGAACCCGATGATTGATAAATCTTTCGGCACGTGACGGCCAATGCTCGGCACAGCCTGGATAACACGGGTGGCTATCCAATCGTTACAGCAAAAAAGGGCGGTTATCTGGGGTTGCTGTTGTAAAAGGTCCAGGGTAGCCTCCACCGCTTCTTTTGACAAAATATGGCCGTCGGCGAAGTAGGGCTGGTTGATACCGAAGTCGCGTAAAGCCTGGAGATAGCCCCGCCGCCGTTCCAGGATACTCGGATAGGCTTCCGGCAGGCTACCCACCAGACCGATATGGCGATGTCCGCACTTTACCAGGTAGGATACGGCCTCATAGGCTCCATGAAAGTTGTCGGTGAGGACGGCATCGTAATTATGCCCGGGCGCGTAAGCATCTATGAGGATGGCGTTGACGGTCCGGTTTTCCATCAAGCGCGTGATGGTGGAATTAACAAAGGTTCCGACCAGCAAAATGCCATCCAGTTCGTCATTCATGAGCATGCGGGGGACTTCCAGGGGATGATTGTCTTCGTCCACGGGGACTGTCGCGTAGAGCAAATTTATCTGGCGCTGGCGGCAGGCCGCATCAATCCCGGCGATAATCGGGCCGTAAAACTGGTTTGTGTGCGGTTCGTCTTCGCCCCGCGTTTTATTTAACATACCGACCATTTGCAAACGTTTTGGCAAAACCAGGTCTGTTTGCGGGAGTTTGCGATAACCCAATTTGCGAGCCGCTTCAATCACTCTCTGCCGGGTTTCGTCTGTTATACCGGGTTTGTCCCGCAGTACCAGCGAGACCGTAGCTACAGACACCCCAATGTGTTGCGCTATTTCTTCCATCCTTACACGAGCGCTCATTTTTGCCCTTACCCCTTATCTGTCGGTCTTTTAACCCATGGATTTTATTGTGAAATCTCTACCTTTAATCTTTGTAAAAAGATTTACGCCTTTTGTAGAATGAGGGAAGTTTAAATACATTCCCTGGTCATGTCAATGCCTTTCTTTGAGGCCCCAAAACCAAACCTGCCACGGCATTGTTAACAATTGTGACTGCCAGGTTCGCTATTCTTTTCTCTAATATCTCTGGGTGCAGCCGGAAGGGGCCACCAGGGGTTAAAATCTATTCGGGCTACCCCTGTGAGGGGGTTATTTTCACAGGAGCAGCCTTTGATTAGACCCCAGGCGCGACTTTTGTTGGTGGCAATTCCTGTCTAAGCGACACTGCTCTCAACAGCGACAGCGGTAGCAAAGGAATCATAGACGGAGCGGATTCGCAGCGCCGACTGCGCTTGTTCGAGGGACCAACCTTCCGGTAACAGGCACGAAATAACCGTTTCTCGGTTCGCCGGTAAATCGAAATAGTTATCGCTAAAGATAACATCTTTCCCGGCCAATGTAACCTCCACCTGTCTTGCCAGGGAATTCGCACGCAGGGTGATAAACAACCCGCCCTGCTCCCGGTGCAGATTGGCCCGAATGTCAGGGGCCGCGAGCGAAAGGTGCTTGGTTGGGGCAAAAGTGGTCACCTGGCGAGCTACCAACCCCTGTCCCTGCCATAGTTCGGCCACGAATACTACTTCGCGCCGGTTAGCCTCCGAAACCTGGTCTGCGAAATTTAGTTTCCGAACCAGGGTTGTACCGAGCGCACCTGCCGTCACTTCTTCCTGACCTGCCTCTAGCGATGTACCGTCGAGCGTTTCCAGGGACCAGCGTACCAACCCCGACCAGTCCTCGCGCAGGTCGCTTGTGACGTAGATGGCTTGCTCGGTCCCGGTATCCTCCACCGAAAGCATGATAGGCGCGTAGAAGCGCCGGGCCGCGTAGTGCAACGCCTTCCAGCGTCCGAAATAGTCGAGACTGGACCACGACGCCACCGGCCAGCAGTCGTTGAGTTGCCAGTAGAGGGTGCCGCTCACCCGGTCCATGTGCCGCCGCCAATGTTCGACCCCGTAGCGAATACCCTCGGCCTGTAATACCATGCTCAGGTAAACCAGCGACTCGAAGTCTTTGGGCAACCGGAAGGAATCGAGCATCTGGTTGACCATCAGAGTGTTGCCGCGATTATTCTTCTGGTGTTGCTCCATAACATAGGAAGTCATATTCCAGTCGGCCTCGTCGGCAAAGGTTGCTATGGTCGGCAGAGGCGGCAACGCCTGGAAACCGAACTCACTCATGAAACGCGGGAACTGATCGCGGTAGGCCGTAAAAGGTTTGCCGCCGTGCCAGACCGCCCAATAGTGGGCGTCACCCTGCTGCTGGCCGTTGGGGTCTTCGAAAGGTATATCCGACGAAGGTGAACTGGGCCAGTAGGGGTGGGTGGGGTCTTCGGCGGCGCACCATTCGGCCAGGGTTTTGTGGAAGAACCGATCATAAGCCTCTTTGAGGTCTTGCGTTTCGGCCCGGTCAAAGCCCCATTCTACCCAACCCTGCTCCATTTCGTTGTTGCCGCACCAGAGGGCCAGGCTGGCCCGGTGGCGCAACCGCCGGACATTCTCGACAACTTCATGCCGGACGTTCTCCAAAAAATCGCTGTCGTAAAGTGGATACGAGCTACATGCGAAAAGGAAATCTTGCCAGACCAGCACCCCATAGCGGTCGCACAGGTCGTAAAACCGTTCGTCCTCGTAGAAGCCGCCGCCCCAGACTCGCAGCATATTTTGGTGGGTCTGGGCCGCCGCCCGTATCAGGTATTCGAGGTGTTCGGCGGAAACTCGGGTCGGGAAAGTATCCGCTGGAATCCAGTCCGCTCCCTTGGCAAAGATAGGCACGCCGTTGACCACGAAGGTAAAGGATTTTCCCCACTGGTCGGGCTGCTGGCGCAATTCCAGGGTCCGCAGCCCAACGCGATAGTCTTTCCGGTCAACCAATCCGCCGGTTTCCCCCTGGACCAGGTTCACCTCAACATCGTAGAGAGGTTGTTCACCGTAGCCGTTCGGCCACCAGATTTGGGGCCGGGCAATATCCAGCGCTACCTTGCCCTCGCCACCGGACGAGATGGGAGTAGACCCTTCCAGGGTTTCGCCGCCCGGCGCGGTGATCTTTACCCTTGCTTCAAGCGGGGAAGAATTCCAGCTTTCGACCTGCACCTGGACGGTCAGGGTCACTTTATCCTGGTCATGCTCCTGCAACAACTGCACGTCTTCCAGGCAGGCCAGGCTGCGCCCTTCCAGGCGAATGTCCTTCCAGATGCCGATGGGCGGCAACTGCGGACCCCAGTCCCAGCCAAACTGGCAGGGGGCTTTACGCAGCCAGGATCCTCCCGCGATAGCCTGGGGCACCCCGTCCAGTTTGCGGATAGCCTGTTTTTCGGTCACATATTTTACGGGTGAGCTAAAAGCAATCACCAGTTCGTTCAGGTCGCTCTCGCCCGGTTTCAAGATAGTTTTCACATCCCAGCGGTATTGCCGGAACATGTTATCGGTCCGGCCCAATTCCTGCCCGTTAAGGCTGACGGTTGCCAGGGTATCAAGCCCATCGCAGACCAGCCAGATTTTTTCTTCGTCTTGCAAGGCGCTGCCGCAACTAAAATAATACTTGTATTCCCAGTCCGATTCGGCCACCCACTGCACGTGCTTTTCGTTATCCCCTACGAAAGGATCGGGAATGCGTCCCAGCGCCAGTAAATCGGTATGAACGCCGCCCGGCACCTGGGCGGGATACCATTCCTCCGTTCCGGTCTGGCGGAATTGCCAGTTGCCGTTCAAGGATTGAATGTTCATCGGTGTTCGCCTCAATTCAATCTATTTTTTAAACGACTTTCGCTTTGAGTCTGGAAACCCTCTTAAGCCAGAGCCCCAATATAAAAGCGGTGTTTCAAGCGAAAGCCCTGAATTAACGACCGGCCCATTACTCCTGCCAGTCGGTTGCTTTTTGCAAAATACTCTCGCGACCATGCAGCAAAGGTACGTCCGCCATCAGGCGTTTGGTATATTCGTGCTGGGGGTTCAGAAGCACCTGCTCGACCGGACCTTGCTCGACAATCTGGCCGTGATACATCACCAGCACCCGGTCACTTATATAGTAAGCCTGGCCCAGGTCGTGGGTGATAAAAACAATGCCCATGTTGTGTTGTTTGCGTAAATCCGTCATCAGGTTCAAGACGGTTACGCGCAAGGAAGCGTCGAGCATGCTGGTAGGCTCATCGGCGACGAGCAATTCAGGGTTGACTACCAGTGCCCGCGCAATCATCACCCGTTGAATCTGCCCGCCTGATAACTGGTGCGGCCATTTTTCCAATACTTCCGAAGGGTCCAGGCCGACCTCACGCAAGGCCGCGCTTATACGCTCCAATTTCTCCTTTTCGGGCAGGTGTTTTTCAAGCACATTCAGCGACTTGGTCAGCACCCGGCGGATCGAATAAAATTGGTTGAAGGCCGCGAAGGGATCCTGGAATACCGCCTGGACACCTCGCCAGTACCGCTTGAGCCCGCCACCGGCGTGCAACCGGGTCACATTCTGGCCGTGATAAAGGATTTCGCCGCCTGTCGAGTCGAGAAGCCGCAACAGCAACCGGCCCAGGGTCGTCTTTCCGCTACCACTTTCCCCAACGACCGCGACGATTTCGCCTGGCTCGATTGCAAAGTTTACTTTATCTACGGCGTGAATGGCGTGACCGCCCTGGCCGAAAGTGCGCGATAAATCGCGAACTTCCAGCAAGGGGGAGGGCGTTTTCTGGGTACCAGCCGCAGCAACCTGTGTCATGCTCATCTTGCCTCCTTTTGCAGTTGCTCGCCTGCTCCTTTATTGGCGACCCTTTTGGCCTGTTGTTCCTGGACCCACCAGCACAGCGCGAAATCATCTTTCTCGCCTACAACCGGCGGGTCTTCCTTCGAGCAAATATCCATAACCAGCGGGCAACGCGGGTGAAACCGGCAGGCCGAAGGCGGCCAGCGCAGGTCGGGCGGGGCGCCACTGATACCCTGCAGTCGCTTGTTCCGTACCTCGGGGTCCGGGTCGAGCGTCGAGCTTATCAGGGCGTGGGTGTAGGGATGGCGCGGACTCTCGACTATCTGGCGGGTGTCGCCAATTTCGATTAGTTTCCCGGCGTACATCACCGCAATCCGGTCGGCAATATTGCTCAACATCGGCAGGTCGTGGGTGATAAAGGCAATTCGTTTGATAAACCCTTTGTCGAGCAACTGGCGCAGCAGCAAAACCAACTGCTTCTGGGACGAAACGTCCAGCGCCGAGGTTGGTTCGTCGGCGATAAGCAGGCTGGGATTGAGCAGGGTTGACACGACGGCCACGACCCGCTGGCGCATCCCGCCGCTTAATTGGTGCGGGTAGCTATCCAGCACCCGTGAGGGCAAACTGAGTTGTTCGAGACGTTCGTGGGCCATCTTTATAGCCTGGTCCGGTTTGATGCTGCGGTCGTGGGCCCGGACCACATCCACCACAAAACTGCCGATTTTGGCGGTTGGGTTTAGTGAGTTGAGGGCGCGCTGGGGCAAAAGGGCCACTTTGATGCCGTGCCAGTTGACCGGCGCTTTTATTTGCGTCTTCAAATCCAGCACATCTCCATCCAACTCCATCGTACCGCTTTTGACATAAAGGGGGGCGCGCGCGGTCAAAGCCATCGCGGAGGCCAGGGTCGATTTACCACAACCCGACTCACCCGCGATACCTAACACCTCCCCTTCCTCAATCGTCAAAGATACATCATCAACCGCTTTTACGTCGGGGTCCGGTGCAGCTTTATAGTAGGCCCGCACATTTGTAATTTTCATCTGGTCTCCTCCCTAAGCTGAGCCACCTATGACCTGCGCAAGCGCGGGTTGAATATTTCGTCAATGCTGGCTTGCAAGAGCAGCAGCGAGAATGCAATCAGCGTCAGGAAAAGGGTCGGCGGTACGAAAGCCCACCACGCGCCGGTCCGCACCGACTCCCACAAGAGGGCCCATTGGAGCATGATACCGAGCGAAACACTCCCGCTGGGTCCAAGACCGAGCATACTAAGCGTGGCTTCGGTCAGAATGCCGCTGCTGAGTTGTAGGACGAAAGCCATAACCACATAGGACAGCATGAAAGGCAGGATTTCCCAGAAAATCAGCGATAGCGTACTTGCCCCCGACAGCCGGGCGATTTCCACGTGGTCGCGGGTCCGCAAGCTGCTGGCCTGGGCTCGGACGGCGCGGGCGGTCCAGGGCCAACTGGTGATCCCGATGATAATACCCATCGTAACAATCGAACGGTTGTTGATGGCGATAGAGAGCAGGATCAGGATAACAATCGACGGAATGGTGATGACCACGTTGGTGATAGCCATCAGGGCTTCCTCCAACCAGCCGCCCACGTACCCGGCGATAGTGCCAATAAAGACCCCGATCAGGGTCGCCACCAGCCCGGCCAACAGCCCGATAATCAGAGAAGTCTGGGTGCCGTACATCAACTGGGTGAAGACATCGCGGCCAAAGTTATCGGTGCCGAGCCAGGCGGTAGCCGAGGGCGAGTCGTAAAGCCCACCGACCGTTACCAAGGCATCGGGCCGGTTAAAGATGGTTGGCCCTAAAAACCCGAACACCAGGATGAGTACCAGGATTATCAGGCTGAACAGAAAACGCCCGTTAAGGACGGCAGTAATCCGCGCAATCCGGCGCCGCGTCCCGGTCAAAGGTACAGGACCGGGAGATATTGCGCCCTGGGCTTGCGGTACAGTTGCCATATTTATCTCCTATCTTTCACCGGTAGTAGTAGCCCGGATACGCGGGTCAATAAAGCCGTAGGCAATTTCGACCAGGAAATTCGCAAACAGGACCGCCAGCATGATTATCAGGGTAATTCCCTGGACCACCGGGTAATCCTGGGTCCGAATAGCCGAAAAGAGCAGGGTCCCGATGCCGGGATATGAGAAGACAATCTCGGTGATTAAAGCACCGCTGACCAGCCCGCCGATGGAGAGAGCCAGCCCGGTGACCTGGGGGAGCATGGCGTTGCGGAAGATATAGCGAATAACCCGGCCCTGCCGGACGCCCAGGCTGCTTGAGTAACGGACATAATCGGCATCAAGTTCGTAAATCGACATGGCGCGCATACCGATGGCCTGGCCGCCGATGAAGATAATCACCAGCGACAAAAACGGTAAAATATAATGTTGGGCTGCGCTACCGATGAAGGTCCAGCTCCAGTTAGGCACCTGGTCGAAACCGTAGCCGCCTACCGCCGGTAGTATCCGCAGGACCACAGCGAAGAGATAAAGCAGGAGAATGGAGAGACAATAAAAAGGCATATTCGAGATAAAGAGCGAAACCGGGAAAATAATTTTATCCAGCAAACCTTTGCGGTAGGCTGTAAGCACCCCCAGCACATTCCCCACAATCCAGCCAATCAGAATGGCCGGGAGTTGCAGGGCGATAGTCCAGGGCAGGGATTGGGAAATCAGGTTGCCCACCGGGGTCGGATACTGGGAGAAAGAGGCCCCCAGGTCGCCATGCGCCAGGTTGCCCAGGTAGACCAGGAATTGCTGCCAGAGTGGCTTATCCAGGCCGAATTCTGCGATATAGGCCGCGTAGATTTTTTGCTGTGCTTCTGAGGTGGCGCTGCCACTTGATGACATCCGGGCCATCATTGTGTCCACCGGGTTGCCCGGAATCAACCGGATCAGTAAAAAGTTGAATAAAAGCGCGACAGCGAAAGCGAATAGAAACCATAACACCTTCGTCAGCATGTAGCGCCCAAACTTGCTCATACTAAAACCCTCTCTATTGGGTGGAGCAATATCCGCCAGTGGATGTCGACTCCTTACGCCAGATAAGCGCCGGGGCAAAAAAGCAACCCCTTGCAATTGCTCTTTGCCCCGGTGGTGTAGTAGTGAGAGTGGCTGATTTGGGGGTCAGCCACCCTACCGGTTAACTTTTGGCCTTAATTTTGTAAAGCCAGAAGATACCGGCCTGCTGGAATTGTGGCGTGCCAGCGGAGGGGTCTTTGCTGGTCGGGAAGCCGCTCCAGACCGAGGTATTGAATTCGTAGAATTCGTTCGGACGGTACATCAACGGAATACCGGGGATGTCTTTCATGAACAGGGCGTCGAGTTGGTCGTAATATTGTTTTGCCGAGGCCGCGTCCGGGGCCGCTGCCGCTTTGTCGAGCAACGCCGCTGCTTGCGGCTCGTTGTAGCGGTTGTAATCCCAGAAAGCGTTCTGGCCGACCGCCGGGACACCTCGGTTGTCGAGCATATCGCGGAAGCGCAGCCACGGGGCCGCCGGGGAAGCACCGGAGATATACCACAGGTTCAGGTCGA
The DNA here is from genome assembly GCA_001898225.1 of Chloroflexi bacterium 54-19. Lineage (GTDB taxonomy): Bacteria > Chloroflexota > Chloroflexia > Chloroheliales > Chloroheliaceae > 54-19. Next base: position 489,632 of record MKTJ01000077.1, read on the forward strand.
AGTCACCGGCCTGGATTTTAGAGGTAACGACACCGGCATCGGGGTAATCTTCGGTCAGGTCAAAACCGGCGGTTTTGCCACTCTGGACCACGATATTGATGGCGGTCTGCCAGTCGGTCCAGCCTTGCGGTGTGCGGGCGCTCCAAGGTCCGAGGCGGGTGCCATCGGGTAGGACGTAGACGCCATCAGAGCCTTTCTTGGCTTTAAGCTGGTTTTCGAGAATGTCTTTGGCTTTGGCCGGGTCGTAGCTCCAACCGTTGGTCTTAACGGCATCGGCGTTGAAGAACTGCTGCTCACCGCCACCGGGGATAATCAGGCTGGAATTGGCCGGGACCGAGTACTGGGACATGGCGGTCTGGGCGATTAGCGGATAGTTAATCGAGTAGGCCAGGGCCTTGCGGACCAGCGGGTTGTCCAACCCTTTCTTCTGGGTGTTGATAATTAACATCGGGATAGAACCGGCGACGTAGTAAGGGGGCGCATCAAACCAGGTGCCGACCGGGGCTTTGGCTTCCTGCCACATCTTCCAGATTTGAGGAGTGAACTGCTGCATCACATCAATCTGGCCGTTCTGGAAAGCCAGGTTGCCATCATCGTTGCTCTTTACAATCGGGTGGACAATATATTTAGGCGCAGGCAGGCCACCAAAGGCCGTCTTGCCCCAGTAGTTGTCATAGCGCTGCAAAGCGACACGCTGGGTCGAGAAGTCCAGCAACTTGTAAGGACCGGAGCCAACCGGTGCAGTATCGACCACCGCCGACAGTTTGCCGCTTGATTCGCGGGCTTGCCAGATATGTTTCGGTAGAATCCGGATGGTGGTCAGGTAGTTCTTAACGATGCCGGGGTTAATCGAGCTAGGGTTAAGTTTGATTTCCAGGGTACGGTCGCCGGTCGCCTTAACGCTAGAAATATAGTTGAAAAGGGTGCTGTAGTTAATATCCGATTGGGTTTTGGCTAACTCGTAGGTGTAGACCACGTCATCGGGGGTCAGGGCCTGGCCGTCCTGCCACATCGTGCCATCCTGGAGAGTAATATCCATTGTGGTGGTATCGGGCGTTGCCAGCGTTTTCGCCAGTAACGGGTCCAGGTTACCGGTAAGCTGGTTGTAAGCGAATAGAGATTCGTAAATCTCCATAAAGCCGCCCTGCGCGGGCCAATCCGGGTTGTTGTTCAAAATGTTCCAGTTGACGGGGGCTTGCCATTGAAAACCGCCGACATACAGGGTCTCGTTACGCGGTAACTGGGTGGGTGCTGTGCCAGAGCTAGCGGCTGTCGTGGCGGCAGCGGCGCTAGTAGCACCGGCAGCGGTGGTGGCACCGGCGGCAGCCGTAGTGGCGGCAGCGGTGGTAGATGCGGGCGCACTGGTGGGTGTATTGTCGCCGCAAGCGGTTACAAACAACGTCGTCATGAGCATGACAACGAGCAATAACGGAACGAACTTACGCATTTCCTGTCCTCCTTAGTTCCATTCGTCGTTGATATATAAGGATCTACTTTGGAATACGGAAACCAAAATTTAAAAACCAGGATAATATCTACTTCTGGATAGCACCTCCTTTAACAGCCCGGTTACCCGGCTTTATTACCCTACCCCGTTTTCCTTCTCAAACCAACCGGATTGTGGTTACCCTGCGAGGCCGGTCGCTATTTGCCGGTGGCAACCGGGGTTAACCTTTTCTTTAGCAGGGTACACCAAACAAACCCCGGCCTAACCAGGTTTTGAAGAAACCTGGTTTCGCTCGCCGGGCAATCCGATTTAGCTTTTCAGACTCAACCCGAATAAAAGGTGAGTACCGGAAAAGCTTTTATGGCCTAACCGGGCATAAGTGCGCTCCCCGGTCTGACCTCAACCTGGAAGGCGCCCTGGCACCCTGGATGTTTTTGCGAAAGTATTTGTGGAAGCACAACTGGCTTAAACTGGTTGCCTATGAACGTACCAAAAGGTCGAGTTTACCCCGGTTTAATTAACTGATCCAGTTGCGTTTGCGCGTCAATTTTTTTGGATAACGAAAGATTTGGCTGGTTACGTGGGTACTAATGTAAATGTGACCGCAGGTACAACCTGCAATACCCTCGAAACCAATTTTGCGCCTGTCCATTGTTGCGCCCAGTACAGAAAAACCAGGAGTAAACAAATGCTGGCGAACAGTGGGTTTATTAAAATACTCGTTCAATATTTTAATAAAAAGCGTTTAAATCTATTTCAGTATATCGCCGTTTTTTAGGTGTGTCAATACGGTTATAAGGCCACTTTTTACAAAATCCCCATAGCATAATTTAAATTTTTGAAAGTTTTGGAGATGGGTATGGCCTTGTTTACTTATAAAAGATACAAAAGTCTCTTTTGTATATATAAATTACAGCTATTATAGCGGTTTAAGTCAAATAAGGTAAAAATATGGCAAAAAATTTTTTAGAAATTTTATTAAATTTTACCTGTTAAGAAAGAGCCTTTATTCTTTAGAATATTCTTTTGGTAGTTGGTATTATGGTAGGGCCGAAGAAAGTAATTTGTTGAAATGGAACCTTAAGAAGGGTAGCCCTGCCAAGGTTCACCCGAAACGACACGCTTAAAAACACCCGCTTCAAGGGAAGAAATTTTGTTGGGGACATATCCCTAAAAACAAGTTTACTAAAACTAGCTTCTGAGGAAGTTATTACAACACTGAGTTTATTTTTTTTGGAGTAATTCTTCCAGGCTCAAGGTATACCGTTCCGCTTCTTTGAAACTGCTTTCGAGCTGGGTGCACCGCGCCATAAGCTCTTGATAGTGATATTCGGACTGGGTTACGCTTTCCTGGTGAATGGCTAATAATTCCACCAGTTCTTTTTCTTTTCGCTCGATTTGTTCTTTAGCGCAAGCTAATTCGGTTTTTAATCCTGCCAGGTACCAGTCTTTGTCGTTCATTAACTTGAACAGGTTTAGAAAGCCTAATTCGCTGGCGCGGGCAGCCAGTTCAGGATATTGCTGGATAAATAGATACCGAATTTTTATAGCGGTTTCTCCACTGGAATTGACGCGGGTCAGACTCAGGGGGTGGCGGCGGTAATAGGCCAGGAATTCTTTGAGATGACGAGGTTGGCAGCCCAGGGCCAGCAGACGCAACCAGTAGTCGGCGTCTTCGGCCACGGGTAAATCGGTCCTGAATTCCCCGACCCTTTCGACCCATTCTCGCCGGATGAGGATAACATGGGGTGGAAATAGCCAGCGTGACCAGAATTTTACCAGCGGTTCTTCTTCCAGGGTACCGATTTTGTCCGAGGACATTTCGTAAATTTCCCCGGTATCGTTGTGGTAATGATAGAAATCACAGTAAGAGAAGGCGGCGGAGGGGTCAGCGAGCAACTGGTTGACCTGCAAATCGAACTTGGAGGGAGCAATCCAATCGTCAGAATCGAGGAACTGGAAGAACTGGCCTTGAGCAAGTTTGATACCGGTATTGCGGGCGTTGGAAAGACCCTGGTTGGCCTGGTTGTGAAGAATTATCCTGGGATCGGAGAGATAAGGGAGCATTACCTCTTGAATATTGTCGGGGGAGCCGTCATTGATAACGATAATCTCGAAGTGGGGGTAGGTCTGAGCCAGGACGCTATCAATAGCCTGGGCCAGGAAGTGGGCCTGGTTGTAGCACGGTATTATCACACTGATTAATGGAAGGTTACTTTTATTATCAGGATTTTCCAACCGAAATTACTCCTTATTGCAATCTAAATATCCAGGCATTTTCCAGGTTAGTTTATTATTCCGGGCCGGGATTGGCCCTTTTGGCTACTTCATCTTGCAGACTGCGGGCGTATTTCTCAACGTCCCTAAATTTTGCTTCCAATTGCCGGTAATGCGCTTCAAGTTGCTTATAATGATATGCGGCCTGAGTGATATGCTCTCGGTGGGCCTCGTGTAAATTTATTAAAGCGGCTTCTTTTAGTGCGATTTGCTCTTTAGCTTCATTAAGTTCCACGCCTGACTTGTACAAAGCCCAGTCCCTTTCATCTATCTCATCCCGCAGACGCTCGAAAGCAATATAGCTGGCGCGGGCAGCTTCCAGGGGGTATTTTTTCAGGAAATGGTACCGGACTTCACTCGCAGCCTCGCCACTCGCGACGTATAACGCGGTTTTACTCAGGGGATGGCGGCGATAATAGGCCAGGTACCTGGGTACGTGGCGCACTTTACAACCTTCCGCCATTGCCCTTAACCAGTATTCAACATCTTCCGCCCATTTCAAATCGGTCCTGAATTCTCCAACCTTTTCGACCCATTCCCGCCGCATCAATATAGCATTAGGCGGAAAGAGCCAGCGCGACCAGTATACCGGCAGGGGGTCTTCTTCAAGGGAGCCGGCCAGATGGGAGGACATCGGCTCTAACTTCCCGGTATCCTGCCAGTAATAGTAAAAGTCGCAGTAGGCAAAACCTATCGACTTGTCCTTTTCCATTATTTCAAGCTGGCTTTCAAACTTTTCGGGCGCTAACCAATCGTCAGCGTCTAAAAATTGAAAGTAATCGCCGTGAGCCAGTTTTAACGCGACATTCCTGGTCCGGCCTAACCCCCGGTTTGGCTGATTATGCAGGTAGACCCTGGGGTCGGCGAGATAAGGTTGCATGACCTCCTGGATATTGTCTGGAGAGCCATCGTTGATGACAATAATCTCGAAGTGAGGATAAGTTTGAGCCAGGACGCTGTCAAGGGCCTGGGCCAGGTAGTGCGCCTGGTTGTAGCACGGTATCATCACGCTGATCAGGGGCGGGTTATTCATGGGTCAGCTTTCCAGTTGGAATTAAAAAATACTTTCCTAAAGAAGCAGGGATTTTGATACAGTGGGAATTATACAGCAGACAGTTGTCGCATCAAATTCAAAGCCGACCCCCTCAACCATTTTATCAAAGACTCAAGACAATTCAGTGAGTTTTTTAGAATTTTTTATTTGACCAAATCCAGGTAAATTAAACAACCAATTTTCTTGACAGTTAGGGGGAATTCGAGATAATACACAACAAATAACCTTATAATATAACCCTGCTATTTCCTGAGATACACCTGTTGTACCGGGAAAATCTGCCAACAGCAGCTAATTCATCTAGAAGGCAAGGGCATTTTAAAAACAAAACTTCCTACAAAGTTAAAGCAAACTCCCATTTAGAAAGCAGGTCAGGTATAAAAACCGGCACAGGCATGCGGCCTCAAAAAAGTGGGTTAAAATGGTATCTGAAAAAAGAAAATAGTTATGCAATTTGATTACCTTATTGTAGGCTCTGGCATTACTGGTGCAACCCTTGCTCGCCTTTTCACCGATAACGGCTACAAAGTTTTAATCCTGGAACGGCGCAACCATCTGGGTGGCAATGTCCACGACCGGGTCCACGAAAGCGGCATCAGGATTCACACCTATGGCCCACATTATTTTCGAACCTCATCAGAAAAAATCTGGACTTTTGTAAACCGTTTTGTCAGTTTCTATCCATATAAAGCCCAGGTTAAAACATTGGTGGACGGACAAATCGAAAATTGGCCGGTAACCTCCAGCTATATAAAAAAAGTGGTACCTGGCCCCTGGCAACCGGGTTTTAAGGGGACCCCCACAAACTTCGAGGAAGCGTCGCTGGCCTTGATGCCGCCACCTGTTTATCACAAATTCGTAAAGGGTTATACCGAAAAACAGTGGGGGTTGCCCGCCCATAAGCTTTCCCCCAACCTGGTTAAAAGGTTTGACGTGCGCGAGGACGATAATCCTTATCTCACCCCACACCATAAATACCAGGGCCTGCCAGTGGATGGTTACACTTCTTTGATGGCTAATTTGCTGGCTGGGATTCCTGTCCACCTTAAATTTGATTACCTGGAAAATAGAGAGGTCTTCACACCCGCCCGCAAAACCTTCTTCACCGGGCCGATAGATGAATATTTTAACTTCGAACTGGGCCGTCTGGGCTATCGGAGCCAGCAGCGCGAGCATATATATTTGCCTGATGTGGAATATTTCCAGCCCTATGGCCAAATCAACAATCCAAACCCGACTACCGATAAGTTTATCCGTACCCTCGAATGGAAACACTTGATGCAACCCGAACTTGCCCGCCAGGCGCGCGGCACCCTTATAACCCGTGAGACGCCCATTACACCCACTAACCCCCAGCATTATGAATACCCTTTCCCCGACGAAGAAAATGACAGGCTCTACCGGCGCTATTTGGAAAAAGCTTACAATCATTCAAACGTGGTATTTTGTGGTAGGCTAGGCGAGTATCGTTATTTTGATATGGACCAGGCTATCGGTAGAGCTATGGCATTGGCCCACAAAGAAATTAATTCTCACAGTTACCTCTATTCGTAAAACCGGGCCGCAAAACCTTGGATTTAAAAAGGCCGGGTTTTTTAGAAAGCTAACTAATGCAAGAAATCCCCCTGATAAGTGTGATAATACCGTGCTACAACCAGGCCCACTTCCTGGCCCAGGCTATTGATAGCGTCCTGGCTCAGACCTACTCTCATTTCGAGATTATCGTTATCAATGACGGCTCCCCCGACAATATTCAAGAGGTAATGCTCCCTTACCTCTCCGACCCCAGGATAATTCTTCACAACCAGGCCAACCAGGGTCTTTCCAACGCCCGCAATACCGGTATCAAACTTGCTCAAGGCCAGTTCTTCCAGTTCCTCGATTCTGACGATTGGATTACTCCCTCCAAGTTCGATTTGCAGGTCAACCAGTTGCTCGCTGATCCCTCCGCCGCCTTCTCTTATTGCAATTTCTTTTACTATTACGAAGATACGGACCAGTTGGAGGAAATGCCCGGCGAAAAAATTGCTTTTTTTGAGGAAGACCCCCTCACGGCTTTCTGGACTCATTCTATTTTTCCGCCCGCCTCCATTGTAATCCGGCGGGAGTGGGTAGAGCGGACCGGGGAATTCAGGGCCGGTTTGCCTGTGGCTGAGGATTACGACTACTGGTTGCGAGCGGTAGCCCTGGGCGCCAGGGCGCGCTATCTTGATGTACCCCTGGCCTTTTACCGCCGTCACTCCCAAAATTTAACTACGACCACTAAAGGGACCAACCTTGAGGATACTTTTATAAAAATTCGGGCCTATTTCGTCAAGGAATTCCCTCAGGAAGCCGCGCGGGCGAGTTTTCTGGCCTTCAACAGATTAAACCAGACTATCCATAAGTTAGAATGGGAGTTGAAGGGAGTTACCGAGGAATTAGTCTCAGCCAAAGGACAAATCGCCCAAAAAGAGGCGGACTTGGAATCTTTACAGCTTGCGTACGAACAGTTGAACGCGGATTCGAAGTATCATTACGAACAGCTTGAAAGTTATTTAGAGCAGCAAGAGAAAAAGTTTAAGGGGGTGGAAGAATATGCCCTGAGCCTAAAAAATGAGTTGGATAAAGTGGAAGAATATGCGCTGAGTTTGAGAGTAGAGTTGGATAAAGTGGAAGAATATGCATTAAGTTTGAGAAAAGAACTGGATAAACAAGAGTCGTAAAGGGGATACCTGAATAACAAATTTAAGGCATCCCCTTTATTAAGCCGGGTTTTTCTGAAGTCAGGTTTGCGCCTGATTACCGGTAGCCCGGGCTTTTAATTATTCAAACTCAAGGTGCATCCGGGACAGGGCCGTCTCAAATGAAATATCAATGTTAGGGTCGCCCGTTACATACCGCCACAACTGGGCCCGCTGGACCGAGTCGAGCCGGTCTTCGCTCGATTGCCAGGGCATAAAAGCCGGGATAGAGGCTTTTTGCAGGAATTCCATTATTTCCGGGCTATCGTAACCATCCGTGTTAAAGAGCCGGACCTGTTCCTGGTTCGGACGGAGGCGCAGTTTGAAGACATAGCGGTCGGTATCGGTGAAGTTGGGTTGGGCGCAATGCCAGATACCGTGGTGAAAGAAAGTGATAGTTCCGGCTTTAATCGGCATTTGGAGTTGGCCTATGAAATTCTTGTAGCGGCTGATGCTGTCCAAATTGACATTCCGCAGGTGCGAACCGGGCAAAACCATAGTCGGCCCCATTTCCAGCGGAGCGTCGTGCGACCAGTAAAACGCCTGGACATCGAAACCATAGTTGCGGGCGTCTATAATCGAGTCGGCGTGCCAGTTCTGCGCCCGGTGGTTTTGGCCACGCACGTAATGAATAAATGAGTGGTCAAAGATAGGCGCGTCACCGACCAGGCTCTGTAAGACGCCCCGTACCTGGGGCAGTTCAAAGACTTTCCGAATATTTTCCGACAGAAACCAGAAATCAAACTTGGTCTGGAACCATTTACGTTCGTCTTCGAGAACGGCCTGGTTGAGTTCGTCCGGCACCAGGTTTTCCACCTTAACAAAGCCGTAAGTCACAAATTGGGCCATCTGTTCCGCCGTAAGCAGGTATTTTTTCTCAACCGGCGGCAAAGGTTTTTCTAAAGTAGCCACCGTGCCTTCGGCCAGAGCAGGGCCTGGAGCGACATTCTCATCATAAGTAATTTTCAATTTATACCATCCTTTCAGGAAAAATTCAAAAGGTAAATACCCACCCAAATCCCCGGTTTTAAAAAATAAAAGTACCTGCGTCAGGGCCGCCTTGAAGTACCTTAAGGTTGTGCGAGGGGTTATCTCTTTCAAATATTGATATAAACTATATATCAGTTACAGCCGAATTCCTAGACTTAAATCCGCAGCATTTGTACGTTATTCCGACCTATTGAGTATTCAGTCGTTATCCATTTATTGTTTAGCGGAGTCAAGGGGAAACCTTAAAAGGGTTTCAATTGGATTTATCTTTTGGCGAAATATCCAACCAGGTTAACAATTTCTTTTCGTCGGCCATATCTCCTACCAATTTTCGCAGGGGTTGGGGATGTTGGCGGAGGAGAGTGGGGACCGCGATTACCTGGGCTTCTTTTGCCCTGGCCGGCTGTTGAAAAATATCTATTACCTGCAGTTCGTAGCGATTATCTAGATATTTCTGGCAAACTTTTTGGATATTCTCAATAGCCTGCAAGGAGCGGGTAGTATTGCCGCTTACATACAACCGCAAAACATAATGTGGTTCGTTCGTATCTTTCAAACCAACCTCAGAAATTTCAAGGGCAGCATCTTTTGAAGAATCACCCATTATAATTTTCTTTGTATTCATGAACGATTTGACAGTTTTAATAAAAGTGAAGCAACCTCGTCCCGGCTGGTTTTACATATCAAACTTTACAGGTCTGGTAAAAAAGCCTGGCCTACCCCTACCGGTTTTTCGCCTGAATCATAACATTAATTTAATATATATGGCCGGGATTATACAATTTGAATTCGCTTTAAAACAAACAATGAGCCGGAATTCTCCGGCCCATTGTCATTGTATCTGTTTTTATCCAATTTACTCAGCCCTATTTCAAAGTCGAAGTTAACTTCGAAGGTCAGGCCGGGTAACGGTTTTTACCGGGCTACAGTTTGTAATTGTATATGAGGCTGCCTTTGCTAGACTGAACATGCAGGACGTAGAAGCCATTCAGGGTCTGCTTCTTCGAACCTGTCTGTGCAATGTCAGTCTTGTCGCGGTTTGAGTTGTACTCAAGGTCTACGGCGTACTTCAGCAGGACCGCGAAGTCTTGCTGAATGGCTTTGTCCCTGGGACGCCCGAACCACTCGGCAATATAGAGGTTCAAAGGCACTCTGATCGTCGAGGAACCGGCAGCCGTCGTGTAGACCAGTTTGGTGAAGACCACCTCGGCGTGACCACGGCCAGGATTGTTAATTAACAGGGTCACCGCCAGGCTATTACCCGCTTTATCCTTGAGGGTATAGGTTCTTTCACCGATACCCGTCGCCAGGGTGAGGGGGTCAGCGCCTGGCCCGCTCAAACTATCGACTGTACCCAGTTTGAGGGTGCTGGTCGCCCGGTCGAAACTCAGGTCGAATTCCGGCGCGGTTTTATCCAGTTTGACATGGACCGCTTTGATAGTTTCTTTGTTACCAGCCTGGTCTACCGAATAGTATTCGAGCAGGTGGTCACCTTCGGTAGTGATAGCCACGGTCGTGCCTGTTTTCCAGGCCCCACCGTCAAGGCGGTAATCGGTTTCCTTACAACCGCTGCCGCTGTCGGCGCAGGTCAGGGTCACATTAAAGTTCGCCTTTTGCCAGTCTGCCGGGGCGTTGTCGGAAGTAGTCGGCGCAATTGTATCAACTACATTGATGGTTACCTTGGCGCTGGAAACCGTGGCCGGTAATTTGGTCAAATCCACCATCAGGTATTCACCATCGTCCTGTTGACCGGTAACGGGGCTGACTTTGGCGTGAAGTTGATAGGGCGTGGTCGAATTGGCAAGTCCATCAATCCCGAAGTCGTTGTCGTTGCTCAGGACCAATTTGTTGCCGCCATCAAGCACCGCTACACCTTCGATCTTGTCGTGCGAGAAGAAGGCACCGGTTGAGTCAATGCTATCGAGCAACCCGACAATATCGAGGTAAAGGGATTTGGTGCCGGGTTTGATGCCGACACCCGCCAGGGTCGCCGCCGAGGTCGCGGTATCCTGCCCTTTAACCAGGAGTTCCAGGCTCTTGCCGTTGATTAACAAGCCGCCATTCGCCGCGTTGTAAGTCGCTCCAGGGACTGTGCTGGCCGGGCCGACATCGGTAGCCCCGGTCAAATCAATCTTCCAGAGTTGCTTGTAGGAGTTGGGCGGGTAGTTGCCATCGCGCTCAAGCAGGATAAACGAGGTGTTAGAGAGCGCCGCAATTTCACTGACCGCCGTTTTGTTTGTATTCGGATTGTCCAGCAGGTAGAGGTATTCGTGGACCTGCCCGTTAACCAGGCTGTAGGTTACAATCCGCAAAACGGTCAGTTTCTTGGCATCGTAACCGGCCAGGTCGCTCTGCTGTAAGGCCGATTGCATTGCACCTACCAGAGTCGTGCCGTCCGGGGTAATCGTCAGACCTTCCATACCCCGGTTGGGAACACGGAATTTCAATTCCGCCGGTAAGGTGTTATCGAACGGAGATAAACGCCCGATTTGCTTCCCGCTGGCATCAAAATGAGTGATGTATGGACCATACTCGTCGGATACCCAGAAAGTGCCATCGGGTAAGGCTACCAGACCTTCCGGGTCGTAGCCGGTCGGGCTGGGCGGTAAGATATTACCGTTCAAGTCCACAATGGTCTCGCCGGTCGTGGCCTCGGTGCTGACCAGGCCATTATAAGGTGTGCCATCGGCACTTTTGAGAGGAATGACCTGTTCGAGGATGGCTTTGCCGTTGACCAGTTTGAACTTGCCGATAGCCGGGGCGAAGTCGGGAATCGGCTCTACTTTAACCCCGTTCGGGCCATCCACGTTTGGTCCGCGGTCGGTCAAACCGTAATATTCGTCGCTTGAGCCTGGCACCGGGTAAAGGCTGGAACCATAAGCCCCGCCTTTAATATCCACCCCGCCGATAGTGGCGTAAGGCGGAAGATTGGTCTTGTAGAGCTGCACTGAATTGGTGGTCGTATAGACAAAGCTATCCGTCCCGGTAAAACCGGCTTTAGGCGTGTAGGTAAAAGAGCCATCGGCGTTAAGGTTCAAGGTGCCGTTGGCCGGGGCAGTCTGGCTTGTCACGCTCAGCGAGCCACCCTTGTCGTTCGCCAGGACACCGTTGGCCGCGTTGACGTTCAAAGTGGTTCCCGCTTCTGCCGTATAGGTGTCGTCGTTGGCCTGGGTCTGCGGGTGCAGATTGAGGTCAACCACCACCGGATCGTGGTCGGAGGCGCGGAACTGGTCTGGCGCGTACAGGGAAGTGATTTGATTGGCGCTCTTGTAGTTGGTGTTGTAATCAAGAACAGTCGGTTCGTCGGCGTTATTGTGGTACTCTAACAGGCTGGCTATTTGACCGGCCAGGGACGAAGAAACCAGGGCGTGGTCGAGATAGCCCGACTGCCCGTCAAAGACATACGAGTAAGCGTCATTGCCCAGGTACTTGGCAATCAGGTTTATGTAACCGGCCTGCTCGAAAGCTTTGATAGGGTCTTCTTTGGCGTAGGCGTTCATGTCGCCCATAATGAGAACGTCCGGGTCGGAGATGCCTGTCGGATTGGTCGCCAGCCAGGCGGTTTCTTCCTTGGCGGCCTGAGTCCGGGTGAGGTTACAATTCCCCTGCAAGTCGCCGGTATCCGGGTCGGGACCGACCGGGCTAACGTTGTCGGTACAGGCGGAACCTTTGGATTTGAGGTGATTGGCGACCACGGTAAAGCTTTCGCCGTTCGAATTCTGCTCGAATGACTGGGCTATAGCCGGGCGGCTCCGCCCCTGTACGCTGCCATCGGCCAGTTGGAACAGGCCCAGAGCGCCGGTATTCAAGACCGCCGTCTTACCGATCGGGTTTACTTTAGCCGGTTTGTAGAGGATGCCTACCTTAATAGCATCCAGGCCGAGCGAGTTTACTTGCCCGGTGTTGGCATCTGCGTCAATAAAGGCCCAGGTCCCGGCACCAGCTTTGGCGTTCAGGCGGGTAACCAGGTCGACAATGGCGCTGTTCGGTCCATAGCCGTTGTTTTCGATTTCACTGAAAGCGATTACATCGGCCTGGCTGGACGTAAGAGCGGCCACGGTCTTGGCGGACTGGCGGTCAAACTCGGTCTGGCTCTCGGCCCCGCGACAATCGGCGGGAGCCCCGCCAACCCCATAGGTACAACCGCTAAAGGTGTTGAAGTAGTTGAGTAAGTTGGCCCCAACCACGCGCAGGCTGCCCGGCGCTTTATCCGGCACGGTGGGCCGGGGGTTGGTCGGGACGAAGTTCGGCTGGATGGTCGGGCGGACCCGGTAAGCGTTGGGGCTGGCAGAGTTCCCGGCCCAGGTGTAGTCCAGCACGCCCACAATCCCGGTGGCGCTATCGCCAATGCGTACGGTATTGGAGGCAGTTAAAGGACTGGTGCCCCCGCCGAAAATAATCGGGTCGGGGTTCTGGTTTTGCAAATTATCGTCAATAATAATCTGGTTGAGATCGTTGGCGGCCTGGATAGCCTGGGCCGGGGCCCCAGGGTCGGCCAACTCGGTCGGCTGGCGCAAGCGGCTGCCGGAAGACAGCGTCAGTTGGTCGAAGCGGCCCAACTGGTAAGACTCGGTAACAAACAACTGCTGGGATAGCCGCACCAGCATACCCTCGTAGCGTTCCGGGAAATCGGCGCTGGAGAAAGGCAGGGTGACATCGGTCGGCGTAATGGTCGCGGTACGGTTACAACTATCAATGGTGCTGGCAGTTACCTCGGTCAAGCCCTGGTATTCGCTGACCACACCGGTTACACGCACCACCTGCCCGGCGCTGACGCTGTTGTTATTGCCGTTGAAGACGAACAGACCGTCGGAGGTAGCCGGGTTGCCGTCACCGGTTTCATCCTGGATGTAGAAGCCGCGCAGGGCCGGGGAAGGGCCTTCGTCGTCTGCCACAACCACACCCTGGACGGTCACGGTCTGGCCACTTAAGGGAGAGGTATTGGTAGTCCCCTGGATTTGGTAGGTATGGGTGAAATCTCCCCCACAGGTAACCGGGCTGTTGACTGTAATCGTGGCCGTGTTGCTATTGGCCGGACCCGCCGAATTGGCGACCTGGACCCAGTAGCTGGTTGTAACGGTCAGGGCCGGGGTGGTAAAGGTGTTGTTGGTAGCGCCCGCAATTGGGTTCGAGGTATCACCGCTGGTCCCCTGGTACCATTGATAGGTTAAGGGTAGGGTGCTGGTGGCCGCCACGGTCATGGTAGCGGTCTGGCCGCTGGAAATGGTCTGGCTGGCCGGGTTGGTAGTGATAGACGGGGCGCTGTCGCCACCGGTCGCCCCTTCGGGCGCGAAAGCCAAACCCCGGAAGACCGTGTTGGCCGGGGCAGTCGCAATGGTCGCAAACGAACCGCTCGCCAGGTCCTGGTTAAAGGCGGCGGTATCGGTATAGCTGACCAGATTATTCCCGGCGCTGGTGCCGGAGGTCGCAAAGATGCTGACGGAATTGTCCGCGTTTACGGTCCCGGTCAGACCGGTCAGGTTACCGGCAAGCTTGTTGCGAGAAGTCCACGTGGTGCCGTCAAAAGAAAATTTCAACAGACCGTTTGCCTGGTCGGCGACGTAAAGGGTATCCGGCCCCGCCACACCGGGGTCGCGGTCCAAAAGCAGATAGGCGTAAGCGTTGGTGGCCGTGGTTACACCGGGCAGAAGGGTGACCGCAGTGCTGGCGGTCGGCAAGCCCGTTCCAACCGAATTCACGCCGATATTGGAGCCTGACGAAGAAGAAACATAAAGCTGGCGGTTGAAGATGGCCGGGACACGGGTGTTAAGGGAATTTATCGCGGTGGTCGTGCCGGTATTACCGAAACTGACCAGGCGAATCCCCTGACCGGGCCCAGTCGTCCAGAAGCGGGAACCGTCATCGGTTACGGCAGCCCGGATATTATTGCCGGTATAGGCGTCGGAAATGCGGGTCGAAGTATCAATATTGCCGCTGCCATCCACCCTGGCAACAATGCGGTTGGTAGTAGCGCTGGCGGTTGAAACCACGCTTGCCGTACCGGGAGCGGCATCGTAACCGACCAGGGAAAGGTATTTCCCATCGGCGGAGCGGGTCAGGGCTCCTTCCGAACTGGCCGAACCGCTTTCGGTTAAGATGCGGTTATTGCCCGAAACGGCGGTTGGTAAGCCCAGGCTTTGGACCTTGCTGCCGTTGGTGGTAATTTCATCCAGAAACACAGCGGTAGCCGCACTCGAAAGAGAGGCGCCACCATCGCCGACCCGTAAGACAACCAGGTTGGCGCTGTTTAACCCGGCGGCGTGGGTAACCGCTACCGGCTCTACGACCGAGAGGGTGGCAAAAGTGGAGACGAGCAAAGCCACTACCACCAGAATATTAAGCCCTTTGGGCTGGCGGTTGAAAAAACCGCCGGCCCGTTTTGGCTGGGGCAAAATTAAACCCGTCCAATTGTTTTGAACGGCGTTACTATATTTCACGGTTCCAGCAGTCCTTTCTTCTGTTTATCAAGCAATTTGGAAAGTTGAACAATCCAAAAACGCGAGCAGATAAAAACTGGCACACGAAAAGTTTGTAAGGGATACCTGTTAACTAAATAAAACAGAAATTAAAAAGTGGCCTGGCGAAGGGTGAAGATATTCTCTACCTGTTTTTATTTATTTCCCAGATAATAAACTAAATTTTAATTTTTTGCAGGGTATATTTCCTGAATTGTATGAGTTTTACCGATTTTTATTTACCAACCCTGATGCTAAAAAACCTCAAAACAATGTTCGAGCGGTCTTTGTTAAAGCGATTTTTTAACATTCCATTTCTGAACCGACTAATCTTAACCAATAGCTTTTAATAAGATTTAAAATTGTCGTTAACCTTGTGTTAAATGGAGATTTCCAGGGTTGCTAAAATAACGGATGGATAGGGAAAATAATCCAGGGGGAATTTTATAAAAAGGTTTAAATTGAAACCCTAACCCGTAACAATGGTAAGCAGTCTTACCGCTTCGATAATATTCGCACGTAGTTTGGTGGGGTCTTGCAGGGCAGAAGGTTCAAGTTGTTGCCCGTAGGGGTTGGAAGCCGACCAGGCGTTAGCCATGGTCATAACCATAATCAGGATAAAGCCGGGTGGAAAGTTAGGGTTAACCAGTCCGCTCTCCTGGGCCTGGCGGATTTCCTCGACCTTACCGCTATGTACGCCCAACCGGTCCGGGGTGACAGCCTGTTGTTCCAGGTTGGTCCAGGCCACCAAACGCATCAAGTCAGGATGGGCCAGGGTGTAGTCGAAGACGCGCCCCGCATAACCGGGGAGGTCAGAGGGATTGAAGGCAATTTCCTGGTAGAGCCGCAAGAGGTTTTTTTGCAGGACGGTTGTAAACAGGTTTTCTTTGCTCTCGAAATAGATATAGATTAAGTTTTTGTTGCAGCCCGCTTCCCGGGCGATCCGGTCGACCCTGGCCCCGGCTACCCCGTAGGCCGAGAATTCGGCCAGGGCCGCCTCCAATATTCTCTCGCGGGTGGCTTCGGCGTTTTGCATGTTTCTAAGGACCCTCACTTTTAACATCGCAATTTTATTTGACCTTATTATACCACTTGACTAACCGGTTAGTTCGTGATAGTTTATAACTAACCAGTTAGTTAGTAATTTGACTAACCAATGGGGCTCAATAATAAGGCATTAAAGAATTGAAAGAGATTATTTAAAAGAAAGGTTTTAAGAAATGGCAACAACAATTCCCGGCGGCAGTCTGACCCTGGCCCCGGACCTCACGCTCAGCCGAATGGGTTTTGGCGCTATGCAACTGGCCGGACCGGGCGTATTTGGGCCGCCCAAAGACAAGAAGGAAGCTCAAGCGGTCCTGCGAGAGGTCGTAGAGCAGGGAGTGACCCATATTGATACCAGCGATTTCTATGGCCCTTACACCGTCAATGAACTTATCCGCGAGACCCTTTATCCTTACCCGGCGAATTTACATATCGTGACCAAAGTAGGGGCACTGCGTGGGCCTGATGCTTCTTGGATACCGGCCCATTCCCGCCAGCAGTTAATCCAGGCGGTCCATGACAACCTGCGGCACCTGGGGCTGGATGTGCTTGAGGTGGTGAACCTGCGGGTCGGTGCTCATGAAGAACCTACCCCCGGCTCGATAGCCGATAAGTTCGAGGTACTGGCCGAATTACAGCAGCAGGGGTTAATCAGGCACCTGGGGTTGAGCGGGGTGAACTCCGAGCAACTCAGCGAGGCCCAGGCTATTGCGCCCGTGGTAACCGTCCAGAACCTTTATAATATTGCCCGGCGCGTGGATGAGCCGTTGGTGAAGCGTTCCGCCCGCGAAGGAATCGGCTACACCCCCTTCTTCCCCCTGGGTGGTTTCTCGCCCCTGCAATCCGAAGTACTCGATGGGGTAGCGGCTCGGTTGGGTCTGACCTCGCAGACAGTCGCCCTGGCCTGGCTGTTGCAGCATTCGCCTACCATCCTTTTGATACCGGGAACCTCATCCCTGGATCACCTGCGGGAAAACCTGGCGGCGGCTAGTGTGACCCTCCCCGCCGAGGCCATCGCGGAACTGGACCGCATTGGGAGCCCCGCTACTGCTTGAATCCTGGATTGACCTGAATAATCCGCAACCAAAATAGGCCCGGTATAACTATATCAGTCACGCCGGACCTATTTTAATAGGCCTTCTCAGGCTACATCTCCGCTAACGACTTCGACATTCAAGCTAAGCTTGTAGCTACCGGCAGGGATGCCAGGTGGAATTACCAGTTGGGTTTCGAAGGTCAGGGTGGTCTCGCCGGTCCCGGTACCGGGCGCCGCCAAAAAGATGGTGTCGGTATTAACCGGGAAAGTCATCGGGTACGCCAGGCTGTTAACCGGGGCTATGCCATTATTGGAAACCAACTGGACATTCTGGATGGTGTGATTAGTGGCCGGTATCGAAGCCGACCCGGAACTTAACACCGTGCTGCGCGCCACAAGCCGCCAGCCCGCCGGGTTTGTGCCAGTAACTTTAATTCCTACCTTGAAAGATGATTTCAAGATCAAGGTTTTACCGTTGAGTTTGCCGGTATAGTTAAAGTTGGTGGGCTGCTGCGAGATGACCACAGTGTCTGCCACGTAGATGAAAGCGTCGGCTAATGATGCCAACCCGCCCCCATTTTTAACAACGATTGAGATAGTCCCGGCCTGTTGCGGGGCGGTTACTATCGTTAGCCGGGTAGGGCTGTTAACTACTACTGAGGCCGGGGGTAACCCGCCAAAAGTCACTTCCGTATCCGGTGAGAAATTACTTCCGGTGATGACAACGGTTGTGCCACCTTCTACAGTCCCCTGGGCCGGACTAACCCCGATAATGGTCGGTGCTCCTTCGACCGGGACTGTTGGTGAAGGGCTGGGACTTAAAGCCGGGGTCGGGGTCGGGGTCGGCGCGACAATAGCGGTAGGCGTAGCCGTAAGTTCAGGTGTGGGGGATGGGATTACAATGGCGGTCGCAGTGGCGTCTAAATCCGGGGTCGCGCTAACCGCGGCTGCCTCAATGGTTCCGGTCGGCGGAATAACCGTAACGGTTGCCGCCAGGGTTGAAGGGGCCGGACTGGAATTGGCCGGGGTCACTGACGGTGCCAAAGCAACGGTTGGGCTTGGTGTAACGGTAGCCTGTTCCGCCGTTGTGGGAACCGTAGTCGGGCTACTTGACGGCCTGACTGTGGGCGTATTTACCGGGGTTGGGCTGTTTTCCCCAGGTGTTGCAGTCGGGATTACCGTGGAGGTCGGCTCCGGTGTCATCGAGTCTTCTGGCGTCACGGTCGGTGTAACAACCGGACCATTAGTTGAGGCTGGGGTGGCGGTAAGCGCGGCTTCGGTTGGGGTTGCGGTAGCTGGCTCCAGGGTTGGGGTTGCGGTAGTTTGCTCCAGGGTTGGTGAAAGCACCGGAGTGCTTCCAGGCGTGTTGGTCAGGGTTGCTTCCGGTGTAGTCGTCATTGTAACAGGAGCCGTGGTTGGTTCAGGTGTAACACTAACGCCGGAAGTTGTCGTGGGTTCCCCACTGTTAGAAGTGGTGGTAGGCGGTTGGGTTGTTTCACTGGTCCCGGTTGGAGTTGCCGCCAGTGTGGTCGGGCTGGTGGTAGCGTTAGGGGTAGGAAAAGGGACGCTGGTTGGGGTTGCCGTGGTTACATAAGTAAACCCGTTATCTAGCGCCCCGGCTTTATCCTCGGTGATGACCACGACTTTAACCGCCCCTGCCTGGCCCGGTGGAATTACCGCCGCAATCTGGCTATCGCTGACGGTGGTAAAGCTCTTAACGTTGACACCTCCAAAAGTGACGGCAATAACGTTTGTAAAATTGATTCCACTGATGTTTACTTGCAAATTTCCTTCGGTCGGGCCGGTAGAAGGTTGCACCTTATCAATGACAGGGTCATTAACTGTGGCTGTAATCTCTATGCTCGCTTCCACATCCGAGGCTTTGAAAGCCCCGGACTGAATTGTTACAACGGCTACCAGGACCACGAACCAGATAGCTACTTTTAACCACCTAACGGCTATTTTCTGAAAAATCTTTGACTTAAACATAGTGGAACCCGCTTATTAACCCAGGGGTTTTGCTTTACCCCGTTTCATCAACATAAATCCGCCCAGGCCAAGCCCGCCTATGACTAGCATTGCGCCAAACCCAATCAGTATTCCTAATAACATCGAACTGTTATCGGTACTGGCCGCGACTGTTGTCGCAACAGTGGCCGGGGTCGGGGAGGCAACTACCTTGCCGATAACGGGCAAAGCCTGGCTGGCTGCCGGGGCTTTGATTTCAATCGTGCTATCGTAAACCGCCGGGTTGGAATTGCCAAAGTCCAGGGAAGCGTGAACTTTATAAGTCCCGGCGGTAAGATTGCCGATTTCAACCGGGTAAGTGATATTGTTTCCGGGCAGAATGTTATTGAGGGCAACCGGGGCATTTAAGGTGACTTTGCCGGTTGCATCGGTGAAGGTAACTTCGCCTTTTGGCTGAACCATGGTGTTACCGTTATTTTTTAGGTCGATGGACAGGTTCTTTTGACCGTTGGTCTCGTTAAGTTTGGCTCCGGTAATCGCCAGGGAAAGAATAGGGGCGGCATCACCTACGTTTACCTGGACCGCTGTTAGGGCCCTGGTAACGGTTTTGACCGACATACTGGCCTGGTTTTGGTTGGTAGCTGTAGTTCCTGAGTTAGAATCGTTGACGAGTTGAGCTGCAATACCACCCAGGTGCTGCCCGTTACCGGCTTCTTTAGGGACATTTATAGTAAAGGGAACAGTCAGTTGAGTTTTTGCGGGCAACTCCACCGCGGTGTTACTGATGGCAACCCAGGCCCCAACGTCCGTAGGCTTGCTGGCCTGGGAATAGTAGCTAATTCCACCGGTGTCCCCGTTCGTCGCATCTACCGCATAAAGGACCAGTTTTACCGGTACCGTGCCGGGATTGCTTACAATAACGGCGTCACTTATAGCCTCGCCGGGCTGGCCTTTAAGAATGAAGTAACCTTTCGAAGTGGCTGGGGTGCCTGGGGTGGCGGGTTTGATGCCGAATTTTGGGGCATCAGTCGAATTATCAGCAGCATGTGCGGCGGTAGTTGAAAAAATAATAGTTAATAATAGCGCAAGAATGACAGTTAGTTTTGAACCGGTTACCAACCTGGTATTCATATAATTAAAATCCTCGTTACCTCTAAAACCTTTTTGTTGTACTTCCGAATTTTTATCCCAAAGAAGTCCCGGCTCCCCGCAGGGAGCCAGGACTCTTTCTACCGGGGACGTTTACAGTCAAGCCTGTTCAATCTATTAGGCCGGACCGGCAACAAGCGAGATGGTCAGAGTGCCACTGTAGGTGCCAGCGTAGCTATTTTTCGGCACACTCTGGGTAATGGTTACACCGTAAGAGTGAGAACCCTGGCCGGTGTTAACAGCGGCATTATAGAAGACCGTAGCGACACTTTCCGGGAAAGTATAAGGATAAGAGATGCTATTAGTGGCGGCAGTAGCCCCGCTGGTGTCAGTCACAGCAATGTCATTTGAAGTCAAAATCTGCGCGGCAGGTAAAGTGTGCGAGTTGGTATCTGCCAGGGGGGTCAAGATTGCGCTTAGCTTCCAACCGGCATTGGTGCCGCTCGGGTCGTCAACCCCAACTGTAAAGGTGCCGGTGGCGCTTTTGTCAGCCAAACCATCGAGGGTAACCCCGCTAAAAGAAAAATCGGTGGGAACGGTCAGGGTTAAATCACCACCGGACAGGTCAACCGTGCCGGTAGCAGCATTAGCGTGTTGGATACTGGCTAAGAAAACAGTAGAAATTATTGCGGCAACCATCAGGCTGGTCATCAGCTTGTTCAAGGTGCCTTTGCCAAAAAAAGTAGACATAGTTAATAAACTCCCATAAAATTAAGGATATTCATACAGCCAACAAATAAAATTTTGAAAAAGAAGGGAATGGGTAAAGCAAGGCCGCGTGGTCAGCTAAATCCTGTCAAACCCTGTATCACACTTTAGTCCAAGGTGGAATTGGTATTTTCCACTTTGAGGTTATAAGCCAGTTTATTGAAACACCGGATAAAATACACCTGTAATTTTTAGGGTTCTTCTTTCCGAGTTCCGATTTGTTACTTCTTATTCCCTCGAACAAATCCTCACTCACGAGCGGATTTCTTTTACTCTTCAATGATATATTCTTTATATTTCATTTGCATTACGCAGTAGCTTAAAAAAGGGGGACCATTTAGCTAAGTTTAGTAATAGTACTTCGAGTGATTTAATACTAGGAAATTATGTTGAGGCTAAGTTATTTGGTTTTTGTAATATAGCCGTAAAGATTAAATTTTATTTAGGTTATTGGCATCTTACAAACTAAATATTATAAGCAATCGGATAATTGCTAATCCGAAAATAAAAATCAATAAAATTGTCCTTTTGAGTGGTTTTTTCTCTTCAAAATATAACAAACGAAAGGGGCCGGGTCAGGCAGCCCGCCCCTTTTTAACGGATGGCACCGAGTTGCCAGGGCGCAACAAAAGCTGTTGGGCCGGAGAAAAGACCCGGCGTTGGACCAGCAAAACGCTCACAACGGAAGTCAGGCCCGATGACGCGAACATCATTGTAATGACGGCAAATTGGTAGACCGCCGCATAAACCGGATCGGCCCCGGCCACCAGCATCCCGCTCATCAGGCCGGGTATCCAGACAATTCCCAGGGAGCTAAGCTGGTCAATCCGGGGAATCAGGCTGCTATGGACCGCCGACTGAGTGTAAGGTTTCACGCATTCGTCAGGAGCGGCACCCAGGGCCAATCCCGCTTCGACCTGCCCGGTGTGAGACCTGAGGTCTGAGGCGAACCGTTCCAGGGCCTGGGCGCAGGTATTCATAGAATTGGCAATAAGCATGCTGCCGACCGGGATAACCGAGGTCAGGGCCGCGTCAATCACCCCTACCAGGACCATCAGCAAGATTACCAGCCCGGCCCCGAAACCGATACCGTAAAAGGATACCCAGATTGAACCCGCAATCCCCTTAACCCGCCGCCCAGCTATCACACTGGCCGTAATAATCATCCCTATCAAGACCGGCACCGCCACCAGTTCCGGCCCTTTTAGAAGCACCACCAATACCAATGCTACAATGACAATCTGGACGATACCGCGCACCAGGGCTATCCCCACTTCTTTTTCGAGGTGGATTTTCCACCACCGTCCCACCAGGGTCACCGCCACCGCCAGGACGACCGTGACCGCCGCCTGGGCTACGCCAAGCCAGAGCTGGTCCTTAAAAAATTCGTTAAGCATGGACAATCTCCTCCACCGGACCAATTTTCACGAGCTGACCGGCTTCAAGTAACATCGAGCGTTTGGACAGCCGTAACGCCTGGGCCGGGTTATGGGTGATAATCAGACAGGTCAAGCCCTCGGCAGCGATAATCTCTCCTAGCAACTTCTCGACCTCGCCTTCGGCGGTCCGGTCCAGCGCCGAGGTCGGTTCGTCAAGCAATAAAACTTCCGGGCTATTCGCCAGGGTTCGGGCCAGGGAAACCCGCTGGGCTTCACCACCCGACAGTCGGGAGATGTCCCGGTCGGCGTAGCCATCCAGCCCGACCTGTGTTAAGAGATGGCGGAGGCGGGTATCTTCAAGTTCTTTCCCCTGCTGGAGTGGGCCAAACCGCAGATTATCCGCAACAGTTCCAGGGAATAGATAGGGCGCTTGCAAGACCATGCCGATACGCCGCCGGAGGTCCCTGGGTGAGATAGTTTTGTAGTCGGTGCCGTTCAAAAGGAGGGTACCGGTAGTCGGCTCGTCCAAACGGTTGAGCAGTCTCAAGAAGGAAGATTTTCCGGCCCCGCTCGGCCCAACAATCGAGAGTGTTTCGCCTCGTTCAACCTGGATAGAAATATCATTGACTAATTTTTTGGTGTCCACTTCCCTGCCCAGGTGGACCGTTTCAAGGATAACCATTTTCCTCGCACTTCACTTCATCTTGATTTGAAACAGCTAAATACTGAACAACCAATTATCTTACATTTTGGTATGGACATCCAATCGCATTTTTAATGCCTGTCCTACCGGGTTTGGGTTATTTCTTGGACCGGGTTTGGAAAAATGTCAAAAAAAGGGCTCCTGCTAAATCTGGCTTCCAATAAAGAAGAAAAATTTAACCGGCGCCCTAAGGTTGTCCCGGCTTTAGAGCCGGGAGGCTTAAATATCGCTAGACCGCCCAGCCGCTCTCGCTCACTTTCGCGGCAAAATATTTATCATCAAGGGCCAGGCCAAAGCCCGCTTTATCCGGTACCACCAACTTGCCATCTTCAATCCGGTAGGCCGAGGCGTCCAGCCCATCGACAAAACCACCGTCCCACTCCACGAAGGCAAACCCTTTGATGGCCGAAGCGACGTGGGCCGAGGCATAGTTTCCATAGAGGACGCCGTAATTGTGAGGGCCGCTCCTTACCCCGGCCTTATCCAGTTCCCGGCCCAGTTCGATCCAGTTTCTAAATCCGAACCCGCGCATGTCGTATTGCACGATATTTATCAGCCCGGCTTTGGCCCAATCAATCAGGAGAGGGGAGGCGAGCCCCTCACCGTCCGCAATCAGGACAGGTAGATTCTCGGCGACCAGCCATTCTTTCAGGTCAGAATACAACTGGTCGTCTTCGTGGAAAGCTTCTTCCAGCCAGAAGACTTTAGCTTCACGGGTCGCCGCCAGGAATTCTTTGGTCAAATTGAGGTTAAAGCCGTTGTTAGCGTCCACCATCAGGTAACCGTCCGGCCCAATCACCTCCCGGAGACCGTTTACAATCGCAATATCGCGCTGCATCCCGGCCTGCAGGGGCATAAAGCGAGCCCCGCGCCCCACTTTAGCTTTGAAGTTGCGGTGACCGCGTTCCCAGCCTTCCCTGGCCTCGTTCTGCATCAATTCGACGGCGGCTTTATCGTCGGCGAGGTCCAGGTCGTCAAAATATAACGAGGTATCGTAAAATGGTACCCGGAACGGGGCGTCTCCGGCCTGGAAGAAATCTCCAGCGACCAGTTTATAGACCGGGGTGTTATTGACCTGTCCGAGCCAATCGAGCAAAGGGAATTCGAGGTCGAAAAAGGCCGGTTGAACCAGCCCATCTTCGGTAAACATATCCCTTAGAGAATTACCTAGTAGAGATTCTGCACGTTCTTTCGGAAGATTAGCCATCCCAAACCCGGTGATACCCCCGGCGGTGATACGGGCTAAATCTACTCTCAACTTTTTGCCGTGGACGCCCAGGCGGGCATTTCGCCCGGCGTTGCGCCAGCGTTCGCCCCATAGCGAAACCCATTCGATTTTTTCAAGCTTGATGTTACTGTCTAGAGTGACTTTCATTGTCCTGTTTTCTCCCCAATCTAAAAAATTTCCAGGTTCCAACTGCGCCTGTCTTTGGCTTTGCAGCGGTAAAATTATAGCCCTAATTTCCCAAAGCAACCAATTTGTAAGTCTTGAGGAATTTTTAACACACCCTGGTAATTTGTATTTAATTAACTTCAAAATACAATCTTTTATTTATTCTTTTAAACCCTCATTTTGATTATTTTGATCTTGACTCAATATACGGCAACTCAAGTTGTATACGAATATATTACATTCTAATGACAGCTTGAAATTGTTTAATAAAATGTGGCATTATTTTAGTTTATGGGCTATAATTATGCTGCATTTCCCATTAAGAAATTAAATAAGCAGCTTTGGAGGATTACGATGCAGTTGCGCTCGCGCTTATTCATTGTCCCGTTTTTGCTTATGGCCGTATTGATTTTGCAACCTTTACAGGCAAACGCTGCGGACGGGGACAAGTCTTGTTTCAACGAAACCGGCTTTTGTATGGAAGGCCGGATTAAACAATATTGGGAGCAAAACGGTGGGCTGGCTGTCTTTGGTTTCCCCATCAGTGACCAGCACCAGGAACTGGTTGAAGGTAAACCTTTCCAGGTCCAAATTTTCCAGCGTAACCGCCTGGAGCTACACCCCGAAAACGCGGCCCCTTATGATGTGCTGCTGGGCCGTTTAGGAGTTGTGCGCCTCGAACAGCAGGGCCGGGATTGGACTAAATTTGGCAAGTCTTCGGGCGGCCCGGTTTCCGCCGATTGCCTGGCGTTCTCGGATACCGGCCAGAACGTTTGCGGACCTTTTTTGAACTACTTCAAAACTCACGGCCTGGAATTTGACGGGGCCGCTGGTAAGAGCTACCCCGAGAGTCTAGCCCTGTTCGGTCTACCCATTTCACCCAGCGTGGTCGAAACCAACGGGAGCGGCGATACCGTCGAAACCCAATGGTTCGAGCGGGCCCGCTTCGAATATCACCCGGCCAACCCTGACCCTTACAAGGTTGAACTCGGTCTTCTGGGTAGTGAAGTAAAAGATGGCGCTGCCAGCACTCCGACGACGCCAACGACACCTACTACCCCGACCACTCCCGCCACCCCCAAGGTTGTCTGCAAGGACGTGCCGGACTCAATAACCGGTAGTATTGCTCCCAGCCGTTGTATGGCCCTGGGTACCTACGCCTGGGCCACAGGGGCCGGGTTTAAGGGTGGTGAGCAGGTGGGTTACTGGCTCAACGACCCCGATGGACACCCGGTCGCGGGTACCAAAAAGACCTACACTATTCCTTCCAACGGCGCGGGTACGATCAGTTTTGATACCAGCTTTTCGGGTTATTACGCGGGGTTGTGGTCGTGGGTCTTTGAAGGCACCACCACCCATCACCAATCGGTTATCTACTTCCGGTTAATGAACCAGAAGGATACCGGGATTACCCTGAGTAATATCAACGGGACGACACGGGGCGGAAAGGCCAGTGTTTCGATTAAAGCCGACCCTAACCTGGCTTGTAACCTGGAATATTACGACCCCGAAGGCTACCGGAGTTCGACCGAAGGCCTTGGAAAACAGACCACCGATGCAAACGGCAATGCCACCTGGACCTGGACAATTGGCAACAATTCAGCAACAGGCTATGGTTACCTGGCGGTGACCTGTAACGACGTAACCATCAGCGGTGAAATAACTATCAGCTAAGACGGCTTGGGGTTTTCCAAACCTGAAAATAAAAGGCTCCGAGTGCTGTTAAAGCCCCGGAGCCTTTTATTTTAGGAAAAATAGGAATTAATTTTTAACCCAAAAAGTTTTTAACCTGGAATAAGAATAATCTTGCGGGAGGCCGACCGGGCCTGGCGTTCCCAGCCCTCGGCCGCCTGGGAAAGTGGAAGCCTATCTCGCGCCACGCTCAGCCGTCCCTCGGCGGCGTATTTGAGAATTTCCGCCAGGGCGTCCGCTTTCTGCTTGCCAGTCAGACCGTTATTGGTGTAGCCGAGAATGTTGTGGAGATGGCTCCGCACCAGGGCCGACTCGAAGCGGACCACTGCCCCGGCAGACGAACCGATATTGACCAGTCTACCGTGGTGGCCCAGGGAACGCAGGGCCGCTTCCGCCGGAAGACCCCAGACCGGGTCGATTACGAGATGCAAAGGGCCTTCACAGGCCGCCTCGATACGCCGGGTGATGTCGGCCAGGTCGTCACCGGAGAGGTCCACCACCACATCGGCCCCCTGTTTGAGGGCCTGTTCGCGGCCACTTTCGCTGCGGGCAGCCGCAATCACCCGGCTCGCTCCAAGGATACGGGCCGCCTGGACCGCGACCTGACCTACCGCGCCGCTGGCCCCCAGGACCAACACTTGCTCTCCCGGTTGAAGGTTGCCCCGCCAGGTCAGGGCCATCCAGCCCGCAATGGCCGAAAGACCGAGCGAAGCCGCCGCGTCGTCACTCACTCCATCGGGTAAGGCCAGGGTGTTTTCCTCTTTGACAATGCAGTAAAGGGCCATGCTTCCGTTACCCGGCTTCATCCCGGCCTCACCGTTAAACCAGATGCGCTGGCCGGTTGGCAGGGTATCAGCTTCCTCGACTATCCCGATACCCTGGACACCGGGGATATAGGGCAGGGGCGGCGGGCCAAAATAAGAGGTGCCGGTAGCGCAAAGCAGGTCAAGGGGGCTGATTGGGGCCGCCAGCACTCGCACCAGCGCCTGCCCCTGGCCCGGCGTAAAGGTGGGCCTGGGGATAGAAAGATAGGCTGGTGGGGTGGCATATTGTTGAATTACAGCCGCGGGCATTTCGGCGTTAGTCATTGGCCTTACTCCTCGTCCTCCTTAACTTAAACTTTTTCACCTGTAATCTTAACAATTTTATTAAGAAAAAACAGAGATTGGCCGGGCAGTCCCTGGTTTTGGAAACCGCCCGGCCAACCAGACCCCGAATTAAGAGGCGCTGCTCTTTTCGGTATAGGTATAGGGATTGTCGATAAACTCGACTGTTGCTTTTTCCGGGTTCATGGCTTCGTTCCAGGCTTGCGGCCCCAACTGGCCCCGGATATACTCGACCGATTTCTCTATAGCCTGCCGCGCCCGGTTGAGGTCGTCACCAAGCAGACGGCCATTGTATTTAACGACCTTGCCGTCAACCATCACGGTATGGACATCCCCGCGCCCGGCCTGGAAGACCACGTGACCGTAAGGATGGACCAGCGGGAACATAACCGGAGACTGGTCATTTTTAATCAGGACCAGGTCGGCTTTCTTGCCGGGCGTGATGCTGCCGATGATATTCTCCATACCGAGGGCTTCCGCACCGCCCATGGTGCCCCAGTTCACGACCTGTTCGGCCCGTAAGTGTGAGAGCATGACGGTATTGCCGAGTTTATGCGCTTCCATGTGTTCACGGGAGCGGTCCGCGCTGAGGGTCGAACGCATAGCCGAGAACAAATCGCCGCTCCACCAGACGCTGGTATCCATCGAGAGCGAAACTGGAATGTTGTGCCGCCGCAGCATCCAGGTAGGTGGGTAGCCCTGCCCGGCGTTATGCTCGCTCTCGCTCGAAACTGAGGCGTGCCCGCCCGTCGCGGCAATCCTCTGGTAGGAATCATCGGAGAGGGTAGCGGCATGGACATAGATGGTGGACGGGGTCATAAACCCGCCATCGTACATTTGCTGGATACCGGTGTCGTTGGTGGCGCCCCAGACCCCGGCGTGGGTCGTTACGGGCAAATTCAGTTCGCGGGCCGATTCAAAAGCGCCCTTTTCGGGGAAAGCCGGGTCGCCGGTGACATCGAAAGCCAGTTGCATCCGCAGCATGTCGCTGTGGCCGTCAATCCGGCGGCGGACAAAGTCGCGGAATTCCGGTGCTTTGCTCCAGACCCAGGGCGCGCCGAGCAGGTTGCCATAAGCCAGGACAAAGCGGCCCGGCACCGATTCGAGGGCGTCGGCGGCGGCATCGGCGTGATCTACCGTCTGGAGACCGTGCGACCAGTCCACCGTGGTCGTCACCCCGGCGTCAATCGCCTCGATGGCGCTAAGCAAGTTACCGGCGTAAATATCTTCGGGCCGGAAAATCTTGCCCCAGTTCAGGTAATAAAAGTAGAAATAGTTTGTAAGCGTCCAATCTGCACCGTAACCCCGCAGCACGGTCTGCCACATGTGACGGTGGGTATCGACCATACCCGGCATCAGGATACCGCCGGTAGCGTCAATCTCTGCCGTACCATCCGGTACTTCAAGCTGGCGGCCTACACTCACGATGGTGTTACCGCTCACAAAAACATCGCCATTTTCAATTAAGCCAAGGGCCGGGTCAACTGTGATAACGGTGGCGTTACGAAATACCACCGGGCGATCCGCCTCAAACTGGGTAGCATTTGTTTCAGAAGTCTGGCTCATCTCTGCTCACCTCATATTATTCAGGCAGCAGGCGAAACTTCAACCGGTGGGGTCTGGTTGACGGGCGCCCTTGCCTGTTTCTGATAACTTCTAGCTTCATTGCCTATTGATATAATGTTCTTTAGAATATTTTTGGCGAATAAGGGGCTGTCCGCATAGCGGACAACCGTCCACTTTTATAGTATTACATATTTTTGGAGCCGGAGTCAATACCCGTTAACATTTTTCAACAGTATAGATTTTAGTTTTTTGTGTTTAGTTTTATAATCTGGTCTGGCTCGAATAGAAAAATTAAAAACGGTAAAAAAGGAGCATAGACAGCCGGGCGGTGAATCTGCTACCATAAGCCAGGGTAAAATTGCGGTTATTTTTATTAAATTGCTAAAGCTAGTTGTCAAAAAATAAGGGGAAGAAATGCGCGGGGAAACTGGACCTGACTTTATAGAAGCCCTGGCGCGGGGCCTGGATGTCATCCGGGCGTTTGGTCCCAACCGGCCCACCATGACCTTAAGTGAGATAGCAGCGGCCAGCGGCCTCGCCCGGCCTACCGCTCGCCGGATGCTCCTGACGCTGCAAGAACTCGGCTATGTCCGCAACAATCCCAACGGCTTTAGCCTCACTCCCCGCATCCTGGAACTGGGGATGGCCTATATCGGGTCCACCAGCATCTGGGAAATTGCCCGCCCTCATCTCGAAAAACTGGTTGAAACAACCGGCGAATCTTCCTCGCTGGCCCAGCTTGACGGCTCGGATATTGTCTATGTCGCCAGGGTGGCCGTCCCCAAGATTATCACTATCGCCGTCAGAATCGGGACTCGCTTCCCGGCCCTGCAAACCTCGCTAGGTAAGGTCTTACTGGCCGCTTTATCACCCGAAGAACTTGAAAAAGTGCTGGCCGAGCCGAGCCGCTCCGGTATTAACCCTCTCTGGAAGCCCGATAAGGCCGAATACACCAGGGTCTTGCAGGAAGTCAGGACCAAGGGTTGGGCCCTTACCGACGAACATCTCGCCCCCGGCATCCGTTCGGTTGCCGCGCCTGTCCGCGACGGTTCCGGTGGGGTAGTGGCCGCTCTCAACATAAGCGTCCATGCCGCCGAGACCAGTCTCGAAACTCTCCTGGGCCAGTACCTGCCCATTTTGTTGCAAACCGCCGCCGCCATAAGCGCCGATTGGACTCTCTGGCAAAGCCGCCCGGAAATAGTTCTCACCCCTAATAAATCATGAAATTGTGGATACTTTAGCCCTGAATTAGTCCCGGTCCAGACCTATTGACAGCGCCCGGAAGCCTGTCTATAATGAATTACGGACAACTGTCCGCACAACGGACATAAACCCAAAGACTCAAAATCCGACGTTAAAAAAATAAAGATACTGTGGGGAGCAAACCGGTCCGGCGTTTGCCGGTTTATCCTCCTGGGAAGGCTAAATAGCCATGGGGCAAAATAGTGAGAAGCAAACCGCATCTTCTAACAATGGCGCGACCCGGCCCGGCCCTTTAGACGGCCTGGTCGTGGCCGATTTCTCCAGGGTTCTAGCCGGTCCCTACTGCACCATGTTGCTGGCCGACCTGGGAGCCACCGTTATCAAGGTTGAAAGTCCCGCCGGGGATGAAACCCGGACCTGGATACCCCCGGAACGCGAGGGGGTCTCGACCTATTACCTTTCGATTAATCGCAACAAACACGCCGTCGTCTTTGACTTCAACTCCGCTGACGACCTCAAACTCGCCAGGGAGTTAGCCTCCCGCGCCGATATATTTATTGAGAATTTTAAGCCCGGCGGTCTGAAACGGTTTGGCCTCGACTACGACGCCATCCAGCAAATCAACCCCGGCATCATTTATGCCTCGATAAGCGGGTTCGGGACCGCCGGGGGCGCTTCCCTGCCCGGCTACGACCTGATAGTCCAGGCTATGTCCGGCCTGATGAGCCTTACCGGCGACCCCGAAGGCCAGCCTTTTCGCTCCGGCATCTCGGTCTTTGATGTGATGACGGGTTTGCAATCTACCATCGGTATCCTGGCCGCCCTCAATCACCGCAACAAGACGGGGGAAGGCCAGCACGTCGAAATCAGCCTGTTTGCCACGGCCCTTTCCGGCCTGGTCAACCATACCTCGGCTTACGTGGCCGGGGGCGTGGTGCCGCACCGCATGGGTAACGCCCACCCCAGCCTTTTTCCCTATGAACCGTTGCCAACTGCCGACCTTGATATTATTATTGCAGCAGGGAATAGCGGCCAGTTCCGCAAACTGTGCGAAGCCCTCGAATTGCCGGGGTTGCCCGACGACCCCCGGTTTGTCAGGTCCGAGGACCGCAACCGCAACCGGGAGGAGTTACGGCCTTTGCTGGTGGAACGCTTGCGTACCCGCCCGGCCAAAGAATGGTTTGACCGGTTGACAAAACTGGGTGTGCCCTGCGGCCCTATTAACACCATCGAAGGCGGGGTAAAATTCGCCCAGGAAATTGGCCTTAACCCCATCGTGGAAGTAGGTGAGGGAGCCGACATGATACCCATGATTCGCCACCCTCTCACTTTTTCCCGGACGCCGCCCCGCTATGTCTCGCCGCCCCCGGCCCTGGGCCAGGATAGCGAGGAAATTAGAGCCTGGCTCAGCCAGCCGGATTATGCTCCTTTGGAGAACGGCTCCGCTGACTCTAAAAAGTTTCAGGCGCAGGAACAATAGACAAACTTTCACACTAGACAGTAAAGGAGATTGGGTAGGTATGGAATTCCCTACCGGACTCGGTACCTCGGACGCTACCACTATTCGCCTCCTGGGTCATAACCTGGCCGAAGAACTTATCGGGCAGGTCGGTTTTGGCGAACTGGCCCTGTGGCTGGCGACCCAGAAGCGGCCCACCCCGAACCAGGTCCGCATGTTTGAAGCGGTGCAGGTTTCGCTGGCCGACCACGGTTTTACCCCCATTGCTATCGCTGCCCGCATGACCCTCTATAGCGCGCCCGACGCGTTGCAGGGTGCCCTGGCTGCCGGGTTGCTGGGTGGAGGCTCCCGCTTTTTAGGCGTGACCGAGGATACGGGCCGCTTTCTGGCCGGTGTCCTGGCTAAAGTAGACGGTCCTCTCCCGAACATCTCCGAGGAATGGGACGAACTGGCCCGCCAGGCCGTTAAAGAGCAACGGGCGGCGGGGAAATTCGTGCCTGGGTTGGGCCACCCGGTCCACAAAAACGTTGACCCCCGGACTGCAGTAATTTTTGAGCTGGCCGAAAAAGAGAATCTTCGCGGCCCGCACCTGCGCCTGTTCGAGGCCATTGGCCGGGTCCACGGCGAGATTCTCAGTCGGAAGTTACCCCTGAACGGGGCCGGGGTGGCCGGGGCGGCCCTGGCCGATATTGGCCTGGCTCCCGAACTACTCAGGGGTGTGGCCTTGCTGGCCCGCGCCGCCGGGCTATTGGGTCACCTTGCTGAAGAAATGCGCAACCCCATCGCCCCGGCCATCTACGCGGCGGTTGACCGGAACGCGGTTTACCGCCCTTTATCCGAAACCGAAGACGAAGAAGAAACGAATCAATAATCCAGCCGGTTGGCTAAGTCCCGCCCTGGCAACGACGGCTGTGCGGTCAAATTTTTACAAATTGGCAAAACGGTTCAACCTATTTTGTATAGGTCAGGCGGGAAATTTGGCCTTTATAAATACACGACTTTCGCATCGAGCCTGGAAAACCTTAAAATAATTGGAAAGTAACTTCCAAAGAGTGTTTCAAGCGAAAGTCCTAAAATGGTAAGAGTAAAGAGAGGTTCAAAATGATGCCTGTTACAAATGAAGTTGCGGGTGAGAAAATTACGCAGAACGTGCTGGCAAGCTTTGAGAATGCCCCTGACGCCCGCTTGAAAGAAGTTATGACCAGCCTGGTATTGCACCTGCACGCGTTTTTGCGAGAA
The DNA here is from genome assembly GCA_001898225.1 of Chloroflexi bacterium 54-19. Classification (GTDB taxonomy): domain Bacteria; phylum Chloroflexota; class Chloroflexia; order Chloroheliales; family Chloroheliaceae; genus 54-19. The sequence goes on from MKTJ01000077.1 coordinate 522,223, forward strand.
GTGAATGTGACCGAGGAAGAATGGATGGCGGGTATCCAGTTTCTTACCAGGACCGGCCAGATGTGCGACGATGCCCGGCAAGAGTTTATTTTGCTCTCGGATACCCTGGGCGTGAGCATGCTGGTGGATGCCATCAACCACCGGGCCGGGGGAGGCAGCACCGAGAATACCATCTTTGGGCCGTTCTACCGGGATGGAGCCGAAGAAATGCCGGTCGGCGCCAGCATAAACAAAGATGGCAAGGGCGACCCGGCGGTAGTCCAGGGCCGCGTCCTTTCGACCGAGGGGGCACCGATTGCCAACGCCACTCTCGACATCTGGGAGGGAGGGGCCAACGGTCTTTACGAACAGCAAGACCCCGACCAGCCCGAAATGAACCTGCGCGGGATTTTCCATACCGACGACCAGGGCTATTACCGTTTCGTGGCGATAAGACCGGTCTCCTATCCCATCCCCGATGATGGGCCGGTCGGCGCAATGCTGCGGGCTCTCCAGCGAAAACATTGGCGGCCCGGCCATATTCACTTGCTGGTTAAAGCGCCCGGTTATAACCCTCTGACTACTCACATTTTCGCCAGTGGTGACGAATTCCTGGTTTCTGACCCGGTCTTTGGGGTCAAAGATTCGCTGGTAGTTGATTTTAACCGCAACGAGTCCGAGGAAGAAGCAGCCAAATACGGGGTGCAAGCGCCTTTCTATACGGCCAACTTTGACTTCATTTTGAAGCCTTCGGGCAAGTAACCCGGCGACTAAAACCTTCAAAACATATTGAAAAAGAGCCTCTTGATAGAATTTTATCAAAAGGCTCTTTTCCTAAGAGAGACTATTGAGCAGCGGGTAAGGATTTCGAGCGGTTTCCGGCTTTGGAGCGTTTGCCAAAAGGCCAGAAACGATGCAGTTCGCCTTTCTCCCAGATAACCAGCAGCATTGAGGCGTTAAATATGCTGGAATAGGTGCCGCTGAAAATCCCGATAATCAGGGCCAGCACGAAGTTACGGATAGAGGCTCCCCCGAAAAGATAGAGGGCGGCCAGGGTAAAGAGAATCGTCAGCGAAGTGTTAACCGACCGGACCAGGGTTTGCAAAATGCTGTGGTTTACCAGGCTGCTAAAATTCTCGCCCGGAAAACGCAACTGGTTCTCCCGGATGCGGTCGAATACCACGATTGAATCGTGAACCGAGAAACCGATGGTGGTTAACAGGGCCGTTACGAACAGGGCATCCACCTCAATTCCGAAGAAATAACCCAGGATGGCGAAGACCCCTATTACCAGGATGGCGTCGTGGAGCATCGCGATAATGGCGCAGGCGCCGTAACGCCAGGGGCTTTTAACCTTGCGGAAGGCATAGGCCAGGTAAAGCAGGATGGCCGCGGAAGCCGCCAGCACCGCCAGGGCCGACCGGATGGTGGTTTCGGCGGCAATGGTTGGTCCGGCAGAAATCAGGCTGAGCCGGTCGGGGTTAAACCCGTTGTTCTGACCGAACCGCTCGGTCAGCGCCCTGGTTAAATAATCTTTCTCGCCGGTATTATCGGATACAAGGCTGGTCCGCACGATTATCAGGCCGCCCTCGCTCTCCTGGGCCATACCGTCAAAGCGTTGTTGTTCGCGGTTGCCGAGCAAAGCCTGTTCTTCCGAATTCAGGGTGTCTGCCGGTTTCTGGCTTAGCTGGTCGATAAAGCGGGCTTCCGCCTCCTTTAGAGTGTCCACCACCTCTACCCCTTCCGGAGTCCTGGCCGGGTCAAAATAGATTTCCCAGGAGGAGCCGCCTGTAAAATCAATGCTGGGACGCAGCCCGCCAAGTAGCATAAATAAAATCCCAGGCCCAATTATCAGGAGTGAAAAAAGGGTAAAATACCACCGGTATTTAACTAAGTTCATCGGTTGTTTCAAGCAGAATTCTCCAAAATTCAAAAAGAGTAAAATTGTAACAGGAGAAATTATATAGATGGGAAAGGTGGAATTTTAGTCCCACCCGGCTTTGAAATAGGTGTTCGGTTGGGGTTGGTCAGGTAGCCGTTTGGGAGGGTCGCTTTTAGTCAAAAGAGAGGGTCCACCCGGCCAACAGGCTAAGACTGGTATCCTGCCGGGCCGAAAATGGTCGATTCAAAAGGTGGAATTCCCTGGCATGAAATATCCTACCTTGCACTGAAAAGGCTTAGGGATAAATTTAATAAATTCTGGCAAAAGGCACAAGGGATAAACTTATTCAAAACCTCTATCAAGCTGGATTAGCCCTTTTTGGACCGCGTACATGGCAGCCTGGGTCCGGTCGGTGACGCCGAATTTTTGCAGAATGGTTGCCACGTAGCCTTTGACGGTCCCTTCACTGATTGCCATTTTCTGGGCGATTTCTTTGTTGCGGTCACCTCGCGCTATCAACCGCACCACCTCTAACTCTCGCTCGGTCAGCGCGACCTCGTTGCCTTTGGTCTCGCGCTGGGCCAACAAATTAAAGAAACGGGCGGTAAGTGAGGGCTGCATGAGCGAATGGCCCTGGTTGACCAGCCTGATGGAGCGGCAGAGTTCTTCTTTTGGGACATCTTTAAGCAGGTAGCCCCTGGCCCCGGCCCGGATACCTTCTAAAATATATTCGTCGGTGTCATAGGTGGTCAGGATAATGATTTTGACCTGCTCGTCGGCGGCCCGGATACGTTTGATCGCGGCCACCCCGTCCAGGTTGGGCATCTGTAAATCCATCAAAATCACGTCCGGTTTGAGACGGTTAACCAGTTCGATGACCTGGAAGCCGTCCCCGGCCTGGCCTACCACCTCGAAATCGGCCTCGGCGTTCAGGAGGTGAGCAATTCCATCCCGGACAATCGTATGGTCGTCCGCCACCACGATTCGGATGGGAGGCGGGGCTTTCGGGGTTTCTTCCTTTTTATATTCGTTCAGTTCGTTCATTTTCATTTTCATTTCCTATCTTTTCGGTATCGGTGGAACCTGCGCTGCCCGGTTTCAGGGCAAAAGGCGACTGGTAGGGCACGCTGACCCGCACCCGGCAACCTCGCATTGGGGCAGTCTGAAGGGCAATCCAGCCCCCGACCATATCGGCCCGCTCCTGCATGGTCCGCAGGCCGTAACTTTTTGGATTTTTGGAATTATTCCCGGCCTCGAAGCCCGGTGTTAAATCAAACCCGACCCCGTTATCCTGTACGGTCAAGCAAATTTCTTCTTCGTCATAATCGAGATTTACGCTAACCCGGTCCGCTTTCGAATGTTGCCCCACGTTATTCAGGGCTTCCTGGGCAATCCGGTAAAGGGCTGTTTCTATCTCGGTGGAAAGCGGCCTGATTTCGCCGCTGGTATCAAACTCAGTCTCTAACTGGTATTTAACCTTGATGGTATCGACCCAGAACTGTAACGCTTCCTGCAAATTCTTTCCGTCCAGGGGCAGGGGCCGCAGGTCCGCCACCGAGCGCCGGGCTTCTTGCAGGTGGTAACGCGCCAGTTCGTCTATTTCGTGCAGTTTTTGTTTTACCGGGGCCGGTATATCCTTTTCGAGAAAAGCTACCTCTACTTTCAAAATAATAGCCATCAGCCCCTGGGCCAACACATCATGGATTTCACGGGCAATCCGGTTTCGTTCGTTAATTACGGCTACCTGGAGGTTCTGCTGGTGGAGCAATTGGCTCTGCCGGTGTAACTGGTCCTGTACATTCAGACGGGTTTGAAGCTGGCTCTGGACCTCATTGAGTTTGCGCTGGTTGAGCAAAAACCGGTAAGCCCCGAAACTGAAAAGCAGGAAAAAAGCATAGGTTATCAGGGTAGAAAGCCAGGCTTCCCCGAAATCAACCCCTTTGCTGTAATAGTTGGAAAAGTAGAAGCCGATTATCGAGGTCGTGGCAACTACCCAACCACCCCAGCGTCCGAAACTTAACAGTCCCAAAATTATCGGCAAGCCGTAAAAAACGTCCAGCAAAAGTTCGGGCCGGGAGATATAAGCCAGGTAGGCAATCATAGCTGAAAGCAGGACTATACAACCTGCACTTGCTATTTTGTTAGCGGCCAGTTTTGTTAAAATTTCGGTTAAACGCGGCATTCTTTTTTCAAAATGCAAATGTATAAAAAAGGTTTCTTCTTCCCTATTCATATTATACTATTTAACTCTTCCCTTATTTAGTTTCCCAGGAATGAAAATTAATAGCCGGGTGATAGGTCCAGGATACCTGCCATCCGGCTATCGGCTTATTTCGGCTGGCTGTTTCCGGCCTTACTTTTATGTCTTTAATTCAGAATAGGACTCCAGTAATGGAATAGTCCCATTTATTATTTGAGCCTGGAGCTTACCTATTGATTAACTTATAATTCCATCTATAATATAGTTATCACCGCGTACAATTCTCCAACTAAATATTTAACCTAGCATTTATTTAACGAAAAGGTGGCAATGGATATGTTAAATTTCAAAAAATTTTTTCGGGAATTATTTGATGATGAGCAGGGCCAGGGGCTTGTTGAATACGCTTTAATTCTTTTCCTGGTAGCGGTGGCTGTTATCGCTATTCTGATTTTGCTTGGCCCACAGATTGGCTCGGTCTTTAGCGCCATTACGGCGGGCCTCAGCTAGAAGCCTATCCAACCAGAATCTGGCTAAAGAACACCTGGTTACAGGTGTATCCCCGGCCTGATTAGATGCTTTCCAGGTCTAATCAGGCCGGTTTTATTTTTTATACCCACCAAATTTTTAAACTATTCGGGCCATGCTATACTACTGCCTGGTAGAATTTTTATGCCGCCTGAAGGTCTCAATTATGGTACGGGCGGAAAATGACGATAACCAGAAAAGTAAGATAGGTCATATGAAAATTAGCGATACTATAACGGGTGAAAATCGGTCTTTAACGCTGGAAAATGAACGCTTACGAGTGGTGGTGTTACCTGATGCGGGTGGTAAAATTATCAGTCTGCGCGACCTGCAACATAATTACGAATGGCTCTCCCAGGGGCCGCTCCCTACGACGGAATTACTAAAACGGCGCCAGATCGGGGACCGCTGGACCGGGCGCGAGGGCTGGGGCTGGGACGAATGTTTTCCAAATATTGCGGCTGAAAACCCCGGTCTTTACGACCACGGCGAGATATGGAGCCGGCCCTGGCAATTTAAGACCGAGGGTAATCGGTTGGTCGGGACCGTCGAAGGCTATGCGTTTAATTATCTTTTCGAGCGCAGCCTCCAACTCGAAGATGCGGCCCTGGTGGCAACCTACCGGGTCACCAACCGGGCGGCGGAACCCCTGAAAGTTATCTGGGCCATGCATTCGGTCTTTGCGGCCCAGAGCGGGATGCGGATTGAGTTGCCGGAAAGTATTCACCAACTCAAGGTGGAGTCAGGGATAGCGGCAACCCCGGCCAAAAAGGGCGAAATGATAAGCTGGCCTTTGTTCAAAGACCCGACTAACGAAACCCTTGATCTGTCCGTAATACCGCCTCGTGATACCGCGCCTTTTGCACTCAAACTTTTTACTCCACCCTTAAGCGTGAATGAGGGCTGGCTTACTTTTAGCGGTCCCGGTGGAAAGTTGAAAATAAGCTTTGACCCGGCCCGGATGCCTTTCCTGGGGTTGTGGCTCAATTATGGGGCCTGGGAGAACGCCTTTGAGGCCGCTCTCGAACCGACCCTGGCCGATAGCGATGCTCTCTCAACCGCCGCCAGGGAGGGGAGGGCGATTAACATTGAGCCCGGTAGTAGTTTCGGCTGGGAAATCCGCCTGGCCGTAGATTAGCCTTTTTCCTTTGGCCCCTACACCGCGAGCCGGGTTATTACAGACTCGGTTCGCGGTCCTTGAAACCTACTTTGAACAGCAAGAATAGGGGAATTTTGCCCTTTACGTTTCCTGAAAAATAGCTTATGATAATTACACTTATCAAAGACTATTTTTATAAACAATGCTATAATCCTCATAAAAGATATATTGAGAGAAATAGCCGAAGGAGGGCAGATGAAGGGCCGGGAAATAATAATTTCGGGTGAGAAATTCTCCGAGGAAAGCACTGCTCTAGAAATAGAAACGCTTCCTGACCTCTCGGAAAACCCGGCGGCTATCTACCTCGCTTCGCTCCGCCCTACCGGACGCCGGGCCATGAAAAATTTGCTGAATGTTGTTGCCGAAATCAGCAGTTCAGGTAGGCACACCGTCTTTACCCTGCCCTGGCACGAACTCCGTTACCAGCATACCGCCGCCATTCGCACCACCCTCCAGGAACGCTATAAACCGGCCTCAGTAAACATGGCTCTCAGCGCCTTGCGCCAGGTCCTAAAAGAAGCCTGGCAGTTGGGCCAGATGAGCGCCGAGGATTACCGCCGCGCCGCCAACCTGAAGGTTGTCCGCAACAAGACTCTGCCGCGAGGCCGGGCCCTCAAAGGTGGCGAACTGGCCGCCCTGATGGAAGTTTGCGGCAAGGATACCTCGCCGCTGGGAGCTCGTGACGCCGCCCTAATCGCCGTTTTGTACGCCGGGGGGCTTCGGCGCTCGGAAGTGGCCCGGCTCGATTTAGCCCATTACGACCGGGAAACCGGCGCGCTTACCATCCAGGGTGGTAAAGGCGGTAAAGACCGGATTGCCTACCTCGGCACCGGAAACGAAGCCCTGGACGAATGGCTAAAGGTTAGAGGCCGGGGGGCCGGGCCGCTCTTTTACCCTATCCGGCGCGGCGGGCACATTGACCACCACCGCCTAACCGAGCAAAGTGTTTTTGATATATTAAAAAAACGCGGCCTTGAAGCCGGGGTAAACTCTTTTTCGCCCCACGATATGCGCCGGACCTTTATCAGCGACCTGCTCGATGCCGGGGCCGATATTGCCACGGTCCAGAAACTGGCCGGGCACGCCGATGTCCAGACCACCGCCCGTTACGACCGCCGGGGAGAGAACACCAAACGACAGGCCGCCGCCAAACTGCACCTTCCTTATAAAAAGACCGGGGAATAAAAAATAAAGCGTATTCAGGAGATCTACTTTTGCCGGTTACTCTCTTCTTCGTTTAGTTAAACGAAGAAGAGCCCTTCTGACGGTACCGGTTGGGCTAAGGCTGGACTTAGATTTCTTCTTTTATGACCACCATTTCCAGCATATCCTTTTTCCCATCCGCGTCTAAGTATTTCTGAATCTGTGGGTCGACGTTTTGCCAGCCCTGTACCTTGTCTTTAGATGCCGTTTTGATTACTTTGAAGCGGGTTCCCGGCTTAAAAAGCACTTCACCTTCCCCGCCAAAAATAGAAGCAACCCCTATTTCCTTGCCGGTTTTGGAGGAAAGTATGATGAGCACCTCGTGATGAGTACCACCGTTAGAAGCAGCCTGTTGCTCTTTAGCCGTACTCATAAAACCTAAATCGGTAGTTACCCCACCGGGCCGGTTTAACTCTCTGAAACCGGGATAAATACTATCGTGGCGATAGACCGTACCGACATAATTTTTGAACTTATTCATGGCCGACACAGCCGTCTCGGTAAGGGCCAGGTTTTCTTTTTTGAAGGCTCTTCTACCGGCGTTCTGGCGTAGCGGGTTACTGAAAGAGCCGTAGAGATTGGAAGTGTAGCCTACCAGTGTGGTCATTTCGTGGGGGGTCAAAGATTTCATCGAAGCCTTGGCTTCTTCGGTCGGAGGTTTGCCGGTTTGCAGGGCCTGTCCGGCTTGAAGGACCTGTCCGGCATAACCTAAATTTGCAAGCGGAGCGGCATCTTTATACCCAATGTTCTTCATTGTAGAACTATGCGTGCTTAACTGCCCGGTTTCATTCGCCATCTTTTCGCCATACTTGCCTTTAAATGCTTCTTCATCTTCGTTAAAGGATTTGATCATCTGGTCGGCTTCGCCCTGGATAAATTTAGCACTCTGACCGGCTGTCTTATCATTAACCTTAAAATCAGACTTATTCATGGTTTTAGCCAGGCCGGCGTCAATTTTTCCTATATGCGTCCGCACAATATTGCTTCTGATCAAGTTAACCGCGCTACCCCTGGTCTTACGCATATTGTCGAGATAGACATCGGCGATTTCCATTTTTCCCTGTTTAGCCATTGAAACAGCCATTATCAGGTTGGAATATTCGTTATCGGAAAGCTCTTTTATAAAGGAATCGGGTAGCCCAACCTCAACCAGGTTAAAAGCACCTTCAATCCGAGCCAGTTCCTTGCTAACTAAAACGTCTAATTGGCTCATTGAAGTATGTTTGTCTTGCTCTCTTTTACCCTCGGATGAGGAATTCTTTTTCTTCCAATCCTGGGCAGCCGTCTGCATTTTCTTGAGGTATTTGACCTCTTCGGCCTCATTTTTAGCTTTCAAATAAGCTGTTTTGTAATCTCTAATATCTTTAAACGTCGAACTAAAGATCACATTACCCGCAGTGGCGGCAATATTGTTGATGGTCTTATCCAAATTGGGAGGAAAAGCTATTTTGCGCTGAATCGTGGTGGGCGAAACCGGCCTGGCAGCCGAGCTGGGATTATTTGCCATGAGCCGCATAACCGCTTGGTTGCCAATGGTTCGCTGTAGGTCCAGAATATTATTTGAGGTTACTTTTCGTTGGATAGCATTGCCTGATTGAAAGTTTAAAGGTGGTGTGCCAGGTTCAAACTCAGCCTCCGAGTCTGGTTCGGCAGCGATTTCGCCCTTTGGGGAAGATGTAGAGGATTTTTGAATCGGATTGGGAGCGCTGCTATTATTACTTTGGGGCATCTTCAAATCCTTTTTGCAATGCTATTTCAATGCTGCCGTGTAACTTTCGCAAACTTAGAACTGGCAGCTTGTTCAGGATGAAAATTTGTTGCTGGTCTTGCGCCTGGTCAAGTAACAGAAACCGGCTATACCTATCCAGGTGTACATTCTTATAAAATTATGTTACCGACTTTAAGAGGTGGGTGATTATCTGACCGATTATTCCCGGTGAGGATTTAACCCTTTAACTCATCATAATCCCTTATTTGTAAGTATAGCTCTATTAATATAGGAAGACAATACCAAAAGGAACCACCTTTTTGAATATATGAACAGGTTGAATCAGGTCGGGGCCGACAAAGGATTGATCACCTAACTTTGAACCCGGCACTCTAAAAGAAAGCGGTTAGCCGGTAAACCGTTTATATGAAAACCACCTCCCTCTTGTAGAAGGGAGGTGGTTCTTGAAATTGCAGGTTCCTCATGACAGCGATAACAAGCGTGGACCAGCATAGGGTCGCTATTCGACTAAACCTGGAAGTAGCGATAGTTTGTTATGATTGGGAAGTGGTCGAAAAGCTCTGTTAAATTGAGGCCACCTATTTGACAAAAGCCCCGCCGGTCACGCTGTAAGAATGGGAGAAGCGGTTTTTCCGGTGCCTTTTAAAAATATCGCGCATTTGACCTCAAGTTTACAATGATAACGGCTTAGCATAACTTGTAGTAACCTCTCTTTTAAATTTGCACGACCAAAAAAATATATAGGAGTTAAGGATGCCCTACCAGGAATTTGTCCGTCGCTCGCTGGCCCTGGTTTTAATTATCGCCATTACCATCATAATTTTTGCGCTGGTATTAAACCTTTCCTCGATTTTGATGCTGACCTTTTTGTGCTGGGTTATTTCGGTCGGCCTGGAAATTCCGGCGGCCCGCTTTCAACAATGGGGTCTGCCACGCGGAGTGGCCCTGGCGCTTACCATCCTGGCAATCCTGGTCCTGCTGGTCCTTTTCGGGCTTATTCTGCTGCCCGCGTTGGTCAGCCAGGTCAATAACCTGGTCCAACAAATTCCGGGGGTCATTGAATCGGTGGTCCGGCAATACGAAGACTTCCGCAATTCCAACTCCTGGGCCAGCGATATTTTGCCTTCGTTCACCTACCAGGACTACCAGGAGCTGATAAAACCGGCCCAGAACGGTTCGTTTGATATTAGCGGTATTTTAGGCACTACCCTGAATATCTTTGTTAACTTTGGCGGGGCGCTGGTCAGCCTGGCTGCCAACCTCTTTTTGATTGTTTTTCTCAGTCTTTACCTGGCGGCAGACCCCACGCTCTACTACCGGATAATCGTGGCGCTGGTCCCTAAAGACCGCGAGGCGCGCACCGTCGAAATAATCAACCTGGTGCGAAAAACAGTGGTTAGCTGGTTCGGCACCCTGCTTCTCGATATATCGACCACCGCGACTATTATTACGGTGGCCCTCTGGCTCCTGGGGGTGCCAAACGCTATCGCGCTGGGAGTCCTGGCCGGGCTGGGAAACATCATCCCCTATATCGGTTACTGGGCCGCTCTTATTCCGATTGTAATTTTTGCCCTGGGCAGCACCAATCTTGTGACGGCAGTGATTGTCTTCGTGGTCTACGTGGTGGGCGGCTTTGTGATTGATAATGTTATCCGGCCAGCCCTGATTAAGAACACCCTGAGTTTGCCCGCCGGGGTGGTTTTGGTATCGCAATCGGTAGCCGGGGCTTTACTTGGTTTCTGGGGAGTTCTCTTAGCGGTGCCGCTGGTAGCTATATGTGCGGTGTTGCTGCGCGAGTTATACGTCTTTGACATCCTGGGCAAGCGGGGTCATATTTTATCCATAGATGAAGCCAAAAATGGCAGTCTGATTCTGAAAACCTCGCCTGAGAGTGGGCCGGAGACGGTAAAACCGCCCCTGGCCCCTCCCAAAATTAAGCCAAGACCCCGGAAATAACTTTCGCCAGGGTTAATTAAGTTCGGCCACCAGGATTTCGAAAGGCTGTAAATCAATTTGCCTCAGGTCGAGCGCGGCGTCCGGGCGGGACCTGTTGGAAAAAAGCAGCCTGGCCCGGGATGTTTCCAGGTCAAAGATAGCGGCCTGGTTTGTATCCGAGAAATTAAGGGCAACCAGGCAGGTCTGCCCCGACGAGGCTTCGTGCCGTAAAAAGGCGAAATATTCCTCGCTCTGCGGATTCAAGGCCAGGTATTCTCCCGCGATCAGCGCCGGGTTATTCCGGCGCAACTTTAGCATTTCCCGGTAGAAACTGAGTGTGGAGGCGGGGTCATTCAACTGGTCCGCCACGTTAACCCTTTCACGATAATTGGCGTTAACCGGCAACCACGTCTCCACTCCCGCCGGACTAAAGCCGCTATTTGCCGAGGAATCCCACTGGAGGGGGCTGCGGCAGCGGTCGCGGGTAATCCTTAAAGCATATTCGAGGGCTTCCTCAGGGTTTAACCCCTTTTCCTCTGTCAACGCCGCGTAGCGGGAGGTCGCCATTGTATCGCGTATCTGGTCAAGACTGGTCAACTTCAGGTTTGACATGCCGATTTCTTCGCCGTTGTAGAGGAAAGGTGTCCCTTTAAGGGTCAGGAGCAAAGCCAGATGCAACCGGGCCAGTTCGGCGTCGTGTTTGCCGTCGCCAAAGCGGGACCACATGCGCGAGACATCATGATTGCCCAGCGTGTTACAGGGCCACGCCCCCGGTGGGAGGTCGGCTAACCTGATGGCCTGGTTGGAGCGGATATGTTCGGGCGTCAACTTATCGGTCAGCATCAGCGGGAAATTAAAGACCAGGTGCAGTTCATCGTCGCCACTCCCGTGATAGGCCACGTTATCGTCTTCCCCGACCAACACCTTTTCCCCGGGATACTCGTCTACCACGCGGCGCAATTCTTGCATTAATTCGTGGACGCCGGGTTGGTGCAACTGGTAAGTCATAAGTTGTCTGAACTCGGCATCAGCCAGGTCGTGGGCGGTAGCGTGCTGAAGCTTTTCAGCCGGTATAGTATGGGGAGGCAGGTCGGGATGCTCGTAAATGGTCCCTATTGCATCGAGCCGGAAACCGTCCACGCCCAGGTCGAGCCAGAACCGCACGACGTCCCACATGGCCTCTTTCACTTCCGGGTTGCGCCAGTTGAGGTCGGGCTGACTTTTCAAAAAGCAGTGGTAATAATACTGGCCGGTCCGGGGGTCGAGTTCCCAGGCCGAGCCGCCAAAAAGCGATTGCCAGTTATTGGGTGGTCCACCATCCTTGCCATCCCGCCAGATAAACCAATCACGCTTCGGGTTGTCCAGGCTCGAACGCGACTCTTTGAACCAGGCGTGTAAATCGGAGGTGTGGTTCAGGACGAAGTCGAGGATAACTTTTATATCACGCTCATGGGCGGCTTCCAGGAAGCGCTTGAAATCATCCAGGGTGCCGTATTCCGGTCCAACATCCACGTAATCTGAAATGTCATAACCGCAATCGAGAAACGGCGAAGGATAGTGGGGCGAGAGCCAGACCGCGTCCACTCCCAGGTCGCGCAAGTAGTCGAGCTTGGCCGTCATTCCAGGAAAATCACCGATACCGTCCCCGTTACCATCCGCGAAACTGCGGGGATAGATTTGATAAAATACCGCCTTTTGCCACCATTTAAGGTCCGCCATTCACAATCTCCTTTACGAAGCTATCACACTTTACTAATGCCAAATTTTCAACAAAGGCCGCGTTTTCGTAACAGTGGGCAAATGTTAAACGCCCTTTGCTTCGCAACGCTCCTTGACAAGATATATAATAGTTTTGTACTATGTCCTAAGACAAATTGGACTCTTTCACAAAACGTGCGAAACAACATAAACTTTTTCAATAAGTATTTTAACATCTAAAAGTCAGTTTAAGCCTGGACGCCAGGATTTGCCTGGATTTCGGAAAAGAACTTAACAGGGGGAGAGCGTCAGTGTTCACTTTTAAGCAGGTTCGCCAGAATTTAACGGGAGCCGGGCTGGGACACGGGATTTTAGAACTGGAAAACGGCTATATCATCGTTACCGAGCGCGGTGGCCGGATTTTGGGACCGTTCCGGGATGAGGACGAAACCCCCAGCCTGAACTGGTTGAATCCCGTCCTGGCAGACTCTGCCGCCCTGGATCTTTTTCTTGCCCGAAATGACTGGAACCTGGGTGGGGATAGAATCTGGCTGGCCCCTGAGATTCACTACATGTTCAGGGACCGGGCCAACCCGGAAGCTTCCTATCTTCTACCCCCCGAAATGGACCCCGGCACCTGGCAATTATCGGCGGAAGGAAGCGCGGTCTTGAAATTAGAGCAGAACATGGCCCTTGGCGCTTATGTTACAGGCCCGGTAAATCCCCTCCCTCGCGAATTTAAGGTATCCCGCACGATAAGCTCGATACCTGATCCGCTCCGCCTTTTCCCCCAGTACAATGAGTTAAGACAAGAGGTTTCATTCGCCGGGTACAGGCAAACCGTCGAACTTAGCCAGACCTCGGAAGGTGACGGGTTGAGCGCGGCCTGGAGTTTGATTCAGTTGAACTCAGGCGGCGAGGTGTATGTGCCGCTGGTCCGGCCTGTCCAACCCACCCTGTATATTCTACCCGATGGACCCGGCGATACTCACCTGGCTTTCGGTGAGGGTTATAGCAAGTTAAAAATTGATGGCAAACACTGTTATAAGGTCGGGTTTAACTCCGGCTATCTGACCGGGCGGGTGGCTTACCTGAACCGGGAAGACGCGCAAAACGGCTATCTGCTCATCCGGTCTTATTTCAACAATCCTTCCGAAGAATATATCGAAGAACCGTCCCATCTGCCGGGCTACCGGGGCGACTCGGCTTTTATCTATAACGATAGCGGCGAATTAGGGGCTTTTGGTGAACTGGAATGCCAGGGTGGAACCGTCGAAGGTGCACCCGGTAAACAAACGGCTACCGATACCCTGCTCCTGTGGGCTTATTGGGGTCCGCTTTCCCGGCTTTACCGGATTGCCCAACAACTTTTACAAATAAATATTGAGGTCAGGTAAGTAAAATGAAAATCGACGCGGTAGACTTCTTCTATCTTTCAATGCCCCAGATTCTGGATATTGGCGATGGCAGCCAGGACGCCCTGCTGGTGCGGGTGCAGGCGGGGCCTTACGTAGGATGGGGCGAGTGCGAGGCCGCCCCGCTTGTTTCGATTGCCAGCCTGATTTGTCCCCCTTCGCACAGCGCCTGCAAACCGGTAATAACCTCGGTGCTGGGCCAGACCCTGGATAGTGTGGCGGATATTTACCGGATTGGCAACCTGGTCAGGACGCAGAGCCTGGATTTGTTACAGGCCGACCACACCTTATCCGGGATTGACATTGCCCTGTGGGACTTGCTGGGAAAGCGTTTTGAAGAACCGGTCTATAATCTTCTCGGTACTACCCAGACCTTCCCCAAGACTCCTTACGCCTCGCAGCTATTCGGCGATACGCCCCATGCTACCTATGAAAAAGGCTTGCAGGTCCGCCAGGGTGGTTACAATGCAGCAAAATTCGGCTGGGGACCGTTTGGGCAAGGGAGCGTGGCGACCGATGTCGAGCATATCCACGCTGCCAGGGAAGGTCTGGGCCCGGAAGGGCTTTTGATGGTTGATGCCGGGACGATCTGGATAAACGATGTCGAGGCCGCCGAACAACGCCTGGCCGCCCTTAACGAATGTAAAGTGGTGTGGCTGGAAGAACCTTTTGTTTCGGGAGCCCTGAACGCTTACCGGCAACTGGCAGCTAAAAGTGGGAGCGTCAAACTGGCAGGCGGCGAAGGTTGCCACAACTATTTTATGGCCGAGCAATTTTTGGATTATGCTGACCTCGGTTTTATCCAGATTGACGCCGGGCGCATCGGGGGCATTTCGGAGGCGCACAGGGTCGCCAGGGAAGCCCAGCGCCGGGGTATTACTTATGTAAACCATACCTTCACCTCGCACCTGGCTTTAAGCGCCTCTTTGCAGCCCTACGCCTGGATTGAAGACGCCGTTATTTGCGAGTACCCGGTAGAATTGAGCTCGCTCGCCCAGGAATTGAGCAAGGAGCATTTGACCCTGGATAATAACGGGCAGGTCCGGGTGCCGGAGCGGCCCGGTCTTGGTATAACACCTGACTTCGCAGCCTTGCAAAAATACCTGGTCGAAGTTGAAATAAAGGTCAAGGGCAAAACGCTCTACCAGACTCCGACCCTGGCCGGGTAAAAACCCATTTATGAGCTTTTGAAAGGAATTAATCCCGATGAGCCTGGAAAAAATACCCCAAACCATGCGCGCCCTGGTCTGGAAGGGGTCGGCAGCGGTCGAACTGAGCGAGGTGCCGGTGCCGGAAGTGGGGCCGGGACAGGCCCTGGTGAAAATGTATTACGCCGGGATTTGCTCGACCGACACCGAAATAATAACCAATCATATCGCGGTCAGCCACCCGCCCCAGATTTTGGGACACGAAATCTTTGGCAGAATCGCCCAGGTTGGGCCGGGAAGTGTCACCGCCTTTGAGGTCGGACAGCGGGTAGTCATTGATACGGTCGTGCCATGTAATAGTTGCGCCTTTTGCCTCTCCGGGAAGCCTGAATTTTGCGCGGTCTATCGCGAGATTGGCATAAACATGGACGGTGGTTGGGCCGATTACGTGCTGGCCCCTCTGACTTCGCTGCACCACGTCCCTGACGCGATTAGCGACGAAGAAGCCGCCCTTATAGAGCCGCTGGTCTGTCCTTTTGGAGCGGTTGATACCGCCAATATCCGCATGGGGGACACCGTCTTAATCCTGGGGACCGGGCCTGCGGGGCTCATCTATACCCAATTGGCCCGCCTGCGGGGAGCCGCCCTGGTGGCCTGTACCGGGCGCATGCCCGAAAGAGCCGAGTTAGCCAGGGAGTTCGGGGCCGATATTGTCGTCGCGGATACCAATATCGAGGAATTGTTACAACTGCCGCTTATCCGCCAGTTCCAGGGGTTTGATGTTATTATAGATGCAGTTGGCAGCAGCGAGACTATCAAACAGGCGGTCCAGATGGCCCACGCCGGGAGTAAGATTGTCTGGTATGGCCTCAAATCTGCCACTGTTAACGACTTCCCGGTCCATGAAGTAATATTTAAAAACCTGACCATCATCGGGAAGACTAACACACCGGGCGTGTGGGATAGGGCCATAAATTTGATTGCGAGCGGGCGGCTAGTCCTGCGACCGCTTCTCCAGGACATTCGGACGCTCGAAGAAATCCCGGCGCTGCTCGGCAAAGAAGAACCCGGCGATTTGCCCATTCCTATAAAGAGGCTTATAAAATTCAATTAGGCCGGTCCAGGCGGGTTAGTAGTAAGGTTGAATTGAAAGATGGAAAATAAACCAAATATAACCAGCGGCGAAGTAGGCGAGGCCCTTATTTACCGGATAATCAAGGGGGAATTTAGCAAGGGTTCCAAGCTTCCCACCTGCCGGGCTTTAATGCAACAGATGGGTGTCAACAAGAATACCGTGAGCAAGGCTTTTCAGGCCCTGGAAGAACAGGGCTATGTCAGGACGGTGACCGGTAAAGGCACCTTTGTAACTTACGAACCGTTTAGCCCGGCAACCAACCCTGCCACCAGGACCTTTGAGGAAAATATCAACCGGGTTATCTGGCAGGCCCGGGCGGCGGGGCTAAAACGCGAGGAAGTGACAGAGCTTTTCAACCAGGGTTTACAGGCCCACTATGGCAACACCGCCGTCCAGGCTATGCTGATTGAGTGTAATTTCAAAGAAGCCCAGCAGTTTTCGCTGGAACTGGGTGAGATTTCCGGTATCAATATTGACCCGGTCGTGTTGAGCGATTTCCTGGGCGACCCTGAAAGTTATGTCAAACGCTACCAGGTCATAACGGCCACATTCCCCCATTTAAGCGAGATTGAGGAAGCGTTGGCCTCTTATGATAAAGCGGGCCTGGTCGCTATCAATACCGCCGTGGTCCCCACCAGCCTGATGCAAATCGCCCGTATCCCCAGGGGCAGTAAAACCGCTATTATAACGTCGTCGGCCCCGGTCTTGCCCCAGTTGTCGGGCTTCGTACAGGCTTATAATAGCAGCCTGGTACTGAGCGGATGCCTTGAAAGCGAGGATGAAAAGTTGGCCCGGCTTATCGAGGAGTCGGATTGGCTGGTTGCTACCCAGACCTCGTATCCGAAAGTAAGCCGTTTAGCCGGGAGTAAACCGGTCATTGCCGCCGAGTTCAAGATAGACCACCAGTCGCTGGTCTTCTTTTCAAACAAAGTGAATTCTTTAGGGCTGCCAGCTTCCCAACCGGCCCTTTTGACAGCCGCCCGGTTTTGAGTGGGGTTGGCTAAAATTTCTAAATGATTCTGGTTATTTATTTTCAAAGAGGATAATAGACAATGACAGCAAGCGAAACTTCCCGGCAGGTACGGACCGCTATAATCACAGGTGGAGCCAGCGGTATTGGGCTGGCGACCGCCTACAAACTGGCCGGGTCCGGCATCAATGTAGTAATAGCCGACTTCAACGAGGAAACTCTCAGCAAGCAACTTGCGGCATTCGAGAAAGAGGGTCTGCCGGTGGCCGGGTACCGGGTAAATATCTCCCGCCCGGAGGAAGTCAAGGGATTGTTCGAGTTCACCCGCCAGAAATTCGGCGGGGTCCAAATCCTGGTCAACTGCGCCGGGATGGTAGGCCCTAACAAACCGGCCATCCAGGTTTCCCTGGAAGAATGGCAGTCCACCGTAGACGTAAATCTTACAGGCACTTTTCTTTGCTGCCAGGCGGCCCTGAAAGAGATGATACCGGCAAAATATGGCCGGATTGTCAATGTCGCCAGTATCGCCGGGAAAGAAGGAAATCCCAATCTCGCCGCCTATTCGGCTACCAAAGGTGCTGTTATCGCCCTGACGAAATCACTGGCTAAAGAGGCCGCGTCTGCCGGGGTAATCATCAACGCCCTGGCCCCGGCGGTTATCGCCACCCCCATGAACAAGGATACCAACCAGCAGACCCTCGATTACATGATTAGCCGGATACCGCTGGGCCGGGTCGGGCAACCCCAGGAAGTCGCCGAAATGATAGCCTGGATGGCCTCGGACGCCTGCACCTTTACGACCGGTTTTTGTTTCGATATTAGCGGTGGCCGGGCTACCTATTAAAAATACGACTTTTGCTTTGGGGCTGAAAAAACCAGGATTCTGGCGTTAACTCTCTTTTTAAGGAGCGTTACCAGCGAGAGTCCTAAAAAGAAAAGGGGAAATCTTTATGACTCTACCTTTCAATCCACCGGAGCGAGCCGACTGGTTTATCCGGGACCGCTTTGGCATGTTCATTCACTGGGGTTTGTACGCCCTCGGCGCTCGCCACGAATGGCTCATGAATTTCGAGGAAATCGACCCGTCCACCTACTACAAATACTTCCAGCATTACGACCCTGACCTTTATAATCCGCGTGAATGGGCCGAAACGGCCCGCCGGGCCGGGATGCGCTATGCTGTCATTACCGCCAAACACCACGAAGGTTTTTGCAACTGGGATAGCCAGCTTACCGATTACAAAGTGACAAATACCCCTTACGGCAAAGACGTGCTGCAAGAGTGGGTGACCGCCTTCCGCGAGGCCGGGTTGAAAATTGGATTTTATTATTCACTGATTGACTGGCACCACCCCGATTTCACAATTGACTCTATGCACGCCCTCCGCAACCATCCCGACGCGCTCGAAATGAACAAGATCCGGGACATGAACCGCTACCGGGCCTATCTCCACGGCCAGGTGCGTGAACTGCTGACCGGCTTTGGCAAGATAGATTTAATCTGGTTCGACTTCTCTTATCCCGAACGGGCCTGGCACGATGGCACGCCCGGCAAAGACCACAACGATTGGGACAGCGAGAACCTTTTAAAAATGGTCCGCGAGTTGCAGCCGGAAATCCTGGTGAATAACCGGCTCGATTTGCCTTTAGGCGCGGCTGATTTCTATACCCCGGAACAGTACCAGCCCGAAAGCTGGCCGACCATCCAGGGCCAGCGGGTCATGTGGGAACTTTGCCAGACCTTTAGCGGTTCCTGGGGTTATTACCGGGACGAGCAGACCTGGAAAAGTCCCGACCAGCTTATCAAAATGCTGATTAACACGGTGGCCTGTGGCGGTAACTTGCTGATGAACGTCGGGCCGACCGCGCGGGGTACCTTCGATAAGCGGGCCACCGCCGCCCTGGAAGTTTACCACGAATGGTTGCGTTTGCATGGCCGGGCCATCTACAACTGCACCCAGAGCGATTTCACACCGCCGCCCGGTTGCCGCTACACCCAGAACGGCAAACGCCTTTACCTGCACATCTTTAGCTGGCCGTTCCAGGAAATCAACCTGCCGGGTCTGGCAGGTAAAGTCGAGTACGCCCAGTTCCTCAACGATGCCAGCGAGATACTACTGGCAGCCCCGCACCATATAACGTTGGTGGGCGAGGAAGCGCCGGAGGTTGAGGCCGGAACCCTTACTCTGACCTTGCCGGTCCAGAAACCGGATGTCCAGGTGCCGGTTATCGAGCTTTATTTAAAGTAACTTGCATTTGGGGGCCGGATGGCAGGACAATTCAACCTGTCATCCGGCTATTTTTTATATCTCCCTCTTGGCCGGGCGGTGTCTTTCGAGGGTAGGGTTGAAGGCTGGCTAATGGGGAGTACCCGCCAGGGGGTCAATCTGGTAAACTTCTCTTGCAGGGAAATAATAGAAAGGCCACCTGTAACAAATTAGGTGCCTTACCCGGCTTGCTGTAGGGTAGAGTTAAAGGATTAGTTATTGTAAAGGTTCGACCCCTTTTTCCCGCGTTACCATGCGGGAAGTCGCTCGATGGAGAGCGCAATAACCCTGAAAGCTCCGCTTGCCAGGAAGCCGGGTAAACCATAAACCTGGCCCCGGTTAAACTAACCGGCAGCCAGCGCTTCTTCCGGTCTGCTGGACCAGCTAATCGAAACGTAAAGTTGTTCGTAAAGGCCAATAACCCTTGATTGGTCAAATTTACGGGCCTGGACCAGGCTGGCCTGGGCGAACTGACGATGCAGGGTAGCATCCGATAGCAATTTTGTACCGTACTCAACGGCCTGCTCGTGGTCGCCCGCCGTATATAAATAGCCGGTTTCAGCGTGTTTGACCACTTCGGGAACTCCACCCACATGAGTAGCCAGGACCGGCACCCCGCAGGCCATCGCTTCCAGGGCGACCAGGCAAAAACTCTCCGCCACGCTGGTCATCAAAAGCAAATCGGCCTGGGCCAGGATGGGCGCGACCTTTTCCTGCAAACCCCAGAAGCGAATCTTTCCGGTTAAGCCCTGTTCCTCGAAACGAGGTTTTAATTCCTCCAGACCGGGACCATCCCCAACCAACCATAGTTCGGCCTCGATTTGCTCCAAAATGCGGGTGAAAATGCTTATCATTTCGTGCGGGGCTTTGACCGGGCGGAAATTGGATATATGAATCAGGCGGGGTCGTTTTCTCCTGGTGAGTTTGGGTTGCGGGCGGTAATCCGCCAGGTCCAGGAAATTGGGGATAACCAGGGGCGGCTCAATTTCAAGCAACCGGGAAGCCAGTTCGGCGTGGCTGGTCGAAACCGTGGTCAGGCAATCCACCTGTTCCAGGGCAATTTTCAGCTTCCAGGCATATTCGGGATAAGTGCCAAAAATACTAACGTCCGTACCATGCAGGGTGCCGATAAGGACCGGGCATTTCCCCCCCAGCCGCCGCTTTAACTCGACTACGAGGAAGGCAAAAGGGATGGCGTAATGGAAGTGCAAAATATCCAGCCCATCCCGTTCGATAACTTCGGTCAGGCACCTTAGAAATTGTTCCTGCTCGGCGTTGTTCCACTCGGTTTTAAGCTGGGAAGGGTGCAGGTCGGGCTGCCATTTTGCCTGGAAAAAATGGGTCATAAGGTTAGGGTTATCGGAGGTAAACCCGAACGGCTGGTATTGGGAAAAAAAGTGGACCTGGTGGTCGCGCCGGGCCAACTGCCGGGCTAATTCAAAGGCGACCTTGCTGCTCCCCCCGCAGCTTGAATGGCAAATCATCCCGACCCGTAATTTTCTAGCAAAATAAGGAGCCATTGAAACTTTCCCTTCTTCGCAAATTCCATGTCTTTTCAAGAATCTGCAATTTATTAGAACTTTACAGCCCGGTTTCTCAGGTTTCAGGGTTTGCGGCCGGTTGTCTTTTTCTTTCCAGGTCGAAGTAAGATTTGACCAGCATTTTGCTGAGCCGGATTGCCATATCGGGGAACTTATAGAGCAAAAGTTGGAAATCCGCCGCTTTGATGACCAGCAGTTCCACGTCGCTGGCCGCCCGCATTGAGGCCGTGCGGGGCATATCGCCCAAAAAGGCCAGTTCCCCCACCCATTCGCCACTCCGCCGGAGGGCCAGGGTAGGGGCCTCGGGGGAGTCGTCGCGCAGGATTTCCACCTCACCCCGGTAAATAATAAAGAGCTCGTTTTCCACCGCGCCCCGGTGGCTGATAAAACTCCCGGCCTCGAACCAGCGTTCCTCGATAATCCGCGCCACCGGGTCCAACTGTTCCTCGGTCAGGCTGGTAAACAGGTAAATGCGCTTCAAGAAGTCGATACGTTCGAGAATCCGGGCGACCGGCAGAGCAAGGATGTTGGCGAAAAGGCGAAAAGCCCCGGTCACCCCGGCGGGTAACTGGCGGAAGTAAGAATAGCCGCAGTAGAGAAAGGCCCCCCGGCCATAATAGGTGCCGACCAGCCCGCCCTCCTGGGGTGACATACCGGGGTCGGCGCTGGCAAGAAAAGTCTGGTAGCGTTTATCCCATTGGCCCCAGAAATAAAGACCCCGGTCCCGCACCCACCCCTCAAAGTCTGCTTCGGAAATCAGGTTGGGGAGCCGGAAGAAAGCAGTCTCCGGTTCGAGAAAGGTAACCGGGGCATCCTCGTAAGTGATGCGGTCGTGGGGGTGATTGAAACTGAACGGGTAGGGGGTAAAATTCTGATTCTCGTAGCCGTAGCCCTGGTACTGGACGATGAGGGTTCCGCCCTGCCGCACGTATTCTAAAAGCCGGGCGTTGTTCTGCCGCAACTGGTCGCGCACCATGTAGGCGTTTGGGCCGACGACTATCGCGTCAAATTCGCCTAATTCGCGCCCGACCAGGTCGCTTTCGGTCAGGTAATAAAATTCGACTCCGAAAGGTTTTAAGGTAGCCGCCAGGTCCTCCTGTAACCCCCGGATATAGCCGTACTTGAGGTGCTGGGCGAACCGGGCGTTTACCAGGTGTAAGGTAACCCTGGCCGGTTCGAGAATGATTTCTTCCTTTATACAGTTGCCACTATCCACCCGGCCCGCCGCGCCTCCCAGGTAAACCGAATTCGAAATGACATCGTAGACCCGGCCTTCGCAAGTAATATTGTAATTAAGCTGGTATTCCCCGGCAGTTTGTCCTGGGGGAATAGTGGCAAAAAACTGGAAGTTCTGGACTTCTCCCGCCGCGCTCATTTGCAGGGAGATTCTGGCCGGTTCGATTTGCCAGCCCGGTGGTCCCACCAGGACCAGTTCGCCTTCGACCGGGCGGGCGCTGTTGTTACGAGCGGCTACCTGCAACCGGATTTTTTGCGCTTCGGCCTGGACGGGCGAAAATTCACGGCGAATTTCCGGGTATAGCGAAATCGGCGGAATTAGCATGGCCGGTAGCCGCCGGTAGCCCCCGGCTATCGCTTCCCGGCTGGCAACCTTTTCCCGCAAGGTCAAGGGGTGCTGGCCTACCTCTAGCTGGCACTCCATTACCAGGGTGGGCAAGTTCAACGGTTGCCCGGCTTCGTCACTTTCGGGCCAGTGGTAAACCGCGCCGCTCTTAGGTTGGCGTAACCAGTAGGGTGAGGTTAGCTCGGCGGTGTCGGTCGTGGTCACCTCAAAGCGGGTGGAAATTTCCCCGGGGTCAGCCTGGCCTGGTTCTGCCGCAAGCTCGCTAATCTGCCAATCTGCCGGGGCCACCAGTCGGAAACTGATATTTTTTAAGGGAACCTCCGCCTGGTTCCAGAGCTTCGCCGTAACCTTGAAACTCTGGCCGGGGGTAAGGTAGGTCCGGTCGGTGATACCGTCCAGGGCCAGGCCCAGGCAGCGGGCGGCGGCAGTCTCAAAAAGGCTCATTTTGTGTTGCAGGTACCTGCCTATAGCCTGGAAATTAGCAGGTTCGACAACAATTTCGGGCAGGCTTTTGAGCAAATTGTGTAACCGGGCTAACCCGGCCAGGATTGGCTCGGCGGCCTCACCGGGGGTTTCAACCCGGTAGACGCTTTGGGCTAACCGGGCCTTTCCCATAATTTCTTCCAACTCCCGGTACAACCGGGGAGAGGAAGCGCCGGGTAGCGCGGTCAGTCCTGTCAGGGCCGGGTCCAGGCCGTCAAAGAAACTGCTTTCCTTTTCGGGACCCTTTACCAGGCTCTTTTCGAGGGTGAAATAGCTGTAGTAAGGGCCCGGTGTGGGAGCCATGCCAAGCCCCTGGCTTTGATGCTGGTTGAAGGCCAGCCACGATTTCTCCTGGTAGCTCATCCCGGCGATAGGGTCCAGTTCGCCGGTATTTATTCGCAGGACACCGGGTCTCTCCATTTCCGGGATTATCTTGCCGGTTGTGAAAGCCTCGCCAGGTTGGGCATCTCCCAGGGTCGAGCAATAATATTTAGCGGGTTGCCAGGGAGCCAATCCCTGGTCGTTAAGCTGAGGAAATGCCTCCGGGTCACCGACCAGTTCGAAGGCCCGGCGAGAGGCAAAACCTATGGCCTGGTGCTGCCCGTGCCCGTCCTCCGGTCCGCCCCGCCAGCGTGCCACGACCACCTGGGGTTGGACCTGGCGGATAGCCCGCACGATTTCCATCACTACAGCGGTTTCGTTCCAGAAGCTGAAAGCTTTCTCGGCAGTCTTGCAAAAACCAAAATCGAAAAAGGGGCCGAAAAGACACTCTCCGCCATCGAGGGAGCGCGCCGCCAGGCTCTCCCACGTCCGCAGGATACCCAGGGCCTCGTTCTGATAGCCGCTGATGCGGTTCTGCCCGCCTTCGCCACGGGTGGCCGACCAGTAAACAGTCCGCACCCCATATTTCAGGCTCAGGTAAGCCAGCAAGCCCACGTCCTCGTCATCGGGGTGGGCCCCGATGTGCAGGACTGCTCCACCCATCGGCAGGCTTTTGATTAAATAGGCCAGGTTGCGTGAATTCTCGTTGCCGGTAGTGTTTTCCATTGGTTCGTTGTTTATCAGTAAGGTTTATAGGTTGGTAATTGGCCTGGGGCCGGGGCAGGTTGGCCCAGCCCGGGAAACTGGGTTAATCCGACAGGGCCGGGGCTGTAATACGGTTCTCCATAGGCTGCGCCCACCAGCCCGCCGTTATAAATGGCTCGCGCTTCCACGAATCGCCAGAAAGACGGTTGGGTGAGGGCCGTCTGGGGTCCGCTTTCGCCAGCCTGGAACTGGCTGTTATAGGCCTGGATGGCCGCCACTTTCGCCTGCCAGACCTTCGAAATATCGAGGATAAACCCCGGTTTGAAAGGCTGGTGCAGCATGTAATAAAAGACCTGTTCGGGCCGGTGCGGCAGACCCTCCCCGACCGAGGAGATCCCGGCATAAAAGGCCGCCGCCCGGACCAACCGCCCGGTCGCGGCGTGGTCGGGATGGCGGTCCCGCCAGAAAGGGGCCAGCACAATCCGGGGCCGGTAGCGGCGAATGACTTCTACCAGGGCCAAACGATTTTTTAGCGAGGACTGGTCGAGCCGTGTATCCGGTAGACCGAGTGCCACTCTGGTCTTTAACTTCAGGATGGCCGAGGCCGCTTCGATTTCCTGTTTTCGTAAGGCAGGGTTGCCCCGGCTGGCCCCTTCGCCGTTGCTTAAATCGGCCACGCCCACGCTTAAACCCTGCTGGGCGCTCAAAATCAGGGCCCCGCCGCAGCCTAATTCGGCGTCATCGGGATGTGGGGCAAAGGCCAGGATGTCAAGGGTTTCGTCCATCAAACCAGTGGCTGTTCCTTTCCTGCCAGGTAGTGATAAATCAGGCTGTCGTAACCCTCCGCGACACTCCCTGCCCCGGCCAGAGATTTTGGTATCAGAAACGGGACGGGCTTCTGGCCCAGCACCTTTGCCAGGACTTCTTTCATGATGAGGCCGTACAGGGCCGAACTCTTGCCCATAATCAGCCCGCTGACCTGGCGATTTAGCAGGACCGGCAGACTTACATCCGGTCCCCAGCGTCCGCTCTGGCTGATTTCGGTCAGGCTCAAAACTTTACTACCCAGGAAAAACCGGTATTCCTGGCCGCATTTGCAACGGGCTATGGCGTAATGTCCGTCCTGTCCGTCCAGGTGCAGCAGGCGCAGGCGGCGGTCGTCCACCTCGCACGAATAATACAAAGGCAGGTAATCCTCGGCTAAAGGGTGGACCTGCGGGTCAATATCCAATTCCTGGAGTTCTTCGATGGCGGCGTTATAGACCTGGACGTAACCGCTGAGGTTGTTGAGAATTAACTCGACCTCGGCGGTCAAGATGTCGTTGCTAAGCAAGCCGGACAACATAGCGGCACCGGGGTTCCAGCCGAATTGTTTCTTTAGTAGAAAAGAGGTCACCTGGAAATTGAGTTCGCTGAGGTTGGCCCGGTTATTATGCAAAAAGACTTCCTTTAGCTCATTAAAACGCTGGCGAGTGGCCGCTTTGTCGCCAAAATTACTCTGAAAGACATAATTTTTGAGCGTTTCCAGGGCCTTATTTAGCAGGTCGGGGTCCAGTTCGACAAAACGGGTTTCAACCTCAATTTTACCGGGCGGAGCTATTTTTATCGGGTAGGTCTTACTCCCCATCGGCCATTCAAACTTGGTTATCAAGGGGTCCGAGCCGGAGCGGTCGGTATCGTGCCAGATAAAAAAAGCGGCCAGGCCGGGCTGGTTGATTAAATAGCGCATCAGGACGATTTTGGCTAAAACCGAGAAATGATAATCAATATAAATCTGCTGGCCGGAACAGACTAACTTCAAATCCGGCGCCTCCTTATCCAGACCCAGGAAACCTCTTAACTCCGTGCGCTCCGGCCTGGCTAAAATACTGGCGAAATCGCCCGGTTCGCTGAAAATACCCCTGGTCAGTAAAAAGTCCCGGCCTCTCTCCGAATGTAGCAGGTCGCTTAGTAGTTGCATTTAGCCCTCGTTACCGCGCCCGCCGCCTGGAGTTTTAGGGGTTGCCACATAGTTTAACCTTCTCCCGGTTAGTTGAATAAAGGTCAGTCTTCGCTCTGAACTGTCGTTAACTTGCTTAAATTGGAACCATGCCCCGCATAAAACGCTTCGGCTGGATGCTCGGCTGGCCGGGGAGTCAGGTCCACTTCGGGCAAACTCAGGCTGGAAAACTGCTCGATAATCCCCGCCAGGCGCGTGTAATAATCTTTGACGACACCGGGAATTTTCAAAAGGCTATCCAGTAATTCGGCCTGGCCCAGGTAAGGGGTCTGGCCTTCGTGCGTTTCAAAGAGGATTACCCCGCTTCGGACGGTCATTTTAAGCTCGTAAAAGAGGCGGCGATCCTCGACCATAACCTTCTCACAGAAACTGACCAGGGTATCAAGCTGCCCGGCCTGTAACATTTTGTCCATAAGCAGGTTAGTCTGGCTGACCCCCTGGTAAATTGCACCCTGCCGCAGCGTCTTGAACTGGGTTTTTAACGACTCCAGGTCCAGGTTGGGCGCATGCATACCCAGGGCATACTGCCAGACCTCAACCAGTTCATCATCCATCAAGCCGTCAAGGTAATTGGTAAAAATGCGCTGGTGGACCTCAATCGCGTATTGCAACTTGAAAGGGGTGCGGGATTCGGGCTCGTCAACCTCGGTCAACTTTTTATCCAGGAAGCTATAGTCATTTTCTATGCTGTTTTGCATCTCGGTTACCAGGTAAAGCAACCGGACCCACTTGGTAAAAGCTTCCTGGACCGGGAAATAGAACAGGCCGCTCGCGTTTATTCCCACGCCCCATTCCTGGCTGAAATCGAGCCGCCGGATGACCCCCAGTTCGTACATGCCGAGCATGGCGTCCACCTCGGAATTAGCCTGGTGCAAGACCGCCTCGTAGGAAGCGGTGGCGTCAATGCCGACGTTATTGGTTATAATCTTCATGCCGCCCGGATGGAGATGGATAAATTCGGTCAGGTCGTAAACCTTGCCATAGATTACCACCCAGTAGCCGTTGGCCGGGTTATTATGTAAAACCACCTCGGAGGCATTAAATTGGTTGGGATTGCGGAAAGTTGGGCTGTAGGTCGTATAAATATCCTGCATGTAGCGGTGGTTGGCGACCAACTGGTAGAACCGGAGTCTGGCGGCGGCTTCGCGGGTTTCGGCAGGTTCCGGGGAGAAACGCAAAATGATGTCCCGCAGCGTATCCATGACTTTACGGGCAAAACCGGTCTGGCCGCAGACATAGAAGAAAGCGCCCTGCCCACCCTCGCTGCGGCTGCGCATCAGGTTCCAGAGAGCCCGCGCGTTTTCGTCTTCGAGCATCACATCTTCAACGTGAGCCCGCTTACCGTCTACCAGCGCAAGGTGTTCGCCATCAAACTTCATTCGCCGGTCAACACCGGAGAAAGCTACCCGCAGTTCCAGGCGACCGGCTTTGATCAGTTTTTCCAGTTCGGCTTGATAGAACATCTGCCCAGGGGTCCGGGTGGCGAAGAAAAGCCAGTTCTGGCCGGGTTGGTTCGCGCGGGCCTGGAGAAATCCCGAAAACGGTGCAATTCCCGAACCTGCCGCAAACATTACCACGGGCCGGGTCGTATCGGAGGGGAGGCTAAAGCGGGTGGCCGGGACAATTTTGAGGGGGATAGGCCGTTGTTTCTGGGCGTCATATTGGACCACTTCTTCCAAGAAGTGTGAGCCTGTCCCAAAGCGTTCTTCGGAGCGCGTTACCGGGGAATTAACGGTGAAATATTTCAAGCCGCCGACAATCAGTTGGAGCTTTTCGCTAAACTCGCCGGGAGCGGCTACCGGGCTGGAGGCAATCGAATAGAGCCGGAAACCTTCCGGGGGCACCACCCGGCAAATGCTTTCCATCTCGCCCGGCCCGGCTTTCCAGAGACGAGTGGTGTTATAACCACCCTCACGCAGTTTTTCCAGCAAGTCCCAGAGTTCCCACTGGTCTTCAGCCCGCTCGTTAATGATTTTGCCGAGGTAATTGGAAGCGGTCAGGGTGTAAAGGTGTTTGGCGATAGGGCGGGTAACAGGCCGGATGGTGCCGTATTTTAAGAGAGTCCGCAACGGCAACTTTGGGGCGTGGCTGAAAGCAATCCGCTGCATGGCGTCGCGCCAGGCCCGGTTCAACTCCACTTTTTCATCGCCGGTAGCCTGCAAGGCTTTGAGGGTCTTTTCAACCAACTCCTCGCTATTTTCGGGAAAAATGCCGACCCGGTCGCCCGGCCAGTAGCGCAGCCCGGTGTTTGTCAGGTCGAGTTCCACGAAATTGATTTTGCTGCCAAGCTGGGAGTCGGTGTATGTCGCGCCTTGCAGCAAATGGGCGGCGTAGCTATGGCGGGCCAGCACGTTATAGCGTTCGTCGCGGGTCAGTTGGAGTTCCCGGTCAATCTGGTTCCAGGTTTTATTGCGAAAAAGCCCCTTGAACCCGCCAATCGTGACCGAGCGACCGGCCTTGAAGGCGTTTTCCAAGAACCCGTAAACTTTCAGACGGTGTGTGCCGAGATAACCTTTATCCCCGGCGTAGGCTTCCATGACCTGGTAAAAAAGGCCGCGCAGGCTGCGGTAGTCATAACGGTGGATGTAATCCAGTACCGAGACTTCGCCCACGGCGCTGATAAAATTTTGCCAGTTAGGTGGGGAGAACTGGGCCAGTTTGTGGGCTTCGTGCCCCAGCACCGAATCATAATCCCGGCGGCTGAAAAAGGCATCCATCACGTGAAAGATTGGCGCGGCGGTCCCGCTAGGTCCGGGTGTTTCCGGGGTGATGGGCACGGCAAAGGGCGCAACCGTTTTGGCCCAGACCACCTGGTCGACCGCCGTCGCGGCGTAAGGATTGGGGTCAATCTTCTGGAAAGTGACGTGCGAAATGTATTGCAAACCCTGAAGCATCAATAACAATTCGCGTTCAAGGGCTGCCGGGTCATCATTCACGGCGGCTTCCTGGGCCCGGATTAAGGCCCCCACTAAAGGCGCAAACCGGTAGGCTATTTCGACCTGGGTAAGGTAAAAAATGCGTTCTTCCCGGTTCCCGACCGTGGGAAAGAGCAAATCCAGGTTCGCCAGGGAAAGAGGACGGCTGGGGTCACGCAACCGCCAGTTGTACATTATCAGGTCGAGATAGGATAAAAAGGGATGCGGCTTCCCCAGGCGGGCCGATATATCCTGCCAGGGCAGGCTGATACAATCCGGCAATTTCTCCGGTTGAGAAATCTGGACCCGGTAATAGGAATGGGCCAGGATACTCATCAGCGAGGAAGCCCGCAGCAAATATTTATCCGGCAACTGGTCTGGACCCGCCCGCAAGACAGGCAAATGCTCGGCTTCCTGGCGCAACTTCAAATTATCGAAAAGTTCGGGCAAACGGCTGGCAAACTCGTCCCAGGCTTTATATTCGGCGGGCAAATTCAACAGCGGCAGTTCGGCGGGCAGAAAACCGGTTTCGGCGGAAAGCGGGCCCTCATTCTCATGACCATTTGCCCGGTTGGTGGCAACGGCTTTATCAAATACCAGACGAGATGGAGTTTTTTTCTGCAACTTCTCCTCCACGATTCGTATTGAAAATTACCGCCCGGCAAATATCCGACCGCGAAATAGAGCCTACCAGCCTTTTGTTATCCACCACAGGCAAGCGCCGGATTTGCTTTTGCAGCATAATAGTCGCCACCTGGGCTACCTCGTCTGTCGGTTTAACACTGATGGGGTCGCGGATAACCAGGTGGCTGATAGGGTCCGCCGCCAACTGAGCACCTTTCTCAACAAAGAGCGTAAAGGCGTGGCTGAGCGTCCCCCCGGCAGCGATTATTTCTTCCACATCGGGCATTATCCGGCGCAACAAGTCCCCTTCGGCTACCACACCAATAAGGTTATGGTTCGAGTCCACCACCATAATTTCGCTAATTTCGGCCAGACTAATGACCTCGGCGGCGTGGCGAACATCCGAATTTTCGAAGATATAGACCGGATAGATAGTCATCAATTCACGAACTAACATTGTTTACCTATCAACCACTATTTAATTTTGAAAAAGAGTCGGTCGGATTAAGACAGGTTGGAAACCCAGGTTTGTGCCGGAACCCACCGGCAAGATAAATAAAGTGCAGTTTAGTTATCGAACGAAACCAAAAGAATACGGGTCGGTAAAAAGGGGCCAGATTCCAGGGACAGTGTTAATATGTTTTCAGGATAGCCTGACTATTAGAGATTGTTCTTTTCCTTTGACAGATACATAGACATGCAGAGTGGTTCAGGGCAGTAAGTCCCTTACCTACAGATAATAAACGGGAATTTTCAAGTTATTCTCTACCGGATTTTGCTACAACCCATTCTAACCTTGAATTTGCTGAAATTCAAGACGTTTTTAGAACTCATTATATTCCTGGGGATTCAAGACCGTGTTGACCGCTTCATCCAGGGTCATACTTTCACCAAGTTTCCATTCCGTTTCAAAGATGGACAGGGCCAGGTTGGACCGGACGAAAGCGATACTTTCTTCAAACAGTTCCCGGTAGCGAGGCAGCGCGAAACCGCTAGTCCGGTTTTGCAGGGCGGAAGTAGCCCCCAGCAACCGGGCCGCCCAGACCAGTTTATCGGGGCTTGGCTCACCCTCCAATTTGAGAGCGATAGCCGGTTGGGCCGAGAGGTTGTATAACACTCCAAAGCGGTCGCCCATTTCATAGGCAATCCTTAACCCTTCGTTTAGATGCTGGGCCGCCGTTTCGTAATCGGCCTGACCATAGTAGGCCAGGGCCAGCACGTTCTGAGTGAGATTGAGGCTTTCTTTGTTACCCAGGTCCAGCGAGATTTGCTGGCTTTCTTCCAGGAAAGCCTGCGCTTCCTCGAAATTTTGCCGGTTGGTTGCCACGTACCCCAGCAGATTCAGGGTCATGGCCTGGCCGATCCGGTTTTCTTGCTTGCGGCAGAGGCTTAAACATTCCTGGCAATAATCCCAGGCTGCGTCGTCTTCGCGCAGGTGTATCGCCACTACCCCCAGGTTGTTAAGGGCCGCTGCCACCCGCATTTCGTTCCCACTTTCCCGGCTGAGGGCCAGGCTTTCATCCAGGTAGACCCGCCCGACCTTGAATTCACCCTGCGAGGTAGCCCGGAAAGCCAGCCCACCCAGCACCCGCGCCAGCCAGACTTTATCCCCCAGGTTGCGGAAAATGGCCTGACTTTCCTGTAGAACCTGTTCGGCCTTCTTAAATTCTATCTGGTTAACCGCGATAAACCCGGTCCCATACAAAACTTTTGCCAGGAAACTCAGTTCGATAGGGTCGGTGGGGCGAGGGTCCTGGCAGAGGGCGATAACCCGGTCGAGATAGCGGGTTCCTTCGGAATAGCGTGTACCCCAGATCCAATAAAAGGCCAGTTCGGCGGTCAGTTCCAATACTTCCCGGCGCGCTCGGTTCTGCAACCCCCATTCCAGGGCTTCTACAATATTTGAATATTCGGTCTGCATCCGCCGGTAACTTAGCTGCACCTCCGGCCCATATAACCGCTCGACCTCGCGCCGGACCCACCCGGCCCAGAAGATACAATATTGCCGCCAGACCTTTCGCTCCTCGCTTTCCTCTTTGGAGGTCGAAGCCTGGGCCCGGTTTAAGGTCGGGTGTTTTAATTGTTCAAAGCCAAACTCGCGCAAAGGTTCCAGCATCCGAAAGCGCCGGGGAGATTCGCCCGGGTCCTGGGCTTGCGGTTCTTCGCTGACCTGAATCAGGCTCTTGCTTAATAGCGAATCCAGCCCGGTATACAAATCTTCCTGGGTAGCCCCGGTGGGCAGGATAGCCTGGGCCGTTTCCATGTTAAATCCATCGGCAAAAAGACCCAACTGGTAGAAAAGTTCTTTTTCTTTTGGTTCCAGCAGGCTATAGCTCCAATCGAGACAGGCCTGGAGACTGAGGTGGCGTTCGGTACGCCATTTGTCGGGCCGGGTTTCGATTTTCAAAACGGCCATATAGGATTGCTGCAACAGTTCGGCCAATGTGGTCAGTTCGAACAGGCGTGTCCGGGCGGCAGCCAGTTCGATAGCGAGCGGCAGTCCATCCAGCACCCGGCAGATTCTTATCACCGTTTCAACATTCAGGGCGGTCAGGCTAAAGCGGTTGTCGGCAGCCCTGGCCCGCTCTACGAACAAAGTTACCGCCGGGTTTTTCATTGCGGTAGCCAGCCGGTCTGGAGAAGGCAGGACGGTGAGCTGGTATTGGACGGTGTTAGGCGGGGTTTCCTGTAGTGGCAGGGTTTGGGAGTTTTCCGGCAGGGGTAGGGGCGGCACCGTATAGACCCATTCGCCATAGATACCGAGAGTTACCCGGCTGGTCACCAGCAGTTTGAGATTGGTCGTATAGCCGAGCAACTGGTCCAGGACCGGCGCGGCTTCAACCAGTTGTTCGAAATTATCCAGGACCAGCAATATTTCTTGCCCGGCTACAAAATCAATAAGCTGGTCAAGGGCGGGTGTGTTGTCCTTCTTTTCACTCAAACCCAGCCCTTCAGCCATTGTTTTTGCCACCAGCGCCGGGTTGGTCAGGTTGTCCAGGGGAATATACCGGATACCATCCTTGAAGCGTTTCTGGGTGAACATCCGCTGGGCCACCGCCTGGCCTATCCGGGTCTTCCCGATGCCGCCCGGCCCTACCAGGTTCACCAGGCGCACATCTTCCCGCGAGAGCAATTCGCTTACTTCGTCCAGCAAATTATCACGCCCAATCAACCTTGTCAGACCTTGCGGTAACCGGGTTGCCGCCAGAGAGCCGCCCTGTGAAGTAGTAGCCGGGGTCGGGGCAGGGGCCGGAGTTTCGCCCTTGTCCTGTTTACTGGTCTGGGCTGAATTTGCAGAGGCAGGTTGGGAAAATCCTGTGGTCGGGAGAGGCAGGTCGCCGGTCAGGTTACTGAGAGGCAAGCTGGCCCATTCTTTGGCGTTAAAAAGTTGGGCCGTCAGGTCAACCTCGGCCAATAGCTGCAAAACCTCCTGGCGGGTGAAAATTAGTTCCCACTCGGCCAGCGTTTTGATTATCTGTTTAATTTCGGGGTTATTAAGCCGGCCTTTACGGACTCCCACCAGTTTATTACTTAATAAGGTGGGGTGTATCCCCAAAGCCCGGGCTAACTGCTGTTGGGAATAACCGCCTTGCTGCAAAATCCGCTTGAGCAGCCCTCTGAACTCTAGCAATCCCAACTTGAAATTTGTATCCTTGCTAGTAATTTATCTGAGCATAATATCTACCACATTGCGTGTTTTTTATATTATACCAAACATTCTTGTGGTTGGGACTTGTTTGACCGGAGTGGCCGGAACCTGTTAACCAGGGTAAAAGGCTTTTAGCCGGGCGTTTTAAGTAAAGTCGCGTATTTCTTGCGTATTTGTTGTTTCCATTTGTAACAGGCGTTCAGGTGTAAAGCCTGGTGCCTGGTGAGAGGCATCAAAATAATCCCGGCCATGTCTTTTCTACCCCAGAAATCGAGTAACCAGCTTGAACCGGCCTGCCCGGTCACTCCCCCTTCCGCTCGTATTCTCGCGATATTCCCAGCCGTGACCTTTCTTTTCATATCGGCAGGTTTCATATGTTGCAAAATCTCCCGGCTTCTCAAGGCAACATCTTCCCGGTAATATAACAATTCCCTCGTACAGATGCGCTGGCTGAACTCTATTATTTCATCCAAAGACAGGGCGTTGCCGGTATCAGTAATGGAAACCTGCATCCGTTCTTTCCAGGCTTCATTAAAGACCTGGACACCCCCGGCAACCAGAATGTTCATGGTCAGGTCTTCGATACGGGCGATATGCCAGGTCGCCCAGGCTATGGTGGCGTCTTTGGGGGAGGGGTTCAGGGCAAATTCGGCGGGCTCTAAATCCTCAAAGAGCAGGTCTACCGGGTTTTCCCCTCT
Source organism: Chloroflexi bacterium 54-19 (assembly GCA_001898225.1). GTDB lineage: Bacteria > Chloroflexota > Chloroflexia > Chloroheliales > Chloroheliaceae > 54-19. Next base: position 555,988 of record MKTJ01000077.1, read on the forward strand.
TATACCGCTAATTTTAGAGTTATGTAATTCGGCGTGTAATTCCAGGGTTAATTTGACCGCGTCCGAGAAGGCATCAGCGTTTCGGATTTGTGTATTGAGTTCTTTATGCCGTTCGCTCCAGTTATCGGGCACGACACCCATCTCATTACTCCTTTTCCAGTCTTAATCCAGTAAATTTCTTCCATTTTATGTATTCGGGTTAATAACAGGGTATATAATTTTATCCATTTCAGACGACAACTTTTAACACTTTAATCAATCAATTGATTGGGATAAAAACAAAACAGGGTTTTTTCTTCTAATAATCCGAACAGGAATTTGACCAACCGGCTATTAATGCCGTATACCAGGGTTACATACATTACTGCTCAAAATTTATTGGGCCGCTAGCCCCTGAATGGCTAAATCAGAAGAAAAATATAAACCTCAGATTTATGACCAAGGAGAGAATATGATTGAAAGTACAACCAGCAACCGGGAACTTTTAAGGCGGCGCCAGGAAAATATCCCGCGTGGCCTTTCCAGCGCTCACCCGATTTTTGTCCAACGGGCCGCCGGGGCTCGGCTGTGGGACGTCGAAGGCAAGGAATATATTGATTTTGCGGGGGGCTACGGCGCCCTGAATGTCGGCCACAACCATCCAAAGGTGGTGCAGGCGGTCAAAGAGCAACTCGACCAGGTCACCCACACCAGTTTCCAGGTGGCGATGTACGAGCCTTACATCCGTTTGGCTGAACGCCTGAACGAAGCGGCCCCAGGCGATTTTGCTAAAAAGACCATCTTTTTTACCACCGGGGCCGAGGCCACCGAAAACGCGGTTAAAATCGCTCGTGCCTATACCAACCGTCCGGCCATTATCTCCTTTACGAACGGTTTCCACGGTCGCACCTTGCTTGCCATGACCCTTACGGGCCGGGCGCACCCCTACCGTCAGAATTTTGGGCCATACGCCTCGGAAATCTTTTACGCCCCCTTCCCCAATTCTTTCCAGGGAATCTCGACCGAGCAGGCCATCCATGCCTTAAATATGATGTTCGACCAGCAAGTCCCGGCCAACCGGGTCGCAGCCTTTATCATTGAGCCGGTCCAGGGAGAAGGCGGCTTTAACCCTGCCCCACCCGAATTTCTACAGGCTTTGCGCCAGGTGGCCGACCGTAACGGGATTTTGCTGATAGATGACGAGGTCCAGAGCGGTTTTGGGCGGACCGGGAAACTCTTTGCTATCGAGCATAGCGGGGTAGCCCCGGACCTGATTTGTGTCGCCAAGAGCCTGGCCGGGGGACTGCCTCTTTCGGGCGTGATTGGCCGGGCCGAGATTATGGACGCGCCGGGTCCGGGCGGCCTGGGCGGTACTTATGCCGGAAACCCTTTAGCTTGCGCGGCGGGGTTGGCCGTTCTCGACATCATCGAGGAAGAAAATCTCCTGGGACAGGCCGTCCGGTTGGGCGAACGGTTGCGGGCAGTTTTCGAAGGCTGGCAGGTCCGGTTCCCCCAGATTGGAGAAGTGCGCGGGTTGGGGCCGATGATAGCCATGGAGTTTGTCAAAGAAGCAGGCTCGAAAGAACCCGCTCCCGGTCTCGTCCACGACATAATGGATAGCGCTCTGGAAAAAGGGTTGCTGCTGGTCAAGGCAGGGCTGTACGACAATGTCATCCGGGTGCTGACCCCGGTCAATATCGAGGACGCTTTGCTTGAAAAGGCCCTGGCAATCCTTGACAAAGTTTTAACCGAAACCCTGGGCCGTTAAAGCCGGGCTACTAACCGTCCCTGAATTTGTGTTATGGTAATGGGCTACTTATGGTAGCCTATTACCCCACCTTGAAGCCTTAAATTTCTTCCCGCTAAGAAAAACTCACTTCCCCACCGTTCCTCATAACCAGCCGTAATTAAGGGACAAATTGAAATCTGAATTTGAAACTATCCCGCTCCGGGTTACGTTTACTAAATACCAACTTTCAGGCAATTAAAAGCCGTTTGTCGGGCGTGCGAATGCTAATTGATTTAAGTGACGAAGAACTGGCGGTCTTTGCCAAAGAGGGAAATTTTAACGCTTTTGAGGAATTGGTCCGGCGTTACAGTTCACCTCTCTTCAGGTTTGTCCTGGGGTTGGTGAGTGACTACGAAGACGCCGGGGATATTTTGCAGCAGAGCCTGATTCAAATTCACACCAGTCTGCCAAACTGGCAGGCTACCGGGTCGTTCCGTAACTGGATTTTTACCATCGCCCGGAATAAAAGCCTTGACCACCTGCGAAAAAAGCGCGTCCCGACCTTTTCCCAGTTAGCCAGGCGGCGGTCGGACGAGCCTCCTTCGAAGTTTTTTGACCAGCTTAAAGACGATGCGCCCTTACCTGAAACTCTGCTGGAACGCCAGGTTACCAGGCAACTACTCAACGAAGCTATTGAAACTTTGCCGGAGCGCTATAGGGCGGTGGTGCTGCTCCGGTATACCACCGACATGAGTTTTCAGGAAATCGGCCAGGTGCTGCAAATCCCGGAAAATAGCGCCAAGACTTTTTACCAGCGTTCCAAGGCTCTTTTACGCGAATATCTGAAGGACCGCCTTTAAGACAGGGTGGAAGGATTTTCTAAGATTATGAACAAGGCTTCGCCGAATTTACCGGAAGATTTTGAGGATAAGTTGCTGGCCGACTGGGTAGAAGGCCTGTCCGACCCGCCGCCCGGCCTTGTTAACGCCACCCTGGAAAAATTGCGTAACGCCACCACGGTCAACCCGGTGTCGCGCCGCGCTCCTCGCTGGAACCGCCTGGTGCTGGGTGGTATGGCCGCAGTTGTGGCCCTGGTCGTGGTAGGCCTGGTGCTTCTAACCCTTTTAAATGGAGGTAACATGCAAAGTCCTGAAAATTCTACAGCCGTAAGTCAGGTCTTAACCGTTACGCCGGGGGAAAGTCCCACGCCTGTCCCGGTCCAGACCGCTACCGCCGCGCCCAACCCAACCGCCACACCGTTCCCGTCTGACACCAGCGCCCCGGCGACTTTTACGCCTGCCGCGGTTTTGCAAAACTCCCCTCAGAGTCAGGTGGACGCGCCGACCTACGCCGCGAATCCGACGCCTTCAGCGACCCTTCCCGCCAAAACCACGGTCCAGGCTACCTCAAGCCCGGTTATGGCAACAGACGAACCGGTATTGCCGACGGTTGCGCCTGCCCAACCGACTTTCACCCTACGACCTAAACCGACCCAACCGGCCCCAACCCAAACACCTGTTCCTCCAACCCCCACGCCGAGCGGCCCGGCGACCCCTATTGTAGGAGTTTATACCATCCCGGCCTCGGCTTCACCTGCCGCCAACCGGACCTTTAGCGGCCAGGTTAAAACCCTTACCGCCACCAGTTTAACCCTCAGTAACCTGACCAACGTTTTCATCCTGGACTCGGCCACAAAAGTCAGGGTAAACGGCCAGGCCAGCACCGTTTCGGCTTTGAAAGTTGGTGATAACGTGGTCATCCAGGCCGCTTTCAATGACCAGGGCGACCTGATAGCCCAGACTATTTCCACCAGTGTAACAACTTTGCCAAAACCGATAACCCTGCCGGGCAGCGGAAATTAGCCAAACGAAAAAGTCCTGCCTTCTCGATTGAAAGCAGGACTTTTCTTTCAGGTCCGGTAATTCAGGGCCGGGGTTAATTTACTGGAAACAAACCGCCTTGCTGAAATCACCGTAGCTCAGGATGCTGCCGTTTCCGGCCACACCCACGATTTTACCCTGACCATCTACCGCCAGCACCCGCACCTGGTAGGTGCTGTCACAGGCGTTGGCCGGGATAGATAGGCCAATCTTGGTTCCATCCAGGTTCGCTACACCTTTGGTCCCCTGGACCGGCACCCGCGCCACGCTACCCGGCGTGCCCAGGTTGTTGCCCGTGTCGTAACGGTCGCCGTTCGGGTTGGTAAAGTTGTTGACTACCACCCCGCCATTGAATGCGCCTGTGAAGAGGAGACCTGAGGCGAAATTGTAGGTCGGGTGCGAGAACTCGATAATGGCTCCTTTGGCCCCGCTAACACTCCGCACGTCATAGGTGACGGCGAACTGGGTAGAGCCTCCGTCCGCCTCGGTGTCGGCAATCTCATAGAATAGAGGAGCCGGGTTCGGGTAAGGCGGGTCGAAAAGCAACGGCCAGACCGAGCTAGTCGCCTGGATTTTCGGGGTTGCAGGGAGTTCGTAGCGTTTCGGCGCGTACCGCAACGGCAGCCAGAAACTGGTGCTGTCCATTATTTCCACGCCGTTGCTGGAACCGCGCAGGGCGATGCCATAGGTACCAACACCGTGAGGAAGTTCGGCAGCCGAAACGGTTATCTGGCCGACCAGGCCGGGAAGTACCTTCTTGAAACCGTGAGCGTCCGGGTCGCGGTCGGTGAAGGCCCGTGGCTGGGCGCGGTCAATATCGCTGACAATCAAAACGCCGCCGTCAACCTGCTTGCCGCTGGCATCCACCAGGCCCCGCAGGTCATACTTAAACGTTACCTTGTCAGAATTATTGTCCGGCTGGAAGACCGGGTCGAAAGAAGGTGGTACGGCGTGGGCGTAGGTAGCCTTACTCTGACCCTTGAATGTGACGTCCATGCTGATAGAGGCCCGACCACTCCTGGCAGTCACTTTCACTACCCGGTCGGAAGAATATGTAAGCGGCTTATTCAGCAGGCCAAAAATCTCGGAAGGTAGGAGCCGGATATAAGGCAAGCCCCGGTCGAAATACTGGTTAGGTACCTCCACCCTCTGGTTGCCCAGTTGCAGTGTCCAGCTATAGTTATCATGCCAGGCCGACTGGAAGGCCGCGTCAACCGCGAAGGTAATAGGCTGGTTGAGGTTGTCCCCGCTGTTATTGAGAGCTTCCAGGGTAGGGCCGGAATCGGGTGTCAACCCCTGGCTCAGGTCGATAGTAGCGGTTTTGGTATCGGGGTCCTGGGGCGTATCGGTATAGAAACTCCTACCAAAGATAGTCTGGTTCAGGGCCGCTTTGCGCTGGGCTACGGTCATTCGCACAAAGAACGGGTCAGGCTGGTTCCAGCCACCGTAGCGGTCGAAAAGGGCCTGGACTGCTGCCGTCAGGTCGAGGTTCGGACCGACATTGGCGTTGCTCAGGTCAAAATAGGGGGTCAGGTTGGCGCGACCGGTATCCATCAACAGCTTGCGAGTCTCTTTCGCGCTGAGGGGATGCCCCAAAAGCGAGGACGTCTGGCGAACCACTGCCGCCGCTGCCGCGATTTCCGGGGCCGAGGCCGAGGTGCCACCAATCAACTCAGGCATCGTGGCAACCGGGTTGACCGGAACGCCATCCGCTTCAACCTGGGCCAGGAACAGGATGTCATCCGCCGGGGCCGAGATGTTAACCCGCGACCCGCTGCCGGTATGGAAGTTTTGCTGCCCGGTCCAGCGCGTCTCGGTCGTGTGCTGGGTGTGGCTGACCTTAGGACTGATTGCCCTGCTCCAGGGCGAGTTATTGAAGACATCGTTCAGGGCATCACCACCCGAGTCATTCGCGCCGCTATCGGTGACGTACTCCGGTTCTACCGTCAGCCCATAGCTATAGCTGGGATCAGCCCAGACATATGGGTCGTCAATGTCGGTTAATTTGTTGGTATTTTTGGTAACTTCGGTCGGGCCGGTCAAGCCGTTGGGGTTCATCGCGGCGTTTGTATTGGTCTGGCCGTCCCCGGCGGAAATGCTTACGAAAATATCGGCCCCGCTTACAACGGTGGAGACAATATCGTGAATCATCCCGCTTTGTTCGAAGAAATAGTCACTAAAGCCGCCGATACCGAAACCGCTACCAATCGAGGCGGTGATTACGGAGGGCTTGGGAGTTTGCAGGAAAGCCGCACCCAGGAAAGCCGCGAAGAAATTCTCGGTGGTGTTAACCAGGGGGTTAATCAGCCGGAAATTAGCGCCGTAAGCTTCACCCAGGATTTCGCCCAGGCCCGCCGGGGCCGGGTTGGCAATGCGCGGGTCGCCCACCGGAGGCGGGGCCATCACGCTGAAATCAAGCATAACTTCGGTCAGGTCGCCCTGGCCGTCAGTGGTATTGGTGGCGGTGGGGTCGAGCGTTACCCCGCAGGTCTGAGTGCCGTCCGGGTTGGCGGTACAGGTCTGGTTTGATAACCAGACGGGGATTTTAGGATACCCGGCCTGTTCCAGGTAGCGCTGGCCGTTTTCCAGGACCGTGCTGGTGTTGTCAATAGTGCCCAGGGAGATATTGGTGATATACGTCCCCTGGCCCGGTTGCTGGTGGAATTTGGTCTGGAGCATCGCCAGGGCCCCGGTAGTATTGTTCGAGGCGGCGTCAAGATAAGACTGGCCATCGGTCTGGAACGAATAGTTACCGGGTAAATTCACCGAGGGTGCGGGTTTATTAAAGAACTTCGAGGCCCAGGAAGCGCGTGGGGCATTGAGGGCCTTTTGGACCTGGTCGGGAGTCAGGACCGGCTTTTCCAGGCTGGGGGTGTGGAAAATCAGGTCTGGCATCGCCGAGGTAATCAGGGAGGACGCTGCCAGGCGGTTGACCGCCTCACCGGCATTGATGGTAGGGTTAAAGGTCACCTGGTAAACCTGGGTAAAATCGGTCACGTAGCCACCGGTATCGGCTATGGCCTTGGCCCTGGCGGCGTTCAAGGTAGCTGCCGGAATATTGGTGAACAGGTGTTTTACCGAGGTTGCGCCCAGGCCATCCAGGGTCTTGTTGATAGTGTTCAATTCATCGTCGGAGGCATTACTGCCGTCACCGCGGCCAATTCTGTGGCCGGTGACCTTTACTGAAGTCCGAAAAGCGATCAGGGCCGAACCTGGATGAGCCTGTTCACTGCTAATATTGGTGGGTAGTGTTGGCTTGGGTGGCGCGGCGTAGACTACCGCCGGGCTGATAGCTGTGACAAAGACAAAAGTAAGGTTCAACATCAGAAGTGATGCAACAGCAATAGATAAACTTCTGAAACGGCGGGCATGAGGGAAATGCCGGAGGCGATCCGAAAGAAATTTAGGCATAAATATCTCTTTCTTTGTAAGGACAAAAGGCTTAATGGGTACACAAAGTAACCGTGTGGTAAACCACGGTTATGCCAACCTACAACCTACATGAGATAATTTGAAGTATCAGCCAATTATTGCCCCTGGCCGCCTGGGTGGGGGAGATTTAATTGAAGGCGACTTTAAGGCAAAAATAACCGAAACAACAAATTTAGACTTTCACAAGAAAAGTCTTTTAGCCAGTATAGAAATGAGATGCGATAAAAAGTGAGGTCCGCTAATCGAGCCTAAAATCCAACTCAAAAGTTTTATCCGGCGAGGCAGGGTCAGCTAAAACTTATATAGGATAAAAGTTTCCGAGTAGCCTATACCCCAGGCCAACAAGCACTTATGGTTAAGATCAGTAAAAATGGTTATACTTTTCAATTTGGTTAAAAGGCGTGATCCTAATCTTTTCTAAGGTAAACCAGTTATATTTTTTTGTCAATAGTTTGGAGCCAGGGTAGGGGCCCAAAAGTACTGCAAACATTAATTTATGAAAATAAGGTCATATAAATTATAAAATTCTTAAAATTTTTCAATGTGTACACCCCTCTAAATCTATCAATTTGATTTGACAAGCCTGGTAAAATACCTCAAAATCAAACCAACCCACTGTTTGTGAAAAACACGGCAATTGTTTTATTCAAGTGGGAGTGTATGTAGTCCGGTGGCTGCCACAGTCTTCAAAACTGTTGTATACCGTTAGGAACGGTGTAGGTGGGTTCGACTCCCATCCGCTCTCGCCAAACTTTTTTACCACTATAAATTTTGCGGCAAAAAAATGAGTTTTGACAAGCATAATCACTTACCCGACTTTACCGATATAAAGTTAACATCACTGGCGGCGTGCGCCGGTTGAGCAGGGAAGATGGGTCCGGCGGACCTGGAGCAAGTTTTGCTTCCCCTGAAACAATATTCGAATCCTAATTTAATAGTTGGCCTGGAAATCAGCGACGATGCCGCCGTTTACCAGTTAAGCCCGGACCAGGCGCTGGTCCAGACGGTCGATTTCTTTCCACCGGTAGTTGACGACCCCTATTTTTATGGGGCTATCGCGGCGGCTAACGCCATGAGCGATGTCTATGCTATGGGTGGCGAAGTCGCGCTGGGTATTAACATTGTCGGGTTCCCGGAGGATTTGCCGCACTCAATTTTAAGCCGGATTTTACAGGGTGGCGCTGATAAGATGGCTGAAGTTGGGGCCGTTGTGGCCGGGGGCCACACCGTTACCGACAAAGAACCGAAATACGGGTTGTGCGTGACCGGGTTTGTCCACCCCAAACAGGTGCTGACCAAGGGTGGGGCGAAACCGGGTGATTACCTCTACCTGACCAAACCCCTCGGCACCGGAGTTATTACTACCGCCGGGAAACGCGACGTGGTTGACCCTGAAACCCTGGCCGTTGCGATAGCCAGTATGGCCCGGCTAAACCGCAAGGCTTCCCAGTTGGTCCGGCAGGCCGGGATAGCAAATGTCCACGCCTGCACCGATATAACCGGGTTCGGTATCCTGGGCCACGCCTTCGAAATGGCGAAACAAAGCCAGGAAGTTGACCTGGAATTTGAGGCTGAGGCTATTCCTTTTCTGCCCGGAGCCCGCAAATATGCCCGGTTAGGTTGTCTACCCGGTGGGGTCGGACGCAACCGGGCTTTCTTACAGACCGATACTGACCCAAAGGTACAGCTTAAGGCCAACCTTGAGGATGACATCGAGGCACTTTTATTCGACCCGGAAACCAGCGGCGGGCTTTTCTTCGCCCTCGACCCCGTCCAGGCTTCCTCAGTAGAAGTTGCTTTCGAGGAAGCCGGGGAAACCCTCTGGCGGGTGGGCAAGGTCGTACCCGGTTCTGGAAAAGTAGTGGTTAGCTAAGCCCAGGACGCAAAATCAGTTTTAAATCCAAGGCAAGGCTTTTTTAGTAAACAGGTAAAGCATATGAAAACTCTGGATGTATATTTGTCCGTAAATTGAATTATTGGCAGTTTAACCAACGCCGTGTGCGGACGTAAAACTGAACCAGGCCGGGCAACCGGAAAGTTTAATAATGGGTGGAAAAACAACCAGGGTCTGTCCGCCCCCATGGTAGTTAGTGGCGTAAAAGGAACTTATTTCGAATGGCCTCGAATGGTCCCGGAACAAGTCAAGAAGAGTTTAAATGGAAAGCTCGCGTTAGCTGGGTAACGGGCGAGCGTTCGGTTGCGTATTCCCGGAATAATTCTTTCCTCATCGAAAAACAGGCCAGTTTTAAAGAAAAAGATCCCCATCCAAGTGCAATTGAATACCTGTTAGGCGCGCTAGGCGGCGATATTGCTGCCGGTTTCCAAACAGTGGCGCCGCGTTTTGGCGTGTCTATCGAGGCCCTGGAAATAAGCCTGAGTGGCCAGTTGAATAACTCGCTGACCATGCTCGGTGTCATCGGAGAAGCGGGCCACCCCGGCCTGGAAACTATCGAAGGAAGGATATTTATCAGCACCGAAGCAACCGAGGAAAAAATTGAAAAGGTCTGGCAAAGTGTGCAGGACCGCTCCCCTCTTTTCAACACTCTCAAACGCGCAGTTAAGCTGGATTTCAGTTTGGTAATAGTTTTGTAATTTTTTAGCGTGATAATCAAGTGGTTTGATTAATTTTTTTCAAAATTCACCTGTGAATGATGGAGGTAAGCATAGCTTATGTACCGGTTGAACGAAGAACAGACCGCCCTGGTCGAGAAAGCCCGGCAAATCGCGGCTGATTCTATCGCCCCCAATGCTAACGCCGTGGACGCGGAAAGCCGTTTCCCCGCCGAAGCGGTCGAAGCCCTGGCAAAGGGGGGGTTTCTCGGCCTGACCATTCCAACCGAATATGGTGGCCTGGGTCAGGGTTTGCGGGTTGCCGCCGCCGTCCTGGACGAAATAGCCCAGGTGGACGCCTCCGCAGCAATGGTCTACCTGATGCATATCAGCGCCTGCTCCTGTTATGTGGCCTACCCGGCTTCCTTCGAAAAAATCTTGCGGGATATTGCCGCCGGAAAACACCTCACTACCCTGGCCTGGAGCGAACGTGGCTCCCGCAGCCACTTCTGGGCTCCCGTAAGCCAGGCGGTTGAAGAAGACGGTCAGCTAACCCTTTCGGCGACCAAATCCTGGGTTACTTCCGCCGGGCAAGCCGACAGTTATATTGTTTCCACCCGTACTCCCGGTGGGACCGCTGCCACCGATACCATGCTCTACGTGGTTTACAAAGATGACCCCGGTTTCGCGATCAGCGGACCCTGGAACAGCCTGGGGATGCGCGGTAACGGTAGTTCTCCGATGGTGCTGGATAAAACGATTATTTCAGCGGACCGGGCTATCTGCGCTCCCAGCGATGGCTTCCGCACCATGCTGGAAGTGGTTTTGCCCTGGTTTGCCCTGGGTAACTCGGCGGTTTCGGTTGGCCTGGCCGAGGCGGCTACCCAGGCGACTATCAAACACCTGACCGGGGTTGGCATGCAGCACCTCGGCAACAAACTGGCCGATTTCCCGACTTTGCGGGCGCGCCTGGCCCAGATGCGTATCGAGACCGATAAAATCCGGGCTCACCTGGTGGCGGTTATCGACTCGGTCGAAAATCCCGGTCCGGCCACTACTCTATACGTCCTCGAATCTAAAGCGTCCGCCGCCGAAGGGGCAATTTTGGTTACCGACCTGGGAATGAAAGCTTGCGGTGGGGCGGCTTTTAGTAAACACCTGACTATCGAGCGCAATTTCCGGGATGCCCGTGCCGCCAGCGTAATGGCCCCGACCACCGATGTCCTGTGGGATTTCATCGGGCGGGCCCTGTGCGGGATTGATTTATTCTAGTTTCTGAGCCGAGGAAAGGAAAGCCTATGCAATCGCCTATCCTGGTGGGCGCGGTCGTCTACGACCCTAAAGTGGTAGTCATCTGGGACATTATCAAGGAGTTCTTCATCAGCGAAGGCTGCCCGATGGACTATGTATTTTATAGCAACTACGAATTGATGGTGGAAGCGCTTGTGACCGGGCATATTCATATCGCCTGGAACTCCCCGCTGGCCTGGCTGGAAGCCGAACATGCCACCCATAACGAGTGCCGGGCTATCGCCATGCGCGATACCGACCGCGACCGGGTTACCCATATTATTGTCAGGCGAGATAGTGGCATCTCCGACCTGGAAGACCTCAAAGGCAAGACGGTCGCCACCGGGGCCAAAGACTCACCCCAGGCCACCCTGATACCGCTTCAGGTCTTGCGCCGGGCCGGGCTCGAAGCTGATAAAGATTTTACCCTGCGCCGTTTCGACCTGCTGGTAGGCAAGCACGGCGACCATGTGGGCGGGGAGCTGGAAGCCTTGCGCAGTTTGCAGCGGGGTGAAAGCGACGCCTGCGCCGTCCTCGACCTTAATTGGACCAACTGGCAAGCTGACGGAACGGTCGACCCGGCCAAATTGACGGTCCTTGCGACCACGCCGCCTTTTGACCACTGCAACTTCACGGTTCGGGAGGATTTCCCCAAGGAGGATGAGCAGCGCTGGCTTGAGGTGCTTTTCCGTATGACCTATAGCAACCCGGCCCACCGCGAAATGATGGATATGGAGGGTCTTAAAGAGTGGTTGCCGGGCCGGGTGAGCGGTTACGCCATCCTGGACGAAGCGGTCAAACAGCAAGGCTTTTTCGAGGAAGCTGTACAGTCAGCCTAGGAAGCACAGGATTTTTATGAAAGAACTGCCTTTGTTTCCGGTAACTACCGTCGGTAGCTGGCCCCGGTCTTCTACTCTGTTGCGAGCCCAACGCCAGAAACAGCGAGGCCAAATCAGTCGGGCCGAGTTCGATAAAATAGCCGACACCGAGGTCCGAGAGGTATTACGTCGCCAGGAAAATGCCGAGGTGGACCTCGTCACGGATGGAGAGCAGCGCCGGGATAATTTTTATTCTTTTGTCACCGAAAAGCTGTCCGGGGTGCAGTTGATGACCCTGGCCGAAATGCTCGAAGTGGTCGAGGATAAGGCCGGGTTTGAGAGAATCCTGGAAACACTCGATGTCCCGGCCTTTGCCATATCCAACCCGACCTGTGTCGGCCCGGTCAAACGGCTATCGCCGCTGACCCTCGACGAATATCTCTATACCCGCAGCCAGACTGACCGGCCAATCAAGGTCACCTTGCCCGGACCCTATCTCCTGACCCGGGCTATGTGGGTAAAAGAGGTGGCCCAGAAGGTCTATCCGAGCAAGGAAGCCCTGGGCGAGGACGTGGTCAATATCCTTCAGACCGAGATACAGGAGTTGATTCAGGCCGGGGCCGATTTTATCCAGTTGGATGAGCCAGTCCTGACCGAATTGGTCTTTACCTCCGGGCAGACCCGTACTTTTATGTGCGCGGCTCTGTCGGCGCGAGCCGACCCGACCGAGGAACTGGAATTCGCGGTCAGCTTAATCAACCGGGTTATGGAAAATACCGAAAATGTGCGGACCGGGCTGCACATTTGCCGGGGGAACTGGAGCCAGAAGGAAAGTACCCTGCTCAGCGGGTCGTATTTTCCGCTGGTGCCTTACCTGAGCCGTTTGAAAGTCCAGCAGTTGGTCCTCGAATACGCGACCCCACGGGCGGGGGAGTTGGCGGCTTTGCTCGACTCTCCTGAAATCAGGGCTGGAAAAGAGTTGGGGTTGGGCGTGGTAAACCCACGGACACCCCAGGTTGAACCGTCCGAAGCAATCGTGGAGCGGGTGAGAGAAGCTTTGCAATACCTTCCTGCCGGGAAAGTCTTTCTCAACCCGGACTGTGGGTTCGGCACTTTTTCCAACCGACCCATCAATTCCGGCGAGGTGGCTTCCGCCAAGCTGAAGGCTATGGTTGAGGCCGCCACGGTTTTACGGCAGGAAATCGCCGCCCCTGCTCAATAAAATTTGTCCTCTCCAAAAGGGACGAAAAACATGCATCAAAAAAGCGTATCCCGCTCCTTGCAGCGAGATACGCTTTTCGGTTTTTAATATCCTTCGAAATGAATCGGGGTAACTTTGCCAGGCATCACCAACTGGTTCATATACTCGATGGCGGTCTGGACGACCTGACGTTGTAAATCCGGTTGGTCCGGGTGGCCCAGGGAATTGCCAATCTTGAATCCTTCCGGTTCAATGGCCCGCGGCGGACGCATCCCGGCGGATTCTTCTGCCGAAACCGTCACCAGAACGGTAGGAATACCGGTTGCTTCGATAGCTCTTTGAATCGCGACAACTGTCCGATGGCAGACGTGCGGTCAGCCAGCCGTCAAAATTACGCCGTCGGTATTGGACCGCTCGATTTCTTTAGCAATCGCCGGGACGGTCTCTTCATACATTTTTTTCAAACGCATGGTGTAACCCATCAGGCCAATATGCTTTTTGGCGACCCCCCCGATAACCCCGGCAGCGGCTAACTCACGCAGGCGGTCAATCGGGAAAACAACGTTTACATCTTTAAGTGAGTCGCTAAAGTCGTAATTGGCGGGCGTAGCGTAATTGATGGTTAAATCTGCGGCATTAACGTCACCGGGAACAACATAAAAGCGCTCGTCACCCTCGTCATTATAGGGTTCCTGGCTGTTCAACCGGATCCCGGCAGTCGTGACAATGCTGAAATTCATTTTATTTAGCGGCTTAAAAAGCGGGGTATAAGGTACACACCGCCTGGATAGTTCCATTTTACTTTCCTCTCAACTTTATCAACCAGGTCAGGAAAAGGAGTACAACCACCGGTTGTTTTCATGGAGCAGAGCAAACAAAGTCCGGTGGTTGTTTTTAACACCTTTTACTTACAGTTGGCGCAGGACTTCGAAAAGATCTTCGTTGTCAGGTTGCAGACTGATGTCATGAACATCAATGTAGACAACTTTACCCTCTTTATCCACAATAAAAATGGCACGTTCTGCCATGCCTTCAGCGCGTAATACGCCATAGGCTTCCGCGACGGCACCATGCGGCCAAAAATCGGAAAGAAGGGGGTAATCTAGACCACCAAGGCTCTTGGCCCAGGCAGAGTTGGTGTGGACGCTATCAATCGAGACACCCAAAACTTGGGCATCATAGCCTTCAAACTTCGCCAGGTCGGCGTTGTAAGCAGGCATTTGCGCGGTTCAAACAGGTGTGTAAGCGAAGGGGTAAAATACAATTACTACATTTTTCTCTCCCCGGAAATCGCTCAAGGTAATGGTGCCCTTGTCGGACGTACCTTTAGCAGCGGAGAGAGTAAAATCGGGAGCCATGTCGCCAACTTTCAGCGTCTTTGTCTCCGATGCAACGCTACCGCTAGGCATGGGTTGCACTCTCCTTTCAAATCAATAATAAATAGTCTTCGTGCATCCGAAGTACACGTTAACACATAGTTTTTGTTAAGAATAATTATTCTTAACAAAAAGCATGTTAGCATTACAAGTGCCAAAAGTCAAAAGATTGGGCCTTTCAATTGGCTAACCTTAAAGTTTTAGTACCTTGACGGGCCGGAGACTTTTAAGGGACTGTTTTCGCCGCGTGGTACCGGGTTCTCCTGCTAGCAGGCCACCCTGTAAAAATCCTTGCGATGCAACTTTGCCGGGGAATTTCAAACTTTAAACTTTGCCTTTTCAGGTCCCAATTAAAATAAAAAGCCGGGCAATTACACAGTATTTTTGTAATAGCCCGGCTAACGGTTTTATAGAAAGTTTATTCAGGCCAACTTTTCCAACTGGCCTTCCAATAAGGTTACGGCCTCACGCAAGAGGGCGCTATCAAAGCCAAAGCGTGTCCCGGCGGCCTGGAAAAGCTCCGGCAGGGTAACCGTCTTTCCGAGTTTGAGAGCCCCGTGATAAAGCTGGACCGCGTTAGCCTGGTCCTTCAGGGCGTTGGCAAAGACCTGGACCGCGCCGAGTTGGGCCAACCCGTACTCTACGTAATAGAAGGGGTAGCGGAAGATGTGCAACTTGCGATGCCACCCGGTTACGCGGGCATCTTCCAGGCCGCTCCAATCCTCCGCACCCATGAAGCGGGACCAAAGTTCGCCCCATTTCCGGTCGCAATTGGCCGGGTCAACCGCCTGGTCAACGTGGGTATAAGCCCAATGCTGGAAGGCGTCAACCACCGCCATATAGGGCCAGAACAGGATGATTTTTTCAAGCAATTCTGTCTTGGCCCGGTTAGCTTCGTCCTGGGTGTAGTAGCCGCCTTCGCTTTCGGGCAGATAGGGGGTCGCCAGCAGTTCCATTGACATCGAGGCGACCTCGGCAAATTCTGAGCCGGTATAACGTTGGTGGGCGTAGGGCAATTTAAGCGTTTCGAAGTTGTGGAAGGCGTGTCCCGACTCGTGGTGAATGGTCACTACGTCCGGCCCGATACCGACCCCGTTCATGAAGACAAAAGGGCGGCGTTTTTCGCCCACAGGTACCTGGGTGCAGTAAGCTCCCGGTCCCTTGTTCTTGCGGTTCGGCAGGTCGAGCAGGTTCTCGCGGCGCATGGTGGCAAAATATTCCCCAAAAAGCGGGTCAACCCGGCTGAAGACGCGCTCGGCTTTTCCGGCCAGTTCTTCGGTATCCTGGAAGGGGCGCAGGGGCGGCAGACCGGAGGGGTCTACATCCAGGTCCCAGGGGCGGACGCTCGCAATACCCAGGCGCTGGCGGCGGCGTTCCAGGACACGGGCCGCTGCCGGGACAACCACTTCTTCAATGGCGGCGTGGAAGGTCTCACAATCTTGGGGTGTATAGTCGAAACGGTTGAGCATTTTCCAGCGCAGGGCCCGGTAGTCCGGCTCCCCGGCGTTTTCGGCCATCTGCTGGCGGAGGTGCAAGAGCTTGCCATAAAGGTTGTTAAGGGCTTCCCGGTCGGCCAGTTGGCGGTCGGACCCTGCTTTCCACGAGGCTTCGCGGCGGGTGCGGTCGTCGCTTTGCAGGACCGCTCGCAACTGTTGCAGGGTCTGCTCGCGCCCATCGAATTCGACCGTCTGGGCCCCGGTAATCCGGTTGAACTCCATCAATAATTTTTGTTCCTCGATGCCAAGGGCGATATTAGCTTCCCGGAAAATGTCGGCCTGGACCCGCATCTGCCGCAAGGCCACGCTCATCCCCGGCGCTTGCAGCCCGCTTGCCAGCAGTTTTTCAGTCAGGCGCTGTTCGGCCTGTTTGATGGGTGGGTCGAGGGTCTGGCGCAGCGAATTTAACTCGCTCTGGATGGATAGGTCGGCGGTGTTCTGGGTATTAGCCAGGTTCAGGAGGGCAAACTTGCCGCCCGCCAGGCCCAGCAGGTCGGTCCAGGCTTTGAGCCATTCATCAATATTCGCAGGGGTAAGCTCGATTTCCTCCAATTCCCGGTAGTAAGGTTCAAAGGTTTCCCAGTTCCATTCTTTAACTTCTTCGACGGATTTGGGCAAAGTTGCCAGCATGTCAAAATTCCTTCCTTATAAAGTTCTTTATAAGTTTCGTTATAAGTCGCATGTTCAGGCCGGGGACGGTCTCGACCTGGATTGAGCAGTGTCAAGAACCTGAGGCAGGTTCAATTTGGTGGAGTGAGTTTAACTTTGGGGAGGTGGAGTTGTCAATTCAAAAAAATTATAAAATTAAACAAAATGGCACATCCTTTTGAGATGCGCCACCTGTCCAAAAGCCGTTGGAGAGTTAAACCCTCCGGCCAGGGAGCATATTATTCAAAGAAACCGCCGATGAAAGCCGTCAGGTCGGCTACGCGGCAGCTATAACCCCATTCGTTGTCGTACCAGCTAACAACCTGGACCAGGTTGCCGCCGATGACCTGGGTGCTGAGGGCATCCACGATGCTGCTGCGGGGGTCGCCACGGTAGTCGCTCGAAACCAGGGGCTGTTCCTCGTAACCGAGAATGTCTTCCAGGTCGCCTTCGCTGGCTTCTTTGAGGGCCGCGTTGACTTCCGCGACGGTGACATCGCGCTCGACAACCGCCTTGAAGTCAATAATCGAAACGGTGCTGGTGGGGACGCGCAGAGCGAAACCGTCGAACTTGCCTTTGAGTTCGGGTATAACCAGGGAGACTGCTTTGGCCGCGCCGGTCGTGGTCGGGATGATGTTAATCGCCGCCGCCCGCGCCCGCCGTAAGTCTTTGTGAGGCTGGTCCAGGATAACCTGGTCGTTGGTATAGCTGTGGACGGTCGTTACCAGGCCCTTGACGATACCAAATTTTTCCAGGATGACCTTCGCCACCGGGGCCAGGCAGTTCGTGGTGCAACTGGCGTTGGAGATGATGTTGTGTTTTTCGTGGTCGTACTGGTCATGGTTTACGCCCATGACAACGGTCAGGTCTTCGCCTTTGGCAGGTGCGCTGATAATAACCTTTTTAGCCCCGGCTTTGATGTGAGCCCCGGCCTGCGCGGCGTCGGTAAAGCGGCCAGTGGACTCGATAACCAGGTCTACGCCAAGCTTGCCCCAGGGCAGGTTAGCCGGGTCTCTTTCGGCCAGAACCTTCAGAGAATTGCCGTCAATTTTGAGGGCATCGCTTTCAACTTCGACTTCCCCATCGAAGAAGCCGTAGTTGCTGTCGTACTGCAACAGGTATCCAAGGGTTTTGGTGTCGGTGAGGTCGTTTACGGCCACGATTTCTACTTCATCGGCGTATTCTTCGACCAGGGCCCGGTAGGTCTGCCGACCAATCCGGCCAAAACCATTGATACCGATCTTTATAGCCATTGCTTTCTTTCTCCTTTATGTTTCACGGTTGCACGCCTAACCGTCGGGAGTGAGTTTTAACTGGTTTAACATTTTCTCAAGTGCGCCGCAATTATAGCACGGCCCTACCCCGTGTTCAAACCATTTTTGGTCTTTTTTACCGAAAGTTAAGGTTATTCTTACAATAACTTGAGAATCCCCACCCCTAACCCTCATAAATATATGCGGTTTGTAAATTGGCTGGCATCTCATTAAACATTTCAAGCGTTTTTCAACTGAAGGAATACAACTTCACAGACATTTTGCTAAACCATGTCTTGACAACTGACAGGGCGTCAATTATAATTGACGCAGCGTCAGTTATAAAAAGAAAGGGGAAATTTTTGCGTCGGGCCATAAAAGACACCCAAAAACAGGAACGCCAGCAGAATATAATCGAAACAGCCAGCCAGCTCTTCGCTCAAGGTTCTTACCAGATGGTTACTCTAGAAGCGGTGGCCGAAAAGGTAGGGGTCGCCAGAGGTACCCTTTATCTCTACTTCAAAACCAGGGAGGAACTTTTTATGGCTTTGCTGGAACAAACTTACCGGGCCTGGGCTACTGACGTAACAAGCGGATTAGAAGAACTGCTCACACACACTGACCACCGGCCCAGCATTATCCAGGTGACACAACTCTTAAGCGAATCACTTTTAAAACATTGGACAGCTACCCGGTTAGTCGCTTTGCTGCCTAGTGTCCTGGAACATAACGTGGAGTTCGAGGCCGCTTTGCGTTTCAAGCAGATGTTACTAACTCAGGGAGCCAAGGTTACAGCTTTGCTCCACGAGGCTTTACCATTTCTAAGCCCTAAACAAGCCGGGCAACTTCTGCCGCGTATCACTGTTTTGATTGTGGGCTTGTTACCGCACACCGAACCTTCGCCGGTATTGCGTGAAGTGCTAACACAGCCCGGTATGGAAGTTTTTCACATGAATTTCCAACAGGAATTTAACGAACTCCTTTGCTCGTTACTTTACGGTCTACAACGTCAATCGGAGTTAAAGTCGCAGGCCGCTACTCCCTAACTTTTTCACCAGATAGGTTTACCGTCTTTTAAGGCGGTTTATTAAAAATGCTTACCGTACAGGGCGAATTTTGCGTCAGCTTCAGGCTGCCTTCAAATGGGCCCAACCATATTAGAAAGGATAACGATATGAGCATGCAAGCTAAGATTTGCCTTGTAACAGGCGCGACCGGCGGGATCGGTTTCGTTACAGCCCACGAACTGGCCCGCCAGGGTGCACAGGTGGTGGTAGTAGGTCGCAATCATCAAAAAACCACTGAAATGGTGCGTCAAATCCGTGAGGAAACCGGCAACCAGCAGGTCGAGTATTTACTGGCGGACCTGAGCCGGTTAGACGATGTACGCGACCTGGCTTCCGAGTTTGAGCAGCGCTATCCCCGATTGGACGTACTGGTCAATAACGTGGGTGGGCTTTTCACTAAACGTCGTGAAACCTCTGAAGGTCTTGAAATGACTCTGGCCCTCAATTACCTCTCACCTTTCCTGCTGACCAATTTGCTTCTTCCCAGGTTGAAGGCTAGTCCGAGTGCGCGAATTGTTAATGTGTCGGCGGCGGCTCACCGAATCGGTAAAATCCACTTCGAGGACTTGCAAAGCCTCCATAGTTATGGTGGACAGGGCTGGCTAGCTTATGGACAGGCCAAACTTGCCTCTATCATATTCACTTACGAACTGGCCCGTCGTCTGGAAAGCACAAATGTAACGGTTAACGCCCTGCATCCCGGCATTATCGCCACCAACTTTGGGGACGAGATAGGAGTGGGCTGGAAACCACTCAACCGGGTATTAAGAGGCATTTTCAACCGCCTGGCCCTGACCCCTGACCAGGGAGCGCAAACCAGCCTATACCTGGCGGTTTCATCCGAAGTTGAGGGCATTAGCGGTCAATATTTCTCGAAATGCAAAACCGTACACTCCTCCAAAGCCTCTTATGACCGCGAGGCTGCGACCCGGCTTTGGCAGGTAAGTGAAGAACTTACCCACCTTTCGCTTATGGCTACAAGATAAATCCTTGCCTGTCAGAGGAGGCATTGGGGATTGAGTCGAATAATTTATGAAAACAAAAACCGGCCCTTTTTGAAGGGGCCGGTTCATTGCATAAATATTTAGGCGGATTGTCCGGCGTAAAGCCAGGGTTGTTCGGCCTGGCGTTTGGCTTCGTAATCCTCGATTAAATCGCCGTACTGCAAGGTCCAGCCGATGTTGTCAAGACCTTTGAGCAAGGATTCTTTTTTGAAGGGGTCAATCTCAAAGTGGAATTCTTTGCCGCCCGGTGCGGTGACAGTGCCTTCCTCCAGGTTGACCTTCAGGCGCAACATCGGTTCGTTTTCGACTTCCTGGAACAGCTCCTCGATTTCCTCCGGTTTGAGGATAATCGGCAACAGGCCGATATTGAAAGAGTTGTTGTAAAATATGTCGGCAAAACTGGAAGCGATGATTACCTTAAAGCCGTACTGTTGCAAGGCCCAGGGGGCGTGTTCGCGGGAGGAACCGCAGCCGAAATTCTCGCGGGAGACGAGAATCGAGGCGTTTTTATAACGCGGCTGGTTCAGCACGAAATCAGGGTTGGGTGTGCCGTCCTTGTTATAGCGCATATTAGCAAAAAGGCCGTCCTCAAAGCCGGTCCGTTTGATGGATTTCAGGTAGACTGCCGGGATAATCATGTCGGTATCGACGTTGGCGCGGTCCAACGGCATCACGATACCGTTCAGGGTCTTAAAAGCTTCCATCTAGTTTGCTCCCTCGTTGCTGGCTGCTTCGTAACCGGTTACCTCGTTCCATTCGGGATCGCGGATGTCCACAAAATGTCCCGCGATTGCCGCCGCTGCCGCCATAGCCGGGCTGACCAGGTGAGTGCGCCCGCCTTTGCCCTGGCGACCTTCAAAGTTACGGTTGGAAGTGCTGGCGCAGCGTTCGCCCTCGGCCAACTGGTCGCCGTTCATGGCGAGACACATGCTGCACCCCGGTTCGCGCCAATCGAACCCGGCCTCTTTGAAAATCTTGTCAAGACCTTCGGCTTCGGCCTGGTTTTTGACCAGACCGCTCCCCGGCACCACCATGGCCCGGACGGTCGAGGCGACCTTGCGGCCTTTGGCGATACGCGCCGCGGCCCGTAAATCTTCCACCCGGCTATTGGTGCAGGAACCTATAAAGACCCGGTCCACCGGGATGTCCTCGATTTTGGTGCCCGGTTCCAGGCCCATGTATTGCAGGGCGCGGCGGCCCATCGACCGTTTAACCGGGTCATCGAAGGTTTCGGGGTTTGGCACTTCGCCAGTAACCTGGGTGGTCATGCCGGGGTTGGTGCCCCAGGTGACCTGCGGGGCGACCTCGGAGGCATCCAGCACCACGCTTTTGTTGTAAACAGCGCCGGGGTCGGTCGGTAGTTTCCGCCAGGCCGCGACCGCTGCCTCGAAAGCTTCGCCTTTGGGGGCATAGGGGCGGCCCTCGAGCCATTCGAAAGTGCGCTCGTCCGGGGCGACCATCCCGGCCCTGGCCCCGGCTTCAATCGCCATGTTGCACAAAGTCATGCGGCCTTCCATAGAAAGCGAGCGGATAGCCGAACCGGTAAATTCGATAACGTGGCCGTTGCCGCCGCTGGTGGAAATCTGGCCGATGATATAAAGGACCAGGTCTTTCGCGGTCGTGCCGGGCGGAAGTGTGCCTTCCACTCGGACTTCCATTGTTTTAGGGCGGGCCTGTAAAAGGGTCTGGGTCGCCAGGACGTGTTCAACTTCACTGGTGCCAATCCCAAAAGCAAGAGCCCCGAAGGCGCCGTGAGTAGCGGTGTGGCTGTCGCCGCAAACAACCGTCATACCGGGCAGGGTCAGGCCCTGTTCCGGGGCCGTCACGTGGACAATCCCGTTGCGCTCGTCGTCCAGGTCGAACAGGGTAATGCCAAAGTCCTGGGCATTCTGTTCGAGGGTCGCGATTTGGAGGGCGCTCTGGGGGTCGACGATCGGCACATTGTGGCGGGCACCGTAGTTTCCAATCGGGGTGGTAGGGATGTTGTGGTCAATCACGGCGAAGGTGGCCTGGGGCCGCCGGACCGCTCGTTTTTCCAGGCGAAGCCCTTCGAACCCTTGCGAGGAAGTCACTTCGTGGACCAGGTGGCGGTCAATATATAGGATGGTAGACTGGCCCGGCACTTCCCGGACCACGTGCGACTCCCAGATTTTATCAAAGAGTGTCCGGGGTGTCTGGTTTGCTGTACCCTCTGAAGTCATTGTGGGTAATTCCTCCGGTAATCATATAAACGAAATGCTCGGCCTGGCTCTACCGGGGCAGACCGGTTCGCGGGCCTGGTTATAAATTGGTCTTCTATTTTCTTCTTTGAAAAAAGGAGATAAAATTGACTGACAAACTTTGGTCAGGTCCAAGAATACCATAATTCGCCGAATTTGTCAGTTTTAACAAACTGTGTGGCAGGGGAAATGTAAAGTTCGTTGAACGTTCACCCTAAAGGGCGCGAAACAACGTTGAACCTGGCTACGAAAAACGCTGACCGCGAATAACACGGCCTCCAACTTGTCACACCCAAAGGGCGCGAGCGCAGCGAGGAATCTTGGGCACCCACTTGTGGGTACCGTTGGACAATAGCACGGTCAAAAAGCATGGAAAGATTTTCGAATTTTGCCGTTGTCCTGCACTCTGTAACTAAAATTTGGGGTTGTTTTAAGGGTATTTCACCGGACCCGGTGTGGAAATAAGCCGGGTCCGGTTGTGGTTTTTCCCAAAGAGGTCAGGCCAGGGCATCCAGGCAGGCGTCCACCACCGGGTTGCCCCGCTGGGAGGTCAGGCCGAAAATTACCGGCGCGTCGGCCAGTTCCCTGGTGGCCTGCTCCAGGAGATAGCGGCTTGGCTCGTCGCTCCACTGCATGTTATTGATCAAAATCAGGAGAGGTTTGGCCTGGGCCAGGCCGCGCAACAAATCAATAATAATTTTGGCAAATTCCTCGCGCAAAGGGCCGCCTAACTGGGAGTGGAACCCCGGTTGTTCAGGCAACAGCCCCACAAACTGCCCCAGCACCCCGGTGAAGCGGGCGGAGTCGGGAGAATAGCGTGAGATAACCTGGGCCAGTTTGGCCGACTTCTCGGTGCGGCTGTCAGTTTCGTTCAAACCGATAAGGCCGCTTACAAGGCCCGACCAGGCCAGGTAGGGCACGTTGCTGGCTGCGTTCGGCTGGCATTTCCCGACCGCACCGATTCCACCCCATTTCAACCAATCCTGGGCCAGGGGGTAAAACCGCCCCGCTTCAGACTGGACAAAGACCCGTTTTTCCCCGGCCAGCAGTTTTTCCGGCAGGCCGGAAAACTCGGCGTTATTGTTAAAAGCAACCTCTTTTAGGTAACTTGCCAGGTTGCAAGGTTGGGGCCGCCGCGCCAGAAGCGGCCTGACCCGGACCGGGGCTGCCTGGTCAGGAATTTTTATAGAAATCTCGTCACCAAAGATATAGCTCAAGCCGACCCGTTCGCGGGTATAGCGGTCCACCGGGAGGATACCGGGGCCGTTTTCCGGCCCGGCCTTGGCAAGCTGGCAGCTGAGTTTGACCACCTCACCCAGGACGGTGTAACGCTGGCAGGTTGGCGTGCCTATTACTCCTGTAAATACGGTGCCGCTAGCGATACTGATGGCCGGTAAAGCCCCCGAAGGTCCGGCCAGGTCCCGCACCGACAGGATAGCCCGCAAGGCATTTTCGGCATCCTCGCTGCTGGTGATTAATGCCCCAAAGGTCAGGTGCAGGTAAACCGAGTTATCTTCAGGATTGGCGGTAATCTGGTGGACCCGTCCGTCCAGGCCGTTGCAGACTCTTTGAAGGGTGCCATAAAAGTCCTGCAATACGCTCAGGTTGCCTTGCCGGGTTAAATCCAATTCCGGCAGAATTATAAAGACGTTTACGACCCGCCGAAATTCGGGGTGAACCGGCAAATCCGGCGTTACCTTGAACTTGTGGGCCAGGGAGCGTGGAATATAAGGGGCCAGGCGGCTATAGATTGATGTCTGGTCCTCGTCGCCAAAATAAAAGGTCAGGTTGGGATTAATGGGTCGCCCGGAGAATTCGTTCTGGCCCGCCGGTTTGAGCGGCCCCCCCAGCCAGCCAAAAGCTTCGCCCCAGGCGGCCTGGGCAGCGGCTTGCCGGGCCTGGTCTACCGCTTCACCCATAACGACCAGGGCCATGCCGCCGGTAGTATCGCCCAGTTGGACGATAATAAGTTTACCCTGCCCCAGACCGGCCCGCATACCAAAAGAATAGCGGCCCTCCGGGGTCTGGACCGGGTGAAAAGTGGCGGCCTGGTCGAGAATTTCCAGGGCGACGGTCGCCGTCCGGCTAAACTGGTCCGGCTCGTTAGCCGAAAAAAAAGCCTGTAACCCGGAGCCATCCAGGGTAATAACCTGCCCGCCTTCCCGGTTGATAATTTCAATCAGGGGCGAAAAATAGTGATTAAGGGTCCGGCCTAATGTTTCCGCGCCTTCCCGGCCCAGGCGAGCCAGGGATTCGGCCAGGGCCGAAAAGCCTTCCACCTCGACCGCCAGGATGACCCCTTCGAACGAAGTACCTGCGGCGGCGGGGTCAGGCAGGAGCAAAGGGGGAATAAAGGCAGCTAACCGCTCGGTTAAGAGACTGGCGGTCGCTACCGGTTTAAAGCCGGGGGCATTAGTGGACATTTCTTAATCCTTTGCGAAAATGGCAATCCTACCGGGAATTGCGAATTAGCTGAAAGACGGTCGAGCCCGGTTTGCTTCATCCGGCTGGTTATCTTTGAAATTGATGAAA
This sequence comes from Chloroflexi bacterium 54-19, assembly GCA_001898225.1. Taxonomy (GTDB): domain Bacteria; phylum Chloroflexota; class Chloroflexia; order Chloroheliales; family Chloroheliaceae; genus 54-19. The sequence goes on from MKTJ01000077.1 coordinate 580,462, forward strand.
TAGGTCGAACAGGCGCTATCAATCAGGTCGGGTGAAAGCGTGCAGGGTTCCATCGTATATTTCGACATCGCTACCATCTGCTCTAAAAGGTCGCGAGGCTGGCAACTGCGGAAAGGCCGGCTAAACGGCACATACCAGCGTTTTATCAAATAGTCGATTGATTTATCGTCGTAGGGCACTTTTTTACCCTTGCATACAAGCTGGAAAATCTGGCGGAACTGCTGTTCACTGGGGTCAATGATATTAATTTTGTACTTGATACGCCGCAAGAACGCTTCGTCAGCGAGGTCGGCGGGGTCAAGGTTTGTACTGAAGACGATAAGCTGGTCAAATGGCACTTCCAGCTTTTTACCGGTGACGAGCGTCAGGTAGTCGTAACGTTTTTCGAGAGGGACAATCCAGCGGTTGAGCAGTTCCATAGGCCGCATCAACTGGCGGCCAAAGTCGTCAATCAGGAAGATACCGCCGTTGGCCTTCATCTGGAAAGGCGCTTCATAGGTCTTGGAGTTTTCATTATAAATCAGGTCGAGGCTCTGCATGGTCAACTCACCGCCGACCACCACCACCGGCCTTTTGATGCGGATCCAGCGGGCGTCATAATCAATCTTTTGCATGTCGCCATCGTCAATGGCTTCGTGGTTGATGGGGTCGTAAAGCTTGATAATCTGGCCGTCTGCCTCAATCGCATAAGGGACAAAGATGCTATCGCCCATCAGGCGGGTAATGCGCTCGGCGATGGAGGTCTTGCCGTTACCGGCAGCCCCAAAGAAGAAGATTGAAGACGCCGAGTTTACCGCCGGGCCGATGTTATTGAGCATCAGGTCGGAAATAATCAGGTCGGCAAAAGCCTTGCGAATAGATTGCCTGGTCACGACGAGGTTCTTGATGGTCTGGGCCCGGATAGACGCCAGCAAATCATTGTATGAAACCGGCATCGGCCCGGAATAGCCGGTCTTTTCGATAGCGTCATTGGCGCGCTGTTGGCCTTTGGTGGTGAGGGTGAACTGGTAGCCGGCGTCACCGAGGCCGACCTGCCCCACGATGTCAATCAACTCCTGGGCCCGTAATTGCTCGATAACGACCGAAAGCAACCCGTAAAAAGGGACGCGCAGGAAGTTGGCGATTTGCCCGCCCGTGATATTACCCTTGAAATAGAGGGTTCGCACGACCATATCCTCGACAAACGACTGGGGAATATCCAGGTCGGACACAGTAAAAGGAATAGGCGGTGTAAAGGGAGGTGGCGCAGGCGGTTTATGCTCGTCCTCGTCCCAATCGGGGGGAAGTTGAATTTTGCGGAGGTGTTCCTGGCCGGGCAAAGGAGGTTGGCCCTGGCGTTGCCGCTCCATATCCTGGGCCCAGGCCCGGATTTGCTCGTCGTGCAACTGGAAATGGGCCAGGGCCACTTCATCTTTCTTGACCTGGGCGTCTTTTATGCCGCTATATACAGCCCGGACAACAAGGGCTTTTTCACCGTTGACGTAAAAATGATGGGGGTAATTTCTACCGTAGGCAAAACAATCGTCGGGCAAATCCGAACGCAGCATTTCATCTACGGCACCCTGGTCGGTGAGGAACAACATCGAACAACTATCCTTTCGGACTAAGCAGGTCTGCTAAATCTTAGCCAAGAATCACAAACGAATAAACGAACACATAAACCAAGCTCTAAATAATTTTAGTTAAACTGGCGACTTTGTTACATAGTACTTTTTGACCTATCAAGAACTAACTTTAATAAAACAATCAATTTTCCTTGAACATGGTTGATAAAACCGGGTGCGAATTCTTTATTGAAGTGTTCGAGAAGCAGCCTTCTTTTTGATTCGGGTTAAATTCACCCTTTGGGTTATAATAAACTTACTAAAAGGACTGCTGACAGCAATAGAGGAGGAGAATTGCCAATGGAGGCATCGAAAAAAACCGTATCCGTGCGGCAGGCCCGCAACCTGCCGGGTGTGACGACCTTTCCCCGGTATGACCGGTCCAAATTAAAAGCCGGTATCGTCCATCTCGGTGTGGGTAATTTCCACCGGGCTCACCAGGCCCTTTTTTATCACGAATATTTGCAAACCCATGCCGAAGATTGGCTGGTCCACGGCATCGGCCCCCTCGAAAGTGATAAAGCCCTAACCGAGGCCATGCAGGCCCAGGGCAACCTCTATTCCCTGGTCGAACGTTCCGGCGCGGAAGATGTTCTAAAGGTCATCGGCTCTATCAAAGAAGTCACGCTGGCCCCGGCTAACCCGGCTGGTGTTATCGAAACCCTGGCTTCGGACACTATAAAAATTGTATCGTTGACCGTGACTGAAAAAGGCTATTATTACAACTCCGCCGGGGAACTCGAAACCAACCACCCTGTGATGCAGCACGATTTAAAGGGGGATGCCGACGGTGCGCCGAAATCGGCCTTTGGTTATCTTTTCGCGGCGGCCCGCCAGCGCCGGTTAAAACGCGGCCAGCCTTTTACAATTATGTCATGTGATAACCTGCCGGGGAACGGGCACCTGACCCAGCGCCTGCTTTTAAAATTTGCCGAGTTAAAAGAGCCGGAAACAGCCCGCTGGATTGAGGAAAATGTCTTTTTTCCGAACTCGATGGTGGACAGGATTACCCCGGTGGTGACCCCTAAAACCCTGGCCCTGGTACGGGATAAGTTCGGGATAAACGACCCGGCGGCCCTGGCTTCGGAAGATTTTATCCAATGGGTGCTGGAAGACCACTTTATCAACGGGCGGCCTCGCCTGGAAGAAGTCGGGGTCCAGGTGACCGCCGATGTCGAGCCCTATGAAAAGCTAAAGGTCCGCCTCTTGAACGGGTCGCACTCGGCCCTCTCTTATCCGGCATACCTGATGGGCTACCGCGAGGTGGACCGGGCCATGAGTGACCCCCTGATTTATCGTTTTGTCCAGCGCTATATGGACGAGGACGTGACGCCGACTCTGCCGGAGGTGCCGGGTGTAGACGTGGAGGCGTATAAAGTAACGCTGCGGGAACGGTTTTCGAACCCGGCCATAAGCGACCAGGTCCAGCGCCTGTGCCTGGACGGGTCGGCCAAAATGCCCAACTCGACCGTCCCACCGCTCGAAGTTCAACTGGAAAAGGGGGGGTCGATTCGCTGGATTGCCTTTGCCCTGGCGGCCTGGTATCGCTACCTTGAAGGGGTGGACGAGCAGGGCGCGCCTATCGAGGTAGCCGACCCTCAAAGCGAAAGGCTGGTCGCTCTGGCCCGCGGCAACCCCGGTGACGCCGGGGAATTCCTGGCAATCCGCGAGATTTTCGGGGAAGCGGGCCGGAACGCCCGCCTGAATTTCGAGGTCAGGGACGCCCTGGAAGATATTCGCAATCTCGGCACCCGGCAAGCCCTGACCCGCTGGCTCGATAAATAAACAGGCTAAACCCAGAAATCGCGCAGCAATTCAACCAGGCTTTTTAAAACCACGCGCCCGAAGGGTGTTTCCGGTCCGTTAGACAATATTTCGCTCGAAGGTACATAACCAACCTTGCCGACATTCCATTTATGCTGGCGTTGCCGGAGGTTGTAAAATATTATTTGAAGGTGCTATAATTAAAGACCATTCTTGATAGAGTTTATCTAACGACTCAAGTTTAGCCTTTCGAAAAGGGTTAAACCAAAAACCCACCTGGACGAGTAGAGAGGTTCGGACCGGGTAAGGCAAAGAACTAAAGGAGCGAATATGGCGGTAGCAAATTGGACGGCCTTGCCGGTACTCGATATATCTCGCCTGGAAGCCGGGCCAGCCGAGCGAGCGGAATTTCTGGCCGAACTCCGGCGCACCACCCACGACCTGGGCTTTTTCTACCTGGCCGGGCACGGGATTGACCCCGATTTAATCCGCCAGTTGCTGACCCTTTCGCGTCGTTTTTTCGAACTGCCCGAAGCGGACAAACTGGCAATCGAGATGGTCAATTCACCCCATTTTCGCGGCTATACCCGTGTCGGGAACGAACGGACTCGCGGCAAGGCCGACTGGCGCGAACAAATTGACATCGGGGCCGAACGAGTCGCGCTCGGTAACGACCCTGACCTGCCCATCTGGACCCGCCTCCAGGGTCCGAACCAATGGCCAGCCGCCTTGCCAGAACTAAAAGAAGTTGCCTTGCGCTATCAGACGGAAGCTCGTAACCTGGCTATCCGGCTGGTCCGGGCTTTTGCCCTGGTGCTGGGTCAGGACGAGCATGTCTTCGACGCGCTTTTTGAAACCAATCCGCACCAGTTGATGAAGATTATCCGCTATCCTGGGCGCGACCTGACCGAGGACGACCAGGGGGTCGGGGCCCATAAAGATGGTGGCTTTGTCACAATTCTGTTGCAGGATGTACAGGAAGGCTTGCAGGTCGAATATGACGGCACCTGGATTGCCGCCCCACCCGTACCGGGCACCTTTGTAATCAACATCGGAGAACTGCTCGAATTGGCCTCGAATGGCTATCTGCGGGCGACTGTCCACCGGGCTATCACCCCGCCTGCTGGGACCGACCGCCTTTCGATTGGCTATTTCTTCAGCGCCCGGCTCGACGCCAGTATTCCGCTGCTCGAACTGCCGCCGGAACTGGCAAAAGAGCAACGCGGCCTGACCAATGATGCCCTAAACCCGCTATTCTATGAGGTTGGCAAGAATTTGATGAAAAGCCGCCTGCGTTCGCACCCGGACGTGGCCCAGCGCCATCACGCTGACCTGTTGCAGACTACCGCCCAGAGTGCCGACCGCTAGGCTAGACTGACCTGACGATGGGGTAGCGTAAAGAGCTTTAAAGGGCAGAAAAGAGGGTAAATGGAAAATACGACAAAACCGATGCCCGTGGTCTTTTTCGGTCACGGCACACCCATGAACGCAATCTGGCAAAATGCCTATACCCGGTCCTGGGCGAAAATCGGCGCGGAGATGCCCCGGCCAAAGGCGATAGTGATGGTATCGGCGCATTGGTACACGCGTGGCACCTGGGTCACGGGCCAGGCCAACCCCGAAACCGTTTACGACTTTGGCGGCTTTACCGAACTTGAAAACGTGGTTTATCCTGCCCCCGGTGACCCTGCCCTAGCAGCCCGGTTAAAAGAATTACTTATACCAACCGAAGTTGGTATAGACAACGAGGAGTGGGGGTTTGACCACGGCACCTGGTCGGTGCTCATTCACGCTTTTCCAAAGGCCGATGTCCCGGTCATTCAGCTTAGCATTGACGGGACCAAACCGGCCAGTTTTCATTATGAACTGGCTAAAGCGCTGGCCCCGTTGCGCGACGAGGGTTATCTGATTGCGGCGAGCGGGAATGTCGTCCATAACTTGCGGATGTGGGTCCGTCACCAGGGGCTAAATGGGGCATACGACTGGGCCGAACGCTTCGAGGCCAGGGTTAAGGAAACTCTTGAAAGCGGCGACGACGCGGCCCTGGTAAATTACCAGACCCTCACGCCGGAAGGACGGCTTGCGGTACCGACGCCCGACCACTACTTACCGTTGGTATTTATGATTGCCCTGCGCCGTCCCGGTGAGCCCATCAAGTTCCCGACTGAAGGGATTGATGGCGGCTCAATCTCGATGCTATCTTTCCAGATTGGCTAATTCAAATTTTGGTTAGAATTTAGGCCCACCGGCTATGGGGACCGCCACTGGCGCGAGGTTCTGACGCAAAGCGTCACAATGACAAAATAAGAAAACGCCCCGGTTAATCCCTAAGAGGGATCAGCCTGGGCGTATTTTTTGCGGGCTTCTTCCGAGAAGACCAGGCCGTGACCGGGCCGGTCGGGAGCGTAGGCGTAACCGTCTTTGAAGACAACCGGCTGTTCGATAAGCTGGTCGTAATCTAGGAAGGAATACTCGAACCCGGCCACTTCCGGCAGGGCCGCCGCCAGGTGGACGCCGATTTCGTGCGAAGTGTTGCCGAGCGATACCGGGATGCCATATTCGGCGGCCAGCCACCCGGCCTTCATACTATCCCCGATTTGCCCATGAATGTTCAAAATATCGACCGCCCGCGCTTCCATCAGCTTGCGTTTGCCTCGTAAATCGAGATACTCGCCGCTATTGACGTGGGTAAAGGGAACCTCGTCCATAATCTGGCGCAGACCGTCAAAGTCGTCCCGCAAAATAGGGTCTTCCATCCAGTACAAAGTAATCCCGGCCTCGCGGTAGGCGTACAACCGCCGGATGGCTTCTTTGGGCGACCAGGCTTCGTTCGCATCGGCCATGATTACCGCTTTTGGGCCAACGACCTTTTGGAGCAGTTTCAAACGGTGAATATCCCATTCCAGTTCGGGGTGGCCGACTTTTATTTTAAAACCCTGGAAACCCAGGCGGGCCTTTTCCTCGAAGAAAGCGCCAAACTCGTCGTCGGTCATGTGATAATCAAGGCCGCTGGCGTAAGCTTTGACCCGGTTATTTTTGCCTCCCAGCAACTGGAAAAGTGGCAGACCAAGTTCCTTGCCTTGCAAGTCCCACAGGGCGTGTTCGATTGGCTGGCCGAAAATACTCGACCGCTGGTTGCCGCCCCGCCGCCTTACGACCCGGTTTACCAGGCTAAAAGGGTTTTGCCCTTCCAGGCCGGGAAAGACTTCCTCGGCAAAGGCCCGTTTTAATTCGGCCTGAGAGGGAAGTTGGGAAAATAAACTTTCAAAAAAACCAAGCCCGGTCTGACCGGAATCAGTGAAAAGTTCAAGAATACCTTTGTAGTGAAAATCGGACCGCACCTGCGAGTCGCCGATAACCCTGGCCCTGGGATACTGTAACCTGGTTATCTCGAAACCAACAATCTTGCCTGGCAAAGAAAATTCCTTTCATTTATTAAAGATGCGGAGCTTTGGGTTTTTACCAAGGTAGTCCTAGATTCAAGACCAATGGTCCGCCGGGGTGGCCGAATAATTTCGGAAATACTGGGCCGGATTTTGCCCGGTCAGACGCTTGAAGACCCGGTAGAACTGGGGATAACTGCCGAACCCTGCTTGTAAGGCTGCGTCGAGCATTGTAATCGAAGGCTCGTCATCGTGCAATTCCAGAAACCTTTTGAGGCAGTGGTTATTCTGGAACTCAATCAGCGAAAGCCCGGTCTGCTCTTTGAAAAGATGGCTCAGCCGGGAAACGCTTAGCCCAACCCGGTTTGCCAGGTCCTGGACCCCAATTGAGGCATCCACGTGCTGGATAACCTGGATGGCCTGTTTGACCGCCGGGTGAATGACTGTGCTTGAAACAAACTGGTTGCTGGCCTGAAAAGCGTCCCAGGCCAGCAGCATAAGATAACCGAGGCCCACGTTATAACGCGATGTGTCGGCCCGGCCTTCCTGTAACTCCTTGAAAAGTGCGCCCAGGCGGTAACTGCGGGTGGTATCCAACTGCTTGCAAAAGTTACCGAGCGGGTTAAGCTCGGCCAGGACTGCATTGGCCGGATTTACACACAAGCGGTTGACCAGTTCGGGCTTGAAGACCCCTATCCACATCAGGTAGTCGGCGGATTGGTCCACCAGGATGTGGTTTTGTTCAGGGAAAAGCCAGACCAGGCTGTTAGCCCGCAGTTCGTAGCGGGTGCCTTCCAGCAGATAAGAAGCGGTGCCCGAGACCACCAGGTTAACCTCAAGTTCGGTATGGCGGTGGATGGTCGTGAAGGGCTGACCCCGGAATTTATGCTCCCAGATGTCACCATCTTCCTCGGATTTTAAAATCAGCTCTTCTTTGATAATAGCATAAAATGAAAACATATCCATCTCCAAATGAGAAGACTGCGAAAAGGTTTGAGCTTATTATACACGCATAAGCAATCCGTTATCTTTCGTTTTATGCAATGGAGGTAAAATAAAATGGCCACTGCCACCACGCCCTTGATTTCCGATGCCCAGAAACAACAATTTATTGACGAGGGTTATTTCGTGCTCGAACGCGCCCTGTCAGGTGAACAGTTGAAGCTGTTACAGGATACCTGCCAGCATTTTATTGACGAGATGAATGCCGAGATGGACCGGCTGGGCGTCACAACTTTACGCGGTATCAACCATAAAAACAACCGTTACTTTATCCCGACCTTTTTGAGCGGTTCTGACCGCCTCGGCCCGGTCATCTTCAGCGAAACCATGGCTGAGATCAACCGTGCCACCATCGGTGACGAGTCTTACCTCTTTTTGGACCAGTACGTGGTAAAAGCGCCTGAGAAGGGGTTGAAATTTAGCTGGCACCAGGATAGCGGTTACCTGGGTTACGAACACCGCCCTTACTTGACCTGCTGGTGCGCCCTGGACGATATGAACGAAGAAAACGGGACCATTTACGTCCTGCCCTACTCGCGGGCCGGAACGAAAGATTTAATCCCTCACGAAACAGATAGCAAGATTAATGACAAAGTGGGCTATTTTGGCGACGACCCTGGTATTCCCGTAATCGTCCCGGCTGGCAGTATCGCGGTTTTTTCCAGCCATCTTCTGCACCGGAGTGGTTTTAATACTTCCCAAAATTTCCGCCGGGCCTGGATTGCCCAGTACAGCGCCGAACCGATTCACAAAAAGGATAGCGACGAAATCCTTTATTGCGCCGAGCCGTTCCTGAAAGACGGGAAGCGCGTGCGAACCGCTTAATTTCTCTAGTTTACAAGGGCTACCTTCCGGGTAGCCCTTTATGGCCGTTTATTTTTGGTTAAAGTCGGGTCTGTGCGAGGAGTTGCAAGGCGGCTTCGTTGAGGTCAAGCTGGCGGTTTTCAAGCTGGTTGACCAGTTCAGCCAGCCCGCCCGCCTGTAGTTCGCGCCGGAGGATGCGCCGGGAGATTTCTTCGCGGACCCGCGAGAGCAATTCGTCCCGCAACCGGGCCCTTTCCCGCTTTTCGTACTCACCACTGCTTTTGAGAAAAGCCAGGTGTTCGTCAATTTTTCGGGTCAGTTCGGGGATACCGGCACCCTGGGCCGCGATAGTTTTCAAAATCGGCACCCGCCATGGTTTGCGAGGAGCCAAATTTAACATAGCCTTCAGGTATAAATCGAGTTTTTCGACCCCCTCACGGTCGGCTTTGTTGATTACCAGCAGGTCGGCAATTTCCAAAACCCCGGCCTTGATGGCCTGGATGTCATCCCCCATCCCCGGCACTTCCACCAAAATTGTCGTGTGGGCCGCTTTCGCCACGTCCACCTCGTCCTGCCCGACCCCTACCGTCTCCACGATAATTATGTCCTTACCGCAGGCGTCCAGGACCCTCACCACATCGTTGGTCATGGCCGCGAGACCGCCAAGCTGTCCGCGTGTCGCCATACTGCGAATAAAGACCCCGGCATCCTGGTAATTTTCCAGCATGCGAATCCGGTCGCCCAGGACCGCCCCACCGGTCAGGGTGCTGGTCGGGTCCACGGCGACCACCCCCACGGTTTTATCCTGGCGGCGGTATTCTTTAATAAGTTCGTTGGTGAGGGTGCTTTTGCCGCTGCCGGGCGCGCCGGTTATCCCGATTACGTGGGCCCGGCCCGTGTGGGGAGTCAGTTCATGCATCAGGGCCGGGGCGGCAGGAGAGCGGTTTTCCACGAAGGTTATCAGGCGAGCAATCGCCCGGCGTTCCCCGGTCAGCCCGCGCCGAGCCAGGTCGAGCAGGGCCGGGTCTATCTGCGAAGTAGTCATAACGGCTACTGCCCTTTATCCCCGGCGTCCACCCAGGTTTCACTTCCCCCGCTGGTTTCACCGCTGGCAAGCCCGGCGTCAGGCCGGACATTTTGCCGGATAAAGTTGGCGGTATCCTCAATGGTGGTGCCAGGGCCAAAGACGGCCCCGATACCGAGGGCTCTTATCTGGGGTTCTTCTTCGGGCGGGATAATTCCCCCGGCGAAAACCAGCACATCTTCCATCTGGTTTTCTTTGAGAAGTTTCATAATCCGGGGAAATAACACGTTGTGCGCGCCACTGAGTATACTCAAGCCAATGGCGTCCACGTCTTCCTGCAAGGCCGCTTCCACAATCATTTCGGGGGTCTGGTGTAACCCGGTGTAAATAACTTCCATCCCGGCATCCCGCAGACCGCGAGTGACCACCTTCGCTCCCCGGTCGTGCCCGTCCAGGCCGGGTTTGGCAATTAATACCCGGATTGGCCGTTCCCGAAAATTCTCCGAAACCATTTCTGGCTGGTTCTGGCCTTGGTCGCCCGCAGTCGGCGCTGATTGCTGGCTCATGAGCCTTTTTCCTTTCTAAATAGCTGAAAATTAACCTTAGGTTCCAAAACACTACTACAAACTATAACCTTAATTATTCATTGTCGTCCGGGTCGTCTTCATCCTCAAAGTCGTCCCCGGCGTCGCCGTAGCGGGAATATAACCGGGTGATGGCATCATCCAGGATAGGCGCTCGTTCGGGGTATTTGACCATCGCTTTCTGAACGTCGGCCAGGTGGTCCTCAATCTGGCGTCCATGCGGGTCAAGGTCAAAGGCTTCGAGGTAGGCCGACCAGCCTTCCTCCTCGCGCCCCTGGATTAACCTTATCATGCCCAGGTTGTAATAAGCCCGGTCGCTGCCGTAGTCCCCGGCCAGGGTGAAGGTATCGGCGGCTTCGTCGAGGCGGTCTGTCAAATACTGGACAAACCCCAGGTTGTTCAAGGCCAGCGGGTTGCCCTTGTCGAGGGCCGCCGCCCTTTTGAAATCGGCAATCGCTTCGTCGTAACGTTCCTGGCCGTAGTGGGAATAACCCAGGTAGAGGGCCGCCGCTGCGTCGTCCGGGTCAAGCTCGGTCGCTTTTTGCAGGAAGGTTTCGGCTTCGGCGTTTTTGTCCATCGCCATCAAGACCTGCCCAAGCTGGACATATGCCTTGACATAGTTCGGGTCTTCCTGGATAACATCTAGATAAAGTTGGGCCGCGCCTTCAAGGTCGCCCCCGGCCTGGAGGATACGGGCCTGGGTCATCGTCCGGTCGGGACCGCTCATGCTGTTATTCAACATCTGCTGGACCTGGGCGAAAAGCGGGTTCGAGGTTAGCTGGTTTAACAACTGCTCCTGGGAGAACTGACTGCTGGACGCATCATCCTCGTCCTCGTCGTCATAATCATCCTCGTCATCCTCAAATTCGTCTTCGTCATCGTCGAACTCGTCGTCCTCAAATTCTTCATCATCATCGAGGCCGTCTTCACCTTCGTCGTCGTCATCCTCGAATTCGTCTTCGTCTTCGAGGTCATCCTCATCGTCGGTGTCGGTGAGGTCGGCCATGCCGTAATCGTCATCCTCTTCATCCAGGTCGTCATCATCCCAATCAAGGCTGGCCCCGCTCTTTTCTACCCCGGGAGCGGTTTCATCGCTGGGTTCGTCGTCCTCGAAATCTTCGTAACGGCCCAGGACCGGTTTTTCCGGTTGACCGGGCTGGGATTTATTTTCTGGTTTATCTTTTTCAAAATTTTCGGACATGAAAGCCTCTTCTGGTTTTTTATAAAAGACTAACTGGAAAAATTCGAACTACCCGGATGGAATAACGCGCCGACCGAGGCGCCGGCGTGGACCCGCATAATACACTCGCCGAGCAACCGCGCCACCGTCAACACCTTGATATTGGGAATTTGTTTGGCCTGGGTCAAGGGCACCGAATCGGTAATAACCAGTTCTTGTATCGGGCTCTTTTTGAGCCGTTCAATAGCGGGGCCGCTCAGGATGCCGTGGATACAGGCGGCGTAAATTTCGGTCACACCTTCATCGGCCACGCGCTGGGCGGCCTGGACCATCGAGCCGCCCGTATCAATCTCGTCATCAATCAGGACGGCCTGGTGACCTTTGACCGTACCAATTAGGTTGAGGACCGATGTGCGGTCGTCGTTACCGGTGCGGCGTTTTTCAATCAGGGCCAGGGGGCAATTGAGCAATTCGGCAAAGTTGCGGGCGCGCTTGGCGTTGCCCAGGTCGGTTGAAACCACGACCGGGTTGGTGAGTTGTTTGGCGACAAAATAGTCGGCCAGGATATGCACCGCCGTCAGGTGGTCTACCGGTATATTAAAAAACCCCTCGATTTGCCCGGCGTGTAAATCTACCGTGAGGACGCGGTTGGCCCCGGCCACTGTTATCATGTCGGCCAGGAGACGCGAGGTAATCGGTACGCGAGGCTGGTCTTTTTTGTCGGTGCGGCCATAGGCGAAATAAGGCAGGACCGCCGTAATGCGCCCGGCGCTGGCCCGTTTGAGCGCGTCAATCATGATAAGTAGTTCCATGATGGAGCGATTGACCGGGGTGGAAAGGGATTGGATAACGAAAACATCGTTCTCTCGGACGCTTTCATTTATCTTACAAAAGATATTTTCGTTGGAAAATTCGAAAATCTCGGCCCGGCCCAGCGGTAAATTTATATACTCACAAACATCTTTTGCCAGTTTAGGGTTGGAATTTCCCGTAAACACGTTGATTTCATTATAAAAACCGGGCATTTTATTTATCTCTCCGCGCTAGTCTTACCAAAAGCCTTATTACAAGTTATCAATAAGCAATAAATGAACTTGAACCCTACAAATCAAACTTTATCCAACAATTTTCTTTCAGCTAGCAAAGCCAGAATTTGAGCGTGGATTTCTTCACGGGGGCGCATATTTCCCGCCTCGTCGGTGACATCCAGGCGCTGCCAGCCCGGTTCGGTTTCGCAAAGCCACAGGTATTGTCCGGCCACCACCTCCAAAAAGGTCTGGTTCCGTTCGTGAATGTCGTGGCTGGACCCGGTATAGACGCGGGCGGCTTTCTGGGCCACCATCCGGTGCGAGGTAGCCGCCGAAGCGTTCAAATATATTACCAGGTCGGGTACGGGCAGGCGGTTGGCCTCAAATTCGAGCCGCTTGAGCCAGGCGATAAAGTCGGACCGCTGCTCAGGCGGCAGTTTGGCCGAGTGATAGGCCATGTTCGAACCGACAAAACGATTCGCCAGCACAAAACGGCCCTCGGCCAGCCACCCGGCCAGTTTCGGCTGCGATTCCATCCGGTCCCCGGCGTAAAGCAGGCTGGAAACGTAGGGGTTGACCTCGTAAACATCCCCAAACTCACCATTGAGGTAACGCCCGACCAGGCGGCCAAAAAAAGAACCCTGGTAGTCGGGAAAATCAACCGTCATTAAAGGGTAATCATTTTTGAGCAAGTAATCGCTTAAAAGCCCAAACTGCACGCTCTTGCCGCTACCGTCAAGCCCTTCCAGGACAATTAATTTGCCTTTAGCGTTGCTCATAGACCCCTTCACTGTTTTGAGTTAAGATTAACCGCAACTGTATTGGTTTCGTTCCTGAATTTGACCGAAATCCTAGCTTTTGTATGGTAAAAGGATACCATGAAGCCCTGCCCCATGCAAAGTAATTGACTGGAACAGGTGGCTGTGCTACCCTCTCACGTTGAACATTAACTGCTTTGAATTCGATGTATAACGAAAAAGGAAGCTCTCAGTGACTCACAACTTACTTATTATCAAAGGTGATGGCATTGGGCCGGAGGTGGTGTCGGCGGCCCGCGTGGTGCTGGAAAATTTGAACCTGGACCTGCATTTCGAGGAAGCCAAAGCCGGTTACGCCTGTTACCAGGAAGTGGGCGACCCGATTCCCCAGGCGACTATAGACGCCGCCCGCCAGGCCGATGCGACCCTCTTTGGCGCGGTTACGACCCCGCCCGACATCCCGAAATACCGCAGCGCGGTGGTTACGCTCCGCAAAGAACTCGACCTCTATGCCAACCTGCGCCCGGTCCGCTCCCTGGGTTTGAAAGGGGCCCACTACCGCGACAACCTCGATTTTTACGTGGTTCGCGAGAATACCGAGGGGCTCTATAGCGGCCAGGAAGAAGTTGACGGGGATACAGCCATAGCCAAGCGGATTATCACTAAAAAAGGTAGCGAAAGAATCGTCCGGTACGCCTTCGAACTGGCGAAACGGACCGGGAAACGCAAGGTAACAGTGGTCCACAAAGCCAACGTCCTGCGGCTGACCGACGGCCTGTTCCGCCGGACCGCCCTGGGGGTCGCCGCCGAATACCAGGCTGACGGTATCGAAGTGCAAGAATTGCTGGTAGACACCATGGCAATGCGCCTGATAAAAGACCCGGAAAATTTTGAGGTTATCGTAACGACCAACCTTTTTGGCGATATTCTTTCGGATGAAGCCAGCGAACTGGTCGGAGGGCTCGGTGTGGCCGCATCGGGGAATATCGGGGTCAGCGGGGCGATTTTTGAGCCGGTCCACGGTAGCGCTCCCGACATCGCCGGGAAAGGAATTGCTAATCCCCTGGCGACCTTCCTCACGACGGTCATGTTGTTACAGCACATCCAAGAGTCTGCTGCCGCCGAACGGCTGCAAAACGCGATTACAAAAGTTATTGCGGAAGGCACACTCACGCCGGACCTTGGCGGTTCGTCCAACACCATCCAGGTCCGGGACAGGGTTATCGAGCTTTTGGGCTAATTTTTCTAAAAGTTAAGGCTTATAAAGTGAGCTATCCCGAATTTTGAATCTGGGATGGCTCATTTTATTTTGGATTATTTTACACACTTGAGACAGCTTTTACCTATTTGGGGTAAAGTCTCTAACTTGTCATTCCGAGCTCAGTCGATGAATCTCAGCACCGCTGGCGAATATCACTTACTCCCAAGCAAGGCTGATTTGAAAGGTCATTAGGTTGAGTTTAGGCAGCTTTTCGTTTCGGATATTGTCCAACGGACCGGAGATTCCGTGCGTAGCACGGAATGACAAAGTCGAGGTTGTCTATTTAGTATTGTTACCCTGCTCAATCTTAAGCCTTAAATTCGGGATGACGGATGTTTCTTATAGCATTTTCGACCGGGGTTATCCGCTAATGGTATCGTAAAAGGTAACCCAGGGTCTCAAGCTGTGGGTAAGAATGATAGGAAAGGGGGTTTAAACCGTTTATATTAATAGGGGTATAAACGAAAAAAAGGCCCCAAGGGCCTTTTTCCAAAATTTCGGTATCGGGGTGAGAGGATTTGAACCTCCGACTTCTTCGTCCCGAACGAAGCGCGCTACCGGGCTGCGCTACACCCCGCCATTGTTGCCATCTGGTTTTGCACTGCTTCAACGGCAAGGAGCAGTATACCACAAGGCCAGCCCGGTTGCAAGGCCACTTGTGGCTAACTTGCGGCATATGTTAAACTGCCTGGGATAACAATTTATTATGGTTGCTAAATAAGGGGATTCATTCTATGGCTGACTATATCCGGGTTTCGGATTGGCCGCAACTGCACGACACACTTATGATAGCCTCTTTCGCGGGGTGGAACGACGCTGCCGACGCCGCTACTACTGCCGTACGCTATCTGTCCGAGCGGCTTTCCGCGGTTCCTTTCGCCACCATTGACCCGGAAGAATTCTACGTTTTTACCGATACTCGTCCGACCACAAAATTTAACGCGGAAAACAAACGGGAAATAGAATGGCCGGCCAACCAGTTTTCGTATGTATCGGAATTTAACGGTAAGAACCGCTCCCTGGTCACCCTGGTCGGAGTTGAACCGGACTTGAAATGGCGTACTTTTAGCGATGCCTTTTTCGAAATTTGCCGTCGCTGCAACGTGACGGAACTGGTGATGGTGGGGTCGCTCCTGGCCCCGGTTCCGCATACTCGCCAGGTCCCTCTATCCGGTTTTAGCTCACGGGAAGATATTTTCCAGAAACTTAAAAAGTTCAATGTCGGCAATTCCCGTTACGAAGGCCCTACCGGGATTGTAGGGGTATTGACCTCGCGCTGCCCGGAAGAAAAGATGGAATTCGGCTCCATCTGGGGCGCCGCTCCAAGCTATCTCTCGGCCAGCCCGAACTGGAAGGTTACCAGCGGCATTTTAGGCGCGCTCAACGAAGGCTGGGAACTCGGCATCGAACTGGAGGGGGTCCAGGGGCTGGGGATGCGTTTCGAGATGCAGGTAACCGAGGCGGTCAATAACCAGGAAGATGTCGCTTCGTTCGTGCGTGACCTCGAGGAAAATTATGACGAGGAAGACGGTGACGAGGATGATGAGGATGATGACGAATCGTCACTGCCTGCGGAGCGGGGCGAAAGCCGCCGTTTCGGTGAGGAAAGCGGCGAATTGCCAAGCGCCGAATTGATTATCCAGGAACTGGAAAAGCACCTCAACCTGCGCCGCAAAGATGACAATCCTCCCCAGGAGAGTTAATTCCTTCAAATCATAAAATCGATAAAATCTAACGGGCGAGCCATAATAAGCTCGCCTGTTGGCATATAATACAAACAGCTAAGTTGATAAGCCAAAAGACCGATAGCCAGGGGTGGCAAGTTGTGATAAGATTGGTGTGGAAACATCCTTAAAAACATTCGGGCTTGTTGGACTACGGGTAAACATAGCCAATTTATGTGATTAATGGCACTGACCGGGGTTAGGTCAGGATAGTTAAATGGAAACGTTAATAATTTGGGTAGACCTGGGAGACTAATGGGTTAGACGCTCCCGGCAGGCAAAGACGCCTCACTGGCCTGAATATTGTTAGGAAACATTTTTAGCAAGAATATGACCGACAAATAATCCTTTAACAGCTAACAGGTTATGGGTTATTTTTGGACAAGAGGCAGGATTTAATGGTTGAACGGGACACGCAAACAAACCAGAAAGGCAAACCGGCTCCTTCTACCGTTCATACTCCAATATCGACTTCCAGAGGTTACGTCTCACCTAAATTTTCTAATTCCCTGAAAACATCCACCCGGACTGTTACGCCGACCAACCTGGTTTCCTATGGGCCTTCGGCGGCGGATGCCGGGGAAGTTTTAGTCGCGCCCGATTGGAGCTGGCAACGCTGGCTGGAAAATCTTTGGAAACGTCTGACCGCCGACCCGGCAGTGGCTTTCGCCCTGACGGTCTTTATTACGCACCGGTTGTTGTTATTTGCCCTGGGTGCTTTTTTCGCGCCGTTTGTACCGCAGGTGCCCCCCCTTGGGGCCAGCCTCCTGCGGGATGTAGACCCCCGCCACTGGGGCCCGGCTTTTTTCTTGCTGGCTCCCTGGCAGCGCTGGGATACCGACTGGTACTTGCATATTGCCCAGTGGGGCTACGCCATCGGGGATGGCACGACCAACTACCCGCCCCTTTATCCTTTAGGGGTGGCGGTGCTGGGACGGGTGCTGCTGGAACAGTACATGCTGGCGGCCATGCTCATTTCGAACCTGGCCTACATTTTCTGCCTGATTTACTTCTACCGGCTTTGTAACAAGCTCTTTTCGATTGATGTAACCCGGCGGGCTATCCTGTTCCTGGCAACCTTCCCGACAGCCTTTTTCCTCCTGAGCGCCTATACCGACTCGCTCTACCTGGCCCTGACGCTAGCGGCTTTCTATTATGCTGAAGAAAAACGGTGGTGGCCGGTTATTTTTCTGACTGTGCTGGCTTCCCTCACGCGGTTACAGGGTATTGTACTGGTCGCGCCGCTCGGTTATATCTATATGCAGCACCGCCAGTGGAATTTTCGCAAGATAGACCGGAAAGGGTTTGCCCTGGCGTTATTACCGCCAATCGGCCTTGGCCTTTACCTTGGCTATGTCTATTTCATCCTGGGTGATTTCAACTTCAACAATCACCTGGCAGTGGTCTGGCACGTCAAGTTCGCCTTACCCTGGGAAACCTTCTTTGGTGGGTTGGTCGGCTTCTTCGACCCCAACAACGCCCACAACCTGGTCTATAACGTTATGGACCTGATTCTGCTGGTGGTTTTCGTCTGCCTGATAATCATCTGGGCCCAGAAAAAGCTGCCGATGGCCTACCTGATTTACAGCGTCCTGACCATGCTGGTCTTCCTGACCCGGCAGGGGGTAGACGGCTTCTTCTGGATGAGCCTGAACCGGTATGTCCTGGCAATCTTCCCGGTCTTTATGCTGGCCGGGGCCATCACTCCTCGCTTTCTCATAAAGGTTAGCGTCTTTGTCCAGGCCATCTGGGCTATCCTGTTTGTCTTCTGGATGTGGGCGGGTTAATTCAGGGTTTTCGAGGGAATCAAAAAACTCCTGCTCGGCAGGAGTTTTTTAATTCTCCGTTATAGATTATTCGTCGTTCTGGTTCGGTTTGCCGAGGTCATCCATATCGAGGCTATTAATAAAATCCCGGAAGACCGCCAGTTTTTCGTCCTCGGCTTTGCTCCGTTCGGGCTTTTCGGAAGTGCCGCCCGCCGCCGGTTTGGTAGTGGGGGTGGTGTTCCCCTCGCTATCTAGCAAGACCCCGGCTTTATCCATCACCGCTTCGTCTACAAAGATTGAAGCTTTTACCCGTACGGCCAGGGCCAGCGCGTCGCTAGGCCGGCTGTCAACCTCGACGTAGCGCCCGTTGACATCCATGATGATGCGAGCGAAGAAAGTATCGTCATGGAGATCGTTGACCAGGATACTCTGGACGGTCGCGCCGAGTTCGCCGATTACAGCTTTTAATAAATCGTGGGTAAGAGGCCGGGAAACGCTGACATCTTGCAATTCGACCGCAATAGCATCAGCTTCATATGCGCCGATCCAGATAGGCAGGTAGCGTTCGGCGTTAACTTCTTTAAGAATTACTACCCGGTGCTGAGTAACCAGACTCATTCTAATACTATGTATTTTAGCTTCAATCATGTTGGTTCTCCTAAAAGCTGGAACCGATGCGTCCCGCTGTACCTACAGCTAAGTATACCACCTCCGGGCGTGCGCGCAATATACTTGCGGCTTGTACCCGAAATGTTAATTTTTATATTGAGAAAAAAATAGCAAAATCAAGACCCGTATTTTACTTCGGGTACCACACCCCATTGAGGGCCAGTCGGCCAGTAAACCATCAAGGCTTTACCGACAACAAGGTCAATCGAGAGCATCCCGAATGAGCGCGAGTCGCGGCTGGCGTTGCGGTTGTCGCCCATTACGAACAGGTGGCCGGACGGCACTACAGCGGCCGGAAATGGGCTGAAAGGCGCTTCTTTGATATAGGGTTCGTCCAGGGCCACGTCATTGACGTAAACCTTACCGTTTTTGACCTCGACCTTATCACCGGGCAGTCCAATAACCCGTTTAATATAATCCTCGTTTACCACATCAGGCGGTTCAAAAATGACCACGTCACCGCGTTTAGGCCCACCAAAGAGCCAGGTAATGTTCTGGCCTTCGGGGTGGACACCCGGAATAAGTTTCAACCAGCTATTTATATCAACGTGAAAATAGGCTGCTTTGTTGACCAGGACCAGTTGGTCGGTATGGAAATTCGGTTCCATACTGGTGCCCAAAATCCGAAAATTCGCGACTAAACCTTTGACCAGGAAGAAAATCATAACCGTTAGCAGGACGGTTTCAAGCACTTCCCGCCAGAAGCTCTTGACATGGGAGGGTGGGGTAGGAGCGACGGGCGGTTCGGGCACCCCCTCGATTGCCTCATCCGGGACAATCGCCGGTTCTCCGGTTAGAACCCCATTCCCATCAGGGGCGAATTCAATCGCAGGGTCAAACCCGGCATCCGCTGCGGCTTTGGATGGCGATTGGTTTGAGGGCAAATCGGCTTTCAAATCGGTCTCAGGGGTTAAGTGAGCGCCACTGGTAGGTTTTCCATTTTGGATGGGCGTGGTAGGCTGGTTTTGTTCAAGCTTTTCGGACACTAAAGGCTCCCCGCAAATTGCCGGTCAGGCCACCCGGTCAGGAGGTTGTCAACTAAAAGTTTGGCGGCCAATCAAAGTATTTCCCAGGTATTATAATACATCAATTTCAAAATTAAAACCCCTGTTCAGATTAATAGGCCTGTCCGCCCGGTGATTAGGAAAATGAGCCTGAATGTGATATAATTATTGGGCAAAAAAAGTAAGAAGGACCTGTGACCTTTGCTAATTACGCTTTAGAGCGTTGCTACCCGCGTCCTCACCAGGATTTGCCACACTAGCTCCTCTTTTGAGTTTTCGGCCATTCTTCCAGGTTTTTGCTACCGGTTCTCGTAAAGTTTTATGAGTAAGGTGCTGGCCGCTTTTTCGAAATCCTGCCAATACCCTGCCCTATTTTCGAGATTTGAATAGACCTCCTCCGCCCTTGGTCTATTTAAGACATATAATCTTAATTAACTAAAAAACAGGAGAAACAATTTGCCCCAAAATAGGAACAATAACCGGCCCGGTCAGGGCAATAACCGTTCCAAACAAAACAATCGCCCTGGTGGCAACAACCAGGCAGCCCCCAGTTCGGGCCCATTCCTCAAAGAGCCCAGCAAAGATGCCATAGCCGTGGAAGGTATTATCAAAGAGGCCCTGCCAAACGCGATGTTCCAGGTTGAACTTGAAAACGGCCATAGCGTTTTAGGCCATATCAGCGGCAAGATGCGCAAGAACTTCATAAAAATATTACCCGGCGACCGGGTTGTGATAGAGCTTTCACCTTACGACCTGACACGTGGCCGTATAACCTTCCGCTACCGCTAAGCCTAAAGCCAGGAGGCGTTAAAATGACAGATGACCAGGCAATTGCGCTTTTAAAGGCCTGCCAACCGCTGGCCTCACGGCTGATTGTCCCTACCACCGGCAAGACCCCGCCCTATAGCCTGACCAGGGAGGATTTCGAAGCCCTGGAGGGTTTTGACCGGGTTCAGGCAGACCCGATTGCCGCCGGGCCGGGACTATTCAATCGCCTGGTCAAGGCGTCAGGTTTGAGCCAGGTCGAAGTTTCCAAACTGGAACAGTTGAGCCGGATGGTATACAGACATCGCTCCGGCCTAAAAATCCCTACCCCTGCGCCAAAATCGGAGCCGGGTTAAATCACCTTTTGCCTCGCCATTTAATCTAATCTGATGTTAAAATTTAATAGTTGATAAATACTTGCCGGGTCACCTATTTTTAGTATAATATTTTGACTGAACAGGCACTGCCCCAAAAGGGCTTCATCAA
Source organism: Chloroflexi bacterium 54-19 (assembly GCA_001898225.1). Classification (GTDB taxonomy): domain Bacteria; phylum Chloroflexota; class Chloroflexia; order Chloroheliales; family Chloroheliaceae; genus 54-19. The sequence continues at coordinate 601,268 of MKTJ01000077.1, forward strand.
AGCAGGGTGAGCTAATCAGGAAGGATTGGCTGTATGCGGTTAGTTGTCCTTGAAATTCCCAACGTACTACCTGGCACGAAACAGACCCAGCAATACGATTTTGATTCCGACCCGGACCGCTATATCTGGGTTATCGGACGTCAACTCGGCAGCGATATTCACCTGGTAGACCCCAGTGTATCGCGCCGCCACGCCGAACTGGAGTCGAGACCGGATGGTTTCCTGGCCCGCGACCTGGGCAGTTCAAACGGGACTTTTATTAACGACCAACGCCTCCAACCTTACGCCTCTAAATTGCTCCGGCCCGGCGACCGCCTGCGGGTAGGGAATGTCCTGACCCTCCTGGAAGAAAGCACCCTGTCTGGCCGCGTCCAACCTGTCGTATCGGGCGATCTCAACGTACCAGCCCGGCCCGCTCCCGCGGTCAGCCAGGATTTAGGGCCTTACGCTCCTGGCCAGAGTTATAAACCGCAGTCACCCCGTGGGGATTTACCGCCCGCCCCAGGTTTCAAAGCAAACCAGGTGCCTGCCGCCCCGGTGGCGCGGGTCCGGCCTCAACCTGGCCCGGTTGCACCTGAAGCCAGGGGAATTGTCCGGCCTCCCCAGAACCGGCCTGAAATTGCCGAGGTATCGGGAGATATACCCGGAAACTCTTTATACACACCGCCACCGCCACCCGCACCTCCCTCTCAGCTTTTTAATACGCCAGAGCAACCGGCGGGTAGCCGGGCCGGGTCTTTCCAGAAAGGGGTTGGGCCTACCGAGTATTACCCTCCAGCCCAGGCCGCGCCCCATATCGCCGGAATGAAGCCGCCCCAGGTGGTCAAGGAACCGCGCCGGTTTTCAATCTGGCTGTTTATTATCCCGGTAATTATCCTGCTTCTGGTCGGGGGAGCGGCGGCCCTGTTCCTGGTAGTCTTAAAACCAACCCCCACCAGCCCGCCATTGCCGGGCGTGACCCTGCCTATTCCCAATTTCAAGAGCCAGTCTTCCTCCGAAACGGTCCTGGGGGTTAACCTGGCCTATCCTGCCACCTGGAAGAAAAACGATAAAAATTCCAACCAGGTTATATACTATCAGCCTGATAACCTGACGACCCTTTTCAACCTCGAAAAGCCACCCAGCCCGACGGTTGCAAATGCCAACCTCAGCCCGGAGGACGTGATAAAACAATACGTTAACAACGTCCGGCAAAATGCATCCAAGCTTGAAGTGCAGCAGGAACCTGGAAGCGCCAAACTGCGCGATGGCACCCCGGCGGTGCTGACCCGGTTGATTTTCTCGACCAGCAGTGGAGTGGTGGTGACTGATTACCATATGTACGCGGTCAGCTTCAAATGCGGTAACAACCTGTATTTTGCCAGCGCCGCCGCCGAAGGCAAGAACTATAATGACGATATGGCCCAGGACCTCGACGCGGCCATTGGCAGCCTTAGCTGTGGCAAATAGGAATTATTTCGCATGATTGGTCAGACCGAACCGCCGGATTTTTATGTCGCGCCGGAAGAAACCCCGGTGCGCTGGTGGGAACCTTTATTGGCCTGGGTGATTGTCTGGCTGGTCCTGCTGGCCCTTCTCCCCAATATCCTCGATAAACTCGACCCCGTTACAGGCGATGAGCCATTCTACCTGGTGACGGCTATCAGCCTCCTGCACGACCACGACCTGGACGAAGCCAACAATTACGCCAACAAAGATTACTGGGAATTCGCTCCCTCCTGCCAGGAAATGAACCGGCCTCACTGGGGTGACGTGGGTGAGGTGCCGATAAATAATGTCCCCGGCATCCTGGCGCCCGGCCTCCGCAACGATTGTGTCGGTTTGCCCTTACCCCTGGACGCCCTTTCGACCTTGCCGCCCCACACCTCGCAGGGGACCATTCGCCCCGGTCAGTATACAAAACACGGCATCGGTCTTTCGGTGCTGATTGCCCCGGCCTTTGCCCTGGGTAACCGGCCCCTGGTGGTCGTCTTCCTGGCAGCCCTGGCGGCCCTGGTGGCGGTCAATGTCTGGCTCCTTGCCTTTGAAACAACCGGACGGCGCTTTGTGGCCTGGCTGAGCTATGCCCTGATGGCCTTTAGCGTACCCCTCTTGCCCTTCTCTTTCCTGATTTTCCCGGCCACGCCTGCCGCCCTGCTGGCGGTTTACGCCTGGCGGCGGTTGCGTCTTTCGGCCCGCGCCCAGCAACTAAACCTACCCTATTACCAGCCCAACGGCCCTTTCCGAACTTTAGTTATTGGGGCCTGCATCGGGTTTCTCCCCTGGCTCCACTCGGTCTATCTCAGTTTGTCGCTCTTTTTGTTTCTTTACTGGGCGTTAGGGGGACGTATCGGGCGCTGGTTGGGCCAACTCTTTTCCCGCCAGCCCAGGCCCCAAACTGAGTTCAAACAAACTTTAGGAGAACGTTTAGGAAAAATCTTTCCTGCTGGGTGGTCACCGCTGGCCCTGGCCTTCTTTTTCATGCCGGTAATTATCCTGGGGGCGCTGTTTGTCTCGTACTACATTTACTATTACGGCACGCCCATGCCCAACACCCAGGACCACGCCGGGTTCGCCCCGCTCATTGAAATCCCTACCGGATTGCTCGGTCTCCTGTTCGACCAGAAATACGGCATGTTGATTTACGGGCCGTTTTACCTCCTGGCCTTTTGCGGTCTTTGGCTGATGTTCCGCCGCCAGAAAGATGCCGTAGAAACGGCGGCCAACCGGAGCGACCTGGCCTGGATGGTCGTAGTGGCCGGGCCGTATCTCCTGATAATGGGCGATTACAAACAATGGTGGGGTGAATGGGGACCACCCGCCCGGTACCTGGTGCCGGTCGTACCTTTGCTGGCGGTACCGCTGGCCCATGCCCTTTTCCAGCTAAAGGGCTGGCTGGCTAAAATCTTCCTGGTAGTCACAACGGCCTGGTCACTGGCTTTTTCGGCCATTTTCATGTACAACCCCCACGTGATGTACAACTGGCAGACCAACAACCCGGCGACCTCGCTGCGCTGGCTTGAGGCTAACGTACCATTCCTAAAAGATGCCTCGCTCGGCAAATATTTCCCGTCTTATGTTACCAACTTGACTATTAACGGCGGCCAGCCCAATGTGCTGGCGGCGATGCTCTGGCTTGGTGGGGCTTTGTTGTTGATAGTTCTACTGGTTTTCTTCGGTGAGGGTAAAACCATGCAGCCTCCAACCTATTCTCCCCAGCCCGAAATCAGAGTGCCGTTGGGCTGAACCAACCTTCATAATTAATTTTGACACAAAAAGGCCGGGCAGATGATTTGCTCGGCTTTGTTTTTTAGCTTTGCCTACATTTTATTTATTGAGCCAGTTCACCAGGTTGGACCAGTCCGGGTAGGCGTAATAGTTGCTGGCGTTCTGGGTCGGATTGCCGACCGGTTGGGCCACTAACCGGGTTGTCGCCTGGACCTTGCCGTTTTCCCCGGTAAGAGTGGCTAACCACAGGGTATCCTGCCCGGTAGCGGTGGCCCGCGCCACCAGTAGTTGCTTACCGTCCGCCGACCAGAGCGGGTTCTCGAAGCCCTGGGCATCAAGACCTGTGATAGCCTGGGGGTTGGAACCGTCCGCGTTAACCAGCCAGATAGCATTGGTCTTCAGCCAGTCAGCGTAATTCGCCTCGCTGCTGAAAGCGTCCGGCCCACTGGCAGCCCGGACAAAGGCTATCCGGCTACCATCGGGTGACCAGGCCGGGTTGAGAGAAACGGTATTGGCCGGTTGGGGTACAGCCTGGCAACTGTTGCTGGTTATGTCGCAAATTACCAGCGATTTGTTAACCGTCAACTGGCGGCCCGCCCCTTCGACCGCCACGAATTTCTTGCCATCCGGCGCCCAGGAGAGCCAGTCGGTATTGACCAGGGCTTTGACAAGTTGGTGAGGTAGCGCGGTGGGGTTAGTAAGGTCTACACTTTTTACCGGCAGACCGTCCATCGAAAGCGAGGCGGAATTGGCAGGGATGTTCTGGAAAAGTAACCCTTTGCCGTCAGGCCACCAGCTTAGCAGTTTTATACCGGCTCCCTCCTGGGCTGAAACAGGGCTGTTATTCTGGAAGACAACTTTATCGGTGGTCGGGATGGTTTCAATCCGGACTGTGCCATCGGGGATTTTATCAAAGGTAGCATAGGCCAGGGTCAGGCCGTCCGGCGACCACAATAGTGAAGATACATTTTTTGAAATAGTTTTATGAACCGTTTTATTGGTGTCAACAATTTTCAAGTCACCAGGAACACCATTTGGACTGAACGTAGTAAAAGCCAGCTCTTCCTTTATTGGCGACCAGGCAAATTCACCGTTACCGGGCGGCATAAAATTTCCGGTGCCATCGTATTTACTCATATAAATAGCATCGCCGCTACCGGCTGCGCCTAAACTCACCTTGTAAGCCAGCCATTCCCCATCATACGACCACTTAAATTCGGATACTCCCCCGTTTTGGGTTAGCTGGTGGGTTTGGCCGTTCGCGCCGTCCAACACAAAAAGGTTGCCGTTGGAAACGAAAGCCAGCTTCCCCTGTTTGCTGAAATTTACCCCGTTTACGGTTACACCGCCAAGGGTTTGCGGGGTTGGGGTCGCGGTAGAGGCAGCCGTGGCGGTGGGTGGTGTGGTTGAGTTTGCCGTGGCTTTACCCAGCGCGAGAGTAACCGTCCAACTTCCACCCGGCCAAGTGGCGGCAATCCGGTAGCACCCGGCTTCCGGGGCCGCAATTTCAGTATCCCAGAAAAACCAGCCGCTCCGGGTTGTCCCACTTTGCCTGGTATCGAATGTGAAGGTTGTTACCGGCTTCGCATTAACGTCGAACCATAAAGGTTGTCCTGTTTTTAAATTTGTGCCCTGAATACTGCCGGTACCTGAAAAGGTCGGAGCAGCTGTCCACAAAACTTTTTGCGGATAACCAAATTTAGTTGGATTGTCAGCAGAAAGCTCTATTTCTCCCTGTTTATTAAAACCGACCATGCCAACCGGATTACCACCGGCCATACTGGCAAAATCTGGTGATAAGTTTTGTAAGAGCGGGGCCGGGCCACAGTCTTGCGGTATATCACCCAGACTCGGCGCGATAAAAGGTGTGGGAGTCGCGCTAGGACCTAACGGAGTAGAGGTAGCTCCTGCAAACACAGCCTGGCTCGTTGTGGTGTCCGAGACAACAGGAGTGGACCCCCTATCACCTAAAATGAACACTGAAGCAATAATTACGAAAATAGCCAGTGCCGCAACTAACCCCAACCCTGTCAGCGCAAGGCTTTTACGCTGTTTGAAAACAACTTGTTTTGCCTTTGGCTGGTAAAAATTCACAACTTCGATTTTTTCTTGTTTCTTATTTTTGGTTTCCACTTTTTTACTATTTTTTCTGTTGTTTTCGGGGATATGTAGTGCAAAATCTGGACTGCTCTCCTGGGTTGTCGTTTTAGGGGCTATCCCCTTCGCTTCCAACCGGCTAAAAATTTCCGGCCAACCGTCTAAATCGTCCGGTACATCCTGGCGGGCTTGCTCGTAAAATATTCGGCCCAGGGGCGTTTTTGGCTCAGACATAATTAAATACCTCTTTTACGGCGAGTCTCCGGGCTTTCCCCGGCTCACCGGCTTGTTACCGGGTCTATTGGGTGCGCAGGTCACTTAGAAGGGTTCTAAGGCGTTTGCGGGCCGCGTGGAGATGGGCTTTAACCGTCCCCACAGCACAATTCAGTCGCTCGGCGGTCTCGGCCTCGCTCAGGTCAAGATAAAATCGCAACACGAAGACCGCCCGTTGCAACGGCGACAACTTTTCCAGGGCCTGCCAGATTTCCTGGCGCAACTCCATTTTTTCAAACCAGTCCTCGGCCCTGGCCTGGTCGTCCTCTAAGGTGGTAATTTCGTTCAAATTCTCATCTTCAAGTGGAATTTCCCGCGAACTACCGTGCCGGGTGGCCGTTTTGATGGCATCGTTGACCACAATCTTTAGAAACCAATTGATAAAGGGCCGGGCCGGGTCGAACTGTTCAAAGCGTTCGTAACCCTTGATAAAGGCAGCCTGGACCAAGTCCTCGGCCAGGTGACGGTCGCGGGTTATCAGGTAGGCCGTCCTCACTGCGTGGACATAGTGCAGCCTTACCAGTGTTTCCAACCCGTTTATATCACCCTTTTTCAGTTGCGCGATTGCGGTCTTCTCGTCCATGCCACCTACCTTAAATTTTGATGCCTCTGTAGTTTATATCCGGCAGGTATGCAAGAGGTTTAGGGCAAAACCGGCCATTTTTAAAAAATTTAGGCCATATGTATTTATCATTTGAGATAAGTATTAATAACAAAGCTCAAACAGGAGTAAAAAAAATGGAGGATAAAACGCAAATCAGGGAGTTAGTAGAAAACTGGGCCAGGGCCATCCGGGAACAAGATTTAGAAAGTGTTTTTGCCAACCATGCCGGGAATGTCGTTATGTTTGATGTGCCGCCGCCCCTCCAACTAAAAGGGATGGCGGCATATAAAGCAAGCTGGGAACCGTTCTTTGAGGCCCAACAAAAAGGCTTATTCAATCTGGGCGAACTTACAATAACCGCCGGAGAAGATGTCGCTTTTTGCCACTCGATTGTCACCTGCGGGACAGGGCCGGAAAACTCTTTCGAGGTGCGGTTGACCATCGGCCTGAAGAAAATTGACGGCCAGTGGCTGATAACCCACGAACACCACTCGGTCCCGGCCCAATAAGAAAAGCTACTTCTTTAGGGGCACTCTCAACCTGTAACCCGCCCCCCGGACCGTTTCGAGCATCTTGGGGTCTTCGAAGGGGTCGTCAATCTTACGGCGCAGGCGGCGGACATATACGTCCACCACGTTCGAGATACTTTCAAATTCGTAATTCCAGAGGTGATTTTCGACCATCTCGCGGGTGATAAGCTGGTTGGGATGGCGCATGAAATATTCGAGCAGGGTATATTCGCGGGCGGTCAGTTTAATGTCCTGGCCGTTCCGCTCGACAAAATGGGTGGCCGGGTCAATCACTAAATCACCCACCTGCAAAAGGCCGCTCTTGCTGGAAGCTTCCCGCCGCAGCAAAGCCCGCAACCGGGCCAGGAGTTCGCTCATGGCAAATGGCTTCACCAGGTAATCGTCGGCCCCACTATCAAGACCCTTAACCCGATCCTCCACCGAGTCACGGGCGGTCAGGAGCAAAATTGGCGTCTTGATGGCCTGACGGCGCAAATTCTGGCAAACTTCCAACCCGTTCATCCCCGGCAGCATTACATCCAGGATAATCACGTCATAAGTGGTGTAAACAGCCAGGTCCAGACCCTCCTTACCGTCGTATGCGGTATCTACGGCGTAACCTTCCTCAATCAGGCTGGTTTTTAACGACAGGCTTAACCGCCGGTTATCCTCCACCAACAAAACACGCATTTTCTTTTCAGACCTTATCTTCTTTTATCAGTGAAACTCCTGAAAAAACCTTACTCAGGAATGATATTACCAGAACATTACACATAAATGACAACCCATGAAATTATTATTAGTCATTTTAGAGTCATTTTGCAGTGATAAATTGTAGGCAGAGGCCGCTGAGAGACGGCCCGGAAGAAAGAAAAGGTTTTTAGGCCAGGCCCAAATTTTGGTCTGGACGGTATGAAAGGAGCAGATGCGATGCATAAATCGCGCAATTGGATTGTGGCAATTACAGGTGGCCTGGTAGCCCTGGCTATTATCGCCCTGGTAACGATAAACTTGGTCAGCGGCCCCTCTACGGCGGCAGCCCAGGCGGCCCCCACCCCGACCGCAACTACAGCGGCCACAACTTCAGGCAAACCCGACCTGGCCCAAATCCAGGCCAAGCTCGGTGAATTTAATCAGCTTTTTGGCGATTTCCGTAAGAACCTGGCCGGGCGGTTAAATATTTCGGAGGACCAGTTACAGACCGCCGTCAGTGGTGCTGTAAGCGATACTACCGCCCAACTTGTTAAAGATGGCAAGCTTACCCAGTCCCAGGCCGATCATATTAACGCCCTCTCCGCCGAATTCTCCAAGGGGGCAACCTTTCCACCGGACGCCAATGTGATTTCCCAGGTCGCGGGGCTGATTCCGCTTTCGATGGACCAGTTCAAGCAGATTGAAACCGACGTTGCAACTTCCTTGAACCTCCAACCGAGCGCCCTGGAAGACCAGATTAAAGCCGGGAATTCCCTGACCGATATTGCCAAAGCCCAGAACGTCGATATTCAGAAAGTCAAGGATGCCACTTTAACCAGTCTGAAGACCCAGCTTGACGCGGCGGTTAAGGGCGGTAAATTGACCCAGGCCCAGGAAGACCAGATTAACCAGCAAGCCTCCAAGTTCATTGACAAACTGGTTACGTTCAAGGCTAGCGATTTTAAGAAATAATTGTCCACCAACCTACCAAAAACCCCCCAGCCTGCTTCTTTTGAAACAGGCCGGGGGTTTTATTTTTATACTTTTCTTGTTAATGGTTATTCCAGGAAAGAGATTAGCTCTTGCAAAACCTGGGGCGTTGGGTCAAGGGTGATGGTGTAATGGTTGACGCCGGAAATCTCGACCAACTTTGACCCGGCAATTTTTTGGTTTAGCAAGTGAGCATTCTCCTCGGAGAGGATAAAACCGTTCTTACCACCATTCATGGTGCCAAACGTCGCCCGCATAATCAGGGTCGGGGTTTTGATATTGCCATAAAGGCGGCTCGGTAGATATTCTGGGATATACTGGCTGGTCAGGTCTTCCTCGGCGGCTTCAGGCAAAACCTTGGTCTTGACGGTGCCGTCCGGTTGGACCTGCCCGTCATAGGCTACGAATCGTTCGACCGCCTCGGTCCAGTTGGGATAGACTGGCGAAGCTTTGAAAAAGTTAAAATGCTCCTCGCGGGAGCTAAAGGTGCGGGTGAGGCGGCTAAAACTACTATTGATGGTCTGGCGGGCATCGGCAGGCGTATCCATGCCGTGGTCGACCAGCACCAGTTTACGGACTCGCTCCGGGTAACTGGCTGCGAATTGCAAGCCAATAACCGCCCCTAACGAGTGCCCTACAAGGTTTGCAGAGGGCAGCTTGAAAAAGTCGAGCAGGTTTAACAAATCTTCAGCATGAATAACAGTGTTGTAGCCGGTATAGGGCTTGGAGCTATCACCCCGGCCCCGCAGGTCGTAAGCGATAAAGCGGTACCCCTTAGCGGCTAAATCGGGGGCCAGGGCTCCCCAGCTAAACAGATTTGCCGTGATGCCGTGAATACCCACGATTGTTTTTGCTGGTGACGCGGCGCTGTCTCCCCATTCCGCCCAGGCCAGCTCAATACCGTTGGCGCTTGACCGTCCCAGGCGCGGTTCTTCGCTTGGGTCACTCATCTAAAGAATCCTTCCCATTTGCCTTTGGCTTTACCAAAAACTTACTTCTTTTTGGTCGGCGGATTTAACGCTACCGCCAGCACCCGGTCGTACTCCGCTTTGAACGCCTTTGCCATATTCGGGTCCTCTACGATCAGGAGGTTTTCGTCGTTGGCCGTATCGGCGTTATCCGAGAAGTTAAACGAACCGAAAATCACTGTCTTTTCATCAATAATAAAGACTTTATGATGCATCACGTAGGGGTTGCCATCGGTATGGACCTGTAAATTGGGCAGTTTGAGGGCGCTCATTTTGCCGTATTCCGAATACTGGGTATTGCTTCCGGTCGTTTCGAAGACGCCACCGACTGTCACCCCGGCCTTTGCCTTGTTTATGACGGCATCTCCAATATTCTCGGCAGTAAAAGAGAAGGCCAGAAAGTAGATGCTCTTGGTGGCCTTGTTAAGTTCGTCCACGATGTGTGCGGAAACACCATCTTCCGCCGCGAAATAATTTTGAACCTTGACGCCGCCGATGGTCAGAACCGGGTTGGGCACGCCCTTGGCTTTATTGGGGCCAAAAGTCTTTTTGACAAACATCTTTTCAAATTCAACGGTGTAATTCTCGGCCAGTTTGGGGTCGTGAATGATAATCATGTTGTTATTGAGGCGGTAGGTATCGTAGAGAGTATAGTTCCACGAACCGGTCTCGACATAGGTTTTGTCCACGACAGTGAACTTATTATGCATAATCGGGCCGCGATTATCCTGCACAATCGGGATTTTAGCGTCGAGTAGTTTTTTAAATGCGGCCTGGACACTGGCGTCCTTGTTGGTATAGGTGTCGGTATCGGTCACCATGCGGACGACCACGCCCCGGTTTTTGGCGGCTACCATCGCGTCAGCCACGTTGGACAGGTCAAAGTCATAGTCGGCTACATCGAGGGTTTTAGTGGCCTTATTCATCAAGTTGACCAGGTAGGTATCGAGACCGCCTTTGTAGTGGTCTTTGTTGGTCGGGTATTCCGGGCTGGTGAAATGAAGTTCGTACCAATCGCTGGTGGCAGAACCACCGCTACCCAGGGAGGTATCGGTCGCTCCCGGTACCGGGGTAATTTCCTCGCGTCCGATAACCCCGGCCTGTTCCTCGTCACTGGTAGAAGGAGAAGGCTGGACCGCCACCGCAGTCGGGGTATTTTCAGTTTTGGGTTGGGTCGAAATCAGGTAAAACGCGCCAGCGATAAGGACCAACGCAAAAATCACGCCTACCAGGACCAGCCGGAAAGTCCAGCTTAACCTTGCCCAGAAACCGGCGGCCATTTTAGCCCCGGCTTCCATCATTTCGCGGTCCTGTTTGGAAATCCCACTCTTTCTCCGGCGGCTCATCCGCTCCTCCTCCTGCTTAGACCTTTAAATACACCCCAGGCCGAGTTGTACGCCTGGCCCATTCTGGACCGTAAATCACCGAGTAAACCACCGGGCCTGGGGTTGGTCGGGACAGGATTAGCGGGAGGTTCTGGATTTGGATTTGGCGGGCTGGCGCTTACTCCGGCCTGCTCGTTTTTTTTTACCGGTTCAACCGCTGCGGGAGCCGTTGGGGCCGTTTCTGATGACGAGGCCGCTTCCTGGGTGGGAGTGACCTGGGTTTGTGGTTGAGGTTGGGCTTCTTGAGTCACTGGGACGGGGGGCGCAGCCTCCTGGGTCGGGGTGGGTAGGGGAGTCGTGGTTTCAGGTGAAGCGGGTGAAGCTGCTTCCGGGGAAACGGAGTTAGTTGAAGAAAGACCTGTTTGAAGGGCCGCGGCAAGCTGTGACCCGTTCTCGTCCGGGTCGTCACTAAAAGTAACCGCTTTTAAGGCAGCCAGGGTCTTTTCTTTGTCAGCGGGTTCAAAATCCAGCAGGGTTGCCGGGTCGTCCAATTTGCTATCCTGGGCGGCCTGGACTGCTGCCTGCACCACTCCCCTCACCCGGCTGGTATAGACATCGAGGGCATCCGCATCGGCAGCTTTAGGAGCGTAGGCTTCAACCGCCGCGACTGCCCAATCCAACAAAGGACCGAACCCAATATCGCTCAAATCGCCTCGTAGCGATTCATCCTCGCTTAATCTTTCTACCGCCGGTTTTGCGTCCGCCATACCCCTCCTGGAAATAAATGCCTGGTGGTTTTAGGAAGACCGGGCCGGGATAAGACCGGTCTTCGTTACCGCTAACCCAGAACCTTAATCTTTATTACCGCCAAACATACCGCCCAGGCCACCGGGCAATTTGTCTACTATACCCTTGGCAAACTCATTTTCGCCAATAATTTTAGGAAGTTCGCTGGCGTGCTCTTTCAAGAAATTGACCACTTTCTCGGCGGTCTCCTTGTCAATACCGACTTTCGCAACCATTTGATTAATGAAATCTTCCATCGCATTACTCCTTTTAGCTAAAGTTTTAATCCAAACTGCGCTTTCAGGTTACTACCTAATTATTATAGCGTATTTCACCTGAATCGACGCTTATTAAAGGCTAAAATATTGGTCTGGGTCGAAGTTCCAGCCAACTACCTCGTATTCGCCCGAAACCGTATCCTGGATGTACTCACCTTTATAATGCCCGGCGACGATATTTTTCAGGGCTTCGATCAGGACATCAATTTCCTCGGTGGTATTGTAGATACCAAAACTAACCCGCACCAGGCCGGGCATTTCGCTCCGGTTGTTCGCCAGAATATCCTGGCGGACCTGTTCGGCTTTCCCTGCAGTCATCCCCATCAAGTGCAGCAAATAGGGATGGGCGCAAAAACAACCATTCCTGACCCCAATAGCATATTCGGCGGATAGGATAGCAGCCACCTTAAAATGCGACATACCAATAACATTGAAAGGAATCACACCAAGGCGTTTCCCGGCCCTGGCATGTTCGGGGTCGGTATTGCCATAAATTTCGAGATTGGGTATTTGTAACATTTTTTCAAGAGCATACGAGGTCAATTCCGCCTCGTGGGCCGCAATAGCCTCCATGCCTACCGCTTGCATCTGTTTTATCGCCACGGCCAGGGCTACCGCCCCCACCACATTTGGTGAACCGGCCTCGTCTCTATCCGGCGGCGCCGCCCAATCCACCGTTTCCGGCGTAACGACCTCAATCGTTCCGCCACCCCTGTATTCAGGTTCACCCTGCTCGAAAGTATCCCGGCGGCCAATCAAAGCGCCGGTCCCATAAGGAGCGTACATTTTATGGGCGGAGATGGAGATATAATCGAAGTGGGCCGGGTCTGACAGGGGAAGCATATCCACCTGGCGGTGGGGAGCCAGTTGGGCGCAATCTACCAGGATTTGAGCCCCGGCCTGGTGCGCTTTGACGGCCAGGTCGTGAATATCGGCCAGGAAGCCGGTCACGTTGGAAGCGCCACTGATAGCGACCAGTTTAACGCGTCCCGCCAGGCGGGCTAACTTCTCCTCGAAGTCGGCTACATCAAGCTGTCCCAGCCTATCGACCTTAATATGTTCGACCTGGGCCCTGGCCCGCCAGGGCAAGTCGTTACTGTGATGCTCCATCATCGAAACCAGCACAACATCGTCCGGTTTCAGGGGCAGGCGAAAAGCTAATTTATTGATAGCTTCGGTAGTATTCTTCCCAAATATAACAACGTGTTCGTCGGAGTTAGCCCCCACAAAATCGCTGACAATTTCGCGGGCCTGGTCAAATGACCGGGTAGAAATCTGGCTTTTAAACCCCGTACCACGATGTACGGAGGAATACCATTCCAAAAAAGCATTGACCTTATCGGACACCGCCCCTAGGGCGGGGGTACTGGCGGCATTATCGAAATTGATGTAAGTCCGTAAGGAGCCGTCGAGCAAGGGAACCTTTTGATTAATTCCCACTACCATTTCCCGGATGTCCCGGAAACTAACTAAGGTGTCTGTCATATCTTAACTCCGTTGCTTGGTTTTTTGGATAGTGGTTTAAGTATATAACATGTAGTCCATAGCTGCCTGTTTCCAGGGCCTGTAATTGTTAAACAAAATGAACAGGTTACCAAAAGTCCTTTTCAGACCTCTGAACGTTTGGGTATAAGATTAATTTTCAGGTGGAGAAGGCTGGGCCAGCAGGCTTTTTAACCGGCTTAAAAGGTCGCCCAGGGCCTCGTTTTGCCCTTCGGCTTCGCCAAGGTCAAGTTCGGCTTGCAGGAGGGGCATGAGGTTGCGGGCCGCTTCGAGAGATTTCTCAGCCTGGATTTGTTTGAAAGTAGCCTGGTGTAAGAGGGTATGGGTCCAGGCAGTTTCATTATAGAGCGCCAGCAGTTCCTGGTGGAGTTTCTGGCGGTCATCCAGGCGGTCCAACCGGGTGAGCAAATGAAGTTGTTGGGACTGACGGGTAACTTCGGTTAAAAGTTGCTGGTTTGACTTAATCTGGTCGAGCATTTTCAGGTTGGTTTTTTCCAGGTGGTTCAAAATCAGGTCACTAACCTCGGTAACGCACCGAAACTGTTCTTCGGGCTCCAAAGGTTCGCTCAGCAGTTGCTCCACTGTGGCCTGGGTAAAAGGGTGAGACATCTGGGCCAAAAGACGGGTCGCGAAATCCACTATTTCGGGGTCATAACTCCAGAACCCGACAAAAAGGCGATTTCCTTCACCCGGCAAAAGCTCCGAGCCATCCGGTAATAATTTTAAGAAATCGGCGGTGTTCAATTCGTAGGAAGCAATCAGAGCTTTGAAGCGAGGCTCGTTTATGACGATAAACCATTCGTGCTGAAAGACCAGGCCCCCCGGTAAGTCCTCCCCGAAAATTGTTACAGCGCGGGCAAGCTGGTCAAGCCGGTCATAACGGGGCTTTTCATGGTTGTAATACCGGGCTTTCTGGAAAGCCGTGAAAATAACAGGGGATAGGGCACGGTTCAACACCTGGTCTTCCAGGATATGTGAAAGGGTTATCAGGCTCGATTTACGTTGAAAATGAGGTTGGAGCCGCCCACCAAACGCCGCATTCAGTTCGTGGTATAAGGATTGTTCGAGATTTACCTGATTTGGTTGCATCTAAACCACATTGACTTTGCCAGTTTTTTTTCCTTTGCCTACCATCGCCTCTTAAAGGTTGTTTCCCTTGTTCGGTCGTTTATCCGATTGAAAATTTATACTATGCGGGCCCAGGTACTGTCAATACGTTTTATTGATGATAGCGTAAAGGCCATGTTATAATTTCAGGACTTATCGGTTTAGACCTGAAAAGGGGAAACTTTGCGCCTATCCGAAGAAGCCCTCAGAAAAACCATCCGAAGTTACGACCGCACGGCCACCCGGTATGCCCAACTAACCAGCAAAATTCCCTTACCCTCTCAACGCGACCTTTTTATGGAATTCCTGGTAGCGCCGGGGGCTAACCTCCTGGACCTGGGGTGCGGGCCTGGCCGCGATACCCGTTTTTATCGCGAACAGGGTTACAACGTAGTTGGGGCTGATTTGTCGGTGGGGATGCTTGATGAAGCCCGGCGACGTGACCCCGGTGGAATCTTTGCCCAGGCCGATATGCGCTGCCTGCCCTTCCGGGACGGCTATTTCCAGGGCGTGTGGGCCAGCGCCTCCTTTTTACACTTGCCTAAAGACAGCGCCGAACAAGCCCTGAATGAGATGCACCGCGTCCTGGCCCCAAATGGAGTGGTTTTCCTGGCTGTTAAACGGGGTGAAGCGGAGGGTTGGCGGGAACCGGAAGCCGCCCCCCAGCGTTTTTATTTTGCCTACTACCACTCAGACGAACTGGCCGCTAAAGTGGAACAACCTGGTTTCGAGATTTTATCCCTCTCAGAGAATTTTTCCAGGGAGCAGAAACACCCTGACGGTTCGCCGGTCTGCTGGATAAACCTCTATGCCCGGAAGGTGAGCATATGACCCAACCCACCTTAAAACCGTTAGAAATCGCCGGGCAGACCTTTGAATGGGGTCGCCGGACCTATTTGATGGGCATCCTCAACCTGACCCCCGACTCCTTTTCCGGGGATGGGCTGGCAACCGACCTTGACGCGGCCATTAGCCAGGTAAAACTTTTCGAGCCGGAAGCAGACCTGCTCGACCTGGGCGCGGAAAGCACCCGGCCTAATTCAACCCCCGTCCCGGTTGAAATGGAACTGGCGCGGTTACTTCCGGCCCTTGAGGCGGTCAAAAAATACAGCCTGCACCCAGTTTCGGTTGATACTTTCAAACCGGAGGTTGCCAGGATAGCCCTGGCAGCGGGCGCGCATATAATCAATGACATTACCGGGCTGAGAGAACCGGCCATGCGCGAACTGGTGGCGGAAACAGGCGTACCCGTTATTGTGATGCATATGCGCGGCACTCCCCAGACTATGCTAAACCTGACCGATTATGGCGGAGACGTGGTCGGTGT
Source organism: Chloroflexi bacterium 54-19 (assembly GCA_001898225.1). Classification (GTDB taxonomy): domain Bacteria; phylum Chloroflexota; class Chloroflexia; order Chloroheliales; family Chloroheliaceae; genus 54-19. The sequence continues at coordinate 616,935 of MKTJ01000077.1, forward strand.
TTTGCTGGAATGGTTCGATAAAAAGCTGGACGAATTGAAAGCGGCAGGCATCAGCCGGGAGAAAATCATCCTCGACCCCGGATTGGGGTTCGCCAAAAATTTCGAGCAAAACCTGGAAATCTTACACCGTTTGGCCGAATTTAAAAAGCTCGGACAGCCTTTGTTAATCGGGCTTTCGCGGAAAAGTTTCGTGGGAAGGCTGGTCGGCGGAAAGAACCCACCCCCACCCGGCCCGGAGCGTGACTATGGCACCGCTGCCGGGGTGGCGCTGGCAATCGCCGGGGGAGCCGACATTATCCGGGTCCACAACGTTCCAGCCCTGGCCGGGGCGGTACGTGTGGCCGACGCGATAGCCCGTTTCCGGCTATAATAAAGTTTAGCCAGCCTTTCAAGACTGTTGCAATTACTATGGCGTATAGCAAGGGAGGGAAAGATGGATTTTTTCTTTAATGACGAGCCGCTGGGCGGTGGCGAAACAGTTACGATGTTGAAGGAGAAAATCGGGCCTTTCTTCGAGGTGGTGGAAGAAAACCTGAAAGGCAGTCACGCCAGTGGGCGAGCCCTCGAACTCGACCTGGTGGCCCGGCCCAAAGAAGCGCTTGTAAAAGACGGGTTTACCAACAGCCTGGTGGGGTTTACCCTTCGCAACCCCTTATCGGGGCCGGGGGCTTTCCGGGATGTTCCTCGCAAGGCCAAAGAGCTAATTGACCTGGCCCACACCAAATTTGGCAATCACGGGGCTTTACCCCTTATCCTGGTCTATCCGGGCTTTTTCGCCCATATGCGGCGAGAGCAACTCCAAAAACTCGGCGAAGGAGCCGGGGTTTTCGAACGCGTAATGGGGCAATTCAATATCGGCGAATTAAAAGTGGAAGGCAAAAACCTTGTGGTAATGTATAACGGGGCCCGTTACTGGGACTCGGTCTTCGGGGTCAATGCCGACCGGCAGTATAATTTCTCACCGCTCGTTTTCTAATCAATTTTGATGGGAAACTGCTGGGCAGCCGTCAGTAAAAGCAAAATAAAGTTTTTAGATAAATGCTGCCAAAATACGAGTACCTGATTTATATCAATTTTTGAGCCTGGAGTTTTCCAGGCTTTTTATTTTTTGTGATTTTTCCTGTTTAATTTGAGTTTTAACCAGTAATAAAACCTTTGAACAAGATAGGATTTTCAAGGAGTAGGTTATGGCTCGCCTGTTTCTGATTTTTTGCGCCTTAAGTCTTTGTCTCACCTCTTGTGGAGGTACTTCTTCGACCCCGACCCAAACCGTCCAATCTGCGGTTCAATTCACCCCAACCAGCCAGCCAACCAGTTCAAACGCTCCTTCAACCAAAGCTTTCACACCAACTCCAACCATTGATAGCCTGGCCGGTTATGCGGTCAGCCAGGATGGAAATTGGGCTCAAATCTACCCGGCTAAACCTAAAGATAATCCGACCCCTTCAACACCCAAAGTTCTTATAACCCCGGATTTTGAGGCAACTAGCCTTTCAAACCTGAACGAGATTGATTGCCCTACCACCCTTGTTTGTTATGTCAGCAGCGCCAATGGCAAAATCTTTGGCACTTTCGATGGTGGAAAGGACTGGAAAACTCTTTATAATGGCTCCAAAAGTTTGCTCTCACTGAGTTGCGGCTCCGAAACTTATTGCGGGGCTATTTCGAGAGAAGGTCTGGTCCTGACTTCTTCCAATAGCGGCCAGAATTGGAAAGAACATAAGTTATCTTTACCTGAATTTTCCGGCTTCAGAACGATTGAATGCGCGGGCAAAACCCGGTGTTTTATCGGTGGAGTACCTGGCTTTTTGTATATAACCCAGGATAGCGGCGCAAGTTGGCAGCCTTACGACACCGGCAGCGTTTCTTATTTTAATAATATTGATTGTACAACCGAGTTTGATTGTGTAGCTTCAGGGAATGGGACCGGCGGTTTAACCTACCCGCCAAACGTTGATTATCAAAAAAAGATTGTTCAAAGTTTCTATACCAGTGACGGTGGTAAAACCTGGATTGCCCTTGCTAGCGGAAACCAGGGCTTCGCCACCAAATCAATAAGTTGCCCGACTATTAAGGTTTGTTATAGTGTTGAAATTCCTGGCTCAGACGTAATTATCCTACCTTTACATATCTTGATTTCGCAGGACCGGGGTGCATCTTGGAGCCAGGTGCAAATACCTGGTAGCAAAATTGACATGTTCAATTTTATTGAGTGCCCAACCTTGGAAGCCTGTTACGCCACATCTTCAACCGGGATGCTGGTCGTTACGACCAATGAAGGCCGAACCTGGGAATGGAGTGATAGCGGTCGGGCCTACACCCTGGTTAGTATTAGCTGCCCGGCAGAAAAGACGTGTTTTGCCATCGCCAATTCCAATGGTGGGAGTTATTATGGTGACCTGATTCTAACCACTACGGCTCAATTTCCTTTAGCCAAACCTTTCTCCGTCCCCATACCTACCCAGACACCTACTTTTACCCCAAAGAAATAAACCTTCGTTTTGAGAAGTGAAAACCCGAATTATGGGAAGGTGCGTGTAACAAGCCAGGTGGTGAGTCACAAAATAAATGGGTTTTACAAAGAAAAAAATGGACTTTTAGAAAAAAAAGGTGGTAGCATCCCCTGGAAATTGGATAATTACGATAGGAAAATTGAAACGTGAAAGAGGTTTGGAATGGCGCAAAGAATAGACTATCAAAAAGCCGCCCGTGATGGGATTCGCATAATGTATGAAATGGAACGCTATTTAAAAATTGTGGGCTGGAACAATCTCTCATCGAACTTATAAAAGTCCGGGCTTCCCAGATTAACGGTTGTGCCTTTTGCCTTGATATGCACACCAAAGACGCCCGCGCCGAGGGTGAAACAGAACAACGTCTTTATGCCCTTTCTGCCTGGCGAGAGACACCCTTTTTTACAGACCGGGAGCGCGCTGCCCTGGACTGGACAGAAAAACTTACCCTGATAAGCACCAATGATGTACCCGATTCGCTTTACGAAGCGGTCCGAAAGCATTTTAACGAGCAGGAAATGGTCAACCTGACCCTGGCGGTCAACGCCATCAACAGTTGGAACCGGTTGGCTATCAGTATGCGGGTGGTACCTGGCAGCTACCAGCGAAAGCAAGATTAAGTTTCGTCCGAAACAACTATCCCCTGTTTATTTATAAATTATTGAGCCTGAAAATTCCCAGGCTTTCTTTTTGTGATTTCCCTTTCTATTTTTGTGTTATAACCAATAATAAAAACTTTTGAAATGGCTAAAACTTTCAAGGAGTAGGTTATGGCTCGCTTTTTTATTTTGCTTTTTGTCTTGGGTCTTTGCCTTGCTGCTTGTGGGGATATGTCCCCAACTGTAAGCCCCTCCCTACAAGTTGGGCAACCTACCTCCATCACTCAACCTACGGCTACAAGCCAATCAGCTTCGACCCTGGCGAATAACATAACCCCTGAAAATCCCAAGGACGAGGATGCTATGCGGGAGGCTCTCCTGCGCTATCGTTTCGGTCAGGTCAACCTTTCAAGTTACCCGGACAGCAAATATTATTGTCTCGGCTTTGAAACAACCAGGCAAAGTGCCTCGAATTTGCAGGACCCACCCCAGGCCCTGATAGACCGTTTTCAGGGCAATAACCCGCCTGTAGTAAAGGCGTCGGAATGTGATATGGTCGGGGATAATATGGACTCAAAAAAAGTCGTTTTTAAAAATAGCGGTGAACAGGCTATTTTCTGGGGATTGGGAAACATTAACTGGTCCGACAATAACAAAGCCTCACTCGAATTAAGTTACCTGTACGCCTTTAACGGCACCGGGGGAAGTATTTTTCAGCTTGAACGACAAAACGGCTCCTGGAAGGTTACGGGTTATACCCTGACCTGGATTGCCTGAAACCAATCAAAAAGGAGCAGCCGTAAAACCGCTCCTTTTAGTTTCCTGCAAATCCCGGTTAAGCCGTTGCTTCCGGTTCTGCCGGGGGTTGCAACTCGAACCAGAGGAACGAGTGCGGGCCCAGGGTAAAGAAATAGGGCAATTCTCCAATGGTCGGGAAAGGTGTCTTGCCGATAATCTCGACCGGGGTATAGCCCTGGTAAGCCGAGAGGTCAAACTCGACCGGCTGGGCGAAACGGGATAGATTGTTAACCACCAGGACGTGCTGCCCGTCATACTGGCGGATGTAGCCCAGGATTTTCGGGTTGAGCGGGTTCAAGAAGGTTATGTCACCCCGCCCGAAGACCGGGTAACGCTTGCGGGTGGCAATCATCAACTTCATCCAGCGCAACAGGCTCGAAGGAGTACGTTCCTGGGCCTCGACGTTGATAGCCTGGTAGCCATAGACCGGGTCCACGATAACCGGGCTGTAGAGCCGCGCCGGGTCGGCTCGCGAGAAACCGGCGTTGCGGTCTATACTCCACTGCATCGGCGTACGGACCCCGTCGCGGTCGCCCAGGTAAATGTTGTCACCCATACCCATTTCATCACCATAATAGAGGATAGGTGTACCTGGCAAGGTAAAGAGCAGGCTATTGACCAGTTCGATTCGGCGGCGACCGTTATCCAGGAGCGGGGCCAGGCGACGGCGGATACCGACATTGATTTTCATCCGGGCATCGGTGGCATACTCGAAATACATGTAGTCGCGCTCTTCATCAGTAACCATTTCGAGGGTCAATTCGTCGTGGTTACGCAGGAAGATACCCCACTGACAATTTTCAGGAATATTGGGCAACTGGTTGATAATGTCCATAATAGGCTTACGTTCTTCCTTGCGGACCGCCATAAAGATACGCGGCATCAGGGGGAAGTTAAAGGACATCTGGAACTCATCACCGTCGCCAAAGTAGGGCAGGAGGTCGGAGGGCCACTGGTTCGCCTCGGCCAGCAACACCCGGTTCTCGTAATGGTCGTCCACGAACTTGCGAATTTCCTTGAGAAATTCGTGGGTTTCGGGCAAGTTCTCGCAGTTGGTCCCTTCCCGCTCAAAGAGGTAGGGCACCGCGTCGGCCCGGAAGCCGTCAATTCCCATATCCATCCAGAATTTCAGCACATCAAGGATTTCCTGGCGTACCCTGGGATTATCAAAGTTCAGGTCAGGCTGGTGGCTGAAAAAGCGGTGCCAGAAATACTGTTTCGCCACCGGGTCCCAGGTCCAGTTCGAGCGTTCGGTGTCGGTAAAGATAATCCGGGCATCCGAAAATTTGTCGTCGGTATCGCTCCAGACATAGTAATCACGGTAGGGCGAATCGGTGGAGCGGCGAGCCTCCTGGAACCACATGTTCTGGTCCGAGGTGTGATTTATAACCAGGTCGGCCAGCACCTTCAGGCCGCGCTTGTGGGCTTCGTCCAGGAATTCTTTGAAATCCTCGACGGTGCCATAGTTAGGGTGAACCTTATAATAATCACCAATATCGTAGCCATCATCCCGCAGCGGCGAATCATAGAAAGGTAAGAGCCAGATACACGTAATCCCCAGGTCTTTCAGGTAATCCAGTTTCGAGGTCAGCCCCTTAAAGTCACCAATACCATCATTGTTACTATCGGCGAAAGCTTTGACGTGCAATTCGTAAATAATTGCGTCTTTGTACCACTCCTTATCCTGACCGGCACTCTCAGACACGTTAAGACCCTCCAATTTATTAAACGGTTTTTAGAAAATTCCTAATAAAAGGTCAGCAGATATTACTCGCTCATAAAGAAGTGTGCAACTCTAGTATTCGCACTCTTTCTGCCAACCCGAATTTTACTTTTTCCTGGTATAGGGTGCAACCCGCTTAGCCTCGGCCCTGGACCGCCGCCAGGAGCGCCAGAGAAACCAGCCTATCACCCCGACCACTCCGACCACGGAAGGTATTACTGTGCTTGGCGGCAATTTGTACCGGTTTGCCTCGGCATCGGTGGGGCCAGGGGCAACATAAGGCTGCATTGCGGGAGGCTGCTCCGGTTGGCTTTTGGTTAAAGGTGTAACATCCTGCGCCGGGGTGGCAGCTTCCACTTCGAGCGGGGTCGGCGCGACCGGTGGGACCAGGGGCGCGACCGAATTTGGTACAACCTCCTCCACCTCATGAGAGGTAGGCAAACCGAGATTGGCCTCGGAATCTCCTGCGGTGGTCGAAGGTGGAGCAATTTCTGGGGCGGTTACTGCTTCCTCGCTTTCAACTACTGCCAGGTCAGGCGGTTCGGGGTGAGCTTCGCTGGCGGTTTCCATCGTTTCAGGCGCGGGGGCAGGGCCGGGCATGTCGGGGCCAGGTACCTCCTCGTAATCGCCAGGTGGAAGGGTGATTTCCGTCTCGGGGGCCGGTTCTTCTAACAGGGGAGCCATTTCTTCGGTCTCAAGCTCAGTGGTATCTTTAACCGCCTGGGCTCTGACCGCGCCTGTATCGAAACTCACGGTCGGGGCGTCATTACTAACCGGGGCGGCGCTTTGGACTACCGGCTCGGTGTCAGCTTTAACCGCTTCTGTCTCGGCAGGCACAGTTCGATTGATTTGGGATAAATCGAACGGTTGGGTTTCCTGGGTGTCGAAAGCGGGCTGGATGGCATTCGGGTCAGTTTTGGCGTTTTCGGCAGCCGCTTCCGCCCCAGTAGAAGTCGGGTTGGTCGGCAGGGTCGCCAGCACTTCCGGCGGAATATAAATTTCCTGGGTTTCCTGGCTGGCAAACTCCCGGTCCGGCACAGCCGGAGAAGTGACAGGTTGCTCGGTAATAGGTGAGACTTCTTTGGTTTCGACGTTAGCAAGAGTGCCCGGCAAAACACCTATTGGTAAGGTATCGGGTAACTCGGCCATATTGATAGTTTCGGTGCCGCCGGTCGGAGCCAGGCCCTCCTCGGTGGGGGCGGAATCCCCTGAAGTGCTGGCAGCAGGGCTGACCGGGCCTTCCGGCCAACCCGGTTCGGGTGTAACCTCGTCCGCCCCGGTTACGGCGGCTGTTTCCGAGGCGGTAATCTCCGCGTCGAGAGCAAGTTGCTTCAGAGCCGCGTCAATGTCGTCCGGGGTTTCGGTCTCGTTATGGGAACGGGCTTCGGGCGGCAAGTCCTCTGCCGAAGGTTTATGGCTCACCCCTACCAGGGGCAGGGCCGGCAGGGTTTCATCGCTGGCAACAGCCGCCTGGGTTGAGGTTAAATCGTCGCGGGCCGGGCCCAGCAATTCTTCCGAGGTAACGGCGATACCTTTATTAAAAAGGTTCGCATTCAGGGCATCGGCCAGTTTGGTCAGGATAACCGCGATGTCCTCGACCGGGGTTTCGCCTGGCACTTCGACGGCGCGTTCGCCTTCTTCGAGATGGGCGCCCGCTTCCAACTTCTCGATAACCGTTTGAGAAACATCCGAACGGCGGGACAGGTCGGCGCGGCTCAAGGCGGCGGCCTCGCGCAACTGCTCTAATCTGTTCATAGCTTTACTTACCCCTCGTTCTTGATTCTTTGCAGCCCTTTGGCCGGGATTGGTACCCAGGTCGGGCGATTGTTAAATTCGTAGTTCAACTCGTAAAAAGCTTTTTCCAGTTCGAAAATCTTGTTAGTCTGCCAGAAGATCGCCGGGTCTGCCGGGATAAAACGGGGGCCGTTGTGGCGTCCGGTCGCTTCGGTGTAACCTTCGAGAAAGCTCTGCCGGGCGACCTGTTCCCAGGCCTGGGCCCAATCTTCCAGTTCCGACCGCTCCGCCGGGTCATTTGTTTTCTCCCATTCCTCGAACAAGACGGCGTAAGCGGCGTAATTAAACGAACGCAAAAGCCCGGCCACGTCCTTGAGCGGAGAATGTTTCGAACGGCGTTCTTCCAGGGTCCGGGCTGGTTCGCCTTCAAAGTCGAGAATGATAAAATCGGGTCCGGTCTTTAGCACCTGGCCCATGTGGTAGTCGCCGTGAAAGCGGGTCTTGTGAACCCCGGCCTGGACCAGGCTATCCAGCCCGGCGACCATCTGCAAATAAGCCTGCTCGTTGGTCGCGACCGGCTTTAAGAGGTCTTGCAATTCCGGCGATAAACCTGGTAGCTGGCGATTAACGCTTCCGATAACCCGCTGGATTAGCTCGGTAATAGCCTTTTCCCACTTGCCGGTATCTTCTTTTGTAACTTGCTCCGGTTTAAATTCGGGTTGCTCGGTCGGGGAAGCCAGGGCGTTATGCATCTCGCCGGTAATCACACCCAGGCGGCGAGCCACTTCCGGGAAATCCCCGGCCAGTTGCTGGGCCAGTTCGGATTTATCCCCGGTAGGATTACCTTTTTCCGCGCGGTATTTAGCCAACCGTTTATAGAAATCGCGGACAAAATCCAGAGTGACGTTGTAGCCGTCCCCTTCGTTCGGAATAAAGTCCTGCAATACCCCCATCGAAACCGGGTTTTTGTCGCCCGGTTGGTATTCGATATAACCGTCCACCCTTGGAACGTACTCGAAGCTGGTTTCGCTCGAAAGATAATACGGCACTTCAAAATCGGGGTTGAGACCGTAAGAAAGCTTACGGAAGGCTTTTAAGATAAACTTGTTATTGTAGATAATGGAAGTGTTGCTCTGTTCGGTGCTGATACGTTTGATTGAGGTCAGGTTGCGGCTATCGAGGCGGCCAGGAAGGGACCGGAAAACCAGTTTACCCTGCTGCAAGGGGTATTCGGTGTTATCGAAAATGTTCTGGTAGAGGGCCCGGCAAATCGGGTCTTCCGAAAAAGCGTCGTAGGCCCAGAACTCGCCCCCAGGGGTATGAAGCACCAGGGCTGCCCCTTCCGGCAGGATGGTGATGGCCGGGGGCACTTTATCGAGCGGCTTGAAGGCTAACGGCAACTGAAACAACTCCGGTTCGCCTTCGGCGTACTCAATTTCCAGGAGTAAGAGCCCCAACAGGTCCGGCCCGGCATCCAAAAGTTCAAAATCTCGGACCATATAACCGCGTATCTCGCGAGATTTGCTGCCAAACCAGCGTTTGGACTTGAAGTAATCCGGCTTAATATGCCCTACCAGGCTGGAAATCTCCTTGCGCAACAAGTCCCCGGTTAGATTCTCCGAGGTTGTAACCTCGCCCGAATGTGACTGCCCTTGCTCCAACTTGTCCTCCGTTGACATTAACTTTTTCCTTCCCTTAAGGCGGCCCCTGTCCGGCTTTGTATAATACCCGTCCGGCGGCCAGACCCACCTGCCCGATTTGTTAAATGGTCAAACCTGGGATAAACCTGCCCGGCCAGCCAGGTTTTGAAAAGGTCTTTTACCCCGATTATAGCCCGGCATTTGAATAAATTCTACCTTTGGTTACAATTTCCTTCAATAGTGGTACTTTGTAAACTAACAGGGTATAATCCACTAAGGAATCACACGCACAACTCCCTGGTAAAACTACCAATTTGTATGCCAGGGGTACTAATCTTGCTAAAAATTTACCTGGAAAACGGCATTTGTAGTAGAAGTTTATGCTTGGTTGGCGGACTTTTGTATAAGCCTGGCTTGAACCCGCTTTTAAGTTGGGAACGGAGGCTTATGAAAGTTCTGAAAATTATTGATTTGATTTTCGCTTTGAGCCAGGAAAAATCCTGAATATGCTGGAAAGTAAGTCCAAAAGAGGGTTCGAGCGAAAGTCCTGATAAATAGAAAAGAATTCCATGAACCTAAATAACTTTATCTCGGATGGCCGGCAAATTATTATCGAACGAATTACGCCGGAGATTGACTGCGGGCGTTATCCCATCAAACGGGTGGTCGGAGACACCGTTGTGGTAGAGGCCGATATTTTCCGCGATGGGCACGACCTGATAGCCGCCGCACTGCGTTACCGCCAGGCCGGCCCTGACCCGGAGTTCCAAGATAACCCCCTTTACGCCTGGCAAGAAGTACCAATGGTCAAATTCGATAATGACCGCTGGCGTTGTGAATTCAAAGTCACTGAGCTTGGAACTTATATTTACCAGATTGAAGCCTGGAACGACCGTTTTGGCACCTGGGAACACGACATGGAAAAGCGGGTCGCGGCCAGTTCGGTCGAAAAAAGCGATGTGATGGAAGGTGTCGCCATCGTCAATGACTCTTTGAACCGGATACCCCAGGAAGAACAGGCAGTCGTCAAAAAATTGCTGGCTGCCGTCGAAGCTACCAAAGACCCGGTCGAAGCCGGGAAACTTTTTCTGACCGAGGAAGTTACCGGGTTGATTAACCGCTATCCCGACCGCTCCGCCTCGTCCTTTGCCCACGAATTGAAAATTACAGTGGACCCAGTAATCGCCCGTTTCGCGGCCTGGTATGAAATCTTTCCTCGCTCGACCGGCAAACCGGGCACTCACGGTAACTTCCTGACCCTTATCGAAGATCTGCCGCGCATCAAGAGCATGGGCTTTGATGTGCTTTACCTGCCGCCGATTCACCCGATTGGCCGCTCCAACCGCAAAGGCCCCAACAACACCCTGAACGCCGGACCAAACGACCCTGGCTCGCCCTGGGCTATAGGGAACGAAAACGGCGGCCACAAATCGATCGAACCGGCCCTGGGCACCTTTGACGATTTCGCCAAACTTGTCAAAGCTTCAAAGGAAAACGGCCTGACCCTGGCCCTCGACTTTGCCATCCAGTGTTCGCCCGACCATCCCTGGGTCAAGGAACATCCCGATTGGTTCTTTGTGCGACCAGATGGCACCATCAAATATGCCGAAAATCCGCCCAAGAAATACCAGGATATTTACCCTATAAATTTCTTCGGACCGAACCTGGCCGAACGCCAGGCCCTCTGGGAAGAACTCAAGAGTGTCCTGGAATTCTGGATTGACAAAGGTATCAGCATTTTCCGGGTGGATAATCCGCATACCAAGGCAATTCCCTTCTGGGAATGGGTTATAGGAAGCATCAAAGAGAAACATCCCGAAACGCTGTTCCTGGCCGAAGCTTTCACCCGCCCCAAGGTGATGCGGGCGCTGGCGAAGGCCGGTTTCAGCCAGTCTTATACCTATTTCACCTGGCGCAACACCAGGGCGGAGTTGACCGAATACCTGACCGAACTAACCCAGTCGGAGATGAAGGAATATTACCGGGGCAACCTCTGGCCGAACACGCCTGACATTCTGCACGAATTCCTGGTGACAGGTGGTCTCCCGGCTTTCCGCTTGCGCCTGGTGCTGGCGGCTACCCTCTCCTCGGTCTACGGCATGTATAGCGGCTACGAACTCGGTATCAACGTCCAACGACCGGGTGCCGAAGAGTACATTGACAATGACAAATTTCAGATTAACCACTACGACTGGGACGTTCCCTATTATCATGGCGACTTTATCGGGCGGGTAAACTGGATTCGGAAGGAGAACCCGGCCCTGCACCTGTACGACAATTTGCGGTTCTATAACGCCGGTGACAACGAGAATATCATCGTTTACGGCAAAAATACGCCTGATAACAGCAATATTATCGTGGTGGTGGTAAACCTGGACCCGGTTAACGTGCAATCAACCTGGATTGGTCTGCCTTACTGGGAGTGGGGTATTGCCCCAGACGAACCCTACCAGGTGGAGGATTTGCTCAACAGCCAGACTTATACCTGGCAGAACGAATACAACTACGTTTCGCTGGACCCGACCAACCGGGGTTCCCACATTTTCAGGATTACCCCGGCCCGGCAGCTTAAAGAAAAGACGCCGCAGGACCGGGAAATTGACATCACTGGTTAATGGTTCTCCAGATTAGGCAGGGGGAGATATGACTGATTTAGCGAACCGGGCGAGATTATATTTGGAAGGTGGCGAAACGGCGGCGCTGGCCGGGGGTTATCACGGTAACCCCTTCTCCGTCCTCGGTCCTCACCTTTACGACCTCGGAGAAGACGGTAAATGGCTGGTGGTCCGCACTTTCCAACCCTATGCGCGAGAGGTCCGGTTAAAGGCCGGGGAAGAAATTTTTCCAATGGAAAGGGTCCATGATGATGGCCTTTTCCAGGTGGACCTGCCAGGTAAATCCCAGGATTTTAAGTACAAACTGGTCAACGCCGACTATAAAGGCAATAGTTACGAGTTTGATGACCCTTACGCATTCGGTCAAACCCTTAGTGAATTTGATTTGCACCTGATTAAAGAGGGCAATCATTTCCACACTTACGACAAACTGGGGGCGCACCTGCGGGAGATTGATGGGGTGCCGGGGACCAGCTTTGCGGTCTGGGCTCCTAACGCCCAGCGGGTGAGCGTAATCGGGGATTTTAATAACTGGGATGGGCGAGTGCTGCCGATGCGGCACCATCCTTCTCACGGTATTTTCGAGATGTTCGTACCCGGTATCAGGGAAGGTTACACTTACAAGTACGAAATTCGCTCGAACTTGTCGGAATTTGCGATTGAGAAATCGGACCCCTACGGTTTTCAAAGCGAGATGCGGCCCAAAACAGCTTCGGTTGTGGCCGACCTGGAAAACTACGAATGGCAGGATAAAGATTGGGTGGCAACCAACCGGGCTATCACTAATAACGTGCATTCGCCGATTTCGGTCTACGAAGTCCACCTGGGGTCGTGGCGGCGGCGCTGGGGTGCGAGCGGTCACGACGAAAGTTACCTTAACTACCGGGAAATTGCCGACCAACTTGTGCCTTATGTAAAGTTAATGGGATATACCCATATCGAGCTTTTGCCGATTTCGGAGCATCCTTTTGACGGTTCATGGGGCTACCAGACGACCGGCTACTATTCCGCGACGAGCCGCTACGGTCATCCCCGCGACTTGATGTACCTGATTGACCGCTGCCACCAGGAAAATATCGGGGTCTTTCTGGATTGGGTGCCCGCCCACTTCCCCAAAGACCAGCACGGCCTGGCCCAGTTCGACGGGACCCACCTTTACGAACACGCTGACCCGCGCCAGGGTGAACACGCCGACTGGGGCACGCTCATTTTTAACTTTGGGCGCAACGAGGTCCGCAATTTTCTCCTTTCGAATGCCCTTTTCTGGCTGGATAAATACCACGTGGACGGGTTGCGGGTGGACGCCGTGGCGTCACTGCTTTATCTCGACTACTCGAAGGGACCGGGCCAGTGGGTGCCAAACCAGTACGGCGGGCGGGAAAACCTGGAAGCGATTGATTTCATCCGGCGCTTTAACGAACTGGCTCACGGGGAATACCCGGACATCCTGACGAGCGCGGAGGACTCGACCGCCTGGCCGATGGTGACAAAACCGACCTATACAGGTGGGTTGGGTTTTGACCTGAAATGGAACATGGGCTGGATGCACGATGTTCTCGATTTTATCGAGCAGGACCCGGTTTTCCGGCGCTATCACCACAACAACCTGACTTTTTCGCTGATGTACGCCTTTAACGAGAACTATATCCTGCCGTTCTCGCACGACGAGGTGGTCCACCTGAAAAAGTCGATGCTGGATAAAATGCCGGGTGACGCATGGCAAAAGTTCGCCAACCTGCGGGCGCTTTACGGCTATATGTTCACCCATCCGGGCAAGAAGTTGAACTTTATGGGTGGTGAGTTCGGCCAATGGAAAGAGTGGAACGAGCGGACGGCCCTGGATTGGGAGTTACTTCAAGAACCATCCCACCGGGGTCTACAAAGGTATGTCGAGGCTCTTAACCGGCTGTATCGCAATGAGAAGGCCCTTTACGAGGTTGACGATAGCTGGGATGGATTCCAGTGGTTGGAGTTGCGGGACAGCGAAAACAGCACCCTGGCTTTTCTGCGCCGGGCCAAAGACCCGGACGACGAACTGGTGGTAGTGCTGAACTTCACACCAATCCCTCGCCACAACTACCGGATTGGCGTACCCAAACCGGGTTATTACCAGGAAATTCTCAACAGCGATTCCTCGTTATACGGGGGAGGGGATGTGGGGAATTATGGCGGAATCAACAGCGAGGATTACGCCTGGGGCGGCCACTACCATTCGCTAAATCTGACGCTGCCACCGCTCGGCATGCTGGTGCTGAAACGCAAGCTTTAGCCGTACCTGGTATAGTTTATCTGAACCGCAAAAATAGTCCGAAATGAAATGAGTCATCCCCAACTTCAAAATTAGGGATGACTCATGTTTTTATTTTTTGTTCTAACCGGCAGCGACGTAAAGGGCGTTGATGCCGAATTCCGAGGCCGAACGCAAGACTTCCCGGTTGGGCGGCTCGGTCCGTTCCTGGCCGCGCCCTTCCCACAGGCAACCGTAATCCCCTGTCGTGATAATCATCCGGTTGGCTTCAACTACCACCCCGGCAGGGTCTACCGCCACTGGCGGGACCGCAAACAGGTAGCGCGAACTCAAAAGAGGATGCCCGGCCCGCGGCTGAATCGGCTGGCGGTTGAGGCGTTGAGCCAGTTCGATACACGACCGGCTGAAATCGTCGGGTGTGCCATTCGGGATACCGTTGCGGCAGGGTTCGCACCACAGGACGCCGCCCCGGTCCATAAACCGGCGCAAGGCCAATTCCTCTTCCGGGCTGAACCGGAAAGAACTGCGCCCGGTCATATATAGCACCTTGCAGTTCTTGACTACGGCGTCATCCAGGACGTTAACCCCTTCCATAAGCTGGCCATCCAGGTCGGTAAAGTTATCGGTGTCGCGGATAAGTCGCCGCAGACCTTCCGAGTGGCGTTTCCATTCGACGCTGTTGGGTGGTCCATGTTTGATAATACCGACCGTAACAATCGTCTTTTTGGCGGCACCACCCTGGGCCCCGCTACCGGGCAAACCGACCAGTTTACGGCCTGATGTATCAATTTCGTTGTTGCCAGGCGAGCTCAAATCTACCGGGTTGCGAATCTGCCGGGCGTTCGGTTCCAGGCTAATGCGGGCCAGTTCGATACCGGTCGTGGCCGCTTCCAGGCTGGCCCGGACAGTGCATTCTTCGAGGATACGGGCCGGTTGCGGGTTGCCGTTTTCGGTGGCGTGCTGCATCATGGTCGGTTTTTCATCGTACTCCATGACTACAAAGACGGTCGCGAAATTGGTCTGGGCGGGAACCAGGACCGTTATCGGCTCGGTCAGGAGCAACATGCGACCCTCACCGTCAATGCCGAGGCCGGGACGCACGGTTACGCGCATATCGGCAGGCTGAGAAGCTGTCACGTCCAACCCCTGGACCACTCCCACGCCATGCATAGCCAGCAGGTGAAAGCGCATCTGGTTGCGGTGGTAGTCGTGCGCGTCGGCCCAGGTAGTTTCGTCTACCAGGAGGCCGCGAAACGGATTGACCCTTAAAAACTGGAATTTGCCGTTTTGTTGATTTTTACTGGTCATTATTAATTCTCCTGGCTTTTATCACCATCCGAACCCGGCTGGCCGGTTGTAGGATTATTCGGGCCGTCCTTTTTTGGTTGGGCGGATTGGCCGTTTTCTTTGGTTTCAAGTTTAAGTTCGGGTGCAGCCGGACTTTCGCCGTTCGGAGCAGGTTTCGGGTTTGCAGGCGGCTTCCCATCACCCGCTGTTTTAGTCTCGTTAGCAGGGGCGGGGATTCCCGCCCCGCTGGCTCCCCTGGCTGTGATTACTTCGGTCTTACCGTTCCCAGAGGCACCATTCGAACCGTTCGAGCGGTGACCATCCCGGCCATCGTTACCTTTCGCTTTAGAGCCGTCCGGGCCGGTTTCGGTGGTATCACCCGGACCACCATCCCCCTTGCGAGTTTTCAAAATTAACTGGTAGGTAGTATGGGCGGGTTTTTCAGCGTCAATAATCCGCCGGATATTTTGCTCTTTGTAAGATATTTCTTCTTCGCTCATTTCGGGCAGGTACATCGTGACTGTAAAGCGGTGGCGTTCTCGCCCGGCGATGGTGGTATTGATACCGAGGCGAGTATCCGGCCCCAGTTTCATCCCATCTACGTACTCTGAAATATCCGGCACTACCCCGGTATAGAGAGTCAAATACTCGGCTAACCCGCGCCGGGTACCACGGCGGCTGTAAAGTTCGGGGGCGGTATAAATCAGGTTCCGGCGCTGCTCCAGTGTCCAGTTGTCATCAAGGACGAGGTTTACCCAGGTCGCCAACCACGGTACCAGGTCGGTAGGCGTGGTGAGCGGGTGAAAATAATAATGCAGGTTGTCGGCCATCATCTGGAGGGGCCGCAAAGTATCCTCGAATATGAGCAGGAAGCGGTTTAGGAACTCGTCCCCGGCATAAAAGGCCGGTAGATAGTCGAGCAACCAGCTTCGCCGTTCTCCCGATCCACTCTTGTAACCTGCTAGAATCGAGGCTAACTGTTCTTCAAGCAAAGAATTCATAATTGCCTAACCCTGATCTAAATTATTACGATTTGATGCCGGTAAGATACAAGGACACCGCGCTGACCGGGATCAATAATAAAGTTAGGCGCCCCGGCCTGGCCCCGGTTTATATCGTTGACCGGGAACATCTCAATCTTTTCGATAAATTCGACCCCTTCAATGGTTTGCAACAGGGGATAGAATTCCGAAACGTAGAGAATCCGGCCAAAAGGCCAGCCTTCACCCGGTTTGTCGTAGCGCATCGTCGGGTCGGGGCCACCGTTGACAGGACGGATAAAGCGGTAAATCCGCCGCTCGGCCTCGCGTTTGACCCGCTCATTGACATAGGCGTTGCTGGTCTTGATACGGGCCTGGATAGTAACCCACTGATAGCGGGGGGTTGTCAGTTCAACCTGGGTTGTAAGCAGACGGCGTTCGTCCAGGTAAGTCAAAATATCCTGCTTCATCCCGGCGGAAAGGGAAAGATGCTCCGGCCTGATTTCCCGCAGTTCGCTATCCACTTCCGGGATGACCATCAGGACGACCGTACCCGGTTCGACCCTGTCTTCAGGGGAGGGTTGGTCCAACGGGCCGGGGGTGAGACATTTTACCCTGGCGACACCGCTGGTTGCTTCCCTGGTCAAAACCTCAAAGTCTTCCGCCGTGACCGCCCTATTTCGCGCCCTTAATGTGCGAGGGCCGCGTACCAGGGCATGTTCGAGCGATTCGGCGGTGGTGCCGCCCGTGATAGGTCGCCGGTTGTTCACCGAGGCCACGTAAGGGACCGAGCTTTTCAGGACCGTAATCGAATTCGCGCCCACATTACCATCGAGGCCGCCCCCCGTCCGGTAAGATGCTATCGTAATCATGTGGTTATAAGGCGGTATTGCGCCCCATTGTTCTTCAACCCCACTGGGATTGCGCAAGGCCGGGCCAAAGGTAATTTCCCCCGTGATGTAATCGCAGACGAAGTGTTTATCGGTCGGCTTGGAGTCCGCAAAGTCGGGAACGGGAGTCCAGACTTCGGGGACTTTGCCTTCTTCCAGGCTGTCCACCAGGATTATCTCACCCGCCGCCTGGCTGAGGGAGAGGACCGGGGTATTTTGCAGGACGAACTTCTGGCCCGGTTCGCCGTTAGAACGGCCCAGGTCTTCATTCTTGATAATCTGGCTGTGCGAAACAACGGTAGTCCCACCGATAGAGCGGGCTGAGAAATTCAAAACTTTTGGCGACATCAGGTAAGCGGGTTGTCCGGCGGAGAGATTGTTATAGCGGCAACGTATCCAGGAAGCCGTCATAGTATCGGCAAGGACCGTAATTTCGCGCTGGCCGATGGTCTGGGGAACATACAGTTCAACCTGGCCCCAGGGAAGGGTCAAACCACCCGTAGTGTCGTTGTCGGTTTCCAGTTCCCGCCAATCGTTATCGAGGCGGTCCCAGTATTCCCAGACCAACGGGGCGTGTTTCGGGTTAATACCAACGCCCAGCTTTTCGGAGTTGATACCGATGAGAAGCATGTTACGGGCAATATCCGAATCAAAACCCAGGTAGAAGGCGTTGCCAGGCTGGGGATTTTCCGGGAAAACATCCAGCGGCTTGGGGTCATCGCCCAGGGTGGTCAGGCTGACATTGGTAAAGGTCTGCGAATTAGGCGTGGTCAGGACATATTTTAAAACCGGTGGCGTAATGACCAGTTCCTGGTCGGTGGTGTAAATCCGGGCGTTTTGTTCTTCGGTCCGTACGGTTGCCACCTCGGTCCCTTTTGGGATGAGCAAGGGATTGGGCAGATAGGTTGAAAGCCGGAAAGCCACCTCGCCTTTGGCGGCGTTTGGTGGTGACAATTTCACTCCAATCATATCCAGGAAGGCCCGGTAGTTCTTTTCAGGTATCCGGTTAATCTGGTAAAGCAGGTGGTCGACCATATAGGCGAAAAGCTCGATAAGGGTAACACCTGGGTCGCTAACGTTATGGTTGGTCCATTCGGGAGTATAACGAGGGATTCGCAACTTGGCTTCGTCTACCAGGTCCTGGAAGGTGCGTTCATCAAGTTTAATATTGGGCAGTGGCATAGCGTCTCCTTTAATCTCGCCCGCGAGGGATAACGTAGAACGGGTAAACCAGGTTGCGTTCGTTGTTGGTCTGGCGGACCCGGTAATTTATACTGATTACCAGCTTTTCATTTTCAACTTCGTCAACCTTACAGACAACGTCAATCACTTCGATACGCGGTTCCCAACGCCCCAGCGCCCGCGTAACATAATAGGAAACCATACCGAAAAGCTGGGGACCAGGTGTACCGAAGACCAGGTCGTGAATTCCACAGCCAAACTCGGTCCGCATCACCCGTTCACCGGGGGCGGTGCTGAGAATAATAAAGATTGACTTGGCAATATCCTGGTCACCGCTGACGAGGGCAATATTACCCTGCGAATTGATACCGATGCCGCTATCGCGCCGGAAAGCCCACCCGGCTCCGATAAAACTGGCTTCTATACTTAAACTTTTGTCCATAAGCTTTGAATTTCCTGCGCACTAACACTAATTGAGCTTTATTAAACCGCCTTTGACTTCCATCATGGCACCACCGTCCAGGCTACCTTTGGCACTCCCCTTGAGTTCAAGGTTGGTCCCTTCGACCTTGGCCCCGACTCCACCCTTGGCCTGGAAATTAACCGAACCTTCCAGTTTGAGGTCGGTGCTGGCCTTGATACTGTAATCGGTGGAGGTCGATTGCGCCTCAACCTGGCCGCCCTTCTGGGTAATTTTGTTTGTAACCGTAATGTCCAGGTCGGCGGCTTCAATCGTCATTTTGGTCTTGGCTTTTAAGAGCATATCGCCATCCGACTCGATGGAGATTTTATTGGCGGTCGAATCGATGGTTATCTTATTTTTAGCAGTCTTATCAACAATTGAGATACCGGGTGCGTCTGACGAGTCATTAAAGGTCATAATATGGCCGCTGGTAGTTTTGATAACTCGCTGTTTTACTTTCCCATCCCCTCCCACATAGACGCTGGCGGCTAAGGGTGCTGCGTCGGTACCATTCCAGATTGAACCGACAATGTAAGGTCGGCTTATATCCCCATTTTCGAAAGCCACCAGCACTTCATCGTTCACTTCCGGCATAAAGAAAATTCCGGTAGCATTCCCGCTCATGGGTTGCGATAGGGGTATCCAGTCGCTTTCAATATTATCGCCGAGGGTGGGATATTTAACCTTTACCTGCCCTTTATTTTTCTGGTCGTCGGGAACATTGTTGTTTGTAATAAGGGCAATAACCGGCCCCATGAATCCGCCGCTGGCCCTTTCATTAAGTTGGTTGGTCAGCTCAAGGATGCTGTTGGTATTCTTACCGGTCGACTCGAAATAGGTAAAATAACCTTCAATATCAAACCGGTGAGTACAGTTCGTTAAATAATATTTCCCATTGTAATCGGTCCCGGCCTTTTTAACTTCGAGGTAAATCCCGGCTTTTATAGCCTTATTGCCAAAAGTTTTCCCCTGGATCTGGATAGCCCGGCCATTGATGTCGTTATGAACGGCAGCGGCCACCAAATTGGCTTCGGCCTGGGACACCACCGGACTGTAGACATTATACATGACATTAGAACTACCAAAGTCGGAAGAAAGGGCCGCGCCGTCTTTGTTCAGTCCGATAGCGGGTTTGAAAGTAGCGGAACTGGAGGTTCCTACGATTGCCTGCTTGGTTTTACGGTCCCAGCCTCGTACGGTTACCGAGTTTACTTGTTTAGAACTGTTAACCCGTATTTTTAATGCGAGCAAATCCATTCCCCACTCAACAGTGGCAGCAGCAGTGCTAGCCGTAGGTGGTTTACGCATTTTGAGGGTCGTGCCATCCATTATCACTTCCATACCGATACGGAGAGCTCGGCGGGTCAGGAATTCGAGGTCGGTTTCGTTATTCTGGATTAACCAGTCGTAAAGTTCAGTGGTAGCCTCGGCATTGACTGAAACCCCGGCGGCACCTCCTATCGTGGAGAAGTTGTCGCTGTCTTTAACATTCTTAAACACCTTGATTTTTCGGCCCCGCATCAGGCGATGGCGCTTATCGTAAGCCCGGATGGTTATCGTAGGAGTGCCGGTCGGTGAGACATCAATTTCCTGGGCGACCACTTCCCCGTTAAAAACTTCGGCGGCATCAGACGAACTCTGACCCATTTCAATTGAAATGGCTTTCCCGATAGAAAAGGTTGTCGGATAGCTACTGGCAAGTTCAAGGTGGCGTAACCGTATGACAGCCATTGAGGGAATATATAAATTCTGCTCAACTTCAGCAAATACAAAATCCGCAGGAGGAATATCAATCTTGGAACCGTTGGACTTTATTATATAGGCTCCGACCAGGATGTCATTATTTAATACATCAGAAACAGGCAATTTCTTTCTCCGATGGAACTACGCTTAACGTTTGGCCGGTGGAATAATCAGGCGCTGGCCGGGTCTCAGACTACCGGGGCTGTCAATTCCATTAAATTCGGCAATGGAACGCCACATACCGGGTTTCTTATAGGCCCTGGCCGCAATTAAATCCAACCGGTCGCCTTCCCGAACTATATAAATATCGCCTTCAATCGCGCCACTGGTCGGGTTCTGGCGGCCAAACGAATCGTCATCCTTAATCTGTTGGAGCCCAATCGTGACATTCGAACGGAGCGGGAGACCGTCTCTATTGAAATAAATAAATTCCTCGGAAAGGCTGGTGATAACCGCCTCGTAAGCCCAGTTCGTTCCCCACGAAAACATTACATTGGGAGGAGTTTTGATGGGGTCTGAGCCACCGGTTTCGATGCGGGCGGCATCCCACAGTTTTTTGGTTATTGAGCGGACATCGGTTGCGGTACTTTCCAGGGAAGTATCGAAAAGCAAGGTTAACTGAGTCGTGCTAGGCCCGCCACCGGTAAATTCGGTAGCGGGAGTATCGCCGCCCTTGATGGCCTGGGGCTGCCAGCCAATCGTACGGGTAATGGTATATTTTTCCGGGTTAAAGTGGCAGGTCAAAGTTTCCTGGGCTTTATTTTTCCAGAGAATTTTGATAGTAGCCTTATTGGCAGTCTGTATATTCGAAAAATCTGTAGACATCTCGCTTTACTCCACTTACTAGAAGAATTTGCCGTTTCCAGGCCCAAAACCACGGTCTCGCTCAATCATTAATTCATCGCGCATAATCTGGTAGACCCTGCGAGCCAGTTTATCTATACTCTCCTGGTTATTAATAATATCTTCGATATTACTGTTGCTGCTGCTACTTACATTCTGGCTGGTGGTGTCATCAAGCCCAATTACTCGCTGGATATACTGCCCGGAGGCGTTATCGTTACGAAGGTGGGCCGGGTTAATTGGTGGGTGACTGTTTTGTTCGGACATGGGTTGATAACTCCTTTCAACGGTGGAACTTCCCCCGGAATAGGATGACGAAGAATAGTTATTCTGGTAACTCAGGCGGCCACTGTCGTCAGAACTAAAACCGTGATGGTTGTGGTCGTCGTGGTTATTGGAAAGGTGCCGCAGCAAAAGTTGTTCATTGGCAATGGCATGGTGTTCCAGGGTTTGGCCCAGGCTTGAAGTTTCGGGAATCCGGCCACCACCCAGCGAAGGCAGGGTCGACTGTTGGATGACGTGGGTCAACTCGTGGCCTATGAGGGCCTGACCGGACTGGGTATCGGGTTGGTAGCGGCCCGGCGCGAAATAGATATTCGAGCCGAGCGTAAAGGCTTCCGCGCCAACCTGTCTGGTCGCCTGGGCCGCTTCGTCACCGGTATGGACCCGCACATCCTGGAAGTGGGAGCCAAAAATCCCGGTCATTTTGCGCTGGACCTGGGTATCTAGATTCCGGCCAACCGAAGTTTTTATAACGTTGTGCAGGGCCGGTTGAGCCAGGGGAGCGTATGTAGCCGTTTGGGTTGTCCCGCTTGAGGCCGCTTTGCGCTGAATGGCTAAAGGTTGGAGAATCTCTCCCTGGCCGATATTGGGACCATTAGGGCTACTCCGGGCCGCCGCCGCTTCCAGGGGGGTGGCGTAATTCTGGCGCTCCGGGACCCGCACTTCGACCGTCCGAATTTCCGGGGCAGGTCGGGCGAAATCGTCATCCGTAAACCCATCTGAGGCAGCTTCCTCATTTTGACCCACCGAACCGGGGCGGTTTACCGGGACATCCGTCATCCGTAACGGCGCAGCAGGGGCGAACCTTTCCACCACGGCTTCAGCGGCCTCCAGGTCGCTGCTAAACCGGTTTGAAGCTAAGGGTGGCGTGGCTCCGGGCAAATCAGGCTGGCGCTGGACAGTGGCTGATCGCGGCAGCGAAAGGGGCAATTGGCCTGGTTGGGCCGGGGTTACCGGGCTGCCAGGCTGAGGGGCGAAATTGTTCGCCTGGGCGGCGGCTTCCATGCGGTGGGCCAGTTCCAGCGACTGATTGGTATTTTCGAGGCTGGCAATCCGTTGCAAAAGCCGGTGGGTCTGTTCCAGGCGAGGTAGCTCCAACCGGGCCTGGTTGGTCGTTTCGCCGGTCTCGGCGGAAATCGCCCCATCGTCCGGCTGACCGTAAAAAGTTTGGCCCTGTTCGTAAGCCCTTAAGACTTCACCGGGCGTGGTATAAGAAAAACCGGGTTGACCGCCTGTAGGCTGGTCCGGGTTAAACGGCAGAGCATTGTGAGGAGCGTAATCGCTAACCTTGCGCCAGAGTAAAGGCGGCACCGCGTAGCTAAAGCCGGAGAAATTCCCAAAATCGGCCCCGGTGTTCGCACCAAAAGCGGACCCCGGCAAACTCCCGCCTTCGTTATTCAGGAAGCGCATTACCTGCCCGGTCGCCGCGCTCAACTGACCGACCGAAAAACCGGCGAAACGGCGCTGCAACTGGCCTACCCAATCGCTCGTAATAGTAAAGCTCGAATTAGAAGCGGGTTGGGTCGGGTCGGCTACCCCGTTGCGCTGAATACGGGCGGAAGTTTCCCGGTTGACGTTATTCTGAAAACTAACCGGTTGGGCTGTAACACGCTGGACCGGGGTGGGTTGATTCTGATTGGCCGGAACGTCTATGGTGCGGGCTATCTCAGGCCGGGTTTGAACAGGGCTGGCATAGTCAGAAGCATCCGGGCTAAATGATGCCGGGCCTTGCTCAAAGCTAAAATAACCGTCTTGCTCGAAATTTCTTTCAAAATCGCCCGGACTTTGCGAAGTCTGGCGGGCCTGACGGCGGCGAAGGGTAAAGCTCAAAGGCTGGTTGCCGGCCAAATTATTTGTAGTCGCGCTACTCGAAACTGGACCCGAATTATCAAAGGAACGGGCAACACTGGCAGATAACCCGGGGTTATTGCTCAAAGATGACAGGTTCAGACCAGGCGTAGAAGTGGCCCGGAACTGTTCGAGAAAAGCGGACAACTGACCGGGGGCCTGTCTCAGGCGCTGCAACGCTCCGCTGCCACCGGGCAACCGCTCGACCATAAAACGATTTTCGGGGGTTAACCAGGCCGGTTCGAGACTGTTAGCGAAAAATTGGGGCTGGCTTAACCGGGAAACTTCAACCGCACCCGGCGTGTCAAACCCGGTAACGGTCAGGGTTCGCGGGCTAACTCCAGAAAGAGTAGGAATTGGCAAACCTTCAAAACCGGTTTCCCCGGCGACCTGGGCCGCATCAGGGCCGGTCGAGGTGGTTTGACCCTGAGTGGCTACCCTGGCAACGGTGTCATTATTGGCCTGGAAAGAAGAGCCGACCTGAGTTTCGGAATAAGGCCGGGGCGGTGTCGCTTCTTCCGGTTGAGAAACCCTTTCTACAACTCTTTCTACGACAGTTTCGCGGACCAGCGGTTGGGAGGGTTGGTAAAATTGAGCGGCAGGGTAAGCCACTTCCGGGAAGCCACCTGAAGCGCCCTCGTCAAATTCGATATAATCGGCGGTGGCATCCGTTTGGCCGGGGCGGTGCGGGAAGGAACCGGGCCGGACCGTATAACTAAACGACGGTGCATCAAAGTCAGGCGAAGTATTCCTGCCAAAGGCAGTAGTGGCACCGGGTTCATCAAGGTCAAGGCGCTTAAAGGCCCGTTGCAAGGCGGTTGGTTGAGGACCGGCAGCCCGGATGGTTCCTGGAGACTGCCCGGCCCCACCCATATCCTCCGCAAACTGGCCTGATGTGGCAGCGCCGGTTACAGGTAAGGCTTGATTGGCAACTAATTCGCCAACAACAGCCCGGCCTGGTCCAGGCGTATCCAATGCGGTTTGAACCGCTTCACCTGTTTCAAAAACAGGCTGGCCTACGGCGTTCGCTTCCGAAGCTTCCAAAGCAGGCATATTAGCAACCGGGGCAGTTTGAGTTGGCCGGGTCGGGCTGTCCGAAGGGGAGCTACCAGTTTCAACCGGGGCCGCTTGCTCGCTAGCAACCCTTTCCACTTCTCCCGCTATAGTAGCATCGAGAGATGGATAAAACTGGTTGACCGGAGCCGTGCCGTCAAAATTCCAGGCTGGTTGAACTGAGGTCTGACCTGGACGGGCCTGGATGTTATTAGCTACAGGTCCGGCGGCCTGGATTTCCCGGTAAACAGCCGATTGGCCCTCACGGGTAACACCGAGTGTCGCGCTATCGCCCGGTCTGACTGTAGAGGTAGTCTGGGTCTGGGGAGCGACCGGCAAACTACGATTGATAACCGGGGCAGGGGTAACGGTTTCTACCGCCAGGGTTTGCATAAACTGGGGCTGGAAACTGCTCAAGCCGGGATTGGGTTCGGCCAGGGAAAAAATCCGGTCCTGGGTTTCGGCGGCATCGGCATCTGCTGCCATAGCGGTATCTAAGCGGCGTGGGCGGCGGCGGTCATAATAAACCCCGGCCCCACCCCCACTCCAGGCTTCAACACCTGATTCAGCGGACGGGCTTGCCGGTTCGCTCAACCGGCGGGCCAGGGGCAAAGAAGTTCGAGCTTCGACTCCCGGATTGTTCCGTAAGGTCGCGAGATTATTAGCCCAGGTCCGGGCCACCACCGGGAAATTGCCTCTTGTTCCACTAAATTGCCGCTCTTCGGAAGGAACTGCCGGATTACCCAGTAAGGAAGCGGGTATAGCCTCGTCAAACGGGAGGGGCGCGGCGGTAAACCGGGTTAAGCCGGCATCCCTGCCAGGTTGGAAAGTCCGCTCGATGGCGGCTTCTCCCGCTTGAAGGACGGTTCTACCGGAAACGGTTTGGCCCACCGGCTGGGCCGCACGTTGTGTTGTCCTTTGAGATTGAAGTTCGGTAGCAGCCAGGGCATCCGGTGAAACCAAAGGTTGGCCCGCTTCAACCGCAGCGGTCCTTTGAACCGGGAGTTGGGCTGTTTGAGAGGAGGCCGGGGTTTCAAGGGCCGGTTGCGGGTTGCCGGACGGTTCGGCAGTATTTTGCAAAAGGGCCGGTTTGGCTGCCTGGTTTTCAGCCTGGACTTCTATGGCATCAAAGGCCTGGGCCGGTTGCTGTACCGGAGTTGGCCAGGTTACGGGTGAAACAAAGTTGGTAGGCGTTTCAGGTAAGGGCTGGACCGCTTCCCGGACACGCCTGACTTCCGGTAACTCGCCGTGGGTCACTTGCGGTAAAGGAGCGGACACAGGGGCCACAGGCTGAACCGGGGCCTGGCTATAATTTAACGGTACAGGCGTGAAGGAGGCATCACCCGTATAGGGCCGGTTTGAAACCGGTTCAAAGGCCGCTTCTTCACCATAAATAGCTTTGTCCGCCGCCTGTTTGACCGAGCGATACCGGGCCAGGGTCGCTGGAACCGCAAAATGGCGGGCAACCGCTGCCGGGGTGGCTCCCAGGGTGTTGTTTGGGTTAGGAGCCTGGTACAAGACCGGGTTTGCAAGGCCGGGCTGGTAAGCGGTAGCTTCAAAAGTGCGCTGCAAGGCCCGGCTTAGAGCAGGTTGCGCGGGGACCGAGGCAAAGCCGCCCTGCGCAGAGCCATAACCGGTTTCTCTATATTCGCGTACAGGTTCGCGCTCGACCGCGCTGGAACCAGCCTGGAAGGCTGGTGCTGCCGGAGTTAAAGGGGCCGGGGTAATACTCGGTTGGCTGGTGGATACCTGGCCTGGTATGCCAGGTTGTACCTGGACCTCTGAATTTGTTATAACTGGTTGTGCGGTGGATTCCGCACCCGTTATTTCGGACAGGTTTGTTGTTACAGACCCCCGGCCAGACTGGGAAGGAGCTTGAGCCGGAGCCTGGAAAACTGGCGCGACCCTCCGCTCGACGACAGGTCCGGAAGGGCGTTCGGTAAGGGACCGGGCCGGTTCTGGTCTTTCGGGGTTGAGCAAATATTGGAGGTTAGCGGGTTGGAATTCTATCCGCCGGGCGACAGGCAATGGAGCCGAGCTTAAAGGCGTTTCCCAGGGTAAAGTCGCCGGGGCCGGGCTGGCATAATCGGCCTGGTAACTTTGGGAAATAAGCGGTTCGGAGGGAGTGAAATAGGCAGGTTCCTGGGCATAGCCAAAATCTTCTGTTTCAAAACTCTCATAGGCTTCGAAACCGTCTTCGACCTGGGAGTGGCGGCGGGGTTGGTGTTCAGGTTGGTAGCGGTAAGACCTCTGGACCGGCCCAAACGAATTTATAAAAGCCGAGTTGCGGGAAATTACGCCCCATCCAATGGAACGTCGAATCGGGCTGAAAGCCCCTCCGACATTTAGGACACGCTGAATTACCGAATTTTCGCGGTTAAAGTAACGGGCCGCAAACTGGGCCGTTTTAAGAGCCTGTGGTTGAAAGTTTTCCAGGCGAGCCGGGCGGAGAGGAGTGTGGTCTAAGACCCGCCGGAGAATTGAAGTTTGAACTTTCTGCCCTGCCATGCGCCTGTTTGCCTTTTCTCTAACTTGAAACCGGTAAAAATCTGTCTGGTAGCTTTCGAAAACTTACCCGCTAATTGGCAACAAGCTGGAAGAAATCGTAAGCCAGTTCGATAGTCTCGGTCATGTGTTCGTTATTCTTGGAATTGAGGCTCGGCCCGGTCCATTTAATCGGGTAAGCCCCGGTAAGCTGCCATCTTTTGGTGACAGCGCCCTCACCATCATACAAAATGATGGTTACATTCTTCTTCTGGATTGTCCCCAGGGCCGTATTCTTATACCAGGTCCAGAGGGCATTGGAGAGGGTATAACCGTTTTTGAGAGTTATATTGGTGAAATTGGTGCGGTCCGGCAAATGATGAACGTGAGAATTTAGGCCGCCTTCTTTAACCTTATACGTTTCCGTAGAAACACTCAGGCCAGTGCATTCCGTAAAAAAAGACTCAATAACTCCATCAAGTTCAACCCAGAAACAATTTGAAGAGTAATAATCTGGGGTTAAAGTTGTCGAAGCTCCAGGATCAGGCATTTTAAAACTCCCTATTCATCCGTTTTGCTAAGTCTTTCATTTATCCGGCTTATTTCTTCTACCCACTGTCGCCGGGAAACATGGTCAAGGTTTAGAATATCATCAATGGACCAGTGAAAATAATAGGCGATATAAGCTACCTCCTCGGTTATCTGTTCCGAAGGGTAGCTTACTATCCCCCCACTCCCACAGACGGGGTCGCCTCCTGTTCGTTATCCGATTCGAACGGGCGGCCACAGGTCGGACAAATTGTATCATCCATGGTGCTGGAATTAATCCGGTTATACATGGCCTGTAAGTACCCCAGGTCGCTGGCAAACAGGTGTTCAATTATACCGGCATTAACACCATCCAGGGTACCCAGACGAGTTACCACCCTGGACAGGAGTAAAATGGTTAAATAAGCCTGGTTGCCTCGCACTCGCGGATCGCGAAGGGGGGTAATTTCGTCCATCGCTGTCGCCAGGCGCATAGTGCCTTTGCGATGTAAATTGCCCTCCTGGTCTACAAAACCTTTAGGTAAAATAAATTCGTATTCAGTCTGGAAGCCTGCCATTAAAGGCACTCCTTAATCTAGTTCCTAAGCGTAGCAATGACTTTAATCGCTCCAGCCGGGGCCAAACGATTAAAGTCGCCGCTACAAATATCCATTCTGAACTCTCCAGAGTTCTTTTTCAAAACCTTGCCGCCGGGGTTAGGAGTTATAACCTGTAACGTTCATACCCGAATGCTCAATGGTAACGGTAACGGCCAGCGGGTCATTACCCTTGGCTGAAAGGGAACCAAAAGAATACTTGGAAACCCAGGCCCTGGCAAACTCAAAGGTGAATTCCGGCTTACCTTCCAGGTCGTAAAGGACCAAGCTAATCGTAGTACGAGCAGCCTCGACCTTCTGGTTTACAATTTCGTCGTACCATTTCTTAATCGGGTCATCTTTGAAAGCGGCGTACTTCAAAGTTAATTTGCCGGATTTAAGCGGCATCGCGCCCAGGGCCTTGACGATAACGATCTTGCCGTTTTTCATCGATTGCTGGACTTCAACAACATCGCTCTCGTCTTCAATCCCGGAAACTTCCTGGATTGTATCAATCTTATTACCGTTCAGGTCAAGGTAAAACCGGTTGGCTACTACCGGGTTAAAATATGTCTCAGGCATTAAGAATCCTCCAATAACGCTACTTATTTCAAGCTGTAAGGAAGCCGGTTAATCTTGCTAATAAATTCAGACTTTTATGGCCTGAATCACTCTAACTGTTACCAGGCTTCCGACTCGGCTACAACTAAATATAAAAGATTAGCTGTTGTAACCTGCAACTGAAACACCTTCATGCTCGATAGTGAGAGTAATGGTAACCGGGTCGTTACCTTTAGAGGTAAAGTTCGAGAATGAACGCTTGGACGGCCATGCATTCTTGAAGTTAAAGCGCATTTCTTCTTCGTACAGGAGGTTATAAAGAACAATTGAAATGTTCTGACGGGCAGTTGCCATTTTACCCTGGATAACATCGGTCCGCCATTTCAGAATCGGATCGTCCTTAAAGGCCACATACTTCAGGGTGATTTTGCCGGTTTTGACCGGGGTAGCGCCAGGGGTCTTAATAGTGACGACTTTGCCATCCTTGGTAGATTGGACCAATTCGGCAACATCCGTTTCAATATCCAGGCCCGAAACTTCCTGGATGGCTGATACTTGGATACCGCCCATGTCAAGAAAAAACCTGTTACTAATTAATGGATCCTGTTTGAGTGTTACACCAGGCATTGTTAACTCCTTCTAGCTTATACTAGGGTCGGACCCGGCGTGGTCAGGTTATTATACCCAACCACGCCAGACCGGGACCAATCTTAGGCGCCGCCCGCCGCCATCTGACCAACACGGAAGACTACAAATTCCGCCGGTTTCACCGGGGCAAAGCCGATTTCTGTTACGACAATACCCTGGTCAATCGTTTCCGGAGGGTTGATTTCGGCGTCACACTTGACGAAGTAAGCCTGGTCAGGCGATAGGCCAAAGAAAGCGCCGGTAAGATAAACCGAGTAAAGGAAGGCGTTGATGTCGCGGCGAATCCGCGCCCACAGGTCGAAATCGTTCGGCTCGAAGACGACCCACTGGGTGCCGTTCTTAATCGAAGCTTCAACGAAGTTGAACAACCGGCGGACGTTGATGTAGCGCCAGCTCGGATCGCTCGACAGGGTGCGAGCGCCCCACACGCGGATACCCCGGCCTGGGAAAGCGCGGATACAGTTGATCCCGTTCGGGTTCAAGCCGTCTTGCTCGCCCATGGTGATGTTGCGTTCGAGACCGACCGCACCGCGGACGATTTCGTTGGCGGGAGCTTTGTGGACGCCGCGCTCGGCATCGCTGCGGGCCCAGATACCGGCCATGTGGCCGCTAGGAGGCGAAAACATGGTCTTGCCCTTCTGGGCAGGGTTGTCAATTTCAATCCAGGGGTAGTAGAGAGCCGCGTACTGGCTGTCGTAGTTGGCTTCGTTCATACGCCAGTTGCGAATCTGCTGGGCGTTCATGTCCGGCGGAGCATCCAGGATGGCAACGCGGTTTTTCATGGCTTCGCAGTGGTTCATAATGGCGGTCTGGACTACCTGGACACCCTTCAGGTCGATGGTGCCGTTGAGATAGAGGGTCATCAGGTCGGGAACTATAACCATCGTGACATCGTCGAGGGCTTCCAGGCCACCGACACCGGTCCGGTCAACCGAGTCACCGGTAATGTCTGCGGTAGAGAAAGAAACTTTACCTTTGGAACCAGCCGCCGGAGCGCTGATGCCGGACAGTTCGAATTTACCCGCAGCCGGGCGGCGGTCCGCCGGATTGGCTTTGCTGGCTTCATCCAGGTCTTTGACGCGGACCAGTTTAGAAGCGGTTTTGCCACCGTTGATGACGGTTTCGAGGTTAGTCGCGCCCTTGGCAAAGCTGACATCATGGGTTTCGGATTCGTCACCGGCCTTGAAGACCAACCGGAAGAGGTCGTCTTTGCCCTGGACATCCAGGACTTCGACCGAGACCGGCTTGGTAACACCGGGGGCCTGGCGGATTTCAACGGCAGGCTGGTCGCCCGCGTTGCGAGGGTTCAGACGCAGGGCCGGGGGCGGTAATTCAGCCGCCGGTTTGGCATCGCCGAAAGCGTAGTTACCGGATTTAGGGGCGCGGGCTTCGGGCAGTTCCCGGGTGCCGCTGCTATCGTAAACGCGGACGAGTTTGGAACCCTTGGCAGGGTCGTTAACAATATTTTCGACGTAGCGGGCAGCGGGGTCTTTCTTGTCGCTGCTCAAATCGTCAAAAGTTTCGGTAACATCGCCCTGGGAGATGGTCAGCTTGTAGCGACCGGCCACGGCCCCATTATCAACTTTAACCGAAACAGCTTCATCACCGGCGGTCAGCAAAGGAGTAAATTCGAGGGCATTTTTGCTACCCCGGGTCTGGGGAAGTTGGATGGCCGGAGCTACTCGCATTACGTAAGCGCGGGTTCCACCGTTCAGGAAGTAACCATAGACGGAGGTCGGCAGGAAAGCGCCTTCGATGAAACCGCCGTAAATGGTGCGGAACTGTTCCCAGTTGGTAATCAACTGGGCTTCCCGCGGCCCTTTTTCAGTGAAACCGACAAAAGCAGCTACCGAGGTCCCCACACCTTCGATAGGTTTACTACCCCGGTCTACTTCTTCAACGTACACGCCAGGTGAAAGATACTGTGGCATAAACTTCTCCTTCGATTTCAGGCTTTAAATTCAACAACCAACAAAAGCAAAACTTTAGATCAGCACAGACTCAGGATGCGTATTCGTAGCTCAGTTACCCAGCACTACCCGGCGTAGCTATAATGCCGGATAACAAGATGGTTCAGACCTACTTTTTACCTTAACCCGCCGGGCGAGTTAAGAAGGTACCGCTGCGGTTTCCGGCTGCAAGGCTATATCATAGGAAGCAGCCGGGACTGTCGTCACTTCATGGCGGGCTGTAACATAGCCATTGGCAACGACGATAAAAGTATATTTGGGCCTCTCCACCAGGTTAGAAAAAGTGTAACGTCCTGCGGCATCGGTCCTGGTATTGAGACCCTGTTCGAGTAAAATTACTTCGGCCTGGACCGGTCGTCCAGGGTTGGTGGCATCGGTGACATACCCGCCCACCTGGTTGAAAACGGTGACCCCATTGTTGTCCTTGAGTGACCGAGAATCAACCAGGAACCCTCGTTGGTCCCGGAGACTTTCCATCGGCGGTGACATTCGGATGAACTTGCTGCGGACCGGTTGAACTTCCCAGGAAATATTCGGGTCGAGAAAGACGGTTATGACATAGGGCAAAACCGGCTTTAACTGGTTGTCCAGGGCCGTCCAAACATCGGCGACATTCCGCAAAATCCCTTCGGGATGGGCCACCTTGGTCGATAAAGGATAAGGCTGCTCGTCTAACGGTTTTTCGAGCATATCTTTTGGAATAAAGTCGTGCCGGGCCAGGGTCGAGAGGATGTACCAGAACAAACGGTGCTCGTCCTCGACATTGATGGTCCAGCAGGTAATCAGGTACGATAAATCGTAGCGAATACCCTTCCGCTTTTTTATCATTTTCCCGGTTTGCGGGTCACGCTCAAGGTCAAAATCGGTATGGCTGGGGCTATAGCTCAGATTTTCACGGATGTCGTAAAAGTAAATATTAATGGTAGGCTTGGAAATTGAACCGCTCCACTCTTTGTTGGGAACGTCGAAGCTAATATCAACTTCCGACTGGTTAAGAGGCGTTTTCTGGATCAGGAAATTTTTTATTGTTTCGTCTAGGGCTTCAATCATGAATAACGCTCAAATAATCCAGGGCTTTGCGCCATTAAATAAACTTTGAAAATCGTTTCGCTCAAGGTCAAATCTGGCCCGGTAATCTTGAATGCTACCGGTAAGCCCCGCAGCCAAGCGGGCTCTCTCAGATTGTTATAATTATTTGTTACCTGGATGTGTTTAAGAAGGAAGATGGTAGGTTTTCCCCCGCTAAAGAGCCCTCAAAGAGGGCTCTTAGCGCCTCCACCTACACTAACACTTAGTTAAACACATAATATCAACTAAACATTAATAAATGCATTACAAAACCGAATTATTAATAAAGTTGATAAAATGCCGTAAACTATTCGGAGCCTTCTTCTTCTTCCTCTTCAGCTTCGCGCTGCACTTCCATCATCCGCTCAACGCCCTCTTCCTCTTCCTCTTCAGCCTCACGCTGAACTTCGGGGTCGCGCATCATTTGAAGTTCATCTTCTTCGGCGGCCTCACGCTGCACACCCAGGCCCCCTTCGCCACCGTGGGCAGCATTATGTTCGGCGGCATGCTCGTGTTCGGTATCGGCGGCACCAATCGAGGAGGGGGCAGCCTCACCCATACCCTGCTGGATGGTGTGGGTTGCTTCGTGAGTCATCAGAGAGGTATCGCTCGCGGAAGCGCCTTCACCCAGGAAAATGTCGCGCCCGGTGGTGAACGCCTTCGCGCCCATCTGGCTGCTCAGGTCAGCCGCCGCTTCGCCGGAGTGAACCCGGACCGCCGAGAGGTCTTGCCCCAGGGCACCTTCAACCTGGCGGCGTACCGAGGTATCCATCGGCTGACCGTTGGAACGTTCAGATTGAATCCGGGAAATTAATTCGCTTTCTAGCGGCCCACCTTCTGCCCCCGCGGAAGCCGAGCGCTGGGTCTGGTTTACCAGGCGCTGGACCTGGCGGTTACCGTAATGCTGCCCGACCGATTGAATAATCGCCTGGCGCTGGACTTTGTTCAGTTTGCCGCTCAACATCGCACCTGCCTGGGCCGGGGAAATTACCGGCGCGACATCGGCTTCGGGACTGGATTCTTCAGTCTCCTGAGCCGCGATAGCGCGCTCGTCTTGAAACTCTCTCATACCATTACCAGACATTTTTTACCTCTCTTTAGAATTCGCTGGTGCAACAATCGGTTGCATATTTAGGAACCAGGTTATTGGAATGCGCCGGTTTAATATTCGGATATAAGACTATAGTAACGGCCAAAATCGCTGGCCGTACAGAGCTTGCCCATTTTCTGAAACTCACGGCGGGTGGCCTTGATAAGATGGACCATTTCGACCGCCTGGTTTGGATTTTCTTCCATATCGCCTGCCGCCAGAAAGGAGGAGGTCAGGCAAATATTTTTGATGTTACCACCGGCAATTTTGAACTGCCGGGCCATAAAACGTAAATCAACGGTTTCACCCATCGGAACAGTCTTGGGGAAACTGCGCTGCCAGATTTGAAAGCGGTCCTCTTCTTCCGGGAAGGGGTATTCAATCATAAAATGCATGCGCCGGATAAAAGCGTCATCCAGGTTCTTGCGCAGGTTGGTCGCCAGGATTACGATGCCATCGTATTCTTCCATTTTCTGTAAGAGGTAACCGGTTTCGATATTGGCGTAACGGTCATGGGCGTCTTTTACTTCGCTACGTTTACCAAAAATCGAGTCGGCCTCGTCAAAGAACAGGATGGCGTTGCTTTCCCCCGCTTCATTAAATATTTTCTCAAGGTTCTTTTCGGTTTCGCCGATGTACTTGCTGACCATATTCGACAGGTCAATTTTGTACAGGTCCATTTTTAGCTCACCGGCAATAATTTCCGCCGACATCGTTTTACCGGTACCGCTGGGGCCGGCAAAGATTACGTTCAAACCCTTGCCATAAGATAGTTTGGTATCAAAGCCCCACTTTTCGAAGACCAATGAGCGGTTTCGAACCTGCTGCACGATTTCTTTAAGCATCTGGGCGGGGTCGGGCGGCAGGACAATATCATCCCAGCGAAAGAGCGGCTTGATTTTCCGGGCCAGGTTACTAAGCCGAGTTGTCGAGTGGCGGCGGCAGGCCGCTTCGAGGTCGGCCAGGGTCGGGGCGGTTTCCCCGCGCCAGGCGGCGGTATTGCGGGCGGTTGCGGCGGCGGCTACAATCTGACCCCGGCTCAACTTAAACCGGCTGGAAAGACCTTCCAGGTCGAGCCCTAGCGCTTCGCTACCGAGTTGCTTTTCCCAGATGCGCTGTCGCTCGGAATAGCCGGGCATGTTCAGTTGCAGGTAGAACTCGCGGCGTCCCAGGTGGCCCTGCATCGGCGAAAGAGCTTGCTCACTCGATACAAAGGTGATACCGGTCAGGCCCTGCATAAGCTGAGTGGCCTGGCGCAAGGCTTCCTGGACGGGTGCTTCTTCCTTTAATAAGTTGTCAAAACCGTTCAGGTATAGGGCGGCGCCCCGCAAAATACAATCGCGCTCTAGCAGACGCAATACCGAGTCGGCTTTTGCCAGGCCGGGTAAAACAGTGGCCTCGACCTTGACGACCTCAATACCTAACCGCTGGCAAACCCCGGCGGCCAGGTGGAGCTTGCTTGATTCGTCCTGGCCCAGTAAAAAGGTGATGTAACCACCAGGAGCCAGTTCGACCAACCGGTCGGTTTCATCCTCGTTATCCCCGACAGTAAGCCACTGCTCGTAGTCCTGCTCGATGGTCGCGATATGGCGCAAACGGGCGTCCAGGCGGTCCTCACCGAGGAGATAAGAGACTATCCCTTCATCGAGTTTGATAGAGCGGCTTAAAAGTGAAGCCTGGCGGTTCTGGTTATCGTCGGTAAATTCAATCAGCCGGTACTTGAGCAAAGGCCCTTCCGCGTCAAAACTGCGGCGGGCGGCGACCTGCGCGGCCAGGCCAGGGCAAAGCAAGCGCAAGGTCATATCAATGCTGGGGCGACGCTTGGTGACATCGTCTTGCAGATAGGCATAAAGTTTTTCGAAACGCAGTTCGATTTCAGGGGCGAGGGCTATCAAAACCACGTCGCGCTCGAAAGCAGAAAGTCCAAACACAGTTTGGAGGCGGGTTAACCGCGAAACCGGACCCGGGCCACCTTTTCCAATTTCCGGCTGATTCAACAAACCGCTATTGCCCTGGAAAAGGTCGGGGTCGGCCAGGAGTTGATTTACTTCATCTTCGGAGACGTACAGTCCCCGAAACTCGTCTTCATCGTTACCGATGGTAGCGCGCATTTCTTCGACGCGGAGAGCCACTTTGGTGGTAATGCGCCGCAGTTCGGAAAGAAGATGTTCGAAATTTGTGTTGGTAAGCGAAATACTCATTCGACTTCATTATCCAGACGCGCTACATTCGGCAAGGTTTTCCCTGTGGCGGGACCGCCCGGCAAAAGCATGCCGGACTTCTCGATCGTCTTTCCGAGCAGGGTATTTAGTTCTTCCAGGCTACTCAACCGCCAGGTGGTGCCGGTTTGTAAGTTTTGTAATTGCAAGACTAGCGAAGAAGCGGTTTCTCCGGCAGATTTACCGGGGACCGTGTCATTTATTAGCCAAAACCGCAACAAAAATGACGAGTATTGACGAGAAGACACGTTTTGGCTCCTTTTCCAAAAGTCAGCTAAAACTTCGGCGAATTAATTTCGACTTTTAGAATTAAAAATTTAGCAATTTTTCGCTGAAACATTCGCTAGGTAAAATCAGTATAGCAGCCTCAAATTTTTCCCTGCTTAATTTCCACTTAATTATCGCTTAATTGACGGGACAAATTAAGAAAATAAAATTTTGTTAATATGGCCGTGTCTGCTGTCTAAAATAAACAAAAATGGAAAATCTGGCAGTTTTGACGAAATTTGTGCAAATTACATTAAAAATTATATCCATTTTTTGGTCCTATTGCTATAGAGCATATTTCCTAATTTATACCTGTTTTTTACCGGATTTATACTCTATAAAGCCGTTTTTACTTTTTATTAAGCCTTTTAGTTTAAATTGTGTTTTTAGCCCGTCTTTTTTTTACCAGGTTTTAGGGCTTTAAGATAATTTAAGACCAATTGTTTTTAACACTTATAAAACCTCATTAAAAAATAATTAATGCTTTTAATAAAGATATACGAAATTTATAAACCCGCATTTAGAAAGCTTGCACTTAATGAGAAGTGGCGCTATAATTAAGTGCAAATTAAGCAATGGTAATCGTTTAAGGTTGGAAAGTAATTGATGGTTCTTAAAGGGTTAACTGTGCTTAAAAGCGAGCCATCACAAATTGACCCTGAATAATTTAATAAAAATAGGTTACAGCGCAAAACCGGATTAACCGGAAATCCGAGGGTGAAATGACGGATATTGCAGGAATCGACGTGGCCCGGATAGAGATCCGCCTTGGAGAGGCGACCGTCCGTACCAGGCCCGGTTCCACCCTAGAGAATCCAGTTACACTGGTCAATTTAACTCCCCTGCCAGATTTTTTCTACCTGGCTATTTCCGGCAACCCTGCGCCCTGGGCCTCTTTTGACAAAGAGAGCGTCAACCTTTTCCCAAACTGGAGCGATGTTATTAACCTGACGTTAATAGTCCCGGAGGAAACTCCACCGGGTAGTTATGTGCTGGAAATTGAAGCCAGTTCGCATACCCAGGATAACGTCAAATCGAGGATTCAGCTTGGCATTGTGGTTGAAAGCCCCTCTGGTGGAACGCATCCCGCTTCCGCGCCTGAATTAAATCCTGCCGCGCCGCCAACCCATGGCAACCTGCCGGAAAATCCTTTTCTGAACCCCAACCCGGCTAACTTCCAGGAACCTTTCACTCCCCCACCCGATTTCCCCAGGCTGCAAATTGACCTGGATTTCGGGCAGGTTACGGTGGTAGCCGGGCAAACCGCCGAACAGACGGCCTATCTTTTAAATCTCAGCACCGGCCCTCACAATTTCAGTATTGGGCTGGATGGATTGCCGCCGGAATGGATTACGGTGGACCCACCCTTCTTGCGTCTTTCCCCCAATTGGAGTGAAGTGGCCCGGTTTAAAATCGCGGTCCCGGTGGATGCTTTCCCCGGTCGCTATTTGCTCACCGCCAGGGCTATCCCTGAAACCCAACCTGAAGCGGTCGCCTGGAGACAGTTCGATATTGTCATTCTCCCGGCTGCTGTCCCACCCTCCACCACAACTCCTGACAATACTAACGCTTCTGCTTTAACTCATCCGGTAGGGATGGAGCCCGAGGGTTCTCACTTCGGTGCCGAAAAGTTCCAGGCCGCGCAAACACCGGTCGCACCGGAACTTCCGGCGAACACCTTGCCGGTCCCAACCCCGGAAGTACGGCCCGCGATGCCGCCTTCTGCACCTATCTCCGAACAGGTCGCCCCGCCGCCGCCTGCCTGGAACCAACCGGTGTTAGGGGCTCCCGCTCAAACCCAAGGACCCGCTCCGGAAGCGCCTAAAGGCAAACCCGACAACAAACAGAAAGGCGGGTTATTCGGCTGGCGGAAGAAAAAAGCCGAGCCGGTAGCTAACGAACCCATCCTTTTTGTACCTTTTAACCCGGCCCCGGCAGAAGCCACCCCGGTCAAACCATTTACACCTGTCGAAGTTGCGCCGGTCGAGGCTACACTCGAACCTGTAGCTGCTCCGATTACCGCTCCTGAGGCCGCTGCAAAATTACCGGAAACCGAATCGGAGGTAGCCCCGCCAATTGAGGACGATTCCCCGACCCGGCAGATTATACTCCCTGCCACCCCGGCGCCTTCGAGCGAACTAGAAGAAGTTAATCTCCCAATTGGGTCAAATGGTGAAAGCATCACCTTACCCTCACCGGCCCTGGAAGCGATAGAAGCTCCGACCGTTAACGCCCCTATTGACGAGATTGCGACGATAAACCCGCCCATTGACGAAGTGCCAACAGTCAACCCAGCGCTAGAGGAGGATACGCCCACCGTCCCACCCACCGGAATACCAGGATTGGAATCGGCTACCCTGGCTGCTATGGAACAAGAACCGGCAGAGGTTGAAACAGTCGAAGCAGTCGAAGACAAATCCACGGTCACTTCAGAAACGGTCGAACCGGCTATTCCGCCCGAACCGGCTGTGGTCCGAAACGAGAATATTGAACTGAATGTCGAAAACGTCAAAATCCGTTTCGAACTAGGCAACTCCTACGAACAACAGGTCGGCCTTATCAATTTGATGGGCAACCCCGCCTTTTTTGACCTGAAAGTCGAGGGAATACCCGAAAACTGGTACAACTTTTCCTACTCACAAATAAATTTGTTCCCGAACTGGCGCGAGCAGGTTTATTTCCGCCTGGAAGCTCCTACCGACACCACCCCCGGCCAGTTCTCGGCTACCCTGGTCGTGGCTTCGCCCAATTTGCCGGGCGATCGGGTGGAAA
The DNA here is from genome assembly GCA_001898225.1 of Chloroflexi bacterium 54-19. Lineage (GTDB taxonomy): Bacteria > Chloroflexota > Chloroflexia > Chloroheliales > Chloroheliaceae > 54-19. The sequence continues at coordinate 655,579 of MKTJ01000077.1, forward strand.
TTCCGCTTGAAATCGAGGTGCTGCCATCCGCCACTCTAGCGGATAAACTCTACCGGGCCACGGGAGCCGGACTTCCGGTTAAATTAACGGCTGACGCCAGAATTGAACTGGTGGTGAACACGGTCAATTTGACCCTGGAACCGGACAATAATTTAGAGCAAACCATTACCCTGGTAAACCGCTCGCCCATACCTGATTTGTTTGATCTGAAGCTGGAAGGGTTACTCGAAAACTGGTACCAATTCTCGACGCCCCAGGTCAATCTTTTCCCGAACTGGCAGGAAGAAATCTACCTGCGGATTGGGCTTCCCCTGAATGCGGTGCCGGGTTTATACCCTGTCCGTATGCTGGTAACAGGCCAGCAATACTCAGAACTCCACGCCGAGCAGACCCTTTTGTTACAGGTCTTGCCGCCTACACCAAAACCGGCGGAGGAGGTTAACCCTCCCATCGGGTCGTTGGATGAAAACGCCGATACCATTTCTTCCAGGTTAACAAACGCGGCTGTCGAGAGCGAACCTACCGCAGCCACTGAAACAGTAGAAGATGATGCTACCGGGACGGCTCAGCCTTTCAGTTTTGCCTCATTCTTCCAGCAGCAAAACTTTACAACAGGCCCGGCTGCCCCGAAACAGGCCCCGGCCCCGGAGACAACCCAGGCCCCGGCTTCAAACCTGCCGGTAGTGCCGTCCGCCCCCGAAGCAACCTACAACCAGCCTACTACGGCTTTTCCGGCTTACGGCGCGTCCACTCCGGCCCTTTACCCGTATGATAATCCGAGCGCACCCGCTCCCGCGCCTTCCCCAGGGTATGCGCCTGCTCCCGGTTATACTCTTACGCCCGCGAATGCTCAACCAACAGGGGCAGTTCCTGCTGCCAATGCTTACAACAATTCCCAGGGCATGGGGGCTGCTCAGCCGTATGTCCTGACGCCCCAAACTTCGCTGGCAGGTATCATCCCTGTTATCAGCGCGCAACCCGAAGCCCCGGTTCCCCCTCCGCTGGTTGAGGAACCCATGCCATTACCGGTCGCTCCGCCTCGAAAACGGTCTTTATGGCAGCGAATTACCGGGCAGGGTAAAGAACAACCCGCCCCCGTTACGCCAAAGGTAGATGAAAGTGTCCTTTGGCGGTCAGGCCAGGCGCAAGCCCCGGCCCCGGCCAAACAATCGGGTAAAGCGGCACCTCCCTCAGCCGAGCCGGTTTCAGCCCAGGCTACCCAGGTTAACTGGAAAGCTCCTACAACAACCCAGGGCGCGTCGGCGGGAGAATACCCGATTGGTGGTACAGCGGCACCCGCGCAGCCAGGACAACGTTCTTACACTCCAATGAGCACCGGGGGTGAGGTGGCCCGTGTCCAGATTACATTGGAAAAACCCCACATGACCATCGTAGCCGGGCAAAAAGATACCCAGCAGATTTTTTTGATGAACATGACCAGTCTGCCGGATAACTTCGAACTGACTATTGAAGGGCTTCCCGAAACCTGGTTTAGTTTTGAAAACACAACCGTCAACCTGTTCCCGAACTGGAACGAGCATACCGTGCTCACCATGAACATTTCGGAAAAAGTTAAACCTGAGCTTTACAAAGGCCGGATTGTGGTCGCCGCCAAAGCCCAGACCGGGGTGCGGGCGGTTATGCCGATTGAGGTTGAAGTCCTGGCACCCCTGGTGGTCCAGGCTCGCCTGCAACCACACCGAGCTAAAGGTTATAAAGCTAACTACGAAATGCTCCTGCGGAACCGCTCTATGAGCCAGGGGTTGATGACGATGCAATGGGACCTCGCCAATTCATACAGCGTGGGGACTTTTACACCACCCCAGATTGTCCTGGGACCCGGCCAATCCCAGCATGTCAAAGTCCAGGTGATGTTGCGCAAAAAGACCCCCAAGGACCAGGCCCGCCAGTTGCAGCCCTTCAAGGTTATGGTCCAACCACAATGGACGGTGGCCCAGGTCCCGGTCCTGACGGCGCCGGTCAGTGTTGAAGGCGAATATATCCACCGTTCGCGCTGGGTTTTTATCCAGCGGCACCCGGTCCTGTTCACTTTCCTTACAATCATCCTGCTGATTGTATTGCTCTGGAACCTGTTACTGCTTCCATTTATCCAGACTTCACTTCTGACCCTTAGCCTGGGTAAAGTTGGTTTTTCGGATGTGGCGGCCAAGGTTCTGATGGCGGACCAGATAGGGTTTAACCTGCGAATGAAGGATGCTAACCCGTTAGGAGTGATTCAGACCGACGTCATCTTCAAAGAAGCGCCCGATAAAAGCACTAATGGGATTGTGACTATCAGGATGCAGACATTCGTCTTTACCGGTGACAACGCCGCTACCCTTTCAGGTAGTTTGGAAGTGGACCCGATTACAGGTGACTTGAAGTTTGTAGCCGCGAACCCCAAACAACTTGGCAGTTTCCCCTGGCTATTTATACCGCCAGACAAAGTTGTGCAGACCCTAAGCGGTAAACTTAAGACCTGGCTTAAGGAACAAAACCCGCCTCAACGAATGGACAATGTTTATATAGAAGGCAATACGCTCTTTATAACCCTTAAAAATTGCCAGAGCGGGGAGATTGCCTGTAGATGATGAGTTGGGCAACTCAAGAGGTGTAATCAAATTTATCGGAATAACGGTATTGCTAATAATCAGAGTAAGCTAAAACTGGGAAAAACTATGTTAGTAAGAGATCTAAAATTAGCCGGGGACAATTCTACCGCCCAACCTTTGCGGGTATTTATGCTGGGCCGTTTTGAGGTTGAGCAGGGTAACCGGCTAATTGAGAGCGAACAGTGGCGGAGTGGCAAAGCTCGCAGCCTGTTTAAAATCTTGCTGACCCGGCGTTCTTACCAGATTAGCCGCCAGGAAGCCACCGAACTCCTTTGGCCGGAACTGGACATGGACCGGGCCGCCAACAATCTCAACCAGGCGGTCTACAGTCTGCGCCGGACCCTCGAACCTGACCTGGAAAAACCTAGCAATTCGGCCTATCTGCGGACTGAAGGCGCTAAACTCCAACTTAATTACAACCTGGTTGGCTGGGTGGACCTGGAAGAATTCAAACGGCTTTATCACCAGGCCCAGCAAAATAACAGCCTTGACCTTTACGCCCAGGCTGCCGCCCTTTACAGCGGGGAATTCCTGCCCGAAGACCTCTACGAGGACTGGTCGGTCAGCCGCCGTGAAGCCTTGCGCCAGGAATGGACTGAGCTTCTTTTAAAGATGGCGGCTCTGCACAAAGAAAAGGGCCAGGAAGAAAAATACCAGCGGTGCCTCCACCGGGTACTTGAAAGCGACTTCTCTCACGAAGAGTCAGCCCTGAAACTGATGCAATCGCTCTCGGAAAATGGCCGCCGTGAAGAAGCGATGCAGGTTTACCGCCAGTTCGCCAGTAAACTCCAAAGCCGTCTGAACATGGAACCATTGCCCGCGACCCAGGAACTTTATCAGGACATCGTGGCCGGGCGCATCCTGGTGCGGCCCACCCTTTCGCGGAACATCGCCCCGGTCCCGCTGGTCAGACCGGAATTCCACCCTGAACCGGAAGCCCTTATCAACACCAACTGGCCTCAGACGCTGCAAAGTTACAACTTTAACCCGCTTTTCCCGGCCTTCGTTATCCCGGAAGAAACCAGCCTGGCCGGGCCGGAAATAATCGGGCGGCAGGAAGAACAGGCTCTCTGGAAAAACCAGCTTGAAACAGCTTTACGGGGTAAGGGCTCGTTAACAATATTCGAGGGTGAGGCGGGGGTCGGGAAAAGCCACCTTTTGCAGACCCTGGCCGGGCAAGCCCGGTTGGCCGGGTTCCAGGTGTTGCATATCAACTGCCACCCTGAACAAAACGACCTGCCCTTTAACCCGGTGAGCGAACTGCTCGAACAGGCCCTGAGCCGGATGGGCTCAACCGAATTGCAGGATTGTTTGAAATACTGCAACCCGGAAATCGCCCGGCTCCTGCCGGGAATGGCTCACCTCTTTCCGGGCGTGCAACCGGGCAACCCTGATACCAACCCCGAAGCGGTCTTTGCGGCGGCAGCCCAGGTATTAAGCTGGTTGAGTCGGAACCGCCGGATTGTTGTAGTCCTGGACGATTTGCAATACATGCCGGGGCCTTCCCTGCGGATGTTACGGTTCTGGCTAAACCACCCGGCGCTGCGCTCCCTGGTTTTCCTGGCGGCAATTCGCCCAGGTGCCCGTGAAATGGCTTCACCCGAATTGGCCCGCTTGCTCCAGTGGGGCGGTGGGGAGAGTAATCAGAATTTCTACCGGATGACCCGGCTGGAGAAATTCGAGCTGGCCCAGATTATCACCCGCAAGTTGGGCCAACCTGCCAGCCCGGAACTGCTCGACCTCGTTTTGGATATTACCGGCGGCAATCCTTACCTGGCCCTGGAACTGGTGGCCTGCTGGCAAAAAGATAACCAGTTGCAGCTTAAAAATGCCCAGTGGGAACGTAAAAATGATTGGGATAACCAGTTGCCTTCTTCTCTGACCGGGTATGTCAGGCGGATGATTGCCAATCTCAACCCGGAAGCCCAGGTTTTGCTCAGCCTGGCGGCACTGTGCGGACCCATCTTTAGTTTTGAAATTCTACGCCAGATTGTTCTCTATCGCCAGGACGGAGCCGGGTGGTGGATTGAACTGGATAAGACCAAATTAGGCCAGACTTTAACCGAAGTTACCGGCAGCAGCCTGATTGAAGAAACCAGGCAGGAATATCATTTCAGTTATCCTTTATTAGTCGAGACTCTTATTGCCGGACTTTCGCACAGTCAAAAATTATGCTGGCGAGAGGTTATCGGTTGGGCCCAGAAGAAATTAGAAAGTGGCCTCCTGGAGTGGGATTTTAAACATGATCAAAATTGAGATTAGTTCTGAAATCGTTGAAATAGCGCCCAATAATGTCTCGCAAGTAACTCTGACGGTAACCAATACCAGCCAGATTATTGATTTTTTCACGGTTTCAATAGAACCGGTCATCAGCCCTGAGACGATGGGGTTATATCCGGGTTGGGTGGAGTTTAACCAGCCGACCTTTTCGTTGCGTCCTGCCGGAGATGCGGGTCGCGGCGCGGATAGCACCCAGGTCGTTATTATCAAGGTCAATATCCCACCCCAGGTTTATGCCGGGAATTACGCCGGGAAGATTCTTGTTACCGCCAAAAGCGGGGCGGATAACAGCATTGAAATTCCTTTCAATATTGTAATTTCGCAGATTGATGCCCAGACCCTGGAAATCCAGCCAATAGACTCGTCGTCTCGCAAATCATCCGAAATTTACCGGGTAATCGTCAGCAACCAGGGTAACGCGCCGCATATATATTCGCTTTATGCCGAAGACCCCAATGACGATATAAAGTTTACAATTGACCCGCCCGAAGTCCCCCTGCGCCCCGGTGAACAGGCTGCCCTCACCCTGAAAGCCCAACCCCGCCAGCGTAACTGGGTCGGTGACGATGTAAACCACGACTTTAAAGTCAAAATGGAAGGCTCGGACCAGGAAGTCCGGGGTTCTTTCAAACAAAAAGCCGCGATTGCGCCAATCCACTGGTTTGGCCGTCACTGGGGCCGTTTTGTATTTTTCCTGGCATTATTACTGGTACTTTTAATTGTCGGGGCTATCTTCCTCTTACCGCTCATTTACAAGCAGACTTATGCGGCGGATTGTGCCCCGATTTCATTGCGTAATGTAAACGTCCTGAGCAACGGCACAACCACAAATGTCCTTGTCAGCGGGCGCAACGGGGCTCAGCCTTATGCCGCTGCCGTAACCGAACAGGCCGATAAACTACCGGGTATTTTTGGCAGTCTGGTTTCGATTTCACCGGATGGGCGGCGGATTGCCTATGTCACGGCCAGCGACCTTGCTTTGAATGATGCCCGCATCTGGATTAAGAATCTCGATACCGACCAGGCTCCTATAGCCAGTATCCCGATTACTTCAGGATTATGGCCGGTCGCGCCGGTCTGGTCTGCCAACGGGGAGAAGTTAGCCTACGTGGTCCGTCACCCCACCCCGGTAACAGCCAGCGGAACGGTGACCGCGACCACCCCGCCAGCTTCCGGTAACATCTCCGGGACTACTGCCACCACCGCAACTACCACGACTGCGGCTACGACAGCAGCCAATGGAACGCCGGGAGCCGACGCGGCTAACAACCCTTCGCAGCTTGACCTGTTCGTTGTCTCGAAAATTGGGGAAGACCCTAAACTCTTATCCTCGCCACCGGGCCTCGAACCAAAACTTTTTTATGGCGACACCGTCAGTACGGTGCCTTTGTGCTGGGGCTCCGACGATAATAGTTTGCTGGTCCGGCCCCAGGACGGTACCCTGGTCCAGGTAGCCCTGGCCGATGGGAAATTCCAGACCATCACACCTCAGGCGGGCGGTTTCCAGTTCCCCAAGCCCAGCCTGCCGAGTTTACCCGGCCTGGTCATGCCGCTTAAATCCCTGGTAGGTGTACCGGCCAGTTTCTTAAGAGTGCCTGAGGCTCAACTTGCCTCGGTCCAGCAACAGGCCAGGACAGGCACGCCCACCACGACCCAACGGTCCGGGACCGGCACCGCCGGGACAAATTCCGGCAGCACTCCGACCGCGACCAACCCGGCCAATGAATGTTCGATTGCCCGGCCCTTCAGTCAGAATGACCCGCGCTGGGCCGATTTACCGCTCCGGGACGGCAGCGCCAATACCCTGGCCGAACTGGGTTGTCCGATTACCGCTGCCGCTATCCTTTTAAATTACCAGCAGGTTGATACAACCCCTTCCGAACTGACCAGTTGTCTGGGCAATCTTACCAGCCCGCTCAATCAGACCGGCTGGTTTGCTATCGGCCAGCAATGCGGCGGTTTCAAATTATCGGGCGGTGTCCGGGCCGACTTTAGCTGGGATTTGCTCGATTCGTCTCTTCAAAAGGGGCCAACTATTGTTGGGTTATTGGGTGGGCCGAGCGGTTCACACTTCCTGGTGGTAACGGGCGGCTTTAGCGGCATCAGCACTTCTTATACCGTTACCGACCCCTGGGACGGCACCACCTACAAAACCCTGGATTACTTCCTGAGCAAAGGTTATCAGCCCCGCTGGATTATCAGTTATGAAGGGACTGGCGCGCCCTGTGTTACCAGTATCCCCGATACGACTAACCAGGTGGGTATACGCACGACTGGGGCGGTAGATGGTGGGCTTTACCAGACCCCGCAGCCTTTCCGCTACGAGTTGACCGGCGCCTCCAACGATTCCGCTACCGCGAGTATCCGGGTAGTTAACGCGCGGGTGAACCTGGACGATAGTACCCAGACCCTTTCGCCTAGCGAAACACGGACTTTCTCGACCGAAGGGAATTACACCATCGCCATCGTGGTCAAAGACCCCGAAGGAAAAACGGTGCTGACCCGCAATATCTATTTCACGATAGACCATACCGCCCCGGTTATCGGCAACCGCCTGATGCCAGCCCCGGATAAGACTACCAACAAATCCCCGGTTCCCGTCAGTGTCAACCTGCTGGCAACCGATGATTTGAGTGGGATTGCCTCAATTGAATACCAGGTCAACGGGGGACAGTGGCAGCCCTACACCAGTGATACCGCTAAAGTGCCGCTGACGATCTCGGATAATGGCACTTATACAATCAACTACCGGGCTACCGATGGGGCCGGTAATACCGCCAATGCCCAAACGATAAACTTTATAATTGAAAAACCGGTTGCCAATACCACCGGTAACGGAGGCCGGGGTGGTACTGGTGCCAACGGCCAGGTAACTCCCACGGTAAACCCGAGTGGAGCCGGTGGGGCCGGTGGCGCAGGTGGGGCTAAAACTTCTGCGGCGGCTTTATCTGTCCCGACAGTTACGCCGATACCCACCCAGACCCCCCGTCCGGCGGTGAAAAATACCCCAACCCCGGTACCGACAGTGCCGCCGACTACTATAGCTCCAACCCCAACCATTACAGGTACGTCGCTCCTGCCGACCGGCTCGCCGGAGATTTCGCCTACCGCGACGGTGCCGTTACCGACCACCGAGGTCATCACGCCGACAGCAACGGTAGCCCTGGAACCAGTCCTGGTCCTGACAGGTGCGCCTATAACCTTCCTCCCGGACATGACTCCGCAGCAACTTCAGATTCAAAACAACGGTAACGCGCCGCTGGTCTGGACTCTTTCGCCGGGCTCCAGCAGCAGCTTAATTGGATTTTCTACAACCGCCGGAACTGTGGCAGTCGGTGGTAACGCTACGATTGACATTTCAGTCCTGGCACCAAACCTGACCGGTACGGACCAGAACACCACTTTTACCATCAATAGCAACGGTGGTAGCCAGACGGTGGGGGTGGTTATCCAGTCCCAGCCGCTTCCGTCAGCTACTTTAACCTTGCTTCCGGCCAGCACATCCCTGAATATTACCAACACCATCCAGGTGAACGTAACGGTACCGAATACAAATGTGCAGCCAAACCATATTGATTTGTATGCCACTTACAAAGATTGTGTAACAAGCTGCACCGCCGCCCCCGTAAAAATAGACTCTCTCGCTTTTAGTGGCAATACTCTGACAACCCAATGGGGTACTTCTAATATTATTCCGCAGACAGGTATCAGTTTGAGCGGCACCCTGTGTATGAACCAGGACTGCTCGGTTTCTCAACCGATTACGCCCTTGAGCAACCTGTCCATTGATATGTCGGCCACCCTGAACGTATCTTCGACATCCATTACCGATACTATCCTGCCTGTCACCGCCACCTTAACCGTGAGTAATCAGTCCGAACGGACCAAGAAGGTCGTTGTTACTATCCTGGTTGATAACGTCCAGGTGCAGCAGTTGACAGCGGATACCACCAACAACTGGACTCAGACCTGGGATACTTCCCAGGTTTCGCCTTCCAGCACGGTTGTATTCGAGGCCGTTGCCTGTAATGCCGAAGATGATACCGGGGTCTGCCTGCCCATCCCCTCGGTTACCGGTTACCATACGACCATGAGCGGTACCGTTACTTCGACTCCGGACCTAAGTGTCACTAAATCGCTAACGAATACGGTTTCAATAGTGGTTACGCCTACTGCCAATGTTAAATCGGTGACGGTCACCGGCTTTTATGCCCCGAACCAGAATGCCCCCCAGTCTAACCAGACGGTCGGTGTTACCTTTGTAAAAGACTCGAACAATACCACCTTTACCATTCCAGTTGACCCATCAAACTGGCCGACCCAATCGGGTATTACTCTTAATGCCAATGTCTGTTTCAACCAGGACGGCACCGACTGTATCGTGGCACAGGCTTATACCGGGCTGTTTGTGCCGGCGGGAGACCCGGCTGTTATTTCCGACCTGACCGCCCAGCCAAAATATACGATTATAAACACAGCCTTCCCAACACCTTTATCGGTCAAAGTTACCGATGCTAAAGGCAACCCGGTTGAGGGTGTCCAGGTGAACTTCACACCGGTCAATGTGGCCCTCCAGGCGGGTGCCTTATTCTCCCAGACAGGTACACTCGCAGTTGTGGTGACAGGGCCTGACGGCATCGCCACAGTACCTACCTCCAATACCCTTGTTGCCAATGGCTTTGAAGGTACTTTTACTGTGAATGTCAGTATCCCCGGTCCAAATATCTCGACGGGCATCTTCCTGAGTAACACCACGGCCGGCGCAAAACCGATGGCCATTGTCGGCAACAGCGATAAACAGGTTGCCAAAATCGGCCAGAAATTTGCCACTCCCTTGCAGGTTCAGCTAGACGGGGCCGGGGCCGGGATTTCAGTCACCTTTGTAACCCAGCCCACCGGGGTCGGGGCTACCTTCCCCGGAGGTAAGGGTACTTTTACGGCTGTAACCGATGCATCGGGTATCGCAACTGCTGGAGACCTGACCGCGAACCCGTCACTGATGCTAAACTCGGCCAACTATCCGATTGTGGGCGTCCATAGCGTGCGAGCGTCCGCGAACGGGTATACCCCGATATTGTTCACCCTGACCAATATAGTCGGTGACCCTTTTCAAATAAGCCCGGTGTTAACGAGCACAACGGCGGGTGTTTATGATAACGCGGTAGCCTCTGTTGGCTATACCACCACTATCGATACAAACTTCCCTGATATTGCGGTCCAGGTAAAGGACATCGGCGGTAATTTGCTTCAATTTACTTCGTCCCAGAATATCCAGGTCCAATTCACGGCCAATGCTGCGCCCCAGCCCGGGTTATTCTTTAACAATTCGGCCCAAACCAGCCTGACCGTCCAGACAGGGGGCGCCCAGAGCGCCAACCCGGGGGTAGCAATCGCTACGGGGCTTAAAGCGAACCTGAAAGCCGGGGCTTATAATGTTACGGCGACAGTGGTAGGCTTCCCAGGTGTCACGACCAGTGGATTCAATTTTGTTAACACTTCAGGGGCACCGGCAAGTGTCGAAATCAGTACACCCCCGACCGTGACCGTACAGGCCGGCACCGCTTATACCGGGGTTATCCAGGCCATCGTCTACGATAAAGGCCATAACACCGTGGCGAATAGCCCGACGACCCAGGTCAAGTTCAGCTCGCCTTTGATAAACGACCGGTCAATTTCGGGCATTCCTTCGGTTACCTTTAATGATACCAACCTGACCTCAACCGTTTACACTACCACGGTAGCGGGAGGACTGGGGGTTGCCACGGTCAGTGTGCCGGTAATAGGTACTTGCGCCCTGGGCAACTTCCAGGTAACCGCGACCCTGGTTGGGGTGACCGCGAACCCTTCTGCCCTGAATATGAGCATCGTCCGAGGCGACCCGAAGCAATTCAGCGTTCTGACCGGGGACAACCAGCACACCCGGATTAAATCACAATTCGCAACGAACCTGGCTACCACGCTCCAGGATGGGTGCGGTAACTTCCTACCCGGCCAGCAGGTATCTTTTAGCACCGCGACAACCACCACTCAACCGGGCGGCAATTTCAATTCAGAGGGTTCGGGGGTCGTGTCGGTTACGGTTACTACTGATGCAAACGGCCTGGCAACCGCCCCTGCTTTATTCGCTAATACGGTTGCGGTCAAAAATACTTCGTTCAACGTGGTGGCAACAAGCCTCACCGATCCAAGTGTTCAGACTTCGCCAACCTTTAAACTTTTCAACGATCCAGGGGTGCCGAAAACCATTACCCCTTATGGACCAGGAGTGGAGGTAACTAACCCCCTGTCTGTGACGGTCGGCACGAAATATACTGCCAATAAATTCCTGCACGCGACGGTGCTTGACGAAGGTGGTAACCCGGTCTTCCCGGTAGGTGTCACGCCTCCGGCTGATACCAAAATTACCTTCTTTGGGAACGGGGCGGACCCAGCAACCGGTGTTGGGGCAGCCTTTGATACTGCCATTAATTCGACTTTCCCGGATGATAACGGGGTGATTACCTCTACATTACCGTTCACAACAACCAACAAGGTCGGGAGTTACACTGTCACGGCGAAAGCGGTCGATACGAGCATAGTTGGCACCTTCTATATGGCAAATATAGCGGGCGCGCCGACCCAGATTATCCCTAACCCTTCGACCACCAGCACTAACCCGCTCCAGGCTACGGTAACGATTTTCAATACCGGAACGTCCACGCCGTTTAATGCCCTGAGCGTCCAGGTTTTTGACCAGTTCGACAACGTTATTCCGGGAGCCTCTGTAACCTTCACGTCCACGCCAACCCTGAACAACGCCAATCACCTGGCAACCGCGAATTTTGGCACGGTGCCGGTGACAAACGATCTGACAAACCTGACTTTTACCGGTACGACCGATAACACCGGTAGCATAACGGCTTCCCCGGTTTATCCGGGTTTCTATTCGGGTAATTATCCGATTATCGCCCAGTCCGGCAGTATCACGACGACCTTCTATATGCTCAACCTGCCGGATACGGTACCGCAGGCGGTTAATATCACTGCCAGCAGCGCCACGTTGACTACCACTGTCAATACGGCTTTCCCTAAATTTAGCGCCTTCGTTACCGACGTGAACGGCAACGGTATCAACAGCATAAACGTGACTTTCACAATCCAGGGGACAGGTGCCAGCGGAGCCTGGCTGATTTCCCCTGACGGCGCGGATACGATTCGCCCGACCAACGGAAACGGTTATGCGATAATTAACAACGATACGCCAAACCCTGACTCCCCGCCGGTCGGTACTACCGACCTTCAAGCCAATACCGTCGCCGGACCTTTCAACGTAGTAGCTTCGGTTGAAGGTGCGTCCGGTCCGATAACCAAGTCAATCCAGTTGATAAACGTGGCCGAACGCAAAGTAACAGGTACATCAACCATTACCTTTACACCACCTACCACGACAAGTGTCGCGGTGGACCAGACCTACGGTTCGTTTAATGTCTTTATTACCGACCAGTATGGTAACCCGATAGGGAGTTACCCTGTTACCTTCACGGTGCCAGGTGTTTCTCCCGGCGTACCGACCGGAACCTTTGGTGGGAGCAGTGCTAATACAAAGATCTTTACCGATGACACCGGCCATGCGACGGTTGCAAGCGGCCAGTTAACCGCCGGTACGGTAGCGGGTAATTTCAATGTCACGGCCAATATCCCGGTAACAGAGACCTCTGCTACCTTCTATTCGCCCGCCCCGACAATCGGGTTGACTAACCTGGCCGGGGTGCCGGATGCTTCACATATCACTACCAGCGCAGGGGCAACCCCGGTTAAGATTGTGGTAGGCCAGACACTAAGCACTTCGATTGTTATTACAGTCGCGGACAAATACAACAACCCTATAGCGAGCCCGACGCTCAGTTATACTATTTCGCCCGCCCCCAGCGCCAGCCCTACGGTTGCCAGCGCCGATTTCACGACGCCCATGGTTCCCGCCCCAAATACGAGTACAGGGGTAAATACGATTAGCTCGATAACCGCTAACACGGTTGCGGGTAACTTTACAATTATCGCGCATGCCAATGGGGTGGCTTCGACCAGCCCGATCCAGGTAACAAATATACCGGATTATCCTGCCGTGATTGGCATAGTGAGCGGGAATAACCAGACTCCTGAGGTGGGACAACTCTTTACCAGTAACCTGGTAATTTCGGTAACCGACCAGTTTGGTAACCTGGTGGGTACGAATAACCCCGCCAATAATCCTAACCTGGTAGTCTTTACGGCCCCCTCCAGCGGTCAGAGCGCTATTTTCACCAATACTAATAATGTTGTCAGCAACGTTTACACCGGTACCGTTAATGCGGGTGGGGTTGTGGTTCCAAGCAGTAATATCAGGGCCAACAACCTGCTGAACAGCTATAACATCACCATGACGGTGCCAGGAATTACGCTTAGCCAGGTGGGGTCGTTTACGATAACCAACACAGCAGACATTAGCCTGATAACAACCACCACCCAAATTAAAAATGCCGGCGGGGAAGCCTTTACCCCGCTACAGGTAAAAGTAGCCGGGGCAGGTGGTACCGGGGTGCCCGGTCTGCCGGTCACTTTCACTGTGAGTGACCCCCAACTTGGCGTTTTCGCCGGGAGTAACTGCCAGCAACTCCTTGGCCCAGGCTTCAATCAGAACGGCACCACTACCACCTTAACAGTCAATACCGACTCAAGTGGGGTAGCTTCGGCAGCTAATTTCTGTTCCGGCACACTCTTAGGTAACTATGTCGTTACGGCTACCACTACCATCGGTGGGGTTTCCAAGTCGAAACAAATACCCCTGGCGAATACGGCGCAGTTCTCAAATACCGTCACCGGTAATAACCAGACAGCCGTTGCCAACGGTGGTGTTTTCAGCCCGTTAGGAGTAACCGTAATCGGTTATAACAACAACCCGGTGCCAAACGTCCAGGTTTCGTATTCCGTTACAAACACGACCTATGCGGTACTGACCTCCCCACAGCCGATAACCACCAATTCGGGTGGTCTGGCGACGGCTAACTATACGGCAGGTAGCTTTGTCGGAACTTATAACGTCAATGCAACCCTGAATACGCCTAGCGGGACCTTTACCCAGACCTTTACACTGTCCAACACGGTTGGGGTGGCCTTTACGTCGACAGCGCCAACCCTGTTGGCCGGCAGTAATAATTCAAACGGCCAAACTATCCCGATTACAGCTCAGGTCCAGGACGGCAACGGTAACGGTCTGCCAAACGTCAGTGTCCAGTTCGCCATATCCGCCGGGGATACCAGTAAAGCCGGTTTCTCCGGGGCTTCGGCAGGGTTCTCGGATGCCAACGGTTATGTGACTGTAACTTTGCAAGCCAAGACCCAACTGGGTGTCTATACCATAACCGCCACACCTCAGAATGGCTCTAACCCGGCGGGCACCGGGGACACCCTCCAGGGAACCACCTCCGCCAACCTGACAACCGTTTCAGCGCCAACTCCGCTGGCTGGTGGACAAAGTGTGCCGGTTTCGGTGACGGTTAAGGGCTTTAACAATGTTAATATATCGAATGCGGGGGTTAAATTCTCCGTACCGCCCGCATTCTCAGGCTATGGTTCGGTTCCCTCTACTGTTATTAGTTCGACCGGCGGGGGGGTGGCCCAGACAAACCTGACGACCGGGAATACTGCCGGGACCTACAATGTGCTGGCGACTCTCGATTCGGGCCAGTTCAACCCTGGTCCGGCCCCGGCGGTCACGGCTACCATTACGGCGACCAACCGGGTGAATATAGCCTATAACACTTCGGTTTCGACGCTATTACTAGCCGGTGGGGTTGACGGCAGCAGCAACCCGGTCCTGGGTCAGACCGCCAGTATTGTCTTTACGGCAACGGGCTTTACCGGGAGTGGCGTCAGCGGTGTCAATATAGCGGTCGCCTCAAATAATAAAAACCGGGGTTATTTCCAGGGTGGGTTTGAAAGCGGTAACGTCATAACCGGTACAACTTCGCCTACCGACTCAAACGGTAATGCGACGGCAACCCTTACCGCCGGGAATGAGGTCGGCATTTATACCCTCACGGCGATAGGGCAAACTGGCACTACCCAGATTTCGACCAACAGTCTCACGATTACAGGGACTACCACGGCCTCCCTCTCTACACCCAGTTCGCTGGTGTTTATCCAGGCGGGCGGTGATACCCAACCGATTTCGATTACGGTTACAGGTAACAGTGGAGCCCTTGTTAATAACGCGCCAGTCCTGTTCTCGGTAAATGACCCTACCGGTTTGAGTAATCTGCCGGTGACAACCACGGTCAACACTACCTCCAGTGGCCTGGCAAGTCTGTATACGACCAGCCTCAGTAAGCTCGGTTACTACACCGTGACAGGAAACCTGTCGCTAACAGGGGTGCCCCTGGCTTCGCTGCCACCGGCCCAGAATATAACGGTAGTCAACACTGCGACTATCAGTTCTATTTCGGCGGCAAGCCCGCTGGCCGGTACCGCCAATATACCGATTACGGCTACGGTCAAAGGCTTCAATAATACGTTAATACCCGGAGCGTCGGTGGTATTCACTGTACCGACCACCTATAACACCTACGCTAATTTCAACGGTAATCAATCGGTGAATGCGACAACCGGTAGCACTTCACCAAATACCGGGATTGCTAGCGCCCAATTAGATACTCTGGCCAAAGCCGGGAAATTTACCGTCCAGGCAGACCTTAACCCGTCTCAGTTTGGCGGTAACTGGAACCCGACTACAAGCGCGTCCATCCCGATTACCAACCTGGTGACGCTTAGCATTTCTTCCAACCCCGCCTCACCTAACTTGCTGGCAGCGAGTAATAGTTCCGCCAATAACGGGGCGACAGCAGTCGTTACGGCTACCGTGGTTGGCGCAGGCAGCGTGGCGGTATCGAATGTTACGGTCAACTTTGCCGCCGATGACACGAGCAAAGGGAACGTATCGCCCAACTCAAAAGACACTAACGGGGTCAGCAAGACCGTAACTACGACCCTGACCGCCAGTAACGGCCTTGGTTCTTACAACGTGACGGCCCAGGCTTTTGCCATCGGAACAACCGATGATGTCGGGTCTGGCGTGGTAAGCTTTACAGCTAAAACCCAGGCGGTATTCTCAGGTGGCCTGACAGTTTCCGACTCGACACCGTTAGCCGGGGGCGATACGACCCAGGTTACGGCCACGGTTGCAGGTAAAGGCGGCCAGGCAGTCGAGGGAGCGACAGTCGTCTTTACCTCCAGCGATACGACCAAGGGAACTATTACTACGAACACGATAACGACCGGGTCCGATGGTAAAGCCACCGCCACGGTTACAACCGGTTCAGCGGTGGGGTCATATACCATCTCGGCGGGGCTGCTGAATAACCCGACCTCGGTGACCGCAAACACTACCCTGACCAATACCGTGACCGTAAGTTACGGCTCCGCGCCGACCCCGCTGGCCGGTGGCGGCACCGATACCTTTACGGTTACAGCCAACGGCTTTGGAGGGACGCCAGTCAGTGGGGTAGACCTGGCCTTTACCGGGGCGGGTGGTACAGGCACGGTGCCCGGTGGTAGCGCGACCAACGTAACTACCGGCATCAGCGGTTCGGCCACCGTTACTGTTACTTCCAACTCTCCTAGTTCTTCAGGTGGAAGCAATAATAACGCGGTTTATGGCGGTTGGACCCTGAGAGCGGCGGCGATGTCCGGCTCGAACAACGTTAGCAATAACGGCTCGACCTACAACATCCCCGTTACAAATACGCTTACGATAACCAGCACAACCAGCACGCCGCCACGCCCGGTCGCCAATGGAGGGACTGCCACGGTGTCTGTCCAGGTCTCCGGGGCGGGCAGCTATCACCCGAACGGGGTGACGGTAAACTTCAGCACTTCGGATGTAAGCGGTGGGGCCACCCTTTGCGGCAGCCAGGCCTGCGGTACCGTTTCCAGCAGTGCTAATACAAGTGGCACTGGGACAGCTACACCGACCGTAACGGCCAGGACCGGTACGACAGTCAGCCCGACCACGGCCCAGTCATATGACGTCCAGGCCCAGATTAACATCGGTGGAGTGACCGCAAACCTGCCGACCGCCATCCGGGTCTACAACACGGTCAAAGTAACGGCTACCCAGACCAGTAGTAACCTGAGTACTTCAGCCCCACTGACCGTGACCGTGCAGGATAACCAGAATAACAACCTGGACGGGTTTAATGTCCAGTTCACGGTGAGGAACCAGGCTAACACGGCGGTGGGAAGCACAAGCACCGATGGTTGGTTGTGTATCAACACCTGCGTCATTACATCCTCAGTCCAATACCTGGGAATAAGAATGACGACGGTCAGTGGCAAAGCCGGTCTGAATTACGCCCAGACTGTCCAGACTGCTTCCACCACCGGCAGCGACCTAGATAGCGATTATGATGTGGTTGCGGCTGGTACTGGCGACCAGGGGGTTAGCATTGTACCAACCGGAGGGACTAACCACGTCTTTAACATAAAAGCCGTAGTATTAATGCCGGGTCTGCCAATCGACAGTCAAAGTCCAACGGTAAGCTTTAACCTGAAGACGTGACGTGAGTATTCAAGTTAATAAAACTGGCTAAAAGCAGGGTATAATAAAGCTATTCCTGCCATTAGCCAGGCTCTTACAAAATTTAGCTTGTTAGTTGTGATTGAACCGCAAATTTTTGGCGGTTCGGGGGTTTATTTACTGCTTAAAAGGGTTGGATTGGTACGCCAACCTAAAACCGGGCTGATTTACCTGGGGTCTGGGAGGTCCGGTTTAAGGGTTTATTAAGTACCTATATTACGTGGGAGAGTTTTGTGAGCCAGAACATCAACATCCGATTATCCAGCAATGTCGTACAACTTTCACCTGGTGAAGGCACCGTCCTGGCTGTAACCATCATAAATAATGGCCGTGGGGTTGAACGACTTGAATTAAGCGTCGGGAACATAGACCCAGGCTGGCTTTTATTTGACCAGAACGAGTTGCTGCTCTACCCGGACCCACCCGGCAACGAGGGCACCGTTAATTTACAGGTTTCGCTTCCACCGGGGGCTTATCCCGGCTCTTACTCTCCCACGATTGAAGTCAGAAACGCCGGGGAACTGGTTCCCAGCGCAACCGCTCAACTGGTGCTGGTAGTAAACCAGTTACAGCAGCTTGGACCGGAATTCCGGCTGGTCCAGGAAACCGTGCA
Organism: Chloroflexi bacterium 54-19; assembly: GCA_001898225.1. Classification (GTDB taxonomy): domain Bacteria; phylum Chloroflexota; class Chloroflexia; order Chloroheliales; family Chloroheliaceae; genus 54-19. The sequence continues at coordinate 673,673 of MKTJ01000077.1, forward strand.
GACAAACCACAAATGGGCCCGGTTCCAACTGCAAGCCGGGAACCCGCTCGATATGCCCCAGACGCTCCGGCTCTATGGCCGCCCGGCCCAACCCAGCACTCGGCTGAGAATTATCCCGCCGGTCCTGGAAGTGCCGCCGCATGGCCAATCTTTGAGCGTCATCGAGGTCGAACCGGCCAAACGCAACCGCATCCGGCCTCCCAAACGCCACGACTTTATGGTGGGAATTGAAAATGCGCCCGGCCAGGCCAACGGTGTATTTGTGCAAACCGCTTCGATTCCCCTATTGGCCCGAATCCTGGCTTCACCTTTATTGTTAACCCTCTTTATCCTGTTGCCTCTCCTGATTGTGGCCGGGGTTATCGCCTTTATTTTGTGGCCGCGCGCTACGGCCCCGACCCAGGTCGCCCAACAGGTGGCACGATGTGTCACCACTAATACGCTCCAAACAGCCACGCTACGCATGGGGCCGGTCAACACTGACATTTACCTGACCGACGCCGACACCAAAACTACCCGCAAAGTCCAGCAAGAACCGGTTGAGCGCCTTCCCGGTATCTATTCGAGCCTCCTTTCCGTCTCCCCGGATGGCAAACAGTTGGCCTACGTAACCGCCGCCGACGAAGCCATGGACGACTCGGTTATTTATGTGGTGAATTTGAATTCCTCGGCCAAACAACGTGTAGCCGGGGTGCCAGCCGGGTTCTGGCCGACCCACCCTATCTGGTCCCAGGATAGCTCAATGCTCGGTTACGTGGTACGGAACGGTTCTCAACTCGACTTCAACATGGTTACCCTGAGCGATAAAAAAGTAACCACCTACCAGGTTAGCCAGTTAAGTCCTGATATGTTCTATGGCGACCCCGGTGTGGCCGGGCCGCTCTGCTTTTCGACCGACAATACGCGGGCAGTAATCGCCAGCGCCGGGGCCAGCAATCAGCTTGAATTGAACCTGAGCGATAAAACCGTTAAATCGGTTAACAAACCGCTCCAGAGTGCTACAGGGCAGGACCGCTCTTTCCAGGCCAACCCCAATAATATCACCGAGCCGCCCCTGGCCCCCCTTGGCGACAGCGCCTGTGCGGTAAAAACCTTCAGCCAGAATGACCCGCTATGGCGCGACCTCCAGATGAAAGGCCGCAGCGATAACCAGAACGATACCATTGGTTCGGCAGGGTGCGCCCTGACCTCGGCGGCCATGATGCTCAATTACTTCAAGGTTAATACCGACCCGAACGAACTGAACGCCTGCATGGGGTCCGATTCCAATCCGATTAACTGGAACCTCCCGGCGGTACAATGCAGTGACAATCTGGTGGCGGGCGCTCAGCGGGACTATTTTAGCTGGGACGGGATGAACGATATTCTCAACCAGGGCCAACCCGCCGTGGTCGGCTTACTGGGGGGGCAGACCGGCACCCATTTTGTGGTGGTGTTAGGTGGTTATGACAGTATCGCTTCGACTTACCGGGTAAACGACCCGTGGGACGGCACCAACAACAAATCGCTGGCCTACTATATCAGCCGGGGTTATCAGCTTGAATGGCTGGTTACTTTCAAAGGGGCCAACCCGCCGACCTGCAAACCTCGCAGCGGCGCGGTTAGCGATACCAACCCTAACTTTGTCCTGAAACAAACAAGCCCTGAAGACGGTCGCGCCTACAACCAGCCGATTAGTATAGCCTTTACAGGCGGCAATGACCGGACGACCGCCACCCTGACCCAGTTTGCCAGCAGTGCGACAACTACCTCGACCGATACGACTACTACTCCGACCGACCAGACTGCTACCGGGAGCCAGGCCGGTCAATCCGGAAGTTCGAACGTGGTTAGTAACGGTGAACAGGTTAACGCCGAAGGTGCTTACCAACTGGTGATTGATTCACCGGGCGATAATGGCGTAAACCAGCGTCTGACTACCAACTTTGTTATAGACCAGACTCCGCCGACCCTGACCAGGGTGGATGTAAAGACGACGCCTTTTGAAACCAATCTTTCGCCGGATGGAGCCCAGGTAGCGCACGGTAATGTCACCCTGCAACTTAAGGCTACCGATAATTTGAGCGGCGTCGCTATTATCGAATACACCGTAAATGGTGGGGCGCCCCAACCCTACACCAACGATGTCAACCCCAAACCTGTAATCTTCACAGCGGCGGGTAACTACGATGTCTTTTACCGGGCTATTGACGGAGCAGGTAACGCCTCACAAGAACAAGAGTGGAAATTCCAGATTGTTCTTTCAAACGGGGATATTGGGACAAACGGAGCGAATACGGTCGCGCCTTCACCTACAGTCGCCGCGACCACACCCCCGGCCACGGCAAACAATGGCGGCGATGCCGCTAACGGTGGGAACGGTGGCAATAGTGGCGGCGATACCGCCAACGGTGGAAGTGGCGGCAATGGCGGTGGCGGCGCTGCCACCACAGCGGCCCCCACGACCGTGGCTGGACCACCCTCCATCCTGGTAGCAGCCCCTAACCAACTGGCCTTTGATGCCACCATGGATAGCACAATCGTCCCGATTAACCTTAGTAACGGGGGCACCTCGGCGGTAAACTTTACCATTCAGCCTCCTGCCGGGGCCGCTGCCGCCTACTTGAAATTCTCGGCTTTAACCGGGACGGTGCCGGGCTCCGCGGCGTTGCCCTTCCAGGTCCAACTAGCCTCTCTTAACTACACCGGCCAACCGGTCCAGGGAGCTTTTAACGTAGTTTATGGCGGCAATACCCTGCAAATTCCTTTCACGGTCGCCCCTCAACCGACCCCGGTCGTAACCTTTGTTTCTCCTGCCGCCGGACCAATTAGCAATACGGTTCCTGTGAAACTGGCCGTAACCACTACCGGGGCCGGAAAACCGAACCATATCAACCTGAGCGCAAAATACCTGGACCGGGTAGGTGGTTCGACTGAAGAACGGGCATTGGCAGGGCAGGTCACCGCCAGTAACGGCTGGAGTTATAACTGGGATGTTTCGGGCTTACCACCCCAGGACGGGATTGAAATATATGCCCGGCTGTGCTGGAGCGTTGATGATAGCAACTGCTTTAAGGTTGACCCCGGCCTGACCGGCTTGAGTATTCCCAAGCCGACGGCGGCTATCACGCTCGACCCTAATAATGCGAATTTGAGTGGCGTTGTCACCATAAACGCGGCGGTAGGCGGTGGTCCTCTCGACCATATCACCTACAGCTATTCGTTTAAGCAGGACGGCGCCGATACCGGGCCCATTACCATCACAACCAAAGCCAACGCCTCGAACCAGTATAAGGTTACCTGGGATACTTCTTCCATCCCGCCGCAACCTTCCGGGAGCCCGGTCAAACTAAATGCCCTGGTCTGCTGGACCGGTGACGACAACCCGGCCACCTGTTCACCGCCAAGTTCGATAACCCCGGCTACGCTGACGGTGGCCCCACCTACGATTGTGGCAACCCCCCTGTCCGATACGGATACCAAGAGCTTACCCTTACAGGTAGCCTTGGGCGGGACCGTTAGCAACCTTAGCAACCCCGGCGCGACCGTCTGGGTTGAATACATGGCAATCCAGACTGCCGGACAGGCAGCGGTTAAGGTAGTGGCCCCGGCGACCCTGGCGGCTCCAAACAACGGTACGGCTATCTGGTCAGCCAATATTGACACGACCAATTTACCGCCCCAGACTATCAACTTTGTGCCCAAAGTCTGCTGGGACGGTAACAAAGATGGTAACTATTGTTACCCGGTGGCGGTCCCGCTGCCTGGTACTATTCCGCCATTTGTTCCGGCCTTTGTGGACCCTAAACCGACAGATTTATCTAAACCGGTAAACCTGGTGGTAACTTCGACCCCGGCGGGACGGGCTTCCACCATCAAACTCTTGCTGAGCTACACTCGCTTCAACGGGACAGTGGTGGATTATGTCCCGCTTACCACCGAGGCGAATAGCGCCAACAACTTTACGGTGCCGTTCGACTCGGCAGCTTTGGGTCTCGCGCCAAACCAGACCGTAAACTTTAAACTGGTGGCCTGTAATACAAGCGGGTACTGTACCGACCCGCCCGATACGCCCACACCATTCCAGATACCGGCCAGCACCCTGGCCCTGACTCCTACCCAGGACCAGTTAGCGGCAACTTCGCTGCCATCCCAGGTCCCGCTGCAAGGGGTCGTTACCGGGCGCAATGTTGGCAACCTTCAGTTTATCGCCGCTTATACCGACAGCCGGTTCGTCCAGTCAGGCACCTATTCAAAGACCCTGGCGGTAGGGGCAGTCCAGGCCGGACAATCTGGCACGACCGCGCCCTTCCCCTACAACTGGGATACTTCGAACATTCCGCCACAAAGTGGGATTAACTTATCCTACAACCTGTGCTGGAATGGTACCCTCGATAGCGGGTGTACAGCCCCGGCGGTCGCCTATACGAACCTGACCAAGGCTGCGCCCGGTATTGCCAGTGTTTCGATTAACAACGGCCTCAACTATAACGCTGCCGGGGATAAAGTTCTGCCTATTCCTTACAGCTTGCCTCTTAGCAATACGGTTATAACCTTCCCGATAACGGCGGTTGTCACCGATACCAAAATTAGCTCGATTAAGTGGCAACTCCAGGGCATCGCCGGGCAGGGAAACGCCGGGTTCACTAAAGACCTGGCGAACACCTCGGTATCAAACGGGCAGGCCGTTAGCACCATAACGTTAAATCCGTCCGAACTGTTCCCGAACTTTAACACTAACCCCAGTTCTTCCACGGTAATTACCGACTTTAACCTGGTCGGAATGCCGGTCTGGCAAGGGGTTATGACCATTACCGACACTAGCAAAATCAAGGTCGAGGCATTAGAATTTGTCACTTTCGACGTAAACATGCGTGCCATAAATAGTAACAATACTATTGCATCAGGAACTACCGCGATTTCTACGAGCACGGACTCCTATAAGACCAACACGACCATGATTAGCAACACTACCTCGATAAGTCTGACCAATTTCTCGGCAGCGGGACTGGTCAAGCGGACTTATTACAACGTGTCGTATAACCTGGGCTCAACAGCCCCACCCAATACGGCACCCCAGGCAAACGTGCCAATTTCGTCAACTGTTTCACCGACCGGGCCAAAAATAGGGTTAGCCGCCAGTAATTTCCTGATAAACTGGAACCATACCACTGATTTACCCAAAATATCGCCCCAGGCCGGTATAAGCCTCTACTGGCAGCTCTGTAATACCGACGACGATTCGGGTTGTTTGCCGATTAGCATGACCGGCAGTTTCAACCACGTGGACAGCCTGACCCTACCCGGCGTCAGGTTCGACCCGGACCCCTTATCCAGTAACACGAACGTCAACCAGGGGATTCTGAACTTCAGTACGCGCTACTTTAACTCGACCTTTGACGCATTCGCCAATGTAATAGGGGGGTCGGTAATCAAGACGGTACGCTATATCGCCTACCCGACCAGTGATACCCCCGATATAACAAAAGCGGTCGTCCTCAACACCCGTGACGTTGTAACCGGTTCGGGTGGGTCGTGGAAATCGAGTGTTTACTGGCCTAGCCCGGATACCACACTTGGTACTCAAAATACTCAAGCCAACACGCTCTTGAATGCGCTGGGAAGCAACCACTTGAATATGACTCTTGCGGTCCAAATGTGTACCAGCGCGTCACCCGACAATACGGTAATAAACGACCCAACCTGTTCGGACTGGACCGGTAACACCGAAAACAAACTTGATTCGGCTTCCAAGGCGCGTGTTGACGGTAAACTGGGTGTCCTGGTGGTCTGGAATTCCATGCGTCCTTGCAAGAGCAATGGCGTCTATGTGGATGGGTTTGGGTGCGATACCTCCGGCAACCAGACCAACGACCCTTACAACCAGGCCATCCAGGACGGGACTTATTCGGACGTCCAAACAAGGACCCTGACCCTGAATATTTATAGAGTGCCAAACACCGTCAATAATAGTGACTTTACAACCAACTCGTCTATTGCAATTGATACCCAATATTTTATCGGGAGCAATTCCAACCCGATTACCGGGCCCGACCAGGTCAACACTAGCCCGATAGTACCAACTAATGGGACACTGGTAAACTATTCGGTATCAAGAAGTTGGAATATCGGGTCATTATCCCTGCCTACCGACCCGCCTTTACCGGACCAGCAACGCAGTGTCAAATTACAGGTGGCGGTCCAGTTTGTGATTGATTCGGGGACCGACCCGAATATAACGCCGGGTTCGTTTATTACCTATGCTTCGGTGCCAACCAAAGGTAAGGTGGGGAATTACACTCCGCCGGCAACACCAACACCGACGCCAACATTGACGGCAACACCGACAATTACGCCTACGAACACACCTACAAACACACCAACGGATACGCCGACGAACACACCGACGAACACGCCGACGAACACGCCGACCAATACCCCGGTCATAAATTTGTTGCCACCTACCGCAACGAAGGCGCCTGACCCAACCCTAACGCCAACGGTCCCACCACCGGCGACTTATACCCCTGCGCCTACACCGACGGTACCTCCACCTACACCAACTGTACCGCCGACTTCCGCAGGGGCGGGTAACCTGCCCCAACCCTCCTGATGGTGGCCTGACTCCTGAGCGAGCCAGGTCTTCAAATAAAGTTTAGCCGTAGCCCTGAAGAAAATATATTTTCTTCAGGGCTATTGACTCTGCCAGATTCCTGGTTATAATATGTCACAGTGACAGGTCATTATGACTTGTTATTATTAGAAACATAACAGGTTAAACAGGTAATGTACGAACTGATAATTTTATCTTTGCTGAGCAGGGCTACCTTTCACGGTTATTTAATCGCCAAAATCATTAATGACGTGGTGGGACCTTACACCAAAATCAGTAACGGGCGGCTTTATCCCCTGTTAGCGAAACTGGAACACGACGGCCTGATAAACTTTGCAGAGGAACCATCCGTTGAACAAACCAAAACGCGCCCGGTCCAGAGCTATCAAATTACCGAACAGGGCCGCCAGCGTTTCTACCAGCTTATGATGGATGTTTCGTCTAATCCAGGCGATTACCAGCGCATTTTCAATTACAAAACCGCCATGTTCGATATGATTCCGTTTAGCGACCGGATAAAACTGATTGACCACTATACAAACTACTGCTACAACCAGATTTATCACATCAAGACCGAAAAAGCAGACATGGAAGCCAACGCGGAAATCCGAATGACCCAGGCCCCGGTGGACCGGATTATCGAAATGATGGCGCACCGGCTACAGCAGTGGGAACTCGAACACGAATGGGCCTTGCACCTGCGGGAAGTGGAACTAGCCCGGCACGGTGAAGGTCAACCCGACCCGCATCCAACCAAATAAATCTTCAATCCAAAGAAGGATTCGGAAAATAAAATTTGTAGGCTTTTCAAAATGGGTAAGTAACCCTGAAGATGAGGAAGGTTCTTAAAAATGGCATCTGAAACATATTCCGGAGAACGGGGTGGTAGACCACCCCTGTCCATACTGCCTTTGCCGGGTGGGCGCACCCTGAACCCCTGGCTGGCAATGGTCGCCCTTTTATTCGGCTTTTTTATGTCCCTGCTCGACGCGACCATCGTCAATATCGCCCTGACCGATATTGAAACCAAGCTAAATACCGACCTGACGACGGTTAGCTGGGTACTTAACGCCTATAACCTGGTCTTTGCCGTCCTGCTGGTAACGATGGGGCGCTTTGCGGACCAGTTCGGGCGCAAACGGCTGTTTATGATTGGGATGGTCCTGTTCAGTGTGGGGTCGCTCCTGTGCGCAGTCTCACCCAACATCGGCTTTTTAATCGGTTCACGGGCTATCCAGGCCATCGGAGCTGCGGCCTTGAACCCGGTCAGCCTGGCGATTATCACGGTGATATTCCCGCCGCAAAAACGCGGGGCCGCCATCGGCATCTGGGGCGCGATGGCCGGGTTAGCCTCGGCTATTGGTCCCGTCCTCGGCGGTTTTCTGGTCCAGAACTTTGACTGGCGGGCCATCTTCTTTGTTAATCTGCCTTTCTGTATCATCGGTCTTTATATGGTCTACCAGTTCGTGCCTGAGAATAAAGACCCCGCCGCTTCCCGTCGGATTGATATTCCCGGCCTGGTAACCCTGACCGCCGGAATGTTCTGCCTGGTCCTGGCGATTATCCAGGGTAACGACTGGGGTTGGACTTCCGCCGGAACGCTTGGCTTACTGGCCGCGGGGGTGGTCGGTATCGTTCTGTTCATCCTGGTAGAAACCCGGATTGCCCAGCCTATTCTCGACTTTACCCTTTTCAAATACCGCAGCTTTACAATGGTCAATATCACCATGTTTATGTTCAGCGTGGCGGTGACGGGGGTCTTCCTCTTACTGGTGCTTTATTTCATCACTGCCCGGAATATGTCGCAGTTGGATGCTGCCTACGCCCTGTTACCGCTGCCGATAGCCAGCTTTGTCGTTTCGGGTTTTAGCGGGCGGTTTAGCAATAAAATCAACCCCCGCTGGCAGGGAGTAGCCGGGATGGCCCTTCTGACGATTGGTTTTCTGCTCCTGGCAACCATCGACTACCAGTCCAGCTATTTCGATGTAGCCTGGCGCGGCGTTATCCTGGGGGCAGCAGTCGGGCTCTGTTTCACCAGTTTCCCGACGATGGCCTTGGGCGAAATCCCCCATTCGAAAGTGGGGGTCGGAAGCGGCACCTTCAATACCGCCCGGCAGATCGGTTTTGCCCTGGGTGTGGCTATCCTGATAAGCCTTTTCACCGGTCAGATAAAAGATAATATCACTATTGCGGCGACCAATTCCGTCCAGATTGTCAACAGCGACGCCCAGTTACCGGCCCAGGTAAGGGCGTCAATTGCGGGAGCCTTGCAAGCAGCCAGCCAGCAGGCCGGGAATACGGAATCCCGCAACAGCAACCAGTTCGACCTGACCACTCTGGCCGACAAAATCCCGAACGGGCAGGCCCTTAAACCGGAACTGGCAAAGTTACAGGGCCAGATTGGCGACCAGTTCTCGAAGGCTACCGTTAAGAGTTTTACCTTTACCTGGCTGGTTTCGGGTTTAGTTGCCCTGGTCGGCCTGATAACCGCCTTTTTCATCCGTCCGCCCTCGCGGGCAGCCAGTTCGGCTCACTGGGAAAACCAGAGCGCGCAGGATAAACCACCTGTTGTTGACCTAGCCTAAAGCTGCTAAAATAAGGCCAGTTTATAAAAAGCTGGCCTTATTTGCTTTAAAACCTCCCAAACAATCCACGCAGAAAGGACTGCTCATTTGAGAGAACATCACCGCCGAACAATCGAAAAACTCGTTGCCGAGTTTGAAAACGACCCTCGCTTTCCGGCCCTTATTATCGGTGGCTCTATCGTCCGGGGCCTGGACAAAGAAGATTCTGATGTAGATATTATCCTGGTTGCTTCGGAGGAGGAATACGCCCGCCGCCATCCCAACCGTGACCTCTGGTTATTGAGCCATGATTTTACCGATTATCCTGGGGGATATGTAGACGGCAAAATCCTGGACCTGGCTTTTATCCGGGATGTCGCCGCTAAAGGTAGCGAACCGGCCCGCTCTGCCTTCCAGGGGGCCTTCCTGGCCTACAACCACATCCCGGAATTGCCCGCCCTGATGGAGCAAATCCCGGTCTTTCAGGAGCAGGAACGCCAGGAGAAAATGGAGCGGTTTTACAGCCGGGTCCAACTCCTGAACTGGTTCGTGGGAGAAGCCGAAAAACGGGATAACCTTTACCTGCTCCGGCAGAGTACGACCGAGATGGTGCTTTTCGGGGGAAGGCTCATCCTCGAATATAACCGGATTCTTTTCCCCAATCATAAATGGCTGATGTATAAATTGCAGCAAGCCCCCGAAAAACCGGTTGATATGCTTGAACTGGCCGATAAACTTTTGCGCAATCCGACCAAGGAATCCGCCGAGGCGTTCCGTAACTGTATCAACAATTTCCGGGACTGGGGTGTTGACTACATGACCGCGCTGGTCACCTTCGTGGAGGATGATGAATGGGCCTGGCGCACCCGGCGGCCCCCGCTGTCCGACTGGTAGAAGATAAACCTTTAACAGAAAACTGGTGCAAAAAGTGGACTTACAGCAACCTTTTCCTATCCTTGAGTTCGACGAAACGCGGGAAGCCATCCTTGAACCGACCAACCTTATTAAAGCGGTGGAAATGCCGGAACACGTGGTGCCCTGTTTCTTCCAGGACGTGATTTCCCGGTTGGTCCAGGAGCACGGGGCCAGGGTCATCAAGAGCCTCAAAAGCGAGTATGGCACCAACCCGGTCTACGAACTGGTATTCGAGGGGAAAAAGCTAGGGGTCTACCATCCTGGGATAGGCGGGCCGATGGCGGCGGGCACCCTCGAAGAAGTAATAGCTATCGGCGGGCGAAAATTCGTGGCTTGCGGTGGTGCGGGCGTGCTTGACCGTGAAATCCCGGTCGGACACGTGCTGGTGCCGGTAGCGGCGGTCCGGGATGAAGGCACCTCGTACCACTACCTACCGCCGGGCCGAGAGGTCGAACCTTCCGGGGAAGCGGTCGCAGCCATAGAAAAGACCCTGCAAGAGAGCGAGGTGCCTTACAACCTCATCAAAACCTGGACTACCGACGCCTTTTACCGCGAAACCAGGGGCAAAGTGCAATTGCGCAAGTCCGAAGGGTGCCAGGCCGTCGAAATGGAAGCCGCTACTTTTTTCGCCGTGGCGAAATTTCGGGGGATAACTTTCGGGCAAATTCTTTATGGCGGGGATGATGTAAGCGGTGGTGACTGGGACCACCGGAGTTGGACTACCCATAGCGTCCGGGATAAACTTTTTCTGCTGGCAGCCCAGGCTTGTCTGAGTTTGTAGCCGACTAGAGTAGGGGACAGGTTTAAGATAGATGCAGAATATAACTGAAAGCTGGGAAACTGGGCTGAACCACCACTACATCGAAACCAACGGTATCACCCTGCACGTGGTAGAGGCCGGTCCTGCCGATGGACCCCTGGTTATTTTGTTACACGGGTTTCCCGAAGCCTGGTATTCCTGGCGCTACCAGTTTGAAGCCCTGGCTTCGGCCGGTTGGCGAGTGCTGGCCCCAGACCAGCGCGGCTATAACCTGAGTGACAAACCGAAAGGGGTTAAATCTTACCGCCTGGACGTACTGGCGAAAGACATCCTGGGACTTATTGAGTGGGCCGGGCAGGAGAAAGCGGTCGTTGCCGGTCACGACTGGGGCGCGGCGGTTGGCTGGTATCTTGCCACCTGTCACCCGGAGCGTATCGAGAAATATATCGCCCTTAACGTACCGCATCCTTCCCTGATGCAAGTAATGCTCCGCAAACACCCCCGTCAACTCCTCAAAAGCTGGTATATCTTCTTTTTCCAACTGCCCTGGCTCCCGGAGATAACCATAGAGCGCCTGGGGACAACCGACCGGACCATGCCTTTGAGACAAAGCAGCCGTCCCGGCACCTTTAAGGCATCAGATTTGGCCCGCTACCGCCACTCCTGGGGAATACCTGGGGCCCTGACCGGAATGATTAACTGGTACCGGGCCGTATTGCGCTATTCCGGGGTGGTGCCAAAAAACCCGCGGGTTAAGGTGCCGGTGCTGATAATCTGGGGTGAAAAAGATAGTTTTCTGCTGCCGGAGGGAGCCGAGGTCAGTTTGAAAGTGTGCGAGAATGGCCGTTTGGTCTATATACCGGAAGCGACGCACTGGGTCCAGCACGAAGAACCGGATAGAGTCAATCAATTAATCCTGGGTTTTATAACCGAGTAACCATATAATTTAAGTTTTCTCTGGTAAAGCAGGGGAAAAAAGAAACCCGCGAAACTCACATTTTTCCGGTTGGCCTTTTATTTCCGCTTCCTCGCCCAATAAGAATTCTCTTCTTAATTCCAACCCGGCCAGTTTGGCCTGTTCCAGAAAATCCTGCCTGTTAAAACACCAGCTCAAATACTCGGTGCCATAATTATAACGGTAAGGACGCTGAACCATCACATAGGTTGGGGTATTCAATACAACCGGTATCCGGGTGATATAAAGGTATTCCCCGGAACTCTTTGCTAAAGCCTGTAAGACTGATGCCCAATTCTCGGAATAATGGAGAGAACTGCTCGATAAAACAAAATCATACTTTCGGTCCAGGCAACTATCATCTTCGTAATAATGATTTTTAGGGAATAATTCCCGGCCATACTCAATCATAATGGGCACATCTTTACAGTGATATTCAATGTGTGTTTGCGGAAATAAGGTTTTGCTCAAGAGGTAATACTGACCGAATCCCCCACCCCAATCAAGCATTGAAATGTGTGGCTTTTTTGCCGCGCACAACCCAAGGACATAAGCATAGGCCATCCTTACGTTATGAGCTATTATGTCCGGGGTAGAAGCTTTAGCCAAAGGTGTCCGAGGATAACCGCTGAGGGGCAAGGGTTCTTTAAGGCTTTCTACAAATTCCGGCCACGAATTTTTGTAGGCTTCCAGGACGGAATTTACATTCCAACCTTTTATTTTCCGGTCACTTTTTTGAGCAGCCCACCCTTCCGGCATATATTCCCATTCAACAACCCTATCAAGCGGTAACCGGCGCACTTTTCGCGCGGCGTCAAGGAGAATTGGCGGTGTAACATTTTTAATAAATTTTTTCAGGTTATTTTTTGTCAGCATGGCAATCAAAGTGAAATAATAAGGCGGCCCTTTATCAACCGTTTGGCAAAATGGACCAGGCCGTAATTTTTGAAACGCAAGCTCAGGCTAGAAACCTTTAGCCCTGACATCGATTGCACTTTCTTCATCTGCCGGTTCAGTTGTCGAATATAAGGCAAGTATAGTTTCCGGCGGGTTTTTACCGGCATTGGCTTGTATAAGTCTTCCTGGGGGTCAAATATCCACCGATTTAATTGTTTTAACCGGTGAAAGTGGTAACAAATCAGGGGCTCATTGTCTACCAGAAAGCTGTTCCCATCCTGGATGATAGTGTAGTTCATCCAATTCCAGGGCGCGAGATTAACCCCCTTATGCTGCAATACCACCACCTGCTTAAACCGGGTCGGCCAGTCGTTCAGGTATTTCTGGTCGGCGTACTTACCATCTTCCAGGCGGTCATAACACCATTCCAGGCAACGTTCACGCCACCATTCCAGGCAGACCCGGCCATCCTTATCATTTCTAAAACTTAAAATCCCAACGTTATATTTCCCATATTCTTCAAGCTGGCTCTGGGTTTTTGGAAAACGGTGTTCGATAATCAAAATTGATTTCTCACCCAATTCGTTGAAAAGAGGTTCAGGGTTAGCAAAAAACCACAAATCCGAATCCAGGTAAGTGATTATGTCAATTTCAGGATGAGTTTTGAGTAAATAAAGCGGCCAGGCCGGGGAACAGGTAAAATAATATTCCACCAGGGAGCGATTTTCTTTCGCCACCAACAGGGCCGGGTCAAACTTTTCGAGTTCGGCCATTCTAACCGGAATCAGGTCAGAATTGCCAAGGGCTGATAGTTCGTTATATGTAATATCGTCAAAACAAAGCACCCATAGGGTAAAAGGCCGGGCAAACTTTTCGAGTGAAGCATAAAGGGTTAACCCTTTTGCCAGGAAATTCTTATCAAAATAGGTGCAATAATGGCGCATAACAAAACTCAAACAAAGTTAAAGGTATTTTTTAAGAATATCGAGAAGTTGTTGCATCCGGTGAAAATAGGTATGTTCTTTTAAGGTCCGTTTTTGCCCGTTGGCGGCGATGGCTGCTCTTTCGTTTTCGTGGTCCAGGTAATAACGAATTTTCTCAATACAATCGTCGGCATTTTCGTAGGCAATTACTTCTTTGCCAATCTCAAATAAGTCGCCCAGGTTCTTTTTATTATCTGTTAGAAGCAAACTGCCAACCCCGGTAGTTTCAAATAAGCTCATATTGTTGGCGTACACACCTGAAGCAGTGCTATGGAAAGTGAGGGTTATCCGGCTTGCAGCCTTAGTTCGGTACATATCTAAAGCCCAGGCTTCGCCATTAAATTGCTCTCTGATTGGGGAGCCTGGTGGGAGATTTTCTATCCCATAGCCCCAGAATTGTATTTCACAAGCCCTGGCAACTTTCTCCAATAAATCCGCACGGGCCTCATGGACACCTTTATAACCACCAATATGCACAACCTGATATTGTTGTTTTACTTCCCCAAGGATTTTTAAGACTCTAGGCTCAAAACCAATTGCCAGGTATTCACTTTTTAAACCCTGACTACGAAAAAACTCAATCTGATTTGGTAACGAGGAAACAACCAGATCAAAACCCTTAAAATAATCCGCTGGTGGTAAGGTTGAAGCATGCTGGCAGACCAACAATTTTACATATGGCCTTACCTCTTTTAATAACCCTAAATTGTAGAAACTCCAGGGATCCTGTACATAAAGAACATCAGGGCGAGTTGTCTTTATTTGAGCCAGTACCACCAGGCGTAACCAATCTTTATTGAAGCGCAAAGAGGGAACCGGGACACCCTTACGCCGTCGAATTACAATTTTTGGTTTGTGGGTGTTAACCTTGATCCCGTGTTCTTTGGCCCATTGCTTTTGTAAGGGCTCGCAATTGATAACAATATCTTCGGCCTCATGTCCCAACAACTTTAAATTCTCTGAGTAAAAATCAGCCGTACCAAAACATTGGTCCATTAGTTGACGAAGCTGAACATCGTAGGCATCCCGAAAAATGTCCCTTTTATCGTTATAAAAAGCCCTTAGAAAAATATCATAATAATGGTCAAGTATAATAAATTTCATAAAAGTTATGGTAATTGTAAAGTAGGTCAGATTTCACAACTCGCCCGGTGACTAATTTGAAAAGATATAAATATTGGTTTGCTGACTCTGCGGAAGGCCAGGGGCGCTTCCCTTAAATTCCTTTAAAATGAAATTTGTTAAATATTGCCTGGTATTTTCCAGGTAATATTCCCTGTCCGCATTATCCAACACAATTATCCCACCTTGCTTAACCTTATTATAGCTTTGAAACAAACAGGAAGTGCGGGCACGACCGTCTATCAAAATAATATCGAAATACTTATCGGGATAAAGGTCTATTTGCTTCACGTAGGCTTCGTAGTTAAATTCTTTGCCCTCGTCTGTTCCATAAAGAAATGGATTAGAGGGATTCCAGATTTCTTGTTCGTCAGGTGTATTTGTGGAGGGTGCTACAAACTTATAATCAATAAGCGGGTTATCTTTTACCAGCGAATTAATCAAAGAAAACCATTCGGAATTATGTTCAACTGAGACACAACTGGCCCCTTTTTTCAACCAGTAAAGAGTTGAGCCACCACTACCGTATTCGAAAACTTTTATGTTTTTGTGAGTTTTAAAGTAATCTTCTAAGAAATTAATTGCACCAAACGTGAGCCAGGGCGATGGTTTTTTCAATAAATAGTTTTTTTTGAGTGAAAAAACCCAGCTAAAGGCATATCTTCGTTGTTCCTTATTCTTAATAAGGAATAAAAAAAAGGAAGCATAATTTCGCACGTATTTCCACCTGGAAACCTGCTTTTTAACTAATTTACTAAATTCCATACCTCTGCCTTCCAGGTGTACTCAACAAGAAAATCTCCCTGGGTACGGTCAATAAGTGACCCAGAGTTATAGAAGTCACCATCTTCAACATTTATTTGAAAGGCAGACTGTATCCAATCTTCTATAACATTATTGACTTCACAAAAAAGGTTACAGGTATAGGTACCTGCCCTTAAGTTAAAATGAGGCCAGATGCATTCAAAATAACCTTTCTTTCCAACAGCCATTTCCATGTTATTGACATCGCGTGAGTTCAAGTTTGTTAATAGCTGACCCTGAGAATTATATACATTAAAGGCAATATTCACAGACGCACGGTTTAGTTCTCTTGATGAAATATAATGAAACCTAAGCCGCAAATCTTGACCTGTTACAGCCTGTTGTAACAGGTTTCCTTTCCCATCACAAAGGGTAATAGCACTGAAGCGTAAATTTTGTTCACCTGTCCTGTCATGACGGTCAAGCAAATTAACTTTTGAAATGGTTGTTAAGGTTTGTTGAGTATAAAGAGATATAGCTTCATCAATATTTCCATTAAACCGAACTTGACCTTGTTCCAGAACAATTCCCTTCAAACACAATTGTTGGACGGCTGGCATATTATGGCTGACAAACAATACGGTACGACCCTCCTGGCTGGATACATCGCTCATTTTGCCCAGGCACTTTTTCTGAAAAGCCGCATCTCCAACCGCCAGCACTTCATCCACCACCAGGATTTCAGGTTCGAGATGGGCAGCAACTGCAAATGCCAGCCGCACGTACATACCTGACGAATATCGTTTGACCGGGGTATCCAGAAATTTTTCGACTTCGGCAAAATCCACGATTTCATCAAACTTGCGCCTAATATCCGCCCTGGTCATTCCCAGGATTGCGCCATTGAGATAAATATTCTCCCGCCCGGTTAATTCAGGATGAAAACCGGTGCCGACCTCGAGCAGGCTGGCAACCCGGCCTTTTATAGCCACCCGGCCTGTGGTTGGTTTGGTGATACGGCTTAGAACTTTCAGGAGAGTGGATTTCCCGGCCCCGTTTCTCCCAATTATGCCAATCGCCTCTCCCCGGTTTACCTCAAACGAAACATCTTTGAGGGCCCAGAATTCTTCGCGTCTTAACTTTGGTGCAGGAGAATTGCCCGGTAGTAATCTGCGACCAAAAGAACGAACACTCCCGGCCAGAACATCGCGTAAAGCGGTATAACGGCCACTTTGCTGGTGGCGCAAATAATATTTTTTCCCCAGATTTTCTACTTTTAGAATGGAATCAGACATTAATGTACCGGATGTTATTAGTTTTTAGATTTGCAAAAACTTCTTATTTTGAAGAATTAATTGCGGATTTTAGATAATATCCGCGAAACTTTCCTCGGTCCTTCGAAAATACCACAAACCACTGACAAAAATTACCAATACCAGGCCAATCGAAACCAGGAAACCCGGCCAGTATATGTAAGCCTCTCCACCTAAAATGGCCCACCGAAACCCGTCAATTACGCCTACCATCGGATTGAGTGAATAAAGTAAGCGCCAGCCATCCGTTACAATCTGGCTGGAAAAACCAACCGGCGATATATATAAACCAAGTTGAACAATGAAAGGCACGACATAGCGAAAATCCCGGTATTTGACATTGAGAGCCGATAGCCATAAGCCTGCCCCCAGGGCTGCCGCGAAAGTTAGCAGAATAAACAGGGGTAAAGTTAATATTTGCAGGCCCGGTACAAAACCAAACCATATCATCAACCCGACCAGAATAACTCCTGAAATCGCAAAATCAATAAAACTGACAATAACCGAACTGATTGGAACAATCAACCGGGGAAAATAGACCTTCGAGATCAGGTTGGCGTTATCAATAAGGCTGCTGCTGGTTTCTGAAAGGGCGCTGGCAAAAAATTGCCAGGGCAATAAACCGGAAAATACCAGGATTGGATAAGGCACCCCACCGGAAGGAAGCCTGGCAAGGTTGCCAAATACAACCGTAAACACCAGCATTGTAGCAAGGGGCCGTAATAAGGCCCAGGCAATCCCAATTACGGTCTGTTTGTAACGGACCAGGATGTCACGCCAGGCCAGAAAATAGAGCAGTTCGCGATACCGCCAGAGGTCAACCCAATATTGCCTATCTAAATGGTTTGCTTCCAGGATTAATTCTTTTTGAGATGTCTGCATCTATTTCTAAGAATGTTTAGTATGCTTTCTTTGAACCGTTTGTTGCCCTATTATAACCTACAACAAGATAATGTTATAATGAGCAGAAAGTACCAGAGGTTTTGTTTCAATCAAGCTCAAAATTATAAAAATTAAAATGCGAAGCCCTAAATTAAGCGAATTACCAGCCCCCCCAACAGGGAAAACCGGGTGGCCCTGGACCGAAGAATCCAACCAATTGCCCGATACTTTGCCGGACGGTTCAGCCTGGCCCAAAATCAGTATCGTTACCCCCTCTTACAACCAGGCCCATTTTATCGAGGAGACCATCCGGGCTGTCCTTTTACAGGGGTATCCAGACATCGAGTTCATAATAATTGACGGCGGCAGTAAGGATGATACCGTCGAAATAATAAAGAAGTACGAGCAGTTTATTGCATTTTGGGTCAGCGAGAAAGATAAAGGGCAGGCAGACGCCATTAATAAAGGGTTTGCCAGGGCTACGGGGCAAATTTTTTACTGGACTAATTCCGATGACTGGCCTGAGAAGAATATTTTCGGAATTGCGGCGCAAAGATTTAACGAGTTGCCCGATGTGGGAGTCCTTTTCGGCAACTGTTATTTCATTGACGAAAACTATGAAATTTTAAAGTTGCGCCAGGGCTACGATTTCAATACTGGTGACCTGATTGAGTTAAATCCAATAGAGCAAAATACTGTTTTTTTCCGCAGTTCGGTCTGGGAAAACTTTGGCCGGATTAAGGAATCGCTCCACTTTATCGTAGACTTTGAATTGTGGTTGCGCTGGAGTTTAAAGGGAGTAAAATTTAAATACTGCCCTGAGATTTTTGCTTACTTTCGGCTGCACCAGAGCTCAAAATCAACTCAGTTACAAATTACCAATATAAGGGAATCGAGTAACCTGGTAATTGAATTAAAGAATAACGGAACAATACCTGCCAAATACTATCCTCAAATTACCAAATTATTTTACCGGCTCTGCTTTGCCAGTTATTGGACCCACGACCCTAAATTATTCTGGTCCATCTTCTTTCAATATATCAAATTCTCGCACCGACCGCCGGGGCCAAAATTGCTGGTCCGGGCGTTATTTTCTTTGGGGGGAAAGCCGGTGATGAGCCTGGTCTCAAAACTAAAACCGGATAAAGGGCAAAGAAATTTTACCAGTTAGTAGCTAAATTTTTATTCCCAATCTTTCTACCAGCCACATGACAAATCTTTCCAACCGGGTGTAACCGAGAAAAGGTAGGGCAACCAGGTAACCCAGGCAAAACATTATATAAATAGGCCGGTGGGAAGAACGCCTGGTTCTCAAAGCGACAAAGGTCTGTTTCAAACCGGCCCAGTTTCTTTTTTGCTCGAAATAGGCGCGGGCCAGACCAAACTGAAAGGTAGCCTCAACTCCACTCGCGCGTAGACCCTTTTGTAAAATTACTGGGTCTAATTCCTCACTAAGGTACCGGCAAGTTCGGTTCCGACAAAGCTGAACCTGGTAATTTTTGGTACTTCTGCTATCCTTTCGCAAACGATAGACTACATCACGATTGGGCAGAAAGCCAAATTGAAAACCGGAACCGGCCATTCGCAACCAGAATTCCCAATCTTCACCATACATCAGGTTTTCCTTAAAACCATCGGCAATTGCCAGGCATTGGTGATGAAGCAAAGCTGCGTGAGGGGCAATTAAAGTGCGTGCAAACAAATCAGGTAGAATATCACCGGAAACTCCCCTAATTAGCCTGCCCCCGGTTGGTAACTCTAAATCGTCGCTACCATCGGTAACACACCAGAAATCGCAGTAGGCAATCTGATATTCAGGGTGGGCCCGGAGAAATTCGACCTGACGGGCTACTTTTTCGGGCAAAAGCCAATCGTCGGCATCGAGAAATGAGATAAGGTCGCCCCTGGCACGCTCGATGCCAAAATTCCGGGCCCGGCTAACCCCGCTGTTGGGCTGGTAATAGTAGCGAACCCGGTCATTCGCACCGTAATTTTCCCGGATAAATTCTTCTGTTTGGTCGGTGCTGCCATCATCTACCACGATAATTTCGATATTTTTATAAGTCTGCCCCAAAACAGAGTCAATCGCCTTTGCAACCCACTGGCGGCTGTTATAGGAGGGGATGATAACGCTGACCAGGGGATTTTCCGGCAGCGGGACAAATTCCAGGGCCGTTTGGTTTTTTGACATCAATTTTGGTTCCAACCGGGTCTTTTCAGCCGGGTAATAATTTTAATAACAATTCATCCAAAAGTTTGTAAAGTTCGGCGGCCCTTTTCTCCAGGGAGAAATTAGCCACGACACGCTGTCGGGCCACTTCCCGCAAACCGGGTTCGGTTTTAACTTTTTTTGTAGCCTGGGATATTGCTTGTGCCACCGCTTCGGGCGTCAATTCCTCTATATATACCGCCACATTCCCACCGACCTCCGGCAAAGCCCCCGAACGGGCCAGGACCGGGATACAACCGTGGAGCATTGCCTCGGCTACAGCTACGCCAAACGCTTCGTGGCGGGAAGCCTGGACATAAATTTGAGCGTGGTCGAAGGCAGCGGAAAGTTCTGCGTCGGAAAGACGGCCCGTTAGAGTCACATTTGGCCCGGCTATTTCTTTCAATTTTCCGGCCCCGGCGTCGACCAATTTCCCGGCTACCACGAAGGGCACTTCCGGCAACAACCGGGCCGCTTCCACAAACAGGCGTAACCCCTTGCGCTCAAGGTTCGACTCGTTGACATTCCCAACCGTTAAAATATTTTGCCGAGCTATGTCGGACGGCAATTCCAGTTGAGCAACGGGTATCCCGCAATAAATTAACCGGATTTTCCCAGGTGAAACATTTGCATTCAGGGCATCCTGGTAATTAAATTTGGAAATCACCGAAAGCACCGTCGCAAACCGGAAAATCAGCCTGGTTACAAGCTTTTTTAGCCCGCCCCGCTGGTGCCCATAATTTATTTCGGGCAAATTTGCCACGTCATAACCCCCGATTACCACCACTGAAGGTTTTCGCAAAAGCCAGGCGAAAAAGACCGGCAACAGGCTGTGGGCGCTGGCGAACCAGCAAAAGACCAGGTCAGACCGATAGACTTTTATAAAATCGCGCCAGGGTTGGGGCAGGTCCGATTTTACAAAATATTCCTCTACCAGGTACTTTTCGCGTAAGATTTGCAGGTCGTAGGCGACAAAAGTGGTCAGGGCGTTATGGACAAAAAGAATTTTCCGGCTCAAGGCATTTAGCTCTCAGGAGTTAAACTGTTGCAACTTCACGGGCGCGGCCCCGCGCTTATAGGTCCAGACCAGTCGCAATATCCGGCCATAGAATTTTAGAACTTGCGGGGCCAAACGGTCGCCCAGGAGCGACTGGACTCCCCTCACCAGGCTCCGGCCAAACAGGTCCAGCGTGAACAAAATTCTTAAAAGCCAGAGCTGCCAGGCCGGGTAATGTTTAGAAAAAAAGTAAAGCTTGCTCAGGTAGTAGTTACTGAGGCGGATAAAAGGCACCTGGCGGGTGCTTTTGCCTTCAAAATGGACCACCTTCGCGCCGGGCAAAAACCAGGTCTGCCAGCCCTTGTTTGCAGCCCGGAGACAATAGTCCGGTTCTTCGGTAAAAAGGAAAATCCGGTCATCAAGCAGACCAAGCTCCTCTACCAGGCTTTGGCGGAACATAAAGCAAGACCCGGTGACCCAACTTACCTGAAAAGGAAGGTGGTTCGGGTTCCGGGCTTTTTCGCGGTAAACACCCTGGACCGCCCCTGGAGCGATTTTATTCAAACCGAAATGACTCCAGAAGATTGTCGTCAGGCTCAGAGGTGGGTAGCAGGATAGGGCAAAGGCCCCCGTTTCAGTATAGTGAGCGCACCCGGCAATCCCGGCCTGGGGATGGTCATCCAGGAAATGCACCAGGGCCGGTATAGCGCCGGGCTGGCTGATGGTATCGGGATTGAGCAGCAGGATATAGCGGCCCTCACATCGCCGGATTGCCAGGTTACAGCCCCCGGCAAAGCCGCTATTGGCGGGGTTGTGTATAAGTCGGACCTGAGGAAACTCACGCTCGACCATATCCGGCACGTCATCCCCGGAATTGTTATCTACCAGCCAGACCTCGACCGTAAGTCCGCCCAGGTTGGCAAACAGGCTTTCCAGGCACTCTTCTATGGTAGCCCGACTTTTATAAGTGACAATGACGACTGATAAATCCATGCTTTTTCTTGTTATGTAAATTAGACGGCCAGCCTATTATAACCAACCGTCCCGGTTTTTTCAATTCAACCTTGCTTGAGAAATTAAAGGTGGTTTTCCAAAAAATCGATAAAACGGTCGGTCAGTTTGACCCGGTCGAACTGTTCTTCGGCGGTACGGCGACCGTTCGCGCCGAAGCGTTGCCGCAAGGTAGGGTCAGCGCACAGGGTGGTAATAGCCGCCGCCAGGGCCTCTTTATCTCCAGGCGGAACGGTCAAGCCGGCCTCGTTATCCCGCAAGATGGCGGCGGCATCGCCCTGGGGGTTGGCAATCAGGATAACCGGGCGGCCACTTGCCAGGGCTTCGTACATTTTGACGTGGACCACGTGGGGAATATCTTTTTTCAGGGGTGCCAGCAACAAATCGGCGGAGGCCAGGAACGGCGGCACTTCTGCGAAAGGCCGGGCCTCGAAAAAGCGGACGTTGGTAAGCTGGCGGCGTTCGGCCTCGGCCACTAACCGGGCTTTTTCCGGCCCTTCCCCGATAAAAGCAAACCTTAGATTGAGCCGGTCCTTTAAGATTTCGGCGGCATCCAGGACGTTATCCAGCCCCTGGATCAGGTTGTGCGACCCGGCAAAGACGGCCAGGTTTTCGGCCTCCCCGGCCAGCAATTGGCGGGTCTCCTGGGTAGCTTTTTCGGGTCCAAAGACAGACGTATCGGCCCCATTCGAGAAGAAATAGGTCCGGGCTTTGGGGAAATTCTGCCGGATTTCCTGGGCGACCCCTTTTTCCTGGGCCGAAACAAGCCAGGCTTTGTTATAGAAGAAAGCGGCTAACCGGGCGCTCACCCTGTACAAGAAGCTTTCAGGGCGGAGGATACCCATGTTTGCCAGCTTTTCCGGCCAGGGGTCGGCTACGTTGAAGACAAGCCGGGTCCGTTTCAAACGGCTCAGCCAGTAACCGGCCAAACCCAGGAACAGGGGCGGACTTTCCACGATAAGATAATCAGCTTTTTTCAGGGCGAAGGTGCCGACAAGGGCCGAGGAAAACACAAACGAGAAATAATTGCCCATACGGGGTAAAAAACTGGCCTTCTGGGAAGGGTAGAGGTAGGTGCGTATAACCTCAACCCCCTCGATGGTTTCGCGCCGGAAGAAACCACCATAGCCGGGGTAAATTTTACCCCTGGGGTAGTTCGGCATGGCCGTGAGGACCGTGACCCTGTGGCCGCGTTCCGTCAGGCGGTGGGCCAGCAAAGCCAGGCGGGTCTGGGGCGCGCCGGTCTCAGGAGGGTAATACTGGGTTAAAAGGGTAATTCGCATTCCTGGTTTATCTCTGACGTTTTTATAAGGCTTAATTCCTGGCAAAATAAAAGCCGGGATGAAACCCGGCCTTTTATTTTCAATCAAACTTGGGCTTGCGTTTCTCGGTAAAAGCGCGCATACCCTCCTGGGCATGGGGCAGTTGGGAGGTAGATGCCATCACCTCGATAGCGTAGCTGTAGGCTTTGGGCTGGTCCAGGTCAATTTGGGCATAAAAAGACTGCTTGCCGATACCCTTGGCAACAGCGCTGCCCCTGGTAGCCGCGTCGAGCAACCGCTTCGACTCGTCAACCAGTTTATCCGCCGGGACCACCCGGTTGACCAGACCCCATTCGTAGGCAGTGCGGGCGTCAATCCTGTCGCCGGTAAAGAGCATTTCGAGGGCGCGTTTGCGACCCACGTTCCGGCTGACCGCCACCATCGGGGTCGTGCAGAACCAACCCCCCGCCCCGCCCGGCGTGCCAAACGAGGCTTCTTCCGAGGCTACGGCGAGGTCGCAGGTCGCTACAAGCTGGCAGCCCGCCGCAACTGCCATAGCATGGACGCGGGCCAGCACCGGCTGAGGTATAGCCTGGATTGTGTCCATCATTTCGGTGCACAGGCGCAGGATTTTCCGCATCTCGGTCAAATCGCGACCAATCATATCCGAGAAATCGTGGCCGGAGCTAAAGACCGGGCCGTTGGCGGCCAGGATAACCCCCCTGGCCGGGCTTTCCCCGGCTTCCTGGAAAGCGGCCTTTAACTCCTGCATGTGGCGGACCGACAGGGCGTTGCGCCGCTGCGGGTTGTTCATCGTGATGGTCGCGAAATTATCTTCAAAAGTGAGTTCAACCAGTTCGTACTTCATCGGACCTTCCTCCTTGAAGGAATTATAGCAAATTTAAACAGGAAAGGTGCTACCTAATAATTAAAGGAACTGGCATAGAATTGCAAATAATCTACGAGATGAGGTGCCCAGTAATCGCCGCTATGGTCGCCCGGCCATTCGTGCCACTGGTGCGGGACGTTCTGGTTGAGCAGCACCTGGTGCATTTCCGCGGCCCTGGCTATCCAGAGGTTATCTTGCAGCCCGATGTCTATCCAGATTTTTAGACCGTTCAGGTTTTTGGTCTGGGCCAGGATTATCGGGTCGATGGTGGCAAAATGGGCGGCATCCCCGAAATAATCGGGGGCCTGGTCAAGCGTGCGAATGGTCGGGTTGTGCTACACCAGGGTCAGATTTAATTTTCGCATACCCTCAAACCCTTCGTTGTCTCGAATAACTACAAGCCTTTATCAAAAGGTCAGGGTTCATAAACAAGCCCGAATTCTACCACAGATTGTAATATAAAAACCGGCAGACAACCATGAACGGCTGATTAATGCCGCCAGGCGCTGCCGGTGAGGCCCAGGCAAAGGTGTTACTTCACGTTGTTGAGGTTGTTCTGAAGAAAGTTTTCCGGGCTGTAATTATCCATAAATTTCAAAAATTCGTCGGCGGGAAGGGGGCGGCTGACAAAATAACCCTGGATTTCGTCACAGTGGGCGTTCCACAGAAAATCCAGTTCCTCACTCGTTTCGACACCCTCCGCGATAACCACCAGGTTCAGGGTATGGGCCATCTGGATAATAGCCGAGGTGATAACCGCCGTCTCCGACTTTTCACTGACATTTTTTACAAAAGAGCGGTCCACCTTCAGAGTATCGAACGGCAGGTGACGCAATTGGCTCAGCGAAGAATAGCCGGTCCCAAAGTCGTCAATAGCGACGTGGATACCAAGGGCGCGCAGTTCACTCAAGGTCGAAATGGCCGCTCCCATATCCCGCAAAAGGACGCTTTCGGTAAGTTCTAGTTCGAGACTCAGGGGGGAAAGACCGGTATTTTGCAAGGTCTGGATAATTTTTTCGGGTAAATTATCTTCGGTAAGCTGCCGCCCGGAGAAGTTGACGGCCAGGCGCAATTCGCCCATACCGTTATCCTGCCAGTTCTTTACGTGGGCGCAGGCGGTGGAAAGGACCCATTCACTCATGGGGCCAATCAGGTTGGTTTCTTCGGCCAGGGGGATAAACTCACCGGGTTGAATTAACCCGCGCTGGGGGTGTTCCCAGCGAATAAGGGCTTCGACACCTACGACCCGACCGGTAGTAAGGCTGATTTGGGGTTGGTAAAAGACACGGAACTCATCGCGTTGCAGGGCCAGGCGTAAGTTCGCTTGCAAGGTAACCTCCTCAATAAAGTTATGACTCAGTTCGGCTGAATAGAAGTTTAAAAAATTCCCGCCTTTCTCTTGCACGCGGTTCAGAGCGACATCCGCATTCTTTAACAAAATGTCGAGGCTGGCACCATCACCCGGACCAAAAGCAATCCCGATGGAAACGGTAACATAAAGCATCTGCCCGTCCAGGTCGAACGGCTCGGCCAATTCGTTCAGGATGGTTTTAGCGAGATTCTGGGCCAGGGCTTTGTCGGCGCTGGGTAAAAGAATAGCGAACTGTCCCGCCTGGATCCTGGCAACGGTATCCGAATCGGCCACCAGGCGCTGCAACCGGCTTCCTACCAGGCGCAGCAGGTTATCGCCTACAATAAAACCCAGGCTCTCATTTATCCGGTTGAACCGGTCAATTGAAATTGATAGGAGCGTAACCGGGGCCAGGGAACCGGCAATCTCCTGGATCCAGGTGAAGCGCTGCCCCAGCAGGGCCCGGTTGGGCAAGCGAGTAACGTTATCATAAAAAAGGAGCGCATTGAGCCGTTCTTCGGCATCTTTGAGCTCATCTACATAGTGCTGGGTTACGCTGGCCTGCTTTGTCAACCGGGTATTGATAGCGGAGAGCACTTCTTCCAGGGTAAACGGTTTTAACAGGTAATCGTCCGCGCCGAGGTTCATACCGTAACGCTGGTCCTGGCGGCTGACCAGGGCGGTCAGAAAAATAAAAGGGGTATTGACGGTCGCACGATGCTTGCGGAGTTCTTTTAGCACACCATATCCATCGAGTTCGGGCATCATAACGTCACAAATAACCAGGTCCGGCTGGGTATCCAGGGCGGCTTTGATGCCTTTAAGGCCGTTTTCCGCCGTATTAACCTGAAAGCCCTCCGAGGTTAGAAGTTCGGAAAGACTGAGCAGGACTTGCTTATCGTCTTCTATAACTAATATTTTAGGCATTTAGCTTGCCCGCCGGTCCAATTAATATAAGCGGTGCCCGTAAATTTTTGATTTTTTAAGAATTGCAAGCATCTACCGCAGGACGCCCTTCTAAGCATACTAATAATAATATATGCCGTGGAAATATAAACTATGACCTTTTTCCTATAAGTTTAGGATATAACAACCGGACTTTAAGTTGATAAATTATTCTTCAACTTTGGCCGGTTTATCCCGGCCAACAACCTGGATAAGGTGGTGAAAAAGGTGCGCGATAGCCCGGCTTTCGTCGTGGCGGGGCGCAGCCCGTAACAGGACGGCCCGCAACCGGGTCAGGGAATAGGTCACCCGTTCTTCGGTGGTATTCGGGTAAAGTTTCCAGAGCAACTCGGCCAACGCCTTGAACATCTGCTCGCGTTCAGTGCCTGTAGCTAGTCTGGCATCCTGTTGCAAGAGTTCGATAGCCTGGACCACGCTGGCCGGTTCACCCCGCCGGGGTGGGACACCACTCGGCTCTTGTCCGGCGCTAATCGGGGCGGCGGACGGTTCCACAGACACCACTTCATCCCCGGCCTGGGTTGCCAGGAATAATTCGTAAATGACCACCAGGGCGGCCTGGGCCAGGTTCAGGGAGGGGTTGGTGGCCCCGGTCGGGATGGTCAAGAGAGCGTGACAATCGTCGAGGGCCTCGTTGGGCAGGCCCGTATCCTCGCGCCCGAAAAGCAAAGCCGCCGGGGTGCCAGGGCTTTTAGTGGCCGCTTCAAGCATCAAGGGCGCGGCCTGGCGGGGTGTAAGCCGCTCCCGGCGAGTGCCGCGTTTACGGGCGGTCGTCCCCAGGACGAAACCGCAATCGGCCAGCGCCGCCGCCAGGTTGGGGTAGAATTCAACCGCATCGATAATGGGCCGGGTATGGTGGGCGATACCTTCCACCCGGTAAGCGTCCCAGGCGGCCGGTTCGACCAGGCGCAGGCGTTTAAGACCAAAATTACTCATTACCCGGATAACCGCTCCCACGTTTACGACATCCTGGGGCTCGAAAAGAATTACTACGATATTATCCAGGGCTGTCGCTAAAGAGTGTTCTTGCATAAGCCGGGTTAATCCACCTTCAACACGATTTTGCCAAAATTTTGATTGGTTTCCATGTAGCGATGAGCCTCGGCGGCCTGGTCTATCGGAAAGACCGTGTCTATGACCGGGCGCAACCGGCCATCGGCAAAGCGCGGTAAGGCAAAGTCAATCACCTTCTTGGTAAGGTCCGCCTTTTCTTCGACGGTGCGAGGACGCAGGGTCGTGCCGGTAATCCGCAGACGCTGGCGCATCACCAGGCCCAGGTCGAGTTCGGCCTTGCCCCCACTAAGCTGGCCGATGAGGGCTATCTTGCCGTAAAGGGCCAGGCTGGCAAGGTTATCGGCAAAATAATCGGCCCCGATAAAGTCGAGAATCAGGTTTACGCCCTGGCCTTTGGTCCATTCTTTAACTTTGTCGGCAAATTTATCCGTCTTGTAATTAATCAGGCCGGTCGCGCCGAGTTCCCGGCAGCGTTCGAGCTTATCGGTCGAGCCGGCGGTCACGAAAACGGTCGCCCCGGCCTCACGGGCCAGTTGAATAGCCGCCGAACCGACCCCACTTCCCCCGGCATGCACAAGGACGGTCTGACCCGGTTTTAGCTCACCCAGGACAAAAAGATTGAGATAAGCAGTCAGGAAAGCTTCGGGAATGGCCGCGCCTTCTTCGTATGATAAGTTATCCGGCAGACGCATGGCGTGGACCGCCGGGAAAGCCGCCTTTTCGGCATAACCACCACCGCCCAGCAAAGCCATGACCCGCTGGCCCGGTTTCCACCCGGTCCCGCAATTCGCGCCTACTTCCAGGATTTCCCCGGCTATCTCCATACCGAGAATCGGGGACGCACCCGGCGGAGGCGGATAGAACCCCCGACGCTGGATGAGGTCGGCCCGGTTAAGCCCGGCGGCGTGGACGCGTACCAGCAATTCGTTTGGCCGGGGGGTCGGGTCAGGGGTCTCCTGCCATTTGAGCACTTCCGGCCCACCCGGTTCATCAATTATTATTGCTTTCATGCAAGCTAGTCCTTTGATGTGGCTGTTACAGGTTCAAAACCCGGGCAGATTAAAGTCTAAAGATAAGCCAGAATAATAGTTTGGAGTCTCCCGCCTCAGGTCTTACCAGTAGTCTATCACAACCGGCCCTTACAAACAAAAAACCCGGCCTCTCATTAGCAGAGAGGACCGGGGTTTGCCAAAATTACAAATTATTTTTCTAAAGGTCGGCCTGACCTGGCTAACCTATAAAGCCTAGCAGCATTTCCACCTGGCAAGCAGTTGTTTGCCGTCTTCGCCCACCCCGTGGGTGATGCAATCCTGGAGGGCGCTAAAAATACCGCGCATTACCAGTTCGGTCTTCCATTGTTCATCGGCGCGAGGGCTGGCCTGGAGCCAGTGCTGGCGCAAGCGGAGGAAGCGTTCCAACCGCAACAGGAAAAAAAGTTGGGCCCGGCTGTAGCTGCTAAGTTTAGCGCGGTCCAGGCTGGTATCGTTCGCGTTGTCAACCGGCTCGGTGTTGAAATAAAGCGGGCTGAGACTTTTATATTCGCCCCGGTAGACCGGCGTCTGCTCGACATAGGAGCGAGTATTTACAAACCCGGCGAATTCCGCGCCACCCTCGACCTCGGAGGCAGCGGTTGTGCCATCGCAATCAGCCGAAACATGGGTCTGGCTACTCAACCGCAGCGCCTTCAAAAGGCTATAACCAAAACTGTTATTCCCTAGCTTGGAACTGGCAGGATTGGTCGCAGGCAATTCCGGCGACTGATAAGCATAGCCGTTTTCGAAATCTTTTTCTTTGTCAGGTTTGCTGCGATAGGTATCCATAAGGTGCCTCCAAAAAGTACAGGACTTTATTTTCAGGTCAGGCCAATAAAAATAATTTTTGTGTTTCGAGTTTTAAAAGGCGCTGGCTATTCAAATCGCAAAGTCCATATGGCCGCGCGTTTGCCTTTACAAAATACAACCCGTTTTCGTTCTCTCCGGCGGTTTACTGGTTAAGGTGAGCCGCTCCTGTCATTTACTATTACAAGATGCGTGCCATGAGGGGAGGCAGATTTAAATATTAGGAGAGGGATTTTAAAAATGAAAAAACCAAAAGAAAAAGGCCCACCTTGCGGGGAGCCTTTCCAAATTATTCTTGTTTTGGGGGTTAAGAGTCTTTTTTAGCGGACTTGCGCGAACCCTTAACTTTTGCGCCGTTACGATGCCCATTGGTTGAAACGGATAGGTCGGTTTCGATATGAGCCTCACCCGGCTTTTCGAGGGCGATGTTTAGCACCTCGTCAATGTTATCCACCAGGAAGAATTCGAGTTCCTTGCGTAACTCGTCGGGCAGGTCGTCCAGGTCGCGGGCGTTCAGGCGCGGCAGGATAATCCGCTTAACACCAGCCCGGTGCGCTGCCAGGACCTTCTCCTTGAGACCACCAATCGGCAACACTTTACCGCGCAGGGTGATTTCACCTGTCATCGCCACATCACCATGAACGAGTCGCCCGGTCAAAAGTGAGGCCAGGGCCGTTGTCAGGGTGATACCGGCGCTGGGTCCGTCCTTCGGAATGGCTCCCGCCGGGATATGGATGTGGAGGTCGCTCTTATCGTAGAAATCCTGGCTGATGCCGAGTTCCTTCGCTTTCGAGCGGACCAGTGAAAGGGCGGCCTGGGCCGACTCCTTCATTACCTCGCCCAATTGCCCGGTAATGATAAGCTGCTTGTTGCCCGGCATACGGGTCGCCTCGATAAAGAGGATGTCGCCACCCACTTCCGTCCAGGCCAACCCGGTCGCCACACCCGGTTGCTGGGTGCGTTCGGCGGCGTCCGAGAAGTAGCGCTGTTTGCCCAGGTAATCGTTCAGGGCATCGGCTTCAACGATAACCTTGCCGGTCTTTCCTTCAGCGACACCCCGCGCAATCTTGCGCAAGACGGTCGCGATTTCCCTTTCGAGGTTACGGACCCCGGCCTCGCGGGTGTAATCGCGGATAATCCGGCGCATGGCCCCATTGGTAATCTCGGCGTCATCGGTTGTGAGGGCATGGGCACGCAGTTGTTTCGGCACCAGGTGCTGGAAGGCAATATGAACTTTTTCTTCCTCGGTGTACCCAGCCAGTTGCAAAATTTCCATGCGGTCGCGCAACGGGGCCGGAATCGGGTCAAGCAGGTTAGCCGTGGCGATAAACATCACCTTCGACAGGTCGAAAGGCACGTCGAGATAGTGGTCGCGGAAGTCCCGGTTTTGCTCCGGGTCGAGGACTTCCAGGAGGGCCGAACTGGGGTCGCCCCGGTAGTCAGCCCCGATTTTGTCCACCTCGTCTAGCATGAAGACCGGGTCATTCGACTCGGCCCGGCGGATTGCCTGGATAATCCGGCCTGGCAGCGCCCCGATATAGGTGCGGCGGTGGCCCCGGATTTCGGCTTCGTCGCGCATTCCACCCAGCGACATGCGGGTAAACTTGCGACCAAGGGCCCTGGCGATACTCTGGCCCAGGCTGGTTTTACCGACACCTGGCGGCCCAACCAGGCACAAAATCGGCTCACGCGGCCCGCTAAAATTGTGGACATCCTCGTAGGTCAGGGGGCCGTCATTAAGGTTGCCGGGAGTCGGTTCGAGGGCTTCCGAAGCCAGCGAAGCTTCACCATCGGAAGTTCCATCGGGTTCGGTGGCCGGTTTTGGTTGAGGGAGCCGTTCGTTGCGCAGTTTACGGACTGCCAGGTATTCGAGCAAGCGTTCCTTGATTTTCTCAAGGTCGTAATGGTCTTCGTCCAGGACCTTTTTCGCCAGCAAAATATCGAGCGGGGCCTCGGTGCTTTTATCCCAGGGCAAACTGGTCAGCCAGTCGAGGTAAGTCTTGATTACACCGTATTCGGCGGCGGCAGGTGGCAACTTGGAAAGGCGGTCCAGTTCGCGTTCGGCCTCCCGGCGGGCTTCGACGGGCATCTTCGACTTTTGAATCAGTTCGCGGAACTGGT
Organism: Chloroflexi bacterium 54-19; assembly: GCA_001898225.1. Taxonomy (GTDB): domain Bacteria; phylum Chloroflexota; class Chloroflexia; order Chloroheliales; family Chloroheliaceae; genus 54-19. The sequence goes on from MKTJ01000077.1 coordinate 705,055, forward strand.
TAATCTCGGCGGACTGCGGGTCGTCCTCGCCCAGTTCTTTCTGAATGGCCTTGATTTGTTCGCGCAGGAAGTATTCGCGCTGGGTCTTGCCCAGTTCGTCCTGGACCTGGCTCTGGATTTTGCGACCAAGTTCGAGGACTTCCAGTTCCTTGGTCAGGAAAGCATTTAGCATCTCAAGCTTGTTCTTGATGCTGGAAGTTTCCAGGATTTCCTGGCGCTGTTCGAGTTCCATCCGAACGCTGGTAGCAATCAGGTAGGCCAACTGCCGGGGCGACTCGACGTTAATGGCCGTCATCAAAAGTTCGTCGGGAATCTGAGGGACGAGCGAAACCAGGCGCTGAAACAACGAAATCGAGTTGCGCATGAGGGCTTCGACTTCGACGCTCTTTTCGTCGGTATCCTGCAAAACCTCGATGCGGGCTTTCAGGTACGGCTCGGTTTCGACAAACTCGACAATCCGCATCTTTTCGAGGCCCTGCACGGCCAACCGGATAGTGCCATCGGGCACTTTTAGCAGTTTGTGGACGGCGGCAACGGTCCCGACGGTAAAGGTATCGGCGACCCCGGCTTGCTCGACTTCCATGTTTTTCTGAGCTACCAGGCCGACCAGGCGGGGTGCGTCACCCTGCATCACTTCTTCAATCAGGCGGATGGAGCGCTCCTGGCCGACAGCCAGGGGAAAGACCGTCAAAGGATAAACAACCGTGTCCTTCAGGGGCAGAATGGGCAGGATACTTGGAATATCGGGCATCTGGCTGAGGTCGTTGATTGAGTTTTCGGAGGCCGTTTTCGAGGCAGCCTGTTTGCGGGAACGGCGAGAAGACGGTTTGCGGTCTTCGACCGGTTCGGGTTCATCATGTTCTTCGAGGAGTTGTTTTAGCATCTCAGGCAAATCAATAACACTTTCCTGGGAAGCGTTTTCCTCGTTCGAAGCATCGTTTTCGGTTTCAGGGGCCAGTTCCTGGGCAGGTTTGCGCTTCTTGGTCTTCACCGGAGCGGGTTCTGGGGTGGAATTGTCTTCTGCGGGTTTTGAGTGTTTGCGAGCCTTTGGTTTTTGCTTTTCGTCCTCTGCCATTTCATCTCCCAACCGGCTATAACATTTCGCCAGGCTACCCACGGTGGCGCCCGGTACAGCTTGAAATAAAATTTAGCCGAAAATATGTCCGGTCTAATTCCTGCCTATTTTACTTTATGGAGAGTCGATAATCAAGGTTAAAGCAAAAGGTGGTCAAAAATAAGCGGCTGGTGGGTTAGGCCAGCCGCTTTGTTTGTGATATTGAGTGAAGTGGATTAAATTAAATTGAGGTTACTTAACTTTCGGAGACTAAAGAACAAATATTAACAATTACTTCGGTCTCAAAAACTAAGTAGTCAAAAGATAGTGGGGGGAATAATTTCCCACGTCTAAATTATACCGCTTCTTTCGATGCAAAACATCACCCTGAAGAATGATTTTTAAACTCTTTTTGCTATTATTTACATTACTTTTTGCCTGCGGAAATAATTTAACTTTCTACTAACTTTCTGGTTTTCAGGCCGGACCGGGTTCTTCCACTGAATTGGGCCGGGACCGGGCCAGCAGGAAGAACCAGACCGCCAACATCCCCGCTGTCAACACGACCATGAAGGGGAGCAGGGTCCATAGGCCGAACCACTGGGCCAGGTTGCCGGTAAACCAGGGGAAGAAAGCTGCCCCCATGCTGCCCAGGCTGGCCGCGAAACCAATTGCCGTAGCCACGACACGGGCCGGGACCAGGCCTGAAATCAGGGTGATGGTGGTGGGGAAAAGCGGCCCCAGGCTAAAGCCGGTCAGCACCAGCCCGGCAGCACTGATAATTTCGAACGGGGCGACCCAGACCAGCAAAACACCAACCACGACCCCGGCCAGGCACCACTGTATCAACCGTTTGTTGCCGATACGCTCCCCGACATGCCCTAAAATCAACCGTCCCAGGGTCAGGCCGAGCCAGTAGCCGCTGACGGCCCACCCGGAAAGCAGGGTATCCTGGTGGCGTTCCTCGGTAAGCAGGCTATAACTCCAGGTTCCCATCGAAACCTCGACCCCAACATAAAAGAGCAAGAAGGCCGCGCACAGCCAGACATTCCGCACCCGAAGGGCCGTTGACAATATCCCTCGTTGAGGCGCGTCCCCGGCGGCAGGTTTGGCGTGCAGATCGGGAAAAGGATTGTGGCGAAAGATAAAAACTATCCCGGCCAGGACCACCAGGCCAACTATAACCAGGACAATATAGCAGTTGGCCCAGAAGAAATCGAGCGCCAGCATGCCCGAAGCTACCAGCGGTCCGATAAGGGCGCCAACCCCATAGAAGGCGTGCAAGGTATTCATCAGGACGGTGCTGCGCGGGAAATTCACGAAATAAGAGTTAAGGCCGGCATCAATGATGCCGATGCCAAGCCCTGAGAAATAGAGACAGAAAGGAAAGACCAGGAATGGTACCACCAGGCTGACCAACGTCACGCCCAGGACGTAGGAGGACAAACCGAGCAAGAGGAGGTTGCGAGTACCGATCTTGGCCGATAAAGGCCCACTCGAAAAGGCCGAGGTCAAATAACCCAGGGTTGCAGCCAGGAATATCAGGCTGACCGTACCTTTATCCACGCCGTAATAGCCCCGGATGCTAGGCAAGAGGACACCAATCAAGCCATCATTGACGCCCATCAGGATGAAAGCGAGCAGACCCAGGCCGACCTGGAGTCTCAAAATGGGGGTATAGCCGTTAAGCTTGGAGAGAGCGGAGGTTTCCAATGAACACCTTTAACAATCTTATCTATTAAATTTTCCATAATAATAGGAAGGACCAGCTACTGATGTAACTGGCCCTTCCCCTTCCGATAACTTGGAACTCCTGAATTATTGCTTGGGCGTTGTCGGGGTAGTCTGAGCCGCCGGAGTGGTCGGCGCGGGGGTACCCGCTGGCTTCGTTGCAGCCGGAGTCGTCGGTGTTGGTGTCGGGGTCGGACCTACTTTGTAAATATTCGGCCAGGGCTGGTAGACCGACGGGAAAGTCGTCCGCTTAACTTCCTTGCCATCCACAAGAATAACGCGAGTTATGCTGGTGGTCAAACCTTTCCGCGCCGAGTCGTACTGGACCTTCTGACCCGGTTTGAGGTTGGGATCAACCTCGGTCCGGTCCGGCGGCGGGTCTTTAACATTGGTGACATCCCCCGCGAGAAGTTTGACGGTCTGGCCCGGCACTTTATTACCCAGGATACGGACGTAGAGCTTACCATCCTGGATACTTGAGGTCACAGCCATATAGAAGTCGGAGTTATTCTCGAACTTGAGGTCAACCCCCGGCTGGTAGACCGCCGCGTCGAAACCGACCGGCTCGCCCAGTTCCTCGTACCAGCCGACCCGGTAGGCGTGCGGGTTGCGCTCGTCAATCGGCAGCCCGGCATAGAAAGCCGCCCGGAAGGTGGTAGTCGCGACCTGGCAAATGCCCCCGCCGACATCCGGCACGGTCTGGTCGGCCACAATCGAGAAACCGGTGACGTAGCCTTCTTTCTCGGTAATATCCCCGATAGTATCGAGGAAAGAGAAAGTGGTGTGCGGCTTGATGATAGCCCCGCTCAGGTGCTGCGCTCCGACCTTGATATTGGTGGCGCGGGCAGCGGTGGAACCGGCAAACAACGAAACACCTTCCCCGATAACATCAAAGTTTCCCAGCCGTTCGGGATACTTGGAGGAAAGGGCAGGCTCTTTAATGTCCACCCAGAGGGTCGTATTGCGTTTGGCCGGGTCGGTGGCGACAAAAGCCTGGTTCAGGTTGTCCATTGTTCGCGGCACCGACAGGAATTGCCCATCCTGGCTCGGTTTGACAAAACCGGGTTTGCCGTTGGGCAACCACCCGACAACGCCATCCTGGGCCGCCTGGTTTATGTCTTTGCTCAGGTTATTGATGAAATCTTCAAAATATTTGGTATCGAAGGTATAGCCCAGGTGTTTAGGCTCCTTCTTATCCGGGTTGACCGTGATTTTTATCTGGGCGGCAATCGTCTTCTGGTCGAAAGTCCAGTTTTTATCACCGTAACTGACCTTGACCGGGCCGTTCAGATAAGGCTCGACCCCGCGTTTGAAGCTCTCCACTTCTTCCTGGGTGATAACCGGGTCAACGTTATGGACCTTGAGCAAATTCTCGTTGTTAGAGGTGAGGGTACCGAGAGTCTTTTTGAGCGCGGCCAGGGTCGCGTCATAGTCCACGTTAAAACCAACCTTGCCTTCGGTTGTTACAAGTTTGCCGTCAGCATCAATCTTGACAGTCGGTTCTACCGCGTCAAGGCGAATCCGGTCGGAAATATCGGTCAGGTAGCCTTTCAGCTTGGCCTCGTCCATCACGATTTCGATGGGGAGGTTGGTGCTTTCGGGGCTCATAACTTTGAGGACCCGCAGACCGCCCCGGTTGAAGTTAAAAGCTTTATCGAGGGTGCTGTCGAGGCTGATAGTAACCCCTAATTGTTCCAGGGTCGGCGTCCAGGTCTTATCCTGGAAAGCTAACTGGACGGGCCGCTGGGTATAATCTTCGAGCGATTTGAGGATTTTAGCTTTAGCCTCATCGCGGGTCATCTCACCGACATAGACTCCGCTAACGCTGACGCCCGGCTCGGTTTTGTTGTTGTACTGGCTGTCGATGACGAAGTTATAGGCAAAGAAAGCCACGAACACAACCACCACCAGCGCCAGAAAGGTCATACCGAGGTTCCAACGCGGTTGCGAGCCGGTGGGAGCCTGTTTCTTGCCTGGTTTGGGGGTTGGTTTCGTTTCTTGAGAGACCGGCGGGCGAGGCGCGGCTTTAAATGAGGTCCCGGAACGCCCTGGTATCTGGTTTTCCATTAAGTCTATCGCACCTTGTTAAATAATAACTGCTGGTTCAAATACTACCAAAAATTTCAACACTACAATATATAACGGGGAAATACTGCTTTTGTCGCATTATTTCCCATGCAAAAACGGGGCCAATCATCGTTGATTTGGTGAAAATTAGCGGCTAATTGTAAAAGTAATAATTAACTGCCAGGAATAATTATTAAAATTGTCCCGCGAGACCCAGGACCCCAAGCCTATAAATAATGATAACTGCCAACCGGAGGCCCGATCGAGCGGCCAACTGGAACTATGGTTCCAGTCGCAAGCGGACGCCGCCGACCCCGATGAGATCGCCCCAGTTAACCTGGACGGGACGGGTCACCTGCTGTCCATTTAAAAAAGTACCGTTCGTGCTGGCGACATCGCTCAACCACCAGCGCCCTTCACGCCAGGCCAGGAGGGCGTGTTCGCTCGACACATAATCGTCGTCGAGAACGAGAGCATTACCCGGCAGACGGCCAATCGGCATTATCGGCCCCGGCTGAAAGATTTCGCCCGAGCGGACCGAAGTGGCGTTCCCGGCATCGGTAACGACCAGGCGACCGGTCGGGCCACCCGGCTGCGGGATAGGGCCGGACACGGGCGGCGAAACATAATTTTCTTCGTGATAACCGGGCTGGGCATAATCGGCGCGCTGGCTGGGACGGTTCAACTCCCGGCTGATGGTCCTGACGACTAAAAAGATAAAAAAGTAGAGTAAGAATATAAAGGCGATTCTCAGAACCAGTATGAAAAGGTCAAATCCTATCGTATCAGTCAAAATTCCCTCACGTCCTCATAGCCAGCTAAACGGTCCGAGCCTAAACCTGGAACAACACCTCAAAGCCGCCCAGTGAAATGCGGTCCCCCGGCGTCAGGACAATCTGGGTGACAGGCCGTCCGTTTACCAGCGTGCCGTTGGTGCTATTGAGATCGAACAGCAGGAACTGCCCGTACTTGAACTCAATCCGGCAGTGATGGCGGGAAACCCGTGTCTCCTCGGAATAGATAACATCGTTGTCCAGACCGCGCCCGACCGTAACATCTTTATTGAAGCGGATGTACTTGGACGGGTTGTTGTTGGCGTATTCCAGGGCGACCAGGGTTGCCTGGGGCCGCGCCACCTGTCCGGCGGGACGGTGTTCGCCGTTAAGCGGGAGCGCCCCGATGTTCATTACCGCCGTCCCGCCATTGAGCATACCCGACTTAACTTCCAGGTCGGGGGCAAGACTGGGGGCGGGAGCCTGGGCCACGCGGGCCTGGTTAGGGTCCACTGTGTAGGCTTTTATCATCAGGTGCCGTTTTTTGACCGATTCGTTGCTATTTAACCAGACCAGGGGCCGTCCGCCGCCGAAGGTGAAGTTGCGAGAGTGGGCATAGTTGAAGACGTATTCGGTCAGGCTTTGTTCAGCCTGAATCTTGGGTAGGATGGTGGTGGTAAGATATTGAAAGTCGGCGGGGTACAGGAATACCTCGTAGCGGTTGGGCACATAAGCTTTGCCTACGGCGACTTCGCGCCGTTCTTCCATAATACGCTCAAGGCGCTTCTGGATTTCGGCCAGGCTTATTTTGCTGCGGAAAAGGCCCCGCATAGAGCCTTCGACGACTCCTTCGACCATTCCCTCAAATTTATCAATTGCACTCACTACCGGGTTACCTGCTTGCTAAAACTCTCTGAATGGTGGATTATCCTGGTTCAATTAGTTGACCCTTTTGCCCCTATTCTGGACTTATTATACCATTGAACTGGCCCCCTGCAAACTTGCTTTTGCTAATAGCTAGGTGTAGACTACCTTCTTGCAGGGATTTTTACCCCGGTTAGCTACCCTAGTCCCAGGAGGTTCGTTACGCAAAGACCCCACGCTACAACTATTCTCGCCATTGTCCGGGACGGTAAAGTCGCCATGGCCGGGGACGGTCAGGTCACTTTTGGCGAGACCGTCATGAAAAACACCGCCCGCAAAATCCGCACCCTTTATGATGACCAGGTGCTGGCCGGGTTTGCCGGGGCGGTTGCCGATGCCCTGACCCTTTTCGAAAAATTCGAAGGTCAACTGGACCAATATAAAGGTAATTTGCGCAAGGCCGCCGTCGAACTCGCCAAAGAATGGCGCAGCGACCGGGTTTTGCGCCGCCTGGAAGCCCAACTGCTGATAGCCGACAAAGACCAGGTACTCATCCTTTCGGGAGAAGGCGACGTGGTCGAGCCGGACGACAAGATTGCCGCCATCGGAAGCGGCAGCGTCTATGCCCTGGCCGCCGCCAAGGCCCTTTTACGGAACACCGAGTTAAGCGCCGAAGAAATTGCCCGGAACAGCCTCCAAATTGCCGGGGAGATGTGTATCTTTACCAATACCAACATCACCGTTAAAGTAGCCCCGCCCGACGAAACGGAAGAGTCCGAAGGCGAGGAAACCGAAGAGGAAGACCCGGAAGACCTGGATGGCAGCAGCATGGAGGGCGGGTCATTATAGACCGCTCTCCAACTTATAAACTTCGTTTTAGAGTCCTTTTTGTCCCTTATCACGTCCCATTTTATCCACTTTATAAGAAAGCGGCTCTTTCTTAGAAGTATTAAGATTTATAAGAGTTTAGAAAAACCACTGGTCCGACTAGCATTTTTGTGCTATAATATAATCATAGTTCAATCCAACGATCTAAAAGTTATAGCAACGAAGGATAGCTTTTTCGTGTTCTTGAAAGAGGTGTCTTCGCCTGTGTCTTTCGCTTTTTGTCAGGGCAAAAGTAGTATGGAGCGTCAAACGTTGAACGTATAACGTCAAAGGGCGAAGCGGGGAAAACTGGAACCCAATCTATCTATCTTTAGCAGGTAAGGTTACAGTTATTTTATTTCCATCGTTTCACATTCAACGTTTTCCGTTCAACGAAAAATAGTGTAAGGGGAAGGTTTGGATGCACGATAAAATTATTGTGCGCGGGGCCAAGGAACATAATCTCAAAGATATTGATATAGAGATGCCTCGCGATAAACTGGTGGTGATTACCGGGCTATCCGGTAGCGGCAAGAGTAGCCTGGCGTTTGATACGATTTACGCGGAAGGCCAGCGGCGCTATGTGGAATCGCTGTCGGCGTACGCCCGTCAATTCCTTGGTTTGATGGAAAAACCGGATGTAGACTATATCGAAGGACTTTCCCCGGCTATCTCGATTGACCAGAAGGGCACCAGCACCAACCCGCGCTCGACCGTCGGCACTATCACCGAGATTTACGACTATTTGCGCCTGCTTTTCGCCCGTATCGGGCACCCTCACTGTCCCAATTGTGGGCGCGAGATTTCGCGCCAGACTGTCCAGCAAATCGTGGATACGGTAGCCGATTTGCCCGAAGGAAGCCGTCTACTTATTCTCGGACCGGTCATCAACGACCGCAAGGGCGAACACAAGGGTGTCTTTGAAGATTTGCGCAAGAAGGGCTTCGTGCGCGTGCGGGTCAACGGGCAGGTCCGCGACCTTGACGAAGAATTCGAGCTGGAAAAATACAAAAAGCACACCATTGAAGCGGTGGTAGACCGGATTATCATCCGGCGCGAACCTGATGGCACCTATTCCGAAAAGACCCGCCTGACCGATAGTATCGAGACGGCTCTCAAACTCGGCAGCGGCATTGTGACGGTCGTGGTTGTGGACGGCGAAGAACTTCGCTTCTCCGAAAATTACGCCTGCGTCTATGACGGTATCAGCATCGGCGAGATTGAGCCGCGCACCTTTTCGTTCAACACGCCGCACGGGGCTTGCCCGGAATGTAGCGGCCTGGGCGAGGTTCTCGACTTCGAGCCGGACCTGGTCATTCCCAACCGCTCGTTGACGCTGGCGGAAGGGGCGGTCTTGCCCTGGAACCGGTTGGGCCAGTACAGCTCGACTTATATGAGCGCCCTGCTTTCGGCGGTCGGCAGTCGCTACGGCTTCGACCTGGCCACACCGCTCAAAGAATTTAACCCGGAACAACTGGGGGTGCTGCTTTACGGTCTGAACGGTGACGTGGTTACGGTCAAGTTGCGCGGCAACACCACCACCGAGGCAACCTTCGAGGGCATTATTCCTGACCTGAAGAAGCGGTACAAAGAGTCGAGCAGCGACTACATGAAGTCCGAAATCGAAAAGTTCATGATTGGCAAGACCTGCCCGGTCTGTAACGGCAGCCGCCTCAAGAAAGAAGCCATCAGCGTCACGATTGCCAATAAATCTATCGTGGACGTGGTCCGCAGTTCGGTGAGTGACGCCCTGCTATTCTTCAACAGCCTCTGGGTCAACGACCAGGAAGAAACCGGGGCGGGCAAGCTGAACGAGCGCGAGGTAATGATTGCCCGGCAGGTCTTGAAAGAGATTCGCAGCCGGCTGGGCTTCTTGATGGATGTTGGCCTTGATTACCTGACAATTGACCGCTCGGCGGCGACCCTGGCCGGTGGTGAGGCTCAGCGTATCCGGCTGGCGACCCAGATTGGCAGCAGCCTGATGGGGGTGCTCTACATCCTCGACGAGCCGAGCATCGGTCTGCACCAGCGCGACAACGGGCGGTTGATTAACACGTTGCTCAAACTTCGTAACCTCGGCAACACCCTGATTGTAGTTGAACATGACGAAGAAATGATTCGCTCGGCGGACTACCTGATAGATATGGGGCCGGGCGCGGGTATCCACGGCGGCGAGGTTATCGCCAGCGGGACACCCGAAGAAGTGGCCGAGAACCCGAACTCGATTACCGGGCAGTACCTGAAAGGCACCAAGGAAATTTCCATCCCGGCCCGCCGCCGCAAGGGCAACGGCAAACAGCTTCTTTTGAAGGGGGCGCGGGAGAACAACCTCAAAAACGTGGACCTGGCGGTCCCGCTCGGACGGTTTATCGCCGTGACGGGCGTGAGCGGGAGCGGCAAAAGTACTCTTATCACCGACACCCTCTATCGCAAGCTGGCCCACGTGCTTTATGGCTCGAAAGAGAAGGCCGGGGAGCACGATACCCTGCTCGGTATCGAGAATATCGACAAGATAATCGAAATTGACCAGGCCCCGATTGGCCGGACGCCGCGCTCAAACCCGGCGACCTATACCGGGGTCTTCACTCAAATCCGGGAAATCTTCTCGAAGGTGCCGGAGTCCCGGACGCGTGGGTACGAACCGGGCCGCTTTAGCTTTAACGTGAAGGGCGGTCGCTGCGAAGCCTGCCAGGGCGACGGCATCATCAAAATCGAGATGCAGTTCTTGCCCGATGTGTACGTGCCCTGCGAGGTCTGTCACGGCAAACGGTACAACCGCGAAGCCCTGGAAATTCTTTACAAGGGCAAGAACATTTCGGACGTGCTGGACATGACAGTCGAGGTTGCCAGCGAGTTCTTCGCCAATGTCCCGGCTATCAAGAACAAACTGGATACGCTGGTGGACGTAGGCCTGGGCTATATTCGCATGGGCCAACCGGCCACGACCCTTTCCGGTGGGGAGGCCCAGCGCGTCAAGCTGGCGACCGAGCTTTCGAAGCGGGCCACCGGGCGGACCCTCTATATGCTGGACGAACCCAGCACCGGGCTGCACACCCACGATGTCTCGAAGCTGATTGACATCATGCAGCGGCTGGTCGATACCGGCAACACCGTGCTGGTTATCGAACACAACCTTGATATTATCAAGGTGGCCGACTGGATTGTGGACATCGGGCCGGAAGGCGGTAACAAGGGCGGTATGATTGTCGCCGAGGGTACGCCGGAAGAAATCGCCGAGGTGAAGGGCTCTTACACCGGCCACTATCTCAAGCAGATTTTCGAGAAGGAAGCTCTTAAACCGAAAAAATCCGAGCTCGAACCGGTCCGTAAGGCCAAAAAAGAAAAGAGCCTGGCCGCCGCCTCCTAAAAATAAAGAGGTAATAAAAATGACCGCGTGACGCGGTCATTTTTATTACCATATTTGATTAAAAACTTACTTTACCGCTTCCAACAGATTGAGCAGGTAGTCGATTTCCTCGGTGGTGTTGTAGTGGGCCAGGCCAATACGGACGGCTCCTCCGTGTCCTTCCAGTCCCAGACGTTCCATCAGGTTGAGGGCGTAATAGTTGCCGCTCCAGGTAAAGACGCCGTGCTGACCCAGGTATTCCGAGGTCTGGCGCGGAGTCAGGCGCGGCCAGGTGAAGGCGAAGGTCGGACCGCGCTGGTCGAATAGAGCCTTATCGGTGATGCCGTAGATTTGAAAATCCCGGAAAGTCCTCAGGCCGTCAAACATATGCAGGGCTAACTGTTGCTCGTAGGTTTTAATGACGCTCATGCCGGTTTTCAAATCGAGCCGCCGCCCTGTAAAATTCTGGCCGACGTATTTCTCCTGCCAGGCTTGCCCGAAACGCTGCCCGACCCCCGCCAGGTAGTTCACGGCGGCAGCAGTCCCGGCCATGCCTTCGTGGTTCTGGGTGCCGGTCTCCCATTTGTTGGGTACGGCGTTCGAGGCCGGACGCACCTTGTAAGGATTTAATTCTTCTAGCAATTCGAGCTTGCCATAAAGGATGCCGAGGTGCGGACCGAAAAATTTGTAGGCGGAACAGGCCAGGAAATCGCAATCCAGGGCCTGGACATCTATCGGGGCGTGCGGGGCATACTGGACGGCATCTACAAAAACTTTAGCCCCGGCGGCATGGCTCAGGCTGATTATCTCGGCCATGTCCGGGGTGGTGCCGACCGCGTTGGAAGCGGCGGTTACGGCCACCAACCGGGTTTTGTCAGAGAGGGCCGACCGGAGCGAATCGAGGTCCAGGGTGCAGTCAGGGGTGGTAACATCCACAACCTTGATAACCGCGCCGAGTTCTTCGTAATAAAGCCAGGGCGCGACATTGGCATCGTGGTCTAGGGTCGTCACGATAATTTCGTCGCCCGGTCTGATGGTGCGACCAAAAGCGCGGGCCAGGTTAAAGGTCAAGGTGGTCATGTTGGGGCCAAAGACTATCTGCCGGGCCGAGGGAGCGTTGAGCAAATCAGCGATAGCTTCTCGCGCCCCGGTAATTTGCTCGTCGCTACGCTGGCTGGTCAGGAAAGCGCCACCGGTATTGGAATTGCTTGTCAGGTAGTAATTGGCGATTGCCTCGATTACGCCCTTGTGGACCTGGGTCCCGCCAGGATTGTCAAAGAAGACGGCGGTCCGCCCGGCGGCGTTCATCGCCAGGGATGGGAACTCGGCCCGCACCGGGGTTAAATCCAATTGCTCACCAATTTTCGCTGTCACAGCCCGAAGACTTCCTTTCTTTCCCAAAACAGGTCATTCGATGATGGCAAGGACTTTGTTTTGCTCGACGGTCTGGCCAGGTTGGACGTTGAGCGCCTTGACCGTCCCGGCTTTCGGGGCGCGCAATTCGTTTTCCATCTTCATGGCTTCCAGGATAGCAATACGCTGGCCCTGTTCGACCGGTTGGCCGACCTCGACCGCCACAATTGAAACCAGGCCCGGCATAGGAGCCTTGACCTGGACCTCGCCGGTATGGAGATTCTGGCGCGGGGCCAGCGAACTCAGGCGGTGCTGGCGTTCAGTTTCGACAGTGACGGTATAGACCTGGCCGTCCAGGGTTACCTCGTAATCGCCCCGGTTCTCACCCGGCTCGATGTGGACCTGGTGAGAATGGCCGTCCACCAGCACCGAAAAGAGGTCTTCTCCCAGGGCCGGTTGGAAATCAACCTGCATCTGCCGGCCATCCGGCAATTTAACGTGGGTCGCGCCTTCCGGGTCGGAAACTATCTCAACTTTCAGGCTTTCGCCCGCAATCTGCGAATAATAGAGCATTTCTTTTCTCTTGGTTTCTTCCGTTAATCCGTTGGGTTAAACCCGGCGCATCATTTCGTGCCGCCCGAATTCTTTCCAGGCGCTTTTCTCCGTGGTCGCGGGTGCTGCGCCGTTCGAGCCCGTGCCCACAGGTGCTGCACTCTCACCTACGGTTTGTTTCCGCTCCACGAACAGGGCTGCCATAATCGCGGCTAACTCGCTCTGGTCGGTCCGGGCCGCCGGGTCTGGTTTGAGGACCGGGTTGGTTTCGAGCGAAGTTGTGTAAAAATTGCCGCTGCGGAATGGCTCACTGTTCATTAGCTGCTGGTGGTAGGGGATAGTCGTGTGGATACCGAAAATCTGGTATTCCTCCAGGGCGCGCTCCATCCGGGCGATAGCTTCCTCGCGACTGCTACCCCAGGTTATCAGCTTTGCAATCATGGGGTCGTAAAAGAGCGAGACCTCGTAGCCATCATAAACCGCGCTATCGAGCCGGACCCCCGGCCCGGTCGGCGGCACCGTCCGGCGGACTGTCCCAACCGAAGGGAGAAAGTTGTTAAAGGGGTCTTCCGCCGTGATACGGCACTCGATAGCCCAACCCCGCGCCCGTAAATCTTCCTGTTTGAAGCTGAGCGGTTGGCCGTCGGCAATCCGTAGTTGCTCGGCCACGATATCAAAGCCGGTGGTCAGTTCGGTTACGGGATGCTCGACCTGCAAGCGGGTGTTCATCTCCATAAAATAGAACTGGCGGTCCTGGGTCACAAGGAATTCAATAGTCCCGGCGTTGACATAGCCGACCTCACGGGCCGCCGCCACCGCGACCCGGCCCATTTCCCGGCGTAACTCCTCGTCTACGGCCTGGGAAGGGGCCTCCTCGACCATCTTCTGGTTGCGGCGTTGCAGGCTGCATTCGCGTTCACCCATGTAGACGGCGTTGCCGTGGGTATCGGCGATAAGCTGGATTTCGACATGCTTGACGTTTTCAAGCATCTTTTCGAGATAGACCCCACCGTAACCAAAAGCGCCACTGGCCTCACGGGTGGCCGCTTCAAAAGCCGACTGAATGTCTTCGGGGTTACGGACTACCCGCATCCCTTTACCGCCGCCGCCAGCCGAAGCTTTAATCAGGACCGGGTAACCGATCCGGTCGGCGGTTTCGGCGGCGGACTGCCAGTCGGGCAACTCCTGGTCGATGCCGGGCACCAGCGGCACGCCAGCGGCACGAGCGATTTGCTTGGCTCGCACTTTGTCGCCCATCGCCTCGATAGCGGCAGGCGGCGGCCCGATAAAGATAAGCCCGGCATCCTGGCAAGCCTGGGCAAAGTTGGCCCGCTCGGACAGAAAGCCGTAGCCAGGATGAACCGCGTCGGCCCCGGCCTTTTTAGCAATTTCGATAATCTTATCACCGCGCAGGTAACTTTCCTTGGAAGGGGCCGGGCCGAGTAAGTACGCCTCGTCGGCCTCGCGCACGTGAAGCGATTTGCGGTCGGCCTCGCTGTAGACTGCGACGGTCGCCACTCCCATGTCGCGGCAAGCCCGGATAACCCGCAGAGCAATCTCGCCTCGGTTGGCAATCAAAACTTTTTTTATTCGGGTAAGTTTAGCCATTCTTAAAAATCCTCCGGCAAATTCTGACTTCGGCTGGCCGTTAAAGCGGAATATTGCCGTGCTTTTTAGGCGGGTTAGTGTCGCGTTTGTTTTTGAGCATTTCGAGGGCGGAAATCAGCCGGGGCCGGGTATCCTTTGGCTCGATAATATCGTCGATAAAGCCTCGCGCCGCCGCCACGTAAGGGTTGGCGAACTTCTCGGTGTACTCGGCCACCAGGCGTTTGCGGGTAGCTTCCGGGTCGCTGCTCTTTTCAATCTGGTCTTTGAAGATGATGTTGACCGCGCCGTCCACCCCCATCACGGCGATTTCGGCGGTCGGCCAGGCAAAGTTGATGTCGCCCCGGACGTGCTTGCTGCTCATAACGTCGTAAGCGCCGCCATAAGCCTTGCGGGTAATAACGGTCACTTTGGGGACGGTCGCCTCGCAGTAGGCGTAAAGCAGTTTGGCCCCGTGCCGGATGATGCCGCCATGCTCCTGGGAAACGCCGGGCAAAAAGCCGGGTACATCCACCAGCGTTACAATCGGGATGTTGAAGCAGTCGCAGAAGCGAACGAAACGGGCCCCTTTGTCGGAACTATTGATGTCGAGGACACCCGCTAGAACCGCCGGGTTCTGGGCGACGATACCGACGCTGCGCCCACCCAACCGGGCGAACCCGACAATGATATTCCCGGCAAAATGTTCCTGGACCTCCAAAAAGCGGCCATCGTCCACGATGCGGTGAATGACTTCGCGCATGTCGTAGCTTTTTGTCGGTTGGGCCGGGACAATCGAGTTTAGTTCTTCGTCGCGGCGGGTTGGCGGGTCCTGGGTGGGCAGGAAAGGCGGGTCTTCCAGGTTATTCGAAGGCATAAAGCCGAACAACTGGCGGGCGGTCAAGAGGCATTGTTCTTCGTTTTCGGTGGCGAAATGGGCCACCCCGCTGGTGCTGTTGTGAATCATCGCGCCGCCCAGGTCTTCGAAGCTGACATCTTCGTGGGTGACAGTCTTTACCACGTTCGGCCCGGTTACGAACATATGCGAGGTATCTTTGACCATGAGGATAAAGTCGGTCATGGCCGGGGAATAGACCGCTCCACCCGCGCAGGGACCGAGAATGGCCGAAATCTGCGGGACTACCCCGCTCGCCATAACATTCTTGAGGAAGATGTCGGCGTAACCACCGAGGGATAAGACGCCTTCCTGGATACGGGCCCCGCCACTATCGTTGAGGCCAAAGACCGGCGCGCCGTTTTTCATCGCCAGGTCCATGACCTTGACGATTTTTTCGGCGTGGGTCTCAGAAAGGGAACCGCCAAAGACGGTGAAATCCTGGGAAAAGACAAACACCAGGCGGCCATCTATCTTGCCATAGCCGGTTATGACACCATCGCCCAGGTACTTCTGCTCACCCAGGCCGAAATCGCTGCTGCGGTGAGTTACGAAAGAATCAAGTTCCACGAAAGAATTTTCGTCGAGCAGGATTTCAATCCGTTCGCGGGCGGTGAGTTTACCTTTAGCGTGTTGGGCGTCAATGCGTTTCTGGCCGCCGCCGAGTTGGGCCTGCTGGCGCATCCGGCGCAACTGTTCAACCCTGGTTTCACTCGAAACGACCGGCCCGGAAGCAGCCCCATTCGACCCGGCCTGCGATTGTGCTGCCTGGTTCGGACTGCTAGTGTTCTCCGTTGACATAGCTTATTACCTTCAAATTAGTTGGTAGCTGGTTTTCTAAAACTGTCCCATTCCCAAATAGAGCTTGTGTTGATATGTGAAGTTTACCACAAGCAAAATAGGCGGGCAAACATTGGCGTTGAACGAAACAACGCCCCCTGGTGACCCGTGAAGGGCGCGTTAAACGAGATTCCGAAATAAGTGATTAACCTAAAGTAAAATTCTCCAAATCAAACTTTTTAGGGAGAATAATAGACCTATCCTGGGTTATGAACCCTTCGAACCGCGTTATTTCACCCGCTTCAGGTAGCCATTTACATTAAAAGTGGCGTTCCGGCCAAAGAAGTCACACCAGCGCCTGTCAATCACGAAATCGTCGCGGTCCTGGAGAAATTCGTTGATGGCCCGTAGCGGTCCGCCCTCAAACAGTTCGCTCATCCCCAGTTCGTCAATGATGCCGTCTTCGACAATATAATAACTGCCCAGGGTTACGAGCGGTGAAAACCTGGCAAATGCGGGCAATACCTGGCGGTACTGGTGCGCCCCGTCATCTATAACCATTACTTTTTCATAACCTTCCGCCAGGCTCAAGTCGTAATTTTCCCAGCCGTCGGTAAAATACTTGATGCGTTTATGGTTGGCGGCAAGCTCGTTGATGGAGTCGTTTATATCGATGGTATGGACGATACCTTTGCCGTTTAATTCGAGCAAATCGGCCATATACAGGGCACCGCCCCCGGCATTGGTCCCAATTTCAATGATTAAATCGGGCTGGACCTCACTGATTAACATTTGATAAAGGACGTAGTCAAAAGGGCACCGGATATAAGTAATCCCCCGGTAGGTTACGTTATAATGGCCTTTATAGAGCGTATCCAGGTTAAAAACAACCTGTTTTTCTTCAGGCTTTTCCTCCGGTACAGCCGGGGCCTCCACCGCGACCGGCACCTCCGGTTCAGGCGCAACAGGGTTAATCACCGGTTCTACGCTTCTGAGCCTGGCGACCCGGTTTTTGAATAAGTTTTTTAGCATTGATTAAATATTTTTTCCTTGAAAGATTCTTTTAAAAAATGACCGGCTGAACTGGCAAGTCCCAACCACTTTCCCTTCAAACAATTGACAAGGATACACCAATTAGCAGCCCATGGGCAAATCTGAAATAGCCCGGCTCTTAATAAGCGATTTCTAATAATTTCAAATAGCCAAAAAAGAGTATAATATCTTCAAACCAACATTCGGGTTGAAGTTAGTTTAGAGCAAAGTGCCACCGGGCGCGGTTTCGTTTATGAAAGCCAAAGACTTAAAACTGGGTTCGGTCCTGCGGTTCCGGGAGGACCAGGGGCTGATAACCTTCAAAGATAATCGCCTGCTGCTGATTGACGCCGAGGCCATGGGGCTGCTCAGGCGGGAAATTATCGGGGTGCTGGGCCAGGACATGGCCCGGCGGCTTTTGACGCGCTACGGGTACGCCTGCGGCTATAGCGATGCCCTCCGACTGCACCAAGATTATAACTGGGAAACCGAAGAAGAATGGATGATGGCCGGGCCGATGATGCACATGCTGGAAGGTATCACAAAAGTTCTACCTACCCGGTTAGAATATTCCCGCTCCGAAGACCGCTTTATTATCGAGGGGGAATGGGCCAACTCTTACGAGGCCCAACAACATATCGCCCACCTGGGCCACTCCGAAAACGCCACCTGCTGGACCCTTAGTGGTTACGCCAGCGGCTACAGCACGGCCTTTTTCGGGCAACCGGTAGTTTGCCTGGAATATTCCTGTGTCGGGAAAGGCGACCCGACCTGTCTCTGGCGGGTGGGCCGTCCCCACCAGTTGGGGTATGAAGCCAACCAGGCCCTTAAAGACTTGAAGGGGTTTAACCTGGCGGGCACAATCAGCATGCTGGAAGAACAAATCGCCGTCCGTACCGCCGAGCTTTCAGCCCTGAACGCCGCCAGCCTGGTGCTGGCCGAGTCGCTCTCCCTCGATGAACTGCTCTATAAGGTCTTGCCCCACGTCTTGAGGGCTACTTCAACCGATTTTGGCCGGGTGCTGCTGCTGGAAGATGAAGGCGAAACCCTCGAACTGCGGGTCCAGAGCGAACGCGACCTCTCCGGCCTGGAAATCGAGCCGCTCCAACTCCATTTCCCACTCCATATTTTCCATAATGACGAATGGCGTCGCCTGAAAGCCGGGAGCGTGGTAGTCAGCCACGACCTGACGAATGTCCCGCTCTTGCCCGAAATGTCCCGCCGCCACAACTGGCACAGCCTGGTGCGGGTGCCTCTTTTGTCACGCGGCACCCTGACCGGGGTCCTCGAACTGGTCTCGCAAAACGGGGCCTGGCCCAATCAACCGGAAGAAAAACGGCTCTTGTTATCACTGGGCCGCCAGATTGGCCTGGCTCTCGGCAACGCCCGCCTCTACGAGCAGGAGCAGCAACGAGCCAGGGCCTGGCGCGGCCTGGTTGAAATCAGCCACAAGGTCGCCAGCAGCCTCGATAAAGAGCAGGTCTTCGAGTCGCTGGTCGAGTATGCCCGCGAACTGCTCGATAGCGAAGTGGCTTTCGTGGCCCTCTTTGGTGAGAACGAAAGCACCCTGGAAATGGCTGCTTGCGCCGGGATGCGGACCGGCGATTTTCAAAACCTGAAACTTCCCCGCAACAAGGGACTTACCCAGGCCATCATCGAAGGAGGCGGCCCGGTGATTGTCAGTAATTACGCCACCGACTCCCGTTTGCAAGGCCCACCCACGCCCGAAGTTTTAGCCGAAGGGCTGGTTAGCCTGGTGGCGGTGCCGCTCACGGTCCACCAGAAAGTGCTTGGGATGCTCTACGTGGGGGAACGCCGCCAACGCCGTTATACCGAGGCCGACGCCGACCTCCTGACGGCCCTGGCGACCCAGGCCGCTATCGCTGCCGAGAAAGCCCGCCTGCACGAACGCGAAGTCGAGCGGATAAAAGAGGTCGAGCGGATAAAAAACGACTTCCTGGCGATGATTACCCACGAACTGCGGACCCCCCTGACCAATATCAAGGGTATCACCAGCGGCCTCTTACAACGGGACGTGGAATGGGATAGCGGCAGCCAACGCACTTTCCTGGAAGCCATCAGCGAGGAGTCGGATGTCCTGACCGGGCTGGTTTCGAATTTACTCGATATGTCGAAGCTGGAAGCCGGGTCGTGGGCCATTTACCCAGACGAGTGTACCTTTGACGAAATTATGGCGGAGGTGCAACGTAAACTGGTCGGTTTGTTGGAAGGGCGGGAGTTAAGAGTAGAAGTGCCGCCCGACCTGTCTCATCTGCGGGTTGACCCGACCCAAATCGCCCGCGTGCTGGTCAACCTGATTACCAATGCCCTAAAATATTGTCATAATGGTCCCATCTTCCTGAGCGCCGGTTATTACGACCCGGAGCGGTTGCTGGTAACCGTCAGGGATAGCGGGCCGGGCATACCGGCGGAAGAACGTCCCCATATTTTCGATAAATTTTACCAGGGTAAGAATATAAGACCTGGCCTGCGAGAAACGCCGGGAGCCGGGTTGGGCCTGGCGATTGTTAAAGGCATCGTGGAAGCGCATGGCGGGCAAATCTGGGTGGCCGAACCGGACGAAACCGCTACCGGGGCGACTTTCTGTTTTACCTTACCGCTGCTCAGGTCCAACGATGCGCCTGTCAACCCGCTAAGCGGCCAGCCAAGCGAACAACTGAGCAGCCAACCAAAATAAAACCTATCCTGGACCGTTGCCAGAAGTTATTCATAGTTCAATGGAGAACAAATTAGCATGACCACTCCCAGAAATCTTCTATCCAGACCGACCGAGGCCACCAGCCGGGACCAGATCCTGGTGGTAGACGACGACCCCAAAATTTTGATGTTTGTGAGCGCCAACTTCAAAGCGCGGGGCTACCGGGTACTCACGGCCAAAGACGGCCAGGAAGCCCTGGAACAGGCCGCCCTGGAACAGCCCCAGGTCATTTTGCTGGACATCGCTCTTCCGAAAATAGATGGCTGTGAGGTTTTGAAGCGGTTGCGCGAGTGGAGTGACAGCCAGGTAATCGTCCTTTCGGCCCACGGCGGCGACCAGGACAAAGTAAAAGCCCTCGACCTGGGGGCGGACGACTATATCACCAAACCTTTCAGCATGGAGGAACTCCTGGCGCGGGTCCGGCTGGCCTTCCGCCGCCTCCAACGCTTCCAGGCGGCCCAGGTCGGCACCGCCCCCACCACGGAAGGCAGCCCTTTAATCACGGCGGGTGAGTTGCAGATTGACCTGGCGGCCCGGCAGGTGAAACGGCGCGGGGAAGCGGTCAACATGACCAAGACTGAATACGAACTGCTGCGCCTATTGGTGACTAACCGGGGCAAAGTCTTGACCCACCGCGACCTCTTGCAACAGGTCTGGGGCCCGGAATATGGCGAGGAGACCGAATACCTGCGGACCTTTATCCGAAATATCCGCCGCAAACTCGAAAAAGACCCCGGCCACCCGGTCTACCTCCTGACCGAGGCGGGAGTTGGCTATCGCTTTAATGGTTAAAATCTGGTAACAATCCAGTTAAAATTCTTTATATTTTCTTTATATCACCCCCGGAATCTTCACGCGGTTTTTATCCACTTTTTTATATACTGCCAGTGTGGAGCGAACGCAATTTTTTGCTTATCTGCTTAAAAGGCTAAAGTAAATCTACTCATAACAGCCAACCGGCGACCCTGTGGACCGGGCCGGTTTTGGTTTGCAATTTTAAAGGAGGCGGCGATGAAGCCTGATTTGCCTTATACCCCCGACCTGGAAAAAGGCGCTTTTGCGAAAATTAATGGTATAAACACCCACTACCACCTGGCAGGGCAAGGTCCGGCCATCGTCTTTATTCACGGTAGCGGGCCGGGTGTTTCGGCCTGGGCCAACTGGCGGCTGGCGTTACCGGTCTTGCAGGCAAACTACACCGTGGCGGCCCTGGACGTGGTCGGCTTCGGCTACACCGAGCGTCCCGATAACTTTGAATTCAGCACCAAAGATTGGGCCGACCACGTTATCAGCTTTATCGAAGCCCTTGGCGTTGGCCCGGTGCATATCGTCGGCAACTCGATGGGCGGCGGGGTCGCTTTACACGTGGCCTACCGGCGGCCCGAACTGGTCAATAAAATTGCCCTGATGGGCACGACCGGCTGCAATTTCACCATCACCGATGGACTGGCGACCGTCTGGGCCTACAAACCCAGCAAAGAAAATTCCCTTCAACTCCTGAACTTCTTCGTCTACAACAAAGCAATGGCGACCCCCGACCTGGCCGAACTGCGCTACCGGGCCAGTATCCAGCCAGGCTTCCAGGAAAGCTGGGAGAAGATGTTCTATCCCAACGCCAAAGGGGATGAGAACCCCCTGCAGTGGCGGGTGGACCAACTGGCCCTCGAAGACGAGCAAATCGCCTCGATTCAGGCCCCGGCCCTGGTCATTCACGGCCAGAACGACGAAATCATCCCGGTCGCCAACGCCCACAAGGTCTTTGAGCTTTTGCCGACTTCCCAGCTACATATTTTTAACAAATGCGGGCACTGGACCCAGATCGAACACGCCGCCTCGTTTAACCGGCTCCTGGGAGCCTTCTTCCAGGACTAGCTTACTTCCAACCGGCTCCATTTCGGGAATGGGGCCGGTCTAATATACCTTAATTCAAGCTTTTATTACCGGCTTATAAATTAGCTTCATAACAAAGGACGCCGATGTTAGTTGAAAACGGAACCTCTCTTTTTACACCCCAGGTCGCCGCAGAACTGGGTGAGGCCCTGTATCACGCCGAAGTGAGCCAGCGGCCCATTCCACCCCTGACCGCCACTTACCCGGCCATGACCGCCGCCGACGCTTACGCGGTCCAGCAGGTGATGCTGGCTAAAAAGCTGGCAGGGCGGACCATTCTTGGCCGCAAGGTGGGTCTGACCAGCAAAGCGATGCAGCAGATGTTAGGGGTTGACCAGCCCGATTACGGGGTGCTGGCCGACGATATGGTTATCGAGGATGGCGGGGAATGCCGCGTGGCCGACTTGATTCAACCTAAAGTCGAGCCGGAAATCGCCTTTATCCTGGGGAAAGATTTGTCGGGCCCTGGCCTGACCGCCGCCGATGTGCTGGCCGCTACCGAATATGTCACGGCCTCTCTGGAAATCGTGGACAGCCGTATCACCAACTGGCAAATCAAACTGGCCGATACCATCGCCGACAACGCCAGCAGCGCCCGCTATGTCCTGGGTAAAGTCAGGGTTGCGCCAAATCAAGTTGACCTGCGATTGGTCGGGATGGTCATGGAAAAGAACGGCCAGTTGGCCGATACCGGGGCCGGGGCCGCCGCCCTGGGTCACCCGGCGGAAGCGGTGGCCTGGCTTGCCAATAAACTGTCCGAGTTCGGCGTTTCGCTCAAAGCCGGGGAAGTTATCCTTCCGGGAGCGCTTTGCCGGGCTATTGAGGTCAAAAGCGGGGACGTGGTCCGGGCTGAATTTGCCGGGTTGGGCCAGGTTTCGGTCAGGTTTGTCTAAAAGGAGAGATTTGAGGAATGGGAAAAATAAAAGCAGCCATCCTGGGTAGCGGCAACATCGGGACCGACCTGATGTACAAATTGCTCCGCAGCCCGGAAATCGAGCTTAGCCTCTTACTTGGCATCGTCCCAGAATCGGATGGGTTGGCGCGGGCCCGTGACCTGGGCATTGAGACGAGCCATGAAGGAATTCAATACCTGGTGGACCACCCGGAAAAAGCCGATATTGTCTTTGACGCAACCAGCGCCAAGGCCCACGTCCGGCACGCCCGCACTTTGAGCCAGTTGGGCAAGGTCGCCATTGACCTGACCCCGGCGGCCCGCGGACCCTTCGTAGTCCCTTCGGTCAACCTCGATTTCCAGTTGTCCGCCCACAATGTGAACCTGATAACCTGCGGCGGGCAGGCCACTATCCCGATGGTCGCGGCGGTCAACCGGGTCGCGCCGGTCGAATACGCCGAAATCGTGGCAACCATTTCGAGCAAGAGCGCCGGACCCGGCACCCGCCAGAACATTGACGAATTTACCCACACCACGGCGCGGGGCCTGGTGGAAGTCGGCGGAGCAGCCAGGGGCAAGGCCATTATCATCCTGAACCCTGCGGACCCGCCCATCATGATGCGCGATACCGTCTACTGCCGGGTCCAGGAATGTGACGAAGCGGCGATTACAGACTCGGTCAAGCGTATGGTCGAGGCAGTCCAATCCTACGTCCCGGGGTACCGCCTCAAAGCGGGTCCGCTTTTCGAAAAAGACCAGTTTGGCTGGAAAGTGACCATTATGGTCGAAGTGACCGGGGCGGGCGACTACCTGCCGAGTTACGCCGGGAACCTGGATATTATGACTGCTGCCGCCGTCGCGGTTGGCGAAAAATTCGCCCGGCATATCCGCGAAAAACAAAAGGAGGTTGCCAATGTCGGCTAACGCGAGCAAAGGGAAAATCTTTCTGACCGATATGACCTGCCGGGACGGTATGCACCCGATGCAGCACTCCCTGACTCCCGCCCAGATGGCGAAAATCGTGGGTGGGCTGGCCGAGGCCGGGGTGCCGACCATCGAAGTTTCTCACGGGGACGGTCTGGGTGGGTCGTCGTTCCAGTACGGTTTCGCCGCCGCCAGCGACCGCGAATATTTAGCGGCAGTGGCCCCGGTCCTGGGAAAGAGCGAATTGAGCGTGCTGCTCCTGCCCGGTATCGGCACCAAGCCCGACCTTGAAATGGCCGTCGAATACGGCGCGACCGTGGCCCGCATCGCCACCCACGTCACCGAGGCCGACATCTCCGAGCAGCACATCCAGTTGTCCAAGAAACTCGGTATGCGGACGGTCGGCTTCCTGATGATGAGCCACATGGGTTCGCCCGAAAAGATTGCCGAGCAGGGAAAATTGATGGAAAGCTACGGCGCGGACGTGGTCTATGTCACCGATAGCGCCGGAGCGCTCATTCCCGACACGGTCAAAGCCAGGGTGAGCGCCCTGCGGAACGCGGTCTCCTGCGCGATTGGCTATCACGCTCACAACAACCTGGGCCTGGCGATTGGCAACTCGCTCGCGGCTATCGAAGAAGGCGCGACCCACATTGACGGGACGCTCTGCGGACTGGGGGCCGGGGCCGGGAACGCCCAGACCGAAATCCTGGTGGCGGTCCTCGACAAAATGGGCTACGAAACAGGTGTGGACCTGTTCAAGGTCATGGACGTGGCCGAGGACGTGGTAACACCGCTCATGCTCCGGCCTCAAATTATCGACCGGGCCGCGTTGACCATCGGTTACGCCGGGGTCTATAGCAGCTTCCTGCTCTTTGCCAAACGGGCCGCCGAGAAATACGGCCTGGAAGCGCGGGACATCCTGCTGGAAGTAGGCCGCCGGGGCGCGGTCGGCGGGCAGGAGGACCTGATTGTAGACGTGGCCCTGCAACTGGCCCGGCAGAAACAGGCGCAAAACCCCGAACCCGCCGGGGTCCGTTAGGGATTGAACATGAGCATTGACAACGAAGAACAGGCTCCTGAGAAAGAGGCAGGCGCGGACCATAAACGTTATTTGCTGGTCTGCCAGGGATTGTTCTGCATGGGGCGCGGCTCTTACAAACTCCTGGGGGATTTGCGCCAGCGCAAAGAGCGCGGCGAGTTTCCCGGTGACGTGGAAATCCGGCCTTATTACTGCTTTAACGGCTGTTCCCACGGCCCTAACATTGTGTGTTATCCCGAAAAAGTCTGGTTTGAGCGGGTGAATCCGGCCAACCTGGAACAGGTAGTTACCTACCTCGACCAGGGCATCCCGGCCACCGACCCGCTATTGAACCAGGGCCGGGTCATCGAAGTGGTCCGGCGCAAGGCTTACCTGGAAATCAAAGAGGAACTTGGCTTTTAGTTTAACCGTCCCGGCTTTTAGCTGGCTATAAGCTGGCTTTTAGCCCAGGGTGCCTAGTAGTTAGTCTAGAATTGATTGATAAGTAGGATAACGATTTTGCAGCTTTTGGCGAGCTTTGGCATTTGTA
>MKTJ01000078.1:0-39461 GCA_001898225.1 Chloroflexi bacterium 54-19
AAAGTTCGGGATGATTCATGTTTTAATTAAGCTATGTTTGTTATCTTTATTGTTATGAATTAACCTCGTGCGGTTGGGCCGGAGCGGGTAGGATTTCGTGGACGCCATGGATAGCCCCGAAATCTACCGGGGCAGCCTGGCCGCGTAAAGCTTCTCCTTCGCGGAACTTTTGAACCTGTTCGAGGAGAAGCCGCCGCGCCCGGATGACCGCCACGTCGCTCATCCCCAGGTGCTCTTTCGAGCGGTCTACCAGCGCTCCCTGGCTTTCCTGGACGGCGAAATCTTCGAAGGGGAAGGCGATAAAGCCGGTAAAGTGGCCCTGCCGCATCATCTCGCGGTCCTGGCCCCACACTTTTTCTGGTCCCCAGGCCGGTTGGTAATAGTTATCAGGGTCGTCGCCCATAATGCCGACATTCCGCAGTTCGTCCGAGGTTTTGGCGTCCATAGGGCCACCGGTCGGGTTGTAGCTTATCTCCCAGAACCAGGTGTTGTAATCATCAATAGCGACCGGAAAGGCCATGACGCGCAAAGTTTCCAGCGCGTTCGGGATAAAGCAGAAGGTCGGCAGGGCGTACTCGGTGTAGCGGTTTACCAGCGTGCCATCTCCCAAAACTCTTTTTGCTTTGATATTAAGACCGTAAGGGCGGTCTTCCACCTCGAAACGCGGGGCGGAGTCGCCCAGCATCCCCGCAAAAGCGCCCTGGACCGGTTGGGGCGTTTGGAGCCACGATTTGTGGAGCGAGTTGACGTGCGACGAGTCGAGCAGCCCTTCGAGGGCCTGGACCCAGTTGCATTTGTTGAGGGCCTTGCGGACCACGACCGACTCCGGTGGGAGATTGGTGAACTCGAAGGCCGGGAAGGGTGGCAGGGTTTCTTCTTTACCGAGATAGACCCAGACCATGCCGCCTGCCTCGCGCACCGGGTAATGGTTGACCCTTACTTTCGAAGCCAGGTTTGACCCGGCGGGTTCGGACGGCACCTCGACCACCTGCCCATCCACGTTTATTTTCCAGCCGTGAAAGATACAGCGCAACCCGCATTCTTCGTTGCGGCCCAGGGCAAGCGAAACGCCCCGGTGCGGGCAACCTTCATCAAGGAAGCCGACATTGCCGTTGGTATCGCGGAAGGCTACGAAATCCTGGCCGAACAGCCGGACCCGTTCGGGCGCGCCGTCCGCGACCAGTTTGGCCGAGCGCAGGGCGGGAGTCCAGTACTGGCGGAGCATATTGCCCATGGGGGTGCCCGGTCCGACCCGGCATAACAGTTCGTTCTGTTCTTTACTCAGCATTGGTCAAACTCCTCTTTGAAATCTCTCCGGTATGCGAAACTCAAGAAACTTTAAAAGAAATAACTTGCCTGGAAGATATTTTTATAGTACCAACTTCCCTTTTACCTGTCAATATTACGGGAGGAACAAGTGTTTAGTTTTTAGTGTTTAGTAGTTCTTTTTGTCAATTCGAACAAGCCCTACAAGTAGTCCATAAATAATCTGCCGCTCTTTGTTTAGGCCCTGGTTTTGGACATAGCCAGGCAGTAAGACACTTCTACCGCATTACTTTGCAACACCTGCCTTATCTATGCAAAGCAAAGCCACAGAATGAAAAATGCAGTGGCTTTGCCACATACACCCGCAAGGCTTGCCAGGGTAAAATGCTCTTGAACTAAACACTAAAACCTGAACACTAAAAACTTTTCTGACGAACAGGCTCAAATAAGTTATAATAGGGGCCAGCCGGTTCAGGCCGATTTATTTTACAAGGTGAAGAAAACAAGACATGCGAATAAGAGTAAAAGTTCCGGCCAGTTCGGCCAACCTGGGCTGTGGTTTCGATGCCTTTGGTCTTGCCCTGGCTCTCTACACCGATTTTATTTTTGACGCCGAAGCGCCCGATGCCGCTTCGATGCCGCTGGTCGTGCGCGGAGAAGGCGCGGAACGCTTGCAGGAAGAAAAAGCGGGCCTTGTCTATGACGCCATCAAGGTTTACCAGCGCGCCACCGGCTACCGCGTCCCGGCCTTTAAGCTGGAAATGGAAAGCCGGATACCGCTCAGCCGGGGCCTGGGTAGCAGCGCCACCGCTATCATCGGCGGGCTGGTCGGGGCCGATGCGCTCTGCCGCCGGGCCTATGGCGGGGTCAACTTTCCCACCCGCGAACAACTGGTCCGTCTCGCGACCGAAATAGAAGGCCACCCCGATAACGTGGCAGCCACTTTGCTGGGGGGGCTGACCCTGGCGGTCTCGGCCCCGGCAGCGGCTCCCTCTTTCTTCACCGCCTCGTCCGAGCATGGCGATAACCCGGCTGTAGAAGGGATGAGGAACCTGGACGGCGGCCCGGCCTGGCGCAACCCGGTCATTGTCAGCCTGCCCGTCCCGGCAGACCTGACCACCGTGGTCTTTATCCCCAACTTTGAAATGTCCACCAAGGCGGCCCGCGCCGTCCTGCCGGCCAACCTGAGTTTACAGGACGCCGCGCACAACTCGTCGCGGACAGCCCTTTTCGTGGCGGCTTTCACCGCGCCTAACGGAAAGCTCGAATGGCTGGCCGAAGCGATGAACGACCGGCTGCACCAGCCCTACCGCAGCCAGATTTTCCCGCAACTCCCCATCCTGATTGATGCCGCCCAGCAAGCCGGGGCCTTTGGAGCGGCCCTTAGCGGGGCCGGTTCGACCGTCCTGGCCTTTACCTGCCGCGAGAAAGCCGGGGCTGTCCGCGACGCCTTCTTCCGGGTCGCCGGGGAAAGCGGTCTGCATGGCCGAGCCGAGCAACTCGAAATCGCGCCCGGTGGCCCGTCCGTCGGTTACGAGATTTAGCCGGGAGGGGAAAAACTTTGGACACAAATGCCGACCACCGCTGGATGCAACTGGCGATAGATAAGGCCAAATCGGCCCTTGAAAACGGCCAGCACCCTTTTGGCGCGGTCGTGGTCGGGCCGGACGGCCAGCTTGTCGCCGCCGAACATAACCTGGTCGAACAGGACTTTGACGCCAGCGCGCACGGTGAGGTGGTCGCTATCCGGGCCGCCGGGAAGGCCCTCGCCAGCGTCATGCTGACCGGCTGCACCCTCTATACCACCTGCGAACCCTGCCTGATGTGCGGCAGCGTGATTATCCGGTGCGGCCTTACGCGGGTCGTGTACGGGGCGCGAGCTACCGACCTGCGCGGCTATACCTCGACCCTAGGCCTCCATGTCGAGGAAGTAGTCGAGTGGGCCAACCGGGAAAAATTGAATGGAGATACCCCTATAACCGTCACGCCTGATTTTATGCGCGACGAATGCCTGGAGTTATACGCCCGCTGGCCTTAATCGCCTCGCTTTAAGCCAGAACAGGGGCCAGAATTTTCACGGAAGCTTGGAAACGACGAAGTCAAAGGCAAAGAAAAATGGAAACCGCTGAAGAAATACGCCAGAATGCTAATTACGATGAAAGCAAGGTCCCGGCCTACACCCTACCCGACCCGCTACTCTTGCCTGAGGGTCACCCCGTAACGGACGCCGCCACCTGGTTTGAAAAGGCGCGCCCGGCCACCTACCTCTTATTTGAAACCCTGATGTATGGCCGCACCCCGGACAAGAATATCCCCATCCGCGCCGAAGTTTTGCGGACCAATCCCCAGGCCCTGGGCGGTAAGGCGACCACCTTGCAGACCCGCCTCTACTTGGGGGAACGGTCCGATACCTATATGGACCTGCTAACTTTCCTGCCAAATGGCGCGTCAGGCCCGGTCCCGCTTTTCCTGGGTCTGAGTTTTAGCGGCAACCACACCGTAAGCCACGAACCTGACGTCCCGGTCACTGAAAGCTGGGTCCGCGACCTGCCCGACCTCGGCCAGGTAAATCACCGGGCTACCGAGGCCACCCGTGGTATCGGGACCGAAAACTGGCAGGCCGAACTGCTGGTCGAACGCGGCTACGGGTTGACTACCATCTATTACGGCGACATCGACCCCGATTTTGACGACGGTTTCCAGAACGGCATCCACCCGCTCTTTTACGCCGAAGGGCAGACCCGACCCGGTCCCGGCGAATGGGGCTCAATCGGGGCCTGGGCCTGGGGGTTGAGTCGGGCTCTCGATTACCTAGAAACTCTGCCCGCTGTTGACGCGAAAAAAGTGGCTGTCATCGGTCACTCCCGGCTCGGCAAGACGGCCCTGTGGGCGGCGGCCCAGGACCAGCGGTTCGCCCTGGCTATCTCTAACAATTCGGGGAGCGGTGGGGCCGCGATAGGCCGCCGGATGTTTGGCGAGACTTACGCCCACCTGAATACCGCTTTTCCCCACTGGTTTAGCCAGACTTTCCACGCCTATTCCTACCGGGAAGCCGACCTCCCTTTCGACCAGCACCAACTCCTGGCCCTGGTCGCGCCGCGCCCGCTCTATGTCGCCAGCGCCAGCGAGGATTTGTGGGCCGACCCCTATGGCGAATACCTGGCGACCGAGCATGTACGCCCGGTCTATAACTTGCTGGCCGGGGAGGACGCCGCTAAGAGAATTGGCTATCACAAACGGCCCGGCGGCCATGACATCAACCGCTACGATTGGGAACGCTATCTCGATTTCGCCGACGCGAATTTACGGTAAACCTGGCCGCCAGTAATTGATTTGAGCAAAGGAGCTACCGTGTATGTCTCAGGAATTTAGCCATATACTGGTCGAAACGTCGGACAAAGGGGTCCGCACCATCACTCTTAACCGCCCGGAAAAGCTGAACGCCATAAACGACCGCCTTTCCAACGAGATACCCGCCGCCCTCGAAGCCGCTTCCCACGACGACGCGGTGCGGGTGATTGTCGTGACCGGGGCCGGGCGTGGTTTTTGCGCCGGGCTCGACCTCGACCCTGTCGCCCTGGCCGAACACCAGGCTGCCCTCAATAACAGCCGGGCCGAACGGCTGGACGAACTGGGCTGGGTAGGCCGCATGGCCCTGGCCCTGGTCAATAACGACAAGCCGGTAATTGCCGCTATCAATGGCCCGGCAGCAGGGGCCGGACTTGGCCTCGCCCTGGGAGCGGATATCCGGCTCATGAGCGACAAAGCGGTGGTTACGACCGGCTATATCCGGCGTGGCCTTGCGCCCGATGCCGGGGTCAGCTACTTTTTGCCCCGGTTGGTGGGACTTTCCAGGGCTGCCGAACTCATTTTGACCGCCCGCGACATCGGGGCCGAGGAAGCCGAGCGCATCGGGTTAGTCTCGAAGCTGCTACCGGCAGAGAATTTCGCGGAAGCAGTCGCCGCTTACGCCGCCCAACTGGCCGGGGGTCCGCCTATCGCCCTGACCCTGACTAAACGCCTGCTGGCCGTTTCGCTCGACCGTGACCTGCCATCTCAGCTAAAAAGCGAGTATACTGCCATCATGAAGACCTTTGGGACTGCCGATGTAGCCGAGGCGATGCGGGCTTTCCTCGAAAAGCGCCCGCCCGAATTCAAAGGCCGCTAAACTTTAAAACTGTGGGGTTTTACTATGGATAATTATGGCGTAAATGTCGATTTGCTCTCCGAGAGTCAAATTGAAGCTATTTTGAAAGAAGGGTTGGCCGCCCAGGACCTCGCCGGAAAGCGCGTGCTGGTCCTCCTGCCCGATGGAACCCGGACCGCTCCCATCCCGCTCATGTTTCGCTTGCTGCACCGCTACCTGGCCGGGGAGGTTGCGGCCCTCGATTTCCTGATTGCCCTGGGCACGCATACGCCCATGTCGCCCGACCATATCAACCAGTTGGTCGGCGTCCGCCCGGAGGAGTGGGACACTACTTTTAAGAATACCCAGGTTTTCAACCACCTCTGGGAAGACCCGGAGACTTTCTTCGACTGCGGGACCATTTCCGCCGACGAAGTGGGCGAAATCAGCAACGGCATGCTCCACCAGCCGGTCGAAGTCCGTATCAACAAACTGGTGACCCAGTACGACCGCCTGCTTATCTGCGGGCCGGTCTTCCCGCACGAAGTGGTCGGCTTTTCGGGCGGCAATAAATATCTCTTTCCCGGCATCAGCGGCCCCGAAGTTATCAACCTTTCCCACTGGCTCGGCGCGCTTATCACCAGCTATTCGATTATCGGGACACCCGGTGTTACCCCGGTCCGGCGTTTGATTAACAAGGCCGCCAGCCTGGTCCCGGTAGAAAAGAGTTGTATCGCGATGGTGGTCGCGCCCGGTACGAACCAACTGGCCGGTCTGTTTGTCGGTACACCCGAGACGGCCTGGGAGGAAGCCTCGGCCCTTTCGGACCAGATTCACATCAAGTACGTGGACAAACCCTTCCGCCAGGTGCTGTCGGTTATGCCCGTGATGTACGACGACATCTGGACCGCCGCCAAGGGGATGTACAAGCTTGAGCCGGTCATCGCCGACGGTGGCGAGGTCATCATTTACGCGCCTCACATTACCGAGTTCAGTTATACCCACGGCGCGGTCCTCGCCCAGGTCGGTTATCACGTCCGCGACTATTTCTTGAAACAGTGGGACAGGTTCAAATTCTATCCGGGGGGCGTCCTGGCCCACAGCACCCACCTGAAAGGGATGGGCACCTACGACCCGGTGGAGGGCGAACACCCTCGTATCACCGTGACCCTGGCAACGGGCATCTCCGAGGAACGCTGTCTCGCCCATAACCTCGGCTACCGCGACCCCGCCACGATTAACCCGGATGATTTCGCCGTCCGGGAGGACGAAGGGATTTTGCTGGTGCCGAAGGCCGGGGAAATGCTCTACCGCCTGCGCGCCCCGGTTCTAATCGGCGCAACCAGCTAATAATGAAGCCTGGCCGGTCTCATGGGTGGGACCGGCCTTTCTTTTATAACGAGGACACAGCTTGCAGACCCGGCAAATTGGCGTTATTTCGGATACTCATGGCCTTTTGCGCCCCCAGGCCCTGGCGGCCCTGGAAGGTTCCGACTTGATTATCCACGCGGGCGACATCGGCAAACCCGAAATCCTGGACGAACTGGAGAAACTTGCCCCGGTCGTGGCGGTGCGTGGCAACAACGACCGGGCCGAATGGGCAGCTATCCTGCCTGAAAAACGGCTGGTGACAGTGGGCGAGGTCAGTTTGTACCTGCTTCACATCTTGCCGGAACTTGACCTGAACCCGGTTGAGCGCGGAATCAAAGCGGTTATCAGCGGCCACTCCCACAAACCGGCTATTTTCTACAAAGAAGGCGTCCTTTACCTCAACCCGGGTAGCGCCGGACCGCGCCGTTTCAAGCTGCTGGTCAGCGTGGCCCTGCTTTCCATCACCGGCCACTACCTCGACCCCCACCTGGTTGAACTGGCGGTCTGAACCCTCTCTAAAACCCCAACCGAATAGAAAATCCTTCAAATTTGGCCTCAGCATCAGCTTTTTTATTTCTTTTTTGACCCAGTGCAACGCTATTATTAACCAGATTGTGATATTTTGTACAAAGTAGAGGTTATTCTATATCGGATGGAAGGTACTTCAATATGGAAACACTCAAGACAGTCGAAATAGCCAAAAACAAAGAGTTTTCTTCGACGTCGTTCTCACCCGGCAGCCCTGGAAAAGAAAAGGGGTCTCTGGTTTTAATGTTGCGGGGGTTGGGAGTGGTTATCGGCCCCTCGGTCCTGCTCGATACCCTGGTAGGAGTGAGCCTTTTTAAGGCTATAAAGAGCCGGTTTAAGAAGCAGGGCAAGCGCAAATTGAACCCGCTTTTCCAGCTAGGCGCTATGCTGCCCTCTATTTATTTCGGGACATTGCGACGCTGGATGATGCGGTGGGGCGCGACCCCTGAGGAAGCGCGCAAACCACTTCCGGGTGACGATATGGTACCGAAGGCGGGTGTCCAGTATACCAGGGCCATTACCATAAACGCCCCGGCTGAAAAGGTCTGGCCCTGGTTGATCCAGATAGGCCAGGGACGGGGCGGTTTTTACAGCTACGATTGGCTGGAAAACCTGGCCGGGATTGGCATCCACAGCGCCAGCGAAATTGTACCGGAATGGCAAAACCTGAAAGTGGGCGAGACGGTAAACCTGGCTCCTGATGTAGGTTTGCCAGTAACCGTGGTCGAACCGGGCCAGGCCCTGGTCTTGCAGGGTTGGGGCGCGTTCGTCCTGGAAGAAATAGACCCCCAAACCACCCGCCTTATCATCCGTACCCGTGTAGGGGCCGGACTAATGACCCTTTTGTACGTGCTGCTGATAGAAATCCCCCATTTCATTATGGAGCGCAAAATGCTCCTGGGGCTCAAGCAGCGTGTTGAATCAGCCCTGACCGCGCAACAAACGGCAGCAACCGGACAGGCGACGGCTTAACGGACAACAACAGCGCCACTCTCGGCCTGCTTCGAGATGGTCGCCTACCTTCCTTTCCTTATTTTACCGGGCGGCTTTCGGGTTGCCCGGCTTATTCCGTTTTATAATTACTGGGTGGTCCGGGGTAGACTTATTTCTGTAATAAAGTTATGATAGCCGTAATAGCATGCCTGGAAATTAGAAGCTATCCTGAATAGACGCAATTAGAGAGGAATTTTTCTGAATGTCTGCCCCAACCGCACCTTCTAGCACCCGTATCACCATCGGTTCGGCCCGTCGCCTGCGTGGTGAAATCACCGTCCCCGGCGACAAAGCTCTCAGCCATCGCGCCGTCATCTTTAACTCGATAGGCGAAGGGGTCGCCCATATCACCAACTTCCTGCCCGGCGAAGATTGTCTTTCCAGTATCGCCTGTATGCGCCAGCTTGGTATTCAGATTGAATTTGATGAGGAAGCCCGGACCGTAGTGGTCCACGGTAAAGGTCTGCGCGGCCTGGAAGAACCTTCCGACATCCTGAATGCCGGGAATAGCGGTACGACCATGCGCTTTCTTTCCGGCCTGCTCAGTGGTTTTCCCTTTCAGTCGGTTATTACTGGCGACGGTTCGTTGCGCTCCCGCCCGATGAAGCGGGTTATCGAACCGCTCAAACTGATGGGCTCGAATATCTCTGGCCGCAAAAATGACACCCTGGCCCCCCTGGTCATCCGGGGAGGTAACCTCAAAAGTTTCCGATACGACCTGCCGGTTGCCAGCGCCCAGCTTAAAACCTGTCTGCTGCTGGCGGGTCTTTATGCCGAGGGTGATACGGTCCTGGGCGGTCTTATCGAAAGCCGCGACCACACCGAGCGTTTCCTGACCGCCATGGGTGCGCCCCTGGAAAAGACCGCCGACACCCTGGTCATGCACGGCCCCGCCCGTGACCTGAAAGCCCTCGATGTCGAAGTGCCGGGCGATATAAGCTCGGCGGCTTTCTGGCTGGTCGCCGCTTCGGTCCACCCCGACGCCGACCTG
Organism: Chloroflexi bacterium 54-19; assembly: GCA_001898225.1. GTDB lineage: Bacteria > Chloroflexota > Chloroflexia > Chloroheliales > Chloroheliaceae > 54-19. The sequence goes on from MKTJ01000078.1 coordinate 9,276, forward strand.
ACCCTGCGCAAAGTCGGGGTCAACGAGACCCGGACCGGCGTGATTGACGTTTTGCGACAGATGGGCGCGGACATAACTTTTGAAAATGAAACGCTGGTCGGGGGCGAACCGGTCGCAGATTTGCGGGTCAAGAGCGCCCGTTTGCAGGCCGGACATATCGGCGGGAGCATCATCCCACGCCTGGTGGACGAAATCCCGGCCCTGGCAGTAGCAGCCCTGCTGGCCGAAGGGACCAGCGAAGTCCGCGACGCCTCCGAGTTGCGAGTCAAAGAGACCGACCGCATCGCCGCGATAGCCAAAGAATTTGGCCGGTTGGGGGTCGAGGTAGCGACCCGGTCGGACGGTTTTTCGATAAATGGGCCGGTGAGTGGGCTGAAAGGGTCCTTGGTCGAGAGCTATGGCGACCACCGCCTGGCGATGGCCCTGGCAATTGCCGGTCTGCTCTTGCCCGCCGGGGAAGCCCTCGAAGTCGAGGATTTCCACTGCGCCGACGTCTCATACCCCGGTTTCTGGGACGACCTGGCCCGGATTGCCGAGTAAAAACCCATTAAATAAATTAAAAAGCGGTTTCGTGGGAAACTCTCACGAAGCCGCTTTTCCTTATCCCGGAAGCATTTCTTCTGGTTCGGATTTTAAGCGAGGCGCCCCTGTAAATTGATTTTGAGGTCGGGGTTAAAAGAGACGCTTGGTTTGACGTTGACTGTCAGGCTGTCCCCATCGAACCGGAAAGCCAGGCCCAGGCCAAATGGAATGAGCCCTACCCCCAGGGCCGGGCCTTCCCCGAAAATCGGCGTCAGGTAATAGAGTTGGAGGTCAAGCGTATTGGCGTCGCTCCACCCGGCGCTGGCGGCGTATTTGCGCGGCCCAGGGTGTAACAGGGTCGTGCTGCCAGCCTGCCATTCGCCGTAACCGAAGGTGACCTGGCTCTGTTCTTCCCCTTCCACCAAGTTTAGCACCCCGCCGCCCTGGGCGAAGTCGAAGGTTATCTCGCTGACGCCCCATTCGTTTTCCGCCACGGCGAATTTCTTGCCGGAAACCTCCGCCGCCACCGCGCCGCTTTCACCAACGCTCACCGGGGCAATCGCCAGACCTTTAAGTTTTTCTTCCAGGGCGTCACTGGCTGACGGGTTGGAAGGCAGCGCTTCGTCTTTCATACCCGGCAGGAGGTGTTTCCAGACCAGGTTCAAGACTTGCTGCATATCCATGAGGCCGGACGTAATTGCCATGACGGCGTCCTGTTCCGGCATTACGACACAATACTGGCCGAACGCCCCGTCACCCCGGTATGCCCCGTGGCGGCAGCGCCAGAACTGGTAGCCATAGCCCTGGGCCCAGTCGCTTTCGGGGTCGTCGCCGTTGGAGATATGTTTCGAAGATGCTTCCTCGACCCAGGCCGCCGGGATAAGCTGTTTGCCTTCCCACATCCCCTTTTGCAGGTATAACTGGCCGAAGCGTGCGATGTCGCGGGTAACGATGCTCAGGCCAAAGCCCCCGGTATTGATACCTTCCGGGCTGACTTCCCAGAGCGGGTTTTCGATGCCAAGCGGTTCGAACAGGCGCGGTTTGAGGAATTCAATCAGGGTCTGGCCGGTTAGCTTCTGGACAATGGCCGAAAGCATATAGGTCGCGCCGGTATTGTAGAGGAAAAAGGTGCCGGGCTGGTAGGCGACCGGGCGGGCCAGAAAAGATTGGACCCAGGTTTTTCCGACCCCTTCGCGCAGGTAGGAGGTCGTATCCTCGTCGTGCCCGGTGGACATCGAAAGGAGATGTTTGACCTGCATTGCCGCCAGGTTTTCACTGACCTCGGACGGCAAATCGTCCGGGAAGAACGAAATAACAGGGTCGGTCACTTTCAACAGCCCTTCGGTAACGGCGAAACCGACCGCCGTCGAGGTAAAGCTCTTACTCAACGAAAACATGATGTGAGGGTCGGTCGGGTTGTAGGGCGACCAGTACCCTTCGGCTACGGTCTGTCCGTGCCGGACCAGGATCAGGCTGTGCAGGTATTGGACATTTTCGTTCACGTCATCGAGAAAGGCTGAAATCGCTGCCGAATCCACGCCCTGGGCTTCGGGCGAACTCTTGACTAATGTTTCCACGTTGAAATTCTCCTTATATTAAGTAACTTAAAGTGGGGCGCTTTCCGACTCGCCGAGCAATTTTTGGCGTAACAACGGCACCGGGGGTACGCCGTTACCGACACAGGCGTCGTGGAAAGCTTTCAGGTTAAAGGTGTCGCCTTGTTTCTGGCGCAAGTCCTCGCGCAGTTTTAGGAGCATCAATTTGCCGAGGGTGTAGGCCAGGTAGCCGGGCTGCCAGGTACCGCGCAAGGCTTCCGCGCGGGCCGGGAGTTCGGCCATGTGAGCGTACTTCATGAAAAGCTGGGTCGCTTCGTCCACCGTCATGCCCTGGGTGTGCATCTTGATGGCGGCGATATAGCGGCAGTCCCGTTTCAGGGCGGCGTCAAGCTGGCCGAGTTTTACTTCAGGTTTGCCGTCACCGTACCCCGCCTCCAGCATCATCTGTTCGCAGTAGTGGGCCCATCCTTCCGAATGGGCGGTGCTGCCCCGCAGGGTTTTGGTCACGCGGCTGGGAGCTTGTTGGACATGCAGGAAGTGAATGAAGTGGCCTGGATAGACCTCGTGGATGGATATATCCTCCATCGTGGTATAGCTGTAAGCGGTCAACCATTCCTCCTGTTTTTCGGGAGACCACTCCGGTTCGGGCAGGGTGATGTAGTAATAGGCTTCCCGTGCCTTTTCGAATGCGCCGGGAGTACTCATGCTGGCGAACGACCAGCGATTGGCCGGGGGCGTGTTGGCGACAATCGGGCGGGCCTCACCGGGCACCGTAATCAGGTCTTTTTCGACCAGGAAGGTCCGAATTTCTTCCAGCAGTTTTTCGGTCCAGGGAATCAGTTCGTCGGCGGAAGGGTGGTCGTTTTTGAAGCGGTCGCGCACCTCGTCGGGGGTAGCGTCGGGGTCAATCAGGCAGGCGGTCGCTTCGAAATCGGCAAAATTGCGTTCCAGATCGCGTTCGCCCGCCGCCAGCACGTCTTCCACCGGTAGGGCCACCATGTCGCCCCGCAGCAATAGTTTCTGGTATTTTTCGCGTCCAATAGCGAAATCGTCGTGAGCGGGTTGTTCTTTCAGGTAAGCCAGGAAGCCCTGGAGGGCTTCGATAGCCTGCCGGTTAGCTTCGAGGTATTCGGCCCGGTCGGCTTCGCTCAACTCGGCCTTCTGGATAGTTTCAACGACCTCGCCCTGACGGAAGCGCACCTCGCCGCCAAAGACGTTTCCGGCCACTTCCAGAACGGGCCGGGCGAAGGGCGGCTTGAGGTTGGCGCGGGCTTCGGCCAGGTAGTTGGGTACCTGGCGGTTATGCCGGGCCAGTCCGTCCAGTCGTTCGGGAAGAGGGGCATAGCTGCGGGCCAGGTAGTTGACGACCGCCAGGTTGTTGCTGTAGTAAAGCGGGTTGTCCTCCCACTCGCGCATATCGTAAAAGTTGAAAGGAATTGCTTCCAGGTTGTGCGCCAGCAGCACCGAGTCGAACTTCTCCTGTTCGGTCAGGTCGTCCTGGTTGAGTGCGTCCAGGGCGGCCAGTTCTTGTTTGGCCCAGGTCGCGGCGTTTTCCAGGGCTTCGTTATGTACCGACGGTAGCTTGCCGTCGTATTCTTCGTGCAGCCCGATGTTACGGGCGTAAGCCGGGTTAAGGTCCAACAAGCCTTTTAAAATCCGGTCGCTTATTTCTTCAAAACTGATTGCCATTTATGTCTCCTTTAGTCCATCCCAATGAATTAACCTTTGGTCCATTCTAGGACAAAGACACCGGGCCTGACAAACCAGATAGCCCCTTATTTTGTGGCACCTGAATTGCAAAGAGGATGGCGGACCCTTTGAAAAGTGAAAATTGGGTTTGCACTGGAACCATTTAGATAAACAACGAAGTTTTTAAGAAGATAAAAATATGACACAAGAAGTTGTAAAAGACCCGGTCGCCTCGGCTAAAGCCGCCGGGCTGCGCTATGTGAACGACCTCATGCCGGGTATCCGCCGGGAGAAAGAGGGCGATGAATTTGTCTACTACGGGCCGGACGGAGAGCGGATTACCGACGCGAGGGAGTTGGACCGCATCAAAAAGCTGGGGATTCCGCCCGCCTATACCGAGGTCTGGATTTGCCCTCGGCCAAACGGCCACTTGCAGGCGACCGGGCGGGACGCGCGGGGCCGCAAACAATACCGTTATCATGCCAAATGGCGGGTAATCCGGGACGAAACCAAGTACGACCGCATGCTGGCTTTTGGGGCCGCCCTGCCGGGTCTCCGGGAGCAGGTAACAAAAGACTTAGCCTTGCCGGGGTTGCCCCGCCGCAAGGTGCTGGCGACCGTTATCCGGCTACTGGAAACGACCCTGATTCGGGTCGGCAATGTCGAGTATGCCAGGTCGAACAAGTCTTTTGGACTCACGACCATGCGTGACCGCCACGTTAAGGTCGAGGGCTCCAAAATCAGCTTTACCTTCCGGGGTAAAAGCGGTAAGGACTGGTCGCTTTCGATAACCGACCGGCGGTTGGCCCGTATCGTCAAGAGTTGCCGGGACATCCCCGGTTACGAGCTTTTTCAATATATCGACGAGGACGGCCAGCGCCAGACCATTGACTCGGCGGACGTAAACGAATATCTGCGGGAAGTGAGCGGGCAGGATTTCAGCGCAAAAGACTTTCGGACCTGGGCCGGGACGGTCCTGGCGGCCCTGGCTTTGCAGGAATTCTCAGCCTTTGATAAAGAGGCCGAGGCTAAAAAGAACGTGGTCGCGGCTATAAAAGATGTAGCCCGGCGGCTTGGCAATACCCCGACTATCTGCCGCAAAAGTTATATTCACCCGGCGATTATTGACGCGTACCTGGAAGGGACCATGCTCGACAGTTTGCAGCAACTGACCAGCCAGGAGTTGATTGAGAACCTGCACGACCTCAAGCCGGAAGAAGCGGCGGTCATGTCGCTGCTGGAAAAAAGGTTGGAGCGCGAGAAAGCCAGCGACACCCGGCGCGACGCTCAGCGCCATAAGAAGGCCAGCTAATAGGTTGGGCCGGGCCGCCCGGTTTCTCATTTCAAGGTTAGCAGGTAAGCCACCAGGTTGTCAAGGTCGGTCTGGCTGAGGCTGGTGCTAAAACTCGGCATCACGTTATGGTATTCCGGGATAGTCAGGTCGTCCGGCTTCAGGATAGCGTGACGGATATATTGGGCCGCCGTTACGCCCGGCACACGGGTGGCGGCGTTGGTGCCAATGTGGTCGAGGGTAGGGGCTGCCGCCTGGGGTGGCCCGCCGTTCATCCCGGAAACGGTGTGACAGGTCAGGCAGGGCATCCGGCCAAAGACCTGGATACCTTTGGTGGCGTCTCCGTTATTTGTGGCTGGTTCGGCCTGGAAAGCCGCCAGCGCGCTGGCGTCGGGGGTCTTATCGGTCTGGGCCGTTTCTGAGCAAGCCGCCAGCCCGACCACCAGCAAGGCCAGGGTCAGGATTAAGAACAGGGAACGAAATCTAAGTTTCACGGTGTAATTTTCCCCATCGAAAATTCAGGTTTTAAAATTGCTTCTTGTGGCGTTGAGATGCCGCTATCTTAACATCTTTGCCCCCGGTCTGACAATTCCCGTGGGACCTCAAAGGGGTAGAAACCCCGAACTTTTAGCACGAAAAAAGGTAGCTTTTGAGGCTACCTTTCGTTTATAACGGAGCCACCCGGCTTAGGCATTGGTACAGTCAGTTCCCAGAACGTCAAAGTTGGCGTTGTAAGAGCCCACGCATTTGAGGGTGCCAGTGTTACTCACCCCGCCATTAACCTGGGAGGTCGCCACTTTTAGCGTAGCCAGGTTTACAAGGGCGTTGTTTATTGAATTCTGGTCATACTGGTCACCCCCCGTAGCTTTGAGATTGCTATTCTGAATAACTGTGTAAGGGCTGCTATTGTAGACTGCGGTATTTTCGGAAGTCTTAATACCATAAGTGGTCAAAGTGCTATTTTGTATCGTGATTGTTGTACTGCTTCCAATATCGACAGCGCGGTTGGTCCACCAACCGCGTTCCGTGTCAATCGTGGTTTGTTGAATTATGGTAGATACTCCACTGGCGGTGTTAGCCCTTATACCGTAAGTCTTATAACCTGCTTGGGTTCTTGCAACAACAGTGCTATTTGTGACTTTTAATGTGCCCTGGCTGTCAATTCCAAAAAGTATCAGGTTTGACGTGGGAAAATCAGACCCACCATTTTCCACGTCTATGAAGCTATCTTGGACTAACACGCTCGTAGTGGGCCCGGTATAAAGACCACGGCTTTCAAGAGTTCCTCCAATTATAGGTACAACGGTAACATTTATCAGGGCGCTTGGGTATAGGCTCGTTAATCCACCCTGGTTTGAATAATTGGCATAAATTGTGGTGCCGTAATTTGATTCTCCATAGTTTAAAACGGTCAGATTTCGGACTTCCGAGCCTGCGGCCAGGTTAAGCACGCCGGTTGTGGGTGGAGAATTAGAATCAATGGTAGAGCTCAGGTAAGTTACATCCTGGCCCGAACCTTCCAGGTCTACGTGGGTTAACATATTGAGAGCTCGCCCATTTAAATCATAATTACCCGGTTCAAGTTTTACCAGGTAAGCGTTGGCTATGGCCGGGACCGAATTGCTGATGGTGGTCATGGCGGCAAGCAACCGGTTGCCGTTGTCGAACTGGTCGGCACTCGAAGTTATAACAACGGTTTGGCTGAAAGTAGGGCTCGTTACTTGATTGTTCCAGGTCACAGCGTTTTCGTTAGCGGCGCAGGTGCCGGAGGGGTCAATCCGTACCAGGGTGCTGGCGGTGATGGTCCGGCCCGCCAGGTTCAGGCTGGAACCGCCGGGGGTGGAACTACCGACACAGCCGGTTATAACGGTCGAGGGGACGGCCTGGACGTTCGCGGGGGTAGCCGCCCAGGAAATAAAACTGCCGGTAAAGAGGGCCGAAAGCAAGGCGAACACCAGGCCGATTAAAACGGGCGCGGAAGGTACCGGAACCGTTACTCGTTTCATTTAGATTCTCCCCTTATTTATTTAAAGAAAATCAGACAAGCCGCTATTTGAATGTAAAAATTAAGGTGATTTTGAAAGCTTAAAACATTTTTATTTTAATTCAAAAATAGAGTTAAGGCAATGCTTCGGTGGGCTTAACTTTCCCTTTTGGGATAGGGGAATATTTAAAGGACTTTATTTTTATCAAAAGTTGGAATTTCAAAGAAGAAGGCGCTACCCTGCCCGACCCTGGAATTAAACCCGATTTCGCCGCCGTGGTTCTCGATAATCGCCTTGGCAATACTGAGCCCCAGCCCGGTCCCACCCATTCGCCGGGTTGAGGAGGAGTCGGCCTGGGCGAACTTGTTAAAAATCTGGTTACGGAATTCCAACGGGATACCCGGTCCCTGGTCGGTAACGGTCACTTTGAAACCTTTTTTGACACAATCGAGCCGCACTCTGACCTCGCTGCCCGCCGGGGAGAACTTGATAGCGTTGGAAAGCAGGTTTGTCAGCACCTGGACCAACCGGTTTTTATCGGCCATTACCAGCGGTTGGTCGGGAAGGTCATCCGGTTCGAGGATTAAATTTATTTTTCCCTGGTTGGAGAGTGGTTGGTTGATGGTGATGGTATCTTCTACAAGGGCGCGCAGGTCCTGGGGCCGGAAATCGAAAGTCATCTTCCCGGCCTCAATTTTCTCAAAATCAAGGATGTCATTGATAAGACCAAGCAGACGTTCGCTGTTCCGGTAGGCTACCTCGGCCATCTGGCGGGCCTGGTCGGGCAGGCTCCCGGCGGCGCCACTGGTCAGCAGACCGAGCGAGCCCATAATGGCAGTTAGAGGGGTCCGTAATTCGTGACTGACCGTGGCTATAAAATCGTTTTTGAGGTTTTCGACCTTTTTGCGGTTGGTAATATCCCGCGAAATCCCGATAATCCCGATGACGTTTCCCTGGCTGTCGCGATAGGGGTCTTTGGTAGTCAGGAAGATATGCAGTTTGCCTTCGTGGTCGGTAATGGGTACTTCATAGGTCTGGGACTGGCCTGTCTCGATAACCATCTCATCGGATTTTTTTAAAAGTAGGCTGGTTTGCTGGGGCCATAATTCTTCGGTGGTATGGCCGATAATTTCGTCCTGGGTTATACCGAGCAGGTCCACGTAAACTTTATTGGCCAGGAGGAAGCGGCCCTCCCGGTCTTTAACATAAATCGCCTCGGTTGAGCCTTCGATGACGGTCGCCAGCAGGTTTCGTTCCTTTTTGAGGTTCTGGTCGGCCTCTTTCCAGGCTGTAATATCCCGGAAGGATGAAACAACTCCGTAAGGCCGAGTCTGGCCCGGTTTGAACAGGGGCCGTGAACTGATATTGAGCCAGATTTTCCGGTGGTCGGGCCGGGTAACCCGGATAATCACGTCCGATACCGAGTTGCCGGTCTGGAGGGCGACCAGGGCGGGGTGTTTCATTACGTCAAAAGGTTCGCCGTTTTCTTTGATGGGTTCCCACTGGGGTTTGAGAAACGTGCGGGCGGTGATTTCTTTAACCGGCATCCCGAAAATAAACCCGGCCTCGGCGTTGCACTCCAGAATTTGACCGTTAGCCGCCTGGACGATAATACCATCGCGCATCACCTCAATAATGTTGCGATAACGATCTTCTGTTTCAGCCTGGTTAACAGGTGAGTTAGCGTGATTGTTAGTAATTTCCATAATTCTGCCAGCTTAAAAGATTGCCGCCATTCTTGCCAGGACATAGCATAAAGTAATATACCAGTTAAATATAACAAAAACCATAACAAATTTTAACAGAAATAATCCAAACCAATTACAATTTTATTGTCTATAATTTCTCAATCAAACCAGAACTTTGAAAATTAAAGTCAATTAAATTTTATTTCCGAAAGAAGGAAACGGTTAATTTGCCTTGTCCTACAAAAGCTAGCTAGAACTTGACCGGGTAAATATTTTCGGTTGGCGTTAAAAGCCGGGTATAGGGTGTAGAAAGGTTGTTTTCCCGTTGTTCTCTGACAAAATTAGATAAAGTTCGGTTTGAAGTTTCACGTAAACCTCTTGAAACTATCTGTAAATGGGCCCGGCCATGAACAAGATTAGCAAGAGAAGGGCCAATCCTATTGTAAAACCGGACCGGGCCGGTTCGAAAGAGGCCCGATTGTACTAATTTGCAATGCAGGACTTATAAATAGAAAATTAACCCTCAATAAAGAAATTTGTAAAAGAAATTTGTAAAGAAATTATTTTAGCAGACAGTCCTTTCGATTTTTGCCCAATTTTAAAAGAAGTGCAACCAGTCAGTTGCACATTTGTTCTAGGTGTGTTACTATAGTGCAACCAGTTAGTTGCACTAGCTGGCCGTGACGACAGGGACGTTTTAGAGAAAGGACAGCAAAATGACTGAAACGATTGCGGCGGAACAGACGATGGTGATGCGGGCCGACCGGGAGCGTATCTGGAAAGCGCTTACGACCGCCAAACATTTCTCAAAGTGGTTTGGTTTGCAGGTGGAAATCAGCCGGTTGGAGCCGGGCGGGGAGTTCCGGTTTGTCGAATTTGAGAATAATCTGCCGGGCAAAATTATCACGGTCGAGCCGCCCGAACTGTTCGAATTCGAGTGGACCCCCGAAGCGGGGGTAAAAATCTTTACCCTGGTCACTTTCCGGCTGGAAGAAGTGGAAGGCGGCACCCGCGTCACCATGCGCGAGCAGGGTTTTGAAAAGCTGCCGGAGCAGTACCGTAAATCGCGCTTCGAAGGGAACTCGGAAGGCTGGCAGATTCAGATACACAACCTGGAAAATTACTTGAAGGAGGGCAAGGATATTGGAGAGAACTGACCTCGTTTTTAGCGCCCTGGCCGATGCCACCCGGCGCGAACTGCTGGGGGTCCTGGCCCGGAGCAGCCCCCGGACCGCCACCCAGCTTGTGGCCGATTTTACGATTACCCGCCAGGGCATTTTGAAGCACCTGGACGTGCTGGCCCAGGCCGGGCTGGTGGAGGTCCAACCAAAGGGCCGGGAGAAGCGTTATTCGCTTTCGCCCCGGCCCCTGGATGATGTTGAGGATTGGATTTCGGCTATCAACGCCCGCTGGCAGGAACGCCTGGCCCGCTTGAAAGACCTGGTCGAAAGCGACGAGCCGCTTTAGGTTAGGCCCCGGCGAAATGGCGCAACAACCGCTCCGCGCTGGCGGCCAGTAAGGCCGTGCCGACCGGGAAGATGTCTTCGTCGAGCCGGAAACGAGGGTCATGGCACTCGAAATAGTCGTTGCCGGGCCGGGTCGAGCCGAGCGACCAGTAGCAGCCCGGTACCATCGTGGAGAAAATCGAAAAGTCGTCGCCGCCACACTGTGGTTCCTGCCCGATAACGGCGGGACTGCCAAAGAGGGCCAGGGCTTCTTCGCGGACCAGGGCGGTTACCACCGGGTCGTTGCTGACAGGCGGACAGCCCGGAATGATGGTCAGGTCGTAATCGCCGCCAAAGGTCCGGGCTATAGAGCAGGCCTGGTGGAGAGCCTGGTACATGCGTTCGCGGGAAGCCTGGTCGAAGGTGCGAATAGTGCCGGAAATCTGGACCTGGGGCGGAATGACGTTGTGGGCGGTGCCGCCCTGGATGATACCGACCGTTATCAGGGCCGGGATGGAGGGTTTCACCAGGCGGTCGCGGATGGCGTATATTGCGTTCAAGACCTGGGAAGCCAGCCAGATGGTATCCAGCCCGGCGTGAGGGTAAGCGGCGTGCGTCCCCTGGCCCCGGATATAGGCGTGGAAGTTATCCGGCGCGGCGGCGAAAGGACCGGGCGCGGCCCCGACGCTCCCGGCGGGTAAACTCGGCTCGACGTGCTGCCCGATGATGGCGCTCACCCCGTCCATGACTCCATCGGCGGCCATGCGTTCGGCTCCGCTCATACCCTCATCGTCTTCCATTTCCTCGGCGGGCTGGAAGATAAAGCGGACTCGTCCCGCCAGGGGCTGGTCTTTCAAAATTGCCGCCGCGCCCAGGGCCATCGCCACGTGCGAGTCGTGGCCGCAGGCGTGCATCTTGCCGGGATTGAGCGAACAATATTCCACCCCACTTTGCTCCTGGACGGGCAAGGCATCCATATCGGCCCGGATTGCCACGATTGGCCCGCCCTCCGGTCCCAGGTCTGCCGTGACCCCGGTCTTGCCAACCCCGGTCTTTGGCGATAACCCCAGCGATTGGAGGGCCGCCGCGACATACTGGGCTGTACCAATTTCCTGGAAACCGAGTTCGGGGTGCTGGTGGATGTGCCGCCGCCAGCCCACAATTTGGCCTGAAATCTCGCGGGCGCGGTCGAGGTAGGATGAGGCCAGCCGGTCAATCGTCATACAAGGCTCCTTCTGTTAGAATGCGGATAAATTTTTATAGGAGAAGCTTAAACCGGGCTTACCGCTGTGTCAACAAAAGAGGGGGCCAATGCTGGAACGCGCATCTATAGATGATTCGGCTATAATCACTGTCCTCGAAAAAGAATATGGTCTGAAAATAGATAATTTTGAATTTCTGCCTGTAGGGGCCGCCGGGTGGAGTTACCGGGCCGAAACCGCACCGCAAGGCCGGTGGTTTGTCAAGTTGCGGCAGGGTAAGGTTTATCCCCCGGCGGTTGAAATCCCGGTTGTTTTGCGGCAATCTCTTAAAACGGAATTATTGCTGCCCGCTTTACCAACCCGGCAAGGCGATTTATGGGCAGAAACGGCAAACTTTTACCTGGCTGTCTATCCGTACCTGACAGGGCATAATGCGATGGATCTTCCCCTGAACGATACGAACTGGCAAAAAATAGGGAGGTTTTTCGCCGGGTTACATTCAGCCGGAAAAATACCGATATTAAGTGATTTTCTAAAGGTTGAAAAATTTAACTCGGATTGCCAGCAAATCGCGCCGGAAGTGCTGAATGAAGCTTTACATAAGAACCATGAAGGTGTCGCCCTCATCCTGGAAAAATTTATCCGGGAGAAAGCTGCCGAGATAACCCGGATTATCGCGCGAACCCGCCAGTTAGGCCAGATTCTGCGAGAGAAACAACCGGAAATGGTCCTGTGTCACGGCGACCCGAATACCAGCAATATCTTTGTGACGGAAACAGGTGAACTTTACGTCCTGGATTGGGACGAGGTGATGCTCGCTCCACCCGAACGCGATTTGATGTTTTTCGCGAATGAAAAAAATTTCTGGCAGGGTTATGACCGCGCCGAATGGTTTGTGCCAGACCGGACGACCCTGGCCTATTACCGTTATGAATGGGTTGTCCAGGAAATAGCCGATTTCGGCGAGCAAGTTTTCTGGGGTGATTTGACCCTGCCTACCAAAGAAGACGCCTTACAAAAGTTTCGCCAGCTTTTCAATCCAGGTGACGTTGTTGAAGAAGCCTATCAGGCAGAGAAATTCCTAATTTAAGGCGGCTGGTCGCTTCCGTCAGGTCCAATTGGATGTTTTTAGGATTTGTTGGAGCGGGCTGGCTAAAAGATAGGCGTTTTAGCCTGGTATGAATAAAGTTTTGGCTCTATAATTTATCTCAATGTGGGGAAGCCTTTTATAAGGGCTTTTCTATTTTTCCATTAAAAAGAGCAAAATACCCTGATTAAGAGGATGAAAGGACGAGCGAGATGAACACCGAGAGGTGGTTGAGCGAAACAGCCAGGGGCGCCCAGGCTTCGGACATACGTGAACTGCTAAAACTGACGGCCCGGCCCGACATGATTTCCCTGGCGGGCGGTCTGCCGGACCCGGCCCTTTTCCCGGTCGAAGAATACGAAGTGGCGATGAGCCGGGTAATGACCACCCACGGACGCCAGGCTTTGCAGTACAGCACCACCGAGGGCCTGACCGAATTGCGCGAACTGCTGGTGCAGAACCTGGCCGGGGAGGGCATCGAATGTCCTGACGGCATCGAGAACGTCATCCTGACCACCGGGTCGCAACAGGCCCTGGAACTGGTCGGCAAGCTCTTTATCGAACCGGGCGATACTATCCTGGTCGAAGCGCCTTCTTACCTGGGAGCTATCCAGGCGTTCAGTCTGCGCCAACCCCGCTACGAAGCGGTTGAAATGGACGACCAGGGCTTGAAAGTTGATTTGCTGGCCGAAAAGGTCGCCGCGCTTAAAAAAGAAGGCCGCGCCCCCAAGTTTTTGTACACCGTCCCGACCTTCCAGAATCCCGCGGGGGTCTGCCTGAGCCTGGAACGGCGCAAAGCCCTGCTCGAACTGGCCGAGCGTGAAGATTTCCTCATTATCGAGGACGACCCCTACGGGCGTTTGCGGTTCCGGGGCGAACCCCTCCCCTCTTTGAAAAGTCTCGACCGGACCGGGCGGGTTATCACCCTGCGGACCTTCTCCAAGACCCTTGCTCCTGGCTTGCGCACCGGCTATGTTATTGGCAACCCCGAATTCCTGCGCCGGATTGTCATCCTGAAGCAGTCGGCGGACCTCTGCTCTCCGGCCCTGACCCAGTACATCATCCTGGAAATGCTCAAAGATGGGGCCATGGAGAAATATATCCAGAAGGTAATCCAGGTTTACGGGCACAAAGAGCAGGTGATGGCGGCGGCCCTAAAAGCGACCCAGGCCGAGACCGGGGCAAGCTGGAACGAGCCGGAAGGCGGGATGTTCTTCTGGCTGCAACTGCCGGAGGGACTGGACGCCGGGAATTTGCTTTTCAAGGCCCTGGAAGCGGGGGTAGCCTATGTCAAAGGCCCGGCTTTCTACACCAACGAAACTGCTGGCCGGAACTGCTTGCGCCTGAACTTCTCGCAACCGTCTGAATCGCAGATTACGCGGGGTATCGAGCGGCTGGCCTCAATTATCCAGGAAGCCCGGCAGATTCCGGCAGGACGTTAAACGAAACAACGTTTAACGTGAGCTTATAATAGGGTCGCCCGAACTTTTGCGCCAATCCCCTGCAAACGTTCGAGCGGCTCGTTGGAAAAGACGAACCTCACGAAACGGCTACCGTTGATTTCACCCCAACCATCCATCGTGGTTGCGGCAATCCGACCCTTTTCGAAAAGCCGTTTCGACATCTCCGCCCCACTCAGGCCGAGCGGCTGGCCGTCAATCAGTAAGGACCAGCCCCCGGCAGGCCGCATTACCGGTAACCCCTCTAACTCGCTCAAAATAAGGTTGCGCCGCTGTTCCCAGGTGGCGACCGCCTGCAATACGTCTGCGTCACCCATTTCGAGACCAAGCGCGGCGGCTTCCTGGGCGATACCGACCGGCACCACCACGTTACTCATCGAGACCAGCGCAATATCGGGAATGACCGTTTCGGGTGCGACAATCCAGCCGACCCGCCAGCCAATCATGCGTAACTCCTTCGAGGCCGCACCCACCGTGATAGTCCGTTCGGCCATCCCCGGCAGGTTGGCCGGGTGAAAAATGGTCCGACCATCATACAAAATCCGTTCCATGGCGGTGTCGTAGATAAGCCAGAGGTCGTGCTGCCGGGCAACACGGGCAATTTCTTCCCAGTCCTCCCGGTCGAAAAACCCACCGGAAGGCATGGAAGGGCTCATCAGCAGCATGGCCCTGGTCTTTGGAGAAACCGCCCGGCTGACGGCTTCCCGGTCGAGTTTCCAGTCCTGGCCCTGTTGCAAGAACGGCACCAGCCTGGGAACGCCACCCGCGATACGGACCCGGTTGAGCAGCCCGACATAGGTCGGGTCGGTCAGGATAACCTCGTCGCCCGGCTCGATTAAAGCAAGCAGCACGTTAAGGATGCCGCTAAGACCCCCGGCGGAAATCACCACGTTCCGGTCGCCTTCATAGGGATGCCCCGATAAGCGCGAGACGTGCGCGGCAGCGGCCCGGCGCAGGCGGGTCTGCCCGACAAACGGTAAATAGCTGTTGTTGCGGTCTTCCAAAATAGCTGCCTGGGTCGCCGCCAGCACCGCCGGGTGAGGCATCAGGTCGGTATCGAGATTTTCCAGGCGCAGTATATCCTCGCCGCCGGTCTGGTCGGCCAGGTTACCCATTTTGTCTACGCCAATGCCGGTCATGCCAGCCAGTCGTGAGGGGCGCATTTTATTCTCCTGCTCGGTTCGGGTTCACTAAACGCAAAGCCATGCCCATTATAAGCGCCCTGGAAAAAATTGACCAGGGTTTTTGCCCAAAAGGAAAAGACCGCCCCGACAATAGGACGGTCCTTCCCAGGAGAGATATTGATTATTGTTCGATAGTAATGGCGACTGCGCTGGCCGTGCCGTTATTCTGGGCAGGCCGGAAGTTGACACTGATTTTCGCTCCCGCCGTCAGGTCGGTCGCGCTATCTCCAACCCTTTTAGTGATTTCGGTGGTGTCACTCAGGTTAACGGTGACCGACGCGCCGGTCTGGTCGGTGCCGGTCAGGGTGTTGCCGGAAAGAGTCGCGCTGCGCAGTATCAGGCGATTCCCACCGCCAAACCCACCCGCTCCCGGTCCCCTGTTCGCACCGGGAGTGCCATTCGCGCCCGGCGTACCGTTGGCGTTGCGGCGGCCCGCGCCGGGAGTGCCGTTAGCCGCGCCGCGCCCTGGGAAAGCGCCGGGTGTGCCGTTCGCGCCCGCGCCGGGGAACCCTCCGTTATTAGCCATTGAAGCGGTATCGGTCAGGCTGACGGCAGTGGCGGTGTAGGTGCCGTCGCTGCCCTTCTCGCCGGTAACCTGGATGAGGTCATTTGCCAGGGTTTCCTTGCTCAAATCAGCCAACGCCAGTTTCGAGTTCTTGTTGATAACGGCGTTGGAGGCGTCAAAAGTCTGGCTGGAACCGCTATTTTCTTGCACCGTCAGGCTCTTATTAGTGGAGTCGTAGGCCTGGACGGTCCCGGTCACGACATTAAATCCACCGCCAAAACCGCCCTGGCCTCGTCCGGACCCGGCCCTGTTACCAGGTGTACCGGAAGGCGCAGCCCCGTTGTTTGAGGCGGCTGTCGTTGAATTCGCGCCGGAGGCAGCAGCCGTGGTCGAAGCGGCGGCGGTGGTCGCTACTGCCGGGGCGCTAGTCGCGGTCGGGGTATCGCCGCAAGCCACCAGCGATACCGCCGTCAATACCAGCAGGAACGGCCCCAAAATAAAATTCTTGTTAAACTTCGTGGTCATATAAACTTTAAACCCTTTTTCCTAACTTATGCTACTAGCTTTGCCCAAATTCTGCCAGGTCCAATAAAAATAGAAGTAAACGTCACTAAAAATGGCGCAATATATGAATTGCAAGGATATTGTAAAGGTAAGGAGTTAGAAAACTGATATAAAATTGTAAATTAACCTTTTCAGATTGTTACGAATTTGTATCTATTGAGTTTAGTCACCAAACTCCGCCAAATGACCTATTGACAGAAAATCGTAACAGTGTTACAAATAATAACAACGATACGGTTTGTAACATTGTTTGTTATAAATCCAACAACAGGTTACGGCTGACCTCCAGCCGGTCTTACTTTCCCCCCTTTACAAAGTCGTAAGAGGTAGAGCAACGGATTCTACACCTGTCATTTTGGTGTCATTTTCTGCTGTTAGGTTATATTTAATTGCATTTGCAAGGAACGAGGGTGAATGGATAATAGTTTGGTTGAGTCCCGTAAAGCGCGCGAGAAAAGTAAACTCAGACGGGCGATTATCGAGACAGCCCGGACTATTGCGGTAAACGAGGGCTTTGAAGCTGTTACCATTCGCCGGATTGCCAGCGCGATTGAATACGGTCCACCCGCTATCTATGCTTTGTTCGAAAACAAAGAAGCCATTTTTAAGGAAATGCTCTATACCGGCTATGAGGAACTCCTGGAAAATCTACAGAACTCCTACAACCGGGAAATCACACCGGAAGAGCGTTTGCTAACCCTGGCAAGAGCGTACTGGAACTATGCAAATTATTGCCCGCGCATTTTTGGCGCAATGCACAGCATGACCTACCCGGAGCCGGTAGAATTTTCCAAACCGGCGGCGGTTGCCCGGATTCAAACTATCGTTGGGGATATTTTGAAAGAAATTTTCCAGCCCAGAGAACTTTCGGAGCAGGAACTGGACGATATGGTGCAATTGTTACGCGGCACCATGATCGGTCTTGTGACTATCGGTTTATCCGGGAAAATCGAGGGTGGGAAAGAAAGAGCGTTGCTTTTGTTGGAGCGGGCGGTAAAAGATTATTTAAAAGCCTGGCGGCAGGGCTAGATTTTGGGGCCAATAGAGAAAGCGTTGGCCTGGCAGTCTCATTTTTTGGAAGTTAAGCCTCTTTAACTTCGACTTATCCCAAGCTACTATGCATCAGGGGGTTTCTTTTCAATGAGAATTCCATATAAATACGCGGTGGCGTTAACAGCCGCGTTAGGCTTGTTTATGGCGGTGCTGGACAATACGATTGTCAACGTAGCCTTGATCCCGATGGCTAACGCCTTTCACACCGACCTTAATGCGGTTCAGTGGGTTATCACAGCTTACTTTTTAGCCCAGGCGGCGGTTATCCCGGCTGCCGGTTATCTTTCTAGCCGGTTAGGGGTAAAGCAAGTCTTTATCGCCTGTTTGGCCCTCTTTACTATCGGTTCGCTCCTTTGTGGTCTTAGTGATATTGTCCAGGATAGCAGCGGGCATCCTTATATCGGCCTGTTGATCTTCTTCCGGGTTGTCCAGGGTATTGGCGGTGGCGCTTTGTTCCCGCTGGCGACCGCGATTGCCTTCAGCGCCTTCCCGCCCGCCGAACGGGCCAGTTCTTCGGCGGTAATCGGTCTCCCGGTCCTGATGGCACCTTCTTTTGGCCCCACTATCGGTGGCCTGTTGATTGACAGCATCGGCTGGCAGTGGATTTTCTTTATAAACGTGCCGGTCGGTATCCTGGCGATTTTCCTGATGGTGCGGATCTACAAGCCCGAAAACGAGCAGAAAGACCCGAACAAAGCCGGTCGTTTCGACTATGTCGGCCTGACCCTTTCTATGCTGGGTATTGTCGCCCTGGTCTACGGCTTTAACCAGGTCAGCCAGCGTGACCCCGGTACGGTAACGGCGACCAACCCGGCGGGCAGCATCTATGGTTGGGGTTACTGGCAGGTCTGGGCCTGGGTAATTGCGGGTGTGGTTTTACTCGCGGCCTTCCTGGTCTATGAACTTCGCTCGAAAGACCCGGTCGTGGATTTGCGGTTGTTCAAACAGCGCGATTTTACTACCGCCAGTATTATGACCTGGGCGATGCGGGCTTTTGTCTTCGGTTCCTTCTTCTTGTTGCCGGTCTTCTTGCAGGAAATTCGCAACCCGCACCTGAGCGCGACCGTAGCCGGTCTAGCTACTATGCCGATGGGCCTGGCTTCGGGTGTGGCGGTGGTTTTAACCGGGCGCAAGCTCTATGCCGCGTTAGGGCCTCGCTATCTCGTCCTGCTTGGGGTCATCTTTATGGCGGCCAGTAACTTCTTGCTCCTGGGTATCACCAACGAAACTGATGGTTGGAGCCTTATCCCGGCCATGATTTTGCGCGGTATCGGCTTCGGAATGTCTGGTATTCCGTTGCAGACAGTAGCCCTGGAGAAGTTGAAGGGTTACGAACTGCCGCGGGCCAGTTCGCTGTACAACGCCTCGGCCCAGATTTTTAGCTCGATTGGTATCGCGGTGCTGACCACTTTATTCGTGCAGCAGACGACCGCGCACCAGCCTAGCCAGCAAGCTATCCAGGCCCTGGCCCAGTCCACTGCCCAGCAGATGGCCCCGGCCTACCTGGCAAGCCACCCTGGTCTGACCCAGGCGGCTTTACAGACTACGCCGGACTTCACACAGCAGGTCCAGGCTTCGGTAGCGGCCCAGGTCACTTCGCAGGCGGGTATCCCGGCTATGACTGATGTTTTCCTGGTCGTGACTATCGCGATGGTCGCCCTGGTCTTCCTCTCCCTCATTCTGCCGGACAAACGGTCCCGTCAGAGTGTCGGAGCGGCGGAAGGAGCCGAGTCCGAGCGGTCCGAGCCGATGCTGGTCGAGTAATTTTCCAGGGTCCAGCCGTCCTTCGCTTTGAAGGTCGGCCTGGTCTTTAACAAAGATTAGCCAGAAATATCCGGTCCAGGAATGGGCCGGATATTTTTTTGCTTAAGCCTTTCGGAATAGGGTAAAATCTAGCCGGAGCGCCGGATTTTTAGCGAAGTTGCACCAGTCGCGAATCCTGGCGATACTTTTCCCAGGAGGAAAAGACAATGACAAATTTATCCGGTGAGAAAAGAGTCGATGCCGGTTCGAGGATTATCAAAGCCACCCCCGAAACCATTTACCGGGCATACCTGGACCCGCAAGAGTTGACGGTCTGGCGACCACCCCACGGAATGCGGTCCGAAATTCTCGAATTCGAGCCCTGGACCGGTGGGAAGTTCCGCATGGCCTATATCTATACCGCTGAACACCCGGTGGCGGGCAAGACCAGCGAGAATGTCGACGTTTTTCAGGGCCGGTTCGCGGAACTGGTGCCCAACGAGCGGATTGTCGAGGTGGTCGAGTTTGAATCCCCCGACCCGGCCTTTGCCGGTGAAATGTCGATAACTACCATTTTAAAGGCGGTGCCGGAGGGAACCGAGGTAACGGTCCGTTGCGAAGATGTCCCGCCCGGCATCCGGCAGGAAGACCACCTGCAAGGCATCAATTCCAGCCTGGAAAACCTGGCCGCTTTCACCGAAAAAGCTGCAAAATAATTGCTCGATTGTTCCAAATAACGCTTAACTTCAGACCAGCAATACATCACGATGGGGAGATTATGGAGAATATAACCGTAACCGGCGTCAAAATCACGGATGGACCCCAGGACTGGCAAATCTTCCAGCGCGACCGGGCCGGGTTTGCGGCTATTACGGTAGGCGGCACCTGGGAGGCCGACGAGGTCGAATTCTATATCCAGGGCCGCCTGGTGGACGAAAACCTGAATATGCCGGTGGCGGCTTATCTTGACTGGCAGGACGCCACCCTCGACCTCGCCACCAAACGTTTTTCATTGACCCTTGAAAAGGTGCCCCAGGGTGGCCTTTACCGCCTGGAGACGCGGATAAAACGGCCCCAGGCCCTCGATTTACGCCCGCTCCGGGGCGATTACATCCATCATATCGGGGTGGGTGATATTTACGTGATAGCCGGGCAAAGCAATTCTTCCGGCACCGGCAAAGGTATCGTCAATGACGGCCCGCTGCTGGGGGTCCACCTCTTTGCCAACGATGAGCGCTGGAAACTGGCGATGCATCCCCTGGAAGATGCTACCAATACCCTGCACCCGGTTACCATCACCCGGATTTTTCACGGCCATAGTCCCTGGCTGGCTTTTGCCAGGACTATCTTTCAGAAAACCGGGATTCCGGTCGGCCTGGTCCCGACCGCACTCGGAGGCAGCCCGATTAGCCGCTGGCTAGTGGGCGAGGAAGCGGACGGCGACCTTTTCAAGAACATGGCCGACATGCTTCAAAAAGCCGGGGGTAAGACGGCGGGGATTCTCTGGTACCAGGGCGAGACCGAGGTAATGCAGGGAAAGGTCGCCGAGTATCCCCAAAAATTCGCCCGGTTTGCCGAGGCGGTCCGCGCCCTGGCCCACGACCCCGAACTACCAATTTTTACCGGTCAATTGAATGCCTTCACCGACGCCCAGGCCGATGCCGCCGGTTGGAGCCGGATGCGGGAGGTTCAGCGCTCGCTTTCTCACCGGTTGAAGAATGTTTACCTGGTCGTGACGGTGGACTGCCCCTTGTCCGACCCGATTCATAATAGTTCCGGCTCGAACGTCTGGATTGGGGAACGCTTTGCTTTCGCCGCCCTCGCTGCGGTATACGGCAAATCTATCGCGGCGCGCCATCCCGAAGTAACCGGGGCCGCTTTCACCGGGGAGGATAGGCGGACCATCCGGCTCGATTTTGAAAATGTTACCGGGGGTTGGACGCCCGACCCCAGCCCAAACGAGTTTTCCGTGCAGGACGAGTCGGGCTGGTTGCCGGTGACGGCACTCGGTTTCGGGCCGGAAGACAGCCTGATTCTCGGTCTGAGCCGCCCGGCCCAGGGACGCACCACCGTACATGGTCTTTACGGCCTCTCCCCGCGCCCGACCATGTTTGATGATAACGGGCGCTGTATGGTTCCCTTCTCCCTGACGCTCGATTAGGTATCGTGGGGGAATGCAAATTCGCTAATTAAATTCGCATTCCCCACAAAGAGAATGCAAAGTCCGCAGCTTGTGCCAAATACTGAACACTAAAAACTAAAAACCTTGCATTCCCCCTCGCATCATATTGACAAAGCTTTTTAGATAAGCTAACTTATTATTAAATTCTTACGGAATTTCTTCCAGACAGGTTGGTTTTACCAAATTTTTAACCGGGGCATTTTATAATTCGCCTGGCATTTTCTTTCAACTAAATCTGACAACTTTGCTCCGGTATCGCTTCTCAACTCGTGTCCCTGTCCCTTTTCACCAATAGCAGTTTGCCGCCTTTTTTGTGTCCAGAATCATCTAGCTAACTAGCAAGCAGTTAAAATACATCTAGTGTAGGAAGAAGGTCTCAATGAAGAAAGACCGCTTACAGAGGTTTAGCAACGCTCTCATGTTTTTGGGCTTGCTATTTGCCCTGATATTTCCAATGTTTGATGGCTCCCTGCCCCAGGCCAGGGCAGCCACTACCGTCACACTCGTGGGTGACTTACAAAATGAACTTGGTTGCTCCGGTGATTGGCAACCCGATTGCGCCGCCACCTATATGACTGCGCCAATCAGCGACGGCGTTTACCGCTTTACCGCGAATTTACCCGGCGGCACTTACAATTATAAAGTGGCTTTGAACAACACCTGGGACGTTAACTATGGTGCCCACGCCGTGGCGGGTGGCGACAATATCGCCGTGACCGTGCCGAGCGGCGGCGGGACCGTAAAATTCTATTTCGACCCGAACAGCCATTGGATTACCGATAATATCAACTCGCTTATCGTGACCGCCGCCGGGAGTTTCCAGAGCGAAATCGGCTGTCCCGGCGACTGGCAGCCCGATTGTCTCCAATCCTGGATGGAAGACATCCAGGGGACGGGTGTCTATACCTACCAGACCCCGCCCGGCCTGGGTCCGTCCTCTTACGAGTTTAAAGCCGCCCTCAACGAAGGTTGGGACGTGAGTTATGGTGTCAACGGTGGGGGGGCCAACGTGCCCTTTACCCTCATCACTCCGACCCAGGTGGCGACCCTTAAATTCGACGGTGCGACCCACGTCCCGACCGCCAATACCGGGGCGTCCAGTCACGACAACAATGTCGAATATAACGGCCTGGCCCACGACAGCCGCAACAGCCTCTACCGGGTTCCCTTTGGCGCGGTCAATCCCGGTACGGCGGTCACGCTGCGGTTCCGCACCTTGCATAATGACGTGACAGGAGTAACCATCCGGCTTTACGACACCTCGATTAACCAGGAAGATAAAGAGACGATGAACCTGGCCGCCAGCAACGTCGATTGTTACGACCCCATTTTGACCGGCCAGAACCGCACCTGCGACTATTACCAGTACACCTATACCCCGAAAGCCCTGGCAATCGTCTACTACCGCTTTATCGTCCAGGACGGCACTTCGACTGCCTATTACGCCGATACCGCCAATCGTTACGATGGTCCGGGCGTGGCGACCCCCGACATGCAGGACAACGGGTTCCGCCTGAACGTGGTTGACCCCGACTTCAAAGTTATTCCCTGGATGCAAAACGGGGTAATGTACCAGATTTTCCCCGACCGTTTCCGCAACGGCGACCCCTCCAACGACCCGAAGCCGACCGATACCCGCTACGATTACCCGGCCCCGCCAAACGCGACCCCGGCCCAGGTCCAGGCGGCGAAGGATGCCCAGATAATTAAAAAAATCTGGAGCGCGTTACCGGAAGGTTATTGCAACGCTTATGCCAACCCGGCCACACCCTGTACGGAAGGCCCCAAAGGGCGCGACTACTTTGGTGGTGACCTGGAAGGGGTAGACCAGAAGCTAAGTTATCTCGCCAGCGTTGGTATCACCATCATCTATTTCAACCCGATTTTCGAGTCGGGCTCGAACCACGGCTACGATACCCGCGACTACAAGACTATCAGTAAATATTTTGGCACCAACGAAACCTTTAAAAAGCTGGTTAACGACGCTAAACGCTTGAATATCAGCATCGTCCTGGACGGAGTGTTCAATCACCTTTCCTCGGACAGCCCCTTCTTCGACCGCTACCACCATTATTCGACCGTCGGGGCTTGCGAAAGCACCGCTTCGGCCTATCGCTCCTGGTTTACCTTCCACGATGTGACGCCTGGCACCGGGGTCTGCGTGGACAGCCAGAACCGCCCCAACGCGGCCACCTATGACGGCTGGGCCGGTTTTGACTCGATACCGGTCATTACCAAGAAAGACCCGGCCAACCCGAATAACCCCTATGCGCCGGTCGCCAACTATTTCTACACCAGCGCCTTCAATAGCGTGGCCTCTTTCTGGCTCCGGCAGGGGGCGCGAGGCTGGCGTTTCGACGTGATGACCGACCCCAGTTTCCCCGCTTCCTACTGGCAGCAGTTGCGCGATGTCACCAAGGGGGTCAACCCGGATGAGATTATTATTGCCGAAGCCTGGCACTGGTACGATAACCTGCCGATAACCCACGGCGACCAGGCCGATACCGCCATGGGCTACCGCTTCCGCAACGCTGTCCTGGGTCTTCTGGGAGCCACCGACAACAAAGGCTTCCCCCAGGAAACCGACCCGAATTTGCCGCCGTCGGTCTTCCAGGCTCGCATGGACTCGATGCGGGAGGATTACGCCGACGCCACTTATTACACTTTCCAGAATTTGCTGGACAGCCACGACACCAAGCGTATCCTGTGGAGCCTGACGCCCGGCCAGGATAATCGCGAGGATAAAGAGTTCAATGCGGCCAACCTGGCAACCGGCAAGGCCAAAGAGCTTATCGCCGCCACGGTCCAGTTCACCGTACCCGGCACGCCAACCATCTATTACGGTGACGAGGTTTCGCTGACCGGCGCGGACGACCCCGACGACCGCCGCCCGTTCCCCTGGAAGCTCAACGCTAACGGCACCTACAATAACAGCTTCGACCCGCTTTACTCGAACGCGGGCGGCGACCATAGCACCCTGAACTATTACCGGGCGCTGGCCCTAATCCGGGCGACTAACCCGGTCTTGCGCCAGGGTAAACTGACCTTCCTGCTGGCCGACGACACCAACAAGACCACGGCTTACGCCATGCGCGATAAAAACCAGCTTGTGATTACGGTCTTGAACGTGAGCGGCGCGGCCAAAAATATCACAGTGCCGACCGGCAACTATCTCCGCAATAACGTCCGCCTGATTGACGCGCTGAGCGGTAAACAGGTACTGACCTCCAACGGTAGTTTCTCGGTCAACCTCGGCTCTTTGAAGGCGGCCATCTTCATTATGGTGCCGGGCCAGGATATTTCCGGTCCGAATGCGCCGACGAACGTGAAAGCGACCGCCACCAACGGTCTGACCAGCAGCGTCAACCTGACCTGGAAGGCCGCCGCCAACGCCAAGACCTATAACATCTATCGCAGCCCGGTCCAGGGTGGCGGTTATATTAAAATCGGCACTTCCAGCACCACTACTTATACCGATAATAGCGTCAGCAACGGCACGACCTACTATTACGTGGTGCGGGGAGTCGATGCCCTCGGCAACGAAGGTTCCCAGTCCAACGAAACCAACGCTACCCCGGCCTTCCCGGTTGGTTATACCGTCTTGCAATATCCCAAGACCATCAACCGGACGGTTGGGGCCGATTACACCACCGTTTACGGCCAGATTTACATCCAGGGCCTGACTGACGCGGCAGGTGACCCCGGCGCAATCCTGGCTCAGTTGGCCTACGGCGCGCCCGGCAGCGACCCGGCGACCTGGAACTGGCAGCCAATGGCTTTCAATTCCGGCCACAGTGGGGATAACAATTACGAATACCAGGGTGGCTTACGGACTGATACCACCGGCACCTTTAGCTACCTGGTGCGCTTCTCGGATGACAATGGCCGGACCTGGGTCTATGGCGACCAGGACGGTTATGTGCCCGGTCAGGCCGGGAGTTCGGGTACGAACCAACCGGGTGTTCTGACCGTGACACCTAACAGCGATACTACCCCGCCAAGCGCCCCGGTAGCTTCCATCGACTACAGTGCGACCAGCCTTAGCTTGAGTTGGACCGCTTCGAGCGATTCCGGCGGTTCGATTGCCGAGTACCGGATCTATCGCGGGACGGCGGCAGGGGCGGAAAGCGCCACGCCTATCGCGACCGTGGCGGGTAACGTTTTGAGCTATCTCGATACTTCGGTGGTCAACGGCCAGACCTACTACTACCTGATACGCGCCTTTGACCAGGCCCTCAACGCTTCCCAACCCTCTAACGAGGTCTCGCACCAGGTCGTCGCCAAGATTATTCACGTCACCTTTAAGGTTAAAGTGCCAGGCTGGACCCCTGCCGGTGACACCGTCTATATCAGTGGTGACCAGTCCAACCTGTGCGGCTATTGCGGCGGTAACGCGGCGACCGCGATGACCCAGGTCTCGCCGGGCATCTGGCAGATAACGCTCGATTTCCCGGACGGCCAGGCCATCCAGTACAAGTACACTCGCGGCACCTACGACTATGTCGAGGAGTGGGGTACGATTACCGGCCTGACTAACCGGGCCACCACCATTCACTCGCTCAGTCCGAGCAACCTCGACCTGACGATTGACGATACCAGTGATACCAATCCTGACGACAATCACAAGGCGGTTCAGAACTGGCGAGACGCCCTGGTTACCAGCGCGACCGGCAACGGCAGCGCGGTGACTGTAACCTTTAACTGGCCGGCCAACCCTGAAGCGGGCAACACCCTGAACAACACAATTGTGGTGAAACAGGGTGCCACGACGATAGCGGGTACGGTGGCTTACGGGGCGAACAGCAGCACGCTGGTCTTTACCCCCGGCGCGCCACTGGCCCCCGGCACTTACACGGTCACGGTTGACCACGTGGTGCCAACCACTCAGAACAATGACGGTATCAAGATAAGGACGCCTTACGTCTTTACCTTTACGGTCTGACGTTCCGAAAAGCCTTAAACAAAGACTCCCGGCGCAAAAACCGGGAGTCTTTGTTATAAGACACAAAACGCTTCGAATATCCCTGTGTAGCGGGAGAGTGGTATAATCGTTTGAGCCTTCCAAAGGGCTACCCTGATTGAATACGCAATTTAACTGAATCGCTAAATCTAGCTGCCGGGCCGGTGGCCCGCCTCTTTCGAGGTATTGTCAATTTTAACAATTGCCGCCTCGAAAGCTGCTTTTTGTTGGAGATGGGGACTTAACCTGTCCGACCTCAGTCCTCTGCTTTGAGGTTCGAGCGGGAGTTTTGCAGATATTGGGAAGAAAAGAGAGAAAAGGAGTTTCTATGATAGAAATCGCCGAATTTATATCGCCGACACCGACGCCGGTCTGGAAGCTGGTAAAACAGGCCGGGGTAGACCAGGCCGTAGGCGGTCTACCTTTTGACCAACCCTACCTGGCCGGGGAGCAACCCTGGGACTACCGGCCTCTTTTGCAGATGAAGCAAAATTACGAGGCGGGCGGTTTTGACCTGGCCGTCATCGAAGCCCGCCCGCCTCTTAACAAGGCCAAACGCGGTCTGCCGGGCCGGGACGAGGAAATTGATACGGTCTGCACCCTGCTCGAAAACATGGGTCGGTTGGGTATCCCGGTCTGGTGCTACGAGTGGATGACCGATTTTAACTGGATGCGGACCGATGTCAACACCCCCTCGCGCGGCGGCTCGGTCGTTACCAGTTTCGATTACGCCCAGGCCAAAGAGTTACCCGAAACCGAACTCGGCCCCATCAGCGAGGAAGAACTCTGGGTGAACCTCGAATATTTCCTCCGCCGCATTATCCCGGTGGCCGAGAAAGCGGGTGTCAAACTGGCTATGCACCCTGACGACCCGCCCCTGTCGCCTATCCGGGGGGTCAGCCGGATTATGCGCAGCATCGAGAACTATGAGCGGCTGATGGAAATGATTCCCAGCCCTATGAACGGCATCACCCTTTGCCAGGGTAACTTTACCCTCATGACCGACGAT
The DNA here is from genome assembly GCA_001898225.1 of Chloroflexi bacterium 54-19. Classification (GTDB taxonomy): domain Bacteria; phylum Chloroflexota; class Chloroflexia; order Chloroheliales; family Chloroheliaceae; genus 54-19. Next base: position 36,401 of record MKTJ01000078.1, read on the forward strand.
TTACCCAAAGTCATCCGGCAGTTCGGCTCCCAGGACAAAGTCTTCTTCGTCCACTTCCGCGATGTCCAGGGCACTCCTGAGAAGTTCGAGGAGACCTGGCACGATGTCGGCAAGACCGATATGCTGGCCTGTCTCAAGGCGTACCGCGACATCAATTTTAACGGCGTTTTGCGACCCGACCACGTCCCGACGGTGGAAGGTGATAGCAACGCTCACGCCGGTTATTCGTCCTTCGCCCGGCTATATGCGATTGGTTATATTCGCGGATTGCGCCAGGCTGTTTATGCCGAGGACCGCCCGGAAAAGAACTAAAAAGGGCTTTAGCCAGAGAAGATAGAAAGTTCATAAATAATGCGAATAGCGATAACGGGTGGCAGCGGTCGGGTAGGCCGGGCCACCCTTCAATTAGTCCTGTCCGAAGGCCATAGTGCCGTGAACCTGGACCAGCATCCAATGCCCGAAGGAGAGGATTACCCCGGTGTACCCTTTGTTCAGCTAAAACTGGCCGATTATGAGGCGGTTGAGCAGGCTTTGCAGGGTTGCGACGCAGTTATACACCTGGCAGCCATCCCCAGTCCCAACCGCCACCCCGAACACGTGGTCCATAACAATAACGTGGTCGGCAGCTACAATGTGTTACTGGCTGCCGCTAAACTCGGCATTAAGAAGGTTTGCCAGGCTTCCAGTGTGAACGCGACCGGACTGGTCTACAGCCGCCAGCCCCATTTCGATTATTTCCCGCTCGACGAAAAGCACCCGACCTACAACGAAGACCCCTACAGCCTTTCCAAATGGATTTGCGAGTTGCAGGGCGATTCTATTGCCCGGCGCTACGAGGATATGACCATTTCCAGCCTGCGCTTTAGCGGCCTGACTACCGCCCCGGTCACACCCATATCCGAGGTCTCTAACCGGAACCAGGTCCATAACCTGTGGGCGTATACCAATCTTTACGCGGTCACCCGGGCTTGCCTGGCTGCCCTGTCGGCTGATTTCAAGGGGCACGAGGTCTTTTATATCGTAGCACCCCAGACGTACGCGACTATTCCTTCGCCCGAACTGGCTCGCGAGTTTTATCCAGATGTGCCGCTGCGTCCCGGCTTTGGCGACCACCAGGGCTTTTTCGATAGCAGCAAAGCCGAAAGGCTGCTCGGCTGGAAACACGATATTTAGCCGATGCCCGGAAGTTAAGAAGAAAAGCTAAGAAAAAAAGTTAAAAGGAAGACTCATGCACATACAACCCTCCCGTGAAGATTTGATTGAACTGACTGCTCTTAACCCTTTCGACCGTTTTGAAGATGGCCGCCCCAGGGTGCCGGACGAACTCCTGGAACGGATGAAGCTGGTCACGACTGAGGAAGCCTGGGGCGTTTTGCGCCGTCACGGTTACCACCGCCAGTTTGAAGGCAACTGGCTTCAGACCCATCCCGGCACTATCCTGGTTGGCCGGGCTGTAACCGCCCAGTTTTTACCCCACCGGCCCGATTATCACGACGCCATCCAGCAGACGGGTGTTCGGGAGGGGCGCGGCACCTCTGGCGGCCAGAACTCCTGGATTATCGAAAGTTTGCAGCATAACGATGTGATGGTGGTCGATATTTTTGGCAAAATCAAAGATGGCACCGTGGTCGGTGATAACCTGGGTACCTCGGTGCGGACCCGCACGCGGGCCGGGGCGGTTATTGACGGCGGTATCCGCGATTACCAGGGGTTGGTCCAACTGACCGAGGTTAACTTTTTCGTGCGCGGCGTGGACCCGACCGCTATCGCCGATGTGACCCTGGCCGGGCTAAATATCCCTGTGCGCGTGGGCGGCATCACGGTGCTGCCGGGGGACGTAATCCTGGGGACCCCCACCGGGGTGATTGTTATCCCGTCGCACCTGGCCCAGGAAGTGGTCGAGGTCAGCGAGGATGTGCGCGTCCGCGACACTTTTGGACACCTCCGCCTGGCCGAGGGCAAATACACCAGCGGCGAGATTGATACGACCTGGCGCGAGGATATTGAGGCTGATTTCCAGGAGTGGCGGAAAACTTTTGTCTCCTAGAATGACTTCACATAAATAAAGTAGTCAGGGCCACTTTTCGGCCCTGACTACTTGGGCCCATTACGGCTGGGATTGTAGGACCTTAAAAGCTCATCAAAGCAATATTCAGGAGAAGCCGGGAAAGGATTTTTTAGAGATGTCAGTTTTCTATAAGCCGGAGAATGCCTGGGCCGCCGACTTTATCCCGTTTTACTGGCAGGGCCAGCATCATCTTTTTTACCTGAAAGATTACCGCGACCCGGAAGGTGTCGGGCCGGGCGTGGACTGGTTCCACATTGCAACCTCGGATTTTGTCAATTTCGAGGATTGGGGCGAAGCCCTGCACCGGGGCGCTCGCGAATCGCAGGATTTGTATGCCTTTACCGGCTCGGCCATAGAACACGCCGGGACTTTCCATATTTTCTACACCGGCCATAACTTTGATTATGTGGCCCTCAATAAGCCCCAGGAAGCCATTCTGCACGCGACCAGCCCCGATTTGCGGACCTGGACCAAAGACCCCGATTTCTTTTTCCTGGCCCCTACCGCTGAAGGTTACGAGTCGCACGACTGGCGCGACCCTTTTGTGGTCTGGAATCCCCAGAAGCAGGAGTGGTTGATGCTTCTCGCGGCCCGCAAGACGACCGGACCGAGCCGCCACCGGGGTTTGGTGGCCTGCGCGACCAGCCCCGACCTCAAAAATTGGACCGTAACAAAGCCTTTCTGGGAGCCTGACCTCTATTTTACCCACGAATGTCCTGACCTGTTCAAGTTTGGCGACTGGTGGTATTTAATCTGGTCGGAGTTTAGCGACCGGCAGGTGACCCGTTACCGGATGAGCCGTCACCAGACCGGCCCCTGGCTCAGACCGGCGGACGACTGTTTTGACACGAGGGCTTATTATGCCGCCAAGACCGGCGGGGATGAACAGCAGCGCTACATGTTCGGCTGGCTGGCGACCCGCGAAGGGGAAACCGATACCGGCAACTGGCAGTGGGGCGGCTCGCTGGTGGTCCACGAACTGCGCCAGCGTCC
>MKTJ01000078.1:39535-40066 GCA_001898225.1 Chloroflexi bacterium 54-19
CGCCGGTCCTGGGCCAATGGCAGACCGCCGCCGATAGTTTTTCTTCCGATACCCCGACCGGTCTAGCGGCCCTGCTTGTGGCCGAACACCCCGAAGAAAGCACCTTCCGGGCGACAGTGCAATACGCGCCCGGTACGGCCAGTTTTGGGTTGCTCCTGCATGCGGCGGAAGATTTGGCGCATTATTACCAGGTGCGCTTCGAGCCCGACAGCCAGCGGGTGGTCTTTGACCTGTGGCCGCGCCCCGGCGATAAGCCTTTCATTTTCGAACGTCCCATGGGCTTACAGCCGGATACGGCTATTGAGGTGACCTGTTTGACCAGCGGCAGTTGCGTGGTGATCTATATAAATTCCGAAATTGCCATCTCCTGCCGGATGTACGACCATACAGGCGGCTTTTTCGGTTTGTTTGCGGCGGAAGGTTCGGCCAGTTTTGCCGGGGTCACGGTTAAAGTGGTAGAGGCTGACAACTAACGAGACCCGGCTTCCTAAAAGATTAGACAAAAAACATGAATCATCCCGAACTTTGAGG
>MKTJ01000079.1 GCA_001898225.1 Chloroflexi bacterium 54-19
TTTTTGTTGGCGCAATTAACTTGCACATTTTTTCGATGGATGTCAATTTTTACTAGCAATCAAGGTAAAGATGTAAAGCCATTTATAGACAAGGATTGAATTAGGTAATGCGCCGTGAGCCATAAAAAGGGAAATCTGTATAGATCAGATCAATTCGGCGTTTGAGCTCAATTTCCCACTCACTCGGCTCTTTTTCTGGTAATAAAGGCTCGATCGAGACACTTCAAGCAAGTTTGCCTGGGCTGAGAGAGCCAGTTCACTTTCGTCTCGTTCGACCAGGTTCATCCGGTTCGGTCGAGATACCAGCACTTTCAGTTTTTTTTCAACCAGTTAAGCTGGGTGGTGAGCTTACCGATTTCGGTGTAGAGTTTTTCTTTTACTTTATCGTGCTGCTCGGTGATGGCGGCCAGGTGCTTTTGAAACTGAGCCTCTTCAGCGAAATTTGAGGGCATCGCTGTTAAAGCGGCTTCCCGCCAGCGTCTTAACTGGGTAGGGTGAACGCCGTGTTTGGAAGCAATCTGGGTCAGAGTTTGCTCTTCTTTGAGGAGTTCCTGGACAATTTGGGCTTTGAAAGCCGGTGAATATTTCTTTCTGGGTGTTGTCATAATCGTCATTATACACCCGATTCGACTTTCACCGATTGTCCGAATTCGCTAACCCATTATAACTCTTGCCGGTAGGAAAATTAAAACCAGCCCGGTAACAGGTAATTTATAAAAGAGGTTTGGTTACCAGTGGAAGCAAACCAAAAACCACCCTTCAGGCGTGCGGAATTTGCTTTCAGGTGGCAGGATAGCGAGGAATTACAAATACTTTGAGGCGCACTATTCCGGTTTATAGGCTGTCAGGGCTTGCCGGGTATCCAGGACCCAGGGGCCTGCCGCGCTCAATTCAACGCTCAAGGGATCACCAGGCCGGGCTACTAAATCTCTTTCCCCATCGAAACCCAGCGTCACAGTCTGCTCGAACTGGAGCGGAACTTCCACTCCTATCTCAAGTTCATTTTTCCTGGCAATGCTAACCTCGGCGAAAAGGCCCGGCCCTACCGGGGCCTGCACTACCCGACCACCAGGGCCAAAAACAAGGTGCAAACCGCGTGACCCTTCCGCCGGGATGTTACCCAGGGCGCCGCCAATCGCCGAAAGCCCGATATTCCAGGGTTGGGCCCGTGTCAAAAAGAGTTCAAGCAGATGTGAAACGTCCCAGATTGCTTTAGCCCCGATAAAATTATCGCTGGCAACGGCCAGGTCCACCAGGGCCAGGTCGACCATAACCCCTGCCCGCTTGATTTTTAAAACTTTTGAACGCCAGCAGGCCGCAGGAAGGTCGATTTTACCGGCCGCAAAAAGTCCGGCGGCGTACCCGGCAGTAGTACCTTCTTGAAATTCGGGGAAAACATTGTTGGTCCCGGTGGAAATGGGCAACAAGGGGGTATCCGGGCCGCTCCCTTTAAAAACGGCCCGGTTGGTGCCATCCCCACCGAGGGTGATAATACAACTCACTCCCGCCGCCGCCATAAGCGCCGCCGCTGTAGTAGAGTCTTCCTGGCGGTTGGTCATGGGGAATTCAACCGGGATACCCTGGGGCCCGGTCTCAGCCAGCGTGGAAAAAGCCCCGGCGCAAATCCCGGTATTATCGGGCATGTAGTAGACCTGCTCCACCCCGGCCGCTTCCAGGCCCCGCAAAAGACGGCGAACGGTTGCCCCTTTTTCGTGGTTGGTCACAACCCAGCCCTGGGTGACAAGCCGGCGAATATCTTTACCCGAGGCGGGATTTACAATTAGACCGACCGCGCCGGGACGGTTTGAAAGTTGATGGCTCAGTTAAACAATTCTCCCGGGCTCTCTAGCTGCAACCGCACATCCTTGAGGAAGGCAGCAGCAGGCGCGCCATCAGCGATACGGTGGTCGAACGAAAGACTGAGCCAGAGCATTTTGCAAATAGCGATTTTTCCATCTATAATCCCGGCCCGTTCGTTAATCCGGCCCACCCCCAGGATAGCCACCTGGGGCGGGTTGATAATCGGGGTAAACATATCTACCCCGGACGTACCCAGGTTCGTGATAGTAAAGGTGCCGCCGCTATTGTTTTCGATGGTCAGGGCATGGCGGCGAGCCAGGTCGCTCACCCGTTGGATTTCCGCCGCCAACTCTGCCACCGAACGCGACCCGGCATCCGGGATGACCGGGACGACCAATCCTTCATCCAGGTTTACGGCTATTCCCAGGTTCAACTTTGAATGTAGCCTGATTGAATCGCCCTCCAGGGCCGCGTTCAAATAGGGGTGGCGGGGCAGGGTCAGGGCCACCGCTTTGGCTATTAAGGCCGTATAACTGAGGTTGGTGCCTTCGGCCTTGAGGGCCTCCCGCCGGTCCACCAACCGGGTTATATCGGCTTCCGCGCTGATAGTAAGTTGGGCCATTTCGCGCAGGCTGCGGGCCATGCGGTCCCCGATTACCCGTCGCAACCCGCTATAGGGTACAAGCTTGCCTTCCTCGCTCGGCGCGGCGCCGGCACCGGCAGCAGGGGAGGAAGCCCCGGCTTCGGCCCTGGCACCCAGGTAACGTTTAACCTCCTCCTCGCCAATTCTCCGCACAGTACCCCCGGTGAAAGCGGCTACTTCCTCCAGGGTCAAGTTGTTCTCGCGGAGCAGCCGTTTGGCGGCCGGGGAAGCGACTACTTCGGCCAGGGTAACTGTTTGGCCGGGTGCCTGAGCCGCAACCGGGGCTGCGGCCTGACTCACCGGACCGGCCGCCACCGGGAACGGGGCCGGGGTAGGAGGGAATGCAGCGGTTTGCCGGGATTGCAAGATGGCCCATTCTTCGGCGGTGCCGAGGCGAGCCAGCACCGCGCCGGGGGTAACGGCCTGGCCGACATCAGCCTTTATTTCGAGCAAAATACCGTCGGCGGGCGCCTCGACTTCCAGGTTGACTTTTTCGACAATCAACTCGGCCAGCAAATCACCCTGCCGGACGGGCGCGCCGGGCTTTTTGAACCAGGCTGAAACGGCCGCTTCATCCGCCTCGCTTTTGTCGGCCCAGCCCTCCATTTTGACATCAATTGCCATAGCGTTAACCTACATCCGGGCCAGGTTACGAGCGGCTTCGATAATTTTCTCGGCGTTGGGCAGGACAAACTGCTCCATCGGGCGGCTGTAAGGAATCGGTACATCGGGTACAGCCAGCCGTTTCACCGGGGCATCAAGGTAGTCGAGCGCTTCTTCGACCACCCTGGCGCAAATCTCGCCACTCATTCCAAAGCTTAGATAATCTTCATCCACAATCAGTAACCGGTGGGTCTTTTTGACCGATTCGACTATCGTAGCCGTGTCAAGCGGGACAAGCGTGCGCAGGTCAATCACCTCGGCCTGGATGCCTTCAGCGGCCAGTTGTTTGGCGGCATCCATGGCCCGGTGAACCATTATGCCGAGCGTGACAATTGTGACGTTATCCCCGGCCTGTTTGATAGCCGCTTTGCCGAAAGGAATTGTATAGGGTTCTTCCGGCACGTGGGCCATGGCCGAGGGCAAAGGGGTCATCCAACCCAGGCCCATGATGCCCTTGTGCATGAAAAACATCACCGGGTTATCGTCCCGGATAGCGCTAATCATCAGGCCCTTGGCGTCGTAGGCGTTGGAAGGCACCACGATTTTCAGGCCCGGCAGGTGAGCAAAGAGGCCGTAAAGGCACTGGGAGTGCTGGGCCGCGTCGCTGTAGCCGCCCCCAAAAGCGGTCGTGAGGACCACCGGGATTTTCTGGTTGCCCCCCGACATATAGGTGTTTTTCGCCAGATGGTTGTAAATCTGGTCCATGCAGACCCCGAAGAAATCGACAAACATCAACTCTACGATAGGCCGCATGCCTTCCATCGCGGCCCCCGTGGCCGCCCCGATAAAGGCCGTTTCCGAAATAGGGGTGTCCATAATCCGGTCCCCGCCGAACCGCTCGAAAAGGCCGGTCGTTGAACCAAAGATACCGCCGTAAACGCCTACATCCTCGCCCATCACAAAGACCGAAGGGTCGCGCTCCATCTCCTGGGCGATACCTTCGGCGATAGCTTTTGAAGTGGTCAACAGGCGTTCGGTCTGGGTCGCGTTATCCATTACCTGGCTCATCCATTTATCCTCCCTGTAAAATCTTCTAAAGTTTCAAATTCAAAATGCAGGACCGGCTCAAACAAACACATGCTTGAGAGCGTCCGCAGGTTGAGGATAGGGACTTTGCCGGGCGAATTCGATGGCTTCCTTAACTTTCTCGGCGGCTTCCTGGTCGAGCGCGACGAGGTCGCCTTCGGAGATAGCGCCCTGCTCGATTAGCTGGCGGCCTAACTTATTAATGGGGTCGCTCTCGCGCAATTTCGCTACCTCATCTTTGGGCCGGTAAAGCTCGGGGTCGCCCTGGAAATGGCCCAGGTAGCGGTAGGTTTTGACTTCCATCAGGCTGGGGCCTTCCCCGCGCCGGGCCCGCGCGACCGCTTCTCTGGCCGCTTCGTAGACAGCCAGCACATCGTTTTCCGCTATTTCAAAGCCGGGGATACCGTAGGAAGCAGCCCGGTCGGCATTGTTGGCAATCGAAGTAGATTTGGACTTGGGGACTGAAATAGCGTAAGAATTATCCTCGCAGACAAAAATTACCGGCAGTTTCCAGAGGGCTGCCAGGTTGAGCGACTCGTGGAAAGAACCTTGATTGGCCGTACCTTCCCCGAAGAAGCTGACGGCTACCCAATCTTTGCCGTTCTTTTTGGCGGCCAGGGCCGCGCCGCAGGCTACCGGCATCCCCGCGCCGATAATACCGCTACAGCCGAACTTCTTTTGCTGGTCGAACAGGTGCATGTGGCCGCCTTTGCCGTGGCCTAAGCCGGTATCTTTGCCAAAAATTTCGGCAGCCATTTTTTTAAGGTCAACCCCTTTGGCAATCGCGAAGTGATGGGCGCGGTGGGGCGCGGTGACGGTATCATTATCGTTCAGGTGGGCACAAACCCCGACTGCTACCGGTTCCTGTCCGGCGGCAAGGTGCATTTCACCCGGCACCGTACCTCCGGCTATATCGAAAACCGGCATTTTACCTTCCATGTAAACGTTCACCATGGTTTCCTCAAAGTTGCGGATAATCGCCATGGTCCGGTACATTGAAATAAGGGTTTGAGCGTCAAGGGAGTTGGTTTTCGCCATTGATAAACCTCCTTAACAATTTTAAATTTTCAAAAGCTGGTTATAGTTAGTAATCCAAAGGTGGTTAGACCTAAAAATCATTTTGTTACCATTTACTCGCTCCAGGGGCCTAAAGCGGCCGGCCCACATTAAATGGTAGAATCCGGTATTGTGTAGTGTGAATACTTCGATTTTAAACCATAATAGGAAGAAAGTCTGTACATTAAAAGTTAGCACTATTTTTTGATGCTAACTTTTAGTTTGGATAGCCCGGTTATTCGGTTGGGAGCAAACTGAGGATTTCTTCGGTGGCGGGGTCGACGGGGAAAAAGGTCAGGGCTAAGAGTTGCGAATACTGGTCGAAAGAGGTTTGAACCAGGCGGCAGCGAAAGATTCCGCCATCAAGCGCCCCCGGTACCCGGATGGCCCATTCCCGGCCCATGAATAAATCGGCCTGGCCCGGGTAGCTTTCCTGCCAGGCCCGTTCGAAACCGGCTTCTTTTTGCAGGTTGTAAAATAAAGCCTGGTATTCCGGTTCACTCTGCAACCCCAGGGTGCTACGCTGGAACAGGGCTAACTGGTACCGGGAGAACTCATCCCATTCCACGAAAGCGTTCCGTAGTGGGCCGTTACCATCGTAAAGCAAGCGCAGCCAGTTACGCTGGGGCGCGGAAATTCTTTCGAGAGAGAGACCGAAAGCAGAATTTAACTGGTTGTTCCATTTCAGGACATTCCAGAACTGGTTCACGACCAGGGCCGGGTAGGGGGCCATTTTATTAAGGTAAGCTTCAACAATTTTGTACAGCCGGGCCATTTCCGAGCTTGAAAGAACCTGTGGTAGCGGCGCAAACCCGGCCGCCCGGAGCAGCAGGTTGGTCTGGTTAACGGTCAGGTTAAGACCATGGCGGGCGATATTCAGCAGGGTGGCGCGGGCCGGTTCGCGCTTGCCGCGTTCAATTTCGCCGTAATAGTTATGGGCAATATCGCTGGCGCGGGCTACTTCTTCCTGGGATTTGCTTCGTAGCTGGCGAAGCTGGCGCAAGAGGGGGCCAAGCTGGGAAATAGACTCGTTTTGCATTAGCCGGAAGCCTATTTTAGAATAGAAATAATTTAAAAGGTTGCCTGGTAAATAATAACAAAAAGTTAGCTATTTTTCGAGGTGGGATTTTATGACTATTCCAATTACCCTGCCAGGGTGGGAAGAGTTGAGTAGTGAGGAAGAAGCGGTTGTTATAAACTGGTTCGTACGGGCCGGGCAGAAGGTAGAAAGCCAGCGGTTACTGGCTGAAGTGATGGTTGAAAAAGTCAATATTGAAGTCAGCGCCCCGCAGTCCGGCACAATTGAAGCAATCCTGGCCCCGGAAGGAACCATTGTGATTGCCGGTACTACCCTGGCCCTCCTTAATGAGAGTATATCGCCCGCCGAACCTGATCTTCCGGCCCCACCTCCCACTCCAAAACCTGCCGAGAAATTCCCACCACTGGAAAGAACCAAAGAGCCCTTTGTGCTGGCTTCTCCGGCGGCCCGCCGCCTCGCAAAGGAGCTAAATCTAAACCTGGAAGTAATTTCCCAGAATTTAGACCACATCCACACCAGGCGCATAAATGAGGCAGCGGTTATGGACTACCTGGCCCTGGCTTCTGAAACTAACCCCGGACACGAAATCCACGCCGTACCTGGCCGCCGCCAACCTCAATCACGCCTGAGAAAGCTTATTCGCAGTCGGGTTAGCCGCTCCAGCCAATTTGCGGCGCCTGTCACCCTCACCCGCAAGGAAGATATTACCGGCCTTTTGGCCTCGTTAGCCGCCCGGAACACCAAACCGGGGCCGGAAACGCCGCCCGTAACCCTGATGGCGGCAATCCTTAAAGCAACCGGACTGGCTTTACTCGATTACCCGCTCCTTAATTCTATCCTGGACGGCAGCGATATCATTTTTATGGACGAAAGAAACATCAGCCTGGTTCTGCCCATGGAGGAAGGGGTTATCCTTCCGGTAATACACCGGGTAGATAAACTTTCACTTGAGGAAATTGCCCTGGCAATGGCCGGCCTGGAAGCGGCCACCCGGCGTGAAACCCTCCAATTGAAAGATACTATAGGTAGCACTTTTACGATTAGCGACCTGGGTAGCTATGGCGTGGATAGCTTTACGCCTATCCTGAACCTGCCCCAGGCAGCCATTTTGGGTGTAGGACGGGTAATCACGGAATGGGTCCTACCGGATCAGGCTCAAGCAACCCGGGAAAAAGGACCGGTTGAAGTGCGCAAACTGGAACCGCACCGCTTTGTTACTTTCAGCCTGACCTTTGACCATAGAATCAGCGACGGGCCCTATTCGGCAGCCTTTTTGCAAAGAATGGCCGGTTACTTAACGGAGCCTGACCTGTTATAAAATAAGCTGCGACCCGGCCCCATTTCGGGGCCAAATTGTGGTAAAGTTTCCAACCAGGTACAATTTTATAAATCTACGGAAGTTTTATGAGTGAGCCAGAAATGAAAGTTACGCAAGGGTCTACTAAAAAAACCGCTTCTGCAGGAAGAACTCGACAGGGTTTACTGCCGACGGTTCACCATAAACCAGCGTCTTAAATTGTATGCCTCAGGGGACGTGGATTGGCGCTTGAGAGAACTTGAAAAAGAAAACCAAAGCCATTTAAAAAGAGCATCCGCGCGAAGAAGGCTACAAAATGAAAATAACAATTCAAATCGTCTTCGAAAATACCGAGCAGACACATATCAGGGAAGACCCAGTTGTTTAAGAAATCTTCAGCTTTGAGCGTACCGAGGATACTAAGGCTATCCGAAGCGCAAAATAAATTTGGACAACAATGCCGTCGATTATTTGCACTTTTAATAACCAGTGTTCTCATAAGAAATTAACCCCATTTCTGGAATACCCGAATAGAACCAAAAACAGTTGTTAAACCCCAATATAATTAGTCCTATTTGATACGAACGAGTCGAAATATTCAATTCCAGAAGTAGAGCTATGTAACCCGTTTGAAGGACCTAATCGGACTTCTTCCAGGCGGTAACTTCCATTAGCTACCCCTGTTATGGTTTGAACCTGCTTCCCGTTCAACCATAGATTGATATAACCGGTTTTTCCATTACTGGTTGAGGCAGCCGACCAGGCAATTTCAATGGCCTGGTAACCGTTGGTTATTTTGGACCAGTTACTGGTCAAATTAGTTCCAGAATTGTTTCGAAGCAGGACTCTAACCTGGTAATTCCCGCCACTGTATTTTAGCTGAACGCTGAAAAGGATAGCGCCATTTCCGGCCAGGCCAACAAAAATATCTTGAATTGTATTAGTGCCCAGTTTCACCCCGTGAGGGGAGAAGGAAAACCGGGCATGGTATATATTTTCGGCTTTAGGAGAGGTATCCGAAACATAAATGGGTGTGGTATTGGTAATATTGGCTTGCATTCCAGCACTTCCCATAAAGGCGGCCGCCACCGTTACCGAAAGTCTGCCACCATCCGTGTTAGCCGCGCTCCATTTTCCAAGTGAGCCGCTTTCAAAATCATCTGAAAATATTAACCCAGGCGCAGGGGTAGGCGTTGGTGTGAGAGTCGGTACCGGGGTGCGGGTAGGGGTCGGCACTACCGTCGTGGTTGGCAGAGGTGTCCGAGTAGGGGTCGGTACGGATGTCTTTGTTGGGGTAGCGGTCGGCGTCATTGTCGGAACCGGGGTTGAGGTTGCCGTCGGGATGGGGGAAGCCGTTATGGTTGGCGAAGGGGTTGCCGTTGGAAGTTGAGTTGGGTCAATAGTAGGAGTTATAGGAGACGTCTGAGTTGGAGTCGGCTGATTGGAAATATTTATAAGATAATTATAGGCAGCTAAAAGGTTAATTCGCCCGTTTCCATAAGAATTATCAACCCCAACCGGGCCCAGGTCGTAAGCAGTAGACGTTAGGGCCTGTTCAATTTGGGCCACCGCTGCGTCGGGGAAAGCATTGAACAGCAAAGCGGCACCCCCGGAAACGTGCGGGGCTGCCAGGGAGGTACCGGAGGCGGTATAGTAAAAACCATAAAGGTCAGTGGTCAGGATATTGACACCAGGCGCAACCACGCTGGGGAAAGACCGGGAACTGCCCCCGCAGTTGGTGGGCCCCCGGCTACTATCCGTACTGACAGTACCGGTATTATTAATAGCTCCCACCGAAAAAGCACTTGGGTTATTGGCGGGACTGGTGCTGCTATTGTCGAGTGGTCCATAATTTCCGGCAGCGAATACAGGCAAGATGCCTGCCGCCACCAGGGCCGCTAAATCTGGCTCAAATTCGAGATTACACCCGGTAGCCCCAAAAGCCCACGAGTTATTGATAATGTTTGGTCCATCGGCGGTATCGGGATTACCGTCCGGGTCCAGCATCCACTGGTAACTCAGGTGGACCACGCTTGAAGTGGTAGTACCACTATCATTAAATATTTTGGCGGCAATCCAACGGGCCTGGGGGGCTACCCCGATAGCCGAACCACTGGCGCTTCCTCCTACGGTTACCCCCATGGTCCAGGTACCATGTCCGTTCAGGTCGGTTGGTTCTGTCGAATGCTGACCGTTCGGGTCGTACCAGCTATTAGTCCCACCGCGCCAACTGGCCGCCAGGTCGGGGTGGGTGTAATCAACCCCGGTATCGAGGCTGCCGATAACCACACCTTGCCCCTGATAACCCATGCTCCATAAGGCCGGAGAGTTTATCAGACCTATATTGGTTTCCACGGCGGTGGCCGGGCTTACGGCTGGTTTAGCCGGGGCCTGGAAGGTCGTTTCAGGGACAATACTTTGGACCAGGGGCAGCCGGGCAATCTCGTTGATGACATCGGAATTTGCTGTTACCGCAATCGCATTTTGAATCCACAGAGGCGTGAAATTTTTGACCAGATTCTGGCCTCGACGAGTCGAAAGAAGCGCCTGCAAAACCACCTGGGCAGAATTTGCCTTGTTTTTAAGTCCTTTTATCAAATTTTTCTGGCGTTCGGCCCGGTTTCTACCACCCACACTGGCGGGGTTTAGCTGGTCTTTAAGCGTAACAATCACGCTGATCTGGCTTGAGGCCGGGGCGGCGTTTAGGAGGGCTTCCAGGGCGGGACTCTTTGCCGAAAGCTGGTTGCTAAGACCTGAACCGGCAGCCGCCCCGGCAGAAGCCAATAATAAAAAGGCACAATTTATAATTATTACCCCAAATGAAATAACTTTTTTCATCGCCAGCCTCAATTTCTTTTTATCGCAACGAAGGTTATAAGGATGTTGATAGGATGGGCTAAAAAACGCTTCCCGGCCAATCTCCAGATTAGCCAGAAAAGGCTCCCTGCCAGCAAAATTAACCCGGCGGCCAAATTGAACCAGGGTTGTAACGGCTGGTTCGAGAAAACTACCGGGCGACGCGAGCCGGTTTCCTGGGTAGCAAGGACTTTCCAGGCAAAACTGGTCTGAGCAATGGGTAGGTTCGAGCGTTCGATAGCTACCCCGATTTGCCAGTCACCGGCATTTTGTAACTGGTCGCCGCTTAGCTGGTAATGACCGTTACCATCGGAAGGTAGCTCTACCAGGTTTTCCTGCCCATTGGGTGAGGTCAGCATTAGCCTCACTTTTGCAAATGGAGCCGGGGCCGGACGGCGAGTATTAAAAATATTGAGGTCTACAAAATTACGGCCAGGTCGATTTGGTTTTACCGAAAAACTCACGATTAAATCATTGACCGCCGCGCTATAACTGGCATTGCTGGCAGTTGTCGCCTGGTTGAACGGGGAAAATTCAGGCCCGCGGGCCGGTTCGGCACCACTCAAAAAGGCCGCAAAACCCATTACAATTCCGAGTGTACCAATTTCAAGCAGCAAAGCCCGTTTTAAGAAACGGGGTTTAATTTTGAACCGGGAAGAATCCAGGTGAAGCCATCGCCGCAGGCCAGGATGTAAGATAAGGGCGTTTAAAAGGCCAATCAAGGCCGCGAAAAGGACCAGTTGAAATTTGACCATAAGGGTCTGGCCGTATAGGGTGGTTAATAAACCGTCGAGGGAGGCGATTTGCTGGCCGCTTTTGTAAAACCCGGTCACAGCTAAAACAAACAAATTTAAAGCGGCCAATTTACTAAAACGGCGTAAAATTAGCCAGGCCAGATTACTGCCCTCGGTTTGGGCATTCTTATACCCCTGACCCAAAGCTAAAAGGACTGCCACCAGGCCGCCCAGCCAGAGGCAGGCTGCAAATAGGTGAAGGCTGTCGGCCAGGATATTGAGGACCGGGGAACTACCAGGAAGCCCGGCGTGCGTATTCTGGGAGGCGGTTCCGGCCAAGGCGACCAGTAAAACCAGTATTGACCGGTTATATAGGGGAGATTTCACGCGTCCCACCCCGCTATATAAGAGGGCCAGTAGCAGACCCAAAATTATTTCCCCGGCCAACCAGCGCAGCCCGAAGGTGGTGCCGGTCAGTAACTCCCACCAGCGCTCACCCGATAAATTATCGGCCAGGCCCTGTCCACCAAAAAAAGCCAATCCCAGGGCCAGCGCCACCCACCCGGCCCACCTTGCATACCGGTTAAGGCGTTCCTGCAAAACGGCTAGATTTTCCCGGTGGCTGGATTTTTCGGCGTCTTTAAGCAACTTTTCCTCTGGCAAGACCAATAACCTAAATCCGAGCAGCCCGATGACCCCGGCAAGCGCCCCAAAATTCAGCCAGCGTAAGGTTAAATCCCACCATGAAGGCAAGGCTGGGCCGCCAGGGGCGGATTCATTTACAACTCTTTGTATCCCAAAAACAATAGTCCCGGCGCTGATGTGAAAATCATCTTCGGAGCGGGTTTTCCAGGCCACCCGGTAAGTGTTGGGGGGCAGGGAAGGCAGTTTTATTAGCAGATTGGCTGCCTGGTTAGCAGTCCCTGCGGCCGGGGCCGTTCCATTTTCGGTATCGGGCTGGATTGCCAGTGGGCTAAACCGGTTCCCATCTCCATCAACAAGCTCGACGGTTGTAAAATCGAGCAGCACCGGTTGGTTAAGAAACAGCCTGACCTGACCGGGGGCCGTATCCAGGGTTGCGCCGTCCGGTGGGTCGGTTTGGACCACAATCGGGTGGGCCTGGGCCGGACGAGCAGTTACCAAAACCAGGACAAACAGGGCTAAACCAACTCCCAATAATTTCCGCTTAAACATCGCAAGTTCCTGTCTGGCTAAAGCACCGTTATATGCTCAAGCCGCACATCCCCAAAGACTACCGAAATTTGGGCATGCGGTTTGATGATTCCCTGGGTATTGCGATAGAGCAGGAAATAGGTTTGTCCCGCATTCAAATTATGTTTGGCAGGCATCATTGCCGCCGAATTAACAATGCCGGGCCGGTCTTCCGGTACGAGGACCGGCAGATTTTTTTCTTCCTGAATCATTGCCAGGGCTTTATCCGGGTCGAGGACAATATAGCGGAAGTCCACCAGACCCCCATCGGCGGTGACGCCTACCTGGGTAACCCGGATACCCCAGCGTTGTTCGATTTCGGTGCTGCTGACCGGCACCGAACCGGACCTTTTTGGCGGGCTTTGAAATGGTAAGACCCCCGTTACGAAAGCGATAAGGACAACCAGACCTGTTACAGTCAGGACTATTAAAAAACCTGGAAGAACAAACCTTTTATTCAGGTGCGACTTAATCCAGACCTTGCTTTCCCCGGTTTTTTCGCGAAGTTGGCTTTCCATCTATCACTATCCTTCTTGTGTTCTTTGTTTGGATAATGTCCAGACCGGTTTTAACCAGTCTGGACATTATCCGCCCAGGTTGAAAATAGGATTGGTAAACCAGATCCGGCCCTAACCGCCGATTTGAACTCCGTTACGGGTAGAGACGAACTCGTCAAAGTACTCGCTGCCTCCGGCGGACAACACCCCACTGATTATTCCCAGCCGGGCTGTTTTCACCGAAAGATTAAAGGTTCGCAGGTTTAGAGTCTCCCTGGCAACGCCGTCAATGTACAATTTGACCTGGGCGTTGGTGGTTATCCTGGTACTCGCCAGCCAGCCCACCTCGATGGAATGGCCCCCGGTTGTGAGGTTATACCAGCCGGTCGTATTGGGGTTGTTACCGCTGCTGCGCGTGACGATTAACCGGACCTGCCGCTGCCCGCCGCTCACGCGGTATTCCAGGTGGAATATCTCCTGGTTTCCGTTAAGGGCCTGGAAGATTACCTGCCCGGTGGCGTTGGTGGTGTTGCCGTTCGGGTTAAAGTAGAAACGGGCGTTGTACTTGTTATCGCCGGTGGGCGAAGTGTAACTGGCATAACTGCCACTACCGGTGACAGCCATACCCCTGGTGGTAGCATGCAAAGCCGCCGCGTTGGTCACGCTCAGACCGTTCCCGGTGGTCGCGCACCAGGCGTTGAAATTGCCCGCGTCAAAGTTGTCCGCGAAGATGGTGTTGCCTGTTGAAGCCGCCACGCTAAAAGTCCGGGTCGAAATAGCCCCCCAGTTACCGGCGGCGTCTTTAGCCCTTACCGAAAGGGTATGGGTACCGGCGCTCAGGTTACAGGTACTGATTGGGCCGCTAAAAGTTGTGGAAGCTCCCGCCGGTCCGGTCAGGGTCAGGGCCGAGGCGTTTCCCTGGCCGGGGTCGGCCCCTTCAAACCACTCCACCCTGGTAATATTCGAGCCGGGGCCTTGCGACGGTCCGGTCCCGTTGACCGGGTCAGTGGCGGTGCCGGTCAGAGTTGCCAGGACGGCCCCATTGGTCGGGTTTGGGGTAACCGCCAGGTTGCTTATAGCTGGTCCGGTCTTATCTACTACCAGGGTAGCGGTCGAGAACGGACCCCAGTTACCGGCGGCATCCTGCGCCCTGAACGAGAAAGTATGCGCTCCCAGCGAAAGGGTCTGGATGGTCGAGATTGGTACCTGGGCATAAGCATTTTCGCTGGCGCTATTGAAAGAGCCATCCGTGGGTATAAAGACGATACCGCTACCGGGGGCGCCCGTGGTATCGAGGAAACCTTCCACCGCCTTAATGCTGGAAGATATTCCCCCGGCTAGCGGGTCGGTCGCGGTCGCGCTGATTCTTATGGAAGGGCTGTTCGGTTCGTACAACAAGGTGCCGTTATTCGGATTGGGTGCGACCACCGCATTTGTGGTGGCCGGCCCGGTCCGGTCCAGGGTTAGGTTCAGGTTGGCAAAACTTCCCCATTGGTTGAAGGCATCTTTGCTGTGGATAAAGACGATGTGATTACCTTCGGTTAAATTGGACAGGGTTGGCACCGGGATTGTGCCGGTTAGCTCCACCACCGGGCCGGGGGCCGTTATATTCAAAGGTTGACCGGTCCCGGCGGTGCCCTGGTTGTCTATAAAGTATTCGGCGGCGGTAACCTGGCTGTTCCCGGTAGTCGAGTCATCGCCGGTACCTCGGATTGCTACGGAAGCGCTACCGTTGGTCGGAGTGGTCAGCAGGCTGCCACTCGATTTCGGTCCCACTTTATCGAGATAAAGCACCTGGCTCTGGTAAGGACCCCAGTTGTTGGCGCTATCCTGCCCGTGGACCAGCACCAGGTGAGTCCCGCCGCTGAGGTTCGTTAACCGGGAGGCCGGGATAGTGGCGTTTACATTAACCGAGGTAGTGTTTCCAGGAATCCCGCTGAAATGGGTGCCACTACCCGCAGTACCGGGCGTGTCTATAAAGTATTCGCCATCGGTAATAAAGGAATTGCCATTAGGGGCATCGTTAAGGGTGGCGCTCAAGTTCACGTCGAAAGCGCCGGTGGTGGAGGCCGGGTTTAGTGTTACGGCACTGGTCGCAGGGCCAGTTGTATCGGCGGGTGGACCGGACTGCCCATCCACCTGTAGAAAAGTGAGCATACCCCCAAACGCTACCGAACCACCGCTCATTAACCCGTTGTTGTCGAGGTGGTTCGCGCCGTTGTAGAGAGGGTATTTGGTCCCGGCAGGGGCGGCGGCCGGAATTGTCGTAATCAAATCCAGGGTTTGACCTGCGGCCAGGGTTTCGGCCACGACACCGTAGGGATAATTTAGAGGCTTGCCGTCCGTACCTATCACCTGCGACCGCAAGCCGAGTGAACCGATGGAATGGTCGAACGACCCGGCGTTGACATAGCGCAGCAACACTTTGTGGCCCGCGCCAACCGGGACGGCAGTGGTATTGGGGTAACTCTGCCCGTTTATAAGCCAGTATTTTGGGGCGTACTTGCGCATATCGAAACTGGCCGGGTTAGTGTTCAAGGCCGGGTCAAGTTCGCTAAAGACCTGAACCGTTTCGTCGTCATAACCGCTTAAAGAATTATCATAGGCGGAATTGGCGGCACCAGCCCGGACAATTATGGCCCCAAAAAGACCCATCGCGACCTGGCGCGGCCCATCGGCGGTTAAACCGGCCTGGTAGAGCGAGGTGCCGGGATTGGTAGCCGTAAAAGTGTAGGAGACGGTACCATTGGAGGCCGCCCCGGTCCGGTCCGGCACGATGGTCTGGCCCGGCAAGCTCAGCGAAGAAGCTTCGCCCAGGGTATTATGTAAATTAATAGTTACCGTTTCACCTTTATTGACAATCAGGACCGGGCCGGGCATCTGGGCAGGCGCGTTAGCATCGGCGCTGTAGCCCCAGATAGGGACGGAGGCAGCCCCCGGTAAACTAATGGAACCGGTTTTAACCCACAGGTCGCAGGTCCGAACCGCCCCGACTAGCGAACAGGTCGTGGCCGGGAGACTCGAAGGAGTGAGGACCGGGCTGCTTGCAATAGCCCCCAGCCCGGCGATAGCGGGGAGAGTCACGGCCAGGCACCCGCCCAGTAAAAGAGCGGCTATAACCAGCTTACCCACCCATAAGAAGCGTCTTTTGAAAAATCTAAACATCTTTTAAGCCCTTTCTGGCAGTTTTGAACTTGCATTTTGACGGTTAAAGCTCAAAACCCAACAATTAAGGACAGGTATTCGGCGAAGGCGGGTCAATCCGCTGGAGGGTAAACATACCGCCAAAACCGGTATCGTAGTTTGCCGCCTCGTTAAGGGCGTGGCTGTGCCAGACGTGATAGTATTCGCCGCACTCGTTGTAGGAGGTAACCCCGACCGGTAATTCGTCCTGGATACCCAGGTAAGGGCTTCCGCTATACCAGGTGGCGCTATCTTTAAAGGTAAGGTCTTGCTGGGAGGGTATCGTAACCGGTATCGGGTTCGTGTTGGGTTGCCACAAATCCGTATCGGTCCAGTCGTAGGTCACATCCCAGGTCTGGGACGAGCCGACCAGCACCAGGTATTTTTCGTAAGAAAGGTCTTCGCCAATCGGGCCAACCAGCGCGCTTCCGTCCCGGCCAATTACCCGGCCATTGTTGCCGTGAGGGTGGAAGGGATGATTACGCATACCCACGTTGAGATAGCGGACCAGGGCCGGGTCGGGGTTGGAGGCACTTTTTGGCTGCATATGGACCAGCGCGCCGTAGGGTTGAGTTGGCAGCCAGGCCGCCCCGTTATCAGCGATAGTATCGGGGAAACTGCGCCCGTTTATCATCCAGTAGCGGGGATGGTAAGTCGTTATATCGAACCTGGTGCCTCGCTCTATAGCCTGGTGCAAATCGGGGTCAATTTCCGATAGCAGCATGGTGAATTCGGTCGAGGGATTAAATTTACTGCCACTATTGGCATATGCTTGATTGGGATGGCCGCTCGGACGCACCACCAACCCGCCAAACAAACCCATTTGAGTCTGTTTTTCGATGTCGGTGCCGCTCTCGTAAAGGTAGGTTCCCGGCTCTTTAGCCACGAAGCTATAGGTTACGGTCCCCCCGTTTTTCCCGGCTACGGTGGTAAGAGAAGTCAGCTCACCGTTGAGATACTGGGGTTGGCTGGGAATACCGTTAGCCAGCACATCTTGCTGGCCGGGGAAGATTATTGATACATCTTCCGGCAGGGTATTTTTCAACGTGACCGTGACCGTATCGCCCTGGTTAACGCACAGAAACGGGCCGGGATACTGAAAGCTGGTAGCGTCGGGCGAATAACTCCACATAAAGATGGTATTGCCATCGGGGGTGCTGATGTAACCGGTTTCGGCAGTCAGGGTGAAACTGGCGTCAGGGCTGGTCGTACAGACCAGGCCGGAAGAAGGTGTGGTGGCCTGGGCCAGACCGGCGGCTTCGACGCGGGAAGTCTGGGCCGGGGCGCAGGAAAGCACCAGGGCACATAACAGGACTGTAACCGCCCAACCACCTTTTAATTTTAAGCCGTACCTTTTGCGTGTAGGTTGCATAGTATGTCGCTCCTTCTTGTAGGAAAATCCCGGTTCGAACTCAGGTGTTGGGGGCGGCCTGGGGCGACAGGGTTCCGGCAGGCGAAATCCTGACCTCGGTCATCTGGCCTCCGGTACCGGTGCCTCCATTATTCAGGTACATAAACTTGCGGTTATACAGTAGATAGGTGGTATCGGTTGTTACATTGGGGGCGGTAAAAATGGCATCGTAGCTTTCACCCGGCCCGATATAAACCGTATTGGTCTCGTAGCTGACATCAGCCCCATTGCGAATTTGCGGGTTGGTGGTGCCCAGTCCTTTTAGTAAAGTTGCGTCCTTGCCGACAATCCGCATGGACAAGCCATCCAACGTCATAGCGTGCTGCTGGTAGCCCAGGTTGACGAACCGCAACAGGACTCTCTCCCCGGCATTGGCCTTTACCAGCGAAGAAATCGGCTGGTATTGCAAAACCGGTTGGCCCGGTATGGTCAGGGGGTCGCCCGCCGGTTGTAGGGTATCGGGAAAGCACCGCCCATTCATGAGCCAGAAGTCGGGACTGTATTCGCTCCAATCCGAAACCTGGATATGGGCGTCATCATAATGGGCAGAGGCCCATAATTCGGTCAAAAAGATGACAAATTCCCGGTCATAGGCCGTCGAAGCATCGTTATAGACGTATTTCTGGGTCGGTGTATTCATGGCGGGCCGGACAAATACCACCCCGGTCATGCCCATCTGGACGTGTTCGACATCCTCAAAGTGGCAGTGGTACATATAGGTACCGGGGTCGTGCGGTTTGTAGTAATAGGTAAAATCACGCCCAATAGGCACCGCGATAGACATTTCAGGAACGCCATCGAAAAGAGGAATGGCATTTCGAAAACCGTGCCAGTGAATGGTGTGTGAGTCTACAAGGTCGGGCCGGACCTGTAACCCCAGGTTTGTCAGGGTTATCCTGACATCGGCTTCCTGGTCTACGTATAGAAGGGGAGCAGGAGCCTGGGCCTTGCCTTTCTGGTCATTCACCGCCGTGGAGGAAAGACCCGTAACATTACGGAAGCCAAAAATATAGGTCGTCCGCCCGCCGGGAGCCAGGGGGTCCGGGTAGACTGTCCTTGGTGGAGTATCGCCCACAATCGACGATGGCCCCGGCAAATAAATCCAACCGTCGGTCCCCACCAGATGAATATTTGTCGAGGTCGCCATCGGTGGTGCCGCTACAATGGCTGCTTGCACCGGGGCCGGGTTTGCCAGGACCTTTGCCATCGCTGGCAACAAATTAACCCCTGCCAAAGCCGCCATTCCACCGCCTAGCGAAATAAAGTTTCGCCTGGTTAGCTTCTTCCGGGAAGTGGGAGGTTTAGTCATAATAAGTCTCCTTTAGCTAAAATAACTTTCAGGGTGAGCTAAACAAAGTTATAAAGCAGACCGGTCGCGACGGACCGGTCCGCTGGCTTGGATTGTTAGGGTAATGTTCCCCCGGAGAAGTCATCGAGTTTTGGCGGGAGCATGGTGGTCGTATTGAAATTACCGCTGGGTGGCACTGACGAAATCCCAATATTTCCACCGGCATTGGCGTAAGATGTCGACCAGGCTTGCGGCGTGGTTGTGACGTTGACCGACCCCACAAACACGTTATCCAACCAGACCGACACGGTGCCGTTAGCCTGGGCGCTGGCTTCCAGGACCGGCGTAGCCGAGGCAGGCGCCGCGACCGTATAGGTTGCCTGGGTAACCCAGCGCTGGCTGACCGGCGTTAAAGAGCAGATCGACACCAGTTGCGGACAGGCTGTCAGGGTCTGGACGATAACCTGGCGGTTAGACCCGCTTACCAGGTAATTTACCTTGATAGCGTGGCTGGACCAACCCAGGCCGTTAGCCACCAGGCCACCCAGTTTTAACATCAAAGCTTGCGCGGCCCCGGTCGTGTTAGTCGCGGTTAATTTAAAGGACGCCGCCTGGTTTGCTCCGAAACTGGTTGGATTCCAGAAGACCATGCCGCCATTCGGTAACAAACCGGAGTTACGCAGCCGGGCCACATTGGTGTCAACCTGGTACTGGATAGTATCGCCGCGCCAGTTATTGCCCAAACCGTACAGGGGTGAGCCGGTATTGGCCCGGTTGAAGTTATCCAGCACGGCCAGGGTCGGTGCGGGCGGCGGTGGGGGCGGTGGTAGCAAAGCGCCAGGGATTTCATCGCCACCAATATCGAACAGGGTACCGCCAGGCCGGGTATCGCCATCAATATCACTGAGTGGTGCCAATACCGTTCCGACTTTATCAATACCCTTATCAATAGCCGGGGAACCGCCCGTGTTGTTTACAGGCGCTTGCAGGTGGTAATTCCCCAGCAGGTTCGGCGGCAAATCCACCGCCACCAGGGTCGAACCGAGAAAACTGGGGTCACCGCGCCAGGGGAAGACTGCTACCGCCGAGTTGTAAGTCGCGTCTTTTATTTGAGGGTCAACCGAAAGGTTGGTCGGGCTTGGCGTGAACCCAACAGCGCTTTGGATATCGCTATAGGTCGGCGCCAGCAGACCCGTGTTGTCGGCTACCCCCATGTCCCAGTAGTTGACCGGGTTGGGGTCGCCGGGCAGACCGGCCCCGTTGAGAGTCAGGCCGTTCCAGGTCCCGGCCCGGTTATCCCAGAAGATGTTGTTAAATAACAGCGGTTTACTGAACAGGGGTGACCCCGCCGGTAAAGCGGCCTGGAGCAGCACGCTATTAGCCGCTGTAGACAGGCCCGCCGGGGCCGGTTGGCCGTTACTGGTCGCGGCGGTGGCCGTGGTAATGTTCTTCATGATGGTGTTATTCACGATCTGAACATTCGGCGCGTCGTCCAGGGCAAGCCCGCCACCTTCGTGGGTCGAAACATTATTCACAATAAAGTTGTTGTAAACGTGCATCTGGGCCGTCCCGGCCATCAGGAAGCGGATACCGCCGCCATCATCGTTTGCCAGGTTATCCTGGATCTGGTTGGCGTAAATATCTACCGTCCCTGCCCCGGCGGAAAGGTTGTTGGGGTTGGCGGGCAGTTCACCCGCGATAAAGACACCCGCGCCTTCATCATAGGAGCTGTTAAAGTAAATCCGGTTGTTATGGATCTTGCCATTGGGGCTCAGACCATAATGGCTGATGCCGCCGCCGTATTCCGCCGAATAATTACCGCAAATATCGTTGTGGTCTACCTCGTAGCCGTTACTGCCGGTAAAGAGGGCAATCGAGCCACCCAGGTTAGTCCCGCCATTGGCTAAAATGCGGTTGGAGGCAATATGCAGGTTATAATTATGGTTGTCACCTACATAAGCGGTCCCGACCCGGATTGCTCCACCGTAGGACCCGCCGTTACTCTGGATAACGTTGTTGGTTATTTGCAGATAACCGGCGTAGCCATTGACGAAGATACCGCCACCCTGGGTTAAAGCCACCCCACCATTTGGTAAAGAATTAACCTTGTTGGGGTTGCCAAGTTGGTCACCACCCTGGATGGTCAGACCATCAATTGCGGCGTTGAAGTTGCGGTTCCTGGCATCGGTGAAAGCGGAACTGGGCGTAGCCGGGGCATAGACCGTCACCACCGCGCCATCGTAAATCTGCTGGTTCCCGGCCCGGTTTAACCCCGTTACCAGGGTAGTCCAGGGTCCGGCGTTTATCTGTTCGTAACCAAGCCCATCCAGGATAGAGCCGGGTACATAGGTATTATTGGACCGGACCCCGCCTGGCCCCACGCCCTGTAACTTGATAGGTCTGGAAATTACGATATTTTCGTAATAAACCCCTTTCGGGTTGACCGGTGTGACCGTACCGGGATAAACCACCACCAGCGCTTTGCGATTATTAATGTTATTGCCAGTGGAAGCGGCGGTTACCGCCGCCTGGATGGTGCCGTAAGTCTTGCCGGGCCCGGCCTCATACAGGGTCGGATTGTAGGTGCCGTTCAGGATGTGAACGGTCAGGCCGTTAACGCTGGACTGGTTGTTACTGCCGATAACCGTCAATTGTTGGGGCCCGTTAAAGGAACCGCTCGCGGCGGGCACCGCCAGGGTAATCTGGCTGTCGGTCCAGGTGCTACCGGTAAATCCGCTCTGAATGGTCTGGGAACCGAGGACCACTTTGCCAGGAGTTGTCCCGAAACCCTGGCCGCTGATTATTAACTGGCGCGCCGCCCCGCTATCGGTCTGTCTGAAATAGGGTTTGTTGACCGCGAATACCTGCGGGGTAGCTCCATCCAACCGGCACTGGGGGAAGGTATTCGCCTGGGAGCCGGGGATAGCAATGGCAGTATTGGTCGCGGTCGGGGCCAGGTCCGCCGGAATAAGCAGCCCCGGCCACATTTCGAATTCGGTCCCAATGGTCCGGTAGTGCGGGTTATAGTTAGCGTTCAGGTGACCGGGTGCGCCGGGGTCGTTGCCTACAAAGCGATAGACGTTCGGGCATGGTCCCGCCGGTAAAGGACAGTTATAGGACGAGGTAGAGGGCATCAACACCTCGAATAGACCGTTCGGGTCGCTCTGAATGGTATCTACCAGGCGCCCGGAAAAGTCGTAGATACCGATAGGCGCGTTCGGTACGCCCCGTTTTTCACCGAAAAGAGTTTCCTGGGGATTGCTCGAAACATTGAGGTCATCCACAATCAGGCCCGTAAAGCGGCCCGGTAGAGGCACATCGGTGAAAAGGTTAAAGTTAGGCGCTATCGAGCGGCTATTCTGGACCGTCACCAGGCGCGTGTCGCAGAGGGGCCGGGACTGCCCTTCGTAGGGACTGCCCCCGGCGTCCAGGAAGTAAGGGTTGGTAACATTGACCGTGTGGAGCGGCCCGGCGCAAAGGGTCGGCGGAATCTGGGGCGTGAACTGGTCGCCGTTGAAGACGTTGACATCCTCCTCTTTGGTAACCTTATAAAGCGGGCGACCAAAAGCATCGTTAGGGATTTCCACCTGCACCAGGTAGTCACCTGCCGGTAAAGCAGTTTCGGGGATTGGTTGGCCTGTAACCGGGTCGGCCAGGATAGTGCCAAAACCATAGTTTCCGTCTACCGTCGAGAAGCCATTCTGGTACTGCACCCCCATCATAGGTACTTCCAGGCAATCGTAGTCGCCAGTAGAGGGCGGCAAAACACTCTGGACGACCGGGTTGCCGTTGAGGTCGAGGGCGGCGCAGTTTTTAGGCCGTTCCCAGGTTTCGGTCGTGTAGGTATTGAGCAACGGTCCTTTTTTATAGGAGCCATCGGCTTCCATCACAAAATTACCGTCGCTATCCTTGACCGTGGCGTAAAGTTTTACATCCAGACCGGGGATGCCTGGTTGGTAGGTTTCGGTCGCGGCATAACGGGGGTCGAGTTCGTTGCGGGTCGTGTCATAGGTAACTGTGCCGACAATACCCCCGTTGGTGCCGGGAGCATAAGGTTTGACACCCCAATCCATCCGGCCTGACAGGCCGATTACCGGGTGAACACTCACGTCTACGCCTGCCCCCAGTAAAGTGGTTTCCTGGGGTTGGTTGTCAGCCTGGTAGGTGACGCCGGTTGTAAAGAAGCGGTCGTTGTAGACTTCCATTACAACCCAGGCGGTCAGGGGATAGCCGTTTGGGAAGAGGTAATAACCGTTCTTATCTGTCACCGCCGTGGTTGAGCCCCGGTCCATGACCGAGTTTCCCCGCGTCTTCAGGGTGACGACCTGGTTAGGCAGACCCTGCTCGCCGGGGTCGCGCTTGCCGTTGCTATTCGAGTCAATAAAGACATAACCGTCGAGGGTGGTCCACCACCCGGCCAACAATATTGTGCCCATGTCGGTGGTCTGGCCGCCCACTACCGTTACATTCCGCAACTCTAAAATCTCGTTCTGGGGGCCGTCCCAGATAGCGGCCTGGTAGTCCCCGGCAGGCACGTTGGGAATATTAAAGGTGCCATCGGCGTTGCCCTGCCCGACATAGACGGACTGGTCGCCGCGCTGCAAATCGTTAAGAGCAATCCAGGGTTTATTGATCGGCTTATCGACCTTGGTGCCCGCGCCGATGGTAAAGTCCTGGTTGTTGAGCGGCACGCCCCCGGCCTGGGGAATATAGGTCTTGGAGGAGTCGACAACCCCTTTTATGGCCCCGGTGCCACCGGTCATAATATTGGTGGGCTGGACGAAGCCAAAGGGGATAGCCGGGACCGGCTCCGCATTTGGCCCGGTAAACTCGGTATCAAATCCGGTCGCGCCCTCCTGGACCCATACGTCAAAATCGTGCCAACCTTCCAGGGTCGTTGTCTGGACCCAGGTCGTCCCGGCAGGAGGTATCACCTGGGCGGTATAACGGTTTGGCCCCACGTTCGGGATAGTTATAACGCCGTCATTACCGCTCAGGCAGCGACCCCCCGTCCCGGCAATAGGGGTCGGTTTGCCAACGGCGTCCAGGGTTATTTTCCCGGTGTTATCGGTGACGTACTGGGTACAAAGTGGATTGCCGAACCAATCGTCCGTAACCTCACCGAGAACATCAAAAAGGTGGCCCTGAAAACCCGGTATACCGAGTTCTCCCGGTACATCGTACTGGCCGTTCACGGTATTGGTGTCGTTAAAGACCTGGATTTTAACAGTCGCCAGGGGCAGCGGATAAGGTTGTAAGGCCACCGTAAGCGGGCCGGGGTCGCTAAAGGTGCTGAAATGGACCCCATCAATTTTATAATTATCCGCCGTAACCGAAATCAGGTAGTTGCCGGGGTCGAGGGTAATCCCGGTGGTGCCATTGAGGAGGGTCTGGTCACCCTGGGTGACAATCGGGGCCGCACCGGGAGCAGCATGGATGGACGGCCAATTACAGGTGTCCGGGTAGCTTTTGCCATTCGCGCTAAAGCCGGGAGCACAGCCGTTCTCCCTGGCCTGGGTCGGGTCTCCGGCATTATCCTCGTTAATAATAAATTGATATTCAGGAACCGCTGCCCCTTTTGTTATCCCTCCTGGCTGGGTTCCCGGCCAGTTTGGTTCGGTGCGGGCGCTAACCACCTTGAGGTGAATTGTCACCGGGGCGGCTACGGGGGCGGCCGCCGTACTAGCCAGGGTATTTGTCGTCACTTTGATACTGGCCGGGGCCGCTTCAGTAACCTGTGGATAAAGGGCCAGTAAAAAAGCTTCAACCAGGAGCAAGCGTAAAAAGGTGGTGAGTTTAAGATTTAACTTGAGTTTAAGCATAGCGAATGACCTCTCTGACCAGAAAGCCTTCTGTTCTGGTATAAACAAATGGCAAACCAAATTCATCCCACGATAAAGACCTTTGGATGAGGGGAAGAGATATAGCTTCAGTTAGGACAGTTTGGCGAAAAGTTGGAACTTAATCGACCCGATTAAATCGGGTTGCCAAGTTACAATTACAATTCTCACAATTAAAATGACAGTATTAGAGAATTACGCTCAAAATACGTGGATTAAATCTACCGCTTATTAAGAAAATTGTATATCGGGAAAAACCGAAAGTACTGGGTCCAAACCCCCGTTTTTAGGACCGTTGATACCCTGAAAACTTATAAGATGAAACCCTAAAAACTATGAGGAAGTTACCACTTTATATAGTAAAAACCCTTAAGGCGAATAAGGGTTATTCCTATTCTTTTCCACATTTGCCCCAATCACTGAACTTTTGGAACCGAATTCAGCAAAAAATCTAACGGGATTTAATAAAATCGTTCTCAAAATAAAAAAGGTTTTCCTTATCAGGAAGACCTTTTTAGATAATTAATTAAAATGATTAAATTAAAACCGGATATAAGGACGCCGCCCCGACTCCCAATAGAACATACCTTATTAAGTTTCGGCGGAGATTAATCCGGTCCGTATAGCATACCTGACTAACCCTGTGACATCGTGAATGTCGAGGAGAGACATAATTTGACCACGGTGCGACTCAATCGTCTTAACGCTGATATTCAATTTGTCAGCGATTTGCTTGGTGGTATTACCCTCGGCAATCAGTTTTAATATCTGGCGTTGCCGGATGGTAAGTCGCTCCATTGACCCGGCTTTACCACCTACCCGGTCTATATAGTCTCCGATTACCTGTTTTGACACAGCCGGGCTGAGATAAGATTGGCCCAAACTCACCGCTTTTAAGGCAATTTCAAGCTCAGCTATACCGGCATCCTTTAGCAAATAGCCTTTAACCCCAGCATGCAAGGCTTGCCAGACATATTCCTCGCTTGTGTGCATCGAAAGAATAATAATTTTTACTTCCGGGTAAACCCTGGCGGCTTGAGCTACTTCCAGGCCGTTAAATTTAGGCATTGTAATATCCATTAAAACAATATTTGGGCGCAGGGTTTCGATTAAACGTAAAGTTTCTTCACCATCACTGGCCTCCGCGATAACTTCAAATTCCGGCAGGTTCTGGAAAAGCACCCGGATACCCGCTCGCACCAGGTTGTGGTCCTCGGCCAAGAGAACCGTCGTAACAGGCTTCATTACAAAACCTCTTTTTGTTATCTAAAGTTAATTATTAAATGGAAAATTGCGCCGAAACGCACGAACCTTCCCCCGGATTTGAGATAAATTCCAGGCGGCCTTTTACCAGGTGAACCCTTTCAAGCATACCTAGTAAACCCATACTTGCCCCATTTACAGACTTTTCCAGGGCTTCCTTTACGACAAACCCAATTCCATCATCCTGGATAGAAAGATAAAGACTTTCTTCCTCGACCCGGAGTTCTACCCAGATTTCTGCGGCCCTGGCATGACGTAAAATGTTTGTAACCGCTTCTTGTACCAACCTGAAACAAACCGTTTCAAGCTCAGCAGGCAATCTTTTTTGCAAACCTGAATCTACCGAGAAATTAATTGGCACCCCGGCCCGGCTGCTTACCCGGTCCAGGTACCAGCGCAAAGCCGCCACCAATCCCAGGTCATCCAGCATCGACGGTCTTAACTCAAGGGATAGAGTCCTGACCTGTTGTAGGGTTAACTGGGTTATTTGAATACTTTCTTCCAACTGACTTTTAAAATCGGTAACATCTGCTACGGTTTGGAGGTTTTGCAAACTTATTTTCAGGGCGGTAATTGCCTGCCCGATTTCATCGTGGAGCTCACGCGCTATCCGGCGCCGTTCGGTTTCCTGGGCTTTCACCAGGGAAACCGAGAGGGCCTGTAACCTTTTTTGGGCATCCTGGACTTGCTCAAAAAGATGCGCATGTTGGATTGCGATGGAAAGCTGGCTTGCCACCTCATTAGCAATTTCCAGGTTATCAGCGCTAAATTTCTCGGCCTCCTCACTCCCAATACTCAAGACACCGATGGTATTTTTTCCGGCTATTAACGGCAGGTGAATGGTTTTGTCTTTGAAACCTTCAGACTCCCCGTTCCCTGTGAAATCATTCTTAAATTCTGGGTAGGTGATTGCGATATTATGTAAATCAGGATTGGTAGAAGGCCCGATTTTGGGACCTACAAAAACCCTCTCCTGGTCGGGATTTTCAAGCAAGGCTAAAACGTTTTCATTTTTGGTTAATGGGTCAAAGCCGACCACCCTTGCCCATGAAAAGCTGGTTATCTGGCTGAGATGTTCAATCGCTCTCTGGGCTATTTCCCCCGAAGAATGGGCCGCCAGTATTGCCCGGTCAAGGCGGTGCAAGTTTTCCAGCCGGGCAGCGTACTGCTGGCGGTCTTCCAGCGATTTACGCAAATCCTGTTCGGCCTTTTTATAGCTGGTCAGGTCCGAAAAGACACTGATTAAACCAATCGTTTCTTTGTTTTTCAAAAGTGGCACAGTCGAAATTTCGGTGTAAATTACATCACCTTCCCGCCGGGGAAGGGCAATCTCGATTTTCTGGTTTTGGTTAGCACCAGGCGCATGTAACCCCTCTTTAAGGTTAGAATGAATTTGCCGGGGAAGCAGGTCCAGGGCTGACTTCCCAACCAGTTCGCCCTGTTTGAACCCAGTAAAGGAAGCAAAGGCCGGGTTGACAAACTGAAAATTTAAGGAAGTATCCACAACGGTTAGCCCCTGCCCTATACTATTCATAACCTGTAAGGCAAAATCGCGTTCGGACCGCAAAGCTTTTTCAGTCCGGCGGTGAATAATCAGGGTCAGTAGCAAAAGGGCACAACCTGCCAGGCCGATTATGAACCAGGCGCTGTTCTGGGAGGTTTCTCGCGCTGACATAAATTCTTTATTGGCCTGTTGTAACTCGTTTTTAATTAACTCCTCAGAAAGGGCCCGGCTGCTGGTAGAAAGGGGTGAGCCTTTGGTACGCCAAATGAAAATGGCTTCGGCGTCCTGGTTCTGGTCGTATAGCTCGGTCATTTTTACCAGCACTTCATTCAAGTCGGCCAGGTGAACCTGTAAAGAAGTGTAAAGGACATATTGGTCTACATTTGGTTTGAAATTGTTTAAAGCCTGGTTGGTGTTTACCTCCGCCCGTTGAAATTCCTTTAAGGAGGCCAATTTACCAGTCAGGTTATAATCCAGGACGTTACTTACCATCTGATTTTGGGCTGTCTCAATCTGGTTGACCAGTTGAACCCGTTCGAAATTATTTTTCTGGTTCTCCAGACCGCTGGTAGAGTTATAAAGGGCCAGCAAAGCCAGGCTAATAGATACGATTATAAGGGCAATTGAAATTACCAGGGTACTGGTAAGTCTTAACGAAAAACGCTTGTTGGTTGGTTTCAATTTGGAAAGGACCGGTTTAGCCAACCAACTTTTTTCATCGTAATTTTTAGGAGTTTTAACCGGGTAAATCTTCACTCTTTATCATCCTATTTGATTTGAATGGTTTTAGCTGATTAAAGGGTTGGTTCTAATCAGGATGACTTTTTCTGCCTGCAAGGACTTTTAGGCTAAAATTGTGGTTGCAAAGGCAGTTTTATTTTTCCATTTTAGGTTTTTAGACCGAGTGTTCCTGGCACCTGGCTAAACACATCGGCCAGCCCCTCAACTTTCTGCGCTAACTGCTTACGGGTAGCCGCGTTTACCTGGGAATAATTCAGGGCCCGGTTATCCGCCGAAAAGAATGGATTTATATCGTTTTGCACTATGGAAAACCGTTCCATAATCAAGGTATCAAGTTCGGGATTGGCTCTACCAACATAACTTCTAAAAATTGAGTAAACGAAGAGGGATCCTTCAAGATTGGCCTTGAAATCGTTCAGGTCGGTATGGCTATAGCGTTCTTCCTCGCCGGTAATTTTATTGGATAAAATTTCCTCAATAAGCGAGGCGGCTCCGGTAATAGCCAGGGAGGGAGTAATCATTAAACCACTCACCTCAAGTTCGCTCTGAAAATTTTTTAAATCCTGGACAAGACTATCCGCCAGGGTGTCCAGCCTATCATCCAACCGGCCATCCTGGTAAATAGCTTTCTCCAGGGTGTGAAAGCCGGTCCAATTGGGGTCTAGCTCGCCTTTAACCATTTGTTCCGGGCGGCCATCCAGGGCAATATCATAATCTTTAAAAGCTTCGGCCAGAAACTCAATTTCTTCAAATTCAAATCGGGCTTGTTCATAAGCCAGTTGAGTTTTCTTAATGTCCCTGGTTTTAATGGCGTCTCTCAGGGCCAGCCCTTTTTGGACCAGTAATTCGGTTTTATTGAATAAATGCTCTCTTACTTTTGAAGAAGTAAGTTCAACCTCTTCCACGGTTAAAGGCTGGACTTTTCGTGAAAATTGAGAGGGCGAGTTTGAATTCGGAACAAGTTTAATTACATCAATTAAATCCTGGTCAAGTTGTTTTACCATAGGTAGGATTTCGCTAATACTAACGGCGTTGCTGCGGAGAAATTTACGTTCAAGCAGACTAACATTACTATCCATCTGGTGAAAGGCATCCTTAGAGTAAACCCTTACAATAACCAGGATGTCAAACCAGCGATTATCAAACTTTTTGAAAGCAATTTTCGCCTCATCAATCTGGTTTTTCTCTAATAACCCGATTGTTGTGGACAGGTTTACTTCCAGAGCTTTCAAGGTTGTTAGGTCACTTGGTTCTTCTTTTAAAAGGATGGTCGGAGGGGCTTTTACAACGTTAACAGGCACAGGGGTATCTTGCGTCCCGCAGGCACTCAGCCCCAAAGAAGCTATTAAGATGGATAATGTACAGAGGACCCAGCCCCAAAGGCCCTGTTTTTGACGAATTTTCATCATTGTTAGCCCGTATTATTTAATATTTAAAAGGGTCTAGTAAATGTTTGGTTTGAGAACCTCAGAAATTCACAGGGAAATTTTCTGATTCCTGAAGGGTCCAGATAGGATTGAGGAAATTTAAAAACCTTTAACCCGCACACGCGCCGAAATTAGATTAAATCAATCTGGAACATATTGAATTTAAGAATTTCCACTCTGAAATTCAATATTGGATGGGAAAAGACCCCAGAATTGTTTGGAAAATTAACGAAATGCCTAACCCTTTAGGCTATTGTCAAGCTCGAATTACCTCTGAAACAAAATAAAAAACTTTTTAATGAATTTAAGGGACTCTTAAGGTTGCCGACACCAATATGAAAATATTTACTTATAATGCCACTTCGAAAGAATAGGACTGGTAACATTGGGGTTATTGTAACATATAAAAGGAATTTTGTTTACTTATTTTTTAAAATTTTATCCACTGGTAGGATGAGAGACTGTTTAATAAAAGAAAAGAAAGCTAAAATGAAAACAAGTAAGGAGTAGCGAGGAGGTAAGATAAAGGGTAAACTTTCGGTTAATGACACTCTTGCCGTGGAAGTCCGGCTCAAAGCAGGTAGGAAAACAACGCCAAGCGCCGCCATAATTGATAGTCAAACAGTTAAATCCACTCCCACCGGTAGTTTTGACGGCTTTGACAGGGCTAAACTTGTCAAAGGGAGTAAACGTCAAATTCTGGTAGACACACTCGGTTTACTCATCGGTGTGGTGGTGCATTGTGCAAGTATTCTCGATTACAAAGGGGCAAATCTCCTTTTTGAGAGAAACCACACCAACCTTTTAGCGGGAAACCTTGAGCATATCTTTGCTGACGGAGGTTATGACGACGTTTTGTGTTATGCCGAGGCCAACGAATATAACTGGCGTTTAGAGGTGCTGGTATAACCAGCCGAACGCAAATGTTTTGTAGTAATCAAGAAAAGATGGATAGTCGAGATAATCCGAACGCAAATGACAAAAACGAATGTGTTCACTCTCTCTGGTTTTGACGCCTTTTATCTTTTCCTAGACCCAGTTTCTGACGGAACCCAATCCTTACCTGGCCGAGGTCTACTGACCTTTACCTGGAAAGGCTTCTTAGCCCTCGCCCGGTGCGGCCAGTTGTTTACGCCAGCTATAGAGGCTGCCATTAATATCCTGGCTGGCTGCCGTTCGCTGCGCTTCTTGCCAGATTATACGGTAAGTTTCTTCACCTAATACTGCGTGGGCTTTCTTTAAAAGAACGGTGATTTCTCCCGGCGAAATCGCATATAGCGTTGAACCCTTAACGGTCTTCCACAGTCCATCGGCCAGTGCGGCCAACCGCACGACCTGCCTGGCGACTACCTGGTTGGCGGGAGTATCTTCCGGTTCACCAAGAGGCTGAGACAGCGCAAAGGCAAGTCCTTCCAGGCTGTTAGCTGCCCCGCTCTGCAAGCTCAACTTCTGAAAAAGGCGTAAACTTTCCTGGAAGAAGGTTTCGGCTAATTCGTACTGCTGGCGGCGGACCGCCACAAAGCCGAGGCCCAACCTGGCCCAGGCGCTGCCGCGCCGCTCGCCTACTTCTTCCAGGTGGTCCAGGCTTTTTTTGAAGAGGCTTTCGGCGGTGGCATAATCGTGACGGTAAAGTTCCAGGCGGCCCAAAAAGAAAGCAGTTAGCCCCTCGAAACGGATGTCGCCCAGGTTCTGGAAAATTTCAAGGCTTTGCTTGTATAACCCTTCACCACCGGCCTGATCACCCTGCTGAATAAAACCGGTAGCCTGGAAATAGTAGAAAACCGCCTTCTGCCAGCGGTTAGTGATGGTCGCAATCAACCGGTGGGATTCGGCTATCAGGAGCGGACCACTTGCAATCCCCCGGCTGGCCTGGGAAAACCCAAGCAACGGCATAACCAGGGGCAGGTATTCATCAACCTGGTAGCGGCGAGCCAGGGCTAAGCCTTCGCTACCGTATTTATCCAGGACAGCATAATCCTGCTGACTCCACGAAATGATCATCATGCCGTATAAAGCTTTTACTGCAAGAAAGGCCTGAAAAGGCGAGAAGTGGTCCGGCAACACTACCTTGCTATAAGCCAGATAGAGTTTTTCGAGCCAATCGCGCCCTTCCTGCAAATAAGCGCGCACAAACCAGAACCACTCCAGGGCTAACGCCAGCCTCAAACCTTTTTCCAGGACATCGAAGCGGGCTGCCGGGCCGCTGCCGGTTTCCAACGACCAACGCAAGGCTGCTCGCAAATTATCGTGCTCGGCATCATACAGGTTAAACCAGTGCGCCTGGTCGGGTCCGAACAGGGCCGGTTCGCCTGTTTCGGCCTGGGCCAGGTAATAATCCAGGTGCCGCTGTCGTAACCGGGCCAGTTCACCGCTCTCGGTCAGCTTTTCCAGGGCGTACTGGCGAATCGTTTCCAACAGTTGATAACGCTGGTTTTGGGGCTGGCGGTCGACCACAACCAGCGATTTATTGACCAACTGCCCCAGTAAGTCGAGCGCTTCCCACTCCTCGACCGGGCCGTTATCCCAGGCGCAAATTTTTTCAAGTGCTTCCAGGGTCCAACCACCCGCAAAGACCGCCAACCGGTTTAACAGCACGCGCTCGGCTTCGGAAAGGAGATTATAGCTCCAATCAATCAAGGCGCGGATAGTCTGGTGGCGGGGCAACACCGTCCGGCTCCCCGCCGTGAGCAGCCGGAAAGAATCTTCCAACCGGGCCGCAATTTGCTCGACCGACAGCATTTTGACGCGGGCGGCGGCCAGTTCCAGGGCCAAGGGCAACCCATTGACCTGGCGGCAAATCCGGCCCAGACCTGCCAGGTCAGTTTCGGCCAGGTCAAAATCGGGCCGGGTAATTTTAGCCCGTTCATAAAAGAGGCGGGCCGCCTCCGACTTTTCGAGAATCTGCGCAACCGAAATGCCGGGTTCGTCCGGTGGCAGCGACAAAGAACCTAGCGGCCAGTTTATTTCCCCGGCAATCCCCAGGCTTTCCCGGCTGCTGGCAAAGATGGTCAGACCGGGACACGCTCGCAGGAGATTTTCGGCCAACCGGGCGCAATCGGCTACCAGGTGTTCGCAGTTATCCAGGACCAGCAAAAGCCGGCGGGCTTCCAGGTATTTAATCAAGGTAGCCTGGCTGGGGCGGCCCTGTTCGTCGGCAATTTCCAGGGCGGCGGCAATTACCTGGGGCAGTAGCGCCGGGTCATCGAGAGGGGCAAGTTCGACTAACCAGACTCCGTCCGCGAAGTGGTTGACCAAACCACCCGTAACTTCAAGGGAAAGGCGGGTCTTGCCAGCCCCACCCGGTCCGGTCAGGGTTACAAGCTGGCCCGGCTTCTGGGTGAGCAGCCTTTGCAGGTCGGCTTTTTCCTGTTCTCGGCCTACGAAGCTATTTAGCTGGCGGAAAAGATTGTGGCGGGACGACCCAGAGGCTGCTGCGGAAGCAGGAAGGTCGTGGATTACAACCGCAGTTGGTGAGTTCGGGACCTCACCCGTTAGAGCCGGTTTTTCCGGCTCACGTGTTACCAGAGTGATGTTCTGAAAGTTATCGGGAGCAACCGGAGGATTTTCCAGGAGAGCCGTAAACCAGTGAGCGTCAAAAAGCGGGTAGGCCCGGTAACTGTCCGGTTTGGCATCGAAACTTTTTTTGACAGCCTGCCAGAGCCGGGCGGCTTCGGCCATTTCTTTGCCGGGTATAAAAACTCGATATTGCACGAAGATTTCCAAAAGACTGCGCAGGTGCTGGGGTTTAGGCAGGCTGTAATCTCCTTCCCAGTATTGCAACATGCGAAAACTTTTAAGGCCAAGACGCGCCGCCATTTCAGCCCTGGTCAGGCCGGTCCGGTTGCGGTACATCAATAAAAGTTCGTAAGGCTGGCCCTTTACCTCATCAAGATTGGTTTTGTCAGGAAAAGAATTAGTAGGCATATGACAAATTCCAGGAATGTGAAATGGAATAGGAAATTTTGTGAAATGTAGGAACCGCCCTGTCCTGCATAATTGAGGTGGCAATAAAAAAACCAAAAATGTTACTCAATTATACCTGATTTAAAGCTTTAAGTCAGGCTATTAAGTATACACGGAGATTTTATGACTACCGAAATTAAACCGCAAAACATTTTCCAGGCCGGGTTTACCAGCCTCAACCATGAAACTTCTCTTGAAAACCTGCCAGTCATAGGCGCAATCCCGGAGTGGCTGGCCGGTTCGCTCTACCGCAACGGCCCGGCTAAATTTGAGGCGGCAGGCGGCGAGTACAAACACTGGTTTGACGGCTTTGCTATGCTGCACCGGTTTTCCTTTAATAACAGCCAGGTGAGCTACCGCAACCGCTTTTTACTGACACCGGTCTATCGCGAAGCGCTTGAAACCGGGCGGCTCAGCCCGGCTTTTAGCGGAGTCAAGCTGGCACCAGGGGTGGAAGCCGGCCCGCCCAACAAAAACGCTTATTTCAACCCGGATGTAAATATTATGGTGGCGGGCGGGCGCTACCTGGCCCTGACCGAAATCCCGGTGGCCCTGGAATTTGGCTCGGAAGAGCTAAACACTCTTAACGCCTTTAACTACGATGGCCTGCTCGATTGCCAGGTTTTTGGGGCGCACCCTCATTATGACTTTAATGAAAAACGGATTTACAACCTGGGGGTAAAGTTTGGCCGCCAGAGTTATTACCAGTTTTATGCCTTTGACGCCGGAAGAGCCCGGCCTCGCAAGGTAGCCGAGGTGCCGGTGGCCGAACCGGCTTATCTGCATAGCTTCGCCATGACCGAAAACTATCTCATAATCGTGGAATTTCCCCTGGTGGTTAACCCGGTAGACCTTTTGACCAGCGGTAAACCTTTCATCGAAAACTATCGCTGGGAACCGCAGCGCGCCACCAACTTTATTGTGGTCAGTAAGGCCACCGGCCAGGTGGTAAATAACTACCAGGCGGAAGCCTTTTTCGCCTTCCACCAGGTCAACGCTTTTGAAAAAGGGTCTGAAATAATCGTGGACCTGCCTGCCACCGGCCAATTCACCGCCGACCAGTCCCTTCTGCTGGATAATTTGAAGGCCCAGACCACGGGCAATCCTGACCCGGCCCGGTTCCGGCGCTATCGGCTCAGCATGCAGCAAAACCAGACCGAGTTCGAGATTTTGAACCCGCTGCTGGCCGAAATGCCCGCCATCAATTACCGGCACTACAACGCCCGCGAATATCGTTATGCCTACGCGGTTAGCAACAACCGTTCGCAACCGGAAGGATTTGAAAACCAGCTTATCAAACTGGATGTTTACAGCCGGGAACTTCGCATCTGGCGCGAAGCCGGTTGCTACCCTGGCGAACCGGTCTTTGTAGCTTCGCCCCAGAGCGTCAGCGAGGATGACGGGGTACTCCTGACAGTTATATTGGACGGTAAAAGCGGAAAGTCATTTTTGCTGGTGCTGGACGCCGCCACTTTTGAAGAGCTTGGTCGCGCCTATCTGCCGCACCACATCCCCTTTGGGTTGCATGGAATTTTCACCGCCTGACTTTAGAAATTTCATAGCCCGGCGCCGGGCTATGAAATTAATTAGGAAATTTCGTGAAACTCTAAAACCGGAATGTGCGGTATAGTAAAGCCAGAAAAACAAAACCAAACTTTTTTCCAGACTACAAATAAACCAGGCAATTACTAGAACTATGTGGAAACAACCAGGAAATAATTACTAAAGGAAAGGAAAACCACCAATGACTGCCGAACAAACCCCGCTCGCTTCTCCTCAATCGCCCGCTATTTCCAGGAGTCAACTGATCAGGACTGCCCTGCTCAGTATCTTTATCAACGCAGTTTGTCCCCTGGTAGCATACAACCTGCTGACGCCCGCCCTGCCGGAAGTCGAAGCTCTCACGATTGCCGCCTGCATTCCGCTTGTGGACAACCTTTACTCGCTCGCTAAAAACCGGCGGCTGGATGTTTTTGGGGTCTTCATGCTGTTGGGCTTCCTGGTCAGCATTGGCCTGGTGCTGCTGGGCGGCGACAAACGCTTTATCCTGATTAAAGAGTCGTTTCTGACAGGGGTGTTGGGCCTGGTGATGTTAGGCTCGCTGGCGCTGCCGCGCCCGATATTGTTCTATTTCGCGGCCCATTTTACAGCCGGAAACAGCCCGCAGGCCCGGGCCGAATTTGAAAACAAGTGGGTAATACCTTACTTCCGTTTTGTAATGTACCTGATGACGATTGTATGGGGTTTGACCCTGGTCATCGAAGCCGCAGTACGGAGTATCCTGGCTTTTACCATCGATTCTACCGAAACATTCCTGGCGATTTCGCCTATCGTACAGTACGGCTTCCTGGGGGCCGCGATTGCCTGGACTGTCTGGTATCGCAAATACTCTATGCGCCGCTTTCGCCGTAACCAGACCCTGGAACAAACCGCCTGAAGCACGTCCCCGCTAGGCCCGCCGGTCTGGGGTCCGCCGGGATTGGTCCAACTCATGTTGTAACGGGTGCTGACTGTGCTGCCCGCCGTGGGGGTCGGAGCAGTCGCTGGCCGGAAGATCAGAGTGCCGCTTACCACCTGGTTGTAGCTCAGGTTCGATAGGGTCGCAACGACCGAATCGGTCGAAAGGTTGCTGACCCAGGTTCCGGGTGTGGTAAAAGTGGTGTAACCCACCACAAGTTTTGGCCTACCTCGCATATTCGACCAATTTAAGGCTAAGCAGTGAATGTGATGGTGACCCATTTGACAACCGTAATCTACATAGGACCTCTAAGGTAGCCAATAAGGGATGTTCCACAGAGAAATCCGGTATGCCAAACATACTTATCCTAACAAACCCTGGCAATGGATGAAAACCAAATACTGGTGCAAGCTCAAAGGGTATCAACACCTTTACCACGGAATATCAATAACAACGCTTTCCGCACCACAATCACCTGCCTGGTTTAAAACCTGACTACTGGGATCAGAGGTACGATTATCGCGTTGATATGTGAACTTCAGACGATATTGGCCTGCCGCCAGTTGGTTACCGACCGAAGACATCTGCGGCACTATGAGAAAGAAGCCTGTACCGTCCGCCTTGCGTATTATGTGCGTATCGGCGGGCGTGTAAGATTTATCCGGGAGAAATCTCCGGCTATGCCCCCCCATTGAACCGGGAGCCCGCACACGCAGGTCTGTACCATCCATAGGCAGGCGAATTCGGCCAGTCTCATCTAATGACGCCACAAATCGATGGACAACATTAGGTTCCATTTTCGGTGCTTCTGCCCGATTACCTGCCAAGACTCTGACACGCGTCCCAGCCGGTAGCCGTTCTTCCCGTTCAAACGTATAGTAAGGCGTCCAGACCGGAGCAGCAACGCGAACCTCCCTGAATCGCGCCCCGACGTTGGCCCAGCAGTAAAGCCCGATGCACCCGGCATTCAGATCGCTATCTTCCAGGGAGAACATCGGTATGGCGTCGAGGTAGCCGCTCAGTCGCTCGCCGACGCAGTCGAGTGTGATGACATATTCCCGCCCTAAAACGTACGTAACGGCATCCTCCCACAGAACTGATACAGCGCCACCGACTTTCTTGACCAGCCGGCGATAGTGCCGTTCAGCATCCATCGAGAAACGATAATAGTTATCCGCATCCTTGTAGCGGAACATCACGCCTATGGCGTCATCGTCATCGGAACGCAGCCGCACACTGACACGATAATCAGTCCAGGCCACATCTCCTGCCTGCGCGTAGGTTCCTGGCTTGTCTGCGACGCCGCCACCGGTACTCCCACCGTAGATATTGCTCGACTGCTGTAGCTCGCCATCAGTCGCTTTCCACTTCGACGGTCCTTGCCAGTTCCCTTCATCCACAATGGTCCAGCGGTCGGTGATCAGGAAATTAAACGGTTCGTCCATTAACCAGTCGCTGAAAGCGGAGTCTACCGGGTACACTCGCACGTCCGAGAAGCGGGCGTCTTGGTTCGCCCAACAATACAGCCCGATACGCCCCACCAGCAGGTCACCGTCTTCTACGACAAACATCGGCACTCCATTCATGTAACCACGCAACGTACCGCCCTGAGCGATCACGATGATGTCATAGCTGTCACCGACTTTATAGGCGAAAGCATCCTCCCACAGCAGCGTGAAGGTGCCACCCACGTTTTTTACCAGCCGCCGGTAGCCTCGTTGGTTATCCATTGAGAAGCGGTAATAATTGTTGGCATCTGCGTAGCGGAACAGGAGACCAATGGCATCATTGTCCAGGGATTGCATGCGGACGTGGATGATCACTTCCGTCCATGCCGGATCGCCCGCTATCGCCTGGGTGCCTTGCTTACTCAGGGTAGCCCGATCGTCCGGTGGGGTGTAAATGTTGCTTGTCTGGTGAAGCGCACCCTGATAGATAGACCACGTTGAAGGAGAGGATACCGTGCCTTCGTTCATGATGCTCCAGCCACTCGTGTCGCCATCGGCGAAGCGGTCTCGCAGCAAGGCATAAGCATCCAGCGGCGGGCGGCGCACTTCGGCCAGCTCAAAGCGCACGCCGTTGTTCTGCCAACAATAGAGCCCCACCTGACCAGTAGCGTGTGTGCTATCTTGTACCTCAAACAGCTGTACATCTCCCAGGTAGCCCACCAAACGTGAACCGATTGCGTCCACTGTCAAAGTGAAAGGCTCTCCCACAAGGTAGCCACCGACCTGCTCCCATAATAAGGTAAACACCCCATCCTCAACCTTGACCAACCGCCGGTAGTTGCGCTGCGCGTCAAGGGACAAACGGTAGTAGTTATTATCGTCCACATAGCGGAACAGAAGGCCAATGGCATCGTCGTCATCCGAGCGGATGCGTGCCGTCAATCGATAGTCGGCCCAGGTCGAGCTGCCGGTCACGGCCTGGGTGCCGGGCTTGTCCAGATTGGTACTGACCTGGGAGCTATCATAAATGTCGGCGGTTTGCAGCAGGGCTCCGCCGGACACGCGCCACACCGAGGGTGCGTTAACCGTGCCTTCGTCATGGATGATCCAGCTACCTACCCGTCGCGTAGCATCGGTGACCAGCACCCGTTCGAAATGGGCACCCGTGTTGGCCCAACAGTAGAGCCCGACCCGCCCGCGTTTCATGTCACCGTCATAGACGGTGAAAAGGGGCAATCCATCCATGTAACCGCGCAGTTCGGTATCAAGAGCGCACAGGGTCAATTCATAACTCTGCCCGACACTGTACTGCACATTATCCTGCCAGAGCACCGTCACTACGCCACCTACCTTTTTGATCAGGTGCCGATAGCTGCGCTGAGAATCCATAGAAAAGCGATAGTAGTTATCGCCATCCTGGTAGCGGAACATCACGCCGATAGCGCCATCATTTT
Organism: Chloroflexi bacterium 54-19; assembly: GCA_001898225.1. Classification (GTDB taxonomy): domain Bacteria; phylum Chloroflexota; class Chloroflexia; order Chloroheliales; family Chloroheliaceae; genus 54-19. The sequence goes on from MKTJ01000079.1 coordinate 38,804, forward strand.
CTGAGCGCAGGCGGACCGAGATTTGCACGTTCTGCCACGCTGAGTCGCCTCCCAGGGCGTAGGTGCCGGGGCAATGGGGTGAGGTGTCGTTGACGTGGACGTTGGACGACTGGCTGAGTACTCCGCTCACGACATCCCATTGCGAAGGCCCATAGATTACCCCTGGCTCATCAACGATAAGCATCTCGCTCAAGCCCTCGAAAGATGGGTGCCAGAGCAAGGGATCGGACTCCAGAGCCTCCACCTCGAGCGCCTCAAAGTGGGCGCCGGTGTTGGCCCAACAGTAGAATCCAACCTGGCCTGTGCTGACGGCCGAATCTCGCACACTGAAGAGGAGGGCACTATCCAGGTAACCGACCAGGCGATCCTGGTACGCCTCGATCACCAGCTCATAGGACTTGGTCAGATCATAGGCCACCTTGTCCTCCCAGAGCACGCTGACCGCACTGGTGGTAACCATGTCGGCTCTGCCAGGCACAACTCCGATCCTCGGCACCACCCGTGCCTCTTTTTGTTGTTTGACTTGACCACCTGTTTTGCAGACTAGTACTTAGTCACGCTAATTTTGATAGGTCAGGATAAAGACGTTGAAGTTTGGTGCGAGCCTTTTCA
>MKTJ01000080.1:0-169054 GCA_001898225.1 Chloroflexi bacterium 54-19
TTCTTACTTCATCCTAAAATTCGGGATGATTCATGTTTATTCGCAAGATTAAACCTGTTGAGTCAGTGCGAACTGACGTGCCGGACCTCGATTTTACCGGCTTCCCGGCGCACCTCGTAAGTCGGAGCATCGAATGTCGCCGGACCGTCAATCACTTTGCCGTCTTTGAGGCAGAAGCGCGACCCGTGCCAGGGGCAGACCACCGTATCGCCTTCAAGTTGGCCCTCGTTGAGTGGCCCCCCCGCGTGGGAGCAGATGTCGTGCAGGGCGTAAACCTCGTTACCCTGTTTCACCACCAGGACCGGTGCGCCGTTGGCGTCGGCCTTGTGGAGGGTGTTTTCCGGCAAGTCGGCCTCGTCCATAAGTTCGGTCCATTCGCCCGGTTTTTCGTGGAAAGCGGTATGGTTGACCATCGAGCCGATTCTAAAGACCAACTCACCACCCAGGTACGAGCTAAAGGCGGTGGTGCCGTAAGCCGCCAGTGAGAGGGCCACCCCCAGTTTGCGCTGGCCGTTTTTCCGCAGCAGGAAACTCAGGCTGTAAGCGCCCAGGCTGCCGACATTGAGCAACATGTGGGTCAGGCCAATTGAGCGTTCTTCGCCGTAAGTGTCGCTCCAATCGGTGATACCGGCCACCGCTGCCCCGACTGCCCCCAGGATACCCAGGCCGACCGCCGCGTCCGCCCCCGCCGCCAGGTCGGATTTATCGTCAGCCCCGGAGAGCAAGTCGAGCGCGGCGGCGGTAGTCCAGGCCCCAACCGGCACGTCGGTTAGCAGGGGATGGAGGGCGTGGCCCAGCCAGACCCCGTTCAGGAAGTTTCGGGCCTTTTTGCCGGGAACACCCCCGGCCTGGAATATCCCGTTGACAGTCTGTTGGAGCGAATCGGCCAGTTTTTCCAGGGCCGGTTGAGGCGCAGATTCGTTGCTCATTCAAAACCTCCTCTATATTTTTTCATCTCTTTTCTTATCTCTTAAAAGCGCGTTCTGGGTGTTATAGTGATATTTTAGCCATTTCGCCGGGAACAGTTCCACTATAGCGCGATGTGCCCAACTCAACCGGCCTTCAGCTACTCTCCCGGACTATTACACGGTTAAAGTGAGCAAAAGTTGGGCCTTGAACGGGGATTTAGCAGGAATAAAGCGTAAACAAAAACAGCGCCCTCAAAAGAGCGCTGTTCGTCCGGGCAAACGGCTACTTATTAACGCCGCAGCAATTCAAGAAGGTCGTATCAGCTTTGACCGTAAAGATGCTCTTTTCAGTCTTGGCGTTGAGGTCGAAATAGCGGCCATCCTTCAATTGCTGGGAAGAAAGCACATTGGTTACTGCCGGGGTCGGCGTTGCGCCGGTAGCGGCGGGAGTCGGCGGCGTAAAACTGTAGAACAGTTTCGTGCCGTCCGCGTTAAAAGCCGGGTTGAGCCGTGTACCCGCCGGGAGATTGTTCTGGCCTTCTACCAGGAGGGTGGCTGGGCTACCGTCGGGGTGAATCACGGCCAGGCCAACCTTATCGCCATCACCCACGTAGAGGGCGCTGACGCTCTTGCCATCGGGCGACCAGACCGGGCCAACCTTATAACCGGGCCGCGAGGTCAGGGTCGAAATCACGTCCGCCGAGTTCGCAATATAGTAGTAAAAGCGGAATTTCCCGCCACCACCGACCGGCTCAAGGTCCTGCAACTTCTTCAGGTTAGAACCATCTTTGCCAACCATGTAGAGGCTCGCCTGCGAGGGGACGCTGGGGGCTTCGGTCGGGGCCGGGGTGCCGCTACCCACCGAAACCGTGACACCCGGTGAGGCCGAAGTGGCCGCTCCGGCGGTCGGGGTGCCAAATGCGGCGGTGGTTCCGGCAGCAGTAGTGCCCGTCACGGGCGAAGTCGCTACAGCCGTAGTAGAGGCGGCAGTAGGCGAGATACCTGTATCCACCGTGGTGGTATTCGCCGCTGCAACCGCCAGGTCGAGGGCGTTTACCATAATGGACGGGTTAGGGTTGCCATAGAAGACCAGGCTATTACCATCTGGCGACCAGGTCGGGTACCAGCCACCGAGTTTCTCCGGCAACTTTATCTGAGTGGTCGTCGCGGAAGCGACATCCACCGTGAACATTACGGCGTTGCGCAGGGAGAAGAAGGCGATAATCTTGCCGTCCGGCGACCAGTTATGGCCGAGGACATCGGAAGCAAGCTGGCGCTCGTCGCCCGGTTTGGCATCTACTTTAGTCACAAACAGCACCCGCACGATGCCGATGCCGTCCGGCCCTTTACCATCCGGAGCCGGGAGATTCTTAATAAAAGCGATTTGCTTACCGTCCGGCGACCAGACCGGGCTATAGCCGTTATAGGCGATGGTATGCAAACCGGTGCCGTCAAAGTTCACCAGTTCAATCCCGGCGTTATCGGCGGTGAAAACAATCTGTTTGCCGTCCGGCGACCAGGCGGCCCCGGCTTTATTCTGGGGCGAGTTGGTGACCTGGAAAGGATTGCTGCCATCCTGGTTGGAAGTAAAAACTTGCTGGGGGGCATCCAGGGAAGGCGATTGGAGATAGACCAACCGGTCCTTGGCGCTATTCGCCGCCGGAGGCGCGACATAGACCCCGGCAGTAACGGTCGGAATAGCCGTCGGAGCGGGAGCATTTGAGTCGGAAGTCGGGGAGAACCCGTTAGTGGCCCGCCACAAAATCGCCAGGATAACCAGGATAACCGGCAAACCGATGACGAGACCCCAGCCGACGTTTTCCCAGAGATTGCGCCAGCTTGAGCGGCGCGACGGTTCGTTCCGTTCGCGGCGTACCGGGCCCTTGCCGGGCGGCTGGCTCAAAGGGGCATTCGAACGTGTGTTGTCGTTTGCACCTGACCGGGGGGCTGAGGGGCTGGCCGGTCTTTGCGATACTCCCGCCCCGGACCGGCGCGTTCCGGTCGGGGTCGTCTTCTTATCAGAAGGCATGATTTAGCAACTCGCTCCTAGATTAATATTACAAATTTTTCGCCAGATTTTTAAAAAAGCCTTTGCGGGGCGGGGGTCTGGCCGGGTTTTCTAGCTCTTACGAGCCGGTGAACGAAAAGGTTCGGTTGGCAATAGTACAATGATTCAAAGCGGCTGTCAAAGATTACCCCAGGGGACAGGCCGAATAAGCTTGCTCGGCGCAAAAATGGTGGTGGAGATGAATCAAACCCTGCTGGCGGCAGGCCGTATTGGCGAGCCGGGCGATTGTCACCTTCCCGAGCGGCTTGCCTTCCAGGACCGCCTCGCCGGGATTGTCCAGCCAGTAGCGAAAGACCTGGCGGCCCACGTTCTCGATTAGTTCGTTACGGGAGAGGGGCGGGTGGACCCGGTAAGCGGCCAGGGTCTGCGAAACCAGTTTGGCGTCGCGTTTGTCGCGGCCATACCCGGCCAGGAACGGCAGGACAATGTTCAAGACCATATCGGCGGCCCGGCTTTCCCCGATTAGTTCAACCCCGGCGGCCTGGTTACTCCCCACCATCAGGGCGCGGTCGCCAAAATCGTAGCGGCTGGTCCAGAACAGCCCGCTATCACTCTCCTGGTCGCCCGGTTCGGCCCGTAAGAGCGCATTCAACCGCCCGGCGGCTCCCTCGATTGGCCCGAATACCGCCTTCCTGAACTTTTCAACCAGGTCAACCGCTTCATTTAATTGCCAGCCAACCAGCAACCGGGCTAACCCGGCCAGGCGGCGGGCCGGGTGGTTCGGCGGTCGCAAGCGGGCGAAAGTCCAATCGGCCTGGGAAAGCCAGGCGCTACCCGGTAACACCTGGCGCAACTGCCTCTCCAGAAGGGTCCAGCGGCTTTCGAGTTCGGCGGTGTACCTCTCTGCGATAAAGTCCTCCGGTGGGCCGTCCGGCGCTTCCCAGTCGAACGCGGGCGGAGGGGGTTCGGCGATACGCAGCCTCGTTTTGGGGTTGCGCTGAGAGGGAAGAAGGCCCGCCCCGCCCAGCAGGACCGTTTCCAACGTGAGAAGGCGTTCCTCGGCGCTTTCCCGGCGGGCGCGGGCTTCCCGGTCCAGGTCCACCATCACCGAAAGCGGTAAGACAGCGGCAAGACGGCGAAAAGGCTCTTTATTCTGGGAATAGCCGAGGGCTTCCAGTAGTCCCGCCCATAGCTCCTGGGCGGCGGCGTTGTCTTCACCGTCAGGGTCAGCCGCGCAAGCCGCTTCAAACCGGGCCGCTTTTTCCTCGAAACGCTGTTCGCCTAACCGCTCGACCTTATCAAGCACCTGGGATAGCCCGGCGTGGTGTTCGGCTACCCGGTCGCAACAAGGGCCCTCGCTTTCGGAAAGAGAGCCGAGCCTGGTGCCGCTCTGGCGGGCCGCTTCGAGGGTCTTTAGCAACTGCAACCCCGCCTCACGGAACAGCGGCAAAAGGGCCAGCACCGGCAAAGCCCGGCCCTGGGCGGTGCTTACGGGCGGACCATTATCTTCGAGCGCCACCTGCAAAATGACCTCGTTATAACGGGGGTCGGTATGGTGGCCGTGCAGATTCCAGTCGCCGCTCCGCAGGTGCAATTCCACGTCACCCTTTAGCAGTTCCGGCCCTAACCGCAGCATGGCCCCTTTGAAGTCGGGACCGAACCCGCCGCTCCACCGCCCCCGGTAGACCACCTCGACCTCGCGGCCATCGGTCGTGCGCAACCGCAAATTTTTGGGCCAGAGTTGAGCGTTCCAGACCAGCGCCAGGTCGTTCTCGCTCATCTGCCAGCGATTATTGCCCTCCTGGATGGCCAGGAGCGGCTGGTTGGCGGTTTCTGGCAGCATTAAATCAATGGGCATAGCCGAGGGACCGGGGATAGGCGCAGCAGGGGTTAGCCGGGAGGCTTCCTCGCCGGTAAGTTCCAGGTTTACGGGAAGGTTTTCGGATGGAGTTGGTGCCAGTGCAGTAGGCGCAGGGAAAGAAATTACCGGCGGTTGGCTGGCCGCCGGGCGCTTTTTCGGTCTGGCTGGAGAAGCCGGGGTCCGGCTTTTACGGGCAGGTAAGGGGTAGATAAAATTCCCCTGCTCGTCGTAAGGCATAGCCGCGCTCTTTCTACCCTGACTTTCTAAAACAATCTAGAGAAATTTTATAAAAATACGGCGAAAGAACCAAAATTAAAGCGAAAAACAGCGCCAGGCCTTTAGTGACCGAGACGCTGTTTTAACACATCTATCGTTTCGGGCGGGACATAGCGAGCGCCTGGCGAAGTCAACTGCCCGCCATCGCTGCGCCCGTGAAAGTCGCTGCCCCCGGTCGGGACCAGGTCAAACTTGCGGGCCAGGGCCAGGATGCGCTCGACCGTTTCTTCAGGGTAAGTGCCGTAGAAAGTTTCGATACCGGCGGCCCCGGCTTTCGCGGCCAGTTCGACCACCGTATCCATGTCGGGCGTATAGGTCGGGTGCGCCAGAACCGCCAGCCCACCGACCGAGCGAATAAGCGTGATGGCCTGTTCGGTTGTCACCTTTTCGCTGTGGACATAAGCCGGGCCGTCATTGCTGATGTAGCGGTCGAAAGCCTCGCGTACCGTCTCGACATAGCCGCGCTCTTTGAGAGCCTCGGCGATATGAGGACGCTGGGGCGCGGCGTCCCCGGCGATTTCCAGCACCCGTTTGTATTCGAGCGGCATCCCCAGGTCGGCCAGCTTTTTAACAATCGCCTCGGCCCGGCCATAGCGGTTAAAGCGGAATTTTTCCAGGTTCTGCTGGAAAGTCGGGTCCTGGTACTCAATAAAATAACCCAGGACGTGGACTTCCTTGCCGCCATAGTCGGCGCTGAGTTCGATGCCCGGAATGACTTCCAACCCCAGGGCCTGACCCACTTCCACGGCCCGGTCGAGAGCGGCAGTCGTATCGTGGTCGGTCAGGGCGAGCGTTTTAAGGCCAACCGAGGCCGCCAACCGCATCAGGTCGTCCACCGGCAAGGTGCCGTCCGAAGCGGTGCTGTGCATATGTAAATCTACGGTACTATTCATTAACCCCTTGGTTTCGTTTCAGATGCTAGAAAATAACGGGTCTGGTAATCGCCTCAGGCGTTAAACATGGCCGCCCCGGTCAGACCCGAAAAGTCACCCAGGCCGGTGCGTGTGATTTCGACGTTGGTCGCAGGCAGACGCAAAGCTTCAAACTTGGCCTCGCGGGTTGTAATATCGAAAAGATAGTCAACCGCTTCCATCAGACCGCCGCCCAATATCAATCTTTCCGGGTTGTAGAAGTTGATAACCGACGCCAGGCCCAGGCCCAGGATTTCGGCGGCTTCGCGCACGACGTGCTTGACCAGTTCATCATTGGCCTCGATAGCTTTGGCGATAATCTTGGAGCGAATAGCGATACTGCTGGCGGCGTTCGGGTCCGGGATGGTTCCTTCCCCGGCCAGGAGTTCGGTCAGAATTGAATTGCGGCCTCGCTTAAGTTCGCCCAGGAGGGTCCGGGTGATGGCGGTCCGGGAAGAATAGGCTTCCAGGTGGCCGCGCCCACCGCAACCGCACAGGCGGCCTTCGGCGCTGATAACCATGTGGCCGATTTCCCCGGCGGTCCCGGTCGCGCCCTTACGCAACTGGCCGTTCTGGACGATACCGCTGCCGATACCCGTCCCGATAAAGACACAAACAAAATCGGCGCACCCGACCCCGGCTCCAAATTTTAACTCACCGAGGGTAGCCGCCTCCACGTCGTTGCCGAGCGCCACCGGCAGTTTGAAGCGGTCCTGCAAAAGCGCACCCAGGGCATAGTTAGGTTTAACACCCAGGTTCGGCGCGAAAACCAGCACCTTCTCGTTACGGTCTACTTGCCCGGCGGCTCCCACACCAATCCCGGCAAAACGGGTATTCAAAGGCAGACCGCTGGAGGAAATAGCCTCGTCAATGGCGTCCCCAATCCGGCGGGCCAGGTCATTCTCTTTGTCGTGGTCGCGGTCTTTCCCGTCTTTGCCCTCTTTAGGCGTCGGTACCGTCTTTTTCTTCGCGGAACTGACAATTTTGCCGGTTCCAAGCTCGACAATACCCGCCAGAATTTTCGTGCCGCCCAGGTCCACCCCGATTCCGTAGCGTTCCATTTTCCTCCCTCTCTATGGGTTTTGGCGAATTTTCAAATCAGCCCAGTCCTATGCTATAATAACACAAATTAAGGGGCCTGCTCGTTTAGAAATCCATTTCCAGGAGGAGTCAGGCTGGACAAAGCAAGGGTCAAACCCCCAGGTTTGGCCGGGCTTGAGCAAGTGATTTCTTCTAGACAATGCTAAAATGGACGCCTTTGCAGCCGGGACTATTTTTGAACGGTTGCCGTTTTAGTGAGTGTGTTATTTATGGCGAGGCAGCAACCCATTTGGTGGGTAGATAGAGCAACCCATTTCATCCAGGTGTGAATGCTCTATCCGTATATTCTCGGCCGTTTACCCAAAGTAGAATGTAATGGTTTGGGGAATTGCAGTTAAACGGATGAATAGCCGGAGGAAAGTTTGGATTTGCACGAAATCGAAGAAAAACCGCTATCACAACCGTCTACAGACCGGGTACCGGTCTATTCGAACCTGAAGAATCACAAGCCCCAGGCCACTCCCAAAGATCGCCTGCGATTGGTTGGCCGCTTTATCCTGGATCTGGTCCTGATAAACGCCACTTTCATCCTGGCCTATTTTGTCCGCTACGGCCTGGAGGTCGGGGCCGAAATCCTCGAATTCAACTATGTGCCCTTATCCGACTATTTTGGCAGCATGGTTACCTTTTCGGTCATCTTTTTTGTGGTTTTGCAGTTCAAAGGCTTTTATCGGCTCTCGCGGACGGTAACCTTTATAGACGAGTTGGGCATGATTGCCAGCGCCGCCGCTTACGCGGTCCTGGCGATGCTGGTCCTGGTCTTCCTCACCCGCCCACTTTCTATCTCCCGCTTGATGTATCTCTATTTGTTCCCCTTCTCTTTTTTGCTGCTCGGAGTGTCGCGCTATATCGCCCGGCGCATCCGGCACTATATGCTGTTGCGCGGGAAGGGGGTCAAAAATCTGCTGGTGGTAGGCGCAACCGACCAGGCGACCCGGATTATGCAGGCCATCGTCGAAACACCCACCCTCGGCTTTCGCCTGACCGGTTATATTGACGACGAAACACGGTTCTCAGAGTGGATTATTCCTTTGCGCTATCGCAACGGCAACCCGGTGCCGCACCTCGGCCCCCTGAATAAACTGCGCGAACTGGTCGAGGAACTGAAAATCGAGGAAGTCATGGTAGCCCTCCCGGCCAACATGCACCAGACCGTCAACGAGGTAATCAACCTCTGTCATGAGTTGGACATCCAGTTTACCCTTGTGCCGGATATTTTCGAATTGCATGTAAATGCCCTCGACCTGCAACAGCTAAACGGCGTACCCCTGATTGGCATCAAAGACAACCGCCTGACCGGGTTTAACTACGTGGTCAAGCGGGTTATCGACTTCAGCCTGGCCCTGGTCCTGACCCTGATAGTCGTTATTCCAATGCTTATAATTGCTATCGCGATTAAAATCGAGTCGCCTGGCCCGGTTATCTTCCGCCAGAAGCGGGTAGGCCGCAACGGCAAGCTTTTCACCTTCTACAAGTTTCGCTCGATGGTAAACAACGCCGACGCCAAGTTTAACGAACTGCTCCAGTATAACGAGACCGGCGGCGCGACCTTCAAAATGGTAAAAGACCCTCGCCTGACCAGGATTGGCCGGTTTATCCGGGCGACCAGCCTGGACGAGTTACCCCAAATCTTCAATATCCTGAGCGGCCAGATGAGTTTCGTCGGTCCCCGCCCCGGCCTGGAACGCGAAGTCGTAAAGTACCAGGAATGGCACTATCGCCGCCTGGAAGTCACCCCCGGCTTAACCGGCCTCTGGCAGGTAAGCGGGCGGAGCAAACTTACCTTTGACGAGATGGTCCGGCTGGATATTTACTACGCCGAAAACTGGTCAATCGCCCTCGATTTTAAGATTTTACTGCGGACTATCCCTGCCGTACTGAAAAGAGAAGGAGCTTACTAAAAGCCCGGACCGGGTGAGCTCGTGCCAGCGGGCGCGTCATGCCTGTTCCAGGCCGGATGGCCTTAATGAAAGTTGCAATAATCCACGATTACCTGAACCAGTACGGTGGGGCCGAGCGTCTCCTGGAAGCCATTTGTGAGCTTTACCCGGACGCTCCCATCTATACTTCGATTTATAACCCGGATAAAGTCCAGCATCGTTTCGATGGGCGGGATGTCCGCACCTCTTTCATGCAAAGGCTGCCCGGTGTAATCAATCACCACCAGGTCTACCTGCCTTTTTATACCTTCGCTTTCGAAAGTTTCGATTTATCCGGTTACGACCTGGTTATAAGCAGTTCTTCGGCCTGGGCCAAGGGCGTCAAGGTTTCACCGGAAACCCTGCATATCTGCTACTGCCACACCCCCATGCGCTTCGTCTGGCAGTTCGACGATTACGCCAAGCGCGAACGCATCAAAGGCCCGGCCAAGGCAGTCTTGCCATTGTTTTTGAACTATGTTAGACTCTGGGACGTTAAAACGGCCCAGAGGCCGGACTTTTATGTGGCGAATTCCCAGACAGTCAGGGAACGGATTGCCAGGTTCTGGCAGCGGGACGCAGTGGTTATAAACCCTCCGGTTGAGGTCTCCGAAATACCTTACCGGGGTGCTCCGCGCCAGGATTTTTATTTGTGGGTGGGCCGGATGGTGCCCTACAAACGGGCCGACGTGGCTATCCGGGCTTTTAAAGAACTCGATTTACCCTTGAAGGTCGTTGGCACCGGGCGCGACATGGAAGCGCTGAAGAAAATGGCCGGCCCCAGGACCGAATTCCTGGGGTTCGTGCCGGATGAGCAGGTCCGCGAGCTTTTCACCCAGTGCCGGGCTTTTATCCAGGCCGGGGCCGAGGATTTCGGGATTACCCCGGTAGAGGCTATGGCGGGTGGGGCCCCGGTTATCGCCATCAACCAGTATGGCCCGGCGGAAATCGTACTTGACGGCAAGACCGGCCTCTTTTTTGAAACCCAGACCCAGGAAGCCCTGGTGGAAGCGGTCCGGCGCTTTGAGGCCGACCCGGCAAAGTTCGACTCGGCGGAGATTCGCCGCTACGCCGAAACCTTCGACCACCAGGTATTCCTGAAACGCTTTGGTGATTATGTCAACCAGCGCTGGGAGGAACATACCAGGGGCAAAGGTGCGCCAAACGGCGAACGCAACAACGTAAAAGGCGAAGACACCAAAATTAGGGTTTAAGCTGGCGGAACAACAGCAACACTTTTTCTCGGGTGTATAAAAGAATTTCTGCTTTGAATTTGGGAAACATTTCAAGAATAATGTCGAACGTACCTACTTTTAGGGAGCGTTCGACGTTCAACGAGGTTTTATGGAATTAAGGCGTTACTGGCAAATTATCTGGCGTTACTGGCTCGTGGTCGCGGTTCTAACCCTGGTCGGGATCATTGCCGCTTTACAATACTATACCAGCAACAAACCAACTTTTCAGGCCGTAGCGACCGTCAATGTCTCGCAAGACCCCTCCCCTAACGACCAGTATTCGGGGATTTACGCCAACCAGGCCAGCGATTATGTCAATGACGAACTGGTAAAAATCATTACCGGCAATGTCTTCATGAAAGATGTCTCCGACCAGCTTAAAGAAGGAAATATCAACTTTACCCCGGACGAACTCAAAGGCATGGTTTCGGTCGAGCCTAAAAACCGGACCCTGACCATCACGGCCAACAACAACGACCAGAACGCCGCCCTGAAAATCGCCCAAACCGTCGCCAACACCCTCCAAAACTCGGCTACCAAGTACACCGCGCCCCGCCAGGTCCAGATTAGAGTGATAGATTTACCAAACCAGAGCAACCTTAATGGGGGCCGGAACGTTCTACTGGCAGTGGTGCGGGTAATAGCCGGGTTGCTGGCCGGGATTGCCCTGGCTTTCCTGCTGGCCTACCTCGATAACAAGGTACGGAGTAAAAACGAACTGGAAGAATTGCTGGGAGTACCGGTGCTGGGCCAGATTCCGGTGGCGAGTAAGCTGGAAGCGACCACCGCCACCCAGGCCCCCGGTCAGGTCGAAGACCCGATTGTCAGCGCCCGGTTAAGCTCGATTCAGCACCCGGCGGTCCCGGCGGAAAAACCCGCACCCTATATACCGGCCAACCTGCCGGGGGAAATATCAAGCGGGCAACCGGCCATTACCGGCGAAAACACATCAAAAGTTTATACGGTAGCGGCGGAACCGGAAGAAGTGGGCCTCGTCCCCGCCAAACCCCGGCGCGCCACCCGCGCCCGCAAGGAACCTCCGACCCAGGACAAAATTAGTTAGCCCGCCGTTAAACCCGGTCGATAAGGACAGGCTTTGCAGCTAAAAGAAATCCTCAAAATAATAAGCAAACGCTGGTGGTTGGCCCTGGTAGTGGCGATAGCCGCAATGATTGTGGCTTTCCTTTACAGCATCGCCCAGCCTAAAATCTACGAAACCACCATTACTATCCTCGGGAAGACCGCCAAACCGGACGTGGGGCTCGATAACACGGTCAAATCGGAAATCTTGCGCCTGCCGACTCGCCTGAAATCGACCGACCTGGCCTCTAAAATTGACCAGCGCGGCCATTTCGACCTCGGCGCGGACACTATCGCGGCCAAGATTACGGCCACTCCCAAACAGGATAACTATTATCTCTTGCTGACGGTGGACGATACCGACCCGGTCCGGGCCGCCGCCATCGCCAATACCGCCGCCGACATCATCAGCGAGGATATTTTACAGGCCGAGACCCTGGCCCCGGACGATTCGAAGATTTTCTTTGATAAGACTGCCAAAGCGCCGGTCCCCGACCGCCCTTCTACCCCGCGCACAAACCTTAATACGGCGGCGGCGGGGGCGCTCGGCCTGGTGGTCGGTCTGATTCTAATCTTCGTGGTGGACTTCTTCGATACAAGCATGCGCTCCCAGGAGGACGTGGAGCGGCAAACCGGCCTGAATGTGCTGGGTAATATCCCGGCCTGGAAACATAACCAGCGGAAAATGACCCTTTCGGGGGTGGGTAACCTCAACCCGAACTCGACCCAACAAAAAAGGACCGATGAAGCCGCCGGGGACGCCTGACCCCGGTAGCACCCTGAATCAACCAAGCTTTTAAATGAGCCGACAGGCAAGGAGTTAGCAGGCGTGAGCCTTCAAATGAAAAACATTAACCAGAAACAGTATACGAACCCCGGCCCTGAAGTCCTGGTGACGCTGCTCGACCCCCGCTCACAGGTGGCCGAGGCGTACCGGACCCTGCGGACCAATATCCAGTTTAGCAGCCTGGAAAAGCCGGTTAAAACGCTTCTCCTGACCAGCGCCCGGCCCGGCGAAGATAAGTCGGTCGGCATCGCTAACCTGGCCGTCACTTTCGCCCAGATGGGCAGCCGGGTAATCCTGGTAGACGCCGATTTACGCCGCCCTTCCCAGCATACCATCTTCGGGGTGGCAAACGACCAGGGGCTTACCGGGACGCTTCTAAGCGCGGGTAACGCCGCCCAGAATAACGGCCTCGCCAGGAGCTACTTTCCGGTGAGCGAGTTACCTTTAGTCCAGACCCAGGTACCTAACCTGCGTCTCCTGACGAGCGGGTCGCTGCCCGCCAACCCGGCGGAAGTGCTAAACTCGGCCTTGATGGGCGAACTTATCCGCCGCCTGGGCGAGGAAGCCGACTACGTGCTATTCGACGCTCCGCCCCTTCTGGCCGTAACTGACGCCGCTATCCTGGCCGCCCGGTTGGACGCGACCTTGCTCGTCCTCAAAGCCGGAAAGACCAGCCGCGAGGACGCCCGCGAAGCTAAAGACCAGCTTGATAGGGTCCACGCTAACCTGCTCGGTGCGGTCCTGAATAACGCCCGCCCGGTCAGGGCCAAATATAGCTATTAAATTTTTCGTAATTATGTAAACCTGGCAGGAGCTTAGGCTCCTGCCTTTTTAATTTCCTCTTTGGGATTAACCGCGAACCGCTGCGATATTAAAATGAAAGCGATAAAAAAGTAGAAATAGCCGTTGACGTAGGTATTCAGGGCAATAAATAGTAGCAATCCCACGGTCATCCAGGCCAGGCAATCGGCCAGGCTTTTCATTTTGCGCCAGGTCATGACTAAAACAACCACCAGCACGAGGGTCTGGATTATCTTGGCAAAGCGGAGCGGCACTACCTGGTAGACCAGGTAAGCCAGGTTGACCGATGGGGTAGAAAGGACGACCGCCTTACGGTCCAGGCCGTTAACCAGGCTGTTTGTAAAATCGGAAAACGACCAAAGCAAAAATGGTCCCACCACCAGCAAGACCCCCACTCCTATAGCGACCAGGGCCAGGACAGTTTTCCCCAGGTTATAAGTTTTTAGCAGGTAAAGCAGGTAGAAGGGGACCAGAACGAAGTTAAAAGGGGTCAGGGTCAGACCAATTCCCAGGATAAACCCGCCCCACAAGAACTTTCGCCGACTTAACACCACGACAAAACAGGTCAAGAGCAGCCATTCCGGCGTTTCGTAAAGGTCGTGACGATACTGGAAAAAAGGACAAAGGAGGAATAGACTGACCAGCGCCAGCACCGGACCCCTGGCCCGGACATCTACCGTTTTATAGAGGATAAAAGCAATCAGCAGCACACAGGCCAGGTTTGTAAACCGCAAATCGGTTTTTAAAAAAGTCCCCGGAAAGTAAAAAAGGACATTGGCCGGGAAATAATCGAGGTAATTGCCGGTTTCGGGGATAGTTGAAAACTGGCGGCTATAGGGAAAGTGGCCGTCCAGGATATTCTGGTTGCTCAGGGTCATAATCGGCAGCATATCGGAGCGCCCCACGTTGAGCGGGAACGAAACGATACTGAGCAGATAGACCAGGGCATAGGCCGCCAGCACGAAGAAAAAGAAGTGTTCCAGCTTGAAATGGGAAAACCAGAACCACCCGAACCCGGCAGCCAGGACGAGGAACAGCGCCCCGGCCAGCCAGAGATTTAGCCGGTAATCGTAGCGCTCGAAAGTCCGGGCTTGCAAGATAAGGAGGCCAAAAGTGATAACCTCAAAACCGAACCCTATTCCCACGACCAGCCTGGAAATATTCCAGCCGTCAATCCAGGCCAGCAGGCCCGGCCTGTGGTTCTCAAGCCACCGCTTTAACCATCCCGGCCACAGAAAAACTACCACACAGAATATAAACAACAACGAATAAGGGACCAGGACAAGTTGTATCAGGGTTTCATAGTTCCCGGCCTTCCAACCGTCCAGCCGCAAGGTAAGGAGTAGAAAGGCGAGAGCAAAGGCGACTATCCTCAATCTATCTTCGGTTTCAAACTCAGGCGGGGAGCCAACCTGTCCGGTGACGCCCAATTTTGCATACATATAAATCCAGTCTATCTAGTTTAGCGTTTTGTGTGGCGATATACGGATAATTTTGAATTTGTTGTAAGGTTGCTGCATTGCCTGAATAATAGCAAAAATCGGGGAGGTCTTCTACTTTAGAAGTTTCATTTCGTCGCCGGAGCGGAGGAAGGCCAGGCGGTCGAGGCGGGCTTCGAGCAACCGCAGCCATTGGAGGTCGGCTTCCAGGTGCAAAATAGCCCCTTCGAGCAGCAACAGGCGGGTTTCGGTCGACTCGCGCTCCTGGGGTGAACGAGGGTCAGCCTCGCCGGGATTTACAAAGATGGCGAGTTTCAGGCGGTGCCGCTTGAGTTCGTCCAGGTTCTTCTGGAGGTGGGCGTGTTGCTGCTCGATAATCGTCCAACTGGTCAGGCCGTCGGTATGGCTACCGACCACCAGGGCATGCACCAGTAACTTTTGAAAGAACTGGCTGCGGACATTCTCGAAAGAATCCTCGACCGGGCATTCGAGCCAGTGCATTAGGTCGTCGCGCCCTTTTTCGGTCAGGCTATAGACCTTGCGAGGCGGGGAGTTCTTCTGCTCGACCGTCTCGCAACTGACTTTGCCTTCGCTGGTTAACTTCGTCATCAGGGCGTAAATTTGCCCGGCGCTGACCTCGCGCATCTGGCTAAAGATACGCTCGAATTCCTGCTTCATCTCGTAACCGTGGCGAGGGGTATGGGCAAGCAATCCAAGGAGGGCGTATTTAATTGTCATCGCTCCCGGTCCTCCAGACCCCAGCTTCGCAAGAACAACTGCCAGTTACGCTGGCGCTGTCTTTCCTGCTGCTCCGGGGACAGACCGTAGACGGGACGGGCGAAACCGGCAGGCCGCTCGACCATCTTTTCAAGGACCGGAGAGACTTTTAGCGCAAACCCCTTATCCTTAAAGGAATAGCTATAATCGAGGCCGAGGGCGTAGGGGAAACGGAAATGCTCGTCCATAAACCCGGCTTCCTCGATTAAAGAGCGCCGGATACAAAGCACGCTGCCCTCAAAGGCTTCGGCTGCTACCGCCGCATCTTTCGTTGTAGACGCCAGGTCATAGCCGGTCAAGTGCGAGCCATCCCGCAAGAGGGTTACCGGGTAAGCTCCGAACAGCGCCGGAGTCTGGCCGCTCAACTGGTCACATTCGCGCCACAAGTCTTCGAAATAATCCCCGGTCAGGCGCAACCCGGCATCCAGGAGCAACAGGTATTTTCCCCGGCTCTGCCGCAAAGCGATATTGCGGCCCGCCGCCTCCCCCAGGTTGGTCTGGGCGTAGACGACCCGGAAATTGGCGTAACCCTGGGCCAGGGGCGCCAGGTATTCAAAGACCCGCTCCGAGCCGTTCATCTCGGCCACAATCACTTCGAGGGAACGGACGCTGCGAGGCAGGATTTTTAAGATACTCTCGACGGTAGTCCGTATTTCGGGCAAGTTGTCATAGGCGACCAGGCTGATGCTGAAATCGAAACGGTCCGGCTCGTTCAGGTAGGAGCGCACATCCTGGCTACGGTTAATCCGGCGCACTGCGGTCTCTTCGGTCGGGCTGGCCTTAGCGGGGTTCCCGTTGCGCTGGCCCGGTTGGGGTTTACCGTCCTTCGAGAAGCCCGGTTGAGGACGGGTGCGGCCTTCCACCCCGGTGACCATGGCGCGGTTCCGAGGTGGTTCGGGGCGTTCCGGGCGGCGAGGTGAGGTGGGTTCAGGCCGGTTTTGAGCAGGCTTTTCCCTTTCCCCACTTTGAGGACGGAGAGGCCGGGCCGCCATTTCGGGCAAACCCAATCCCCGGCTCAGACCCAGCACCCCGGCGAAATCGGTCAGGAGGGCCAGTTTGGAAGAGTCTGGCAGTTCGCTTTGCAAGAGCATCCAGATAGTTGCCAGCGCGCGGGGCGTACCCAGGTCTTCGCAGAGCAGGTTGTAAAAGCTATCGCGCCACTCGGCCACACTGCCGGGGGCTTTTTCCAGGTTGGGCAGGGCCTGGGCGTTCTCGCCCGACTGGAACCGGCGCACATAGTCTTTCAGGCGACTAAAGGCGGCCCGCGCCCCGGCCAGCGTATCGGGGCCAATTTTCAAAGAAGAAGAATAAGGAGCGTTAGAGTAAAAATAGAGCCGGATTTCATCCAGGCTAAACCCGGTCAGGTCGCCCGTCGAAACAGGGGCAGCTACTTTCAACCAGAGACCGGAGCGACCTCGCGACGGTTCGCTGGCAACCACAAGTTGGGCCGCTTCGGGGCGGTCTACCAGTTGGACCCGGCGACCTGTCCGCTGGGCCAGGCGCGAAAATAGGTCGGCAGTCAGGTAGAGCCGCAAAGCAGTAGCATCGGGAAAAGCGGTCAGGGCCGGGGGCGAGGCGGAAAGCGCCGGGGGAGGGCCGGAATCCGGCCAGGCCAGGTACAACCGCACCGGGTCGGCAGGCGGCAAGGTCTCTTTGCGGTTGGACCAACCGTTTAACAACTTTATCTTTTCCATTAGTGACCCCTAAAATCCGAATACCTGCATGGCCGGGCGGCGCGAACACTCCCCATTTACAGCAAAAACCGCCCATAAAGCGGGCGGCGGTTCTTACCTTTTGATGGTTATAATTATAGCATAAATCTTTGCAAAAGTATGTAACAAAGGTCCTTTTATCGTTACGAATCGGCTGCTAGAATAAGAGGGTATGCGCGAAAAAATCTCGCTATAACCCGGCCCTGGCAGGCCATTATTGGGTCATTTTAACCCGGTCCGACCGTGTACAAAAAGCCAGGCCAACGCAATTTTGCCCCGGCAAAAGAGGTGTTTTAGCTGATTTTAACGCACGTTTGAGGTATAATTTGCCCTTGCGCTATCATCGCAAGGAACGGAAGGGACCATGCAGAAACGTACACATTATGACATTCTGGGGGTGGAACGGAACGCCCATCCCTCTCAGATAAAATCACAACACCGCCGGTTGGCAAAGCAATATCATCCTGACCTAAACCCGGGCGACCCCAAAGCCTCCCAGCGTTTCCGTGAAGTCCAGGCCGCTTATGATGTGCTTTCCGACCAGGATAAACGCCGCCAGTACGATGAAACATTGCGCCCGGAACCGGTGGAAGCCTTCGACGGCTATCACGAAAACTTCCGCACGTACCGCACCTACGAGGCCCGGCCCCGCCCGCGCACCAGTTCCAGCGCCCGGCGCAACACTCGCCCGGTCAACCGGCCCCACCAGCCGCGCGCGGCCTATTCCAACTATACCGTCTTCCTTAGCCTGCAAGAACTTTTCCGGGGAGCCCGCCGCACCATCACGGTCGGTCAGACCTATACCTGCGGACGCTGCCGGGGCACCGGCAAGATTGATTTCATGACCTGCAAACGCTGCGGCGGCTACGGGTTCCTTGTCAGTTACCAGAACCAGGACATTATCATACCACCCGGTTTGCAGCCCGATATGAAAATTCGGATTGACCTGAACCACAGCCAGCCCGAAGACGACATGCTCGACTCACCTATCGGGACCAATATTTCTGTTACGGTCAAACTGGACGATAGCGGTCCGTTCGAGATGCGAGATAACCAGATTTATACCACCGCAATAGTCCCTGACGAGGTGCTGGAAAACGGTGGTAACTGGACCATCCCCGACCCGATGGGAGACGAATTTTCCTTTACGATACCGCCCCACACCCTGAGCGGGACGACCCTGAAACTGCGCAAGCATGGGCTGCGGTTGGGCGCGTCTTCGCGGCGCGGACATCTCTATTGCACTTTGCTGGCAGCTAACCTGGAACATACCACCGAAAGAACCAAGGAAGGGAGTAAACAAAAGGGATAAGAATGAAAACCACCTATAAAGCAGTTTGTGAATACGATGACGGCACCAAAGATACCGCCACGGTCGTGATAACCTCCGAAGGCGCTGAAATCTACCAGGTGGCCTGGGAAATCAGCAACGGGGAAAAAGACCGGGCCGTCCTGGAAGCGACCTCAAACGACGAAGCTTTTGAAATCTGGTGCGAGGAAAACGGGTTCGAACCGGCCTCCTGACGAGCCGGGACGCCTAGTGCTTTCGTTTCGATAGTAGATTGTCGTTCTCGTCGTAGCGTTCCTCAATGACTACGCCCCCCGGCT
Organism: Chloroflexi bacterium 54-19; assembly: GCA_001898225.1. Classification (GTDB taxonomy): domain Bacteria; phylum Chloroflexota; class Chloroflexia; order Chloroheliales; family Chloroheliaceae; genus 54-19. Next base: position 18,424 of record MKTJ01000080.1, read on the forward strand.
CGTTATCGCGCATGTAGACCCGGAAGGTGTCGTTGGGGTCGGCGTAGTCCATGTTGTCGCGGATAGTCTGGAGAATGATTTTCAGGTCGTCTTTGCTGGCCTCGATGTTAGCGATAAACTTCATTGTCCGCTCCTTTTCTCTCAACTTTATTTCTTCAAGATTTATAGAAAAAGACGTTGTAGACGTTATCTTTGATGGCCTGCAAACATTCTTCGAGATGCCCGGCCACTTCCAGGTCCTGCCATTTTTTGTTATCCCGGTAATAAGCCAGCACGAATAGACTGCTGGCGGTATCCACCGGGCTGACCCTGGCCCAGGGCGCGTAATAGCCCTCCCAGGGTTCGTCACCGTCCGGCACCACGTATTCATAAAGAATGAGGGTGCCCCGGCGTTCTTCACCCAGGATGTCGGCCCAGGCCGGGTTCGGCCCGATAAACTCCTGGGCTCGTTTCAATAATTCACTTATTCCCACGATTCGCATGTTAAAAGTGTAGCACGAACCGTCCCACCGGGCAATGCGCGTACTCTACTTTTAAAACTTGCCGTAGCTTCAATTCAAGTTTATAATCCACACGAAAAGTTTGTACTCGGTACGGTACAGGGTTCATAAAAGCAGTTAATTCGAGTGGTGAGTAAGGACTTCAAATAATTTATGGTGCAAGCCTCGAAGTTAGATAATAACCGGGATACTCTTCCCAAAGTGGTCGTAATAGGGGGAGGCACCGGGGTTTCTACGGTGCTGAGCCACCTTAAAAAGGTTGCCAACGTCACGGCAATTGTTTCGATGATGGACAGCGGCGGCAGCAGCGGGCGTCTCCGGGACGAACACGGTGTTTTGCCGCCCGGTGACGTGTTAAAATGCCTGACCGAGCTTTTACCCGACGACGAACGCAGCCTGAAGTGGGCCGATTTCCTCAACTACCGTTTTCAGAAGGGGGAAGGGTTGAAAGGTCATTCGCTCGGCAACCTGCTCCTGACCGCCGCGTATGACTGGGAGGGTGGCACCTCTTACGGCATTGAAGCGCTCTCCTGGCTGCTCAAAATCGAGGGGCAAGTCTTACCCGTCACCCTCAACAATGTCGAGCTTATCGCCCGGTTGTCGGACGGCAGCGAGGTAATCGGGGAGACCCATATTGATTTAAGGACGCAAGACCTCGACCGCAAAATCGAATATATCCGGCTTTCCCGGCGGGCTCAGCTTTACAAACCGGTTGCCGACGCTATCAAGAACGCCGATAAAATCGTAATCGGGCCGGGCAGTCTTTTTACCAGTATCCTGCCGAACTTCCTGGTGGAGGGGTTATCCGAGGCTCTCAAGGAAAGTACCGCCCCAAAAATCTATATCTGTAACCTGGTGACCGACCCGGCGGAGACGGACGGCTATAAGACCTCTGACTTTGTCCAGAAGATAACCGAATACCTGGCCGATGGCGACAAACTGGACTATGTGCTGGTAAATAACGGCCCGGTCAGCGACCTGGCTTTACGAATGTACGAAACCGAAGGAAAGTTCCCGGTGCAAATAGACCTGGAAGAAAAGTCCGAAATGGTCCGCAACCGTGTAATTCTGGGGGCCCTCTGCCGGGGCAAAGAAGTTTTACGCCATGATAGCGAAATCCTGGCCCACACCATCCTCAACCTGGAGTAATTGAGCATGATTCCTTTAGATGAAATAGACCGGACTATCCTGCGGATTTTACTCGCAAACAGTAAGACTTCTCAGGCCGAAATCGCCGAGCAGGTCGGTATCAAAGCGCCGTCGGTCTTCGAGCGCATCAAGAAATTACAGGACCGGGGGGTTATCACCGGGTATAGCGCCTGCGTGGATGCCGACAAACTGGGTAAGAACCTGACCGCTTTTATCAGCGTGACCCTGGAAGGTGGGGCGCGCTATGCCGACGAGAGCAGTATAATGGATGCTATCCGTGCCGAAACTTCGATTGAAGAATGTCATGTCGTAGCCGGGGAAGAATCGTATATAATCAAGGCCAGGGTCAGCACACCGCTTGAACTTCAGGAATTGACCACCCGGTTGCGCCGGATGCAGGGGGTCGCCAATACTCGCACTACCGTTGCGCTTTCCACCCCGATTGACCGCCCTCTCGCGATTGATTAACAACCAGTTTTGACCGGAATTACCCTAAAAATGTTAAATAATTTTAACAAAGTTAAACTACACTTTGAATAATTGAGTGGTAATTACTCGTCAAAACATTTGACAAATGTCGAGAGTCCGTTTATATTACATGACAATAGAGTGAAGGATTTCACTTCTGCTGTGCCTTAAACCCATCTCTTCTCGGGTTAAAAGTTTAATAGAGTTAACGAGAGTAAAGCTATTCGAAACTATAACTATCCAGTTTACGATGACCAAGACGATTTTGATGAGCCTGTACAGCTTCCCAAACGTCTCCCTCAACAGGAGTGCCTCCGGTGTGGCAACATTTATCCCGGTGGACTCAAACGCTGCACAGCCTGCGGCCTGGACAACACGCGGGCCCAAATCCGCCCGGAGATAGCCACTCCGTGGCCCGGCTTTGAACGAGGGGTCATAGAATGTAATAGTTGCGGCTATACCACTCCAGACGATAACGCCCGGCGAGGCCGCATTCAAAAGTGCGGTCAGTGTTCGAAGGTACTGTATATTCCGAGCGGCCTCTACCGGATTACCCCGGCGGCGGGCCAATCGGCTCCGCGCTACAAAGAATCGCACGGGTTTTTCTGGTGGCTGCAAGACCGGGTCGGCGCGAAGTTAAACCGCTTCTCGCGCAGTCGCTACCGCTTGCCGGTCGCCTTCCTGATTTTCGTCATGGGCGTGGCCTTGATTGTCGGCCTGATTTATATCAAGAACCAGGTACCACCCGTGGTGGCTAAACCTTCTCCCCTTTCCATTTATTACAATAATGTCCTCTCAATCGACAAAAAGCTGATGACTGCCGAGGACGAATTTGATAAAGGGTCGGGTGGGAAACCCCAGAGTGTGGACGAATTCGCTGATAAAGCCAGCGCCAACAACCAGACCCGCTTCGTACGCGCCGCCGACCGCATGGAAAAACAGGTCGAGGGCTTCCTGAGCGATACTTACGCGATGCAGGCAACCCTGCCCGCCGGGGCCGAGACACACTATGCCGCCCTTAAAGCCAAGCTGGAACAATACCAGATGTATTACGCCCGGCTTAAAGACGGGGTTGAAACAAAGAACGAAGGCCGCTGGAAGGAAGCTTTCGCCGGTCTCGACGCCCTAAAACAGGCCAAAACCGCCGAGGAACAGGCTTTCAACCAGTTACAGGCGATAGTCCTCACACCTACCCAGATGATAACGGCTAAAGCTTAACCGATGACCTGGCGTATAGCAGCGGTTTACCTGGCGGTAACAACAATAATACTAACCGGCTGGCTGACTTTTAACAGCCCGGTCGAGTTTCAATTGAAAGCGGCCAACTCCCTTGGGGATAAGGCCGCTTTTGGTTCGATTCTTTACCAGGCTACCGTTACTCCCGTCCCGGCCACCCCGACCCCGGTGCCCCCCACTCCCACACCTGCCCCACCAACGCCAACACCCAGCCCGACCTCTGCCGAGTCTGGTAACGGTACGAAGACCAATTTGCCGGTTGTCCCAATTTTCCTGGGCATCCTGTTTGTCGGTTTAATACTGGCGGTAGCGGTGCCGGTTATACGTTCCCGCTTTGGTCGGCGCTAAGAAATTCTCCTCTGCCCTGAATAAAGCCTGGGAAAAAACCTGGCCGGGGCTTTTTGTGCTGGTAATCCTGGCGACCCTGCTTCCCCTGCTGAGCTTTTCCTCCGGAGAACGCTACTGGCCGGGCTTTTACTATGCCCCCTTTTACACCAACAGTGTCTTTTCAGACCCGGATGTACCCGCCGCCCGGTCCGGTCTCAAACCCGAGGACCGGGTTATCGGCCTGAACGGGGTCCGTATCGAATTCCTGCGCGAAATCACTGCCGAGCAAGGCCGGGCGGGTGGAAGTTTATCGCTGGTCTACGAGCTTGGACGGGAACTGGCGGCTATCAAGGTGCCGGTGGAACAGGTTGGCTGGGGGCGGTTATTCGATAAATGGGCCGTCTTTATCCTGGGTGGGCTGGGGCTGGCAGGCCTCGGCTGGCGCACCCGGAACCGGGTGACCCAGGTTGGAGCGCTGGTCTTTCTCGCCAGTGGTGATTACTGGCTCAACCCTGGCGCGGAGCGTTTGAGCGGCTTCGACCCGGCCTCGTTCGTGGCTTCAGGCGAATGGGGAATGGCTTCCAGCAAGTGGTCAACCTATTTCTACTGGCCGCTCTGGCTGGCGCTCTGGGGCGTAATTGCCTGGGTACTGCTGGGACAGCTAAAAGTCCGCCGGAGGATTTTATTCGTTCTAAGGGCGCTGCTGGGGGCTTTTGCGCTGGCCGACCTGGCCGTCTACATTTATGAAGCCTTGCGAACGGCCCGCTTTAACAACCCCGATTATATTACCTTCCATATCCGGGCGGTCTGGTGGCCAGGCTGGGCGCTGGTACTGGTCCTGGCAATCGCGGCGGTTATCCGGTTAAACCGTGGCAGCGAATGGCGCTGGTGGGCGGGTCTGGTCGGGCTGGTTATTTTCGTGTTGGGGTTTGGGGCACCCATCTTTTACGCCGTAGAAATTCCGGGACCGGGGGCGCAGTGGTACGCCCTGGGCCTGGTGCTAACGAGTTGGGCCTGGAGTTATTGGGGTAAAGCCGCCAGGCCGCGCTCGAACTCCGCCGGGTGAAGTTGGAGGGCCTGGCGCAGGTTAGCGTCAACCTGACTTTTGGAGAGCAGGAGTTCCCGCAAACTCTCACGGTCGGTAATTCCCCGGAAAGCGGCCTGCCCGGCCCGGTAAAGGGCGGCGACAAACGGGACGATCAGGTGGGGTCGCCCCGTCAGGTAAGGCGGAAAAGTGGAGAGGACCGCCACGATTTCACCGTAAGGGGTCGGGGCGAACCGCTTCTCAAGATTATAAAGTTCGAAAATTTCCGGGTCCTGTAGTTCTAAATCGGGACAGCGTTCCCGCAAATCCGCCAGCCGGGAATACCCGTTTTGCTCCCCTGACATATCGTCCTCCGGTCTAAATTTTGAGTTCGACTATTATACCATGCCATTTCAAGCTATAAATACATTACATAAATACTATTGCACGCCTAATTTTGGCCTGTTATAATCGACTCAACATAACACCTTTAGATTTTTCGCACTCATATTTGGCTCATTCATGGTAGGTGGTTGTAGAAGGTCCTATGTCCAAACCAGAGGTTAAAGAGCTAGTTGATAAGGGAGTAACCGCTCTCAAAGCCGGGGACCGTGAGGAAGCCCGGTTCTGGCTGGCTGAAGCTATTCAACACGATGCCCGTAACGAACGCGCCTGGGTCTACCTGGCAGCGGTATTGCCGCGCCAGCAAGCCATCGCTGCGCTCGAACGGGTGCTTACCCTCAATCCCGAAAATGCCAAGGCCCAGAAGGGGCTGAATATTCTTCTCAACCAGCCAGCCCAGACCGCCGAAGGGCCGTCCGTCGCTACCGCTACCACGGCTGCTACCGCCCCGGAACCGCCCCGGCCTACTCGAAACGTGCCAAGACCTTCGATTATTTCACGCTCGGACCGCCGCAATAACCGCCGACCGGAACGCCCTACCCAGCCAACTCAACCGGTTACACCCGCAGCCAGGGACGAGAAAGTGCCCGGCTTTGACGAACAGGCGACCAGCCCGTTTATTCCCCCGGCAGCGGCCATGCCTTTCAACCACCCGATTGTAATTCACCTCGGACCGGCCCACCACGAAACCGGCGTCGAAACCGATGCTGAAAATGTCGTCTTCGACCGGGGTTTTCATACGCTCGATACCGACCGTGATGAGGCTGGGACCGAGATACATCCCCAGACCGAGCCAATAGAAGAAGGCCCGGCCCTGGAACCGCCCTACGAAGAAGAACCGCTGGAATTTACGGAGCGGGTCCGCAAAATCCTCAACATGCCTGCGCCCCCGGTCATCCGGCAACCCCGGCGGCTCAGCCCCCTGGCGACCCTGCTGCTGGTCCTGCTTCCGGTGTTAATAGTTGGGGCTTTTATTTTCTTCGTCTTTCTCAATCCCGGCTCGGCCAGTAAAACCCCGACCCCGGTGGCCTTTGATAACAACGTGTCCCCGGCAGCGATTAGCAATCTCGACCCGAATTCATTAACAGGCCCGGCGGAATCCTCGGTAGCAGCCGAAACCACCGTAGCCCCTACACCGACCGACGTACCACCCACGGCAGTCCCTTCCCCGACTTCCCGGCCTACCCCTACGGTCCCGCCCGTTATCAAGGTCGAGGTAGCCCAGGGTGAACGGGCAGTATTGCGCGGATTCGCGGTAACTTTCTCCAATTACGAGAACCGTTCGAACAATTTCTCGTTCGCCGGGGCCGGGACACCCAAGAACGGCTTTCACTTCGAAGGCGTGACCGTTGACCTTGAAAATATCGGCCTTAAACTGGTTCCGGTGCAGGTGGACGCCTTCCAGGGCCTGGACGGGCGCAATAATTACCTGAAACCTCTGGGCGGGGGCCGGGTGCCTTCGATGGATATTTCCCGGCTGCAAATGGGCGAACAGCGGATCGCCTGGCTGACCTTTGAGGTCGAGGACGGCACGACCCTGCGCCGGGTGACTTTTAGCCCGACCTCCGAACCGGACCTGAACAATACCGCCAGCGTGAACCTTACCCTGCCTTCCGTGACCCCGGCCCCGGTGGTCAAACCGACCGCAGTCCCGACCGCGACACCTCAACCGAGCGCGACCCCGGTCCCGACGCCTACCGCCGGACCAACCGCAACTGTCGTGGTGGCAGGCGCGAATACCCAACTGGTCAACGTTTCGCTTACACCACAGCCGACCGACATCGTGGTCTCACCTTCGCCCGATTCGACCGTAGCGCCCACCATAACGCCGCTGCCGACCGCGACACCCTTACCGACAGCCACGCCGCTCCCGACCCGCCTTCCGGCCCAGGTAGGCCAGATGAACCAGCGCCTGGTAGTGGGCAATTACGCCGTCACGGTCACGGGTTACCAGGCCACGCCCGGCATCAAACCGCCGCCGCTCATCCTGCCGCCGGGCTACCATTATGAAACGGTCCAAATTACCGTCGAGAATGTGGGCGATAGCGATGTTTCGGATTATCTTGGGAGTTACCCCTTCTTCCTGCGCGATGGGGGCGACCGGGTCTTCTCGATTGGCCCACAGTCGCTCGATACCAACGCGACGGACCGCTTCAACCCCCAAACATTTGCCCCGACGGTTATCGGCGCGGGTAAAAAGAGCGTGACCGGGTGGCTGTATTTCCTGGTCAAGGACGGTTCCCCCGAAGGACGAACCTTTATCTTCTATTCCAGCAGCAACCTGGACAGCCCTCGAATCGAAATCCCGGTTAAATAAATTTTTAACCGGGATTCTTTTATCATAAAAAACCGAATCTACCCGCCTCCATTCAAACCAGACATTTTTATAACTCATAAACGGTGGGTTGCCCAAAATAGCCCGTTGAATTTAATTTAGGGTTGGGAGTTGGGGATAAGGTGAAATATAAAAGATGGGAAATAAGAGAGGGATGAAAGATGAAGGAAAAAATTATAAAAAGAAAATGCAGACGACCCCTTTGACCACTTACCGTTGCTTCCTTCCGAACCTGGCGGGGTTCGTAGAGGGGGCCTCTGCGTGGAATATAATACACCTTTGGGGGGTCAGAGTCAAGGTTTTGACCTGAGGAAATAATCGGCCTTAAAACAGGTTGAATCTCGAGGCGGTTTATGATAAAATTCCGTTGCTTCTGGAAAGGGCAGCAATTGCGGAGAGGTCGCATAGTTGGTCTAGTGCGCCCGTCTCGAAAACGGGTAGAGCGCAAGTTCTCGTGGGTTCGAATCCCACCCTCTCCGCCAGTCATAAAAGCCCGCCAGAAGCCGCAATTTAATAAGGTGGGGAGGTCGCATAGTTGGTCTAGTGCGCTCGCTTGGAAAGCGAGTAGGGTGCAAGCCCTCGAGAGTTCGAATCTCTCCCTCTCCGCTCCTTCAAAAATACCCGGTCGGGTAAAATGCGCCCGTAGCTCAGTGGACTAGAGCATCGGTCTTCGGAACCGAGAGTCGGGGGTTCGAATCTCTCCGGGCGCGCTCCTTTCACTTTTATCCCTTGAACTCAAGTGAGTTTAAGGGTAATTTTTTGTCCTTTTCTTTGTATAGGGGTGTTATCGTTAACCCACGACGATTTTCCCTAACTGCATAATTCTCTCAACCAACCTTGATGAATCTATCCAAGAGTTTATAACAAAATAATAAAGCAGCTATATTAACTACATAACTTCTTCAGAACTAATGTCTTTGGAAGAAATTCGTGGCCTGAAAGGAGTAATATTACTTCCACTTAAATCCTCTGTAACTTCATTTTTTCCTTTTTGTAAATATTCGTTTTTGGTAGCATATCCGTCCAAAAATCTTTTTACAAAAATTGGCGGTAAATCTAAATCTTGAGCTAATTTTTGGTAATTAATTGGATTACCATATATAGCCTCAGCCATTTGCCTTATGGCCCTTGGCTTCTCAACCGGAATAGGGTTAGGCTCGTTTTTTTTCCACCCCTCTATGTTCAATTGAGCATTTAGATAACTATTTTGTCTGTCATTAATTATGCCTAGATCGTGTGCCCTATGAATCAGAGCGGCTACTGAAACACCCCATATCGACTTTAAGATAAGTAAATCTTTTAACTTAATTGGAGTTGTAATTTGTTGTCTCATTACCTCTGCAGGCATTAAGAACTCGGCGGCAAATTTATGAGCTTCATCTTCAATCTTTGTTGAACCAATTGGGACACTTTGATGTAGGACAAGATGTCCAATTTCGTGAGCAAGAGTAAATCTTAATCGGTCTCCTGGAACTTCACTAGCTAAGGCAATAAAAGCCCTTTTTGTACTTGAGGTATTTTTATTTTCATCAATGCTTGCCCATTGAGAAAAAGCATCGCATTTACTAGAACCAGTAGGTAAGGCAAGAATTACAACACCACTTTGTTCAATAAGGCGGACAAGACTTCTAATTGGTTGATCTAATGACAAACCAAGTGCGCTCCTTGTTTGTTCAGCAGCTTCTCTAACCGAAACTTCTCCTTCTAGATATTCTCCAGTTAACTGGGGTAATTTATATGCTGGTTTTACACGTACTTTTTTCGCAAGCAATAAAACACTTTCATACTCAAGGCGCCCAAACTCATATGCGTGATCCTTATCAGCCGCAGCTTGTGTTGCGTGTGCTCTAAAAAGTAAAGATCCACTTGGAAAATTTGGTGGTCCTAACCTATGAAAGAAAGAAACAGGGAAATTAAGAACTTTGGCTATTGCGTGAAGGGTTTCCTCCGATGGCTCATATCTTCCACCTTCAATATGAGCAATCATAGACTGTTGCAAACCTACTGATTCAGCAAGTTGTGCTTGAGTAAGACGTCCTAAAACCCTGGCCTGTTTTATCCGACTGGGGTTAATCATATTTATCCAATATTATTACTTTCTTCTGAAGTATTTTCTTCTTCAGTATCATCGTAATCGAACTCTCCATTTTCACCAACATACTCTAAGTCTAAATCGCCCAATTCTTCAAGGGTAAATTCTTTTGTGAATTGAGTTTGAATAGTCAATGAAAACTCTCCGGTGTTATGCTGAGTATTGCTAAAACCTCCTACAAATGGTTGAGATGATTTTGCAGCCTTATTTGCAGCAGTAGCCATAATGTCATAACGCCACTTATAAACGGAAACAGATAATGGATATACAACCCATAATCTTGTTAAATCTCCATCTTTGGTACAGTCCCAAAGTAATAGAACGTTGTTTATAATATCGAATTCCCCACCTAAAGTTTTCTGCCCAAGACTTAATTGGTGGTAGAATTTTATAAGTTGTTTTGTCCTAGGAACAGGTTGAACACCCAGTTGAGCTTTGCGGGCACGAATAAGCCATTCAGTCAAATTGATCTGAATACCATTATTATTCAAACCCTTTACCTTCCAAGTTACACCATTGCGTAAATTCATTACTTCAAGGTGTTTTAAGACAAAACTTCTGGTTAAACTAGCATGTAGACCTAATTCAAAATCTACGCCAGTGTTTTTGATTGTTTTCTTAGCTTCTTGGGTTGCAATTTCGAAAGTATCTAATAAAATAGGAAAAGGGGTCGCAATACCGTTAATGCCTGCATCATTGTCGGTACATCCTTAGCTTTAACCAACTTAACCTCCTTAAACTTCTCAAGTAACACTGTGCGAAACTTACTAATAATATTAGCAATAAAATACAATTATTTCAAGGGGTTAAGGCGGGTGTTTTATCCTAATTCTATAAATTGTCAATTTAAAACTGTGGATTTCTTTGGTTATAAAATCTTTTTGGAACCAAAGATACAGAATTAATACTAATTAAAGAAATTTCTTAGGCAAAATTTAGATGAATAAGGGCAATACCATCATAACCGGGCTTTGCATAATAATTTCGAATTAGTTTATAAAAATTAAAAATCCCGGCGCATACTGCACTACGAGTGCCGCACCGGGATTTTAAGTCTGGAAAATAGAAAAAAATTTAGATAATTCCGCCCTGGCTTGTGTTAACCACTCACCAGGGCAACCCGTAACCTCAATTTGGTATATCCATATAATAACTGTCACAATTTACGATAGTGTTACCGGATTGTGACGGCCCGACTACGTTTAGCTTAAAACCTCTGCCAACTTGTTTACCTGCCGGGATAATGTGATTCCTAAATAATTAAGGGGATGGTACACTATGAAGCCAGGGGCGGGACTATCATCTTATTGGCTTTGGGCCAATCATGTGGTAAATTAGTTTTTAACGAAGACACTACCACTTTTTATCTGGCTATTCAGGGGTACCCACCAGGCGGGGGTTAATATCGCGGCAAATTGAATAATTCTTCCGAAAATCAGGATATACCTTCCAGGGAAACGAATCCCGCAGTTTCGAATACTTCAGGGGCTTTTTTTGACCCTGCCTGGAATGACCTGCCTGTACCCGCCTGGCTGGGCAACAGCCTTGCCCAGGAGCAACCCGCACCTGTCCAGGAAACCGAGAAGGACGGCTACACTTTTAAGCCTAACGGCGAAATCCGGGAACGCGGCACCTCCAACCTGCGGCCCCCTTCCACCGAAAGCCTGGCGCGTTTGCAGCGGGAACGGGGCGAAACCTTCCTCCGGGAACAACGCTATCTCGAAGCGATTGCCAGTTTTAGCCAGCTTATCGAACTCGAACCCACCTCCACCTATGGCTATACCAACCGGGTTTACGCCTATTTCGCCATCCAGGAATACGCTAAAGCTATTACCGACCTCGATGAAATTCTAAAATTACAGCCCGACTCGGCCTGGGCTTTTGCCGAACGCGGCGAAGCTTATCGCCTGTTAGGGGACTATCCAAAAGCTATCTCGGACCTGGACCAGGCCATCGAACTCGATTACGACCTGGGGCAGGCTTACTTTAGCCGGGGCAGCATTTACCTGGCCCACAAAGATTACTGGAAAGCCACCGCCAACCTCGACCGGGTAATTGAACTTTTGCCCGATTACCCGACCGCCTTCTACACCAGGGGGGAAGCCTACCGGCTGCGCGGGGAATACCGGCTGGCCCTCGAAGACTTTGACCACTACCTGGACGCGGAAGCGACCCCCTGGGGCTTCTCCGCGCGAGGCCAGACCCATTACAACCTCAAGGAATACCAGAAGGCTATCGCGGATTTTGACGAATCGCTGGCTTTAACGCCGGAACAGGTTGAGGTGATTATCCAGCGAGGCAAAGCCTACCTGAAGCTGGGTGATTATGCCCAGGCCGCCGCCAACTTCGAGGAAGCGATAAGAGTCAAGCCCGACGACGCCTGGGCCTACAGCCAGCTTGGCGAGGTCAAACGGCTGGGGAAGAACTTTGACGAAGCTATCGCCGTTCTTAACCAGGCTATCGCCCTGGACCCCAACCTGGGGTGGGCGTATGCCAGCCGGGCCGAGGCGCACCGTAACCTGCGCAACCACCCGCAAGCTATCGCGGACTATTCCAAAGTAATCGAGCTTGACCCCAACTCGACCTGGGGCTATATCCAGCGAGGCGATGTCTACCGGGCGATGGGCGAATTTCAACTGGCCTTGAACGATTACGACCACGTGATTGAGCAGCACCCCGATAACGCCTGGACTTACGTCCTGCGGAACGCGACCTTGCGCCAGCTCGAAGGCTACAAGCTGACCATCGAGGATTATAACCGGGCGATTGAACTCGACCCCGAATCGGCCTGGGCCTACGCCCGCCGGGCCAAAGCTCACAGCCAGTTGGAGATGTACGAGCAGGCCCTCCAGGACTACGAGCGCGCCATCCAGCTTGACCCACGCCGCCTGGCTTCTTTCCTCGAAAGGGCCGACCTTTTGCGCAGCCGGGGCGATTTCCAGCGCGCCGTGGTCGATTACACCAGGGTTATCGAGGAAGGGACCAGCCTGGGACACGCCTACGCCGGGCGGGGCGAGGCTTATTTTCAGTTGCACCGTCACGAGCAGGCCCTGGAAGATTTTACCCGTTCGCTGGAAGATACCCCCAACAACGGCTGGACCCTCGGACGGCGCGGCGAGATTAACCGCCTCCTGGAAAGGCCCGACCAGGCCCTGATTGACTTCAGCGAGGCTCTCCGGCTCGGTTCGGAAGACCCCTGGCTGTACGAGCGGCGGGGCCGGGTCTACCAATCGTTGCAGGACTATGCCCAGGCAATTGAAGACTACAACCGGGCCCTGGAACTCGACCCCAGGTTCTACTCGATTTATGCCAACCGCGCCGAAGCCTACCGTAAAATGGAAAAATACGAGGAGGCCATCCGGGACTACGAGCAGGTCTTGCAGCAAAACCCGGCGGCGGCCTGGGCTTACCGCAACCGGGGGAAAGCCTGGTTCCAGCTTCAGAGGTACGACGAGGCCCTCTCCGACTTTAACCTGGTTATAAATCTCGAGCCGGAAGCCGCGCCGGTCTACCTGGAACGGGCCGAAATTTTGACCCAGTTGGGCAACCACCAGGCCGCCCTGGAAGACTACACCGAGGCCCTTAAACGCAACCCCGACCAGTGGAGAGTCTACCTGAACCGGGCTAATCTTTACCGGCTCCTGGGTAACAGGGTGGCCGCCATCCTGGATTATACCAGGGTCATCGAACTGGAACCTCAAAACCTGGAAAGCTACCGGGCCAGGGGCGAGCTTTATCTTGAAACGCGCAAATACGCCCTGGCCCTGGAAGATTTCGACCGGGTTATCGAACTGGAACCCTACGAAGCCGCCGGGTACAACCTGCGCGGGGAAGCCTGCCGCCAGCTTAAACAGTATTACGAAGCCCTCGAAGACTTCAACCGCTCGATTGACCTCGACCCGGTCGAGGCCAGCGCTTACGCCCGGCGCGGAACGGTCTACCAGCAGCTTAACGAACTGGATAAAGCCTTTGACGACTTCGAGCAGGCCCTGGAACTCGACCCGAACAACGCTTTTGCCCTCGGCGGACGGGCCAGGATACATGCCAAGCGGAAGAATTACGCACGCGCCATCACCGATTACAGCCGGACTTTACGGCTGGAACCATCGAGCCAGTGGGTCTACGAACAGCGCGGGTATGCCTATCTCTGGGCGAACCAGCCGGAAATGGCCCTGGCCGACCTCCAGCACTACCATCAGATTGAACCGGGCAATATCCAGAGCAGCCTGCTTTATTGCTGGCTAAAACTTGAACTGGAGTCCGAGGGGAGCCGCGCCGAGGTTTTACAGGAATTAAACGCAATCACCAAAAAGCAGCCCGCTTCTTACCAGGGCCAGATTGCCGCCGGTATTCTCGACGGGCTCAGTGACAAATTACAAGAAAGTCTTGAGCGGCTGGATAAAGCCGCCGAACTTAAACCACAAGAGCCGTGGGCCTATTTCTGGTGGGGCCTTTTCGCGGCCAGGCTGGACCTGGAACAACCGGCCCTGGAAGCCCTGACGGTTTCCCTCCAACTGGGGCTACCGACCGGTCTGATGGAAACGCTCAAAACCCTGGCCGGAAATACTCGCTTTTTCGCCAAACATGGCCGGGGCTTGCTGACGTCCGGCGAACCGGACCTGCCCCAACCCCAGGAGACCGGCGAAACCGAAGAAACCCAGTTACAAACCTTCCAGGATTTTCTACAGGGAATTAACAAGACTTTCCACCAGAAAGGCCAGACCGAAAACCTGGCAAGTATTCCCCTTCCCCAGGAACCGGAAAAATCGCTCACTCCACCAAATGGAAACCTCCCCGCCAGGGAAACAGGCCGGACCGACATTTTGGGCCAGGGTTTGCAAAATTACCCCGAAAGGCTTAAAAAGGTTACCCGCCACCTCATGCTTTCGGATACCGCGGACCAGGGATAAAAACCCAAACCGGCTAATCTCTCTATAATTAACAAAAATTTAACCGGAATAGGCTAACCACATTTTTATTAATAGCGTAGAATGGGCAGGCAGGAAGTTAAGGTCCTGCCAGCTATATTTAACTCGACTTCACGCACATCGTACCAACCCTCTGGCAAATTCCTGATAAGCCAAACCAGCCACGCCACACCACTTTTCAAACTGCCGGATAACCGCTAACCAGACACATATCTAAAATCTAAAAAGGTGGGTAAGTGACCATAACAAAAGATGCGGGGAAACTCCTGGTCTTAAACGCCGGGTCAAGTAGCCTTAAAATGGGCCTTTTCGAACTCCCCTCGCTTTCCCAGACCCTCGAAGAAGGCATCACCTGGGGGACCGGCGGGGACGAGTCCGGTATCAGCGACCACCAGGGCGCCCTGCAACATTTGCTGGCTAAAATCGTGATAAAAGATGTAGCGGCGGTGGGTCACCGGGTCGTCCACGGTGGCAACCGCTTCAACGGCCCGGCCCTTATTGACGAAACGGTCAAAGCAGAAATCCGGGACGTAGCCCGCCTGGCCCCTCTCCACAACGGGGCGGCCCTGAAAGTTATCGAGGCCACCGAAAAACTCTTGCCGGGCGTGACCCAGGTGGCTGCTTTCGATACAGCTTTTCATAGCACCCTGGCCCCGGCGGCCTATCTTTACCCGGTGCCGCGCCACTGGTACGAAGAATGGGGCGTCCGGCGCTACGGTTTTCACGGGCTGAGCTACACCTATTGCAGCGAGCAGGCTGCCGCTATGCTGGGAAAACCGCTGGATGAGCTGAAACTGGTCACCTGCCACCTGGGAAGCGGGTGTTCCCTGGCGGCGATTGACAGAGGCCGTTCGGTCGCAACCACCATGGGCCTGACCCCCCTGGAAGGGCTGATGATGGGCACCCGCTCCGGCTCGATTGACCCCGGCGCGGTCCTCTATCTGCTAAACCAGGGCTTGCTGAGCGTCAGCGAATTGGACCGCGCCCTTAACTACGAGTCGGGTTTGAAAGCTATCGGCGGCAGCAACGATTTTCGCCAGATTGTAGCCGGGCGAGCCAGTGGCGACGAATTGGCCGCGCTGGCTTTTGAAATGTTTACCAACCGGGTCAGCCAGGGTATCGCCGCCATGGCTGTAGCCCTGGGCCGGGTGGACGGCCTGATTTTCGCGGGCGGTATTGGCGAACATTCCCCGGAATTGCGCGCCGAAGTAGCTCGCCAGCTTGCCATCCTGGGTATCGTGGTGGATGCTACTAAAAATTTGAATTTACAACAGGAAGGCCCCATACACTCCGAAACATCCAAAACGCCGGTCCTCATTATTCATACCAGGGAAGACGTGGTAGTGGCCCGGCAAACCCTCGCTTTGCTAAATAACCGGGCTGCGTGAACCTCGTATTTTAATTAAGACTAAAGGAGAAAAGGACAATGACACTCGATCAAGCGCGGCTGAACCTGATGGACGCTTACTGGCGAGCGGCAAACTACCTGACAGTCGGACAGATTTACTTACAGGCTAACCCCCTGCTGCGCGAACCCCTCAAAGCGGAACACATCAAACCGCGTCTGCTCGGCCACTGGGGCACCTCGCCCGGCCTGAGCCTGATTTATGTCCACCTCAACCGGCTTATCCAGGATACCGGGGCAAATGTTATCTACCTGGCCGGACCAGGCCACGGTGGTCCCGCCCTGGTCGCTAACGTCTATCTCGAAGGCACATACAGCGAAATTTATCCCGAAATCACCGAAGACGTAAAGGGGCTGAGCAAGCTTTTCCGGCAGTTCTCGACACCGGGCGGCATCCCCAGCCACGTCAGCGTGCCCACGCCGGGCTCTATCCACGAAGGGGGCGAACTCGGTTATGTCCTCACCCACGCTTTCGGAGCGGCCTTTGATAATCCCGATTTAATCGTGGCGGCGGTGGTCGGCGACGGGGAAGCCGAAACCGGGCCGCTGGAAGGCTCCTGGAAGGGGATTCATTATCTCAACCCCGTCCACGACGGCGCGGTCCTGCCAATTCTGCATTTAAACGGCTACAAAATCGCCAGCGCCACCGTCCTGGGACGCAGCCCGGACGAGTCGGTCCGGGCCTTGCTGGAAGGGCACGGCTACGAGGTCTATTTTGTCGAGGGGAGTGACCCCCACCAGATGCACCGCGATTTCGCC
Source organism: Chloroflexi bacterium 54-19 (assembly GCA_001898225.1). GTDB lineage: Bacteria > Chloroflexota > Chloroflexia > Chloroheliales > Chloroheliaceae > 54-19. The sequence continues at coordinate 35,049 of MKTJ01000080.1, forward strand.
GCGACCCTCGACCGGTGTTACACCCGTATCCGGCAAATCCAGCAGGACGCCCGTACCAGAGGCTTTTCGGTAATCCCCCGCTGGCCTGCTATCGTGATGCGTTCGCCCAAGGGCTGGACCGGCCCTAAAGAGTTGTACGGTCAACAAATCGAGGGAACTTTCCGGGCCCACCAGGTGCCGTTGCCTGATGTCAAGAAAAAACCGGACCAGCTAAAGATGCTGGAAGACTGGATGCACAGCTACCGCCCAGAAGAACTCTTTGACGAAAATGGCCGCTTTAGCGCCGAACTGGCCGGACTAGCCCCGAAGGGCAATTTACGGATGGGGGCCAACCCCAACGCTAACGGGGGTAAGGTGCTGGTAAACCTGAATTTGCCGAGTTTCCGCGATTACGCCATGGCAGTCGAAAAACCGGCCACTGACCGCCAGGAGTCAACCCGGCAGCTTGGCAAGATGATGCGCGACATTTACAAGCTGAACAAGGCCGAGGCCAACTTCCGGCTTTTCAGTCCCGACGAGGCTAACTCGAACCGGCTCGATAACATCTTTGAGGTAGAAAACCGGGCCTTTATGGGGCCAATCATCGGGAGCGACGACCATATTTCGCCGGATGGCCGGGTGATGGAGGTTTTAAGTGAGCATAACTGCCAGGGCTGGCTGGAAGGCTATCTTTTAACCGGACGGCACGGATTGTTTGCTACTTATGAAGCTTTCGCGATGGTTTCGGCCTCAATGACGGTCCAGCATACCAAGTGGCTGGAGGAAAGCACCAAATTACCCTGGCGGGCCGATGTCGCTTCCCTGAACATTTTGCTGACCTCGACCTGCTGGCGCAACGACCATAACGGCTTTAGCCACCAGGGGCCGGGCCTGATTGACACGGTAATCTCGAAGAAGGGGACGGTCGCCCGGATTTACCTGCCGCCGGACGCCAACTGTCTCCTTTCGATGGCCGATCACTGCTTCCGTTCCAAGAATTATGTCAACCTGATAGTAATTGACAAACAACCCCAGTTACAATGGCTCGACATGGAAACGGCGGTCGAACACTGCCGCCAGGGCGCGTCCATCTGGCAGTGGGCCAGCAACGACCAGGACGGCGAACCGGACGTAGTGCTGGGTTGCGCGGGCGATACCCCGACCATGGAGATTATCGCCGCCGCCGAATGGTTGCGTCACAAAATCCCTGAAATGAAAGTCCGAGTGGTAAACGTGGTGGACCTGATGACCCTTTTCCCGGCAGAGGTCCACCCCCACGGCATGCCCCAGGACCGTTTCGTTGAACTGTTTACCGAGGATAAGCCGGTAGTCTTTGCCTTCCACGGCTACCAGCGGGCCATCCACCAGTTGATTCACGGCCAGCCGAACGCCGGGCGGTTCCACGTGCGCGGCTTTAACGAGCAGGGCACCACGACCACGCCTTTCGACATGGTGGTCTTGAACGAAATGAGCCGTTATCACCTGGCAATGGAGGCGTTGCACCGGGCCCGGAAATTCCACGACCGCGCCCCCGAACTCATCCTGGAATGCCAGGACATGCTGGATAAACACCAGGCTTATGTCCGCGAACACCTGGAAGACATGCCCGAAATCCAGAACTGGGTCTGGACCGCCTGATACCAGGATAAGGTTAAGGACTTGTCATTCCGAGTGGCAGCGAGGAATCCGGGGCGTTGGACAAAATAGCGGTCAATTGGGCTGAGAATCGAAATTACTTAACTTGGCTTGGAATGACAGGTATCTTTGGTGAAAGAGGGAAAACAGAGGGGTAACTTATAACTTTGAGTGGTTCAGGTATTTACGAATTGCGGCGTTGCAGTTCGTAAATATCTTTTTTATACCCGGCGTTTCAGGAGCGCGCCAGGCGGAGTTGGACCCCCAGGCTAACCGCTGCCGCCAGGACAACCAGGATGCCGTAGCCGGTCACAGTTGCCAGCAGACCAAAGAAGCCAATCAGGATACCCGCGGCGAGGGCCGGGGCCCCTAAAGCCAGGTAGTTGACCAGGTATATCCCGGCGAAAAGTTCGGCCCGGCGCGAAGGGACTGCCAGCGGGCCAAGCGTCCGTAAAATCCCTGAGAAGGAAGCGCCAAACCCGGCCCCGCTACCTATGGCCCCAAGCACCAGCAACGGGAACCAACCCACCAGGACGGAAACGGTCGTAATGGCCGCACCTACCAGGGCCACAACTGTTCCCAGCAGGATAGCCCGGCGCGGCGTTAGCCGGCTCGAAAGAAGACTGGTAACAGTCCCGGCGGTTGGCGGGACGGCCACCAGAAAGCCGTTGATCAGGCCGTCTTCGATATGGAAGATGCCACGCAGGATAGAAGGCCCCAGGCCAAAGAACAGCCCTGCCAGCATCCAGGTCGCCGTCAGTACAAAACTACTGCCGATAAACTCGCGCCGGGCCTGGACCGGGACGGATAAACGAGGTTTGAGCGAGGCCAGCGCGCCCGGACGCCGCTCGACCGTTTCGATTGAGAAGACCAGGACGGCTATCGAAAGGACAAACATGGCCGCCAAAAACCCGAAGATTAAAAGGCTCGGCGCTTGCGAGAACTGGATCGCCATCCCGGTCACGATAGCGCCCAGGGCCAGGCCGCCGATAGGCGCGGTACTCCCGATAAGCGCCCCAAATTTCTTATGCCGCTCCGGGGCCAACTCGACAATTGCGGCGGTAAAGGTGCTGGTGGCGGCCCCGGTCGCGATACCCTGGACGGCCCTGGCAAGGATAATCCAGCTAATGTCACTGGCGAAGACAAACAGCAGCATCGAGACAATCTCGGTCAGGAGAGCGCCGATTAAAATGGGCCGGCGTCCGAGATAATCCGAGAAAGAACCGGCAAAAAGCAAAGTGGTAATCAAAGTTATAGCGTAGATGGCAAAAGCGACGGTTAAAATCCAGGCCGGAAAATGCCATTCTTGCTGGTAAACCACAAACAAAGGACTGGGTGCGCCTGAGGCGAAGGTGATACCAACCAGGGCCAACGCTGCCCCGATAAACGAGGCCATCGGGGGTAAAGCCCAGCCCGCCCGGCGACTCTTCTCACCCGGCATTTTTTCAATAATGGTGGTATTATTTGGGTTAGTGGACAACATATTATCTCCCGCATTTTTATAATGATTGTTTCTTAATGCAAATCTCTTTGCTTTTATGGTTTGAATTGTAGCACTACTTTATCGTTAATGCAAATGATTTTGCTTTAATTAGGTATTAATGCTTAAAAAATAGGCTTTTTACAGGTTTGTTGTGGTATAATCAAATTATGGAAACATTAAGTGTAAAAAATAAAAGAACCGGGGGCCGCAGCGCGCACGTAATGGCGTCTATCCGGGCTGCCGTCGAGGAATTGATAAAAGAGGTGGGCCGGGAGCGAATTACCATCCCGATGGTAGCGGAACGGGCCGGGGTCAACCCGACCAGCATCTACCGGCGCTGGGAAGATTTGCCCACCCTCATAAACGATATTGCTACCTACCGGCTCGACCCCACCCGTACTCTACCCAATACCGGGGATTTGCGGAAAGATTTGACCGGTTGGGCCAATGAGTTGGTCGCCCACTATCGCAAACCCGTAAACGCGGCCCTGTTGCGAGGAGGAGCGTCCGTGGCCGGGGAGACCGACTCGGACTGTCTGCGGAACCGCCGGGGCGAGGTGGAGGTTTTGCTCGGCCAGGGTAATTCGGAGGGCTTCACGGCGGAGCAGGTGATGGACCACGTGGTAGCACCCATCGTTTACCGGGTAATTTTCCATCCCTGGGACCTGGACGACCGGACCGCCGAAAAGCTGGTGGCAGACCTTTTTAGCCTGCACCGGGCCGAACTTTTTTCTTCCCTCTAGGCCTTTGAAATTAAGAAGCACCAAAAAACCGCCCTCTAAGGCGGTTTTATTTTCCCTAAAAAGACACAAAATATAACAACACCCGGCGCTTCATTGCGTAATCCGAACGGGTGACTTGGTGTGAATCCGGTCTGGGGACGGCCCTAATCCGCCCTGGTCTGCCTCAAAAGGCCGATACAGCTCTTATTGCAACATCCAGCGCGGGTCTACTTCATGCAGTTCCCCACGGTGAGTTATATTACTCCAGGCTTTCCCGGCAAAGCGGTTAGCCAGACTGGAGATAGCGGCGCCTAGGGCCACCCCGGCAACACTGCCGATTAAGACCCCAATAATAAGACTGCTGTTAGAATTGTTTGCCTGGTTTTGCATAGTATCCTTTTACCCTGGTTGATAGTAGCCCTCGTTGTCGGGAGGAATTTAGCTACTGTAAGTTAAAAAAGACTAGAGACCTTATACAATATAAACACTTTTTAAGCAAGAATTGTTCCGCGAATTAATATTTTTTTACTGGACCACCAGCAAAGTCTGGGCTCCTGCCCACAGTTTATCCAGGCTATAATACTCTCGTTCGGCGACCGTGAATATGTGGACAATCACGTCTCCATAATCGAGTAAGACCCAGCGACCCTGGTCAATTCCCTCGCGGCTGCGCGGGCTTATCTCCTGTTTATCCAGTTCTTCTTCAATATCACGGGCGATAGCTTTAACCTGTCGTTCGCTATTACCGCTACAAATTACAAAATAATCGGCCAGTACGGAAACCTTGCGAATGTCCAGCAGTACGATATTTTCCGCTTTTTTCTCATCCGCTACATCTACAATGGCACGAGCCAGGTCAATCGGTTCGATAAGAGTTACTCCTTTGAAACATCAATTTAATTACGAATTATACAGCAACGGGCGAGTTAGCTGTCTACCGCTACCCGCCCGCTGCCGCTTTCAGACGTTTTATGCCGGGTTAGTTGGTAGTATTGCCCGCATCCGAAGCTGGGGTAGTCGAGCTTTCAGGCGGGGTCTGGGACTTTTTATACAGGTAGTAACCTGCGCCACCTGCGATACCAAGAACCCACAGTGACGGCGGCAACCCCAGGAGGCGGAAGCCTTTTTTCTTGCCCTGCAACTGGCCGAGAGTCTCGCTCAGTTTGACAATATTTTCGGTGGTGGCAGCCATGTTTCGCAAAATCAGCGACATGGTGTCTTCGTCGGCGGCTTTCTTCAATAGGTCTTTGTAGTCAACCAGCGACTGGCGTTCTTTCTTCTGCAACAACTTGAGGGCGTCCGTCGAATTCTTGGTGGAAGCCACCGCTTCCCAGCCCTTTTTCAGTTGGTCGCGCAGGCCCGGCACCGGGAATTTCCCGCCAACCGAGGTCAATTTGCCCCCGGCTTCTTCCAGATTGGCTTCGTGACTCTCGCGCAACTGGCTTAGAAGAGATTTGACATCGGTTTCTTTTACTTTGCCAATCGCGACCGCGAGGGCGTTCGCCGCCAATTGTTCGCCTTCGACTACTTTCTTAAGCGTTTTTTGCGCTTTACCGTTCGCCATTAAAGTTGCCTCCTTTATTCGGACGTTAGCCGGGTTTCGGGCCGGAAGTCCGGTTCGTTTCTTTATCTATTAACGGCCAGGGGCCAATATTGTTTCGCTTTTGATGAAGCACATTTTATGCCGCTAATCCAACTGTTTCCTGGTTTTTAGACGTGACAACCGGACACTAGCTTAGCTCAATTACGGCCAAATTGCAACTTAATATACGTAAAAGAAATGAATATGTTCTATTTTTCCGGTGAGATTTGGATTAAAAGTTTTTTGCCGGATTAAATCCTTGACAATTAACTAGGTAACTAGCTAAAATGGATTGCTAGCTATCTAGCAATTATTTGCTTGATCCTGGAGCAGCCGACCCTTCTAACCCGGTGCAACTTTCTTAACCGCCGTCATATGGGTAACTGAAAGAAATCTTTCTCCTGGAAATCAACGAAAGGAGGCCAATAATTAGCGAATCAACCTATAACAACCACCTCGGCCACGCCGTCAAACGGCTTTACGGCCTGATGGGGCAAGCTTTTAACGAGGTGCTGCGGCCTTACGGGGTAGCCCGCAGTCAGTGGTACATGCTCAACTATATCTACCACACCCCCAATCTGACCCAGAAAGAACTGCTCGACGTGATGCAGGTAAAGTCGGCCACCCTCACCGCCGCCCTGAATGTCCTTGAGCAAAAAGGCTGGATTGACCGGCAGTCGCACCAGGGCGACCACCGGGTCAAAGAAATCCGCTTAACCCAGGCGGGTCGCAGGCTCTGGGAGAGCCTACCGGACCCTATTGTAGAAGTGCGAGCCCGGATGCTCCAGGGTATCAGCGCCGAAGAAGAACAGGCCGCCCGCACCATCCTGGATAAGGCTATCACCAACCTGGAACATTTTTAGCGGCAGGAAGGAGAGACTTTATGATTCTGATTACCGGCGGACTGGGATTTGTCGGGGCTAACACCGCCCAGGCGTTACTCGACCTGGGCGAAAGCTGTGTCCTGACCCGCCACAACAACGATTACATCCCGGCCTTCCTGGCCGATTACCTCGACCGGCAGGTCTTCATCGAGCCAGTGGACGTGACCGATTACCTGGCCTTAACCGGGCTTGGCAAAAAATACCCTATTAGCGGAATTGTCCATCTGACCACCGGGAGCATGCAGGCCGGGCGAGGGTCGAGCGCACTCGAACTGGCAAAAGACCTTGAGAACACCATCCATAGTATCGCGACGGTTGTCCAGGCCGCCCACGACTGGCAGGTCAGGCGGGTTTCAATTGCGGGGGCGCCGGTCATCTATAACGGTGTCACCACACTGCCCTGGCGCGACGACCAACCGCTCCCCCTGACGGCGGCCTTCCCGATGGAGGCCGCGAAGAAATGCGGCGAAATCGTGGCAAGTTATCTCGGTCTGTACGCCCAGGTCGAATGTATAGAAATCCGGCTGGCGGCAATGTACGGCCCCAATTACAACCCGGCCCGGAGCAGCCTGGTAGGTCGATTGGTCCACGCCGCTGTCAAAGGTAAAGACCCCGACCTCGGCAGCATCCGGTTTGGCTCGGTCTACGCCGCCGACAGTGGCGACCAATGTTACATCAAAGATGCCGCCAGGGGTATTGCCCTTTTGCAAACAGCGGAAAAACTAAACCACCATGTCTACAATGTTTCCAGTGGCCGTCCGACCACAAACCGGGACATCGTAACGGCTGTACAGAAAATCATTCCGGGCTTTGAGGTAAATTTGCCGGAAGGGCACATGCCGGGTCTTGCGCCGGAACCGTGGTATTTTGATATTGCAAGGGTGCAGGAAGAAACCGGCTACCGGCCCCAATTCGATATTGAGGCCGGTGTTTCAGATTACATCGAGTGGCTGCGGGCGGGTAACGAACGCTAAAGTGGAATAATCCCCAGGGCTAGGAGGCTTTTTCGAAGGCCGCTTCTTTGTAAGTTTCTTTGTAAGTTTCTTTGTAGGTTTCTTTGTAGGTTTCTTTGTAGTGAGTCAGCCCTTCGAAAAGGTCGGCATGAAGCCGGGCCGGGAAGCAGGTGGCGGCTAAATCAATCCCGGCGATAGCGGCCAGCCAGAAATATTCTTCCTGGCCGAGCAGGTCGAGGTCATCCTGGCTCAGACCGTCGAAACTGGCGGATTGGGTCCGGTGGCAAGCCAGGGCCTGCCATTTGAGATGGTTGGTCTGGCGAATATCGAGGGCGGCGAAGGCTTCCTCGGTCCGCCTTCCGGCCAGGCACAGAGGCAGACCATCGAGGTCGCCTTCCATTTTATTACTCAACTGGTCAACATTATGGGCGGCCAGGCTGGCGTAAAACAGGGCACTGCCGGGGCGGGAAGTCCGGTGAAAAGCCCTGGTAGTGGCGTGATGAATGGCAAGATGGTCGGGATGGCCGGTCAGGGCGTCGGCCCCAAAGGTCAGGACGAGGTCGGGGTGGCGCTCGCGGAGGGCCTTTTCAATCGGCTGAGACAACACGGCTACGTTGGTTTCGCTCAACTGCCCATCGGGGAAGGTCTGCCCCGGCAAGAGACGGACGCCCAGCACCCGGCAGCACTTTTCGAGCTCGGCCTGACGGATCCGGGCCAGTTTTCGCTCTCCGCTATCTCCCAGCTTTTCCGGGCTACCTTTTTCTCCCCGCGTAAGACACAACAGCTCAACCCGCACACCCTGCCGGGCGTAATGAGCGAGCGTGCCGCCGACCAGGAACGTTTCGTCGTCCGGGTGGGCGAAAACCGCCAGGATGCTGTGTTGGTCTTTGGGCCGGGAGGGGCCGGGAAATTTCAGCATAGGAACCTGCTTTAACCACAAAATTCTAAAGATTATTTAAGTAATTTGGTCAAAATAATCTTAATATATCTAGTAAATATTGTCAACAATTATTTTGAAAAAATAGCGAGGGGTTTTATCTTCTGGTGGCAATAATTTCCTATATATTAAGTAATATACGAGGTCTATAATGGCTCTTGCTTAGACAGATCGTCAGGATGGAGCCTTATAATAACGCAAAATAAGTCAATTAAAATGAAACCCGCTTTACACGATGAGTTAACCGGTGCTTTATCGCGGTCAGCCCTGTACTCAACCCTCGAACACGAGGCGATACAGGCGCGGCTCAACCACTCCTCTTTTTCCCTACTTGTCTTCGACCTGGACCATTTCAAGAGTATAAATGATGCATTTGGGCACAGCCGGGGCGACCAGGTCTTAATAAATTTCGTCCGGCGGATAGAGTCGATAATACGGTCTACGGATTTGCTTTTCCGCTTTGGCGGGGATGAATTTGCCCTGCTGCTTCCCAACACCGACCGGGGTCAGGCCGCCGCCCTGGGCGACCGCCTGGCAAAGATTGTCACCGCGACCCCGATTGAAGGCGAACCGCCTGTTACCGTCTCGCTGAGTGGCGGCCTGGCAACTTTCCCCGAAGATGCCAACACTGTCAAAGCCCTTTTCGAGAAAGCCGACCAGCGCAGTTACCAGGCCAAACGAGCCGGGCGAGGCCGGGTAATCATCGAGGATGACGTTTTCGACCCTGCAACCGCCCATCCTTTTGGAATTGAAAGCCCTTCGCGCCTGCTGGAACGGGACCAGGCTTTGCAGGACTTTAATACCCTCCTGGCCGAACTGGCCGAGCCGGGCAAACACAACCAGCGCGGTCTGGTGCTACTCACCGGACCCGCCGGGGCCGGACACAGCCGCTTCATGACTGAAATTCGCCAGGTCGGCCAGTTACAGGGCTACGGAGCACTGGCTATCCGGGGGAATACCGCCCTTAAAAATCGCTACCTGGGAGCGCTCACCGAGGCCCTTCAAAGTTTACCGGCCCGGTCCCAGGCCGCTTACCTGCTGGAAAACCCGGCGGAGCCATCTGAACCCTCACCCCTTTTAGACTTTCCCCTCAGTGGTCCCGGCGGAAAAGTTTTGCTACCGGCCCTGGCCGGTTGGCTGGCCGCCCGAAACAATTCGGGCCTGCTGGTAACCATCGAGAACTGGTCCGAACTCGATTTATCCAGTCAAGAATTTTTACAGCTTTTATTGGGCAACCACCAGGAATTGGCTCCTTACCGGGTAATACTGGTCTGCGGGATTCCGGATCCATCCGCCAAAGAGGCCCCACTTTCGCCCGAAGACGCTCTTTCCCAGGCTAAAACCACCCTTTTGCCATCACTATTCCGGGAAGGCGCCTTCCTGGTCCGTAAAATTACCCTGACCATGCTTACACCTGGCGGGGTCCAGGCCTGGCTGCGCCACAGCCTGCAATGGGAAGCCCCCTCCGAATTTGTAAACTGGTTGCACACCCTGACCGGTGGACGGCCTATCCGTATCCGGGAAGCGCTCGATTTCCTGCTAAAAGAGAAAGTCCTTTACTATTCCGATGCGCCCGGTCAGCCGGGGGAAAAAGAAGACCGACGTTACGCCGGGAATATGCGCCGGAACTGGCAAATCCGGCCCGATTTTGCCGAGAGCGGGCTGGAGTCCCATCTCGAAAAACTGGCCCAGGGTATTCCCCACAACCTGCCTTGGGCCGGGAGTGGTGCGACCCTGACCGAATTTGTGGGCCGGGAAGACTATCTTCTAAAAATAAAACAGGAACTGACCGCCTTTTACGGCAGCGGAACCGGGCGACTGGTGACCCTGGTCGGGCCGGGCGGTATCGGGAAAACGCGACTTTCAATCCAGGCCGGGGCCGAATTGTTGCAGCGATTCCGCGACGGCGTTTTTTTCGTGCCCCTGGTCGGTATTGTGAACCCTTCCGAGATTGTCCCGGCCATTGGCGAGGCTTTGCGCTTGCGCCTGGCGGGCGACCGCCGGGCTATGCAGGACCAGTTGTTCAAACACTTACAAAACCGGCGCTGCCTGCTCATCCTGGACAATTTCGAGCAACTCCTGGAAGGAGCCGGGATATTAACCGAACTACTGGCCCAGGCGCCCCAGTTACGGCTGCTGGTGACCTCCCGCGAACCTTTGAAGCTACAGATGGAAGCCGGGTTCTGGCTTGAGGGTCTGCCTTTCCCAGCCTCGATTGAGGTCGAGAATTTCGATTCTTATGGCGCGGTGCGGCTTTTTATCCAGAAGGTGCGGCAACCTCTGGCCGAAACCAACCAGCCGGAACTCGACCGCTACTGGCTCTTAAAACTTTGCCGCCTGGTCGAGGGTATCCCGCTCGGCCTCGAACTGGCTGCTACCTGGCTGCGCTCTTTCTCGCTCCCCCAGATTGTCAAAGAACTGGAACAAAATTCGGGTTTTACCGCTTTTCCCGAAAACGAAGCCGGGACAGGGGAAGGATTATATGCAAAATTGCCGGAACGGCACCAGCGGCTCGAAGCGGTGATTGACTGGTTCTGGGCCCGGCTCTCCCGCGCCGAACAGCGCCTGGTCGAAGGTCTATCGGTCTTCCGGGGCGGTTTTCGGATTGAAGCGGCCCGCGAGGTCGTCGGCGCGTCACCCTTTTTCCTGGATAGCCTTATAGCGAAATCCTTTTTGAGCGTCAGCCCGCAGGGACGCTATGAGATGCACGAACTCTTGCGACAATACTCCGGCGCGAAGCTGGCAAAGGCCATTCGTGAGGAAAGCCGGGCCCGGTTGCGTTATGCCCGCTATTACGCCGGGCTTCTTCAGAAGCGGGAAAGCGACCTGGAAAACGGCCAGCCCGATGTATTAGAGGAAGTCAGCGCCGACCTGGAAAATGTCCGCAATGCCTGGCAGTGGCTGGTTAACAACAGCCGCCTGGAACTTATTTCGCGGTGCGTGCGGGGGATGTCGTTTTTCTACCAGTACAAAGGCTTTTTCGGGGAGGGCGAGGAAACCCTGACAACCGCGTTAACCCGGCTGCGGACCTTACACACCCCCTTCCTTGACCGGGACTCGGCTGAAGCAACCGCTTCTGAGCCGAGTAAGGGTGGGTTCACCCGGCGGGCGGTTGAGGACGCCCTGGCGAGGGTCTTGATTGAAATCGGGGCTTTCCTGCGGGAACATTCCAGTTTCGAGCAGTTGTGCCGGTTCGGGGCCGAGGCGGTCGAACTGGCCCGCGCCAACCACCAGCGCGGCCTGGAAGGCTCCGCCCTGGCCCGGATGGGTAGCGGCCTGTTGTGGCAGGGCAAACACGCCGAAGCCCGCGCCTATCTCGAAAGAGGTTTACGCCTGGCCCGTGAGGCCGGGCTCGTCCTGGTGCAGGCCGACTGTCTGCGGCAACTGGGGATTCTCTCGGACGTTGAAGAAGATTACACCGCCAGTATCGAGTATTCGGAGCAGGGGCTGGTCCTTTATCGTCAGCTTGGCAACCGCCTGTGGGAAAGCGCCAGCCTGAGCAACATCGGGGAAGCCTTTTTCCAGCAATGCTGTTATGACGAGGCCATAAAATACCTGCGGGAAGGGCTGGCCCTGGCCCGGAAGATAAACTTCGTCCAGATTCAAACGCTTACCTCACTGAACCTGGGAAAGACCTTCGCTTTGCAGGGCGAATACGCCGCCTCGGTGCAATATCTCGAACAGGGGTTGGGGCTGGCCCGCCGCCTCAATAATACCCGCATGGAAGCGGAATGCCTCTGCGCCTATAGCATGCTGGTCCACTTCCGGGGTGACGATGCCCTGGCGGTGGAGTACGGCCAGGAGGCGTTGCGGATTACGCGAGAGCAGGGGAACAAAGAATACGAAGGTTATGCCCTGACCTTCCTGGGTCACGCCTGGGCCGGGTTGGGCTCCTGGGATAAAGCCCTGGATTTCTACCGGGCCGGTTACGACCTGCGGGTGAACCTCAACCAGTACGCCAAGAGCCTGGACCCCCTGGGCGGGCTGGCGGCATGCGCCCACGCGACCGGCAATAACCCACTGGCCGAGCAATATGCCCGGCAGATTCTTGACTTCCTGGCTTCAAAAGAATGGCAGTTGAACGGCATCGTGGACGGGTTGTTGCTCTATGCCACCTGCCAGGAGATTTTTGAAGAAACCATCAATACGGACCCTGAACTGGCCTGGCAGCTAGACCGGTTCGCCGGGGTAGCCGAGGATTTACGCGAACGGCGCTATGGCCGGGCGGCAGTGACAGTCTGAGTTTCACATTTTCACACCTTGAAGGGTTGCTTTCATTCCCAACTTCAACCACTATATTGTCCAGCGGACCGGAGATTCCTCACTTCGTTCGGAATGACAAAACACCGCCAGGCTTAGTCTAAATCCCCCTAACTTTTACCCGGAAATTGTGGGCAGATTGGACACAATTCCCCAAGAAAATAGAAACTTTATGTTTATTTTGCCCGGAAAGTGCCGTTAAAGTTTAGGCTTTCTAACCGTTGTCTAACCTCATGAAATGTTTAAAATAGGGCTATACAGAAATTTTTCTTCTTTATTAAGATTCTCTGAAAACACTTAAAGTTTCAAAGGTGAGCCGAAGTCTCAGGGTTTGCAGTTTTGCGGGTCGAAACCCGTTTTTTATTTTGCTATCGCACAATTTTCCTTTTTTGCAGCTCGGACTTTTGTGCCAAAATTACCAACAGCACGCCTCAAGTTGCTAGGGGGTTCAGGCTTTTTATACAAAATAACTGGGGATGATAAATTTGTATTCTGAAAATACAGTCCAGGCGGCCTCGGCAGACTCAAACCTGTCCAGCGTCGAACCGGCTATCCGGGTTGAAAAGGTAACCAAACGCTACGCGGGACAGGCTAGAGGATACCGTCAAGAACAAGAAGGATGCCCTGGTCAAATTCCTGGCCGCTTCCCAGAAAGGCTGGCAGGACGCTATCAAAGACCCCAACATGGCCGTGGACGCAGTGATGAAATGGGCCGACCCCAAGACGACCAGCCGCGACCACCTGTTAGCGATGGTTAAAGCGGTCGCGCTACTGGTCCAGCCAAGCGGGCTCAGCGCGGACAAAATTGGCTTTATCGACGAAGCCAGGTTCAAGACCACCTCGGATATTGTCCTTAAGTTCAATAGCATCACCAAACCGTCGGCCAACGCCTACACTAACGACCTGATGACAGCCGCTGCCGCGCTCAAAAAATAAGGGCCTGGCGGCCTGCCAAAAAGCTTTCCACCCCGAAGGCCGGGATATTTTCAGTAATGCTCGTGGGAGTACCACGGGCATTACCTTCTTAAAAATCCTTTTATTGGAGGGGTTGCCGGGTAGTGTAGAATAGAGCTATATCGCCTTTTACAGAGCCTATTTCAAGAATCGCGGGACTTTTTAGCCGGTAAATCCCGTTCTACCGGTGGCGGTTGTTTTCTTTAAATCCGAAACTCATGGATAACTTTTCTAGTTTTTAGTGTTCAGTGTTTAGTTTTTAGTGAATTAAATTCGGAGAGGTTGCTTTAAACCGAGGCATAGAGTATCTTCGATTGAGGTTACTTTTAAAATATATTCTAAACACTGTTAACTAACCACTATTCTTCGCAGCTTTTCCTACTGCAAATGCGAAAGCTATTGTTTCTTCAGAAGGGAACCAGCATTATGGCAGATTTATCTATCAATATTAAAGGCATGAAAGCCCCCAACCCTTTTTTCCTGGCAAGCGCGCCGCCTGCTACCTACGGCGAACAGATTAAACGCGCTTTCGAAGCCGGGTGGGGTGGGGTCGTCACCAAAACTATCGGCATTGACCCAATTGTGAACGTCACCAACCGCTTTGGCCGCCTGACCCAGCGTGGAGCCCGCCAGGGCGCGGCGAACGTTATCGGCTTTGAAAATATTGAACTGATTACCGATAGGCCGGTCGAATCCTGGCTGCGCGATATTCGGATGCTCAAAGAAACCTTCCCCGACCGGGCGGTGGTCGCCAGCTTGATGCATAGCGTAGAAGAAGAAGGCTGGCGGCAACTGGTGCTGGCGGTGCAGGAAGCCGGGGCCGACGCCATCGAACTGAACTTTGGTTGTCCCCACGGGATGCCCGAAAAACACATGGGCAGCGAGCAAAGCCAGGACCCGGCGATTGCCAACATGATTTGCGGCTGGGTCCACAAATACGCCACGGTCCCGGTCTTTGCCAAACTGACCCCAAACGTAACCGATATTGGCCTGATTGGACAGGCCTGTGAAGCGGGCGGCGCGGACGGCATTTCGACCATCAACACCATTTTAAGCATGATTGGCATCGACATCGAAGACGTTCACCCGCTGCCCGATGTCAGCGGCAAGAGTTGCTACGGCGGCTATAGCGGCACCTCGGTCAAACCGGTCGGCCTGCGCTGCGTCAGCACCCTCAAAGCCAAGACCAGCCTGCCCCTTTTTGGCATGGGCGGTATCAATTACGCCGAGGACGCCATCGAATATATCCTGGCCGGGGCCAGCGCGGTCCAGGTCTGCACTGCCGTGATGCTGCGCGGCTTCCGCATCATTGACAACCTGGTCAAGGGTCTCAACGACTACATGGACCGCAAAGGTTTCAACACGATTGACGAGATGGTCGGGCTGGCCGTACCCAGGGTGACCGTCCATAGCGGCCTGAACTTCAAACGCCGCGAGGTAGCCCTGATTGACCAGGCGAAATGTATTTCGTGCGACCTGTGCTACGTGGCCTGTAACGATGGCGTGGGTCTATCGGCTATCGACAAGACCTTTAACGTAGTCGAAGCGGCCAGGGGCGGGGAAGCCGCCGACGGCGGCAGCGACCCGGCCAAGACCCGGCCCGTCTATGAAGTTATTAACGAAAAATGCGACGGCTGCTCGTTGTGCCTCCAGGTCTGCCCGGTCAAGGACTGCATCACCCTGGTCGAGAGCGATACCTACCGGGTGCCGCCGATGTGGCGTCCCGAAGAAGAACGGGTCCTGGCCTAGAAAACCCTGGCAAGATAGATAAGCGAAAAAATGAAGGAGACGAAATGAAGACGCTGGTCAAAGGCGGCACGATTGTTACAGCTTCTGAAACTTATCTGAGCGATGTTTTAATTGACGACGGCACGATTGTCATGATTGGCAAAGACCTGGGCGCGACCGTTACCGCCGATGCGGTGATCGACGCAACGGGCAAACTGGTTATCCCCGGCGGGATTGACGTGCATACTCACCTCGACATGCCCTTCGGCGGCACCTACTCGGTGGACGACTTTCAGACCGGCACGATTGCGGCGGCTTTCGGCGGTACGACCAGCATCGTGGACTTTGCCATCCAGAACTACGGCGGGTCGCTCCACGAAGCGCTCGAAACCTGGCACAAAAAGGCCGAAGGTAAAGCCGCGATTGACTACGGCTTTCACATGATTGTCCGTGAGGTCAACGACAAGGTTATGGCCGAAATGGACGAGATGGTCCGGCGCGAAGGCGTAACCAGTTTCAAGGTCTTTATGGCCTATACGAACGTCTTCCGGCTGGACGATGGCAGTATTTTCAAGGCAATGCGCCGGACCGCCGATAACGGCGGCCTTATCTGCATGCACGCCGAAAACGGCGGGGTCATTGACGTGCTGGTCGAAAAGGCCCTGGCCGAGGGCAAGACTGCCCCCAAGTATCACGCCCTGACCCGCCCTTCTAAGGCTGAAGGCGAGGCCACCGGGCGAGCGATTGCCCTTTCCGAGATGGCCGGGGTGCCGATTTATATCGTCCACCTCAGCGCCGCCGAAGCCCTCGCCAGGGTCCGCGAAGCCCGCGATATGGGTCTGCCCGCCTACGCCGAGACCTGCCCGCAATATCTTTTCCTCGATTATTCCGATTACGAAAAACCCGGTTTCGAGGGAGCCAAGTATGTGATGTCTCCGCCCCTGCGCGAGAAATGGCACCAGGAAGCCCTCTGGAAAGGGCTGGCCGGGAACGACTTGCAGGTCATTTCGACCGACCACTGTCCCTTCTGTATGAAAGAGAAAGAGCTTGGCAAAGACGACTTTTCGAAGATTCCGAACGGCGCGCCCGGCATCGAGACCCGCATGTCGCTTATCTATAACGGCGGTGTGGTAGGAGGCCGCATCAGCGTGAACCGCTTTGTCGAGCTGACCAGCACCAACCCGGCCAAACTCATGGGCCTTTACCCTAAAAAGGGCTCAATTACGATTGGCGGCGACGGCGATATTGTGGTCTTCGACCCGGAAGCCACCATGACTTTGCGCCATAGCGACCTGCACATGAACGTAGATTACAACCCCTACGAAGGCATGGAGGTCAAGGGTGTGCCGACGACCGTCCTCAGCCGGGGCAAGGTGATTATCGACCAGGGCAAATACCTGGGTAAAGTCGGCGAGGGCCAGTTCGTGCCGCGCAAGACTTACACCCTGGTTTAGCGATTTTCAAAGTTGAAACCAGCCTGAAATTATGAGAAGAAGAAAGAGAATCCTATGTCTTTAGATGTTTCTCAAGTAAACACCCAGGTGAGCGCCAAGCAGGTCAACGAGGATTCGGCCAGACACGTGATGGTTAGCTGGGCAGTCCAGAAAGCCGCCAATACCGACCCGCTGGTGGTTTCCGAGGCCCGCGGCTCCTGGTTCTGGGATTCGGATGGCAAGCGCTATCTCGACTTTTCGAGCCAGCTTGTCAACTCGAACCTGGGGCACCAGCATCCCAAAGTGGTCGCCGCCATCAAGGAACAGGCCGAAAAACTTTGCTATATCGGGCCAAATTTCCAGAACGAAGCCCGCTCGACCCTGGCCCGGATGCTGGCCGAGCGTTCTCCCGGCGACCTGACCAAAACTTTCTTTACCAACGGTGGGGCCGAAGCTAACGAGAACGCCATTAAAATGGCCCGCACCTACACCGGGCGGCAAAAAGTGATTACCCGCTACCGCTCCTATCACGGGGCGACCGCCGGGGCTATGACTTTTTCGGGCGATAACCGCCGCTGGGCTAACGAACCGGGTATCTCCGGGGTCCTGCGGGTCCAGGACCCCTACCCCTATCGCTGTACCTTCAAGGGCTGCGGCGAGGTCTGCTCGATGGCTTGCGGCCACAATATCGAAGATGTCCTCAGTTTCGAGGGGCCGGACAATGTCGCGGCTATCCTGGTCGAGGTCGTGACCGGCACCAACGGCATTTTCGTGCCTCCACCCGAATACCTGCCCTACCTGCGGCAGTTGTGCGACAAGTACGGTATCATGCTGATTTTCGACGAGGTAATGACCGGTTTTGGGCGCACTGGCAAGTGGTTCGCCGCCGACCATTACGGTGTCCAACCCGATATCATGACCTTCGCTAAAGGGGTAAATTCGGGTTACGTGCCGCTCGGTGGGGCCATTATCAGCCAGAAGCTTTCCGATTACTTCGAGGACAAGATGTTCTGGGGCGGGCTGACCTATAGCGGCCACCCACTCGCCTGCGCCGCTGGTATCGCCACCCTGGAAGCCTACGAGGAAGACGGGGCCATCGAAAACAGCGCAAGATTGGGGGCAAAACTCCTGGCCGAATTGACCGCCCTGAAGGACAAACACCCTTCGGTCGGGGATGTGCGCGGGTTGGGCCTTTTCTGCGGGGTCGAACTGGTCAAGGATCGCCAGACCCGCGAAGGGATGCCCGCCTGGAACGGCAAGGACCAGGCCCTGACCAACAAACTTAAGAAAGCCCTGATGGACCGGGGAGTTTTTGTCTTCTGCCGCTACAACATGCTCTTTATCGCCCCGCCCCTGACCATCAGCGAGGACGAATTGATGATTGGCGTCCGGGCCGTAGACGAAGTGCTATCTATCGCGGACGAAGCCGCCGCCAGCTAATTTTAACTCAACTCTTAAAGGCGGCGCCAGGCCGCGAGGGAATTAACCTATGTCGAGAATCGTTCGCAGCGCCCTTATCCAGACCCGTGGCGAGGGCGATAAACAAAGTATGATTGAGAAGCACGTAAAATACATCGAACAGGCCGCCGAGCAGGGTTCGCAGATAACCTGTTTGCAGGAAATTTTCTTCGGCCCCTACTTCTGCCAGATCCAGGACCGCAAGTGGTACGATACCGCCGAGCCGATTCCCGGCCCGACCACGAACCTGATGTGCGAACTCGCCAAGAAGTATTCGATGGTGCTTATCGTGCCGATTTACGAGGTAGTCGGGACCGGCACCTACTACAACACCGCCGCCGTGATTGACGCGGACGGCACCCTCAAGGGTATCTACCGCAAGACGCACATTCCGCACCTGCCCGGCTTCTGGGAAAAATATTACTTCAAGCCCGGCAACCTGGGCTACCCGGTCTTCCAGACCCAGTATGGCAAAATCGGGGTCTATATTTGCTATGACCGCCACTTCCCGGAAGGCCCACGTATCCTGGGCTTACACGGAGCCGAAATCGTCTACATTCCCTCGGCCACGGCGCGGGGTCTCTCCGACCACCTTTGGGACATCGAGCAGCGCAGCCATGCCATCGCTAACGGCTTCTTCGTGGGAACCATCAACCGGGTTGGGGTTGAGCCTGAGTTCGGCAAGCAGGAGTATTATGGTTCGAGCTACTTCTGCAACCCGCGTGGCGCTTATATCGCCAAGGCCAGTGACACCGAGGAAGAAGTGCTGGTGGCCGACCTCGACCTGGACCTGATAAAAGAGGTCCGTGACACCTGGCAGTTCTACCGCGACCGCCGCCCCGAACTTTACGGGGAAATCGCCGAGCAGTTACCGTAAGCTCTTTTGAAAACGAAAACCGGGCTTGCTTTTTACAGTAAGCCCGTTTTTTTATTCCCGTGTAGTGGTTTTCGAATTTATTGTCACGGTTCTGAGCCAATCAGAGCCTGGATTGACTCAATGTTATAGCCTGCCGCTACAACCCTCAGCTTTGGTTCTTTACCCTAAAAGATTCTAACCGGATTGTATCCGTAAGGAAGCCATAGCTTCATCAAGCAGGGTCGCAAGGTCTTTGGTCTTATTAGACTTGTACCAGGCTTCCTGGGCCGCTGTTAGGCAGGCAAACGCGGCCCCTACTATTGCCCGTGGTTCAGGGCTATCCGGCGCATAATTACTGCGCTGGCAGACCGTTTCGGCCAGGCTGGCTTGCAACCGAGAAAATCTCTCAAGATAACGGGCATAAAGCGCCGGACTGCTGCGCACGGTATTTTCTATCGCTTCGGCTCGCTCGGTATTGCTGAAGTAGTTCACCCCTATATCAAAAATTCTTCGCAAGGAGTCCCACAGCGGCTCGTCTAGAGGCCGGGCTTTTAAGGACTCAACCATCCTCTCTTCTAATAAGTCGTATTTGCCGATAAGCAGGTCTTCCTTGGAGGCAAAATAACGAAAAAAGGTCCGCCTGGATAACCCGGCAGCCGCGGCAATCTGATCTACCGTGGTAGCCTCATAACCGTTTTTTACAAACAGGTCCTGGGCTACCTGGGTTAACTCTGTGCGGACTATTCGGCGCGTGCGTTCGCGCATACCTTCTGTTTTTACTTCATTCATAGAAATAATTATAACATAGAAAGTCAATATCGACACCAAGTGTCAAATATGGTAATTAATGTCATGTTTCAAAAGGTCTTTGAAGGAGTGTCTAAAGAAATTGAACGATACTCTACCTGAGAAGAAGTTTTTATAGTTAAAAGGAGTTTTCAAGTTGAACACTCGCAAGCTTGGCAAGACCGGCCCGGAAGTTTCCGCGCTTGGTCTTGGCGCGATGGGGATGTCGGGCGTCTATGGCCCTTCCGATGAAATCGAAAGTATAGCCACCATCCACGCGGCCATTGACGCCGGGATAACCCTTATTGATACCGCTGACTTTTACGGCATGGGCCACAACGAAATGCTGATTGGCCGGGCTTTAAGAGAAAAAAGTATTTCGCGCGACAAAGTAGAAATAAGTGTCAAATTCGGGGGGTTACGTGACTACGAAGGAGCCTGGCACGGCATAGATTGCCGCCCGGCTGCCGTTAAAAACTTCCTGGCCTATTCGCTGCGCCGTCTCGGCACCGATTATGTCGATATTTATCGACCGGCCCGGTTGGACCCCAATGTACCGGTTGAAGAAACTATCGGCGCGATTGCCGATATGGTTAAAGCCGGGCATGTCCGCCATGTCGGTCTTTCCGAGGTTGGAGCCGATACCATCCGCAAGGCGGCCAGTGTCGTCCCGGTATCGGACCTGCAAATCGAATATTCGCTAATTTCGCGGGACATTGAAAAGGAAATCCTGCCGGTCTGCCGCGAACTCGGTATCGGCATCACGGCTTACAGCGTCCTATCTCGCGGACTGCTTAGTGGTCGCTTTTCCAAAGAACGTTTAGGGGTGGCCGGAGATTTACGCAACGTCAACCCCCGCTTTACCGGTGAAAATCTCGAACGCAACCTGGCGCTGGTGAAGACTTTACACGGTATCGCGGAGGCCAAAGACGTGACAGTAGCGCAGGTTGCGATTGCCTGGGTGCTGTCGCAAGGTGACGACATTGTGCCGCTGATAGGCGCCAGGCAGCGCCACCAGATGAGCGAAGCCGCCGGGGCCCTGGACGTACAACTGACCCCCGAAGACCTGGACCGGATTGAGCAGGCGTTTCCGGTAGGGGCAGCGGCAGGCGACCGTTACCCGACCGCCCAGATGGCCCAACTGGACCGGAAAAAATAGAGCAGTTTAGCCTTCTCCGAAAACGAAGGTGTCCAGGAAGGCGTTGCGGAATTTGCCCTGCGGGTCGTAGGTACGGAGCAAAGCCCGGAAGTCGTTCAACCGGGGATACCCCGCCATCACCCGCTGGGGAGCCATCGTAAAGACCTTGCCCCAGTGTGGGAGCGCACCAAACGGTTCCAGGGCTGCCTCAATCTCCGGCAAGACCAGCCGCACTTTTTCCCAGTCTCTTTTCCAGGTAAAGTGAATGGCCGCGCCGTCTTTTTGGTAGAACGGGCTCATCCACAAATCGTCGGCGGCAATCATACGGAGTTCACAGACAAAGAGGAGCGGGGCAATCTTCTCGCGCAAACGGCTGACCGCTTCGAGGGCAGGCACAGTGTGGCTGCGTGGGATAAGATACTCGGTCTGGATTTCCTCGCCGCTGCTGGGCGTTAAGTCCATCCGAAAGTGAGGTAGGCGGTTATACCAGGGGCCGACCTCCCCAAACTGGGGCGTAGCCGCGACCGGGTCCATTATCTCGATAGGATGATGCTTGACAGGGGCCCGGACCGCCCCGAAAAGTTCCGCCGGGGGTTCGAAAGTATCGCCGTCGGCAACTTTGCGCTTGAGCCAGACCGTATTAAAAAGCTCGCCTCGCCAATCGGTAAACAGGCTGACACTGTAGGCGCTGGCCTCGATTTCCTCTAAATGTTCCGGCAACTGGCCGAGCGGCAAATCCTCGTAAACGTCCTGCCGCACCTTAAAAGACGGGACCAGGTCGAGGGTCATCCTGGTAATCACGCCCAGTCCACCCAGGCTGACGACCGCCCCGGCGAAGGTATCGCCATCCTTTTCGCGAGATAGTTTATGAAGCTCACCGTCCGCCGCTACGAACTCGATGCCGGAAACGGCGGTAGCCAGGTTGCCATTGTGAATACCTGAACCATGGGTAGCCGTAGCGGTAGCCCCGGCGATAGAGATATGGGGCAACGAGGCCAGGTTGGACAGGGCGTACCCGGCCTGGTCGAGTTGTTCGCAAATCTGGCCGTATTTGGCCCCGGCGTTAACCGTGACGGTGTGGCGGACCGGGTCTATCACCGGCTCGAAATTGAGGTGGGCCAATGAAATCTGGTCGCCAGAGGTATCGGCAATATCGTGGAAGGAGTGGGTCGAGCCGAGAGCCTTGATTCTGGTGGCCTGGCGGACCATTTCCTGGACCTGTTCGAGAGTTTCGGGATAGAGAAGGTTAGTGGCAGAATAAATATAATTTCCGGCCCAGTTCTGGCGGCGTTCCGTCATCGTGCGCTCCTGTTTCTATTGGGGAGTCGTAAAAAAAATTAATTACGGCAAAACCATTATATTTCAGTTCTAGAAAGCACACAAACTAATCCCAGATTCCCGCTTGATTTTCCGGGAATTTTTCGCTATCCTTGTTGCAATTATTCTTTTTGGCACAACTCTTTTGCAGGAAATTACTTACCATAACTTGACGGGTCATGATATAATGGACAAGGTCAGGACACATCTTCTAGCAAAACCGGGAGCTAAAATGAGCCAACGAGGCCCAATCTACCAGAGCAGTTTCGACCTTTTTGCAAGCGAAGAAGCTACTTTCAGCGACTTACCGATAAATATGCTGCCCGGCGAAGAAGACTCTTCCCCGGATGAAGATGTGCTGCCTAAAGGTGAGCAGACCGAAGGCTATTCGGTCTATGTCTTTACCAAACACCTCCCCGATAAGAAAACCTCTCGCTGCTACTACATCGTTTACCAGCCGACCCTCTGGGATAACTACACCGTGCAACGCCAGTGGGGTGTGGTCGGTTCGGTCAAACAACAATTCTACACCGAACACTTCAATAATCCCCGGCCCGCCCTGGCCCGGATTCGCCGCCTGATTGAACGCAGTATCCGGCGCGGCTACCGGCTATCCTACGCGGCCTGAAAGCAGTATAATTATTTCCCCACGCCTCTTTTCGGTTTGCCAACTTTAAAATACAGGCGTCATTTACGGCACTTTAACGGTTTTCAGCCGATTTAAAAGCTGGAAGGAAGTGCCAGACTGCTCGAAATCGCAACCAGACTTATCCTGTAAATCTGGTCCTGCCGGGCCGATTTATACGACTTACGGCTTATTGACAATGGGATGGCTTTGTTATAGTATATCCATCTAAGCAATTTTATCGGAGTAGAAAGCTCTTAAAGAGAAGAATATACTTATGTCAAATTTAGATATAAAAACCGGGCTCACAATAGATACCATAAATCAAACCGGGCGAAACGTAGTGGTCGAAGCTAAAGACCTGCGTAAAAATTATAAAAACTTCCAGGCGGTCAAAGGAATTTCCTTCCAGGTCTACCAGAAGGAATGTTTCGGGCTGCTCGGTCCCAACGGAGCCGGGAAAAGCACCACCATTCGTATGCTTAACTGCGTATCTCCGATTAGCGGCGGCTCGCTAACCGTGCTGGGACACAGCGTGACCGGCGACATTCGCCAGATTAAGGCGCAAATCGGGGTCGTACCCCAGGACGACAACCTCGATGTGGACCTGACCGTCATGCAGAACTTGCTGGTTTATGCCCGCTACTTCAACATTGATAAAAAGGAAGCGACCCGCCGGGCCGACGAAGTCCTCGAACTGTTCCAGTTGACCGAGAAACGTAACAACAAGACCGACGAGATTTCGGGCGGTATGAAGCGGCGGTTGGTAATTGCCCGCGCCCTGATTAACCAGCCCAAGCTCATTATCCTGGACGAACCGACCACCGGCCTAGACCCGGCAGCCCGCCAGGTCGTCTGGCAGCAGTTACGCCTGTTACGCGAACGCGGCGTCACCATCCTGCTGACCACTCACTACATGGACGAGGCCACCCAGCTTTGCGACCGCCTGGTTATTATCAACGAAGGCCGGATTATGGCTGAAGGCAATCCCCGTGAACTGGTCCAGCGGCTGGTCGGCTACGAAGTCATCGAAATGCGCCTGGCCGAGAAAGATAAATTGAACCTGCTACCCCTTATTGAAAACCGGCCTATCCTGCTGGAAGAAGCCGGGGACACCCTCTACCTGTTCGGCCAACACAACCAGGCTTTCCAGAACCTGACTCTACCCGAAGCCAACTACCGGCTGAGGCGGGAAGCCAGCTTGGAAGATGTCTTTTTGCGGCTGACCGGGCGCGGGCTGGGAGGCGAGTAAGTTTTTAGAAATTAAGGGGAGAAACAAGTTTTATGACCGAAAATTACGCTAACGCCCACACTCTCGCCGGGCCGGGCCGGGGCATCGTCGTACCGAACCCGTTCACGCTCGGCACCTACCGGGTCTTCCAGCGCAATAAAGATGTCTTCTTGAAGCTGTGGAAGACCGAACTCTGGCCGCCCGTAGTCGAGGCGCTGTTGTCACTGTTCGCCTTCGGGTTTGGGCTGGGGGTCTATATTGCCCAGGTCAACGGCCAGCCTTACATCCAGTTTATCGGGGCCGGTTTGATCTTCTCGTCGGTGCTGTTTACGGCTTCCTTCGAGTGCATGTTCGGCACCTTTATCCGCATGCAGCAGGAGAAAGTCTTCGACGCTATTATCGCAACGCCTGTTAGCATCGAGGAGGTGGTTAGCGGGGAGATACTTTTCGCTTCAACCAGGGCCACTTTTAATGGGACCTGTGTAGTTGTCGTGTTAGCGGTGCTGCAACTGATACCTTCATGGTGGGTATTGCTGGTTCCACCGGTTGCTCTTTTGACCGGGTTCCTGCTGGCAAGTCTAGCGGTAATAGTCACCAGCCTGGTATCAAGCTTCACCTCGTTCAACTATTACATTACGCTTGGTGTTATTCCGATGCAGTTGTTCAGCAGCGTTTTCTTTCCGGCCTCGCAACTGCCGGAAGGCGTGCGCTGGGTGGCTTTCTTGTCCCCGCTCTACCCGGCGGTTGAGTTGGGCCGGGCCCTCTACACTGGGAACATTCACGCCGGGTTGCTGTTAAACCTGCTGTGGATCCTGGGATTGACTGTCGTCTTCTACCTGCTGGCAGTTAACCTGATGCGCCGGCGCTTAATCAAGTAAGATATTTTCTACAGTCAAAAAGGCCCCTAACCAGGGCCTTTTTGGTTCTTCCGGTGATTTGGTGAAACTGCCACTCTCTAGGAAATTTTTGCGGATTTTAAGTAGACTCTACCTTCCCGTCTTTTGACATGTAATAATCTTTGGCCCACCAAAAAACAAAATTGCCATTTTCAAGCCACTCCTTTAACCCTTCTTCGCGATCTTCTCGCTCCTCTTGTGTTTCTTCGGGCCAATCTCCATCAAGTACCTCTTCCTCTGAAATTTCTCCAACAATGTTTAACCAGCGTTTGAACGGGCTCCCGCCTTCATGAGTTTCTTTTAGATGTTCTGGTATTTCCTCAATTCCAACTTGAAAGTCTTCATCGAAAAAAACCTTAACTTTAACGGTCTCCGGTTGAAACCCAATCTGATTCTTCCAAGCCTCAAACTGGTTCTCTAAATTCTCCTGAAATACCTTGTCATAGATGTTAAAGTTATTTTGTATATTCGGAGGCAGATATTCACAGTCCCTAACCTCTCGCCCAAAAAGGGACCCATCTTCTGAAAAAATGTAGGCTACTAAATAGGGAAAGAGTAAACCCATAATTACTTGCCTGCCATTTTTTACTACCCCTGTATAAAAATCATATTCCGAAATTGGAAAAAGACGCTCGGTTTCTTTGGTATTTTCCATAGTGACTCTTACTTTATAACAAATAGAATTTGTAAAATGCCAGGTACAACTAAATCTCAAATATATTATGAGGATATTCTAATTAAAAGTAAAGTTTAACTTCTTTTGTAAATTGCGCTAACATTTGAAATGTCAATATTTTTAATGGCTAAAACTGGTAAGGCTAGACACATCTGTACTTGTCATTTCTCGACTATGCTCGGAAACTCAACGCTGTTGGCGGAAGCACTTTCGACTGTACTATTGTCCAACGGATCGGAGGCACCCTACTGGCCCTTGCTTCGCTTGTAATGACAAGTAAATTACGGTACCAAATAAAAAACCAACAATCACCTATGTTTTTATTACTGAATCATGCTCCTTTCTGACCTATCCCTTGTTCAGGGTTGTAAATTATAATCTTATTATGACTATTGCTAAGTTTTATCAAATATTGAATTAATATTTTTCATTAAATCCCCAATTTTAATAAATTCCTTTAAAGAAGGTATTGACAAAACATAAACTATACGTATATATATATGTATAAGTACTTATACGGAGGTTAGCGTGCCTAACAAAACGATTTACGTTTCGGACGATGATTTGCCCCTGTACCAACGGGCCCAGGAACTGGTCCAGGGCAATTTATCCGCCGCTATCACTACAGCCCTGCGCCGCTTTGTCGAGGTCGAAGAAGAACGCCGGGCCGGTTTTAAAGAAATTACCGTCAAGGTCGGCAGTCCCCCCAACCGGAAGCAACGCTTTTTCGGCGAACTCCTGGGAGAGTGGGGCCGCCAGTCTAAAAGCCGGGTCGAAATGTACAAACTCTTTCGGACCCGCAACAACAAGTTCGCCGTCCATATCGAACGCTCTCCCGATTGGATGTGGGAGCGCTCGACCGGCAACGGCGGTTGGTTCGAACGGGTAACGAGTTACCTGGGGATGGGCGACCAGACCTGGGGCCATACGGCAGGGGAGGCCCGGCTCGAAGTAGTGGAAACGGTGGATGAATTGCGTGAGAAAATTCCGCCTGAACTCTTTGAGATGGTCAAAGGAGCCCTGGAAAATCCGACTGTGGAAGACCTTGATATATAAATTTCGACCAGACAAAATAATGAAATAAAACCAAATCTCAGGCGGTAAAAACACCGCTTACCCGGAAATGAGGAATTAAATATGGCGACAAACCAAACGGCGATTGCAGTCCGAAACCTGCGCAAATCGTACGGTAGTCAGCTTGTGCTCGATGGCATCGACCTGGATGTTCCCGAAGGCAGCGTCTACGCCCTGCTCGGCCCCAACGGGTCGGGGAAAACCACCACCGTCCAGATTCTTTCAACTTATCTTGCCATGGACGGGGGAGAAGTCCGTATCGCCGGGCACGACCTGGTAAAAGAACCGGCGGCGGTACGAGCCGCCATCGGGGTAACCGGCCAATTTTCGGCGGTGGACAGTCTCCTGACCGGGGAAGAAAACTTGCGCTTGATGACAAAACTGTATCACCTCGGCCCCCAGGAAGGCCGGCGCAAGACCGCCGAACTGCTGGAACGGTTTGACCTGGTAGATGCAGCCAAAAAACTGGCCGCGACTTACTCCGGCGGTATGAAACGGCGGCTCGACCTGGCGATGAGCCTGGTCGGGACACCCCGGATTATCTTCCTGGATGAGCCGACAACCGGCCTCGACCCCCGCAGTCGCAAGACCATGTGGGAAATTATCCGCGAGCTGCTCGGCGAAGGGGTAACTATCTTTCTGACCACCCAGTATCTCGACGAAGCCGACGAACTGGCCGATAAAATCGGGGTGCTGGACCAGGGGAAGTTGGTTGCCGAAGGAACCGTAACAGAACTAAAACGGCGGATTCCGGGCGGCCATGTCAGGCTGCAATTTGCCGATAGCGGCCTGCTTTCCTCGGCGGCCCTCACCTTCCAGGGAAGCATTCGGGATGAGGAAGCCCTGACCCTGACCGTACCGAGCGATGGCAGCGTCCGGTCGTTACGGACCTTGCTCGACCGGCTCGATAACGAGGCAATCGCCGTGGAAAATCTAACGGTGCAGATGCCCAACCTGGATGATGTTTTCTTTGCCCTGACCGGCACCTCTAAGAATTTGAAAGGTGGTGAATAATGAGCAGTCTTTACCTGTCTTTTAGCGATTCGGCTACGATGCTGCAACGTAACTTCCAGCGCGCCCTCCGCAACCCTTTCGTGATTTTCAGCTCGATTCTCACCCCGGCTTTAATGCTGGTATTGTTCTTCTACGTGCTGGGCGGCTCGATTGCGGGCGGTTTGAACGGCGGAGAAAAAGGCGGCACCGAATATCTAAATTACCTGCTGCCGGGAATTATAGTGCTGACCGCCGCGCTCGGCGCGGAAGTCACCGCTTTGAATGTAAACTACGACCGGACCGAGAATATTATTAACCGTTTCAGGACAATGCCGATTTCGCGGGGCGCGCTGTCAACCGGGCACGCCCTGGCAAACGTAATCCAAACCCTGATAAGTATCGTCTGTATCGTGGGCATCGGTTTGTTGATGGGGTTCCGGCCCAATGCCGGGTTAGTGGAATGGCTGGCCGCTTTCGGTTTACTGGCCCTGTTCTCGCTGGCAATCGCCTGGTTGGCAGTGCCGCTCGGTCTTATAGCCAGGACTCCGGGAGGAGCTAACTCGCTTTCGTTAATCATCGGGTTTTTGCTGCCATTTTTCAGCAGCGCCTTTGTAAAACCCGACACGATGCCCGACTGGTTGCAGGTCTTTGTAAAGTACCAGCCCTTTACCGCCGTCACCGAAACTTTGCGCGGTCTCCTGACCGGGACGGCTATCGGGGACAACTGGATTTACGCGATTAGCGGGAGCGTGGTGCTGGCTATCCTGGGGTATATCTTTGCCAGGTGGGCCTACAATCGCCAGCCGAGTCGCTAGTATTAGATTGTGATTAAAGAGCCACCCCATTCAAAATTTAGGGATGGCTCTTTTCGGTTCAATAAACTTTAATCAGGCGTTGTTTCGGTCAGGTGATCGTTGGGGGTATTCTCCCTGGCGGCATTTCGCAGGCGGGCCCGCTCTTCCATAGCCGCTTTTATCCGTTCCAGGCCGATAACCCAGGTCTGCCGCAGTTCGGACCAGGAGCGCCGCACATCTTCCCAGGTCGCGGTCTTTTCAATTACTTCGCCTTCGTAAACTTTGACCGGCTCCGGGACCGGTTCGATACTCAAGTTTTCCCGGTTGTCCATAAAACACCTCGCTTTTTACTACCTGTAAAAATTGTACCAGACCCATTCAACCGGAATATTAAACGGCTCACAAAACGGCGCAAAAAGAAAAAAATGTAAATCTGGGGTTTTTGGCGGTATAATGAAACCATAAATAGCAAGCGGTTTTTCGTTACGTCAGGCTAAAACCTGCTCCACATCCGGCAAAGATTGGTATAACCTGCCGGGTAGAGTGTTAAACTTACCTGAGAAATCTTTTGAAAAAGCTAAATTACTAGCCCCTGGGAGGATGAATGTACGATATTCTATTCAAAAATGCGCGTATCGTGGATGGCACCGGCAACCCCTCTTTCTATGGCGACGTGGCGGTCGAAGCTGGCCGTATCGCGGCGGTCGGCAAGCTGGCCGAAAGGGAAGCCCACCGGACTCTCGACCTGGCAGGGCTGGTAATGTCGCCCGGCTTTATTGATTTACATACTCACTCGGACTTCACCCTGCCGCTCTTTCCCCGCGCCGCCTCGATGGTCCGCCAGGGTGTCACCACCCAACTGGTCGGCAACTGCGGCTTTTCGCCCTTCCCGGTCGTGCCAGAACGCCTGGATATGCTAAAAGCATATGCCGCCTTTATTGACGCAGGGTTAAGCTGGGAATGGCGCAGCCTGGGGGACTTTGCCAGGTTGTTGGAAAGTATACCCCTTGCCACGAACGTCGCCATGCAGGTCGGGCACGGCACCGTCCGTATCGCCGTGATGGGTTTCGAGAACCGCGACCCGACCCTGACCGAAGTTTCCGCCATGGAAAATTTCGTGGCCCAGGCGATGGAAGATGGGGCCTTTGCCTTTTCAAGCGGCCTGATTTACGTGCCGGGCATCTATAGCCAGACGGCGGAACTGGTCGCCCTGGCGAGTGTCGCGGCCAAGTATGGCGGCTTTTATTCGAGCCATATCCGGGGTGAGGGTGATACCCTGCTCGACGCGGTCGGGGAAGCCCTGACGGTCGGGCGGGAGGCCAAATTGCCGGTCCAACTCAGCCACCACAAGGCTAACGGCAAAAAGAACTGGGGCAAAATCACGACCAGCCTTTCTATGATTGATGCCTCCAGGGAGGCCGGGCACGACGTGCTGGCCGACCAATATCCATACACTGCCGGAAGCACCACCCTGGCCGCCGTTTTACCTTCGTGGTCGGTGGAAGGCGGCATTTCATCAATGGTGGCCCGGCTGAATGACCCCGAAACCAGGGGCCGTATCAAGGGCGAACTGGACGAACCCGAAGAAAACGGGCTGGAATTCGACCTGACTACCATCATGATTAGCTCGATACCGGAAGGACCAAATAAAAAGTTTGAAGGGCAGATGCTAACCGCGATTGCCGAACAGAAGGGAATGACCCCGGTAGAGGCGGCCCTCGACCTGCTGGCGAACGAGTCGGGAGGCATCCAGATGATTACCTTTAGCATGGACGAGGCTGACGTACGCCAGGTAATGCGCCACCCGGCGGTAGCCGTTGCCAGCGACGGCTGGACCCTCAGCCCGGAAAGCGGCGGAAGGCCCCACCCTCGCAGTTATGGCACCTATGTCCGGGTGCTGGGCAAGTATGTCCGGGAGGAAAAAGTGCTCCGGCTGGAAGATGCCGTCCGCAAGATGAGTTCGCTCCCGGCGCAACGGCTGGGGCGGTACGACCTGGGGCTCATCCGGCCCGGCTGCGTGGCCGACCTGGTAGTCTTTGACCCGGATAAAGTGGGTGACCGTTCCACTTTCCAGAACCCTCACCAGTACGCCGCCGGGGTGCATCACGTAATAGTCAACGGGCAGTTGGTGATTGAGAACGAAACGGATACCGGCGCGGTGGCCGGGAAAGTCTTGAGACGGGGACGTTAAGAAAGTACACTAAAAGAAGACCTTAGAGCGAGGGAGACCGGGCATGAAACGCACTTTATTCAATTCCGAACACGAGATGTTCCGCGACTCTTTCCGGCGCTTTGTCGAGAAAGAGATTGTGCCAAACAACGACCACTGGGAAAAAGAGGGCCAGGTGGACCGAGACTTGTGGTTGAAGTTGGGCCGGGAGGGTTTCCTGGGGATGAGCGCGCCCGAAGAACTCGGCGGGGCGGAGCAGGATGATTTCCGGTTCAACACGGTCATTTCTGAGGAATTACAGCGGGTCGGGGCGGCCAGCCTCAGTTCCGGGATTGGTCTCCATAACGACATTTGCCTCCCCTACTATCTCGTCTACGCCACCGAGGAACAAAAAGCCCGCTGGGTGCCGGGGATTTGTAGCGGGGAAGCGGTCACGGCTATCGCCATGACCGAGCCAAACACCGGGAGCGACCTGGCCTCGATTCGGACCAACGCCCGGCGAGAGGGCGACACCTATATCCTTAACGGACAGAAAACCTTTATCACTAACGGCATCCTGAGCGACCTGGTGATTGTAGTTGCCAAGACCAGCGCCGACCCGGCCCTGCGCCATAAGGCGATAAGTCTGCTGGTGGTCGAGCGGGGAATGAAGGGCTTTTCGCGGGGCCGCCGCCTGGAAAAGGTCGGTCTGCACGCCCAGGATACCGCCGAACTCATTTTTGAAGACGTGGAAGTCCCGGTGACGAACCGCCTCGGCGAAGAGGGCCAGGGCTTCTATTACCTGATGCGCCAACTGGCCCAGGAACGGATGAGTGTGGCGATTTCGGCGGTGGCGGCGTGCTGGCGCGCCCTTAACCTGACAGTAGATTACTGCAAAGAACGGACGGCTTTCGGGCAACCTATCGGCAGTTTCCAGAACTCGCGCTTCAAACTGGCCGAGATGCGGACCGAGATTGAAATCGGGCAGGTCTTCGTAGACCGCTGCATCGAGGAGATGTTAAGCGGCGAACTGACTGCCGAAACCGCCGCGATGGCTAAATGGTGGACCACCGACCTGCAAAAACGGGTTATGGACCAGTGCGTCCAACTTCACGGCGGCTACGGCTATATGCTGGAATACCCGATTGCCAGGGCCTATCTCGACGCCAGGGTCCAGAGCATTTACGCCGGGACCAACGAGATTATGAAGGAGATTATCGGGCGTTCGATGGGTTTATAGGGCAAGTGTTTAGTGTTTAGTTATTAGGGTTTAGAGGTCCGTGGTTTTACTAAAATCAGGATTCAGGCGGTTTTGCAAACTTCAAAATTTACAAAAAACTGAACACTAAAAACTAAAAACTTGAAAAGAGGCAACGATGCGTGAAGCAGTCATAGTGGACGCGGTTAGGACGCCGCTCGGTAGGCGGAACGGCAAGCTGAAAGACTGGCACCCGGTGGATTTGCTGGCTTTCGTTTTGAGCGGCCTGGTCAAACGCAACGGGCTGGACCCGGCCCTGGTCGAAGATGTTATCGCCGGGTGCGTGATGCAGGTCGGGGAGCAAGGGCTAAATATCGCCCGCAATGCCGCCCTGGCGGCAGGATTCCCCGAAAGCGTCCCCGGCACGACGGTTGACCGCCAGTGTGGTTCGAGCCAGCAGGCCATCCACTTCGCGGCCCAGGGGGTGATTAGCGGGGCCTACGACATCGCGATTGCCTGCGGGGTCGAATCAATGAGCCGGGTGCCGATGGGTAGTTCGGTCCAGAGCGCCAACCAGGCTTTCGGCCCAGCCCTGCTCAAACGCTACGACAACGGGCTGGTCCACCAGGGGATTTCCGCCGAATTGATTTCGCAGAAATGGGGCTTTAGCCGCCAGCAACTTGACGAATACAGCCTGGGAAGTCACCGCCGGGCCGCTCTCGCCACCGAGAAGGGTTATTTTGACGAGCAAATCTTGCCGGTACCGGTACGACTGGAAGACGGCTCGACCGAGCTTTTCAGCCGGGACGAAGGCATCCGGCCCGACACCTCGCTCGAAAAACTGGCCTCCCTCAAACCGGCTTTCAAACCGGACGGCGTTGTAACCGCCGGGAACTCCTCTCAGATAACCGATGGCGCGGCGGCGCTTTTGATAATGGAGCGCCACCGGGCCGAACAACTCGGCCTGAAACCTCGCTCCCGTTTCGTCGCCTTCAGCGTTACCGGGGACGACCCGGTCCTCATGCTTACCGCGCCTATCCCGGCGACAAAATTGGCCCTGCAAAAGGCCGGGCTTACATTAGACCAGCTCGATTTGCTTGAAATCAACGAAGCCTTCGCCAGCGTGGTGCTGGCCTGGCAGAAAGAAACCGGGGCCGATTGGTCTAAAGTGAACGTCAACGGCGGGGCGATTGCCCTCGGCCACCCGTTAGGAGCGTCGGGTGCCCGGATAATGACAATGCTGCTCAACGAACTGGAACGGCGGCAGGGCCGCTACGCCTTCCAGACCATGTGCGAAGGCGGCGGGCTGGCGAACGGCACCATTATCGAGCGGCTGGATTAATCCACGCCCTCAGTCGTATTGGGCCATCGACTGGGAAGCCCCGGCGGTCGCCACCCTGGCGTAAAAGGCAAAATAACCCTGGTAACCGTGAAAAAGTTCGAGCAATTCGGGCAGTCTGGCTTCGGCGGCGGTTTCACTGAGCCCATAAAGCTGGCCGACCGCCCGGATTAGCTCCCGGTCGAAACTCGACACCTTCTGCATCCGACCCAGCCCCCGCACCAGGATAAAATGGCTGGACCATTCGCCTACCCCTTTGATACCGAGCAGACTGGCCGCGACCTCTTCGAAATCGCCGTAGCGCAAGAAATTCTCGTCAACCTTCAAGAAATAATCTGTCACGGCCTGTAGATAGTCCACCTTGCGCGCGTTCTGGACTATTGCCAAAAGTTCGTCTCGGTTGGCCCCGGTCAGTTGGGCCGGTTCGGGAAAGGCCCGGTAAAGTTGGCCCGCTACCTCAATGCTCGTTCCAAAACGTTCGACCAGCGTCATTTTGATTTTATGGGCGACCCGCCAGGGAACTCGCTGTCCCAGGATGGCCCAGCAAGCCAGTTCGTAGGGGGTCAGGAATTTGGGCTGGTGCAATCCATAAAGCTTTTTGACTACTCCGGCGAATATGGGGTCGCGCCGGGCCAGGGTGTAAAACGGGCCGAGTTGGTCGTCCAGGCTGAGAAAGAATCTTAAACGGTCCTCGACACTTGCCTGTTCCTCCCCGGTAAGAGGCCGTTCGGAATAAAGGGTATAGGCCAGTTGGTCCGGTCCCGCCGGTCTAATCTCAAAGGCGACCGCCCGCTCGTTCAGGGTCAGGGCTTTTACAAGACTCGCAGCCTGGTAGGTTTGCTCCCCGGCGGTCGGCCCAAACACTCCCAGGAAACCAAGAGTCTTGCTGAAATCAAAAGGCGCTTCGGCCAGAAGGAGGCCCTTTTGTTGAGATTGTTCGGTCACGGCAGTCATTTTCCTTTCCTCCTGTTTAACATTTCAGGTTTAACGGTTCACGCTTTCAGTTTACCGAACTGCTGTGACAGCGTTATGTCAGCAGCAAAAAAGGGATTTTTAATTTTCGCAATTAATTAGGACCGAAATTGACCGCTATTACTGGTAAACTGGGTAGTAGTAAAGAGGCGAATTGGCTTTTGTAAAAGCGTTTAAGGGTTTAATGACAGGAGTGGTGATGGGAACCGGAAAACTTGAGATAGGGAACCTGCGGCTTTTTTACCAAGGTGTCGTGGCAGCAGATGCCACCGACCCGGCCCAGGTCGTAGCCAGGTTGGGAGCGGTCCAGGCCCAGGATTACCCTGGGGCGCTCTGGGCTATCGGCTTGCGCATGAAAGAGGCAACCCCGGAACTGGTCGAGCAAGCTATCGCGGACAAAAAGATTGTCCGCACCTGGCTGATGCGGGGACCTTGCATTTTGTGGATGCCCAGGAAATCCGCTGGATGCTGAAACTGCTGGCTCCCCGGCTTATGGGTAAATTAAATCCCCGGCATAAACAACTGGAACTTGATGACACAGTCTTCAGCAAAAGCTGGAAGCTTATAGAAAAGGCGCTAACAGGGGGCAACCGGCTTACCCGCGCGGAAATTTTTAAGTTGCTGGAAGACGAAAAAATTACCCCAGGTGGACAGCGCGGGATTCATATATTGAGCTGGTTTTCACAGCAAAGCCTGCTTTGCCACGGACCCTACCGGGATAAACAACCAACTTTCGTCCTGCTGGAAGAATGGCTGCCCCCGGCCAGAGAAATGGACCTGGAAGAAGCCCTGGCCGAACTGGCAAAACGGTTTTTCGAAGGCCACGGCCCGGCTACCCTGGCCGATTTCGCGCGGTGGGCCAGTCTTACAATCACCGATGCCCGGCGCGGCCTGGATGCGGTCCGGTCCGAATTGCGGCGGGAAGATACGGCAGGGCAGACTTACTGGATGGCCGCAAACCCGACCAACACTTTGCCGGACTCAACCGGGGGCTATCTCTTACCCGGTTTTGATGAATTTATCCTGGGTTATAAAGACCGCCAGGCTGTCCTCGACCCCCAATTTACGGAACTCCTCGAACCGGGTAAAAATGGCATCTTCATGCCGACTGTCGTCAATAATGGGCGGGTGGTCGGGCTCTGGAAACGGGCTGTAAATTCCCGGAAGGATAAAATCACGCTAACCCCAACGCCTTTTACCTCGTTTACCCAGGCTGAAAAAGAGGGTATCGAAACCTCCGCCGCGCATTACAGCCGCTTTATCGGCTTACCGGTCGAAGTGGTTTTCTAATCCTGGTCTTACAGCAGGGTGCGTCCCCTCTAACCCGGCGCACCCTGACTCTCCTTCTTTTCCTCTAAATGTAGTTTCAAATCCAAAACTGTGTATTCTCCAAAGTCAAAGGCCTGACCTGTCCCAAATTGAAAGGGCCAACCGTCTTTATTTGCGACACCTCGATAGAAACATTTGCCTTTGACAATTGGGGCCGGGTTCTGGGCAAGTTAGAAAACAGGGGTGAAACAGAAGTCACTATTGTTAATATAGTTAATATAATAGAAGGAGCGCTAAGATGAAGAAAATCGTGGTTTTTGGGGCGAACGGACCGACCGGGCGGTTATTGGTACGTCAGGCCCTGGACCGGGGCTATAATGTAACGGCTGTGACGCGCCACCCTGCCGGATACCCCATCCAGGCGGAAAATTTGCGGGTGCTTGGCGGGGATGTCTACGAC
Source organism: Chloroflexi bacterium 54-19 (assembly GCA_001898225.1). Classification (GTDB taxonomy): domain Bacteria; phylum Chloroflexota; class Chloroflexia; order Chloroheliales; family Chloroheliaceae; genus 54-19. Next base: position 70,830 of record MKTJ01000080.1, read on the forward strand.
CCGGCCTCGGTGGAACAGGCCGTAGCCGGGCAGGAGGCGGTGCTTTCGGTGTTGGGAGTGCCGTTCAGCCGCAAACCGGTAAAAGTCTATTCGGAGGGTATGGCAAATATAATGCAGGCCATGCAAAAATGGGGCGTGCGCCGCCTGGTGTGCGTGACCTCAAGCGCCACCGATACCCAGGCCGGACCGCACGGTGGTTTCCTCTTCGAAAAAGTGTTGCAACCTTTCGTGGTGGAAGTCCTTGGTAAGACCCTTTACCAGGATATGCGAAAGATGGAAGCCATGGTGCAAACCAGTGACCTCGAGTGGACCATCGTCCGGCCCTCCGGTCTTTTCGAAACCGGGGAAGTCACTTCGTATAAGGTGGCGGAGAACTATCTGAGCAGCAAGTTCACTTCAAGGGCAGACCTCGCAGCCAGTATGTTACAGTTCTCCGCTGACAATCGTTACAGCCGTAAAATTATGGCGGTAGGTACCTATGCGGTCCGGCCCAGCTTTATTTCGCTGCTCTGGCGAGAAGGTTTTGCCAAAAAAGCTTAAAGGGAACAGTTACAACCGATGACACTATTTAGCCAGGATTACGGGGAAGAATCTTTCGAGACCTACCGGACGTATCTTTTTGGGATTGCCTACCGGATGCTCGGCAGCGTTATGGATGCCGAGGACATGGTGCAGGAAACTTTCTTGCGCTACCAGACGGCCAGACCCCAGGAAATCCACTCCCTCAAAGCTTATTTGACGACCATCCTGACCCGGTTATGTATTGACCAGCTAAGTTTAGCCCGGCGCAAACGCGAGGTCTATGTAGGCCCCTGGCTGCCCGAACCAATCCTCACGGCCGGGCTTAGTGAGCCGGAAGGAGGCAACCCGGAGAAGAAGGTTGAAATGGAAGAGTCTATTTCGCTGGCTTTCCTGGTCCTGCTTGAACAGTTGCAACCGTTCGAGAGAGCGGTATTTTTGCTGCGAGAAGTTTTCGATTACGAGTTTGCCGAGATTGCGGCGATGCTTGGTAAGAGCGAGGCGGCCTGCCGCAAATCGTTCAGCCGGGCTAAACCGCACCTGCGGGAACACCGGCCCCGGTTCAAGGCTTCCCGCCAGGCGCAACAGCAACTGCTTCAGGGATATGTCCGAGCCGTCGAGACAGGCGAACTAGCGGCCCTGATGGATTTGCTCTCCGAAGACGTGGTGTTGTGGACCGACGCGGGCGGGAAAACGGTCACCGCCGCCTATCGCCCGGTCAAAGGTAAGGATGCGGTGGCCCGGTTCAGCCTGGGCACAAAACGGTTCTGGCCGTCCCGGTATCACGCTGAACTGGCCGAAGTTAACGGCCAACCGGCCATGCTTTTGTTTTCCGGCGATATATTATTTGCAGTCCTGACCGTGGATGTAACCGCCGACCGGATACAAACCATCCGGGTCATGGCAAACCCGGAAAAGCTCGCTCGGATTTGAGGCGAAACAGGTCAACTGGACTTGTCGCAAACTTACAGACGATTATCAAAGGAGAAAAATATGCCGGGTAAAGCGACCAACGATTTACCGGGAGGGCTATCCCAACCGGCCTTACGAGCCCTGACCGGGGCCGGTATCACCCGCCTGGAAGACCTGACCCGGTTCAGCGAAACCGAAATCAAACAGCTACACGGCATCGGTCCGAACGCGCTCCAAAAATTAAAGGCGGCCCTTGAAGAAAAAGGTCTTTCTTATGCGGAAAAGAAGTCCGGTAAATAAATTAATGATATAAAGCATTAAAGTCTAACGGAACCCATACAGTTGTCTGATAGGTGGTAGAAACTGGAAGGGTTTAGCGGAAACTTAATTGAAAGGAATTTTATGACTACAGGCTCAAATGGCAATTACGCTCCTATAAACGGCATCAACCTTTATTTCGAGAAATTCGGAGAAGGCGAACCTTTAATCCTGTTGCACGGCGGGCTTGGTTCTATCGGAATGGTTGAAGAAGTATTAAAAGCGCTTGCAGCAGGACGGCAGGTTATAGGGGTAGATTTGCATGGGCATGGCCGGACGGCTATTGGCGGTCGCCCCTTGAGCCTGGAAGGCATGGGTAAGGATGTTGGCGAACTCATTAAATATTTGGGCCTGGCACAGGCCGATGTAATGGGCTATTCGATGGGCGGCGGGGCTGCTTTACAGGTTGCCATTCAGTACCCCGAAAGGGTCCGCAAATTGATTGTCGTATCGTCCCCTCACAAACGTTCGGGATGGTTTCCCGAAATGCAGACCGGGATGGCCTCGATGAATGCCACAATGGCCGAGGAAGCAAAGCAATCACCAATGTACATGGTTTATTCCCAAATCGCTCCCAGGGTCGAAGATTGGCCGGAGTTGCTCGACCAGATCGGAATTATGCTTGGTAAAGACTACGACTGGACGAACGAAGTAGCCACCTTCAAAATGCCGGTTATGATTGTGGTTGGGGATGCCGACGGTATCCGGCCTTCCAGCACCGTCGAGTTCTTTGAACTGCTTGGCGGGGGCCAGCGGGACGCCGGTTGGGACGGCTCCGGTATGTCAAATGCGCGACTGGCGATTTTGCCTGGTGTTACTCACTATAATATTTTTAACACCCCGGCCCTGGTCTCAGCCGTAGTCCCGTTCCTGGATGCGTCCGTAGCCGTCAGGTAGACGCGAAATAAATTTAATAAACCTGATTTAGAACACAAAAGACACCTGGCCAGGTTTGCCCAGGTGTCTTATTGATTCTCAAAGATTAAAACCAGGCAGTTACCCTGGATACATCTTCGTCTATTGTAATTATTTTTCAGCCCGTTATAATTGATTTGTAAATGCGCTGGTATTGGTTTTGACTTTCGTCGCTGCCTGGCCTTCGCAAAGTCATTTTAATTCCGGTATACCTGATAATTTTCAGTTAATGCCGGGCTCTTGCCAAAAGGTGCCGGTATGGAATCAGCCAGAACTCTTCAAGCTTCAAAAAACAGCCATGTCCCAGCCCAACCGGTCCCTATCAATTCGCAACAGGATTTTCTACCTTCTCCTGATATTGCAGGTTTTAATGCTCGCCCACCCAGAATAACCCCGGCCAATATACTCACTTTACAGCGCACCATGGGAAACCAGGCCGTTTGCCGCTTGCTGGCCCAGCAAAAAACCGCCAGGAGCACAGCACCCGTAAGTACCACTAACCCCGGGACTATCCAGCGTAAAAACTATGACAAGGGCAAACATAGCGATAACTTTATGCGCTATCTCAAAGAAAGTATTCCCGGTGGTTATGATGACACCGACGCCAATCAAAAGCAGGCGGCGGCACGGGCCTGGATTCTTGACCAGAATGCCTATGACAGCCGGATTATCCACGAAGCAGCCAGTGGCAACCTTAATTCCCTGGAAGATGCCATTGATTACAAACAGCAAAGCCGCCTGGATGACGCCGGTCTGGACCTGGCAACCGATATTGTCCCTTTAATCAAAAGTGTTACTGTTGAGACAATGGCGGACCAACTTCAAACCTTTATCCAGACTTTGAATCCGGGCGAAAAACGGAGCAAGATTATCTGGGGCTCATTGACAAGTTGGGGTGCCGCCAAAACTATGGAAGCCCACCTTGAAAAGGATGGCCGCCAGGACGGTTCCGAAGCGGACGGAGCGCCTGAGTGGATGCTGCAAATGGAAGAACGGATGGGTGGACCTAAAAAGACCCTCTACGTGCGTGGGCATATGCTCAATAATAACCTGGGCGGACCCGGCCTGGATTACAACATGGTGCCTTTCCCTGGACCGAACGCCAGTGGTATCAAGAACGTAAATAAAGCCCATCTCACCAAGTACGAAAAGCCGGTGAAAGACCTGTACGACAAGGTGCTTAAAGGCGAAGTAACCGACCTTGTCTACAAGGTCCAGGCGGTCTATCCCCGCGCCCCCCGCCAGCTAACTGGGGAATTCCGCCAGGTTTATGAGCAATTTAACCTGTTATATAACGAATTGGTGGCCGAATTCCGCCAGTCGAGCCAGGGGAAAAATGACCAGGATATTGAGAAAGAGTTTGCCGGTTTTGACGAAATAAAACCCAACCTGCAAAACTATCAAAGTGTGCCTACCGCCTATAAGCGAAGTTATGTCGAAATTCGCCCGGTCCAGAAACACCTCGACACCGTGCCATTTGACAACCTGCTCAAGGATATCAACCTCAAACTGGACCAGCGGTTACTCAAGAAAAACATACCGCTCATCGCACTGCAAAAAAGCGTCCCGAAAGGGAAAGATTTAACCCAGGTAACCATGCGTGAACTGGTGGGTTATGTCAAAAACAACGCCTTGCTGTGGGCCCTGGAAGACGAAAGAGTACCAGCCTCAATCAACTGCGAGGTTACCTGGATAGACCACACCGAACAACCCGCCAAAGCCAAATCAATTCCGGTTGACCCCATCCAGGTTGATTTGTTTAACCAGATTGACGCACCTTATGCCCAGCGGTCGGATATAGAAATCAACAAGGGAGAGTAACCGCAAATAATCCAGAGTTATAAAATCAAAAGACGCCGGGTTGCCTGGCGTCTTTTTGATTCTTAATCTTTTTGGAAGGAGTTAGTTGGCGCTTACCAGCACGCTTTCGTTTTCTTCCAGGCCCGCTTCCGCCCGCAGGGTGGCCGCTTTGTCAGTCTGCTCCCAGGGCAGTTCGGCAGTGTTCGAGCCGAAGTGGCCGTAAGCCGCAGTCTGTTTGTAGATAGGCCGCCGCAGGTTGAGCGACTTGATGATACCAGCCGGGCGCAGGTCAAAGTGTTTGTTGACCAGTTCCAGGATTTTCTCATCGGAAACCTTGCCAGTGCCGTAGGTCTCGACCATCAGGCTAATCGGTTTGGCGACACCGATGGCATAAGAGACCTGTAGCTCGACCCGGTCGGCTAGGCCCGCCGCGACGATGTTCTTGGCGACATAGCGCACCGCGTAAGCCGCCGAGCGGTCTACCTTCGTCGGGTCTTTGCCGCTGAAAGCGCCGCCACCATGCCTGGCAATCCCGCCGTAGGTGTCAACGATAATCTTGCGCCCGGTCAGACCGGCGTCACCCATCGGGCCACCGACCACGAAGCGCCCGGTCGGGTTGATAAAGAACTTGGTGTTTTCGTCAATCAGTTCCGCCGGGACGACCGCTTTTACTACTTTCTCAATCACGTCCTCGCGGATTTGCTCCTGGGTGACGGCGGGCGAGTGCTGGGTCGAAACGACGATAGCGTCAACCCGTTTCGGCTTGCCGTAAGCGTATTCGATTGTTACCTGGCTTTTGCCGTCAGGCCGCAGGTAATCGAGTTCACCGCTCTTGCGGGCTTCGGCCAGGCGGCGGGTAATCCGGTGGGCCAGGGCGATAGAAAGCGGCATCAATTCAGGCGTTTCGTTACAGGCGAACCCGATCATCATACCCTGGTCGCCCGCGCCGATGGCTTCAATCTGATCATCGGTCATCTCGCCGGTCTTGGCTTCGAGGGCTTTGTCCACGCCCAGGGCGATGTCGGCGGACTGCTCTTTAATCGAGGAGATAACCCCGCAGGAGTCGGCATCAAAACCATAATCCGAGGAGGTATAGCCAATATTGCGAATCGTTTCGCGCACGAGCTGGTCGATGTTGACGTAGGCGGTGGTGGTTATTTCCCCGGCTACGAGGACCAGGCCGGTCGTAGTCGCGGTTTCGCAAGCCACGCGAGCGTTAGGGTCCTGGGCAAAGATAGCGTCCAGCACCGCATCAGAAATCTGGTCGCAAATTTTATCCGGGTGGCCTTCGGTAACACTCTCACTGGTCAGAAAGAGCTTTGGCGAGTTGATGAAGGTGTTGGACATATCTTTTTAATACTCCCTTAAAAATCGTGAAACGCGCCCTTTATGGGCAAACGTTAAACGTTGAACGTGTAGACCAAATCGGTCATTATGTAATTTGTCTTAATAAATTAGTTGAGCAAACCCTTTTTACAACCTATTGGCCCTCTGTTACATGTCCTTCGGGCCAATAAGTTCCTGTTTCCCACGGTCCCTTCAGGGTGAACGTTGTTTCGTTCAACGTGGGTTTTTCGTCCTAAGTCCCGGACTGCCAGCTAGAAATATATTTTTCCTGCTCAGGGCTAAGGGTGTCGATATTGACGCCCATCGCCTTCAGCTTGAGGCTGGCGATAGCTTCGTCAATCTCGCGGGGCACCACGTAGACCTTGTTATCAAGCTTGCCGTGGTTCTTGGCGACCCACTCGGCGCTAAGGGCCTGGTTGGCGAAGCTCATATCCATAACGGCGGCGGGGTGACCCTCGGCGGCGGCCAGGTTCAGCAAACGGCCATCGGCCAGCAGGTAAATCTTGCGGCCATCGAACAGCTTGAATTCTTCGACAAACTCGCGGACCCGGCGGCGGCTTTCGGTCAACTCATCTAGGAAGGCGATGTTAATCTCGTCGTTGAAGTGGCCGCTGTTACCGATGAGCGCGCCATCTTTCAGCTTGCGAATCTGGCGGTCCACCACGTTCAGGTTGCCGGTAACGGTGATAACGATGTCGGCAATCGGGGCGGCTTCTTCCATGGTCATAACCCGGAACCCGTCCATGACTGCTTCGAGGGCGCGAATCGGGTCCACTTCGGTTACGATGACCTGGGCACCCATACCACGGGCGCGGGTCGCCAGGCCGCGACCACACCAGCCGTAACCGCCGACTACGAAGTTCTTACCGGCTAACAGCACGTTGGTCGCCCGGAGCAGACCATCCAGGGTGGACTGGCCGGTGCCATAGCGGTTGTCGAACATGTGCTTGGTATCGGCTTCGTTCACGGCGACAATCGGGAAGCGCAGGGCGTTATCTTTTTCCATCGCTTTGAGACGAATAACGCCGGTCGTGGTTTCTTCGGTGCCGCCAATCATGTTCTCGATGAGTTCGGGCCGTTCCAGGTGCAGGCGCGAAACCAGGTCGCAGCCATCGTCCATGGTCTGGTTCGGTTTGGTATCCAGGACTGCGTCCAAGTGGCGGTAATAGGTGGTGTTGTCCTCACCCTTGATAGCGTAGGTCGGGATACCGGCTTCAACCAGGGCCGCCGCGACATCGTCCTGGGTCGAGAGCGGGTTGGAGGCGCAGGCGGTAATTTCTGCGCCACCGGCTTTAAGGGTCAACAGCAGGTTAGCCGTTTCGGTCGTGATGTGAAGGCAGGCGCCAACGCGCTGCCCGGCCAGGGGTTTCTCTTTTTCAAAACGATCTCGAATCAGGCCGAGTACCGGCATTTCGAGGGCGGCCCATTCGATACGGTCGCGCCCCTTCTGGGCCAGGCCGAGGTCTTTAACATCGTAGCCGGGTTTATCGGAAATCTGGGACATTATACTTTCGGACTCCTTTTTAATCGTTGAACGTCAAACGTTGAACGTTAAACGTGTTTTAATTTGGTTGTTTTAACTGGTTCCAATCCTACGAGCTTACTCAACATCTTGAGTGGGATTTTCGTTCAACGTTATTTCGTGCCCTTTAGGGGCAGAATTTGAACGAAGCTGGTTAAACGTTTAACGTTTTACGCTCTACAATAGTTGCTTCAGGCAAAGGCACATCGGGGAAATTCTCGTTGTACCGGGCGAGAAATTCCGACGAAGTAAAGGCGTGGCTCTGGGTACCGTAGTTTTCGATACAATAGGTCGCGGTCAGGGCCGCCACCCGGCCCATTTGTTCGAGGCTGTAGCCATTAAGCAGCCCCTTGATGATACCGGCCCGGTAAGCGTCGCCGCCACCGGTCGGGTCTACCACCGCTTTTTCTCTGGCGACCGGGGCGTCCACGGTGTGCTCGGCGGTAATCAGGGTCGAACCGAACTCACCCCTGGTGACGATAACCAGGTCGGTGTACTGTAAAAGGTCGGAAGGAGTCAGGCCGGTCTTTTTCTCGATAATGCCGAGTTCGTAATCGTTGCCGATAACGGCCCGCGAACCCTTCATGGCCTCAAGCATTTCCGGGCCTTCCAGGAAGATAACCTGCTGACCGGGGTCGTAGATATAAGGGACATTGAGTTCCTGGCACTCTTTGACGTGCGATACCATCGCCTGGGGGTCGTTCGGCGAGATAATCGCCAGTTGAATTTCGGATGGGTTAAAATCACCAACGTGCAGGTCGTGAGCGAAGTTCATTGCGCCGGGGTAGAAACCGGTAATCTGGTTGCTCGATTTATCGGTGGTGATAAAGCAGGAAGCGGTAAACTCGTCCGGGATAACCTTGATGCCGCTGGTATCCACGCCCGCTTCATCGAGCCAGGCCTGGTAATCGGCAAAGTCGTGCCCGACCGTCCCGACAACAAGCGGCCTTTCGCCCAGCAAAGCCAGGTTATAGGCGATATTGGGGCCGCAACCGCCCCGCTGCTTGCGCAGAGAATTTACCAGGAACGAAACATTGATGATATGCACTTTTTCGGGCAGGATGTGGTCCTTGAAATAGCCCTGAAAATCCATGATGTGGTCGTACGCCAGCGACCCGGAAACAAGAATAGACATTATGCCTCCTCAACCTCAAATAAAGCCCTGATACTGCTTTCGAACGGCGGGCGAGCGATGCCGCGTTCGGTGATAATCCCGGCGATGAGCCGGGCGGGGGTTACATCGAATGCCGGGTGATAGGCCGGAGCGCCTTCAGGAGCAACACGGACCCCGGCAATGGCAGTGACTTCGGCGGCGCTGCGTTCTTCAATCGGGATAAACGAACCATCGGGAATTGCCAGGTCAATGGTCGAGAGCGGCGCGGCGATATAAAAAGGGATGTTGTGGGCGTTGGCCAGCACCGCCAGGCTGTAAGTGCCGATTTTGTTGGCCGAGTCGCCGTTGGCGGCAATCCGGTCGGCCCCGGTAATTACGAACTGGACTTTCCCGCGCTGCATGAGGTGCCCGGCCATGTTGTCGGTGACCAGGGTATAAGGGATATTTAGTTGTTGCAGTTCCCAGGCCGTCAGGCGGGCTCCCTGCAAATAGGGCCGGGTCTCATCCACCCAGACGTGGACCTTTTTACCGGCTTCATGCGCGGCCCGGATAACCCCCAGGGCGGTCCCAAACCCGGCAGTTGCCAGCGCCCCGGTGTTGCAATGAGTTAAAACATTCCCCTCGGCGGGCACCACTTCTTCGCCAAAAGCGCCCATTTGCCGGTTGATACGAATGTCGTCGGCGTGAATCTGCCGGGCCAGTTCGAGCAGAGCGTCCCCGATTTCCGAAACACTGCGGCCTTCGGCGGCCAGACGCCCGGCCAGTTCCTGGCTGCGTTTGATAGCCCAGCCGAGGTTAACGGCGGTCGGCCTGGTCGCGAATAGATGTTTCCCGGCCACTTCCAGTTCGGCCAGTAAAGCCTGGGGGGTAGCCGCCGCCGAGCGGCGGGCTGCCAGGGCCATCCCGTAAGCCCCGGCCACACCGAGCGCGGGCGCGCCGCGTATCTGCATGGTCTTGATAGCCTGGCCCACCGCCTCGTAATCGGGGCAGACCACCATGACAATCTTGTGGGGCAGCAAAAGTTGGTCGAGTAAGAGTAGCGCTTCGGGCTGCTCGCCGGAAGCGGGCCGCCATTCGAGCGTTTGGAAGGGGCTGTCATCAGCCTGGGAGGCAGTGGTATCTATGAAATCCTGGGTAGCCAAAGGTTTTATTATTTCCTAAATAAAATTCGCTCTAAATAAAGGACAAAAAAATAGATTGGCGGCGACCGGGAAAGGTTGAGGGAATACCTCTATATAAACCTACCTGCGCACATCAATCTGAGTTTAGAACTTCTTCCTCTCATCTCTCAGGTAATTTTTAAAAAATACCTGTCGGAATTGGCACCGCCTTTACGCGGTTGCCGGGCTTCACAGGGCCAGTCCCTCCACCTCTCTTGATGAGCTTTATCCTATTTATTATTTTTTAGACACCTAACTATAACATAGCCCCGGTTAAAAATCAAATCATAGGGGGACATAGGTCTGGAACAAGATGACCCGCGAGACGATTTCCCCGGCCAGGACACCCCCCAGCGCCACGTACAGAAACCCGGTCGAGGACATATGGGCTTTTAGTTTACAGGTCTGCATGGTAGCGTAGGACAACACCAGGGGAAAAACGATACCGACCAGCACCCGCAACCAGAAAAAGACGGCCCATTTTTCGCTGACGGCCAGGGAATTGCTGACCCACGGCCCGGCGTTGACGATTACCAGGACGGCCTGACCGAGCAGAGAGTAGAAAAAGAGGCGGTTTATCCGGGCCAACGGCGCGACGGTCAGGGTGGGCGTCACCAAATACCAGTGGCCTAACAGCATCCCGGTAAGGACGGTCCCGACGGCAGCCGAGCCCAAAAAGAAACTGAAGGGGGCAATAAAACCGCCGAGATAGCTGCCCCGGTAAAGCATGGCGACCGCGAACAATGTCAGACAACAGGCCAGGAGGGCGGCTATACCGGAAATCCGGCGGGCCTTATCGGTGCCAAGACCGACCATCACGTTATAGACCACCAGCAAAATGAGTGTGATACTCAGCCAGGTATCCTGAAAACCGTTCCAGCCCAGGTCAATACCGGGATACAACTGCTGACCGCGCCCGAAGTCAATCCCGCTCAGGCTCAACCGGGCGCAGAAAGCCACGGCCAGGGCTGTCAGGCCGACGCTGGAAAGGAACCCCCGCCCCAGTTCGCCCCGGAAATCGGTCAGAATCAGGACCGCGAAGGTGCCGACAAACACTTCGATTAAGGTTGTATATAACACCAACGGTAGACTTTCCACCCTGGCTCCATTTCTTTTTTGGGATGTTTACGAATGCGTATTTGCTTTTATTATAGCATAACCCTTCCCGGTGAAAACCTTTTGGGGCTTTCCCAATTTAATTTTCCCGGTATGAAACAAACTGGTGACAGGTTTGGTATAATATTTCCAGTTTACTGATTACTTTAATTGTTCGCCGGGAGGATTCGCCCTGTTATGCGCACTTATTGGAATACCGACCATTTCAGGCAGAGTTTAATGGTGGTGAACCTGGCAACCCAGGGCTATAACACGGACGAGTTAAAAGTCTTCTTTTACTATTTCTTCGATAGCGGTTCCGACCACTGGACCCTCACCGACCGCTACTCCTGGGCCAAAATCCATGTCGAGAATTTCCGCAGTGGCAACCTCGACCTTGACGACGAGCTAAATTCCAAATAAGTTCTTTTTAGTTTTTATCTATAAAAGGTGCAGGGCTGTCTCGGCTTCTTTTTGCTTGCCGGAAAACCGGGCCGGGCTGAGCGGTGCAAGGTCGAAAGTTTCGGTCTGGCCGAGCGCGACCAGTTCCGCCACCGAGCGAGCGATAGCCGGGGAGAACATCACGCCGTGCCCGTTAAACCCTGCCGCCAGGTACAACCCCTTAACCGCAGGGTCTGCTCCCACCACCGGCAGGCCGTCCGGCGCGACATCGTACAGTCCGGTAATTACCCGGTTCGGTTCCAGGGGCTTTATCTTCGCCAGCGAGGGGTAGCGCAGCCCGGCCAGATGGTGCATGCTTTCTAAAGCAGCCTGGGAAGTGTCGTAGTCGTAGCCGGTTACATGGGTAAGAGGTTTGACCCCGACAATCGCCTCGCCGCCTTCGTTGCGGACATAGGTCCCGGTAACCAGGTCGGTAATCAGGGGCATGGTGCGGGGTAAATCAGAGGGGGCTTTCACTAAATATTTAACTCGCGGCGAAGGCTCGACCGGGACATCGCTTCCGGCCATCTGCTGGACCAACCGCGCCCGCGCCCCGGCAGCGTTTACAACTTTCGATGTTTCAATCCGCCGACCCGGACAGACCACGGCCCGGATATTCCCATCCTTAACCTCAATGCTCGTCACCGGGCAATGCTCGAAGACCTGGACCCCTGCTTCCTTACACTTTTGCAGCAGCCACTGGTGGACCGTCCAGGGGTTGAGCCAGAAATCGTCCGGCCCAAAGGTGGCCGCTACCACGCCCGCGCTTTCTATATAAGGAAAATACTCCTTAATTCTAGAACCAACCAGCCACTCGGAACGGACGCCCATTGCCTGCTGAAGCTGCCAGGAGCGATACAGCCCGGCCCGGTCATTTTCCCCGGCCAGAAAGGCGTAGCCAACCGGCTCGTACCCGGCCTTTATTTCGGGGATTTTTAGGAACTCGTCAAAAAAGGGCAGGGAAGCGGTTACCAACTCGATTTCGAAACGCGACCCGAACTGGCGGCGAACCCCGGCGGAGAAACGCCCGTAGAGTTCACTCCCGGCGTAGCTGCGCTCGACCACGACCACGTCCCGCACACCCAAACGGGTCAGGTGCCAGGCCGTTTGCAGCCCGGTAATCCCCGCCCCGATTACCACCACACCGGCCACTATCTTTTCACCATTCTGGGGATATGTCATATTACTTTGCCCTGGCGTCCTGCCGCCTGAGAGCCGCTTCGTCAATCTCCACGCCCAGACCCGGTCCACCCGGAACGGCTATCTGACCCCCTTCAACCCGGATGGGGTTGGTAACCACGTCCTGCTCGTATTTCAAGGGGCCGACCAGGTAATTCGGATAGGGCAAATCGGGCAATGAGGCGGCCAGGTGCAGACCACCGGCGGTGGCAATCCCCAGTTCAAGCACGCTGCCCACCATCACTTTCAACCCTGAGACACGGGCCACGGTCGCGCACTCGCGGGAGCGCAAAAGCCCGCCCAGCTTCGATAGACCCAGGTTTATCACCCTGGCCGTCTGGCGGCGGGCTACCTCGACCACGTCATAGGACTGGTAGACCGATTCGTCGGCGGCCAGGTCAATCGAACTGCGCCGCACTACCTCGGCTTGCCCGTCTTTGTCCCAGGCCGGTAGAGGTTGTTCCAGCACGATAACCCCGATAGCGGCCAGGCGGGGCAAGGCTTTGAGACAATCAGTGACGCTCCAGAGACCATTGACATCCACCAGAAGTTGAATTTCCGCCGGGAGGGACGCCCGCACCCGTTCAAGTCTTTTGAGGTCATCGTCTAAAAGGCCGCGCCCGGCATAAAGTTTGAGGGCGGTATAGCCGAGTTCAAGCTGAGCCAGGGCCGTTTCGACCATGCTCTCCGGCTCACCCCAGCCAACCGAGCCGTGCATGGTAATTTTGTCCCGGTATTTACCGCCCAAAAGAGCGGTCACCGAGAGATTGGCGGCCTTCCCGGCAATATCCCAGAGGGCCAGGTCTACCGCGGTCAGGGTAAAGGGACAATGCGGTAGAAAGCGTTCAAGCTGGCGCAGGAGTGGTTCGCGGTCAAGCGGGTCTTTACCCAGGATTAGGGGCGTGACCCGCTCGTTCAGGTTGTCCACGACCGATTTCTGGGTTTCGGCGGTAAAGGCAGGCACCGGGCAGGCTTCTCCATAGCCGACCAGCCCTTCGTCCGTAACGATTTTTAAAATGACATTCTGGGAAGATTTGCGGTCAATCAGGCCGAACTGGAACAGTTGCTTGAAATTGGCCTTTAAGGGAATTGCTTCGATAGATTGGATTTTCACGAACACTCCTGATTGAGGATAATAGAACCGGGTGATTAGTATAAAAATATATGGTATATTCAAATATAACCCAGGTGTCGGTAGAGATTCAAATCAGGAGGACAGGTCATGGACACAAACGAGGAAGCCAGGCAGGATAACAACGTTTTGCCGGAAGTTGAGCTTTCAGAGACAGACCTCAACGAGGTCAGCGGCGGGACGGCCAAGGACAACTTGAGCGATATGAATACCCAGGACATGGGGCAATTACAGGCCGCCATGGACAAGAAAAGCCAGCTCGAACAGATGATTTCGAATACGGTGAAGGCTAACTCCCAGACAACCAGTGGAATAGTTTCAAACCTGAAATCGAGCTAAAACCGACCCGGTCTTCTTTTAAAAAGGCATTACCAGGGCGACGTAGTCGGGCTTGCGGGCCGAAAGGGCCGGACCGTCCCAGGTCGAGGCTTCGATGGGCGGCAGGTCGGGCCGTACGAAATATTGTAACAGGCGGCGCACTGCGTCGGGGTCACCCACAATCTGGACGTGATCGAGCGAACGGTTAAGCTGCTGGCCGAGGTCGGTCTGGCAAACCTTAACCTGCCAGGTCGAGCCGTCCGTTTTGGTGGGCGGCAACACCAGGAAAGCCGAGTCTCGCGGTACGATGCTGTCGCCGGGGCCGTAGCTCGATGCCGGTTGCGGATCAACTACTTTGCCGTGTTCCCACATCGGCAGGTTGGGAGATTTATCGACCTTTAATTTGACCAGGGTTTGGACGGTTGAGCTATAGAAGAAGGCCAGTTCGGCCACCTTATCCAGCCGGTCCAGGTTGTCGGGCCGGTCTAGTTTTTCCAGGTGGGTGTTGTCGGGCAGGCCAAAGGGGTAAAGTTGCTCCTGGCCGTTTTCGTCCAGCGAATAAAGATAGTTGGTCTGCTTGACCGGCAAAAAATCGTGGATGGAGCGCAGGTTTGCCCGGACATAATCGAACAAATCCGGCAGGCCAACCCCTTTTATCCCCCGGTAGATAAAATCAAATTTGCGGTGAGGGAGCCAGGTATCGTAGCGTTGGGCCAGCAAGACCATGCTCTGGGCATCCCGGATTGGCACTCCGATCCGGTTGCTATCACCGCCTTCGTAAGCGTAGTAAGCGGCCATCGCCCCCTGTTGAGGTGAAGCGACCAGTACCAGGCGGTTGACCTCTCCGTTATAATCGTCCCCCTGGACAAAGGTCCGGCCAACCAGCCCGCCCATACTGTGACAAACCAGGTCAACCTTGCTGTAATCGACCGGGCGCGGCGACCGGCCCAGGGCTCTTTTTGGTGAAAGTTTCTGGATGCGCCGGATTTCGGTAGCCAGCAGGGGGGCCAACTCGGCCGCGCTCCGCCGCCAATCGTAGCCAAAGCTAAAGAGCGACACACCCGGCACGTAGCCGATTTTTTCAAGGCCGTCCAGCAGGTTGTAGTAGACACCGGTCACGGGGTCCATACGCCCATGCGGAAGGGGCGGCCAGGTCCCCAGCAGACCCGGCACTACCACGACCGGGTGAATCGTAGCCGGTAAGAGGTCGGGCCAGTCCGGTTTAGCCATTTTCACAAACGGGAACTGGCCGGAAAACCGGAGCGATTTGAGCGTTGCCAGGACCGTACTCGAAAAAGCGAAAACATTTCTTAACAAGGCGGCAAAACCTCTTTGAGAGTCTTTTAGCTATTTTTATGACGCAGGCGGTAGCGGAAGAAAAGTTCGTGCCCTTCTTTGTAGAGCGAGACCAGCTCTAAAAGCGGCATTTCTTCAGGCGGAAAGCCCTGGCCCGGACCGGTAAGGATAGTGCTGTTGGCTTCACTGGCGACTAACTTAGGCGCGAAAGTAAGAAAGAGTTCGTCGGCCAGGTTTTCCGAAATGAGCGAGTAATTCAGGCGGGGGCCACCCTCGCACAACAGCCAGCGCACCCCTTTTTCCCGGTAGAGATAAGCCAGAATCCAGCGTATATCGGGGCGGCCATTGGCTCCGTCCGGCACCCGCACGACCTGGGCGTAGGGTTTGAAAAGGGCTTCCTTTTCGGCAGGGGCGGCCTGACCGAGCAAAACCAACCGGTCGGAAACCCGGTTGCGGTCGAAAAACTTCTTATCGAGCGGCAGATTGCCGTCCCGCGAGATGACAATACCGAGCGGTTGAGGCCGGTCCGGGAAAGCGAGAGGGCGTTCCCAGGCTGCTTCGGGGATTACATTCGGCACATAGGGGTCGTGGCGAAAGGTTTCGGCCCCGACCAGGACCGCGTCCGCCGCTGCCCGGAGGCGGTGCATCACCAGGCGGTCGGTTTCATCTCCCAGCCCGGCGGCGTTACCTGACGCGCTGACTGCCTTGCCGTCCACGCTCGACACCATGTTAAAAAAGAGATAGGGCCGCCGCCCGCCATCTTCCAGGGTGACACCACCTCCAGGAAAGGCTAATTCGGATACAGTATAAATCTCCTGGGGAGTCAGGCCGTTTTGAAGTTCGGGGTAGAGTCTTTGCATAAAAATGGGTTTGGATTGGTAGCCAGGCCGGTAAGCGATTTTAAAGCCGTATCCGCTTACCGGCCTCTATTCTCAGATGTTAGAGAAACCGGTTGGGTAGAGGAAGGAAAATCCTAAAGGACGTCTTTGGTCAACGTCGTCAGGAATTCGGCGTTGCTGGAAGTCTTCGCCATCCGACCGAGCAAAAGCTCGATACCTTCGGTGCCACCCAGGGCCGAAACCATCCGGCGCATCGTCCAGACCTGCTTGAGGGCGCTATCGTCGAGCAAGAGTTCCTCGCGGCGGGTGCTGGAACGCTGAATATCAATCGAAGGATAGATGCGGCGCTCGGCCAGTTTGCGGTCGAGATGCAGTTCCATGTTACCGGTGCCCTTAAATTCTTCGTAGATAACATCGTCCATCCTGGAGCCGGTATCAACCAGACAGGTCGCGATAATGGTCAGGCTGCCGCCTTCTTCGATGTTGCGGGCCGCGCCAAAGAACCGTTTCGGGGGATAGAGGGCCACCGGGTCAATACCGCCGGTGAGGGTACGTCCGCTGGGCGGCATGGCGACGTTGTAGGCGCGGGCCAGACGGGTGATACTATCCAGCAGGATAACCACGTCCCGGCCACTTTCGACCAGGCGCTTGGCGCGTTCGAGGGCCATCTCCGAAACTTTGGTGTGGTTGTCGATTTCCTCGTCAAAGGTGCTGCTGATAACTTCGCCGTTGACGCTCCGTTTCATGTCGGTAACTTCTTCGGGGCGCTCACCGATAAGAAGGACCATCAGGTGAATATCGGCGTAATTGGCGGTGATGCCGTTAGCGATAGCCTTGAGGAGCATGGTTTTACCGGCTTTAGGCGGCGATACAATCATACCGCGCTGGCCGCGTCCAATCGGGGCTACCAGGTTCAAAAGGCGGGTTGAAAGGACATTGGGAACGGTTTCAAGGTCAATCATGTTGCGGGGGAAGATAGGGGTCAGGTTATCAAAGTGAGGACGGCGGCGAGCCACTTCCGGGTCCATCCCATTGACGACTTCTACCCGCAACAGGCTGAAATACTTCTCATTTTCTTTGGGAGGCCGGACCTGTCCACTAATCCGGTCACCGGTCCGCAAGCCAAACCGCCGGATTTGGGACTGGCTGACGTAAATATCGTCGGGACCAGGCAAAAAGCGTTCCTGGCGGAGGAAGCCGAAACCATCCTCCATAATTTCCAGGATACCGGCGCTAAAGATATTCCCTTGCTGCTCGGTTTGGGCCTGAAGGAGCTTGAAAATCAGGTCCTGCTTCTTCAGGCCACTGATACCGACCATGTCCAGGTCACGGGCAATCTCCTTCAACTCATCCAGAGTCTTCGTTTCTAATTCTGCGAGATTCACAGTTGAACTCCTAAAACAAATAGTAGCTTGTAGTATAAATTTTTAAATAAATCCAGTTTTGGGCGCAATAAAATTGAGAGGCGACGTTACCTCGACACCGGGAAGAAAAAAATCGACCAGCTTTGTAAAAAAGCCAAATCTTTACAACAATCAGCGTTTCTGGGCAATAAGTTTGCCAGTGGGGCTACATGAACCACGCCGGGAGAGGCGAGTACGGTCCACTTACGGTGCTGGCGACGACCCGGCGAAGTAAAAACCTGGTCAGAATAATAACTGTTTCCAAGACCGTCTTAGAGTTGAGAGGGTCCAGGCTCACAACAATTTAAACATAGTTGTGAAATAAATGGGCTCATGCTGAACTCTTAATTCTCTTAATTGGTGAAATGCAATTGGGTGAAGTACCTTGGTAGAGAACACGGAGCAGCGAGAGTTGAACAACCCTCAACTTTGGTACGAATTATACACCCCTCTACCGGCTTAGTCAAGTGAGGTCAAGGCTAAGCCAGGTCGGTCCAATAGCAGGTGTAAACGCACCGGGTAATGCTTCGAAAACGGCCAGGTCAGGATTCGGACGAAGAAAGACAGGATGGCAGGAGTTTACAGCAAGGCAAGAAGATTAAACATCCAACGCCATCCAGCACTCTTTTACCAGAACGGATCGGTTTGCCGGTCAAAATAGTTGGCCCGGCGTAGATATTCGCGTTCGTTGCCCTCAATCATAAGCTTGTGCATTACCACGACATCCGCGTCGGGTACAACCTCGGTCGGTTGCACGCACAAACTCATCACGAGGCGGCCCATCTCGTAGACCTCGACGCTCCCCCGGTGCCGGGGAATGCGGTAAGTCCGGTAAGGATACATACCGCTCTGGACTTCGAGATAGCCCTTGCGTACGAGATGGTTATATTGCTCGACCGGTAAGAGGATTTTGAGCAACTGCTCGGCGCGCTGCTCGGCCTCCTGTTTGTTGACATAGTAACGGGCAAACGCGGAATGCCGGTTGGTGAAGGGCCCGCGAACCAGCAAGCGGCTGTAAGAAAGGAACCAGATAAGCGCAATGCCAGCCGTAACAATCGCAAAAAGGGTTAGTATCAAGTTACACCACCCTGCCTACTAAGTGATTATTAACCCCCGGCGACGCGTGGCACCACGATAATCTGCTCGGCTGTCTTATCGAATTTATCAATGCGCTCGGCTGGTTTCTCGGGCGAATCTACCCGGAAGGCGGTCGCACCGCGCTGGCGAGCTTCCCGGAAAATCCGTTCCGCTTCCTTGACGGCCCTGGCCGCTTCTGCGTCGGTAGCTGCCTTTTCGGTATCCCACTCTACTACTGTATCGCCGAGTGACGAAAGAATTCGCATTTTCGCCATCTTAATGCCTCCGTTTGAAATGATAAACTGAGCTAACGAGGTGCCCTTAAACACCAGGTAATTGCAGTTATAGTATAGGTTTTTCAGGAAAATCCCGGAATATTAACTGGAATATTGCCCGCCGTAATTGCCCAAAATTCGGAATTCTTATAGAGGTGGGTGGTCTTTCCCTGGAAAATGCCTTTCAGAAATTTGTCAGGGCAGTGAAATATAGTGAGTTGAAACGCGATTAAATAGCCTGGCGAAACTGGCCGCAATTGTGAGGTGCAAGACCCTTCTCACAAGCTTAGGTTCATTATATAGCAGAAAAGGATTTTTGCAACACTCTACCGATTTAGCTTTTCCACAGATTCGGCCCTGCGGACTTATACCAGAACGAGGAAGCCCCTGTCATTCTGATGCCCTGCCACGGAATGACACATCCAGTTAGAGCCAGGTTTCGGTTAACCGTTACGGGCTATCCAGGTTGGTTCGGCTGGCCGGAATACCTGGTTCAGGAAAGGGGCCATGTGCTGGAGTGGCAAGACCTGGTGTATCACCCCGGCGTCAATGGCAGCCTTGGGCATCCCGAAAATGACCGATGTAGCCTCGTCCTGGGCGATGTTATAGCCGTTTAACTCGTGAAGTTTCTTGAGACCCTCGGTGCCGTCCCGCCCCATCCCGGTCAGAATGACTGCCAGCGTTTCGCCCGGCCAGACCTCGGCCATTGAGAAAAAGGTGTTGTCGGCATTGGGGCGCAGGCCGAAACGGTCGGCCTGGGTGCCCAGATGTATCCGCCCCAGTTTGTTAAAGGTGAGGTGGCGGTCGTCGGCGGGTAGATAGACCGTCCCCGGCACCGGCTTTTCGCCTTCCTCGCCCTGCCGCACTTTCAGGCGGATTTCGCTGCCAAGCCAGTCGGCCAAACCGCGACTGAAACCTACCGGTATATGCTGGACTACAAAGATAGGCACCGGGAAATCGGGCCGTAACTCCCGCAGGAGGCGGGCCAGGGCAGGCGGCCCCCCGGTCGAAGCGGCAATCCCGACGACCTGGAAGCGGCGGTTTAGCAACTCTTTTGAAGGTGTGGGCGGTCGCGAAACCGGCACCGGGGGAGTGTAACTAGCCGCTTCCGAGCTTTGCGAAATTTTGATAGTTGGCCGCTGGCTGGCCGGCATGGGCACCGGCATTTTAAACGGCGGTGGGGTTGGGGCCGCCGGGGCGATAGGGGGCGATGGAGGCTTTACCGAAGCATCGTTAAAGACCCGGTTCTTGGCCCTGGGATGGGTAATAACCTTGATACGGGCCAGCAGTTTTATCCGGCTAAGCAGGTGGTCACCCTGCCGGGCCAGTTCCAGGGCGTCCGGCTTTTCGATAAATTCGAGCGCGCCAGCCGACAGCATTTTAAAAGAAAGGTCGAGGTCGTGCTTGCCAAAAGCGGTCAGGACCAGGATGGGGGTAGGCTGGTGCGCCATAATGTATTCGGTGGCTTCCAGGCCGCTCATGCGAGGCATGTTAACGTCCATCGTGATGATGTTCGGGCGCAGGCGGTGGGTCATGCGAATAGCTTCCGCGCCGTCCCCCGCCACGCCAACCACCTCAAGCTGGGGGTCAGCCTCAATCAGGTTAGTGAGTATCCGGCTGACCGTTGGCGAATCTTCAACTATTAAGACTTTTATTGGCTCGACCATTTTTTTTCTACTTGGATAATAACAACGAGATGGTATCGAGCAGTTTGTTTTGCTCGAACTGTCCTTTAACAATATAAGCCTGGGCTCCCGCATCAAGACCCTTGCGCCGGTCTTCATCCGAGTCGCGCGAACTGACAATAATAACCGGCAAATCGTTCAGGCGGTCGTCCTGGCGAATCGCCAGGCTCAGCCGGAACCCGTCCATATTGGGCATTTCAACATCGGTCAGGACCAGGTCGGGCCGCCGTTCCCGGCAAGCCTTGAGAGCTTCCAGGCCGTCACGGGCAGTATCCACCCGGTACCCGGCAGTTTCCAGGATACTCCGTTCGAGTTCGCGGGTCGCCAGCGAGTCGTCTACGACCAGGATGGTATGGTAGCGGCGCTGGGCCATAATCGAGGTGGCGTTTCCCCGGCTGACCGAGCCGCCAAAGGTAACCGAACTGCCGTGGCGGACGGACTGGACCAGGCTAAAAGTATCGAGGATTACGGCCAGGCTATCCGCGCCGAGGACCGTTACCCCGGCCACGTTGGGGGTATTTTCCAAAAAGGCACCCAGACCTTTGACCACGACTTCGCGCTCATCAATAAAGGTATCCACCTCAAAGCAAATAAAGCGGCGGGCCTGGTCCGGCCCTCCTGCCCCGGCCCCGACCAGGACACCGTGTATAAACGAGCGGTTGTAAGTCGAGTAGGCGTTGTTTTCCAGGGTTTCCTCCGGCGGCAATTGCAAGAGATCGGCCAGGGATACTACCGGCATCAACTGGCCCCGAATCCGCATTACCGGGTGATTTTCGATGGTCTGCATTTCGGTGCGGGGGCCCCGGAAAGTCCCGGCAATCATGGTCGAAGGCAAGGCGAACAACTGGCCGCTTATGCCGACAATCAGGGCGTCAATGGTCGAGAGAGTGAGCGGAATTTCAATCTGGAAGGTGGTGCCCTGGCCGATGGTAGTTTTTATGGAAATCCGCCCGTTAAGCCGTTTGACGTGGTGCTGCACCAGGTCAAGGCCCACCCCGCGCCCGCTTATATCGTCGGCGTTCTGGCGGGTGCTGAAACCGTTGCGGTAAATCAGTTCGAGAGCGGCCTCATCGGTCAGGGCCATCGCTGCCGCCTGGCTGATAAAACCTTTCGAGATAGCGGTCCGGCGCAGTTCTTCGGGGTCAATCCCCCGGCCATCGTCGCTGATTTCGATTAAGACCCGGTTGCCTTTCTGGGACGCCGCCAGTTTGAGGTTACCTTCGACCGCTTTTCCGGCGGCCTGGCGCTGGGAAGGAAATTCGAGACCGTGGTCAACCGAGTTTCGCAGCAGGTGTATCAGGGGGTCGGCGATTTGCTCCAGAATCCGTTTATCAACCTCGATAGAGCCCCCCGTGATAACCAGTTTTACTTCCTTGCCGCGTTCGTAGGCGAGGTCACGGATAGGGCGGGCGAACCGGCCAAAAATGGTATCCAGGGGCAGCATCCGAATACCAAGCATGTTCTGGCGGAGTTCGTCGGCGGCGGTGGCAAAACGCAAATTATAATTTTTGCGCTCCCGGATCATCCCGGCCAGGTGCTGCTCCATACGAGTATTGCGGCTAATCAGGTCTTCAATTTTGTTAAAGACCGTTTTCAGGTCGCGGGCACTCAGGCCAAAAACTTCCTCGCCCTGGTTCCCACGTCCGGGCAACTCATAACTACTCGTGCGTGTCGGGTAACTGGCAGGGGCCAGTTGGGCCGGTTCCATCAACCCGGCGATAGCCTGCTGGTCGAAAGAGAAAAGCTCGGTTATGCCCAGTAACCGGTTCCTTTCCTCGACCGGGGTCCGCTCGATGATAAATTCTCTTAGCTGGTGCGCCACCTGGTTGCGGGAGCGGGCCTGTTGCATCAATTCCTGGAGCGATTCGAGATGCTCCTCGTTTTGCTGTTTATTGATGACCAGTTCCCCGGCCATATTTATCAGGTTATCGAGCTTATCGAGCCGGACCCGGATAGTTTCTTCGTTCGAGCGCAGGTCGGGGCGATTTTCGACAGGCGCTTCCGTCCCACCTGTTGTGTAAGGAACGGCCAGGACCACGCTTTCGGCCAGGTTTAGCGCGGTTGTACCGGGTGGGTTAGTGTTGGAGTAGCCGTTACCATTACCGTTGGCGGAGACCGGGTAAATCTCAATTCTTGAAGCAGGGTTCAATTCGGATTCTACCGGGACGGATGGCGAGGCCGGGACCGGCGTGGGGTTGACCGCTTCACCGGCCAATTCCGGCTTACCGGCCACAAACGCCATCTTATCTATCAGGGCCTGGACAACTTCCGGGGCTGTAAAGACGCTCGTTTCGCCGCCGGGGTTGGGATTGACCGCTTCGCGGGTAAGCTCGCTGATAACGTCGAGGCCTTCAAAGAGCAGGTCAATGGTCTGGCGGGGAATTTCAACCGGGAGAGCCGTATCCCGGTAATCGGCGACCAGTTCTTCCATCAGGTGGGCCACCCTGGAAATAGTCTGGAACCCCATCATGCGGGCTGCGCCTTTGACCGTATGCAACAGTCGCATAATCTCGCGCACCCGCCCGACCTGTTCGGGAGTAGCCCCGGCTTCTTCCAGTTCGACCAGTTCCCGCGTTAAATTGACGGTATGGCCGTCAATCTCCTCGCGGAAGGTATTTAATAAGAAAAGCTGTTGCTCTTGCTGGTTCAATTTAAGCCTCTGAAGCTGGAAAAACCGCGGGTCTGGCAAGCTACCGGGGATTAGCCCACAAACCGAAATTTAGAAGCCGGTAAAAACGGTCCGAGCATGCACTTTCACACGTTCCAATTGTACTATCAGCTAATATTTATACACTGGTAAATTCTTCCTATATTAGCCTCGGATTTCGAAACGCGTTAAAAGAGGTAACTGGCGCTCCAAAACGGCCAGGTAAGCCGGGTCGGTGGGCAGTATCGAACGCTGGCCGAGATAACACATTGCGCCTTCTTCTACAGGGTCGCCAAAATCATCGGGGTCATCGGTGGTTAAAAGGTCCCGCCCGACCAACCGTTCCAGTTCGGCCCGGACCCTGCCATCCGGGCATGTCAAAACCGGCGCTTCGCCGGGCGCCCAATCCAACTCGGCTACTGTCTGGCCGGAACGAGTTTCTATAATTTGATAATGGCTGGTCATATTTAAATTATAACTTGATTCCGAGTTAAGGCAACCCTGATAAAAGCAAAGTGTTTGGTTTTTAGTGTTTAAGCCGGTTTTCTAGTTATTCATTAATATAAAAAATATAAAAAGAGACCGCCTTTTGAGCTGTCTCTTTTTATCAACGCTAACCTGGTGGACGATAATCTAACTAGGCCTGGTTGCCACTGATAACCAGGATGGCATTTTCATTGGTTCCCAGGCCGCTAAAACCGAGCGCCCCGGCGTAGGTGTTGGGGAAGGCCATCACAATTGCCGCTTTATTCCCTTTTTGGTAGCCGAGGACAACCAACCCTAAATCGGTCAGTTGTTTGATACTGGCCTCACTGCCAAACTCGGAGCTTTTATCATCCCAACCGGCGCTTTTGAAATTGCTATCATAGGTGCTTTTAATCTTATTCACGTCGTCGGTAGTCTTGAAACCTTCAACCGTGGGATTTTTAATCTGCGCCAGGCTATCACTCATCTTGGACTTTACCGAGTCCGATAAAGTTACTGCTGTCGCGCCGCTGTAGGCCGGGACTGAAGCCGTTTCATCACCGCAGGCCACCAGGACCAGGGAAAGGGCCGCCAAAAAGACAACCAAAACCGCCAACCGCTTAAACATAAAGCTTGGTTTCCTTTCATATTAATTAATTTGTGTATTGTGGTGCTAAATGAAATCAGTAAGTGGTAAAAGCCGGTATTCCTGGAAAGCTACCGATAAATTATTAACTCTCTACCATTTACTTACGTGATATATTTTAGCCCGAATGAGGAAATCGAAAATCTATAAAACTATCTATTTTTATTATCAAAAAAGGCGAATCTAGCCCTGACCACAATAAAAATTATGAACTTCCTCTGCAATTTTACCCATTAGGGTCCGTTTACTTGCCAGCGCAACCCCGCAAAATGTAAAATAAGGCTCTAATCCGATAAACGGCTCAAAAGAACCCTTTTTAGCCTGAGAGGTTATATTTCTATAAAGATGCCCATTTCATACGATAACACTTTAGAACTGCCTGTCTTTCAATTCGAGAACCTTAAAAATATCCCTGGCCTGGCCCACGCCATCAGCACCCGCCTCGCTCCCGGTCGCCCTTTAATCACGGAGGTCCAACCGTCGGCCCCGAACGACTATCGCCTGGCCGGACGGGCCGCCTATATTCAGAAAGAAACGGTTATGGGCCGCCGCAGCGAATTCCTGGCCGCGCTCGGTCTCGACTACGAAAAAATCCAGCCGAACCTCGTCGGGGTCCGCCAGTTGCACACTGCCACCGTCCGGACGGTCGGGGCCGAGGCTTACGGGGCTAACCTGAACTGGGATAATCCCCTGCCCGATTGCGACGGCGTGATTACCGACCAGCCCGGCGTACCCCTGATGACCATTCACGCTGACTGCCCGGCTATCCTGCTTTACGACCAGGTGCGTAAGGTGGCCGGGACGCTCCATAGCGGCTGGCGCGGGACAGTGGGTAAAATCGCCCTGGAAGGGGTCCGGCAGATGGTCGATGGGTACGGCTCCGACCCCAAAAATATCCTGGCCGGGATTGGCCCCAGCATCGGGCCGTGCTGCTACCAGGTCGGCGAACCGGTCCTAAGCGAGGTCAAACGGGCTTTTGGGCCTGAGATGGCCGCCGAACTGCTCATCCAACAACCGGACGGCTCGTACCATTTCGATTTGTGGCAGGCCATTTACAATACTTTGCTTGAAGCCGGGCTCGACCCCGCCCATATCGAGCAAAGCCAGGTCTGTACCCTTTGCGAAAACGAAACGTTCTTTTCTTACCGGGCCACCCCGCCGGACCAGCGCCAGAACTACGGCCAGTTTACGGCGGTAATCGTCCTGACCTGACACCGGTCCTATCAGGTTGAACAAAAATGTTCAGCCCGTAATGACTTGAAGGAGATTATTGTGGAGACGAAACCGCTCTACCTGACCGACCCTTACCTGCAGGAAGTCGAGGCCGAAGTCGTGGAAGTCCTGCCCGAAAGCGCGAATCGCTGGCGGGTGCGACTCGACCAGACCGTCTTTTACCCGATGGGAGGCGGCCAACCGACCGACCAGGGCCGCCTGGCTTATGACGGCAAAGAAGCAAAAGTTTACCAGGTGATGCTCAAAGAGGGCGACATCTGGCACTACCTCGAAACCGCCGAGCCCCCGGCAGTGGGCGCTAAAGTGCAGGGCGCGATTGATTGGAACCGCCGTTTTCAGAATATGCGGGTCCATACCGCCGGGCACCTGATTGACTACGCCCTTTTCCGTTTGGGCGTCTCGCCACAACCGCTGGCCCCGAACAAGGCCGACCACGGCAAGAAACCGTTCGTACAGTACGCCGGGACGGTTTCCCCGGCCCTCGACCCGGCGGCAGTCGAAGCCGAAACCAACCGGATTATCGCGGAGAACCTGAAATTTAGCTGGGAATTTACCAGCCTCGAACAGCTTCAAAAAGATGCCATCTACCTGCAACCTGGCCTCCCTACCGGCAAACCACTGCGCAAACTGACCCTGGAATCGGTCGGGTCGGTGGCGGACGGTGGCACTATCCTGGGCACCAGCGGGGAAGTCGGCGGAGTTAAAGTAACCAAAATCGAAGAAAAAGACGGCGCGGATACCGTGGTTTGGTATCAGGTCAAATAGAAAGCAAACTTGTGAACCCAATTACAGACGAGAAAAACGACGAAAAAAAGCCCTCGCGGCGGGTCCGGGCCGGGAAGGTCGAAAAATTAACCCCCGGCACTAAGAAGCTGGTCGAGGATAAACATGAAGATGTTGTCGTGGTGAACGTGAACGGCGAGTACTTTGCGGTGTCGGGCTTTTGCCCGCACGCCGGGGGTTTCCTGGGTTTCGGCTACCTGGAAGGTCATAAAATAGAGTGTCCGATGCACTCCTGGCAGTTCGATTTACGAAACGGGTGCCTGGACGGCATGGAGAATTGCAGCCCTTACGACCGGTTAAACACTTACCCGGTAATTGTTGAAGATGGCGAGGTTTTTGTCGAATTTCCCGCCGGGGCCTGATAAATGTTTACCTTCCTGGCCGCCCTCCAATTCATGACGACCCTGCCGGTGCCGTTGAAACGGGTGGTCGAGGCCGACGACCTGGCGCGGGGAGGCCGCTATTTCCCCCTGGTCGGGCTGGTAATCGGGTTAATTCTGACTATTATATACGCGCTTTTAATTTTATTCCTGCCCGCCTCCCTGGTGGCTTTGCTGCTGGTATTGGCCCTGCTGGCCCTGACCGGGGCCCTGCATTTTGACGGCTTCCTGGATAGCTGTGATGGGCTTTTCGGCTACCACCCTACCGCTCGCCGCCTGGAAATTATGCGCGATAGCCGGGTCGGCACTTTCGGGGTAGCGGGCGGGTTCGGCCTGCTGGCCCTGAAATACGCCGGGTTATCGCTGGTGCCACCCTTTTTAATGTTACCCGCCCTGTTCCTGGCCCCGTTCCTGGGACGCTGGGCTTTGCTCGGCGCGGTCATGCTTTTCCCGTATGGCCGGGAGAGCGGCCTGGGGTTGCTCTACAAACGCTACACCCACAGGGCCGATTTTATCCTGGCGTCAGTCTTTGTAGCCGGGTTGAGTTACGCTTTTTTGCGACTGCCAGGACTGCTGCTGGCCCTTTCGGTCCTCTTGCTCACCTGGTTGGTAGGACGCTGGATTATGACCAAACTCCCGGCGGGCCTGACCGGTGATAACTATGGCGCTATCGCCGAGCTTACCGAGATGTTTGTATGGCTGGTTATCGGGGCCGGGGCAGGCTGGATAACCGGTTTCAATTTTTTTAATTTTTAGCGAAAGAGAGATTATGCCTCGTTTTATCCTGACCCGCCACGGTCAGACCGATTTCAACGCGCAACAACGCTACCAGGGCAGCCTGGATATTCCTTTGAACGACACGGGTATCGCGCAAGCCCGGTTTTTAACCCCACGCCTGAACTCTATCAAACTCGATGCCGTCTATAGCAGCGATTTGCAAAGAGCCGTCAAGACCGCCGAAATCGCCCTGGAAAACCATCCTTCCGGCCTCCAACCCAAACAGCTAAAACTGCTGCGGGAAATCAACGGCGGCGGTTTTGAAGGGTTAAGCTGGGGCGAATTCAGTTCACGCTATCCCGAAGAAGCCCTGCTCTGGCGGGAGGACCGCACCCACGTCCGGCCACCGGACGGCGGGGAAAACCTGCTGGATGCCGCCGAACGGCTCGACCTGGCCCTCAAACATATTTTGGCGGAGGTGCCCGACCCTGACGCGTCAATCCTGCTGGTGTTGCACGGGGGTATCATCAGTCTGCTGCTCTGCAAAGTGATGGGGATGGAGTTGGAACGGCTGTGGCAGTGGCGGATAGATAACTGCTCGGTGACCATTCTCGACCTGTACGAAAAAGGGGCTATCCTCTCCGTCTTTAACGATATTGCCCACATAAAGACAAGCTAAACTCAAGATGACCGGGACGGCTGGAAAAATCACGCTGGTGCTGGGCGGGGCCAGGAGCGGCAAAAGCACCCTCGCCGAGAAAATCGCCCACAAAAGGGCCGGGGACGACGGCGTCCTTTACGTGGCGACTTTGCAACCCCTGGACGCCGAAATGGAGGCCAGGGTCGTCACGCACCGGGCCAGCCGTCCGGCCAACTGGCGCACCCTCGAAACCCCCTACGAAGTGGCCGCTCCGGTCTTTTCAGGATTACAGGCCGAAAAACTGGTCCTGCTAGATTGCCTGACCCTCTGGACCTCCAACCTCATTTTAAGAGAAATGATGCCCGGCTTCTCGCCGGAAGTCGGGATTACCGAAGATTTACCCGAACCTGAGCCCAACCCGGCCCCTAACCAGCCCGTTGCAGATATTAATTATGGCAAACTGGAAGTCGAGTTGGTCCGGGAAATAGAGCAACTGGTGGCCGGACTGAAAGAGCGGCGAATAGGGCTGGTGATGGTCTCGAACGAGGTCGGGATGGGCCTGGTGCCGCCTTACCCGTTGGGCCGGGCTTACCGCGATTTACTTGGTCGTCTCAACCAGGGTGTAGCCGCTCTCTCCGACGAAGTCTTCCTGGTCGTGGCCGGTATCCCGGTGGACCTGAAGAAATTCCAGGCCGAAATAGACTGAACCCGGATCACTTTACTCCCTGGCTAAACCTGCTACCCCAACATCCCGCCTGAAACTTTCCCGTAAGAATACGGTATACCCTTTGTTGACCTTTTTCGGAAAATAATCTTTTGTTTGAAAAAAGGAGAACACATGGCGAACCTCGATATTGCCTACCGCCGCCTGACCAACCAGCACATCGCCCGGCCTGTTTCAACAAGCCCGGCGGAAGTCGTCCGGCAACTGGGAGCGGTCCAGGCCCAGGACTACCGGGCAGCTTTGTGGGCGCTCGGTCTCCGGCTGGAAAACGCCAGCGAAACCGCTATCGAAGAAGCCCTTTCCGAAGGTAAGGTTCTGCGGACCCACATAATGCGGCCAACCTGGCACTATGTCGAGCCGGAAGATATTCGCTGGTTGCTTGACCTGACCGGGCCGAGGGTCGAGGGGGTCGCTGCCGGGTATTATCGCAACCTGGGGCTGGATGCCGAGATTTTCAAGCTTACCGATAAACTTATCGCATACAACCTGCGGGACAACCAGCACCTGACCAAAGCAGAGTTGGGCCGGGTTTTTACCGAAGCCGGGCTGGATGTTTCCAACCAACTGCGGCTCACCTATATAATTTTCCACGCCGAACTGACCGGGTTGGTCTGTAACGGGGCCCGGCAGGGCAACGAGATAACTTATGCCTTACTCGATGAACGGGTGCCGCCGACCCCACCCAGGACCCGCGAGGAAGCAGTGATCGAACTGGTCCGGCGTTTCTTTACCAGTCACGGCCCGGCGACAATCCCCGATTTCACCTGGTGGTCCGGCCTGACCGCCGCCGATGCCAGGTTGGGCCTGGATAGTTTAAAAAGCGAGCTTTTGCAGGAAACGATTGACGGGCAGGTTTACTGGACCTCCGCCGAAAGACGACCGGTCCAGGACTTACAAGATGATCTTTACCTGCTCCCGAACTTTGATGAATATGTGGTGAGTTACAAAAATCGCCAGGCTATCGAGGATTTGAACCTGACACCCGACCTCACCGACCGCCGCAACTATCTCTTTAACCACCTGATAGTCATCAACGGCCTGGCGAGCGGTCTCTGGAAACGCAAGATTACGCCAAAACAGGTCCTTATCACTTACGAACCTTTCCGTAACTTTACCGGCGCCGAAAACGCCGCTTTGCAGGCGGAAGCCGACCGCTATGGGCGCTTCGTGGGGCTGCCGGTGGCGCTCGAAACCGGCAGGGTAGCGGTCTATGGAGAGAAGAAATAGTTCCTTTGGCCTAGGCGCTATAAGCCGGATTTCCAGACCCGACCTCTTGAAAAAAAGCGGGCCTGTTGGTATACTATTCCCAGTTGACCAATCAGTTGGACAACAATAGACCAGGCTACGCGCCCAGATTGTTAGGCCCGGCCTTTTGAAATTTTTAGGAGGTATCCAAAATGATTCTGATTAGCTAAGTACGCTGCCTCTTATCCCAGGATAGGTGGCAGTGTCTGAATGTTGAAGATTTTCCCCTGGTGTACTTTGCGCCCGGATAATATACCCGTAACAGGGTTGTTAATTTCCTCCTCACTTTTTAGACACTCCCCTTTTTACTTTTTCCAAAATTTTCTCTACCCGGCTAAATAATTATTTTCTTTGTTTAATTGTCGCTGCCTGTCAAAGGGGCAGACGATTGTTTAGCCCGGCGAGACCAGCTAAAAGGGGAATTTCGATGACTCTCAAACAACCAAAAAAGAATAGCAGCAAACCGACCGTTTTAAGCGCCATCAAACTGAGCAAGAGTTATAGCGGGATTTTTCCGATATTTGCCGACCTCAGTTTCGAGGTAAACGCCGGGGAGAAGATAGCCCTGGTCGGTGTCAACGGGGCCGGTAAAAGCACCCTCCTGAAACTACTGGCCGGGCTGGAAACACCGGACAGCGGGACTATCACCCTTCAAACCGGCCTCAAAACGGCCTACCTGGCCCAGGATGTCACCTTTGATGATGACAAGACCCTGTACGAGGAAATGCTGGGCGGTTTTGCGGAAGTAAGGGCTTTACAAACTCAACTTAACGGCCTCGAAACCGCTATGAGCGACCCGGCAAGACAAGATTTTGAAAAGGTGCTCGAAGAATACGCCCGGCTGACCGAGAAATTCGAACTGGCGGGCGGCTATGAATACGAAACCCGCATCCGGCAAGTCCTGACGGGGCTTGGCTTTGGCGAAGATTGGTGGGAGCGCCCGGTGGCCCAGTTCAGCGGCGGGCAGAAGACCAGGGCGGCCCTGGCCCGGACCCTCCTTGCCAACCCCGGCCTATTGCTGTTGGATGAGCCAACCAACCACCTTGACCTGGCAACCCTGGAATGGCTCGAAGGCTTTTTGCAGGAGTGGCCCGGCACTATCATCCTGATCAGCCACGACCGTCTTTTCCTGGATAAAGTGGTCGCGCGGGTGCTGGATTTGTCCGAGGGCAAACTGGCCGACTATCCCGGCAACTATTCACGCTACGTGCGGTTGCGGGCCGAACGGATTGAGCGTGCGACCAAAGAGTACGAGGCCCAGCAGGAGCATATCGCCAAAACCGAGGAATATATCCGGCATTACCGGGCCGGGTCACGGGCGGCCCAGGCCCAGGGACGCCAGAAATTGCTTGACCGCCTGGAACGGAAGGAGAAACCCCGCGAACACAGCCGCCTGCGGCTTTCGCTCCGCTCCGATTCGGCCAGTGGCCGGGTGGTGCTGGAAACCCACGACCTGACGGTCGGCTGGGAAACACCCGACAACATTTTCCCGCTATTCGAAGCGCCCGACCTGGAAGTAATCCGGGGCGAAAGGGTGGCCCTCATCGGACCGAACGGGAGCGGCAAGACCACCTTTTTGAAGACGGTGCTGGGAGAAATCCCGCCGCTCGATGGTTGGACCGAACTGGGGCCGGGTGTCAGGCCCGCCTATTTCGCCCAGACCCACGACGGGCTAAACCCCCGGCACAGCGTCCTCGAAGAAATCCGGTTATTGCATCCTTTTTCCGCCGAGGAAGCACGGACTTTCCTGGGTCGCTTTCTCTTTAGCAACGACGATGTCTTCAAGTCCATCGGCCAGTTGTCGGGGGGCGAACGAAGCCGGGTGGCCCTGGCGAAAATTACCCTTTCTAAGGCTAATTTCCTGGTGCTTGACGAACCGACCAACCACCTCGACGTTTACGCGCGGGAAGCCCTGGAAGACCTGCTGAGCGACTATGACGGCACGATTCTATTCGTATCGCACGACCGCTACCTGATTGACCGGCTGGCAACCCAGGTCTGGGAAGTCCGGCGGGAGGGCCTGGCGGTCTACCGGGGCAACTACAGCAGTTTTAGCGCCCGGAACCTGGTAGCCCAGGCCGGATAAAATAAGTTATGAAACTGAAAAAGCGCCCAAAAGGCGCTTTTCAGGTTTCCAGCCGTCCTCTCCTATGGAGGACGGCCCCTTCTATGAAAATGTTTGTCCGGTCCTACTGGATACCGTAACCGGGCCGCTTCTCCACCAATAATTTGATGGCGGTGCGTTCTTCGTCCTCAATCTGGACATCAATAAAAGCAGGGATGCAGATAATATCAATGCCGCTGCTGATGAGATAGCCGCGCGCGATAGCCACCGCTT
The DNA here is from genome assembly GCA_001898225.1 of Chloroflexi bacterium 54-19. Lineage (GTDB taxonomy): Bacteria > Chloroflexota > Chloroflexia > Chloroheliales > Chloroheliaceae > 54-19. The sequence goes on from MKTJ01000080.1 coordinate 102,995, forward strand.
TGACAGCCTGGTTGGTCGCGCCCGCCCCGATAGCCTGGATTTCCACCCGGCCCGCCTGGCGAACAACCCCGGCGATAGCGCCCGCTACCGAGCTAGGCCGCGATTTGCCGGAAACCTTCAGGACTTCAACTTCGCCGGGAGCCAGTTCGGTATGGACCGGACGGAGCGGGGTTACGAAATCCGGCTGGGGCTGGCCCTGAATGGGTCGTTCCGCCGCGTAAGCTGCCTCCATGCCAGGTTCATTTACCCGATAATTTTGATATTTTGGATCCATAGCTAATCTCCTTGTCGCTGTCAGTGAAAACAAATGTAGTTGACGAATTTTTATAGTGATGTAACGACCTGAGTTAACTCGACTCGACAAGCTAAGCTTGGCTTTGAGTGAGCTATAGTTCAGGGGGCTTACCCTGCTCGGTAAACCTCCGGCCCTACTTTGAATTGTCGTCTAGCATCAAATCGAGACGGGTTACGGTGGTAGACTTTCCGGTTAGAGGTTCTATATCCAACAGGATACTGTTGAAAACCACCGGCCCGACCGGACGCTTGTTGGAGCGGGGTCTGACCGAGAAATGAGATACGAAAGGCTTCAAAGCACTTTCAATCTCGAGACCGGCCACAGAATTAAAAGGGCCAACCATCCCAACATCGCTAACGTGGGCCGTGCCGCCCGGCAAAACCCGCGCATCGGCGGTAGGGGTGCGGGTGTGAGTGCCCAGGACCGCACTCACTCGCCCATCCAGGTACCAACCCAGAACCACCTTTTCACTGGTGGCCTCGGCGTGGAAATCCACTACCACCGGGCAAGTAATCCCGGCCTTACGGCGCTGCTCTAACCACTGGTCCGCCACCCGGAAAGGTGAATCCATTTCGTTAAAATAGACTCTCCCGTTCAAATTCAAAATTTCAACTGTCCCGCCGGTTGAAGAAATTTGAAACGAGGCCTTTCCCGGTGTACCTGCCGGATAATTTAAAGGGCGTAACACCGGGACATCCGGGTTAGCCCGCAACCACTCGACCATTTCCCGCTGATCAAAAATGCGGTTTCCAGAGGTAATAACATCTATGCCATTTTTAAGGAGCTCCTGGGCGGTACCCCCGGTGAGGCCCTGCCCTCCGGCGGCGCTTTCAGCATTGGCGATAACCAGGTCAACGCCGTATTCTTGCCGCAACCGGGGCAGGTGGTCCGCTACAACTTTACGACCGGCTTTGCTGTAAATCTCTCCCAGCATCAAAACCCGCAAAAGGTGGGCCGGTTTAGCCGTCTGTGGAAGCATGGTACCTTCTCACCAGGGGGCCGGTAGGAAACTTTGCCCTATCAATTAGAGAAATCGAATCCGTTTTTGATACAAAGATTCGACCAGAGTTTCCAATTTCGCCGCCAAATATAATTTCAAGCACAAATTGTGCCATCCAATCACCAAAAAGTGGGCGAAGATTTGATTACCCGTTTACAATATCGCCGCCGTTGACGTGAATTACCTGGCCGGTGATATACGAGGAGTCCTCGCTTGCCAGGAACAGGAAACTTTTGGCAACTTCTTCCGGCTGTCCGGCCCGGCCCAGCGGCGTCTGCGTGCCGTATTCTTCCGCCGGAATTTCAGGCATGGTCGCCGGGATAAGGGGCGTCCAGATGGGACCGGGCGCGATGCCATTGACCCGGATACCCTTCTTTGCCAGTTGGCCCGAAAGAGACCGGGTAAAAGAAACAATCGCCCCTTTGGTGCTGGAATAATCTAAAAGGTTCGGCGCGCCCGCGTAAGCGGTCACCGAGGTCGTATTGACGATTGCGCTGCCTTCTTTCAGGTGTTTAAGAGCGGCTTTCGCCATAAAGAAGTAACCGAAAATGTTAGTGCGGAAGGTCTGTTCGAGTTGTTCGGCAGTAATATCTTCCAGGCTATCCTGGGGGTGCTGCTCGGCGGCATTGTTAACCAGGATGTCGAGCCCGCCAAGCTGTTTGACCGTTTCCTCAATCGCCGCCTGGCAGAATTTTTCGTCACCTACATCGCCGGGGAGCAGGAGACATTTACGATTTTCCGCGCTAACCAGTTTAGAGACTTCTTTGGCATCGACTTCTTCCTTCGGCAGATAGACAATTGCGACATCGGCGCCTTCCTTGGCAAAGAGGACCGCAACCGCCCGGCCTATACCGCTATCGCCTCCGGTAATAAGAACTTTCTTACCTTCTAATTTACCACTGGAACGGTAGTTTGAGTCTACTGCTTTTGGCCTATGTTTCATAGTACTTTCGATACCAGGTTGGCCTTTTTGGCCCTCCGAAGCCTGTTTTGGGGATTTTTCGGCTTTTTGCGACATAAAATTCACACTTTCTATTTGTCAGCTTGTATTCCGATCAGGTCCGGGCCTGGCACGCCCGGACAGGTTTCCTGCATAGCAAACCACTATTGGTAGCAATTTCCCGGCCAAAAACTGGCAAATTACCGCAAGGTTCGAAGGTTCAAGTGAAATAGCATTTTATGTAAGCAGATTTACCGGCACCCAGAATAGATATAAACTCACTGCTGCCTGTTTTTAGCTATAACTACCGGAGTTTAGTAATTTTTCTCCTCAAAATTGCCCCGTGAGGTTGGAAGGATTATAATATCCGGGTTGAATTTATTAGAAACATTGAAAGAGGAGTATTTTTAAGTGGCTAAAGTCTATCCTGCGGGCGAGCTACGGCTGGAAAACGTGGGTGAGGAAGTTACCGTCAATGGCTGGGTCAACAACCGGCGTGATCTGGGCGGTCTTATTTTTATTATTTTGCGAGACCGGAGCGGCCTGGTGCAGGTGGCAATTGACCCGCGTGATAATCCCGAAGCCCACGCGGCTGCCAGCGATGTACGGAACGAATTTGTGCTGAGAATTACCGGGACCGTCCGCAAACGTCCCGAAGGCACCATCAACGACAAATTGCCGACCGGGCAGGTCGAAATCGTGCCGAACAAGTTTGAAGTCCTCAACCCGGCCAAACCGCTCCCTTTCCAGGTCAACGACAATTCCGAGGTGGACGAACTCCAACGCCTGCGCTACCGCTACCTGGACTTGCGGCGGCCCTTCATGCAGAACAACCTGATTATGCGCCACAAAGTCACCAAGTACATGCGCGATTACCTGGACGAGCGAGGCTTTCTTGAAATCGAAACGCCTATCCTCATCAAGAGTACGCCCGAAGGGGCCCGCGACTACCTGGTGCCGAGCCGGGTCCATCCCGGTGAATTTTACGCCTTGCCCCAGTCGCCCCAGCAGCTAAAACAGCTTTTGATGGTCAGCGGCATGGAAAAATATTTTCAAATCGCCCGCTGTTTCCGCGACGAAGACTTGCGGGCCGACCGCCAGCCCGAATTTACCCAGCTCGATATTGAAATGAGCTTTATCCAGCAGGAAGACATTCTCCAACTGATTGAGGGGCTTTACACCGGCATGGCCCAAACTTTGCGGCCTGACAAAAAGATTTTGCAGAGCCCCTTCCCACGCTTTAGCTACGACGAAAGCATGGCCCGCTACGGCAACGACAAACCGGACATCCGTTTCGGCATGGAACTGACCGATGTCAGCGACCTTGTGAAAGATAGCGAATTCAAAGTCTTTAGCGGGGCTATCGCCGCCGGGGGCCAGGTCAAAGGGTTGCACCTGCCCGGTTGTGGCAGCTACAGCCGCCGCGAACTGGACGGGCTGGTGGACTTCGTAAAACAGTTCGGGGCCAAGGGTCTGGCCTACCTGCAACTGGAAGGTGAAACCGGGAGTCTGACCAGCAAATCGCCCGCCGCCAAATTCTTCTCGCCGGAACAGCTTCAGGCCATCGCCCAGAAATTCGGACCGGAAGTCAAAGGCGGCGACCTGCTCGTCTTTGTAGCCGACCAACCGGCTGTGGTGGCGAACGCCCTGGGCCGGTTGCGCAACGAAATGGGCAAGCGGCTTAACCTGATTAACCAGAACATTTTTGCCTTCTGCTGGGTCACTGACTTCCCGCTCCTGGAGTGGAACGGCGACGAAAACCGCTGGGACGCCGTCCATCACCCGTTTACCGCGCCGAAACCGGAAGACGTGCCGCTCCTAGAAACCGACCCCGGCAAGGCCAAGGCCAACGCCTACGACATGGTCTGCAACGGCTACGAAACAGCCGGGGGTTCGATAAGAATCCACAACCGGGATGTACAGACGAAGATGTTCGGCCTGATGTCGTACAGCCTGGAAGATACCCAGGCCCGTTTCGGCCACATGCTCAACGCCTTCGAGTACGGCGCGCCGCCGCACGGGGGTATCGCGGCGGGTCTCGACCGCACGATTATGCTTTTCACGGACGAGGAAAATATCCGCAACGTGATTGCCTTCCCCAAGACCCAGAGCGCGACCGACGAAATGACCCAGGCTCCTTCGCCGGTAGACCAGCGCCAGTTAAAAGAGTTACATATCGCCCTGGCTTTGCCGCCTGAAAAGAAGCCGGGCCAGGCCAATTAAATGCAGACCTTGAACCTGATTTTAGTCCGGCACGGGCGCACCGAACACAACCTCGGCTTGCGCCTGACCGGTTGGGGCGACCCCGACCTGGATGACCGGGGCCGGGAACAGGCCCAGGCGATGGCCGAAAAAGTGACCGGGCTTTACAAAATAGATGCTCTCTATGCCAGTTCGCTCAAACGAGCCCGGCAGACTGCCGGGTTCATCTCCGAAAAGACCGGGTTAACCCCGGTTATAAAAGAGGATTTGCGGGAACTGAATTTTGGTGAAGTCGAGGGCATGACCATCCCGGAAATCAAGACCACCCACCCGGACCTGTTCGCTAACTGGCGAAGTTTTGACGAGCCGGACTTTGCCTGGCCCGGCGGCGAAACCAAGATGGTCTTCCACACACGGGTGGACCGGGCTATCTGGGAAGTCATCCAGGCCGAGGCGGGTGTGCATGAGAACGTAGCGATAGTGGCGCACGGTGGGTCGCTGGCGGGGTTCGTCTGCGAACTGCTGACCGGGCAGCCCTACATGTGGCGAGAATATTTACTCGACAACTGCGAATATTACGTGGTGGAGGTAAATTTCGAACAAGCGCCCATCACTCGCGAAAACAGCACGCTCAAACTGGTTTACACCGGGCATATTGTACCCCTGGCGGCGGACAGGTAAGTTCGCCGGGCCAGTGGTTAAGGACGGCGGGTATGGAAGTTCCGGGTTGGCCCAGGCTTTCATACCTGTTTTTATTTCTTTTCTTTTATTTTTATCTGGGAATATTTATCGGAACCACAATTAGAAAGGAGCGGCCATGAGCGAGGCGAATGGCGGCGGAAGAGTTACCCCCGAATTAATGAAAGGTCTGGCTAGCCGCCGCACCATCATCACGGCTTTAGGCATCGAAATCACCGAGGCCACCCACGACCGGGTGAGCGGGACCATGCCGGTAAACGAAAATACCATCCAGTACGCCGGGTTTCTCCACGGCGGGGCCTCGGTGGTGCTGGCCGAAACCCTGGCTTCTATCGGCACTTTCCTGCACATTGACCCGAACACCCAATCCTGCTTCGGCACCGAGATTAACGCCAGCCATCTCCGTTCCCGCACCAGCGGGACCGTCACCGGTGTCGCCCTGCCCATCTACAAGGGCCGCACCACCCAGGTCTGGGAGATCCAAATCAGCGGCGATGACGGCAAACTGGTCTGTATCTCGCGCTGCACCTGCGCCATCGTCAACCGCCCGGCCGCCGGGACCACCAGTGGTGCTAAAGGCGAACCGGCTTCAACCCAGGAGCCGGAATAAATTTTCTTTCTAATTACTTATAGTTGTTTTTCTTACTTATCACCATTCGGCATAAAGGCGTAGTGGATAATATGGGGATAAGTCATTCGGCTGGGATTTGTCGCACCCACTAGCTTTTTATAAATTAGCTGCTATAATGGGGTTGAAGGTCGCAACCAATACCAGATATTGTAGCACCAGACTCAGGAACAAAAGCACCTCCTATATAGAATATTCAGGAACTCTTGAAGCTGATTGTACCCGACGCAATTATCTTCAACAAATTCCCCGCATACACCGCCATTCAACCGGAGCCGGTTTTATCGTGCTACCCATCCGGTTGTGGTAAGTAAATTTGGGTCAAGGTCAGGTCGGGCTATTTGATTGCGAGGATAGCAGCATGACAACTGAAGTAATAACGCCCCTGGTAACCGCTTCAGCGGCCACCCCGGAACCCGCCCCAGCTAAACCGGCCAAACCGGCCCCCCAGCGAGACCGAAATATTTACGCCGTGGTGGATATTGCCCCGGAAACCCAGGCTTACGCCCTGGCCCGCTACAGCCGCTCGGCTGCTTCCTTGCGCGAGAGTGTCGGCTGGATTAGCAACCAGAAAGCCGCCGACTTTTTAGAAACCTTCTATTTCGCTTACGGCCACAAAAGTATCGCCGATATGGCCCATATCACCCTGGCCCTCGAAAATATCTCCGTCCTGGCGGCGGTCCTGATTGAGGACGAACCGCTCTGGGACGGCCAGGAACGCTCCACGCGCTACCAGGACTTCACCAAGTCACGCTATGTCGTGCCGGGTGAACTCGACGGCCAACCGGAATTGCGCGAGGAATTTGTCGCCGCTGCCGATAACCTGTTTGCGGTCTATACGGCCCTGACCAAAGAAATGTACGCTCACCTGGCCGATGCCCTGCCCCGGCCCGACGATATGGACCCCGCCAGCTACAAACGTACCCTCAACGCCCGCATTTTAGATGTTACCCGGACCTTACTGCCCTACGCCACCCGTACCTCGGTCGGCCAGATTACCAGCGCCAGGGTCCTGGAACGGCAGTTGTCCCGCCTTCTCGCCAGCCCTTACGCCGAGGTCCAGGCAATAGCCCGCGAGATGAAAGAAGCCTGCAAACAGCCCGGTTTCAGCCCGCTCGAAGTCAAGATGCAGGCCAGCCTGGAAGCCTTAATCGCCCAGCACCCCGAAGCCGCCGAGGCTTTGCAGGAGTTTGCCGGGGTCTTTGCCGCGACCGAACCGGCCCCGACCCTGGTCAAGTACGCTGAACCTTCCGACCAGCAAGCCCTGGCCGAAAAATGGCTCCGCCAGTTCGCCAAAGACCTCCTGAAAGGTATCGAGCCGGACAATAGCCGGACGGTCCACCTGGTAGATAATGACCCGCCCCTGCTCGAAGCAGTCACGACCCTGCTTTATCGCTACAGCGACCTGGCGTACCACCAGGTGCAGGAGGTTGTGCGAGGATTGTCGCGCAACGAAATCCGCGAAATCTACGATGCGGCCCAGCAGGCGCGAGGGCGGCACGACGGCTGGCTGCGTGAGCAGCAGAGCGGCTATGGCCGGATTTACGATATTCTGATTGACGCCAAGTCGATGCAAGACTTCTTCCGCCACCGCCGGACGGTCCAGGTCCGCCAGGAAATCACCCCGCGCCACGGGTTCGTGAGCGGGCAGGAATGGTTCGGGCTGGGTCTACCCGCCCAGACCGTCGAAGCAGCCCAGGCTGCCGGACAGGTCGAACGCTACGACCGGACCATGCGCGAAACCGCCCAGATTGTCAGCCGCCTGGAAGCAATTTCGCCAATGGCGGCCCAGTACCTGCTGCCTCTTGGTTTCAAACGCCGAGCGCTCTTTAAGATGGACGACGCCCAGGCCGCCTATATGATTGAGACCAGGACGGGGGTCAACGGCCATTTCGCTTACCGGTTGGCTGCCTACCAGATGTGGCAGGAGTTAGACCGGGTCCAACCCGAAATTGCCAGGTGGGTCCGGGTGACGCCTTTTGAGGCGTCGGACTTTTTGAACAGATAGCCGGAATTTAACAAATGATTTAAAATGAAAAGACCCGCAGAGCGATGGTAGAGGCGGGTCTTTTGATAACTTGTAGTAAGGAGATGGTACTCCATAAAGGATGGTATTTAGTCCAGTACTATCTTATAGCAACTCAGGAACAAGCACATCTGCTAACCGTCTAAACTTTTGTTTGTATTTGCGGTTTATACTTTCTAGGACGCGTTCTGAGTTTAATTAAGAGTAACTTTATTCAGAAACTAACGCATTGGACCTTTGTCTAAGTACTTGAACATAGACAGTCCGGGGGTCGGAAGAAGTTTTTTCGACATTAGAGGGTAAAATCTTTTAGCAAAGAGATAAGGGGGACGAGTGGAAGGCCGACTACGTTATAATAATCGCCCCGGAGGGCGTTTACCAGATTTCCGCCAAAACCTTGGATGGCATAGGCACCAGCCTTATCGAGAGGCTCGCCGGTGGCAACGTACCAGTCTATTTCGGCCCTGGTCAGGGCGCGGATTTCGACTTCGGTAGTACAGGTAGCTACCGCTTCTTTTAGCAAATCACCCTGGGATGTTATTAGCCGGGCGGCAAACCCGGTGATAACCTGGTGAGTTTTTCCCGCCAGTTCTTCGAGCATTGTTACGGCCTGGTCAGGTTCGCCCGGTTTTCCATAGATAACATCGTTTAATACCACCGAGGTATCGGCGGCGATAATCAGCCTGGCCTTCAGGTCGGGGTCGGCTACCAGCCATTTCTGGCCGCCAACTTCGGCTTTTGATAGGGCCAGCCGCCGGACATAGGTTTGCGGGTCCTCGCCGGGTAACTGAGTCTCGTCCAGGTCAGCCGAGATAATCACAAAATTAGCATCGGGCAATAGCCGGGTTAATAATTCACGCCGCCGGGGAGAACCCGACGCCAGGGCCACCTTCACTTTTTCAAAGACCGCTAAACCGGGGAAGACCGGGAAATCAGACATTTTAATAACTCTCTAACAATCCTCAAATTTTAAGCAATAATCGTTAAAAAGAATTTACGCCTGCGGCTTTTCTTCAGTGATAGGTGTCGCCGGGGGCAGGTCGCTATCGGCTTCTTCCTGGGCGGCAATTTTATTGACGCTATAGGCAAAAATCACCAATCCTACGATAACCCCCAGGATCAACCCCAGCCAGCCGAGCAAAGTCAGGCCAATCCAGCCCAGGATAATCGCCGGGGCCAGCAGGACAACCAGGGCCAGGATATAGAGCGCAATTCCCTTTATTTGTTCCATTTTATTTGTTCCGCACAGCCTTACACGTTGTAAATAAACATTGAACGTTTTCTGATTATACCATTTTTGAATCGCAGTATCTGAGAAAAATATCCACATTATCCACATGGGCCCTGGCCCTGTGGAAAGATGGCTCCAAGATAATTTTAGTAGACGTTAAATATCCGGCAGTTTTGTCTATTTACCCGGTATGCGCTATGGAGTAAAATGGTGTAAAATAACTCAACGCAGGTTGGCCGTTGCGGACTACCCTAACGAAAGAAGTTAAATCTTTTTAAGATAGCAGCCTCTATTTTTCGGTAAATGCCAGGGGGTGTTTACCTAAAATTAGGTTGGGTATTAGCGACTGCCTTTAACCGGACAACGCGGGGAATAGGGTATACTCCCTTCCAGTTAAGTGTTAAAGTAGTGGTGGGGTCTATGGGGCAAATAATAAGCACTGATCGAGTGCAAGCGGTGAAAGATAAATTGCCTGAAGTAATTAACAATCCTGGCGCGAACAGCGGTCTGCTGGTAAGTTTCCATGAAGAAGAAAATATTGGCAAGCGAAAAAAAGAGCAGCAGGATGCTCATGGTAACTTGCACATACCGGCCAATTTCTCCCTGGGAAGACCTGCCGGGTACCTTTTCGTGGTCGCGGACGGGGTTAGCATGGGTCAGGCCGGTGCTTTAGCCAGCCGCACCGCTGTCGATGTCATTCTAAAGGAATTCCAACACCGCCTGGATGACGGCCAGACCGATTTGAGCCAGGCCCTGGTGGACGCCTTTGCCGCCGGGAATTACGCGGTCTACCAGCTGGCCCGCACTCGCCAGGGAATGGCGACCACCTGCATAGCCGCCCTGGTCTGCGGCCAGAGCCTGGTCACGGCCCATGTCGGGGATAGCCGGATTTATCTCTCCCGGAAAGGCCGGGGCCTGATGCCGGTCACGGTCGACCATAGCTGGGTCACCGAAATCGGTGAGGTCATGGTCAAACAGGGCATGATGACCGAGCGCGAACTACAAAATGACAGCCGCCGCCACACCATCACCCGCGCCTTTGGCTTGCAAGAAAAAATTCCCGCCGACATCAACGCGGCCACCCTCCAGGCCGGTGACATGGTGGTCCTCTGCACCGACGGCCTGTGGGATTTGATTCCCGGAGAAAAATTCGAACAAGACCTCGAAGCAGGCGTTGCCGACCTGCCCAACCTGAGCCACGACCTCGTAAACCAGGCCATGAATGCGGGCGGGCGCGATAATATTACCCTGACCCTGGTCAGAATTGACCAGCTTGACCGCCCGGTGGATTTCCCGGCCCTCCCGGCCCTGCTTGAGCGGACCGCCAGGGACGTAGCCGACCGGACCCGCCCTCTCGAAATGACCGACAACCGCAAGACACTTGGCAATATGCCGCAACCGACGCCTAAGCCGGTTTCCAGCTTTAACCTGCCTTCGCCCACCCGCCCGTCCGACCCAACTTACGATAATAACGACGTGGCCGCCCAGGTTGACGATACACCCAGCATGAAGCTGCCAATTTTCAATCCTGAAGTCCTGCTGACCAAAGCCCAGAAAAGCTTTGCCCTGGGGGACTGGGATAAAGCGATTGACTTTTATATTGAAGTCGAATTGATGCAGCCAAGCTATCACGGCCTTTACGAAAGCTTTTCCAGCGCGCTCATTCGTTATATCGGTATCGCAATCGGTGAAGGGCAGGTCGGGCACGCCGATAACCTGGTCAAACATCTCGAAAATAATCATATTACCCGCTATCTCGAACCGTTGGCCGACTACTGCAACGAGGAAAGCCGCCGGGCTGCCGCTGCCTATCATTACCCGGCCTCGAAAGCCTATGCCCAGTTCTGCTTACGCTTGCGGCCTACCGACGTCCGCGCCCGGAACCTGGCCGACCTGGCCGAGATGTACCTGACTTTGCAAAAACCGCGTACCTCGCTCTCCGAACGGTTAGCCGTTGCCCAGAAGATTTATGCCCGTGACGAAAATTACGGGAAAATCCAGGACGACCTGGCGAAAATCTATATGGAACTGGGTGACGAAGCGGTACGGCAACAGGCCCTGGAAGACGCGGCGGGCTGGTACAGCATGATAATGGCCCTGAAACCGGTGGATTCCCGGCTCTTGTCGCTGGCTAACAACAAACACCGGGCAGTTAAAGACGATTTGAGCCGCCGCCCTAACTCCGGCCCGGCTTCCTCGTTCTCGGCGCCTGCCAACCCGGTCATAGCGGCCCAATCCCCGATTACCCCCAATTCTTACAAGGGGTTGACAGGTACTTTCAAAGACGTTAAGCCCGAACAGGAACTCGTCAACCGGCTGAAAGACCGGGTTTCGCGGGCCCAGAAAGCCTGGGATGGCGGACGCAAAGAGGTGGGCTCGGAATATATCTACCTGGTAGACCAGTTAAACGAACTGCTCACCCCGAATCCCTGGCAGCAGACCCTGCCCAGGGTTTGCTACGACTACGGCAAGTGGTTGCTCGACCAGCGCCAGTACGAGGAGGCCCGGCCTTATTTCTTGAAGGCTCAGACCCTCGGCATGGCCGCCGCCCAACAGCGTATCAAAGAAGTGGACCGGCTGATAAAGGAAAAGACCTCCAAGACGCGCGGCCCGATTCCGCTCGACTTGCCCGAACCGCTTTCGACCGCTTCCCAGGTCTCTTTCGGCGCGGCTGGCGATAAGAGTTCGTCTATCATGCCCGACACTGCCCCCAAAGGAAGCGATGCTGCGGGGTCCAACCTGACCAACGCGGCCTCCCTTTTCACGCCGCGCCGCTCGGAGAAGATGAACGCGCCCCTGATTTCGCCCAAACCGGAACTCCCGGCAGACGGCATTTTCGTGGGCCGGTCGCGGGAACCCGAACCAAACCTGAACCCGTCGCTCGATTCGCTGCCAACCATTACCAATCCCAGCAACCCGCTTTCGATGCCGCCGCGCTCGGCGGCGGTAATTGCGGCAGGCACCTGGCGCGAACCGGAGGAACCGGCGGAGAATCCTAGAATCGGCCAGCCGGGCGAGAATACCCGCTCCCGTCCTGTCGCGGAGCCCACTAAACCCCCGGCCAAACCGCCTCTCACCAGTACGGGCGGTCGCAGCCTGGGTGGACTTCAAAACAAGGGCGAGTTTTCAAACAATATGACCCTGGCGGCTCAGCGCGAGATGAACCGGGGCCGGGGCTTTACCCTGCCCAGGGAACACCCGACTAATCGCCGGAAAAACCCGGCCATGCCCGGCGGCTTCTTGAACACCGTTTCCGGTTATGTCCTGCCGGGGCTGGTCATCGGTATAATAATCCTTGCCTTTATAATTGTCGTGCAGGTGGTCGTGCCCAAATTTGGGCAGAGCAGCCCTACCGCTACCACCGGTCCGTCCTCGGCGGTAACCGCAACCCAGAACAGCGCCACCGCCGCTACAACTCCGCAGACTTCCCCGGCGGCTTCGGTCGCCTCCATCGGTGGAGTCCAGGGAATTGTACGGATTGAGGGGGTCAAACCGGATGACGTGGTGGTCTTCCTGGCAACGGCGGGAGATGTCAATTCACCTTACCGCGAACTGACCCAGGAAACGACCCTTTTCCGCTTGCCCGTGACAACCCTGAACAGGTTGGACCCGACCCAGAAATATATTGTGGTGGTCCGGCCCAAGGATACTGCTACCCGCAAGTACGCCGAAAACCTTTCGCCGGATAACCCGTCCCAGAAGCCGTTTATCAGCCCGGAAATCACTTTCGACCCGACCAGGGGCTTTGATACGACGATGCGGATTACCAGCGAAATGCTGGCTTTCTACCCGCTCAAAGGGGGCGATACCGACCTGGAACAGAACGGTATCCGCTATGTGGGCGCGACCCATCACAACCTGGGCGGAGACTTCCTGGCTTACTACAATGCCAACGGTGGCCTGGGCCGGTTTGGTTTCCCCATCTCGGAGGAATTTGATTGGACCGGTAACGGTCACGTCCAATTCTTCGAGCGGGCCTGGTTGACCTCGGATGGAGCCGGAAAACCGGTCTCGGTCGGCAAAATCAGCCGGGCTTTGCTGGATAGCTCCTGCACAAATATCGTGCGGCTGCCACCCGATGTAACACCCCTGGCGGTGCCGACTCTCAAGGTGGACCCTGCTTTCGCGGCTTTTGTGGACCAGTTTAAGCTGGGAGCGCCCCAGAGCCAGCCTTTCGACACCAAAGATAAACTCAAAGTGCAATACTTTGACACCGGACGGCTCGAACTTGATACCACCAACGCCGACGCCAAACCGATGCTGGGCTTGCTCGGTAGCGAATACGCCCGCTGCACCGGCTGGCTAAAGTAGGAATTTCTAAATTTTCAAAAGGACCGGAGTTGCAAGCCCGGTCCTTTTTGATTCATCTTATATAGCATATAACAATTTTTGGATTTAATCGGGCGGGAGGTTGAGGGGCAGGCTGATACAGAAGGTGCTGCCGCTTTCCGGCACTGTTACCCCGGAATTAGCCGCCTGCTCGGCCCATATAACCTCGGCGGGGTCTGGTGGTTCTTCCAGGGCCTGCGCTTCCTCCAACCAGAGGCGGCCCTGGTGCGCTTTCATTATTTCGCCGCACAGGTAAAGACCCAGCCCGAATCCGGCCACCTCGTAAAGACTGACGTTGCTGGCCCGGTGAAACGGCTGGAACAAATTCGGACGGTCCTGTTCGGGTATACCGATGCCGTGGTCCCGGACCGACACCACCGCCATACCTTCTTCCACAGCCAGTTTCACCTCAATAGGACCACCTTTGGGGGAATATTTAATCGCGTTGGTCAAAAGGTTGTTCAAGACCTGTTCAAGCCGGTGCGAGTCGCCTGTAACCGTCAATTCGATAGGTGCAACAACGTTAATGGTATGGTTGCTGGTCGTGGCTTGCAGGGCCTGGGAAGTTTCCCGGACCAGGGCGGCGAGGTCGAAGGGCCGGAATTGTAATTCCAGGCGGCCATGCTGAATCCGCCGGGTATCGAGCATATCGCTGATAAGCTCTATCATGCGGTCTACCTGCTTTTCGACCGATTGCAAGGTCGAAACCTCATTCGTTATCCCGGCCTTTTTGAGGCGGCGGATAGCCAGTTGGGTCAGCCCTTTTATCGAGGTTATAGGAGTTTTTAGTTCGTGCGAGGCAATTGTTAGAAATTCGTCCTTCTGCTTTTCCAGGCGTTGCAGTTCGGTTACGTCGCTCACGATAGCGACCCCACCCCGAATTTCGCCGCTGGAAGCCCGGATGGGCGCAAAACTTACCCTGACCTGGACCGCCTGACCGGTTATTCCGTGGTTGATCATTTCGCGGAAGTCGGTATTGGTGACACCCCGCAAAGCCTGGACTAACGGGCGTTCCTCGCGAGGGACGGGACGACCATCCGGGTAAAAGACCTTTAGCTGTTTATAGCTGGCAACCGGGTCATCGGCGTCATTAAGACCGAGAATATCAATTGCGCGTGGGTTCAAACGGGTGAGTTCGCCCGACAGGTCACAGATAAAGATTCCGTCCGGGATAGCTTCGATAATTGCGCCGAGTTCGTCGGCTTGCTGGGCTAAAAGCCGGGCCAGGTTTTCGAGTTCCTGGCGGGTCGCCATTTCGGCGGCGGCAGCTTGGCGCGCTTCCTCGTAATGGCGGGCATTGGTCAGGGCCTGGGTAACCCGGCGGGACACTCCCTCGGCCAGGAGAACATCCACCTCACTATAAGCCCGCCCCGAAGCGCCATAGACAAAAACGATTATCCCCTCAAATTCATTCCGGGAACCAAACGAAACAGCCAGGCTGGAATTTATCCCCAGGGCGCGATAGCAATCCAACTCGGCCTCGGAAAGACCTTCGGCAACGGAGCCGGGATTCACCTGTTTTACGAGCCGGTGGGCGTGGCCGTTTAGGGCCCCGGCAATCCCAAAAACGGTCTCCCGTGAAATCGGGTGTTGTGCCAACCATTCTGTAAACCGGGCCTTGTCTGCCCGGTCAGGGGCAGCCAACACCTGTAATTTAACCGTATTGTCGGGCTGTAACAGGAAAATCAGGCAGACATCGGCCAGGGACGGCACCGACGCCCAAGCTACCTCATTCAAGATAGTGTCATACTTGAAGGTCGAGTTAAGCAGGTGGCCGAGCGTCATCATGAAACCCTGGGCCTTTTCCATCTGCTTGCGCTCGGTGATGTCGTGGACCACCGAATAAAGCAGCCGTTTACCGTCAATATTCAGAGGGCTGGACCGGACCTCGACATCGTGAATCGCCCCTGCCGAGTCGCGGTGCCGGAATTCAAAATATAGCCGTTGCTCGGATTCAGCCTTTGCCATTTCGGCTTTTACTTCTTCCGGGGAGAGAGTATTGATGTTATTTATGTTAAGTTTAACCAGGTCAGCCCGGTCGTAGCCGTAAAACCGGCAAGCCGCCTCGTTAGCGTCCACCACCGCCCCGGTCGCCGGGTTAATCAGCAGTTTGACGGCGCTATTATTTTCAAACATCTGGCGGTAATGGGCATTCTCTTGCCGGTGAGAGTTGGCGACCGCTTCAAGCCGAGCCGCTTCGGCCAGGGCTTCGCGGACGGTTTCGCCAAGCGTTGCCAGGTCGTTTGCGGCCAGGTAACCGTTGGCCCCGGCCTTTATGGCAGCTACCGCTGCCAGCAAAGTGGGCCGCTCGGCTATAAGGATGGCAGGGGTATGCGGGAAAAGAGACTGGTAAGTTTTTAAAGCCGGAAAGGGCGGGCCGGACAGGCCGGGCAAAGTATCGCTCAGCAGAACCAATTGCCAGGTCGAAGTTTGAGCCGGGACAGACCGCGAAAGAATTTCCAGGGAGTCGTAGCGGGAAACTTCAATCGCGAAACCGGCCTGTTCCAGCAGGTTAAGCCAGTGGGCGGATTGTTCTTCGGGCGCGAGCGTTAGTACCTTAAGGGAAGTGGTCAAGAGCCGTTCCTTGTTTCCAGCCGTTTTGAGGTCTGCGGTTATCCAGGTTTTTAGGATTGGATAAGAATAATAATGCTTTACCATATTTTACAATTACTAAATAGTTTTGACAATGCTTATAATTAAGTGTTTAAAGCTTAATTTGTTAATGTTAAATATAATTATGGGTAAAATTAGAAAAAGATGAACCGGCCTGAAAGAATTCCTCATTACAAGGGGTAAAATTGGAAAACCACCCTGAATTAGCTTAAATTTTATATAGTAAGGTTATCTTGACCGGGTTACCGTTTTGGGTTTAGGGCCGTTTTAGGGCTTGGTTGTGCTTGTAAATGCCGGAATGATAGTCTATAATACGCCACGAAAAATAAGCTTATCTAAAAGCAAATTAAGCGTTGATTTTTTAGCGATAACACGATAAGAAAAAACGATTAAGATTAAAAGGAAGAATCAGCTTCCCCTAATTCATTTATAAGAGCCTGTGTAACAAGGCAGGACCAATTTTCAGGGTCAGAGTAAAAAAAATGAAGCAGTATCATATTTGGACCATAGGTTGCCAGATGAACCACGCCGACAGTATCCGTATCGGTTCGGCCCTGGAACAGACCGGCTACACTTTTACCGAGCAGGTTGACGATGCCGACCTGATTATTCTCAATACTTGCAGCGTCCGGCAGCGGGCCGAAGACAGCGCCCAGGGCAAGCTTGGTTCGCTGGTACCGCTCAAAAAGAAAAACAAAGACCTCGTGGTAGCCGTAACCGGTTGCATGGTCCCGCCCCAGGAAGAAGGCAAACGCCCTCTCTACAAACGCTTCCCGATGGTGGACCTTTTCTTCGATACACTCGACCCGCAGCGCCTGATTGAAATTCTGCCCGAACCGGGCTGTGCTCCCGAAGTTGAACCCGCCCTCACCAACGGTCACAGCCTGACCATCCAGAATAAAATCGGCGTGACCGCGTTTGTATCGGTCATTTACGGCTGCAACTACACCTGCTCTTACTGCATCGTACCGCTGCGCCGGGGCAAAGAAAAAAGCCGCCCGATTGACGAAATCGTCAATGAGATTAAGGGCTATGTGAAACGAGGAGTGAGAGAAGTAACCCTGCTCGGCCAGACCATTGATGCTTACGGTCACGACCTGCCGGGCCGCCCCGACCTGGCCGACCTTTTCTACGCCGTAAACGAAATCGAAGGGCTGTGGCGTATCCGCTTCCTGACCAGCCATCCCAAAATGATGAGCTACAAAATGATTAAAGCGGTAGCCGATTTGCCGAAAGTCTGCGAATACTTTAATCTGCCCGTGCAAGCCGGGGACAACGCCATTCTCAAGGCGATGAAACGGCCCTACACCGTCGAATTTTACGAGAAACTGGCCGCGACGGTTCGGGATACCGTACCGGGGGCCGCCCTTTCTACCGACATCATCGTAGGCTTTCCGGGTGAGACCGATGAGCAGTTCCAGCACACCTACGAACTGCTGGAAAGAATCCGCTTTAACGAGGTTCACGTGGCGGCCTACTCGCCCCGGCCCGGCACCCTGGCCGAGACCTACGAAGACAATGTGCCGCTGGACGTCAAACGCGAGCGGCTCCAGGCTGTTGAAAGATTACAGGAGGGCATCGCCCGCAGCTACAACCAGCCCTTCATCGGCCAGGATGTAGAAATCCTGGTGGAAGGTATGGAGAAAGGCCGCTGGAAAGGGCGCAGCCGGACTAACAAACTGGTCTTCTTTGACAACCCGGCTGGCACGGATTATGACGGGCTGGACTGGACCGGTAAACTGGTGGACGTAACGATTGAAACGGCAGGACCGTGGTCGCTGGTTGGCCGGGTCGCCGGGACACCACCCGTCCGCAAGGGCCGGTTACTGCCGGTCTTCCAGGCCGAGGAAGAAGTGGCCTGCGAGGTAGAGTTACCGCTATCCGGTGTTAGCAAGTAGCCGGAGCAAGTTAGGTTGTACAACTCTTAGTTTATGTAAGTAAAGAGGTTGGAGAGAAAGTTTTGACACAATATCAACCTGATGAGAAAAACCGGATTAAACGCCAGAAGTCGGATGCCGCTGTCCGGTATGCCAAGGAAGGTCGCTGGGAAGAAGCGGTGCAGATTAACCGCGAACTGCTCTCGCTTTTCCCGGACGACTCGGAAACGTTAAACCGGTTGGGCAAAGCCTACCTGGAATTAAAACGCTACGGTGAGGCTAAAGCCGCCTACGAACAGGCCGTGAAGACGGATGCCAGCAATGTAATTGCCCGCAAGAATTTGCAGCGCCTGGTCCAGTACACGGCTATTGCGGAAGCAATTACCCCGGTCGGGGAGACCAGCGAGAGCCCGGTAATTACCCCGCCACCAGGCCCGACCACCCAGGCCCCTACTTCCCGCGAAAAGGTTATTCCGAGTATCTTTATCGAGGAAACCGGCAAGACCGGGACAACTAACCTGATAAACGTGGCCCCGACAAGTGTCCTCGCCAAGTTGACCGCCGGAGACGCCGTCCAACTGGTGATCGACTCGAAAAACCAGACTTTGCTGGTGAAAAACCAGGATGGCGAAGTGTTAGGGCAGGTTGAGCCCCGGATGGCGATCCGGCTCATCCGGTTCCTGGAAGCGGGCAACCGCTACACTGCTGCTGTAACCAGCGTGGGCGAACGCGAGTTGCGCCTGATTATTCGTGAAACTTACCAGCACCCCAGCCAGCGCGGACGGCTTTCTTTCCCGCCCAAGGCCTCGGCTGCCGGGTACAGGGCTTATACCAGGGACAGCGTTTTACGCTATGGCCTGGAAGATGACGAGGAAGGGCTCGACTCAGAGGGTGAGGACGAGGAAGAGGGTGATACCGGCGAGGAAGAGGCCGACATCTCCGAAGACTTTGCCGAGGATAACGACCAGGACGATATTTAATCCTTGTTTTGGAATCCGAAGAATTAAAAGAGCAGTGGCCGAAATGCCACTGCTCTTTAGTTTTTTAATGAAGTTGCATGCCAGGCCGGTTGGCGCTTAGCGCCCAATAACGAAGGTTAGCACAACCAGGGCGATAATCATAAGGACGGTCAGAATGAATACCGTCAGCAGGTCGGAGCGGATAAAAGCGTATTCTTCCTCACGGCTGATGGCCGGGGCGCGGTTGACAACCGTCGTGGTCCGGCGGGCGATAGGGCGGCGGCTACCGGCAGGACGAATGACGTTCGAACCATTTGCAACCGGCGTCGGGCGGCTTTCGCTTTGCGGGCGGGCACCGGTCGCGGAGACAGTCCGGGCTGTCAGGACCGGTTCGGGGACCGGGGCGGCTTTCGGTTCCGGGACAACCTCAAAGTCGGGCGTCGCCTCATCCAGGTCAGTAGCGGCTTCCACAGCCAGGCGGCTGTTATTTACATCAATCAGAGGCCGGGCGGCGGTACGGCGTTCCCCGGTGAGGGCGGTTCGCTGGGCCTGTAACGCACGAGCCGAGCGGCTCGTCTTCTTGGGCATAAAATACTACTCCTCTTCTCCTGAAGCTGCGTGTGTAACGGGCAGGTAAAATGATTATTCTAAAATTCCTTAACCCTTTAATTATACTGTTTTTGGCCTCGCTTCGCAACTTAACTTTAGTGAAGCACAAAACGCCCAAAGACCAAAAACTGAGCTTGAAAATGAAAAATCCTGGTTAGGGGGTTGTATTGCGGCGTTCGCTGCGTTCGACATCAAGATAGGTCTGCAAGATGATAGCGGCGGCCCGCGCATCCAGGTTGGCTTTGCGCTTGTCGCGCCTGACCCCGGCCTCTAGCATCAATCGCTCAGCCTCGACACTGGTCAAGCGTTCATCCATGAAATCAATCGGGATTGAGGTCAATTTCGCTAACTGGCGGGCGAACTCGCGGGCGCGTCCCGCCTCAATACCTTCGTCGCCGTTCATATGCAGGGGCAGACCGATAATGAGTTTCCCGGCCTGTTCTTCCTCGATATAACGCAAAATTTGCTTGAAAACCTGCTGGCGATCCCCGACCTGGATAGTGGCAAGCGGGGTAGCAATCAGACCGGTTTCGTCACTTACCGCGACGCCAATGCGCTTTCGTCCGGGGTCCAGGCAAAGATACCGCACTTATAAAACCTTTCAAACCGTCAACTAAGATTTTGGTGTAGACGTGGCGGCGTTAACCCCGCTCGTTGCACCACCGGGCGGGGCCGCCTGGGTGGTAGCCTGGGCCTTCAGGTTCGCCGCTTCGTAATCGAGGACCGTCTTCAGGTCCAGCAGGTTGGCCGTGGGTAACGGGTCAACTTTAATTGAGCCCAAATCGAGCTGGTCCAAATCCACCTGCGGGAAGTTGGCCGCGATAAAGGCCGGGAGTTCGGCCTTGGTCTTCCCGGCGATAGCCGTTTTAAATACGTTGGTATCGAGCAGGTGAATGACCCGCCCACGGACCTGGACTTCCACGAAATTTGTACCCTGGTCCTGGATTAATTTGGGCGGGCCGACAAATTCCAGGGGAGTCTGACCGTCCAGTTGCAAAGCCGGGTCGGTCACGAAATGGGTTGCCGCCGCCGAAGCGACATCGGCGGTCCGGTAACGGGCCGCTTGCAGGCTGGTCGTACAGGAGCCGCTAACCGTGTCAGCGGCATCGTTGACCTTCTGGGGGAAGGTACAGACCGGGTCAGTCGTCTTCAAGACTAGCACGCCCTGGGTCGTCTGGTCGTACTTGAGGGCGTTATTGACCTCGGCGCGGGCCTGGGCCTCCAACTGCTTCTTAAGCGCGTCCTGGTCGGCCTGGGTGATAAATTTCTCGTCCCGGTCGGTCCCGGTCGTCAGGGGGCCAAGCCCGACCCCGACATTCTCGTTGATAGGAAAACTGGCAATCTCGGCTATATTACCGACTGTCCCGGCTTTATCGGCCACGACCTCGCCGGTAGCCTGCCCCGCCTGGCCGTTAAACTGGGTGCTGCCGTCAATCGTGATGGCCCGGACCAGGCGGTAGGTCACACCGTTGCGGGTATAAATGACCGTCCCGGCCCCAAAACTCTTGGCGCTAAAGCTGCGATTGTAAAAAACCACCGGGCCCCTGGCCGGTTGGTCGGGCACCTTGCGGATGCCGGTCGTGGGAGCCTCACCCGACTTTTTTATTTCGCCGGTATTGACCATCTCCACCGGCAAAGTCGCCGGGGGTGGGGGAGTGGCCGTCGCGGTCGCGGCGGGAGTGCCGGGTGTAGTCGAAGCGCCGGTTGCACCTGTTGGGACTGTCGCGGCCTGTGTCCCGGCAGGGGCAGGCGAGGTCGCGGCGCTCCCGGCCACCAGTTCCAAGCGGATAGTGTTGGTCTGGACTTCGGTTTTGAGCGGTACGGTCAGGTTTTGGACTGAGGGTCCGATAGTCATTATCCCGCCCGGCCTAACCAGCAGCAGGAACAGCACGACTACCAGCAAAAGGGCAAAAAGGACCGCCAGGGCCAGCGTCAGGGTGCGACGACGGTCCTCGGTTAAAACCAGGATTCCACCTTTGGGGGCGACCGCCGGACCTGCCACAGCCCCGGCTACCGGGCGCAATTTGGTCCGGACCGGTTGGGCGGGACGCTTCCGGGTAAAAAACCGGCCTGAAGCAGCCACCACCTCGTCTGCGGGGTCGGCATCAGGGTCGGGCACTTCCTCGATGTCGTAATCCTCCGGTAAATCGTCCTCTGACAGGCCATCATCCAACTGGTTGGCATCCAAATCCCCAGGTCCGGACCGGGCCGGGCGGCGGTTGGCGAAAAAAGGGCCGACCGGTGGGCGGGGAGCCACCTGGGTCTGCCTGGCCCGGAAAAGTCCGGCGGCAGTATCTTCCTCAATAAGTTCGTCCAAGAAGCCGGGAATAGGTTCGGAGCTTTCAGGCGCTTTCGCTTTAGCGGCTTCCGGCTTAGGGACCGGGGTTGTCCCGCTGAGTTTGCCGGTATCCGGGACAGCAAAGAAACCGTTGCGGGTCCGGTCCTCGGTGGTAGAACTTACCGGGGCCGCCGCGCTACCGGCCAGGTTAAAGCCCGGTTGCGGGATTGGCTGGCGGGTTGGCCCGACCGCCGGGTTATTCGAAATTACCGGGCGCGTCGGCTGGTTACCGGCAGGGTTTTGTGGCGTAACGGTCGGCCTGGACGGCGTATTAACCTGGGAAAGGGGTGGGTTAGGCCGGGGGAAATTCTGGTCGGGCGATACACCCACGAAGCCGTCCGCCACACTGCTATAATCGGGCCGGACGACGGTACCCTGCCCGGAGGTTGGACCGGCAACAGGCGCGGGCGCTACCGGTTTTTCGATGGCAAATCCAAGCAAATTCGCCAGGGCCCGGATGGTCTTGTTACCCCCGGCAATGGTGAGATGAATATTTTCGGCGCGGACGGTGTTACGGAGAGCCGTAAAACTGTTGAGGTCTTGCAGGGCATGGGTATCGGAGGGCAGGACTAACAAAACTTCCTGGGAGTTGTAGTTTTTCAGCCGGGCAATAATCCCGTCTAAAGACTCGTCCGGTTCAACTGCCAGTCGTACAGCCATGGCCTGCTCCTTTTGCCTTGCCCGCCGGTCAACCCGGCCCCCTCAACACTCACTGGATTAAAGCAGAAATGGTGAACCGGCAGGTTCTGCGGTGTGCTGCCCCAGAAACCTGCCCGTTAAGATAATAAGGTTTACCTGGACCCGTTGCTAAGTTGACCCTTGACCAGTTCGGGCGCGAGAGCCAGCGCCCCGGCCAGTTTCGCCGCGTTCTTGCCGCCGCCTTCGGCCCGGTCGGGCCGCCCGCCGCCCTTGCCTTCGAGGAAATTCGCCATTGGGCTGAGCAGGTTACCGGCCTTGACCCCCTTCGCCACCACGTCCGGGGTAACCATCACCAGCAAACGCGGCGCGCCATCAATGACCGCGCCGAGGGCCAGCACACCCGACTTAAGGTTATCACGCAGGTTGTCGCCCACACCGCGCAGGATGTCCACCGTATCGGCCTTGACCTCGGTCGCCAGCACTTTGATGCCTTCGACCTCCTGGGCCTTGCCCACCAGGCTACCGGATTCGGCCTGGGCCTGTTTCTGGCGCAGTTGGGTCAGTTCGCGTTCGAGGTCGCGGACCCGCTGGCGGGCGTTGGCGGCTTCCTCGGCCAGTTGTTCGGGGCGCGTCTGGAGGGCTGAAGCGGTCTGGTTGACCAGTCGCAGACGGTCCTGCACGTACTTCTCGGCACCGCGACCCGTGACGGCCTCCACCCGGCGCACCCCGCTGCTGACGCTGCCTTCGTTCGTAATGACCATCAGACCAATCTGGCCGCTCCGCCGCAGGTGAGTGCCGCCGCAAAGCTCGGTCGAATAGTCCCCGATGCTGATAACGCGGACCCGGTCGCCGTATTTCTCACCGAACATCATGACCGCGCCGCTCTTTTTGGCGTCATCGAGGGCCATTTCGCGGATTGTCACCGGCAGGTCGTCGCGGATTTTGGCGTTGACAATCTGCTGGATGCGCTGCAACTGTTCCTCGGTAATCGGTTCGTGATAGGTGAAGTCGAAGCGGAGGCGGTCGGGCGCGACCAGCGACCCGGCTTGGCCGACTTCGTCACCCAGCACGTCTTTGAGCGCACGGTGCAGGATGTGTGTGCCGGTATGGTTGCGGGCAGTATCCAGGCGGCGGCTCTCCTCGACCACGGCCTCGGCGGTATCCCCGGTGGTGATAAACCCATCGGCTACCCGGCCCTGGTGGACAATCAGGTCGCCAAACGGCTTGTAGGTATTTTCGACCGTAAAAGTACCGGCCTCGGTCTTGATGTAACCGGTATCGCTTACCTGCCCGCCGCTCTCGACATAGAAAGGCGTTTCGGCCAGGACCACCTCGGCGTCCTCACCGGCCTCGGCGGAAGTGACCCGCCTGCCCTTTACAAAGACACCAAGCACCGGGGTATCAAAGACGGTCCCCTCGTAGCCCCGGAAAGGCGTGCTGGTGACGCCCAGGGCCTTGTAATCGTCCAGGTTCTGCCGTTCAATTTTGAAGCGGTCAGTCCGGCTAATATTACGGTGGCGTTCCATGGCGGCCCGGTAGCCTTCCAGGTCCACCGTGTAGCCCCGTTCAGCGGCCAGTTCGACAATCAGGTCAATCGGGAAGCCGTGCGAAGTTACCAGGTCGAAAGCATCCTCGCCCTCAATCCGCTTTTGCTCGTTCGCCACCTCGTCGAGGTCTTCCTCAATCGGGGCCACGTTGGTCTGCTCGGCGGTCGGAGCCAGCGGGTTAACGCTCATCAGGACTTCCAGGCGGTTGAGGCCGGTCTGCAAGGTACGGCCAAAGCTTTCTTCTTCCATCTCGACAACGCGAAAGATATGGTCGCGGCGTTGCAAGAGTTCGGGATAATTCTCGCCCATCTGGTCAAAAACCACCTGGGCGGTCTGGCGCAGAAACGGTTTTTCCATGCCGAGCAAGCGGCCATGCCGGATGGCCCGCCTCAAAATCCGGCGCAGCACGTAGGAGCGGCCTTCGGTACCGGGCAAGACCCCATCGGCAATCAGGAAGGTAACGGCGCGGCTGTGATCGCCAATAACCCGCAGCGAGTAATCAGTTTTGGCGTTCTGGCCGTAAATTTTGCCGGTGACTTCCGCCGCCCGCTGGATAATCGGCTGGAAAATGTCGGTGTGGTGGACCGAATCTTTGCCCTGTAAAATCATGGTGAGGCGCTCGAAGCCCATGCCGGTATCAATATTGGGCCGGGCCAGCGGTTCGTCGCGCCCTCCCGGCAGGCGGTTGTACTGCATAAAGACCAGGTTCCACACTTCCAGGTAACGCGGGGAAATACCCACCTTCGCGTTCGGGTCGGGGTCAAATTCAGGACCAAGGTCATAATAAATTTCGCTGTCGGGACCACATGGACCGGTCTCGGCAGCAATCCACCAGTTGTCTTCCAGGCGGACGATGCGGCTGTCCGGTACACCGATTTTCTTGGTCCAGATTTGATAAGCTTCGTCGTCATTTGGGAAGATGCTCGGATAGAGGCGTTTTTCATCCAGGCCATAGCGCTGAGTCAAAATTTCCCAGGCGAAAGTAATCGCGCCTTCTTTGAAGTAATCGCCGACCGAGAAATTGCCCAGCATCTCGAAAAAGGTCAGGTGGCTCAGGTCGCCCACTTCATCAATATCGACCGTCCGAAAACACTTCTGGACGGTGGTCAGGCGGTTGCGCGGCGGTTTTTGCAATCCCAGGAAAAAGGGGATCATTTGTTGCATACCCGCGGTAGTTAACAGGACAGTTTTATCCTCGGCAGGGGGCACCAGCGAAGATGAAGGAAGTTGAAGGTGATTTTGTTCGACAAAGTAATTTATAAAAGTTTGCCGAATTTCTCGACTGCGCATATAAAGTAAAATCCTCTCATAGGTAGTTCGCCAGATGCTACCGTGAATATTATTTTTTACACCTCTATTTTAACATATCTGGCCTTCAGGTTCTATTGACCACACCCCCCAACTGAATTATTATGGGTGGGTATTGTCCAACCTTGATTCAGGAAGTTAATAAATTAATGAGTGAACAACCCGATACCAATCCCCAATTCCCGGCCCCAGTTGAAACCAGCCAGCCGGAATTTCTTCCGCTGGCCCCCACGCCCACCCCTGCTGCCCCAATGCTAACCCGGCCTGTCACCAGGATTAAACCGGACCGCCTGGGAATGTTCCTGGGCGTTTTTCGCTGGGTCTTTTTTCTCTTGATGGCTTTTATTGCGGGAATTTTCTTTACCATTTTTATGCAGACACGCACTCTCGAAGGGACACCCCTGGAAATCGTCCAGAAACCAATTCTCGATTGGAGTGGTATACCCGCCGACGCCCATAAACAGTGGCTGGCCTTGCAACAGGCCTTTACCCTGGTGGACCAGAACTTTTACGAGCAGGACAAAATCAGTCACAAGGACATGATTTACGCCGCGGCGGAAGCGGCGGTTGCCTCGCTTGGAGACCGCTTTACCGCCTTTAACCGCCCCCAGGTCGCCCAGGCCAACGACGACCATATCACCGGTAAGTTTGTCGGGCTGGGGGTCACTCCTGAAATCAAAGAGGGCAAATACGTGGTCAAACGGGTCATTCCGAACAGCCCGATTGAAAAAGCCGGGATTAAAGAAGGGGATGTGCTGGTCGCCATCAACGGTACCCGCCTGCCGACGCCCATCACCGACCCTGTGGCAGTCTCGACCCAGTTGCGCGGCGAGGTCAATACCAAAGTCAAGGTTACCTTCGCCCGCCCCTCCGACAATAACAAAGAAACCGAGTACGAACTGACCCGCCAGGAACTTATCGCCCCCTCGGTGGACACCCAGATGCTCGACAACAACATCGGTTATATTGATATGCGGCAGGTCTTTGGCAGCAATACCATGAATGAGTTCGACCAGAAGGTCGGTGCGCTCGTCAAGAATAACAATCCTGCCGGGTTTATCCTGGACCTGCGCGGCAACGGGGGCGGGTTGACCGATACGGCCCGGCAACTACTCGGTCGCTTCCTCGATGGCGGCGTGGCCTATTACGACGACATCCCGACCCAGAACGTCCATATGCGACCTGAAGACGTGCTTACCAACCCGGACCTGAAGATTTACGATAAACCGCTGGTGGTGTTGACCGATGGCGGGACGGCCAGCGCCAGCGAAATCACAGTGGGGGCCCTCCACGACCGCAAACGGGCGACCATCATCGGGGAAAAAACCTATGGCAAGGGGGTAGCCCAGTACGTCATAGACCTGCTGGATAAATCGGCATTGCGGGTAACTTTCGAAAGCTGGTACACTCCCAACAAGACCAACATGACCGAGAGCAAAGGTATTACACCCGACATCGTGGTGACCCCGACCGACCAGCAAAAACAACTCGGCCAGGACCCCCAACTCGACCGGGCCATCCAGTATTTAACCACCAACAGCTAGGTTTTCAGGTAATTAAAAAGCGGGTGACTCAGTAGCATGGATCACCCGCTTTTGTTTAAGCGATTACTTGGTAATGTCGCGTTGGCGGAAGCGGTAAATTGCTACCCCGATAAAAATGATACTCAAGACCACCATCACGATTTGCGGGGTCCATTTCAACCCCTCAATCAGCGGTTGGCCGTACTGTTTGAAGACCGAAAGATCCACCACGGCCTGCGGCAGTTTCAGGGTATCGCCCAGCGTATTTACCAGGTAGCTGAGAATGACCAGCCCTCCGGTGACTCCGACGGCCCAACCCGGCCCAAATGCGGCCAGCACAAAACCTACCGCTTCGATAATCACACAGATTATCCAGAGCCCGAAGTAGGCCGCCAGCGTATTGCCGAAACTTACCGGGACATTGAAAGCCCAGGTGCTAAGCCCGAATATCACATAGACCAACCCTACCATCAAAGCCGAGGATGCAAGCGCTACCCCGAAATTGGTCAGCAGAAACCGCCAGCGTGGTTGAGGCGTGCTAAGCACCAGTTCCAACCGGCCTGAGTTTTCTTCCGAAGTCCAGCCTGAGACCTGGACTACCGCGTAAGCCGCTACCAGCAGCACCGTAAACAGGAAGATAAACAGGCTCAGTATATTTTCGTTGTT
Organism: Chloroflexi bacterium 54-19; assembly: GCA_001898225.1. GTDB lineage: Bacteria > Chloroflexota > Chloroflexia > Chloroheliales > Chloroheliaceae > 54-19. Next base: position 130,424 of record MKTJ01000080.1, read on the forward strand.
GGTCAGGTTCAAAAAGCCCAACTGCTTGAAAAAGTCTACGCTATTCAACAGGTCAACCATCGAGCTTTTGAGGTCATCGAAAACCGAGAGAATAAGCAAGCTATAAGCCGACAGGCTCAAACCCCAGATTATCACCCCCGGTAAAGCGTTCCTTAAGCCAAAGGTGAAATTGTTCCTTAACCAGAATTCTTTCGGCTCCGCCACCAACCGGACTTTCCGGCTTGTAACCGATTCGCTCCGTTTAAAAACCCGCAATTCGAAATAGCCGTTATGGTCACGCTGCCGGTACATCCATAGTCCTATCGCTACCAGGACAACCATAAACAGGACCTGGACGATTATACCGACCCAGTTGGTACCGACGCTGCGAGCCAAAGGCTGGCTCAGGCTGGCGTAGTAAGCCGGGTTAATGTACTGGGTCCATTTCAACGATTCCACGTTGACGACCAGGTTATTGAGCAGGAAAGTCCCGGCCAAAATTCCCCCGGTCCAGCCTGCCGCCGCTTTGCGGGTGGTTAGCTGGCCGATCAGCAGCGCAAACCCACAAATAACCAGCCCACCTAATCCCCAGTTGATGTGAGCCATCAGGGCGCCCACCGGGTCAAGTTCGACCTTGGCCGCAGCGGCCCCGCCCAGGATACCCAGGAAGCTTAGCCCTACAATCCCCGCCATCGCGAGCATCAGGGCGGCCCATTTCTGCAAAAAAACCGACGTGCGGGTATGCGGCGTACTCAGGAGCAAATCAAGGCTGCCGCGTTCTTCTTCACCCCGGATAATCATGCTCCCGGCCAGCAGGGCCCAGATACCGAGGATAATCGGCATCCCGCTGCCTATTTTGGTCGTGATAAAACCGCCAAAGGTATCGAGGTCATAAACCTTGCCGGTCAGGATAGAAAACGAGTCTACGGTCTTCTTATAGTCCGCGATAATCTGGTCCCGGTTGGGGCCAGCCCCAAACACACTGTTATAAGCCGGGCCGTAGACCAGCATCAACAGGCCAATCCCGCCACCCCAGATAAGGATCTGCCAGCGGTAATCGCGGAGGGTCTTGAGAAAGATATTCCTTAACATGTGACGGCCTCCTAACTTGCCTTCCCCTCGTTGCGGTAGTAATCCAGGAAGGTTTCTTCCAGGGACGGCTCGCGGCTGATAAAGTCAACCAGCGGGTAATGGGCGGCGGTCTTTACAACATGGTCAAGAGCCTCGGAGCGGACCGTACAGCGCAGAATTTCGCGTCCCTCTTCCGAAGAAGCCTCGACATGGTCAACCCCCGGCAATTTCGCAAAGACTTCCGCCGGGACTTTTTCCGAAAAGATAAGCTCGATATGGTGGTTTTTGAGGTCGGTCAGGTCAACAATGTTACCCACTTTTATCAACTGGCCTTCCCGGATAATGCCGACCCGGTCGCAAATTTTCTCAACCTCACTCATGATGTGAGAGGAGAAAAAGACCGTTGTACCCTCCTGCCGGGCTTCTTCGACCATCTTGTAAAACTCCTGCTGGTTGAGGGGGTCGAGACCGCCCGTCGGTTCGTCAAGGACCAGCAAGCGCGGGTGATGCATCAGGGCCTGGATAATTCCGACCTTTTGTTTATTACCGCGAGAATACTGGCGAAACTTTTTAGTCAAATCGAGTTCCAGGCGTTCGGCCATATTCTTTATACGCGTCCAGTCCACCCCACCCCGTAAATTAGCAAAATATTCGAGGGTTTTAGCCCCGGTCAGGTTGGGATAAAGCGAGAACTCACCGGGCAAATAACCGATATGCTTGCGGATTTCCACGCTATCCTGCTGGCTGTCCAGCCCCAAAAGAGTAACCCGGCCACTGGTCGGTTTTAGCAGGTTTAAGAACATGCGAATAGTAGTGGTCTTTCCGGCACCATTAGGCCCCAGGAAACCAAAAACCTCACCTTCACGCACTTCTAGGTTTAAGTCGGTGACACCACGGGCTTGCCCGTACCGTTTGGTCAAATTCTGGGCCTGAATTGCCAGGCCGGTGGCGGGATTTGGCCGGTTTGCCCCTGCCACCTGCGATACTGTACTCATCTGAGTTGACCTCTTTTGACATTTTATAATTTCGTGACCAGGTGGTCACAAGTCCATTATAACTCATTATGCAAGAGGTTAAAGAGACCAATTTAGCCAGTTTTATAGGACTTTAGTATTAATATGGGTCTAACTTTTGGCAGCCAAAAGGCGGTTTTAGAGTTAAAATAGGCTTGTAAACTATTAATATGGCCCACATCTTGCTAAAGATTGTAGTAATACTACTTACCATGCGTGGGATAACGCTGTCCCATGATTTTACACAGGTATGAATATAAATGGTTCAAATTTTGAAATGAGGAGTCAAATGACTGCGTTTATTGCGGTTGACAGCCAACCCGAACATACTACCCTTGAGCAGCGTGCCCGGCTTGTTGAAAGAATCTTTACGGAAGTTTATCAAAAACTAAAAGCCAAAGCGCACGTTCCAACCGCCACTTATCGGCTGCAATTTAATAAAGATTTTACTTTTAACCAGGCCCGCGAAATTGTGGGCTACCTGGCCCGCCTGGGCATTAGCGACCTTTATGCGTCGCCTTATTTCAAAGCCCGGCCCGGCAGCATGCACGGCTACGATATTGTCAACCATAACGAATTAAATCCTGAAATGGGCACCTTGGAAGATTATGAGGCGATGGTGGCAGAACTCCACCGCCAGGGGATGACCCAGATTCTCGATACCGTACCAAATCACATGGGTATCGGTGACCCCACCAATATTTTCTGGATGGACGTACTCGAAAATGGCCGCTCATCGGTCTACGCCCCATTCTTTGATATTGATTGGAACCCGATAAATACTAAACTGACCAACCAGGTCTTGCTGCCGACCCTCGGCGAACAATACGGCGTAGTCCTAGAAAATAAAGAACTGCAAATTACCTTTACCCCTGCCGAAGGTAAATTTACTCTGCACTATTACGACAGTATTTTTCCAATCAATCCCCGCTCCTACGACCTGATTCTTGACCTCGATAAAGAGTTACTTTTTACGGAACTGGGCGAAGAAAACGAACCAACCCTGGAATACCAGAGTATCCTGACCGCGATAAATCACCTGCCCTTCCATTCCCAGACGGAGAAAGAAAAAAGCCTGGAACGCAACCGGGAAAAAGAAATCATCAAACGCCGCCTGGCAACTTTGTGCGCCCAGGAGCCCCGTGTTGAGGAATTTATCCAGCGTAACGTGGAAATTTTTAACGGTGAAAAAGGCAGTCCCCGCTCCTTCGACCTGCTCGATAAGCTGCTGGAACGGCAAGCCTACCGGCTGAGCTTCTGGCGAGTCGCCGCCGAAGAAATCAACTACCGGCGCTTTTTCGATGTAAACGAACTGGCGGCGGTACGGATTGACCAGCTTCCAGTCTTCCGGGAAACCCATCGCCTGCTGATGCAACTACTCCGTGAAGGCAAACTTAACGGGCTGCGGATTGACCACGTGGACGGTTTGCGCAACCCCTGGGCCTACTTCCAGAATTTGCAGCAGGCGTATTACCTTGAAATGTGCCGGGCCGAAATAAATGGTTTACCGGCGGACGAATTGGAGGGAATTGACCGGACCGTCCTGGAGAACGCCCTGCTGGAAAAACGCTGGGACGAAATCGAAAAGAACCGCGACCCCCTGCTGACCCGTCCCCTCTTTGTCTCTATCGAAAAAATCCTGGGGCATAACGAGGTCTTGCCCGGCGACTGGTCGGTCTGCGGCACCACCGGCTACGAGTTCACCAATGCCCTCAACAGCCTGTTCGTCGAGCAGACCAACCAGAAGGCTTTTGACGATATTTATTTCAACTTTATCGGCGAAAAAATCAAGTTTGCCGACCTGATTTACGAGACCAAGAAGCAAATCATGCGGCTATCGCTCGCCAGCGAGATTATGGCCCTGACCAATCTTTTGAACAAGATTACCGAGAACGACCGCCGCCACCGCGACTTTACCCTGAACAGCCAGCGCAACGCCATCCGGGAAGTTATTGCCTGTTTCCCGGTCTACCGCACCTATATTACCCCGGCCAATACCGAGGTCGAGAAGCGCGACCAGATTTTTATCGAGAACGCCGTAACACGAGCCAAGCGTCGCAATACCGCGATTGACCCCTCGATTTTCGATTTTATCCGGGACATTTTGCTGCTCAAGGGGCTGGAAAACCTGAGTCCCGAGGAAAAGGTCGCCCGTTTCAACTTTATTATGAAGTTCCAGCAGACCACCGGTCCAGTCATCGCCAAGGGCCTGGAGGATACCGCCTTTTATATCTATAACCGCCTGATTGCCCTGAACGAGGTCGGCGGCGAACCGGACCAGTTCGGCATTTCCCAGGCCAATTTCCACCGCCAGCAGGCCGACCGCCAGCGCAACTGGCCTTTCTCGATTCTGACGACCAGCACCCACGACACCAAACGCAGCGAGGACGTGCGGCTGCGGATTGACGTGCTTTCGGAGATTCCACAGGAATGGCGGCAAGCCCTGGGGCGGTGGACCCGCTTTAACAAGAAGCACAAAAAGACGGTGGAAGGCCAGCTTGCCCCCAGCCGCAACGAGGAATATTTCCTCTATCAAACCCTCCTGGGAGTGTGGCCGTTCGAGGAAAACCTGGGCAAGGCGGCGTTACAGGAACTTACCGGGCGGGTCCAGGAGTATATGCGCAAGGCCATGAACGAGGCCAAGGTCAACAGTAGCTGGGTCAACCCGAACGAACCGTACCAGCAAGCCGTAGCCGAGTTTATCGCCGAAATCCTGACGCCTGGGGAAGGCAACCGCTTCCTGCCCGAATTCATGGCCCTCCAGAAAAAGGTCGCCCATTTTGGAGCGCTCAATTCACTTTCCCAGGCGTTAATTAAAATCACCAGCCCCGGCGTACCCGACTTTTACCAGGGTAACGAATTATGGGACTTCAGCCTGGTAGATCCCGACAACCGCCGCCCGGTGGATTACAAACTGCGACAGCGGCTGTTGACCCAGGTCGAAAAGGTTGAAGATGCTGGCGGAGCCGCCGAACTGCTCGAAAATAAGGCCGATGGCCGGGTCAAGCTTTTCGTGACCAGCCGTGCCCTTAACTTCCGGCGCCAGAACCATAAGCTCTTTTATAAGGGCAACTATAATCCGTTGGAAGTCCAGGGGGTCCGCCCCGAAAGCGTACTGGCCTTCGCCCGTACTTTACAGCAAGAGCAAGCCCTGGTGGTCGCCCCGGTCCATTACACCGGGCTGAGTAAAAATGCCGACCCGGCAGCCCCGGTCACGGGCGCGGCCTGGGCCAATGGCTGGCTGGTAGTGCCGGGCGTGGAGGCCGGGCAGCGCTACCGCAACCTCTTAACCGGTGAAGAACTTTTGGTCAAAGAACAAAATGGCACACTGGGCCTGGCCCTGGATGAAATTCTGGCCGGCTTCCCGGTTGCGTTGTTGGAAAAACTTAGCTAGATTCGCAGCACATTTTTAGCCTTCTAACCACCTTGAAAGGGTTAGATACAGAAGGAGTTCTTTAGTTATGAACGTTTGGCCGGGGAAACCTTATCCGCTGGGGGCGACCTGGGACGGCCAGGGTGTAAACTTCGCCCTCTTTAGTGAAAACGCGTCCGGCGTGGATTTATGCCTTTTTGAAACGCCGGACAACGAAACCGAGCGGATGCGTATCCGCATGACCGAGCAGACCGATTATGTCTGGCATTGTTATATCCCCGGTATCTTGCCGGGACAGTTGTACGGCTACCGGGTCTATGGCGCGTTCGAGCCTGAGATGGGTCACCGCTTTAACCCGAACAAGTTGCTGCTCGACCCCTACGCGAAAGCGATTAGCGGGCGCATCGAGTGGAGCAACGCCATGTTCGGCTACCCGGTAACCGACGCCGACCCCGACCGGGACCTCTTGATTGACGCGGAGGATAGCGCCTCCGGGATGAATAAGTCGGTGGTGGTAGATACCGCCTTCGATTGGGGCGACGATAAAAAACCAAGCACGCCCCTGCACGACTCGATTATCTACGAATTGCACGTCAAGGGGTTTACCAAACAGCACCCCGATATAGACCCCAAAATGCGCGGCACTTACGCCGGACTCGGCTCGCCACAGGCCATCGAATACCTGAAATCACTGGGCGTGACCACTGTCGAACTGCTGCCGGTCCACCAGTTCGTCAACGACAAGACCCTGGTGGATAAGGGTTTGAGTAACTACTGGGGTTATAACTCGATTGGCTATTTCGCGCCTTACTCTGAATATTCGAGTTCAGGTACCCTGGGCGAGCAGGTCCGCGAGTTCAAGTCGATGGTCAAGGCCATGCACACCGCCGGTATCGAGGTTATTCTCGACGTGGTCTACAACCACACCGCCGAGGGCAACCACTTCGGTCCAACCCTATCCTTCAAGGGGATTGACAATGTCTCCTACTACCGTCTGGTAAACAACGACCCGCGCTATTACATGGACTACACCGGCACCGGCAACACCCTCAACATGCTACACCCGCGTTCGTTGCAACTGGTGATGGACAGCCTGCGCTACTGGATAACCGAGATGCACGTGGACGGGTTCCGCTTCGACCTGGCCGCAACCCTGGCGCGGGGCTTGCACGAGGTCGGGCGGCTATCCAGTTTCCTAGACATAATCCATCAAGACCCAATTATTTCGCAGGTCAAACTTATCGCCGAACCGTGGGACATCGGGGAAGGCGGCTACCAGGTCGGTAACTTCCCGGTTTTATGGGCTGAATGGAACGGGAAATACCGCGATACCGTCCGCCGCTTCTGGAAAGGGGACGAAAGCCAGGTAGCGGAGTTAGCCTACCGGCTTAGCGGGTCGAGCGACCTCTACCAGCACAACGGGCGGCGTCCTTCCGCCAGCATCAACTTTATAACCGCGCACGACGGTTTCACCCTGAACGACCTGGTCAGCTATAACGAGAAACACAACAAGGCCAACGGCGAAAACAACATGGATGGCGAAAGCCACAATAATAGCTGGAACTGCGGCGTGGAAGGACCGACCGACAACCCCCAAATTTGCGAACTGCGCGAACGGCAGAAACGCAATTTCCTGGCGACCCTCTTTTTCAGCCAGGGCGTGCCAATGATTTGCGGCGGGGACGAGTATGGCCGCACCCAGGGAGGCAACAACAATGCCTACTGCCAGGATAACGAGATAAGCTGGTTTAACTGGACCTGGGCGGAAAACGAAAGGGCCCTGTGCAAATTTACCCGCAAACTGATTTCCATCCGGCGGGATTTCCCGGTGCTGCGCCGCCGCAAATTCTTCCAGGGCCGCCGGATTCGCGGTACTGACATCCAGGATATTCGCTGGGTCCGGCCCGATGGTGAAGATATGACCGAGGAGGAATGGAATACCTCGTTCGTGCGGGTACTGGGGATGTTGCTCAACGGGCAGGTGATGGACGAATATAACGAAAAAGGGGAGCGGATTAAAGACGATGTGCTGTTGCTCCTGTGCAACGGCTACTGGGACCACCAGCCTTTCAAAATGCCTGGCCGGAAAGGGGAACCGGACTGGGAAGTTTTAGTAGATACCTCCAACCCGGAGGAGTCGCCCAACCCGACCCTGGCCTGTGGGGCCATCTTTGACCTGCAACCGCGTTCGTTTGTCCTGCTGCGCCAGCCCCTGCGAAACGACGAATAAAAGTGTGGATGCATTACGGTGTAATGCAATTGGGTTTTATGCGAAAAAACGCCTGGAAGGAATCTTTTACCAATGAACTGGCAGTTACCGATTGGAGCCACCCCGGACGCGACCGGCGTCAATTTCCGGGTATGGGCAAGCGACGTACAAAAGGTTGATGTAGTAATCATGGGGGTAGAACGCCGCGAGCTTGCCAGCTACCCCCTCACCCGCAACGAGGAAGGCTATTTTAGCGGTCACGTGGACGACCTGACCGCCGGGGCTAAATATATGTACCGGCTCGATGGCGAAAAACTGCGGGGCGACCCGGCCAGTCGCTACCAGCCCGAAGGGGTCCACGGACCCAGCCAGGTGGTAGACCCGGCTTTCCGGTGGCAAAACTCGGCCAACTGGAAAGGGCTACCCCTCAACGAAACCATCATTTATGAGGTTCATATCGGGACGGCCACCCCGCAGGGCACCTTTGAAGCCTTTATCGAAAAGTTGCCCTACCTGCAAGAGTTAGGGGTCAATACCATTGAAATTATGCCGGTCGGTGATTTTCCCGGCGACCGCAACTGGGGCTACGATGGCGTCTGCCTGTTCGCCCCGGCGCGGGCTTACGGCGGTCCGGAGGGGCTCAAACGGCTGGTGGATGCCGCCCACGGTTACGGGCTGGCAGTGGTCCAGGACGTGGTCTATAACCACCTGGGGCCGGATGGGAACTACCTGCGCGACTTCAGCCGCCACTATTTCACCCACGATAAAAAGACCCCCTGGGGTGACGCCCTTGACTATGCCAACCGGGCGGTCCGCGACTTTTTTATCAACAACGCCCTTTACTGGACCCACGAATACCAGGTGGACGGCCTGCGCCTGGACGCAACCCACGCCATCCTGGACGATACAAAACCCCATATCCTGGCCGAAATCCCTAACCGCGTCCACGCCAGTCTAGCTGCCGGGCGTTACTTTAATTTCTTTGCCGAGGACGAACGCAATAACGACTGGCTGCTCCAACCCGCCGCCGAAGGCGGAGCCGGGTTGGACGCGGTCTGGGCTGACGACTTCCATCACGAGGTCCGTTCAGCCCTGGCCGGGGACAACGAGGGTTATTACGCCGACTTTACTGGCAGCGCCGGGGATTTGGCCGAAACGCTGGCGAAAGGCTGGTTCTATACCGGACAGCCTTCCCGGTTTTCGGGCAAACCGCGAGGCAGCGACGCCAGCCGTTTCGACCCGCCCCATTTCGTTTACTGTATCCAGAACCACGACCAGATTGGCAACCGCGCCATCGGCGACCGCCTGAACGACACCATCGGCCTCGACGCCTACCGGGCTGCTTCCGCCCTGCTCCTGCTCAGCCCCTATACGCCGCTCCTGTTCCAGGGGCAGGAATATGCCGCCAGCACCCCCTTCCTCTTTTTCACCGACTTCAACGAAGACCTGGGCAAGCTGGTCACGAAGGGCCGCCGCGAGGAATTTTCATATCTCTCCGGGTTCAGTGGCGATACTGTGCCCGACCCCCAGGCCGGCAGCACTTTTGAAAAATCGAAGCTCGACTGGGCCGAGCCGGAAAAACCGGGCCACCGCGAAACCCTGGCCCTTTACCGCGATTTGCTCAAACTGCGCAGCACCTTGCCACCCTTGCGGGAACCCCGCCGGGCTAATTTCAGGGCAGTCCAAATCGAGGAAGATGCGCTGGCTTTCCGGTTTTACAGCCCTGACGGCCAGGCCGATTTGCTGGTAGTGGTCAACCTGAGAGGTGGCCTGGATTTCAGGTTAGGCGAACAGGAAATAAACCAACTCCCGGCAGGATGGGGCTGGCAGGCCCTGCTGACCACGGATGACCCGGCCTACGGGGGCGACCAACTGCTGGGAGATGTCCAGGCCATGGTCGAAGCGGGCCATATCCAGGCGAGTTCGCCGGTAACCTATGCCTTTCAGAGTCAAAAAAGTAGTTTGTAAGGGTGAACTATTAGAAATCTTAAACATGTTCATAGGATACTCTAATCACCTCATCCCTCTATATGAGTTATAATTATCACAATCCGTTATCGATGCTTTTTGCCTCGACTAATGCGATTTGGTATAGTTAGTGAAAGAGTTTTAGGGAAACAACTAAAAAATCTTTTGGCTCGATAAGCCGATTATTTTTTGAATTACTAGAGAGGGAGTAGACCAATGTCGGTTGAAAAACTTGATAAAACTACAGAAGCTTCGGCTGGGAATGGCAAAAAGGCCCCCAAAAACCCTGCGGGGTTGGAAGGTGTTGTTGCCCTTGAATCTTCTATTAGCTCCATTATTGGAACCCAGCTTACCTATCGCGGTTACACTATTGATGACCTGGCTTCCAACGCCCAGTACGAAGAAGTCATCTATTTACTGTGGTTTGGCAAGTTACCCAATCGGGCCGAATTGGATGACTTCAATGCCAAGTTACGGGCAAGCTTCGAAATTCCGCAGCCGGTAATTGACCTTATCAAAACTGCTCCCAAAGAAGTCCACCCGATGGATGTTATTCGGACAGCCGTTTCGATGCTGGCTTTCTACGACCCGGATACCAAAGATATGTCCTATGATGCCAATGTCCGCAAATCTATCCGGCTCGTGGCCCAGATTGCGACGATTGTAGGGGCAATCGGGCGGGTCAGGGAAGGGTCCGAGCCGGTAGCACCCCATCCCGAAATGGACATGGCCTCTAACTTCGCTTATATGCTCAGCGGCCACGACCCTGACGATGTGACAATAAAGGCTATCAACGTAGCCCTGATTCTTCACGCCGACCACGAACTGAATGCCTCGACCTTCTCGGCCCGCGGCACCGTTTCGACTCTTTCCGACGTCCATAGCGGCGTGGTCAGTGCGATTGGCACCCTCAAAGGGCCTTTGCACGGTGGGGCCAACGAAGCCGTTATGCGAATGCTGCTCAAAATCGGCACGATAGACAAGATTGACGAGTTTATCGAAAACGCCCTGGCGAACAAAGAAAAAATCATGGGCTTCGGCCACCGCGTCTACAAGGAAGGCGACCCTCGCGCCAAGTTCTTGCGCGGTATGAGCGAAGCCATCGGCAAGTTAAAAGGCGAGACCCGCTGGTACGAAATGTCGGTCCGCATCGAAAAGATGATGGCCGAAGAAAAGAAGTTGCTCCCGAACGTGGACTTCTTCTCGGCCAGCCTGTACTACAGCCTGGGCATCCCGATTGAACTTTTTACGCCGGTCTTTACGGTCAGCCGCATGTCGGGCTGGCTGGCCCACATCATGGAGCAATTGCAGGACAACCGCCTGATTCGCCCGCGCGCCGAGTATGTCGGGCCGGTGGACCAGCATTATGTCCCGATTGACCAGCGCCCCTAGTCAAGGCTAAAATAAAAGCGGCCCTTCGCGGGGCCGCTTTTACGTTTTTATTATTAGTTTAACCTCATGATAAGTTAAGCTACCGGCTTGAGTAAGCCCCTTTCCTGGACTACCCCCACCGCCAGCGTTTTGTAGCCGACCGTATCGAACAGGATGACAATCTTATCCCCCTCGTAGCGCATTACCAACCCCCCACCCCAGGCATTATGCTCCACCCGGCTATTCAAGGGGAAAATTTCGTCCTGCTCGGTGGTTTCGACCGTAATCCCGGCCTTGCAGTTATCACAATTACCGCAGGGTGCTTCGATTTCCTCACCGAAATAGTTGAGCAGGTAGCGGCGGCGGCAGTCGCGCAGTTCGGCATAACCGCGCATCATTTCAATCCGGGAACGGTCGTAGCTATGATGGTTTTCCTGGGCATTGGCCGCCTCCAGTAAGGCCTCAACCGGCGCATCTTGCCGCTCACCCGGTTGAACTTCCCCATTGGGGCTAATTTCGACCAGACCGACCTCCTCCAGGCGGCTCAGGGCTGTCGTCAACTTCGATTGAGATAGCTCGGTTTCTTCCCGTAAATCGTGAAGGGAAACTGCCCCCCGGTGATGCAAAATCGCTGTAGCGACCTGCTGCAAATGGTCAACATCTACCTGGCCGGTGCTGGCGAAAAACCGCCGGATGCCCAGGTCCTCGGGGCGATAGAAAAGGACCGCCTGGGCCGGTTCGCCGTCGCGCCCGCCTCGCCCGATTTCCTGGTAATACGAATCTATCGAGTCACTGACACCGTAATGAAGGACAAAGCGCACGTTGGGTTTATCAATCCCCATCCCGAAGGCTGTCGTCGCCACGATGACCTCGACAACGTCTTCCATAAAATCGGCCTGGACCTGTTCACGTTCGGGGGTCTTCATCCCGGCGTGGTAGGGTAGGGCCCGGATACCCTTATTTTGCAAATCCTGGGCAATTTCTTCGGCCCGCTGGCGAGTGGCCGTATAGACGATACCAGGCTTTTCCAGTTCGGCGATACGTTCCAGGAAAGCGCGTTTCCGGGCGATTTCTTCCTCGTAACGCTCGACTTCCAACCAGATATTAGGACGGTCGAACCCCTGCACGACCAGGCGGGGATTAGTCATGCCTAGCCGGGCAATAATTTCCTCACGCACAGGCGGAGAAGCAGTGGCGGTCAGCGCCAGGATAGTTGGATGACCCAATTCTTCTATAACCGCGCCAAGCCGGAGATAATCGGGCCGGAAATCGTGACCCCACTCGCTGACACAATGGGCTTCGTCCACCACGAAAAGCGATGGCCGGGCCGCTTTTACCTGTTCCAGTACCTCAGGATTACTCAGTTGTTCCGGGGCTAAAAGCAAAAATTCCAGGGTCCCTTCCAGCAAGTTTTCAAAAGTCTCGCGCCGTTCCGATTGCTTCAGGGTGGAGTTCACCAGGGCTACACCACCTACGTCCTGTTCATCCAGGGCCTCGAACTGGTCGCGCTGGAGGGCAATCAAAGGAGAGACCACTACGGTCGGGCCGGGTATCTGGACCCCCGCAATCTGGTAAATGGCCGACTTCCCCGACCCGGTGGGCATTACCACCAGGGTATCGCGACCTTCCAGCACAGCCTGGATAGCCGTTTCCTGGCCGGGCCTCAATTTAGAATATCCAAAGGTCTCACGGGCTACCCGCCGAACTACCCGCACGTCTTTCTTGGCCTGGGTCATTGTTACCACATCCTTACTACTTTTTCATCGGTAAATTCTTTTTCAACTTTGCTATCTGATACCTTTTCTTACTTGCACCAGATGTGCCAGGAATAGCGATTCTAAGCATACAGCCAAAAAATTGATGCCAATATTTTCATTACCCTATTGAACGAGCAACAAAAAGAAGGTCTGAATTTGACTTCAAACCTTCTTTTTAGAAGCTTTATTCCCGGTGTTACGGCAGGACCGAACCTTACGGCTGACCCTAACGTCACACTACAGACCGCGCAGTTTGGTTACAGAGCAGTCCGAGAGATTTTAGACCCCGCCGACTTCCACCCTGGTACAACTGTAGCTGTTCCCGGTCTTGTTATTCGGGACCGGCAACAGGCTGCTGCCGGAACGAGTACCGAGCAGGTGGAGACCTCGCAGGTAAGTGTTACCACCATTTACTGTAAAAGTATTGGTGCTATCAACATTTACCAGCATACCCCAGGGGCTACCACTGGGACCGCTACAACCAGCATCCAGCCAGGAACCGGCAGGAATGTTGACCGCCTGCCCCGGCGTCAGGGTGTAGACACTCGGCCCAAGCGCCTTGTGGTCCACGTAGACCGGTTTAGAACCGGCATTTGTGAAAGCGTCCGCCAGGGTTGCACTGTTACAGGTGCTGGTGGCCGAGGAGAACAGAATGCGAGTACAAGCCCCAACACTACCGGCTTCGCTGTAAGTAGCCACATTGAAGGCAGAACTCGTACCGGACCCTAAACTATTGGGCAAGGCCCCCGAATAGGTATAACCGGAACCGTTCGTATCAATCATTTCATTGACAAAGGTAGCAACCCCGTTCACCGCGATAGCGCTCGTCGGCCCGTAAGGATAGACCCCGCCAACCGTGGTAAAGGCCAGGTAGACCACTCCATTATAGTTGGCATCGGTAGAGCCGCCATTATTGGTCTTGACCGTTACCGTTACAGTGAAAGGCACTGTCGCGGTTACCGGGGTGCTCACCGAAACCGCCAGGGTACCCGTCTGGTTAAAGGGATTGCTTAAAGCCCCGAAACTACCGGCAGTCGCCTTTAATTGATAATTAGTACCGACACTATTAATCGTCAGGGGCGAACCGCTAAAGGACGAGACCCCGCCTGCAATATTCTGGGTGGTAGTGCCGCCCAGGGTTGCGCCAGGAGTGCCGGTGCCGGGAGCAATCGAGAACGTTACGGTACCGTTGTAGCCGGTAACCGTAGCGCCCACCTGGTCAACAACTTTAATAGTAGGCGAAGGACTGATAGAAGTCCCAGCTACCCCGCTACCCGGTTGCGCAACGAAAACGATGGCCGACGGACCGAAGGTCGCGGCGGAGGCTATGTTGGAGGCACCGGAGGCGTTATAACCGCTCTTGGTAGCCGTCACCTTGTAATAATAAGTCGTGCCAAAGGCTAACCCGGTGGTATCCTGGTAAGAATTGGTGTTGGAGGTACCAACCTGGTTATAAGTCCCGCCGAAGCTGGTAGACCGCAAAATCTGGTACTGGTCAGCCGGGGGACTCGTGGCAGTCCAACTCAAATTTATCTGGTTCTGACCCGCTCCCGTCGCTACCAGGTTAGTAGGCGCGGGCAAATTGGTTATCGAGGTAGCGTAAGCGTACTTGGTCGTTACACTATAATCACCCGATGTAAAATAGAACGAACTGGCAAGGTGGACTTTGCCTCCCGGACCGTTGCCGTCTATTGCCACGGCCATATCCTGATAGGCCGGGGAAGGAATTGCCTGTTCGTTGGCCGAGAAGGTAATACCGCCATCGGTGGAGTATTTAACGTTGGTACCAATAATCGGGTTAGGGTCACTGGGAGAAGAAGCTCCGTCCCCCTGGACTGCCCAGACCCGACCGTCAAGGCTGGTACCGACGGCAATGCTGGTATTATAGACTTTACCAAAGAGATTAGACTGAATCTGATGCCATTTTTCAGAACCACCCGCCCCGGCATCCCGTTTGAAAAGGTCATACTGGCGGTTGTTGTTAATAGCGACATAAACCGTGCCGTCCGCGGCGCAGGCTACATCTTTGCCCTGGCGGCCTTTTTTAAGGGACCAACCGCTGGGGGTAATATCGGTCTTAACAAAACCTGCCGAGTTCACATTACTGTAAGCATAAACATGTGACGGGGAATCGGAAGAGGTACCATAAGGGAAATAAGAAATAACGTGTATATTGCTACTGTTGTCAATACACATCTGGGTGTCTTCTTCGCTCCTGGCCCCAACCGGCTGGTTGTCTAAAATCTGAGAACTTATCAGACCAAAATTGCTGTTAAATTTAAACAGCATGAGTGAAACAGGGCTGGTAACACCATAACCGGCCACATAAATATTACCGCTTGCATCAACCCCGATAGAGGGCTGGGCAATCTGGTAACCGGTTATATCTATAAGCCGCTTTACAACACCGAGCGTCTTATTGCCAACCCCATCATAGGTGTTTGGAATTATACGGACATAAGTTTCGTAGCTGCGACCGCTACCGGAGGTAATCGAGTTCCAGGCGACATAGCCGGTCCCATCCACCGGCGAAAAAGCCAGCCACGGATATTTATCACCGTTAGTGTCACCGTTACCAATATTGACAGAGTCGGCATAGCTGGAACCATTATTCAAAACGGTCAGGCCCAGCCAATCACTTTTTACACCAACCAAAAAAGCGAGTCCATCTTTACGGATGCGGACGTTGGCATCGTAGTAAAGACGGCTCTGGGCAGCGGTAACCGGCGTGGAGAAGATTGGGGCGCCTGAAGTAGTTCCAACCGAAAGACCAATTGCAAAAATGGTTAAAAAAAGACCTAGTACACTTGCAAGTGGTAATTTTCGACGCAGGCTGGAACGACGCAGGCGAAGAATTTGTACCATAAGATAAAACTTCCTCCTGGAGTAGAAACAGGTGTGGGTAAATTATTAAAAGAGCGCACAAAAGAACTGCACTAGTAATAATGCATTGAAGGGTGTCCCTTAGTTACTCGTAGTTACTTGTTAAATACTTTTGAGCATCCCGGGTACAGTTGAAATGATTATAGCATAAGTTTTTGAACATGAAAGTAGTAAAGAGATTTACGCTTAGCTAAATATGTTTATGATATAAAGCATTTCTTGTCTATAAGCCGCTATTTAAAGTCTTTTAGCAATCGAATAGTTCTGTAGATGCTAAACATCTTGCGATGCTTGTGGCAGGTGGGGGTACAATCCCGACCCCAATAATGGCCGAAAAAGCCCCTTTGTACCACGACACTAACCGGACGCCTGTTAAACTTATGCAAATTTGGATGTGCTTAAACTGAACGGGCAACCGCTTTGCTCTCAGGAAAACCTTGCAAAACTTTTACAATAGCAGCCTCTAACCGCCACTATCTTGGAGCCGGGACCAGCGCCCCTGGACCATTTTGCAACTGATTCCCCTTTATGATAAAGTACCGGAGATGAAACTCAGACCGGCTTTCAAATTTAATCGGACCAGTCCGGCTTCTCTCAATCAGACTGCTAATGAAAATACTTCGTCGGCCTGGTGGGCGATTCCCTGGATTCCCATTCTACTCATAACCGGCCTCCTGGTCGGTCTGATTGTATTTCTCTCTCTACCCACCCGCCCCATCACTATCACCGCCGAGAGCAGCCCGGACCGGGATGGCAACTTGCTTTTCTCCGGTGTCGAAACCCACCCTGACGGCTACAAGTTTTCCTGGGCGACCGCCGAGTCTTCCCTGCTTTTTCCAGACGCGCCTCGCTACGCCCCTTTACGCCTGACCTTACGGTTGAACCTGCAACGGCCCGCCGGACAGCCGCCCGCCGAAATCAGGGTTATCGAACGCCCGGCAACCCCAACCGAAGATGGTACATCGGTCGAAGACCAGGGCCTGGAAAGACAGGTCGCGCTAATAAAATTCGACCCGGCCAAACAGGGTCCGCAAGATTATGTCGTGGATTTACCGCCGCGTGAGCATGGCGATGGAGTTCTCGTTACCTTTGCCACCAATACCTTCCAGGTACCGGGCGACCGCCGCGACCTGGCTTTCATGTTTTTGCAAGCCAATCTTTCGATGCAACCGACCCACCTCCGCTATTTAATCTGGCCGCACTTTTATTTACCGGCGGCGGCCCTATTTCTGGCGGCGGTGATAGCCTGGTGCTGGCGAACAAACCTGGGCTGGATAACGACCACTATTATTAACGGACAACTTGCCTACGGGTTGCTCATGTCAGCGCAATCTACCTGGCGAATTTCGTGGCTGATGTTACTAATCGCCCTCGCGCTCTGGGGCACCTTTTTCTGGGGCAGTTGGCGCAAACGAACCGGGGAAGGTCAGATTCCGATTTTACCGCTTTTGGTGGCGGTGGCCCTGGTGGTGGGCCTTTTCCTCCTGACCAACGATAACCTGGAAGGCGATACGGTCTACTATATCAATTGGAGCCATTCGATTCACCAGTACGGCATCTGGGATATTTATGCCCACGACGCCTCGCTCAACTATTTGCCGTTGATTGTCTACCTGCTCTGGTTTTATAACCTGCTGGCCTACCCGCTCGGTTTCCAGGACAGCATCCTGGCCTGGCGCATCTTTGCCTCGATTCTGTTTTTAGGGATGGTCTTTTTAATCTACCTGATTGGCCGCACCAACCATCCCACCACGCCTGCCACAGCGCCGGGAAAGAGCAAAGGCAGTCTCAGCCTGGCGGCGGTAGTCGCCCTGGTAGGTTTTAATCTCTCCATCTTTTATAACCCGACCGTGTGGGGCCAGTCGGACATCATCGTTTCGTTAATGCTGGCGCTCTGTTTTTACCTGCTTTATCGCAAGCAGGTCTACCTGGCCGGGTTCGCCCTGGCTTTCACGGCCATTTCCAAACCCCAGGCCTTGTTCGTACTGCCCCTGGCGATTCTGCTACTGCCCAAACTGGTGGGCTGGCGCAAAGGTATCCTGGGCTTAATACCCGGTTTTGTCGTAGCCCTGGCCCTTTCCCTGATAGCTTTCGGTTTTAACCAGGCGGCGTTCTTGCATTACTGGACCCAGGGACAACTGGCAGGTGAGTACCGCTATGACTTCCCAGCGGCCTACAACCTGAGCTATCTCTTACTCGACCTGAAGGCGGAAGTACCGACCTGGGTGGCCGTCCTCGGTTTTGGCCTGACCGGGCTGGCGATTTTGCTGGTGGCCTGGCGGACCTTTTTTGGCATGACCGGCCTGGCCTATACCACTCTCGGCGCGGCCCTGATGAACAGCGCCTGTTACGTATTTCTCATCAAAATGAAAGAGCGCTACCTCGGCTACGCCCTGCCGTTGCTGGGCCTGGGCACCCTTTACCGCCCGACCCTGCTAAAACCCTTCCTGGCCCTCTCCTGGCTCAACCTGGTTAACCTCTCAATTATCATGTTCCAGAGCGGACGCTCTCGCATCCAGACCCTGCCGGAGAATTTTTATATGTGGGGCAGTATTCTCAGCCAGGTCTGGCTGCGCAAGGCCGTCGCGGTGGCTTTTATCGTAACGGTCGTTTACATGGGCTGGCTTTACTGGCGCGAAACCAAAAAAGCCCCGGCCCCACAGGAAACGCCCGGCGTGGTCCCGGCCCCTACCGGAGGAGAATAGCCGGTGGTGGAAATTTCGTCCGGGAAGAATAGCAGGAATAACCTTTTAGACTTCAAAGGGCTGACCCCACCCCGGTCAAACGATGTCTTGCGGCACTTCCTGGTTTTGCTACTCTATATCGTGGCTGTTATCGCCTTCTCCTGGCCGCTGGCCCTGAACCTTACCGACCATACCTTTGGTACCCTGACCTACGACCGTGACCAGAATTTCTGGACCCTCTGGTGGGTAAAACAGGCCCTGACGAATTATCACGTCACACCTTTTTTCACCAATTTTGTCTACTATCCGACCGGGGTAAACCTCTATCTTTTCCCGACCAACCTGGTCGCGGGGATTATCAGCCTGCCGTTACAGGCCGTCTTCGGGCTGGTCCCGGCCTTCAACCTGCTCTATTTCCTGGGAATTGCCGGGGGAGCCTGGGGGATTTACTGCCTGGCTTTCTACCTGACCCGTGATAATATCGCGGCTTTCATGGCCGGGCTGATTTTCGCTTTCGCCCCCTGGCAGCATACCGCCACCGAGTTCAACCAGCTAAATATCGTGCAGTACCAGTGGATTGCTTTCTTTGCCTACTGGCTGGTGAAATACCTGGACTGGCTTTTTCCGGGTCGGGCGGCCCTGCGGCTGGTCTTGCCCCTGGAGGAAGTTTTTAGAAATAGGGCCAGGTACCAGTGGCGCTACGGCGTCTTGAGCGCGCTATTCCTGCTGCTGATTGCTTTCACCGACCAGTACCACCTCCTTTTTGCGGTCTTTCTGATGGCCTGGTTGAGCGTGGGGCCGCTTTTCAAACTTCTGGTAAAAAAAGACTGGCGCGAGCTTGGGCTAAATATAATAAAACTGGGGCTGGTCGCGGTACCGGTCAGTATCGCTTTTTTCCGGGTGATGGTCGGTTTTGTGAAAGATGCCCGGAGCGGGGCTTTTCTCGAAACCGCCAACAGCCAGATTAAAGGCATGGACTTCCTGAGTCTGCTGGCGCCCTGGGGCGTGGGCGACCAGGGAAAAGTCTTGCAGTTGGAGCGAGGGCGCTTTGCCGACCCCGGCTTCCTCTATTCTGTTGGATGGTGGGCAGTGCTGGGGTTAGCTATTTACGCGGCCTGGAAAATCAGGGGAGCGCGCATCTGGGGTGGGTTAGCCCTGGCGGGAGCGGTCCTGGCCCTCGGCAATACCCTGGTTATCAGCACCTGGGACACAGGATTGCCGCTCTTTGGCCTGCTCATCAGCAAGACACCCCTACTTCAGGTGATGCATTACGCCACTCGCTGGCTACTGCCCGCCACAATTGGGCTGGCGATTGGTTGCGGGTATGGCCTGGCCCTCTTGCGCGAGAGACTGCGCCAACCGGCCCCCGCACCCCAAACCGAAAATGAAACTACCAATCCAATAACCCCACCAAAACGTAGTTGGGGGGCGCCCCGACTGCTGGCGGTCCCGTTGGTTATTGTCCTGAGCGTGTCGGCCTTGCAACCCTACCCGATAGCCTGGAATCTTTGGGCGGTCCCGCCGACCCCACCGGCCTTTACCAAAAATGTCCTGACCGCGCCGGGAGCGGTGCTGGACCTGCCTTTTGACGAGGGCAACCGAGACAAATCGGACAATATGCGCTACCAGACCATTCACGGACGGCCAATAGTTGAGGGTTACCTGGCCCGGCAGGCCCTGATAAATTACGGCGCGACCCCCTTCGCCTACTTTTTCGAGGATTACCCCATCGCCGCCAAAGACGTTATCCAGGTAAAACCCGAAGCGGTCCAGAGCCTGCTGGGTTATTACCATTTCGCCTACATCGTGCTGGATAAAGCGGTCCTGCCCGAACAGCGTCAAAATTATTTCCGCAAGCTTATCGAGCAGGGTATCGGACCCGTAAAGACGTCCTGCACCTACGAAGATGCTTTTAGCCTGGTCTGCCCGGTCACCCCGCCTCCGAACCCGGTCCCCTTCCTGGCCCTTTCGCAGGGCTGGTACGAACCGGAGGCCGAAAACGGCGGACAGCGCTGGCTGCGAGGCCAGGAGGGTTTCGTGGGGGCCTTCGTCCCTGCCGATGGCACTTACAAGCTTAATTTCGAGGGCGCGGCCTACCTGAAAGAGCGTCACCTGACCGTCGAGATTGACGGCCAACCGCAAATCCAGGCGACCATCGCGCCGGGACGGCAAAATTATTCCCTCGAATTGAAATTAAGCGGGGGCAATCATATAATGAGGCTCTACAGCCCGGAGACACCGGACCGGCCCAGCAACAACGGTTCGCCCGCCGATACCCGGACCCTAACACTGTTGTTCAGCCAGCTACAATTAACCGGTTCCAAATAGCAACCCAGGATTTAATGGCTTCCACCGATACCACGACCTACACAACCGATAAACCTCAACCCCTTCCCGGCGAAGCCGTCCTCTGGCGCGAGCGACACTGGGTCTTGCCCCTCTTTGGGCTGTCGGTGGTGGCTTTGCTTGCATGGGGATATGTCATACTGCCCGAAGGTACCCCACTCGCCTGGCTCTGGTGGCCGGTGGCCCTGGCGGCCTCGGTGGGGGCGGGCTGGCTTTTGTGGCGGCAACTTCAGCAGAGTAAACTGGCTGCTACCAAGCTTGAACCCGGCGCAACAAAACTGCCTGGAAATGCCTGGTGGAGATGGTCGAATTGGCGTGAGAAAGTGCCGCTGGGCCTGGTCGCGCTCCTGTTCATAGGGATAGTCGTGAACCTCTTTA
Source organism: Chloroflexi bacterium 54-19 (assembly GCA_001898225.1). Taxonomy (GTDB): domain Bacteria; phylum Chloroflexota; class Chloroflexia; order Chloroheliales; family Chloroheliaceae; genus 54-19. The sequence goes on from MKTJ01000080.1 coordinate 151,456, forward strand.
TCCTGGTCAAATATCCCCAGTTGTTGCGTTACGACTCCTACGAATACAGCCGGATTGCCTACCAGTACAGCCAGCAGGGTTACACGCCCGACGCTATCAGGACGCCCGGTTATACCCTGCTTATCGCCGGGATTTACAAGCTGGCGGGTGGACCCCAGCCGGAACCGGACCGGGTCTTCGGCCCGCCCCTGCCCCCGGCCTACAACATGCATTTCGTCTGGGTCTTCCAGGCCCTGCTTCTCTCGCTCAGCGCTCTATTGGTTTACGGTCTCCTGGCCGAACTGAGCAGCCGCCAACCCCGACTCCGCACCGGCAAACTCTACTGGGGTAAGGGTTTAAGCCTGGTAGGAGCAGCCCTGGTCGCTTTCTGCCCCTTCCTGATTGCCTATACCAGCCTGACCCTGACTGAGGTCGCCTCGGCCTTCTGGCTGACTGCCAGCGTCTATGCCTGGGTTAAATTTTTAAAGAATCCGCGCTGGTTGGTCTACGGCTGGCTGGCCGGGGTGGCCCTTGTCTGGTTGCTCCAGACCCGCCCAACCTTTATTTACCTGCCGGTTATCGCAGTGGTGACGCTGGCGATTTTCGGGCGGGGCCTGGGACGGTTGTGGAGTCCCCTGGCTGTAGTGGCGTCAATGGCGTTGTTCCTGTGGCCGCAGGCGGTCGCCAACTACGAGACCTGGGGCGAACCGAGCCCGGTTATCGCCGCCGACCTTTCGACCTACCAGACGGCGGTAGGGATTTATTACGTGACCTACGGCGGGCTCCCTCGGTATCAGACCATCGTCAGCGCGGCCAGTCCCGCCCCCACCGAAGAACCGGTCTGGGACCGCCTGAGCGGGTACTTGCCTCTGGAAATGGGTCAAAAGGACGGCCAGACCCTCACCAAAGACCAGCGCCTGGCAGCAGTCAAGGTCGAGCGGGACTATTTTAAAAAGTTCTTCGCGGATTACGTCACGGCGAACCCGCTCCAATTTGCCGGGACGGTCGGGCAGCGCTTCTGGTACATGTGGGACCAGCATTATGTCTTCCCCTATTACGACCCGGCTTATTTCGACTATCGCTGGTTCACCGACAACCTCAACCGCCTTTATCTTATTGCCGGGCTAGTCGGCCTGGTAGCGGCAATCTGGCGCTGGGGCTGGCTGGCCCTGCCCCTCTGGTTGAGCATCGGCTACCTGACCGGCGTGAATGCCCTGGTGCGGATTGAATTTCGCTACACCCTACCGGCCTACCCGGTGCTATTGGCTTTTACGGCGCTGGGGTTGTGGGAAATCGGGCGGGCCGTCCGCGGTAAACTCAAAGGCCGGGCGCGGGCCGGGGTGCTGGGTGGGGCGGTTGCGGCCCTGTTACTGGTTGTCGTCCTGTCAGCCGCCATGCCGCTCATCCCGCCAACGAATCCCACCCGCGAGAAAGCGCTCGATGTGATGGCCCAGGCCGACGAGCTAAACAATGTCCACCAGTTCTGGGCCGCCGAGCCGCTCTACAACCAGGCTATAGCGATGGACCCGACCGAGCCGCAACTCTGGAGCGCCAGGGCCAACTATTTCGCCGGGACCGCCAATTACGACAAAGCCCTGCCCGATTACACCAAAGCTATCCAGTTGGACCCCCAGGCCGCCGACCCCTATCGCTGGCGCGGCCAGGCTGAGGAAAAATTAGAGCAGAACGCCGCCGCCAAAGCCGACTTTGAAAAGTTCCTGCAACTGGCCCCGGCCAACCATCCCCGCCGGAACAAAATTGAACTCGAAATCCAGAATTTGAATTCCTAGCGATTTGTATCGAGTACGGCCAGGCACTTGTCATTCCGAGTAGTGCGTCCAATAATAAAGGTCTTAACAAATGGGTAAGGCCCTTGATTTGTCATTCCGAGGGAGGGTGTAGGAATGAACCAATATTAAGAAAGTAAACCCGACCGAGGAATCTCCGCGCCGGTGGCGTAACGCAAGAACGAAGACTTTGCCAGGTCCAACGTGGGTCAGGTCGAAGCCTGATTCTGCCTGAGATATGGGCTAATCCTTGAGTTTACGCTACGGCACGCGCGAGATTCCGTAAGCCGCCGTTCGATTGAGGCAAGTCTTCTTTCTTGAAGCGGCTTACGGAATGACAGGGGAAGGACTTTCTAAAAGGGGAAAAGACCTGGCTAATGGAAAGTGATTTATAACTCGTCCACCACTTAACTTCCTTTCCTGGACACACCACCGAGTCCATCTCGATTCACTACACCGACGACTGTGATATTGTCCAACGGACCGGAGATTCCTCGCTGCGCTCGGAATGACAAGGCAGAGTCTTTAGCCGTACTTGGTAGTCGCATCCAAAAGGCGTCACAAAGACAGGTCTTTACTTTGGATTATTCCGGTTGAGGAGAAGAACGATTAATCCTACCGTTGAGGAAATAGCCCACTACCACGGCGACTAGCAACAAGAAGCAAACCCCATAATAGCCAAGTGAAAAGAGCGGCGTCCGGCCCAGGTAAGAGGTTACCAGGCCGGTTTTCGCGCCCCAATCAACGGCGTAATCGGCCCGGAAATCCAGAATCTGGTCGGTGGTCTGGCCGTTGAGGGAGGCCGGGGAAGTCAAACCGGCTTTGTCCGGCAGATTGTAGGCCGGGTCCGACCAGAGCGGTTGGCCGTTCCCGATGTATTTGTTTACGCCCTTGAAGACCGCCGAAAAGACCCCGATGGCGGTCAGGTTGGTGGCGTCCGGGGAAGTAAGGCGAATGACCAGGGGCGTCGAGGCAGCTAGATTGAGAGGTTGGGGCAATTTGACCGTGTAATAGGTGTCATTCTTGACGGCCAGGCTATCAATGGTCACGCGGGCCAGTTCGGTCCGGGCCGCGTCGCCGGAGAGCAGCGCAAAATTCACTTTCGACAGGTTGTAGCGGTCGTAGGTGGCAAAAGAAAGCTCGATTTTTTCCAGCTTTCCGGCGGGAGCCACGAAAGGCTGCTCTATGGTGGTCTGGGCGGTCAATTGGGCCAGGGCGCGCTCATTGAAAGGCTGGTTGACCTGCCGGACCCCGCTCGCGTTGGTGCTGACTACAAACAGTAGCAGCAAGGCCCCAAAAACCAGGACGAAAGGCAGGACCAGCAACACCGGGTGCAGACCCCGGCTATCGGAAGAAACTTCGGCGGAAGGCGCGCCGGGTAACGGGTTCTCCCGGCCAAATTTTTCCAGCAAGGTGCGGCCAAACCCGCTGTAGAGCAGGAAAAGGCTGACCAGGGCTACTACCTGGATAGCCGTTCCCAGGTTGATAACGGTCGGCCAGGGGAGAGTTTCAATCAGGTAGCTTTTGGCCGAGCCGAGCATCCCGGCCTGTTTATCCAGCGAGAACCAGACCGTGCTAATCTCGACGTTGCGGTTAATCATCCCGATTAAAAAGCAGAGGGTCAGCACCAGGTAGGCCGGGTAAAGGCGGGGCCGCTGCGTTACCATCACGATAACAAACGGCAGCAGCCACATCAAAAAACCTGCCGGGTATGTAGCAATAATAGCGTAAAGAAAGATAATGGCGCTCAGGTAGACGATGAACTCGGAGAAAGAAAAACGGCGGTCACGGGCCGGGGCCAGCAGGAGGTAAGCCACCAGGCCAAAATAAAGGCCCCAGAACAACGCCAGGTAGCCGGGGCCGCTATCAAAGCCGACCGCGCTGAGCAAGTTCGCTTCCCAGCTAAAGAGGACGCTCGTAATAAAAGTCCGGGTAAAGAGGGCCAGCGGTAAAAAGACCATCCCTGCCGGGATAATCCCGGCCAGCAAGAGCAATCCGACTCGCCGCCAGTCTTCCCAGGCCCGGTAACCGGGCCGCTTGGCTAAAAGAAGGGCCGCCGGAATGAGGAAAAAGACCGGGAACAGCTTGAACCCGATACCCACGCTCAGCGCGACCATCGCCAGGTAAGCGTCCCGGCTCAATTTTGAATTATCGGTGGAAGGGGCAGGGGCCAGGGCTTTGGAGGCATAGTAGAGGGCCGCGCAGACCGCCGCCAGCATAAAGGAGTCGTTCTGACCCCAGGCGTAAAAGGCAAAGACCGGCAGCGGGGCCAGCAACCATAATCCCAGGGCCGTGTGCCGCTTGACCCCCTGGAATATCCCGCCCAGGAAAAAAGCGGCGGCCAGGTCGAAGACCAGGTAGGGTACCTTGAGAACGGTTATATTGAGGGCGCTCAACCCGGCGGGGTCGCCGTTGTTAAAGCTATCCAGCGGAAAAAGGCGGAGCAGATTTGCCAGCCAGAGCCAGAAACCGTAGACATAATAAAAGAAGGGCCCGTGACTGACCGGGGAAACAATATCGTTGGGCCGGTTCCAGCCGTTCTCGACCCACATCCTTAGGCCCGAATCGTAGACGTTAAGGTCGCCCCTGGCGACGATGCGCGAGCCCAGGGCCAGGGAAGGCAAATCCCAGACGTGATAGGTCAGCGGCAGTAGAACGAGCCGAATCAAAAGACCCAGCCCGACGATGACAAAGGCCGGGCTAATCCAGCGGGTATACCGGGAAGTGGTGGAAAGGGCCGAGACAGGTTGGTCCGGGCGGGTGACAGGCTTTTTTAGCAAGCAACAGGTCTTTCTAATAAGCTCGACAGGGCGGCATCAGGCCGAAGTTTAGCGAAACCACCCGGCAATGTCAAATATTCTATAGGATTTTTGATGAAAAACCGGAGTTACCATTACTTTTCGCCGGAATGCTGGTGCGAATATTGCTAGAGTCCTTTGAAAGTTTTACAATTCGGGATAACAACCGGCTCGGCATTACAAATTTCGGTACAAACTAAGACTGCCGCATTCTATTGTCTGATGAGGATTAACACCCATGAATAAAAGCCCGGAACTATCCGTAGTGATACCGGCCCTGCACGAAGGTCCCAACCTTGCCATCCTGTTACCTCGTTTGAGGGAAATTGCCCAGGATCTTACCGGCGACTTTGAAATCCTGGTAGTGACTGCAGGGACCGACCAGGAAACCCTGGCGGCGGCCAAAGTTTCGGAGGCCACGGTTATCGAGCAATCCGAACGAGGTTACGGCGGCGCGCTCAAAGCCGGGTTCGAGCTTGCCAGGGGCAAATATATCGTAACGATGGACGCCGATTTGTCCCACCCCCCGGTCTTTGTCAAAGATTTGTGGGAACAGCGGTTTTATGCTGATCTGGTGATTGCCTCGCGCTATGTGCCGGGCGGGAAAGCCTCCATGCCCTTCGGGCGCTTTTTATTGAGCCGCATCCTTAATAGCTTCTTCGCCCGCGGGTTGGGCTTGCCGGTTAAAGACCTGTCGAGCGGCTTCCGGCTCTACGATGCCACCCTGTTAAAAAACCTCGAACTGACCGCCCACGATTTTAATGTCCTTATCGAAATCCTGGTCCGGCTTTACAGCAAGGATAAAAAAATCAAAGAGGTGCCGTTTAACTACGCCCCGCGTATTTTTGGCAGCTCTAACGCTCGCATTTTTGCCTTTGGCATCGAATATATCAAGACTTTTTACACTTTAAGGATACTTCGCCGCAAAATCCAGGCCGGGTTCAGCCACGACTGAAATTATTTTGTAACATCTGATTGAACTATTAAAAGCATAGCCAAAACCAATAGGCCAAAAAATGGTCGAGTTTGGTTTAATTTGCGTTAAATTTCACAGAGTGATATAATTCACTTTAGGGTGACTGGAGTGCTTATTAACCCCACTTTCCCATTACAATTGAAGATTAACTAAAAAAATATATCTCTTCACGGGAGAAGGGCAGCGGCAATGGCGGTTAGAGCAGTTAGCGTCGGGCATTGGTTAAAGGCAACAAGCACCAGTGAGATCCGGGGCGCGGTAATCTATTATTCCTTGGGCGGGCAGGTTCTTGAGGCTACGAAGCTAAACCTGGACGAATTCGATGAATGGCACCGGCAGGCTATCATGACAGTCCGGCTCAATGAGAAGCGCGAACTGGTCTTTGGTGTGCCGGGCTGGAAAAGCGTCTGGATGGGAGCCGGGGAAGAAAAAGCTGTTTACCTGATTATTGACTCGCACAACCGGGCCTTTGCCCTGGAAGTCCTGGCAAAAGCCAGTTACCTCGATGGCCGTCTGACCGAAGGCCACTATTTTGGCGATATGGTTGCGCCCCACCTGATTAACATGCGCTGGGATACTACTTCCGTTTTCGGTCACATCTTTAGTGGCGAAGTAAAAGCCCGCGAGTTTATTTACGGCGATACCCTGGCCGGGCCGGGTCTCCGTTCCAGACCGGCGAAACCCGCCAATTTTGTAAAACGGGCCATTGGCAATTTCTGCCGGGTCATGCGCCATAACGCGGTCGCCCTCCGCTACGAGAAAATTCGCCAGACCTACAAAGACGCTCACGAAGCCAATGTCGTGGTCGAACTGCTACCTCTCTCCAATCCCGAACACAAAAGGCATTATTTCTTCCCGACTATCGCGCTTGAGGATGATGGCAAGCTGCATATGCGCTTTTTCCGCCTGACCCCGATTGACGTTCGTATTCGGTAATTTTTCCCTTTTAGAAATTAAAAACTCCGGGCAACCCGGAGTTTTTTCTTTTACCCGAAAAGCACATTTAAGACTTCTGGGCCTTCTGCCACTGTTCGATAAGGCCGGTCTTTAGAAAATTGATGGTCAGGGGATGCAGCCGGTAACGCTTTTGAAACTCGCCGGTCACTTCCAGCATCGAAAATTTGACCAGTTCGGCCAGGGCCAGATCGTAACGAACCCGCTCCTCCGGGGCAATCCCGGCCAGGGTCGTAATCTCCGTTTCGGTCAGATATTTTCCCTGGGCCGGGACCAACCTCATCAGGAGACGTTGGGCCGGGCGGGTCAGGTTTTCCCAGATGTTGCGGAAAAGATAGCTATAGAGCCCACCAGCCGGGCGGTGCCGCAAGCTGGCAATCTCATTATAGCCGGTGCGCAGGTCTTCCAGCACCCGGTCGAGCGAGAAAGTGGTAAGCTGGCGGGTTATCAGGCCCAGGGCCAGGGGATGACCGCCGGTCTCGGTGATAATCTGGCCGACCGCCTGGGCCACTTCGGGGTCTTTCAGGTTATCGCGCAGAGGCGGAATATTGCGGACCCGCCCCTCGTACTGCAAAAAGTTGACCGACGAGGCCGGATCGAGACCGCGCAGGTTTAGATTGAACCCATCGAAGTAAGAAGGCACTTCCCGCGAGGTAATCAAAAGAGCTGTATTGGTCTGCTGCATCATCTGGGTCAGGTAGACCAGCACCAGGCGGGGGTTATGGGCGCTTTCCAGGTTATCCAGCACCAGCAGATACCGCTTTTTGGGCAGTTCCTGGATTATAGTGCCAATCTTGGTTTCCAGGCTGGCGGCGTTTTCAAGCAAATCGTCCCGCCCCAGGTCGAAAATCAGGCTGTCGAGCAAACCTTCAAAGGTCAGGGTCGGGGAGAAGTGCGACCAGGGCGAGGGAAACTCGATGGCCTCGATTTCGCCGTGGTTGAACTGGCGGGTCTTGGCGCTCTCCCAGATAAAGGCATCGTAGTAGCCGCGCTGGACGGCCTGGGCTGCCGCTTCGTAGGCCAGGGTGCTTTTACCGATGCCGCCGATGCCCGTAATCACCGCCAGGGGCGCCTTATAACTTTCGTGGCCCTGCAAGGCCCGCAAGAGGTCGTCCAGCTCTTTCTGACGGCCAAAGACCGCCTGGGCAACCGGACTCTGGCTGAACCGGCCCATTTCCGGGTTGTTTTTTACGTCGAGCTGGGCGGCCCGTAACGGCATGATGTGGGTCTGAATGGTAATATCCCACTCGTCTTCTTCCTCGGCGGTCACCGGTAAAACAGGGGGTGCCGTCTCGTTGGAAGGGCGAGAAGGAGCGGCTACGGCCTGTTCCGGGTTCTTGCCGTTGCTGACGGCTACCGGGGCCGGTTCGGCCAGTTTACAGGCCAACAGCAACTGTTCCAGCGTATCGAGCGAGCCCTGGTCGATACCATGCTCCTTAAAGGTTTGAAGCATCAGCCGTAACATATGAGAGGAGGGTAACCGGACCCCTCGCTCCATTTTGGTGATGTGGTCGGGAGAGCAGAAAGCGGCTTCGGCAAATTCTTGCTGGGTCAGGCCCGCCCGCTTGCGCAGTTCGCGTAATTTGGCCGCGAATCTTTGCAAGGCGGTTTTGCCCGCCTCATTCCCGTTGATAACCTCTGGTTTTTCCAACTATTCCCTTTGCTTTGACTAAACCCTGTACTGGGGGGACCGCCGGGCCTCTCGAATAATGGCCCGGTCGTCCCTTTTTGTGTTGCCTGAGTACACTACTTCTTCACTTCACTAACTCTATCTCAAAAATGACCTACTTACGATTACCCCCCTGGGAGTCCGGCATCAGAACGGCGGCGGTATTATCGACGCCCATTTCCTTGGACCACTTCTCGCCGTCCGCCGAGGCACGCGGTTTGGGCGGCGCATACAGGACCGGCAGTTCTTCGCTGTGGCCGTTGCCATTTCCATTGGCCGCGCCGTTACCGTTACCGTTTGTCGCTGCCGGTTGGTCGGCGCTCAGGCGGGCCGGGAGACTCCCGGAAACCCGCATTTCGGCTATTTCTTCGTCGGTCAGGACGACAGCCACATCATCATCCTCTATAGAAAACAGGTCGTCCCACTTGGCCTGGTTGTCCGACTTCTTGGGCGCAGGTTCCGGCACGACTTCGAGGCCCGTATCAGGGTCAATGTAACTGGCCTTATCATCGTCGTCAATAGAGAAAAGTTCATTCCACTGGTTGGCCAGTTTCGATTTGTCTTCTGGCTTGGCCTGTTCCGCCGGGGCTTCGCCAGGAGCGACTGCCGCGGTGGCGGCTACCGGGGCTACGGGAGCCGGAGTAGGAGCCGCCTGGACCGGAGCCGGGCGCGGCGGAGCTACCACCGGGGCGGGCGCGGGAGCCGGTTCGGATACATCGTTGAGATGCGCCCAGACCGGGTGCCGCTGGGCCGCTTTCTGTAACCTGGTCTTTACCAGTTCTTCGATAGCGCGGGTCTGGTCTTCCGGCGCAGTCTGGCAGGGCAATAAAAGTTGCAGTTCGACCGGCGGTTTATTCTGGTCGATCTTGATAAAGCTGCGGCCCGGCACCCCGTTCCAGCTACCGATCATATTCTTGGGCACCGGGAACATAATATCTTCACGGGCCTGGCGCAGCGCGATTTGGACGAATTGCCCGGCCATCCGGCCAAACTCGAAGTCCGCGCCCCGGTCCATCGTCATCGCCACGTGCATACCGTAGGAACGGCCTTCCCGGACCAGCGCCTTGAATTGCTCAATGTCGTAGGGCGGGTTATGGCGAATGGTCGCATAGTTGTCGAAAGCGATAAAGATTGAGGGGACTCTTTCTTCCGGCGTTACAATCGAGCGGAAAGTCGTAATATCGAGTACGCCTCTTTCGGCAAACAACTGCTTGCGATAATTCAGTTCCTCATAGAGGTCCTTGATGACACCTTTAAGGCTGGCGGCGTGAGCCATACCGACATAACGGGTCTTGTGGGGAAGTTCGGCGAAAGGCCGCAAGGTGCCGCCCATATCCAGGATGTAGAAACTCATATTATCCGGTTTATGGGTGACAGCCAGGCTGGTAATCATGGCCCGCAGGGCATTGGTCTTGCCGGACTGGGCCAGGCCGCTGATACAATAACTACCTTCTTCCAACAGATTGATAAAGAAGGTGCGCTGCTCCTGCTTCACTACGTCATCCAGGAAGGCGACCGGGGCGATACCGTAACCGAAAGGCGGTTCCTCCGGCCAGACCAGGCGGTTTTCGTCAAAACCTTTGCCTTCGAGAAAAGCCGGTAAGAAGTATTCCGGCCCCATCGGGTCCAGCCAGGGTTTGTGTTTGTTTCGCAGGGTCATCCGGGCCGCCGCTTTAACGCAGAGGTCGTTGATGACATCGAAATCCATCGGCAGGATTTCTTTTTCCTCGCTGGCTTTTTTCTTACTCGCAGCAGAACCCTGGGCCAGCAAAGGAGCCGCGCTCCAATGGCGGTCAATCACGCTGACACCCGGCTTTTCGGCCTCGGCATCTTTGTCCGGCCCGAAGGGAATAGCCACGCGGGCAACCTGGAACTGCTCGAAAATATCGCTGCCGACCTTGATAAAGCAGCGACCAGGGCGGTTGCTCGGAATGAGAAAGGCATCTTTGCGACCGAGCATGTCGGCGCTGTCTTCGGGAGCCACCACGCGCAAGCACAACCGGAAGTTGGTATTAGAGTTTAATTGCCCGGTCACGACTCCGGCCGGGCGCTGGGTCGCCAGCACCATATGGACGCCCAGGGTACGACCAAGGCGGGCAATATTGACGATTTTTTCCATGAAGTCGGGAGCCTGCTCCTTCATTTCAGCGAACTCGTCAATGATAACCATCAGGTAAGGCATCGGCGTTTCGGGGCGGGGCTTTTTGCGCTGGTAATCGCGGATATGGGCAACCCCTTCTTTATCGAGCAAACGCTGGCGGTACTGCAACTCGGAAAAGAGGGCGGTCATGGCCCGTTCCACGATGGTCAGGTCGAGGTTGCTCATCATCCCGACCACGTGCGGCAGCGTCTTGAAAGGATTAAAGGCCAGACCCCCTTTGAAGTCGCCCAGGATAAAGTTAAGGTTATCGGGGCTATTTTCGAGGGCCAGGGCGCTCACAATCGTCAGTAACAACTCGGACTTACCGCTACCGGTCGTCCCGGCGATGATACCGTGGGGACCGTGACCTTTATCGGAGATATCGAGATAAAGCGGCTGACCACCGAATAGACGGCCAATCGGGGCTTTGAGCGTCCCGACCGAGGAGCGGTTCCAGTAGACCAGCGGGTCGAACTGTTCGCCCAGGCTGGCCTGGACCCCGAAATCTTCCATTTCCAGCATACGCAGGTTGAGGGGAAGTTCGCCTTTGCCGCTGGCGGCTTTAAGCTGGAGGGGGGCCATCGAAAGGGCGAATTGCTCGGCCCAGCGGACGTCACACATATCGGGTTGGAGGGTGGCTTTGCGGCCTTCTTCGCCCGAAACTTCGTAGGTAACCTGGCCGTTGGGTCGGATGGTCGCCACCGCCCGGCAGCGTTCCGGCACCCCGGCGGGGTTGCTGGTCGAAATTACCAGGAAAATTCCGAATTCGGCCCCAACTTCAAAAATACGCCGGACCGCCGGGTCGTCCTGGACCAGTTCGAAATCCTCGATAACCCAGATATAACAGGGGAACATAAACGGCTTCTTAGGGCGCTGGTTCTTTTTGACACCCGCGTTCGGGTCCGCCGCGCCGGTATTGTAGCGGACAATCTCGCGCCGTTTCATCACGTCAATCATAAAATTGCTGATTTCGGCCAACTGGTCCGAATGAGAGGCCAGGCGGGGATTGCCCTTATCATCCAGGGTATGCGGCAGCCAACCCAACCAGAACCATTCCTCGCGCCGTTCGGCGGCGTAGGTCGCCATCAGTTTTACATCTTCGGGGGAATGATGGGCCGAAAGATGACAAATCATGGAACGGATAAGGGCCGAGGTCTGCCAGGGATTGCCGACGATACCGAGCGAACCAACCTCGAAAAGTTCGGTAATGTCCGGCACATCGCTGACCTGGCGGTATTCGTTCGCCACGCGCTGGGCTTCGGCCAGCATGGGCACTTTTTTATCCATCTGCCCCAACCGGACCTCGACCGAACTGGGCCGCGAACCGATACCCATGCGAATCATCATAAAGTCCTGGTCTTCGGTGCGGCGCTCCCACAGGCGGGGCGGGTTGGGCAACTGCGGCCACTCGACAATCTGGCTCAAGTCGGGATAGAGATAGCGGAGACTGGTCTGCTGCTGCCGCCGGTAGTCGCGCAGAACGTTTTCGGCGTCGGCCAGTTGTTGTATGTATTCCTGTTTGTTGGCGCGGTCTTTGGTCAGCTTATCGGCCATACCGAGGACGCCGGTCGTGACGAAACCGAGCGAAGATACCATCGTCGCCAGGGCGAATAAAACGTTGCTACCAGGCCGCAAAAAGGAAACGGTAAGCAGGGCGGCAACCGTCAGGACGCCGAGGATAACCGGGGCCAACAAAAGCGTCCACTGCATTTTGGTGCCTTTGAATTCGGGCACCGGGGGACGTGGAATTTCGACAAGCCCCTTCGGTAGTTCGTGGGGCGGTCGTGGGGGCCGGTTAAAAATAATTGTTCCGTCGCTTGCCATACTTTTACACCTTGGTTTAATGCTTGGTCAGATACAATGCTTCGTTAACTATATCCACCAGGCCGTAATGAGGGTTCCAGAACCCTAGAATCGGGGCGGTATAGGGGGTTCGCTCGGTCTGGTTATTACCGTGAATTTCCAGTTCCAGGCCAATCGAACGAGGCGGGTACTGCGGGTATTCCTCACCACATTCTACATAAAAGACCATATTTTCCCGTTGCCGGGGGATGCGGAGCAAGGCCAGGTAGGTATCCCCGGTGCGGTGAAGCTGGCCGGTTCCGCCAGTGTAATTCTGCTGGACCAACTGTATATCGGAGGTCAAACGGATAGCCGCCTGGCTGATTACCGCCGGGGCTTCCAGTTTGCGAATTCCGCGACTGCCCAACCAGGCCACGAACCAGCCGATAAAGAAGCCGGGCAGGGTCGCCACCAAACCCGCCGCGATAACGGGCCGCCAGTCCATCGGCACATCGGCCCGCTGCCAGGCCACCCAACCGCTAACGGCTACGGCCAGGGTTAGCATGCCCAACCAGAAAGGGGTAATCAGGCGCAGTGTCGGGCGGACCAGCTTGCCCCGCAGCAGGGTTATAATCAAAAGACCAATCAACAGGCCCGGTATCAGCCCGATACCCATCAAAAGCGGGTTGGGTCCGGTGCCGGTTTTGTTGAGAGTAATATCAAGCTGGCAGCCCAGGGCCATCCCGACCAGCAGGGCCACCGCCAGTACAACCAGGCGGATATTAGTCCGGATTCTTGCTTCTAACTTTTCCATTATTGCGGCGGCACCAGAATGATATACATTATAAAAGCGAAGATTATCAGTCCAAACAGGCCCAACAAATAGGGATAGACCACCTGGATGAGCGATTTCTTCTTCGGCTTCGGCGGACGATTACCGTTGTAATAGGCCGGGGGCGTGGCAGGCTGGTAACCGGGATGATACCCGCCATAATTCTCCGGGTTGCTGCCCAATCCGCCCCGTCCTAACGGTTTGTTTGGGCCTTCTCGGGTCTCTTTAACCGCCTCGCGCAGGTCGTTGGCGATATTGCCATAAGACTCGTCAGCGCCGTAAATCGAGCGGGCCAGTTCGAGCCGGTCTTCCGGGTCAACCGAAGCCTTGAAGCTGAGATAGGTCTGGGCCATCCATTCCAGGGCGGTGGCAATATCGTTGCCCGGCGCCAGTTTTTTAGCGAGGGAGGCAAAGTCGCGCGCTTCCATGTAGCGTTGCTGGCGGCCCAGCATATAGCTGCCCCTGGTCAGCATATCAATAAGTTCGGCCTTGAACTGGGGAGCCTCCTTGAGAAAAGCCTCGGTAGCGGGCAGTTCCAGCAGCTTGGAAAAAGGCTCGTAGCCCGAAATACTCATCAGACCACCCAGCGACTCGCGGAAAAGCAACACAATTTCGTTGGTGAGAGTGCCAATCTCGTTGCGAAGCCAGGCCGGGTCGGCGGTCAATACGGCGGCGCCACCCCCGCCGCCCTGGTAACCGCGATTATTCCTGGCCGCCATGGAGTTAAATTGTTCAATCAACTCCTGGCGTTTTTCCAACAAAATCTGGAGGGCCGGTTCGAACAACTGGCAGACCTGCCAGCGCAACGCGTCTTTCCAGTAGGTGACCGGTTGGTTGGTTAGCTGGCGTTGAGAGGCGCGGTTATCAATATAATCGAGGTCTTCTTCAAGTTCCAACCGGGCCTGTTGGAGCGCCTGTAAGGCCTGGCGAGGAGCCCGGCGGCCCGTCCTGATTTGCCGCAAGATTAGCGACTCGCCCCGCAAAATACCGACATTAAAAAAATTCGCGTGGGTCGGTATCGGTTTGCCATCGGTCCGGGCCAGTTCGTAGCGCAAGAGATTACCCGAAGGCTCTACCAGGTCCAGGTCGCTGGCCTCCACAACGTCGGAAAGTAAACGGGCCGAGGTGTATTCCAACGGAACGTTAAGGGTCAGTAGCAAATTGCCACTGGGGTCTTTTATCATTACTGGTATCAGACTGGGCATGAATTATCCTTCGGCAGACGCAGACCGTAGGCAGATAAAATTGGTTGAGGTAATTTTAAAGGTATAAATATATTACTATAGGCGATTAGAACCTGTAATATTTAGCTGTAAGTATACTTTAATTAATTCAACACGGTCAAGAAAATCAAATATAAAAACAGCGGCGACCTGAAAGCTGAGTCTGGTAATTCCTTCTTATTGTATCCACATTGCGCTTTTCTTTGTATGATGTAAATTACTTTATAACCGGCTAAACTGCCCTAGACGGCTAATTATATGAACGAACCGGCCCCGGAGAATTTCGAATAAGTTTTTGATTTAAGTTAAAATGTTACAGGCAAAATTCATGGTATCATAAGCCCCGGAAAACCGGCCTGACCGGCAGTTGCTCTTGCGAGGTTTGATACTCCGCTTCCTAAAATAATTGGGTATTCCAGGCAGCTTTTAGCTTTGTTTTTATCACATCTTATCTCAGTTTCCTTTCCACCTATTTTCTGTCTTCTTTGGCAGATTGCCGGGAGAGTGCATGGCGAGTTCTTTAACTCAAAGCGGTAGCGACAAAATCACATCTGGTCGGAACTTGAATTGGGCCACTCTGAAAAAACCGGTGGTGGAAATCCTCGCTGTATTCTTCATTTACCTGGCCCTGGCAATTGCTCTAAGCTGGCCGCTGGCCCTCCATTTCACCGACAAGATACCAGGCTCGCCCTACTCTTTTTTCCAGGACTCCCTGGGGTTCATGTGGGATTTCTGGTGGCTAAAGTTCAGCCTCTTTAACCTGCATACCAACCCCTTTCACAGCGATTATTTGCTTTATCCCTACGGGGCCGACCTGTACCTGCACACCCTGGACCCGGTCAACGGCCTGTTGAGTATTCCCTTTCGAGTTTTCGGGCTTATCGGGGCGTTCAACTCGGTTATCATTTTAAGTAACACCCTGACAGCCCTGGCCACCTATATTTTCGCGAAAGAACTGGGGTTGTCGCGGGTCGGGGCGGTTATCGCCGGTTTTTTGATAACCTTCTCACCGCTCCACTGGCATTTTATAAGCGGCGAAATCGAGTTTATAAACTTCGCCTGGTTCATTCTATATTTGTGGCTTTTGCTCAAAATGGTCAAAAACCCGCGCCGCCTGAACTGGGGCTATATCCTGGGCGGGGGTGTTTTGATAGCGACCACAGGTTACGCCAGCGCCTATGCCCTGGTCTGGTTGGCAGGAGTAAACCTGCTATGGTTTGGCAAAGAGCTATGGCTGCGGCGGGCCAACCTGAAAGACTGGCTGGCTAACTGGTTGCTCAGTTGGGTCGTGGGGGTAATATTGCTGAGCCCCTACCTGGCGGGGAGTTTAATCGAACTGACCAGCGGGAATGTCCGCACCTCCGAGAGCCTCGATTCTTTAAGCAAGTCCGGGGTGAGCCTGGCCGAATACATAATTCCGCACTACTATAACCCGCTTTACAACTTCCTGGCAGGTTCGAATAATCCGAACGGTTACCCTATTGCGGACGATTATTTCTTTATCGGGTTCGTCTTTCTAATTCTGGCCGGGCTCGGTACCTTCTGGTATTTCCGGCAAAGAGAGCTAAAACTCGGCTTCTGGCTTTTGGTTGCGCTGGTCTTCGGGGTGCTGTCTTTAGGCCCGGAACTGCTGCTGGCCCCAGGTAACGGGACCGGTTTACCGCTACCTTACCGCCTGCTGGTGGAGCTGCCTTTTGCCTCGATTGTGCGCACCTCGGCCCGGTTTTCCGAGGTTTCGCTGTTCGGGTTAGCCCTGGCCGGGGGTTACGCCTTCCAGAAGATTTCTTCCCGGAAATATTCTTTCAAGTTCAAATACACCAACACGGTTTTAGCCGGACTTATCGTCGTGGCGCTGCTTTTTGAATTCTGGAAGTTGCCCTACCCGACCAACCAGTTCGATATTCCCGAAGCCTACAATAATATCCAGGGGAACGGGGCCGTCCTGGAACTGCCGCTCAACCGGCGCGATACCGCAGATGCCTTCGCCATGTACTACCAGACCGTCCACGGGCGACCTATCCTGCCGGCCTACCTTTCCCGGCGGATTAACACGCCCTATGAATTGCCCAACTCGCCTTTATCGCTGGTCGTCTACCGGGCTAACCAACCCGACATTTTCACGGTCCCGCCCGCCCAGAATGCCCTTAATATGCTGCGGCAACAGGGAGTGGAAACCATCGCTTTTCACCCGGCCCAGGAAAGCGAAAAAGATAAGGCGATTGCCTTCTTAAACCAGATTGCCGGACAACCCTACTTTAAGGACACCACCACCTGGCTTTACCGGGTGACGCCAGGACAGGCGCAGCCGTTCTTTGTGCTGGGTTCGGGCTGGTACGACGCGGAGACCGGCCCCAATGGACAGACCGCGCGCTGGTCCAAACAGACCGCCGATTTCGATATTTATATGCCCCAATCCGGCCCGGCTACGCTCAGTTTTCAGGCGGTCGCCTTCGCCAAAAACCACAATTTGAAGATAATAGTCAACGGGCAGGAAGCGACCGCGCTGACGGTCTCGCCCGGTCTGCAACCTTACCAGCTAAAACTAAACCTGGTAAAGGGCCGGAACAATATTGTGTTGAGCGGGCAAGAACCGGCCGTGTCGCCCAGCCAGACCGGGCAGGGCGGCGACACCCGCGAACTTTTTATCCAGGTCCGGCAACTTTCCGTGTCATAAAGGAATTGTTTTGTCTGGCCCGGTTTTATGTTATAATCGGGTTTGGTACACAAACAGCAATTGTGTTTTCCCAGCTTTTATTAGAAGTACAAGGCTGCTCAAGAGCTAATTCGAGTGGTTTGCGGTGGAAGTAACAGGCAGGTTGTTGACCTCTCAGGTTTCAAACAATGGTTACAGGCAGGCTGTCGTGGCGATTGGTGGCGATATTAGGAGAAAGCTCTCATGATGAATTTACCGAACTTATTGTTCGGAATATTCAGCCGCGATCTTGGTATTGACCTGGGTACGGCTAACACACTGGTCCACGTGCGCGGAAAAGGCATCGTAATCAGTGAGCCGAGCTACGTCGCAATAGACCGCCGGACCAAAGATGTCAAAGCTGTCGGGGCGGATGCCAAGGCCATGGCAGGGAAAACCCCGGCGAACATCGTGGCGATCCGTCCTCTGCGCGACGGCGTAATTTCGGACTTTGACATCACCCAGAAAATGCTCCAGGAATTTATCCGCAAGGTGCATACCCAGACCGTTATCGGGCCGCACCCCCGGATTGTCGTAGGCATCCCCAGCGGTGTAACCGAGGTAGAAAAACGCGCCACCCGCGAGGCCGGGCTTAACGCCGGGGCCCGCGAAGCCTACGTGGTCGAAGAACCGATGGCCGCCGCGATTGGGGCCGGTCTGCCCGTCAACGAGCCTATCGGCAGTATGATTGTAGACATCGGCGGTGGCACCACCGAAGTAGCCGTTATCTCGCTCGGCGGTATCGTTATCAACCACTCCCTGCGGAC
>MKTJ01000080.1:169097-205368 GCA_001898225.1 Chloroflexi bacterium 54-19
CGCGAACATAACCTTCTTATTGGCGAACGCATGGCGGAAAGCGCCAAGATTGCCTCCGGCTCGGCTTTCCCGCTCGAACAGGAATTGCGGTATACCCTGCGCGGTCGTGACGTGCTTACCGGGTTGCCCAAGTCGGTCGAATTAAGCAGCGTCGAACTTCGCGAAGCCATCAGCGGCCCGGTCAACTCGATTGTTGAAACCGTCAAGCTGGCGATTGAAGAAACGCCGCCTGAACTGGTCGCCGATATTATGGAGCGCGGTATCACCCTGGCCGGTGGCGGGGCGCTTTTGCTCGGCCTCGATAAACGCCTTCACATGGAAACCCGTATGCCCGTAATGATTGCCGACGACCCGCTAACCTGCGTGGTCCGGGGCACCGGCATCATGGTGGAAAGCCTGGAAGACGAAAAATATCGCCAGATCATTGCGGCCAGCCAGGAAGGTCGCCGCATCAAGCAAACTCGTTAGAGGAAAAGAAGCCAGTAGCCAGAGGCCAGAAGCCAGTATTTGGAACAGCAGGGAACCTCTCCAATTGACAGGTTATAGAACTTTGTAAATTTGGAAAGTGTGTAAGTTTTAATTAAACCTCAGTTCCCAAACAATGACTTTCCGGCACTTTCTTCCGACCATCTCAGTTCTACTGACTTCTGGCCTCTGACCTCTGACTACTGATTCATGTTTAGACGTAACAATTCTGAAATAACCCAGCGGCTAACTTTTGCTGCCTTCATGCTTGGCCTGGCCCTGATAATAATGCTGGCGGATTTTAGCGGCTTCCTACGCCCGGTCGAACAGATCGCCTCAACTTTTCTAAACCCTATCGAAAACGGTACTCATCAGCTTGGCGCCAATCTGAGCCGGTTTACCGACTTCTGGAACGACAACGAAAAGCTGCGGTCCGAAAACGCCGACCTGCGCCAGCAACTTCAGGCGGCCCTGGCCGACCAGGGGAAAGTGGCCGAACTGGCGAACCGGGTAGACCAGCTCGAAAAACAACTGGAATTCCGAGCCAACCCGGAAACCAAAAAATACACCGTCGTCAACGCCTCCGTCACCAACCAGGACGCCAACGGTATCGACCAGGCTATCACAATAGACAAAGGCACTAACGACGGTATCGCCAAAGGCCAACCGGTCGTGAACTCTGCCGGGTACCTGGTAGGCCGGGTCGTTTCCGTCGAGACCAAAAAAAGCACCGTCTTCCTCATCAGCGATAACAATGTAGGCGTCAATGTCTACACCCAGCGTTATGACGCCGATAATAAACGCGTCCCGATTCAATCGGTGGACGGTACCGCCCTGGGACAGTATCAGCTTGGCACCAAAGACCTGATAAAAATTACCCTGATTCAGCCGGACGCCGATATAAAAGCGGACGACTGGGTCTTTACCAACGGCAAAGGCGGCAGCTATCCGGCCAACCTGCTGATAGGCCGGATTACCAAGGTGAGCAGCCAGGACGGCCAGCCCGAAAAAGAAGCGGTGGTCCAGCCTATCGCCGACCTGAACCATTTGCAGGAAGTTTTAGTCATTACCGCCTGGGGCTCGTCGTAGAATAGTTTTAGTGATCAGTGTTTAGTTTTTAGCCGCTAGATAAGCCGGGAAATTAGCGCCTATAACCAAAAAGGCTAAAAACCAGCCGCTTTATCACTTCTAAATGACACAAAATAGTAAATAGGCAAGAAGTCAGTCAGTGGAAGTCTACGTACCTCTTAAAACTAAACACTAAAAACTGACAACTTTTCAACGGAGGTTAGCCGTTAATCCTTATATCGCCGGGTTGTTGCTCTTTATAACAGCCCTGTTGCAAGACCATTTTTTACCGGGATTATTGCCCGGCGTAAGCCAGTACGTACCCGACTTGATGTTGCTGGTGGTTGTCTCATGGAGCTTGCTGGTGGATGTCCGGTTAGCCATGGTTTCGGCCTTTGCCGCCGGGATTATTTTCGATTTTGTGGCGGTACCCCAGGTCTACCCGATTGGCCTGAACGCTTTTCTGTTTTGCCTGATTGCCCTGCTGGTGAGCTACCTGGGCCAGAACCCGTTTATCTCAGGCAACTTGCGGTCGGTCCCAGTGGCGCTGGTAGCGGCCCTGGTCTACCGGGGAGCATTGTTGCTTGCCGAAAGGCTATTCGGCTATAATAACTTTCAACCGGCGGTGATTGTCCAGGTCATTCTTCCCGTAGTAGTCATAGATGCGGCCCTGATGATTATCATTTTTGGGCTGGTTCGTTTTTTGAGCCGGATAAAAGAACCCAGGGAATAAAAAAAATGTTTTGCGCTAAAGGTGTAACGTAAAACGTAAGCTCTCTGCGGTATAATCTACTCGACTTAGCTTAAACCCACCCGGTGATAAAAGGAAACTTGTGATCTGTTCGGCCCCCCAACCGGACACCTGACAATATATAAGGAAGGTTTTACAGCGTAGACCGTTAAAGTATATGTGTAAGGGTTATGAGATAGAACATCAGTTTAACCCCTTTTAACGTTCTACGTTTAACGAATTAGCAGTATGGTATTAAATTTAGACGAAGACAAATTATCCAAAGAGCGCGATAATAACGATAGTATCCAGGAGCCCCACCAGACTGAGCGGAGCGCTCCTAAAACGATGAGCCGGTTAAACTTCCTGCGCGTGGCAATGGCCGCTGGCGTCGGGTTTCTGGGTTGGCGTTTATGGGATATGCAAAAACCGCTACAAGACCCGGCCCTGACTAACCAACCTACCACCAGTACGGAACCCTCCGCCATCACGCGCTATATCACGTCTACCGCCCCGCGCGGTATCATCTACGACCGTTTCGGCAAACGCCTCGTCACGAACCAGGCCGCCTACTCGGTAACAATCACTGCCAACTACCTGCCCGACCCTGATAAAACCACAACCAACGCCGAATATAACGCCGTCCTGCAACAGCGCCAGGATGTATACGATAACCTGGCCCGCTTTCTGGGCATGAAATACTATATCGCCATCATTCCTGAACAGGTCAACGGCGATGTAGATAAAAAGACCGGGAAATTTACCAACCCCGAACGCAACGCTATCCTGAACGAACTCGAAATCGTTACGGGGATGTCGGCCAAGGACTGGGATAAAAAACTGACCGACATGGCGACCAACAAGCAGGATAAGAACCTCTATATCGTAAACGAGGATGACCCCTACCCGATAGAGCAGTTCGACCGCTACAAATACCTGCGCACCAAATTCACCGACGGAGTCTTTTTCCTGAGTGACGCCGAGCGGAAGATGTGGGACGCCAAGTTTTCGACCCCACCCTACCAACCGGTCCAGGTCTGGCCGGACCTCTCGCACGAAGACGCCATGCTCTTAACCGAGAAGCGGCTCGACTTACCGGGCGTAGACGTCCAGGTCGATTACGTCCGCAATTATGACGACCCTCGCCTCTATTCGCATATCCTGGGCTATACCGGGCGCTTTTCCAGCACCGACCAGCTTAACGCGGCCAACAAAGAGGCCCTGGGTGATAACTACAACCCGAACGACCCCGAAGACCCCAGCAGCAAAATTGATGTCTACAGCATCGACGACCGGATTGGCCGGATGGGCGTCGAGGGCTGGATGGAACCGTTCCTGCGCGGTCGCAAAGGCGCCAAAGAGGTTATGGTCAACAGCAACGGCCAGATTATCAAGACTGTTCGGGTCGGTAAGGCTGCCCAACCGGGCAACCAGGTTATCCTGACGATTGATAACGAACTGCAAAAAGTGGTGGCCGACTCGCTGGAAAAATGGATTAACCAGGCCAACAAGACCAAAAGTGCCAAAGTCCTCGAAGGGGCGGCGGTCGTAATGGACGTGAACACGGGCGAAGTCCTTTCGCTGGTTTCCTTCCCGTTTTACGACAATAACCTCTATAACAAACCGGGCGAAAAATGGACCGAAGCTGAAACAAAAGAAATCATGGACCAGGACAAAGCGGTCCAGGTCTGCCGGGCGACGGCGGGCCTCTACGCTCCCGGTTCGACTTTCAAGTTGATAACCTCGGCGGCAGCCCTCAGCGAAAAAGCCATCTACCCTACCCAGACTTTTAACTGTACCCACTATATCGAAGTGCCGACCACCAAAGCCGGGCCACCTTACCAGCCCTACAAGTGCTGGGGTACGCACGGCCAGATTGACGTGGTGGGCGCGGTCAAGAATAGCTGCGACATCTTCTTTTACAACGCCGCCGTACCGGCCCAGGAAGACCCGGCTTACGGTAAGAGCCGCTATTACAATAGAGGAAGTTATGGCAACCCCATCCTCTTTAAGGGGATGGGTATCGACCTCCTGAACGGTTACATGAACCTCTATAACCTGGGGCAACCCACCGGGATTGAATTACCCGGCGAATATTCGGGTACCCTCCCCAACCCGAAGACCAAAGCCTGGTCTATCGGTGAAACGATGACGACCGCCATCGGTCAGGGCGACCTCTTGATGACACCTTTACAGATCTGTATGGTAACAACCAGTTTCGCCAATGGCGGTAAACTCTTGACCCCTAGAATCGTGCACGAAGTCCGGGACCAGGACGGCAAAGTAGTCGTACCTTTTGAACCAAAGCTCATCCGGGACGTGACCAAAGATGCCGTGAAGTGGAGTTACGACGACAACCGCCAGGACCCGCCCAAACCGACTACCACCGATTTTAAGGTGGACCCGACCGCGATTGACCTGATTCGCGAAGGCATGCTGGAAGTATCCAGCCCGACCGGTACCGCCGCCAGCAGCAAACTTTACGATATGAACGGCCTCAAAATCGCCGGTAAGACCGGTACCGCCGAGTTTGGCGACCCGCTGACCAATCCCGATGGCTCGCTCCTGAAAGATGCCGACGGTAACTTGACCCGGGCCACCCGCGCCTGGTTTACCGCCTTTGCGCCTTTTGATAAACCCGAAATCGCCGTGACGGTGCTGGTCGCTTCTGGTGATGTCGGTAACGAAGGTTCGACTTACGCGGTGCCTGCCGTTAAGGAAATTATGGCCTGGAAGTTCCAGTCGATTGTGAACCCGCCCAAACCGACGACGGCACCTGCCAGCACCACCAAACCTGGGACCACTCCCAAACCTTAAACCCTGACCCGGTTGCCGGTTGGAAACAATGTATTGATGGGGGCTATTGCTATCGGCTACTATTCGTTTATAATGTGTGAGTGAAATTCAACTCAAACAATACAAATAACCTGGAAGCCTAAAATCATATGAACGCGACCGGCAAGAAATTTGAGGCGGTAACAATCAAGGGGACCGCAGGTGGCTTACTTTGCCGCTTGCTTGACGATGAATCGATAGAATTTTCCGACGTGCTGGCCGAACTTTCAGACCGCCTGTCCGCCGGAGAGAAATTCTTTCGCAAGGGCCGCTTCTCGGTCGAGCTCGGTAACCGCTCCCTCGAAAAGGATGATTTCGATAGTTTGCTGGAAATTTTTAACCGCTTTGATATAAGCATCGAAGCGATTATTTCGGGGGTCCAATCTACTCGCTCACAGGCCAAACTGGCCGGTATCCCCTATAATTTACCCAACAACCAGAATACCCGGCCTGCCCTGGTGGCGGAAGGAAGCGGCGATAAGAATGGTCCTCGCGGTGGGGTCCACCCCTTCGATACCGCGGAAGCTTATTTTATCCGGCGGACCGTCCGCAGCGGCCAGGTGATTAAACACCATACCGATGTCGTGGTGCTGGGAGATGTAAACGCGGGAGCCCAGATAATCGCCGGGGGCAGCGTGATTGTGTGGGGAACGGTCCGGGGCCGGATTGACGCCGGGCAGAACGGCGATGGTGAAGGGGCGGTAATTTGCGCCCTGAGTTTGAAACCGACCCAACTCGGAATTCATAATGTAGTGGCGATGGGTAACACCGAAACCCTTAACGACCCGGAAGCCGGGCCGGAAATGGCTTCGTTACAGGATGGGACCATAGTGCTGGATAGCTGGATGCCACGCCGGGGCCGGTTACGAGGCTAAAAGGTCAGGTTGTTTCAGGTTATAGCTAGAGGCTAGAAATCGTAGGAGGAAGAATGCCGGGCAAAGTGGTAACGATTACCAGCGGCAAGGGTGGTGTGGGTAAGACGACCACAACCGCGAACCTGGGTACGGCCCTGGTATTACAGGGCAAAAAGGTCGCCGTTATAGACGCTGATATTGGGTTGCGAAACCTGGATGTTGTATTAGGGCTCGAAAACCGGATTGTGTACGACCTGGTAGACGTGGTGGAAGGCCGGGCCAAGTTGCGCCAGGCCCTTATCAAGGATAAACGCCATCCCGAACTGGCGCTGCTCCCAGCCGCCCAGACCCGCGATAAAAACGCGGTCTCCCCGGCCCAGATGGCCGACCTGACCAACCAGCTTGCCCAGGATTTTGATTTTGTGCTGGTGGATTCGCCCGCCGGCATCGAGCAGGGTTTCAAAAACGCTATCGCCGGGGCCGACCTGGTTTTGATTGTAACGACCCCGGAAGTCTCCGCTGTGCGCGACGCCGACCGGATTATCGGGCTGGTAGAGGCCGCCGAGTTGCCTACGCCCCAGCTTATCTTGAACCGGATTAAACCGGCGATGGTCCGGCGCGGTGATATGCTCAGTATGGACGATGTGAAAGACATCCTGGCGATTGACCTCATCGGGATTGTGCCGGAAGACGAGCAGGTGGTGGTTTCGACCAACCGAGGCGAGGCAGTCGTCTTTGACCAGGTCTCCAAGGCCGGGAAAGCCTACCATAATATTGCCCGGCGCTTGCTCGGTGAAAAAGTTCCCTTCCAGGTGCTAGAGGAACCGGTCGAACCGCCGAAAAAAGGATTCTGGGCCAAGCTTTTCGGCGTCTAACTCTTTTTATCAGATAGATTAAAGAAAAAGAGTAAGGTTTTACATCAAACTGTAGAATCTTACTCTTTTTTGTTTCAAAGATTAATATTTTTGAAAACCGATATATCGGGTATTGACAGAATCCGATATATCGGTTTATAATGAGTTATCGATATATCGAAAAGTAATCGTTAAAGTAATACGGTTTCGAAAAGAAGGCAATTAATTTAAGGCGATAAAAAGGAAGGAGTCACAAAATGGCTTTTGGATTTAAAAAACACTTTGCTCACGCCCACGGACACGGGTTCGGACACGACTTTGGCTACGATTTTTACTATCAAAAACGGGGCGGCGGGCGCAATCCGTTTGGCCGGGGCAATCCCTTTGGCGGCAACCCCTTCGAGCGAGGCGGCGGGCCGGAATTTTTTGGTAAACATCACGGCGGCAACCGGTTCTTCCGGCGCGGCGATATAAAATTCGCCCTCCTGGACCTGCTGGCCGAACGCCCGATGCACGGCTACGAAATGATGAAAGCCCTCGAAACCCAGTCCGGCGGAATGTATACGCCCAGCCCCGGCACCATCTACCCGACCCTGCAAATGCTGGAAGACCGGGGCTTTGTAACCTCGACCGAAAGCGAAGGTAAAAAGGTCTACCAGATTACCGACGCCGGGCGAGCCGAACTCGACAGCCAGAAAAATAGCGGGTTCAATTCCGGCCCCTGGGGCGATTTTGGTGGATGGGGTTGGGGCAAGGAAGATTTCCGCCATTCCCAGGACTTCAATGCCCTGAAACAATCCGGGAAAGAGTTGGCCCGGCTAACCTTTACGGCTTTCCAGGTGGTAATGCGCAACCCGGCCAAGTTACCGGAACTGCGTAACATCATGGAGCAAACTGCCCGCGCGCTCCAGGAAATGATTAACAACCAGAATGTCCCGGCGGATAAACCGGCTTCCGGCAATACTGAAACCCCGGCCAGCAAAGAATCCGCGCCGCCCCAGGACCTGTAGTTAGTAGCAGAAAAGCGAAAACCGGCTACCGAGTTAACCGGGGCCGGTTTTAATAATTAGCGGGCCGGTAGTCTGCCGGTTAGCAGACCGGCCCCACGGAGTATCCCGACTATGCCACAACAAAGTACGCTCGTAATGGCCGGGCCAACCAGTACCGGCTTGAAATTAAGCCCCACCCTTGAGAAATATTGCGAGGCCATTTACCGGCTGGCGACCAGCCAGAAAAGGCCGGTCAAACTGGTCCATTTAGCTGCCCAGATGCAGGTGGCCGGTTCGACCGTTTTCGCCACCCTCAACCGGCTGCAAAAGAACGGTCTGATTGAAGTATCGCAGCACCCCCATCACGTAAGCCTGACCCCGGCGGGCGAGGAAATCGCGGAAAACCTAATCCGGCGGCACAGCTTGCTGGAAAACTTTCTCTCGAACCACCTGGGCCTGAGCCGGGAGGAAGTACAAACCGAGGCCGAACGCCTCAAACACGCCATCTCCGGCCAGGTCGAAGCGGCCCTTTACCGCTACCTGGTCTGATGAAAAACCCGACCGACGGTGTTCGGGACACTATAAGCTTTGTTTAAGTATCGAAATGCTTAATCCGTATCACATGGCATATCTATTTTTCTAAGCGGCCTGATGGGTATATAATCGATTTAATATTGATTAATGTGTGGCAAAGAAAAGTTTAGCGACTGCTACGCCAAAACTTAAAGCATGTGGAACCGCAAGGAAGCGCTCGCAAAATCGCCACGTTAGGTTGCTGGAAACAATAGATAATGGAACAATCAGAAATATCCCTCGAAGATAAAGAACCAACTAAACAACCCATCGTCCTTGACAACAAAAAACTAGCCCTCGCCCTGTCCGGTATCGTGCTAAGTATCTTGCTCGCTTCGCTCGATCAGACCATCGTCAACCCGGCCATGCCCCGGATTGTCGAGGATTTGCAGGGCTTTTCGCTTTTTGCCTGGGTTACGACTGCGTACCTGTTAACCTCGACCGCGACCATCCCGATTGCCGGTAAGTTTGGCGACATGTTCGGGCGCAAATTGGTCCTGATAACCGCGATCATTATATTCCTGCTCGGTTCGGCCCTCAGTGGGGCCGCACCCGGCATGATCTGGCTGGTTATCTTCCGAGGTATCCAGGGTATCGGGGCCGGGGCCTTGCAGGGCAACGCCTTTGCCCAGATTGCCGAGCTTTTCCCCGATACGGCCAAACGGGCCAAGTGGCAGGGCTTTATCTCGGCCTGCTTCGGGGTATCCTCCCTCCTGGGGCCATCCCTCGGCGGCTTCATCACCGATAATTTGAACTGGCGCTGGGTCTTTTATGTAAATATCCCGGTCGGCAGCCTGGCGATTATCTCGCTCCTCCTGAACCTGCCGAACTTCAACCCCTCTGGGCGTCGCCGGATTGACTGGTGGGGCGCGGCGGCAATTACCGGGGCGGTGGTCTGCCTGTTACTGGCGTTGACCTGGGGCGGCCAGAAACCGCCGAATGGGTACGGGTGGACCAGCCCACAAATCCTGGGGCTGTTCGCGGGCGCTATTATCCTGGCGGGAACTTTTATCTGGATTGAAACCCGCGTGCAAGAGCCGATTGTGCCGCTCAAACTTTTCGCTATCCCGACCCTGCGGATAGTCGTGGTGATGAGCCTGGGTGTGGGCGGCATGCTGCTCGGCACGACCCTGTTTATACCCCTGTTCGTACAGGTGGTGCTGGGGCAATCGGCTTCGAGTTCCGGCGCGATTACCACACCGCTAGCCCTGGCCCAGATTACGGCCAGTATCATCACCACCCAGTTTATCGGGCGGATTGGCAACCTGAAAGCCCCGCTCGTGGTCGGGGGTATCCTGGTGGTAACAGGGGTGGCCCTGCTCTTTACGCTCGGCCTGCAAAGCCCGACCTGGCAGGTTACGGCCTGTCTGATTGTGGTCGGCCTGGGGTTGGGGCCGTTGATGCCGGGGACGACCATTCTGGTCCAGGAGACGGTACCGCGCAAAAACCTTGGCGTGGGCATTTCGTCAATGCAGTTCTTTCGGGCGATTGGCAGCACAATTGGCGTGGCTATGATTGGTACTTTCGTGACCGGGACCTACGTCTCCAACATCAACGCGCAGCCTTCCGTCCAGAACCTGAGCGCACAGCTACGTGAAACCATCCAGGAACCGCAAAACCTGCTGAATAAGGGGGTGGCCGGGAACCTGCCGTCTGACGTAATCGGGGCGGTAAACTCGTCGCTGGTCGACGCTATGCATCACGGCTTTATGATTACGGCTTGTTTCGCCGTCCTTATATTTATCCTGACAGTTTTCTTTATCCCGAACGTCTGGATAAAAACCGCCCGCAACCGCAGGGCGAAAGCCACCGGCAAACCGCTGGAAGCGCAGGGGGAGGCGTCGCTGGAAGGGGTACTGGAAGAAAGCCTGGCCGCCAACAGTGGCGAAGGCGAGAAACATTTTTCCAACACCAAGTCCTGAGGAGCTAAAGCTCCATATTCATGATAGTGCTGGCCCGGTTAAGGGTCCGCTCGATGGGACCGCGTTTGTCCCACTGTTCGAGCGTTATCTCTTTGGCACGGGACACATCTTCCAGGAAATGACTTTCCAGGATGGCGGCGAGGTCGCGGTCCTGGAACGAAACGTTTATCTCGTCATTGAGCGAAAACGAGCGATTATCGAAATTGGTCGAGCCGACCGTTCCCCAGATGCCATCTACCAGCATGGTTTTGGCGTGGAGCATGGTCGGCTCGAACTCAAAGATGCGAATCCTGTTCTTTAGAAGTTCATCATAATAATCCCGGCCCGCCCACAGCACTAATTTGTGGTTGGAGCGGTGTCCGGCCACCAGGATTCGAATATCAACCCCTTTTTTCGCCAGTTCGATTAAATTCCTGGTAAAAGCGCGGGTCGGCACGAAATAAGCCATCGTAATCCAGAGGCTTTTTGTAGATGCCGCGATGGCAAGCTGGAATAACGCCTCCATATTAGTGTCGTACTTGCTTGCGCTGCTGCGGGTCACCTGCAACCGGAGACCGCCTTCCATCCTGGTCAGGGCCGGGAGATATTCCTCTCCGGCCAGCGTTTCGCCGGTTGCCTCGAACCAGTTGTCGCCAAACGCACCCTGTAAAGCCAGGACAGCGGGGCCTTCCACCCGGATATGAGTGTCGCGCCAGTGGTTTTTATCCTGGGCGTTGCCCATCCACTCGCTGGCAATCCCGACTCCACCCGTGAATCCAACCCGGCCATCCACCACCAGCACCTTGCGGTGGGTCCGGTTGTCGAGGCGGTTTACATCAAAAAGGGCCAGGGGCCGGAACCATTCGACCCGTACCCCGGCTTCTTTCATATCCTGGATGAGCTTTTTACTGATTTTGTTGCAACCGAAAGCGTCCAGCAGCACGTTGCATTTTACCCCGGCCTCGGCCCGTTCGCTCAGGGCAGCGGCCACTTCCTGGGCGATAGGCCCGGTCCAGTAGACGTAAGTTAAAAGGTTGATGGTATATTTAGCCTCGCGAATAGCCTGGAGCATCGAGGGGAAAATCTCGTCGCCGTTCCGCAAGACCTGGAGGGTATTGCCTTCGCTGGTATTGGCATGGGCGGTTGCTTCGATGGCCCGGCTAAATTCTTCGGTGCCAGGGAGGGGGTTACCGATTAGTTTGTAATCGTTACGGGTTGCGGCGCTCTGGTCCCGGTTGACCATGCGGATACCTAACCAGGCTGCCCCCAGGGCCAGGGTGGGTAGGGCCGGGAGAGACAACCCGGCCACACGAAACCGCCAATCTTTCATTCTCTCTTGCCACTGCATGCCAGAAGTTCTCCTTAGGTGAGATAGTTAAAATAAAGAAGCCCGGTACTGCCGGGGTGTAACCTCGCAAATATTCTCGAAGGCCGCGTAAAACCCGCTTAACGATTCGAACCCGGCTTCCAGGGCAATCTCGATAATCTTCCGGTCGGTCGTAGCCAGCAGGCGTTGAGCGTGTAAGACCCGGTAACGGACGATATACTGGTTCATCGTCATGCCATAAGCCTGGCGAAACAGGGTCATGGCGTAGTTGGTATGCAGACCCACCTCGCGGGCAATCTGCTCGATTTTGAGCGGCTCGGTATAATGAGCCACTATATAAGAAGCCATTTGCTCGACCTTGCCGGGTCCAGGGCTGCTTTTTCGCAAAATAGCTTCTTCTTTGGGGATGGTTTCAAGGGATGTTTTGAGGGCCAGGCGGCGCAACCGGGCCTCGATTTCGAGCAGGACAATCCCCGACTGCACCACCTGGCCGCTATGCAGGTCTTCGTTCCACTGCTGGAACAAGACCCGGTCGCGCTCGACATTGGTGCGGTCCCGGTCCACCAGGAGTTGGCCGTTCAGGATGGCCTCATTGAGAGGCGCGGGCAACTGCCAGCGTAGAAACGAGGCCAGCGGCAGGTGCAGCCAGTACATGCGGGTATCGTCGGGGAATTCAATCAACTGGTGCGGCATGGTCGCCCAGAAAAGGGCCAGTTGACCGGTTTCGACCCGGACCTTTTTTTCGCCAAAGAGATAAATAAGTGTCCCGGTTTCGACGAAATTCAATTCCACGTCATCGTGGCAGTGGGGCCATTGCATCAAATGAGGCGGGCCAAAGTGGCTGGCGAGACCCGGTTCCATGTGGTTTAAACTGGTTTTCATGTTAGGATACAGGAAATTTGACCGTGAAAAAAAGAAGTTTTTCCCAATTTTCTATTATACACTTGGTAATGAGGTTCCGCTATTAATAATTCGTTTTTAGAATTCCTTTGATGGAGAAGGAGTAACCAATGTCAAAAAAAATTACCTTCATCGGGGCAGGCAGCACCGTGTTTGCCAAGAACCTGATGGGCGACATCTGGGGTTTTCCCGAACTGGCAGACTCCCAGCTAACCCTGTTCGATATTGACCCCGAACGGCTCAAAACCTCCGAAATCGTGGCCCACAAAATCGCCCAGGCCCTCGGCGTCGACCCGGTCATCGAGACGACCACCGACCGCCGCAAAGCTCTCGATGGAGCCGATTACGCCATCTCGATGATCCAGGTCGGCGGCTACAAACCGTCCACCGTGATTGACTTCGATATTCCCAAGAAATACGGCTTGCGCCAGACGATTGCCGATACCCTCGGCATCGGCGGTATCATGCGTGGGCTGCGGACTATCCCGGCGCTGCTCGACATCACGAAGGACATGGAAGAACTTTGCCCGGATGTCACTTTCCTCCAATACGCTAACCCGATGGCGATGAACTGCTGGGCGATTAACCGGGCCAGCAAAATCAAGACGGTCGGCCTCTGCCACAGCGTCCAGGGCACCGCCGAGCAACTCGCCCACGACATCGGTATTCCGATCGACGAAATTAACTATACCAGCGCCGGGATTAACCACATGGCGTTTTATCTCAAATTCGAACGCAAAGGCGAAGACCTCTACCCGCAAATCCGCAAGGTGCTGGAAGAAGGCCGGGTGCCCGACTGGAACCGGGTCCGCTACGAGGTCTTTAACCGGCTGGGCTATTTCGTGACCGAATCGAGCGAGCATTTCAGCGAGTACGTCCCCTGGTTCATCAAGCGCGACCGCCCCGAACTCATCGAGCAATTCAATATCCCGCTCGACGAGTATATCCGGCGCTGTGAAAACCAGATTGCGGGCTGGGAAAAACTGCGAAGGGAGTACGAAGACCCCAACACCCAGATTGAGGTCAAACGCAGCCCCGAATACGGTTCGCTGATTATTCACAGCATCGAAACGGGCACCCCACGCGTGGTCTACGGGAACGTCGCCAACCGGGGCCTGATTGACAACCTGCCGCAGGGTTGCACCGTCGAGGTTCCGTGCCTGGTAGACAAAAACGGCCTGCAACCGACCAAAGTCGGGCAAATTCCGCCGCAGTTGGCCGCCGTGATGCAGACCAATATCAACGTCCAATCGCTGACGGTCGAAGCAGCCCTGACCGGCAACCGCGAGTATGTCTACCACGCCGCCATGATGGACCCGCACACCGCCGCCGAACTGGATTTGAGCCAGATTTATAGCATGGTGGACGATTTGCTGGAAGCTCACGGCGACTACGTCAGAATCTAATAAGGTCAGATAGTTTTAACAAGCAGACCCTTTTCAAGCCTGGTATACTCAATCCGACTTGAAAAGGGTCTATCAACTTTTATAGCAAGCTTTTATATGAAAGGGAGTAAGGCGGTGGCAGTCCTGGGAATTGACCTCGGCACAAGCTCGGTTAAGGCGTTAATTCTCGATAAAGCGGGGCGCACCCTGGCCCTGGACAAAGCCGCCTACCCGGTCGAGGCTCCCCAACCCGGTTGGGCCGAAAGCGACCCCGCCCGCTGGTGGCACGCCACGGTTGAGACGGTCCGGTCGGTCCTGGCCCAACTCCCGGCATCTGAAAAAATCGAAGGTATCGGACTGAGCGGGCAAATGCACGGGGTCGTCCTGGCGGATGAGACCGGCCAACCGCTCCGCCCGGCCATCCTATGGGCCGACACGCGGGCCACCGCCGAGCTTGATACCTACTGCAACTTACCCCACGCGACCCTTTTACGGCTGGCGAACCCGTTAGTGGCGGGAATGGCCGGTCCCTCGCTGGCCTGGGTGAAAAAGCACGAACCGGAAGTTTTTCGGAAAATTCATGTGGCTTTGCAGCCGAAAGATTGGGTCCGGCTGCGCCTGACCGGGGAAATCGCCACCGACCCCAGCGACGCCTCGGCCACCCTGCTCTACGACCTCCCGGCGGACGGCTGGGCCGAAGACGTTTTCACCGCGCTCGGTCTGAACCGCGAATTATTTCCCCAGATAAAACCCTCGGCAGCCTGCGGCGGTGAACTTTCAAAAACGGCGGCGGTAACTCTCGGCCTGCCTGCGGGTATACCGGTGGCGGTCGGCGGAGGTGATACCCCGGTCGCGGCCCTCGGCACCGGGCTTTTAGAGCCGGGCCTGGCCCAACTGACGCTCGGCACCGGGGCCCAGCTTATCCAGCTTTACCGCGAACCTTTAGCGGATAAGACAGGCCGCACCCATCTTTACCGGACGGTCGTTCCCGGTAGCTGGTATGGCATGGCGGCGGTCCAGAACTGCGGATTGGCCCTCGACTGGGTCCGGCAAACTCTAGGCGCGACCTGGGACGAGTTTTACACCAGCGCGGCCACAGTTGCGCCAGGCGCGGAAGGGGTCACTTTTCTGCCTTACATGGTCCACGAACGCGCCCACCAGCCCCATTCGCAACAGGGCGGTGCCTTTACGGGTTTGAAAACCAACCACCGCCGCGAACACCTGCTGCATGCAGCCCTGGAGGGGGTCGCTTTTGGGGTGCGATTGGCCCTGGAAGCCCTGCCGAAAGTGGATAGAGCCCCCTATTTGCGGCTGTCCGGGGGCGGCAGTCTGCACCCGGCCTGGCGGCAGATGCTGGCCGATATTCTGGGCGTGGAATTGGTCGCGGTCGATACCGCCAACGCCTCGGCGCGTGGGGCCGCTCTTTTAGGCGGGCTTGTCGCGGGAACCTGGCCCGATGCCCAATCTACCGCAGAATTAGCCCCTGCAAAGGAAAATTCCACTTACCCCGATACCACCCGGCAACCCCTCTTTGAGGCCGCCTACTCGCGTTTTATAGACCTCTCAAAAACACTTTCTCCTACAAATTAAATCCTCAATAAATTTTTAATTAAATTGTTGCAGAGATAATTAAATCCGTACTTCTGATAATAAATTAATATTTGAAATTCAATTAGTTAATATTACAATATTAACAACGATGTTACACCATCTTTGGAGACTTGTATTTTGCCTACAGGATAAACCAGAAAGGAAATATTTAATGGCTCGTTATCAAGTTACTTGTGTCACTACAAGAGACAACACTCATGAAGGAATCACTTTCTTAGCAGGTCCTAATTTTCAAGGGACAAAACAACAAGTTATTAACTCTATAAACAACGGGAATGTGTTTTACGTTATTGACAGATACAACAGTAGGGAGTCAATTGTGGAAATCGTAAAGGATAGTGTAAGGGGAGATTATCTGCGTACCTCTGCAGATGGTTTTTACAATAACAACTTACTATCCTTACCTTCCTGCTAATTTACAAACAAAAAAAGGCCACTTTCTCGGTAGTGGCCTTGTGTTTTGTGGGTTAGCTTTTGGAGCTAAAGGTTAATAATCTACAGGATAGAGCTTAGCGGCCTCCGTGGTGTCCGCCCATGCCACCCATACCGCCCGGTCCCATCTTCCCGCCAGGGCCGCCAGGCATACCGGGGCCACCGGCCCCAGGCCCGGCAGGACCACCGACATTCACGACCGAAGCGGTCATCTTGCCGCTGGAGTCGACCGACCCCTCGGCGTTGATAAACTCACCGGTCTTGACATCGCTAAGGGAAGCGGTCTGGTTCGGGCCGTTCTGGTACTTGGTATCGGCGGTAACCTCGATGGTCCGGCTGGTGCCGCGCTCGTCAATGACAATCGTCGAGCCATTCACGCTGGTCACTTTCCCGGCGTAATGGGGCAGTTGGATGTTAACCTGCAAAGCGGTCAGGCTGTTGCCATCGCTGCTGAGCGTGCCTTCCGCGTTAACTCGGTCGCCGACCGCAATTGCGGACAACTGGCTGCTCTGGCCGCCTTTGGTGTAAGTGGTGCTGTCGCTAACCGTGATGGTCCTGGTGGTCGTCACCGGGGTGCTGCTATTGCTAGAACTACCGGTTGACGGGGTCGCGGAAGGAGTCGCAGTGGAGGAGCCGTTTCCGTTATTACCCCTGGGTCCGGGACCGCCCGGTCTTCCACCGAAACCGCCCCGACCTGCTACTTCAACCGTAATGGTGTTGCCACTGATAGCCGTCACCGTGCCGCCCAGGTGGTCGTGGATGACATTAACGACCTGGGTCGTTATGGAACCGTCCGAGTTCTTCTGCCCGGCTACCTCGACCCGGTCCCCCGTTTTGAGGTCTGAAGTCGAAAGGGTTTTGCCCGCATCCTGGACCGTAACCGAGGAGCCAAACGTAACCTTTACGGTCGTGTTGTTCGGTCCGGTCAGGGTCAGGCCGCTGGAATCAACCGCGCTGATGGTGCCTCCCGCGCGGTCGAGGACGACATCAATGGCCGTCACGGTCACAGTGCCGTCGGAGGCTTTGGTCGTCCGCACATTCACCCGTTCGCCGACTGCCAGGTCGCTCAAACTGATTTTCTTCCCGGCTTCGGTATAGACGGTGCTGTCGTTTACGGTCACGGTTGTGGTGATACTATCGCCGTGTTTGATGGTGATGGTATTGCCGCTGATGGCGCTGATAGTGCCGCCCGGACCACCACCCATCATTCCCATCCGTCCGGGACCACCCGCGAAACCACCGTGCATGCCGCCTTTACCCTGCGTAGTGGTCTGGCCGTTATTCGCGGTGGGGGTCTGGTTCGAGCCGGAACCGGTCGAAGGAGTAGCCGACTGGCTGGGGGTCGTAGTCTGGGCGTTGGTGGTACGGGTTTGCCCCAGGAGCGAAGTACCGCCAAACGCTACCGCCAGGGCCAGGGCCGCCCCGCCAAGCGCGCCATATAATTTCTTCTTACTTTTTCTAATAGTAGGGTTTAGCCGGGGAGCCTCGTCGCGCCCGGTTTCGGGGTTAAAACTCATTTTGCATCCTTCCTTTGTAGCCGCTTGATAGTAATTTCTTTTTATCCCTCGCAATTACTTGCCTTATAAAGGGAAGTTATCTAAAGAAAATTCCCCTCTGGCCCGGCCTGCGCCCTTAGCAATGGAGCGCCTACCGGGAGATTACCACCGCTCGATTTCAGACTGGCCGCCCCGTTGGGCGGGGCTGCATTCGAGTAGTCGTGGTATCAGGATAAAACCGTAAACTGAAACAATCCTGAGAGGAGCGTTAAGTTTTTCTAAGATTTGTTTGCAATGTTTGCGTGAGGCCGCTCCATATTGTAAAATCTAGAAAACTGGAGGATGACAAAGCCCGATCAATGACGACCGGCAAGTTAGTAGCAGTGACTAACTTGGTCCTGGGTACTACAGGAAACGGTCACTCACGGGAAATAGCATGTTAGACGAAACCGAGGTAACAGAGAAAAACACCGGAAGGCCGGTGCTAAATGCTTCGCGGACTAAAATATACACACTTCTGAGCCGGGTTGGGCTGGGGTTGTTAATCCTGGCCGGGATAGCCTGGCTGTTGACTTTTCCTACCTTCCAACTCGTCCAGGCGGTCCTTTCCGGCGACCTATCGATTTTCCAGCCACGCCAGCCTGCCGGGCTGGAAGCCTTCTTCCGCAATTACCCCCAGATAATCTGGTTTGGTTTCGGTCTTGGGGCCCTGCTCTTTTTCGCCTTCCGGCAAACCCCGGTTACTGCCGAACCCTTTCCCCCCACAGGTGAAAAGGCGGAAGCTGCTCCGGGCTTGAAGAAATCGGACTGGTCCGCGGACGGGTCCGTTCCAGGTTGGGCCGGGACGGCATGGTGGGGAACCGGTATCGTGGCATTGGGTCTAATCCTGGTCCTGGCCGCAGTTCTTCGGATAGGCAACGCCCGCAATATCGGGGCAACCGACCTCATCCGCACCGATTATGACGAGGGGGTCCACTCGACAGCCGCCCTGCTGATGACCCAGGGCAAATCAATTTACCAGGATTTCTTTCTGACTCAGCCGCCGGTTGGGCCGTTTTTATGGTCAATCCCTTTGCGGTTGAACGGTACCGACTGGGGTGGCCTGACCGATTTCCTGCGGTTGCGCCTCTTTACCTCCCTTATCGCCCTGGTCACGATTGCACTTGTCTACCTGACCGGGCGGAAGCTGGGCGGCAAATGGGCCGGGCCTATTGCCGGGGCTATCGCGGCTTTCACCCTGGCCGTAGATGGGAGCGCGGTCCGCACCGAGCAGCAAATCATGCTCGAACCGCTGGTCAATGTCTTTACGGCGGCGGCTATCTTTGCCTTTGTAAATATCGTACCCGGCGAAACCCGGAAAAGTCGTCGTTGGATAATCTGGCCGCTGGCGGCTGGCCTTCTGGCCGGGCTGGCCGTGTCGGTAAAAATCCCGGCCCTGGCTGTTGTCCTGGGGCTGGGTTTAACCCTGGTGGCGTGGCGCTACTGGCGCGGCCTGGGGCTGTTTGGGGCCGGGGTAGTGGGCGGTTATCTCGTTGCCAGCGCCGGGTTCTTGATTGCTTCCGGCTCGGCTTTTATAAAGGAAGCCTATCTTTACCAGCTTTTGCGGCCTTTTAACAATATCGCGACCACCGGGCAATTCTCCACCGAAACGACCCTGACCGCCTTTGATTACCTGGCCCGCACGCCTTACCTGGGTTTCACCCTGCTGATGGCAGGGCTGGGTCTTGTGGCGATTGTGCTGCGCTGGGCAACCCGCTCCGGTGGCGAAAACTGGCTCCCGGTCACGCTGGTGGCGGTCGTAACGCTCTTTCTTTACACCGGTAAGGCCGGGTTCTTCCCGCACTATTACGACCATATGGTCCTGCCCCTGGCGTTAATGGCGGGTGGCGTGGTCAATTTCAAACTGCCGCGTACAATGCCCTGGCAGCTACAGGCCGGGGTGGGTGGCGCCCTGGCCCTGGGACTGGCGCTCTTGCTCTGGCCCGCCGTCAATTTCTCGCTGTCCAACCCCAGCCTTCCCGAATGGAGCCAGGAGCGGGCGGTAGACGCCACCTTCAATAACCTGGACCTGAGCGATGACGGAAAACTTTTGACCTGGGATGCTCGTTATAGTTTTATCATGGGGCAACCCCTGACGGTAGATGCCAATAACCAGTACGTGGTCGATAGCGCCGCCTATGTCGAGTACCTGGGGTTGGGACTATCCCACCAGAACCTGGCTAGCGCCGTTAGCAAAGCCTTATTTGATAAAGGTTCAGGCGATATGCGGCAGTTACGCTATATCCCGCTGGTCCAGAACGACCTTTACGGGGCAGCCCAGAAGTCGGACTTCGTCCTGGTAGAGGCGCGGGCTGATTCGCAACTGACCAACCAGACGCTCGAAACCCTGAAGGCCAATTTTATCAACCGGCTCGATACCCAGGACATTGATGTTTATGTAAACCAACGCCAGATGGAGTATAAATCGGGCGCGAAGTTTGGCGATAATATCCAGCTTGTCGGCTTTGACTCAGATAATCAGCTTAAACTTACGCCCGAAAATCATAAAATCCCGCTCACTCTTTTCTGGCGAGGTACGGCCAAAATTCAGGATAATTACGTCATTTTCTTTCATTTATTGAACGAAAAAGGCGAAACGGTGGCCCAGCGCGATACGGCACCGCGCTACGGCCAATTGAATACTACTCAATGGACTCCCAACGAATTGTTTGATGACGACCAATCTTTGGAAGTTCCGGCCAACTTACCGCCGGGCCGCTACAAAATCGAGTTAGGCATGTACCGGCCCACCGACGGAAAACGACTTAGTGTGACACAAGCAGCACCGGGACAACAGGTCACCTCAGGAGGAGACAGTTTAATTTTATTCGAGGTAAATATCGTTGGGTTATAAAATTCAAATGATTGCGCCCACTTCCTTTTTCGCCGATACGGGCTGTCACGTCCGTATTCTCGAAGAAATCCGCAGCCTACAGGAAGCCGGGCACGAAGTAGTGGTGTGTACCTACCATACCGGGGACCCGGTCGAGAACGTAGATATTCGGCGCAGTCTCGATGTTCCCTGGTTAAAAAGGGTCCAGGTCGGCAGTAGCCGCCACAAACTCTATTTTGACGCCATGCTGACTTTTAAGTCGGCCTGGGTCGCCTTCCGGTTCAAACCGGACATTATCCACGCCCACCTTCACGAAGGCGCGTTGATTGGTTTTCAGCTTAAATGGTTGCTGCGCCTTGGTAAAGCGCCTCTTATCTTCGATTTCCAGGGCTCGTTAACCAGCGAAATGCAGGACCACCATTTTCTAAATAAAAACGGCCCTTTCTACAAACCGACCCTGTGGCTCGAAAGACTTATCAACCGGATGGCCGATAAAATAATCACCAGTTCCCACAACGCCACCCAGGTCTTGAAGCGCGATTTTAAGGTGCCAAAAGACCGGGTCACGACCGTGGGCGACCGGGTCAACCTGGAGAAATTTCACCCGGTCCGCTCCGAGGAAGACCGGGAGGAGGTGGCTCGCCTGAAAGAAACCCTTGGTATTCCTGCCGACCGCAAGGTAGTCGTCTATCTTGGGTTGCTGGCGACCTACCAGGGGACCGACCTGCTTCTGGAAGCGGCCAGCCTTTTGAAAAAAGAAATGCCGGAAGCTTTCTTCGTGGTTATGGGCTATCCCGGGGTGGACAGCTACGCCCGCAAGGCTGAAGAATTAGGTCTGCGCGACCGGGTTATTTTCCCGGGCCGGATTCCTTTCAAAGATGCCCCCCGCTACCTGCGGATTGGCGACGTGGCGATTACGCCCAAGATGAGCGCGACCGAAGGGGCCGGGAAAATCCCGATTTACATGGCGACGGGTTTGCCAGTGGTCACTTTCGATACGCCGGTCAGCCGGGAATTCCTGGACGACCTGGGCAGTTACGCCACCTATGGCAGCGCCCGCTCCCTGGCCGACCGCCTAAAGGAGTTGTTGTCGGATAACGCGGGCCGGGTGGAACTGGGCCGGAAAATCCGCGAAAAGGCCGAACACGACCTGGGACGCCACGTGACCCGCCGCGAACTGGAAGCGGTCTACCGGGAAGCTTTTAAACGAATAGGCCGGGGCGCTCCCCGGACCGGGACCGAACTGGGTGTGGCCGCCGATAGCGGGCACGATACCCAACTCGACCGGGACGGTATCGCGAACCCTTTTGACCTGCCTGAGGTCGCTAACGGACAAACGCGCCCTCTCCCCGAACAATTTTAAGGGGTTCGACTTTTAGACGTTCTATACTTGTGTGCGTCCCGGTGTCGTATTCCGGTAAAATAGTGAATAAGCTGAGATTGCCCGTTTCGTAGGCGGGCTAAATTTTTAGAATTTTGAAGGTCGAGTTAGCCTTCACACATGGCATATAGTCAGGAATTGAATCACGTTTTACGTCTGCCCATAAAGGGCACGTTCAACGTTGCACGATACAAGGAGAGTATTTTGGAAGCAATTGCACTTACCCGTGGGGTTCCGGCGGAAGAAGCCCTGCCCGCCGCGAAAATCGGCGAGGCCCTCGAAGCGGCTTTACAGAAGA
The DNA here is from genome assembly GCA_001898225.1 of Chloroflexi bacterium 54-19. GTDB lineage: Bacteria > Chloroflexota > Chloroflexia > Chloroheliales > Chloroheliaceae > 54-19. Next base: position 191,069 of record MKTJ01000080.1, read on the forward strand.
ATGGTCCCGTCATTTTGCAGTACGGTAACATCGGAGGCTACCCGCCCCTGCGCCAGTACCTGGCCGAACAGTACAAAGTCAACCCTAACGAAATTTTAATCGGCAACGGTTCGCTCCACCTGCAAGACCTGTTCGCCGGGACGGTTATCAAACCGGGCGACACGGTCCTGACCGAGCAGCCCTCTTATGACCGGGCTATCAAGACTTTCCGGCGGCGCGGCGCGAAGGTCTACGGCGTCCCGATGGAAGCGGACGGCCTGAACCTGGCCCTCCTGGAAGAAGAACTCAAACGGCAAGTCCCGGCTTTCCTCTACATTGTGCCGGACTTCCAGAACCCCGCCGGGCTCAGCACCTCTTACGAGAAACGGAAAGCGCTGGTCGAACTGGCCGATAAATACAATTTCTGGATTATCGAGGACGTGCCCTACCGCAACCTGCGCTACCGGGGCGAGGCGATTCCGCTCCTGCGCGAAATCAACCCGGCCCATATCGTCACGATGAGTTCGTTTAGCAAGCTGATAAGCCCGGCTTTGCGGGTCGGTTATATGGTGGCTCCGGCGGACCTGATTGCCAGAGTCACCCGCCTGGCCGAAGAAACGATCCTCTCCCCGGTGCTACCAACCCAGGCGGTCGTGGCCGAGTTCGTCCAGCGGGGCTGGCTGGACGAGAATATCGCCAGCCTGAAGGCCCTTTACGAGCCGCGCCTTGACGCCATGATTGCGGCTATCCGCAAATACCTGCCGGACGTGACCTTTACGCCCCCGGACGGTGGTTTCTTCGTGAGCATCGTTTTGCCGGAAACGGCCAACTACGCCAACCTGGTCGAACGCGCCCAGGCCGTCAAACTGGCCCTGACCGACGGCAAGACCTTCTTTGCCGACCCGCTTCCCGGGCAGGACGACACCGTGAAAGACCGTTTCGTCCGGTTGCCCTTCTGCGCGATAACCCCGGCCCAGATTGAGGAAGGCGTCCGCCGCCTGGCCGAACTGGTTAAATAATTTACAGGTTTCGTAAGCTGTTTGTAATGTTCTCTCTGCTATGATTGACTCATAAATGAGAGAGCTTGCGGGCGGTTGTAAAAGGTGGCGGTGCCGAATCGGGTTATCGGCCCTGCCCCCTCTTCAAGAGCGAGAAGAGGCTTTTACAACCGCTCCGGTGGCGGTATCCCGCCGCTAACTAACCCACCAATCAGTTACCCTAAACAAATTACAAACAGTCTTAATCTAGTTTCAACCCACTCTTTTCTTTTCCCAACTAACTAAGACACCACTGGCTACCTGTTCGGGCCTTTTTTTGTGCCCGGAATTTTGACGCGCCCCCAAAACAAGCGTTTTATGGAAAACCTGAATGCGGAGTACTCAGCGGGAAAATGAAAAATCGTAGTCTACTCTTATTTGCGGCCCTGGTGACCTCGGTTATCAGCCTCCAACTCGGCACAGCCTGGGCCTATTCGGAAACCAGCGGCCCCCTAATCAACCTTTTAGTCACCCATCCCGGCCAGGCGACGGCCAACCAGAACTATCGCGAAACTCCCCTCCAGGACTTAAACGAGCGCCGGTACATCCGGCTCAGTGGCGGCTGGGAATGGCAAGCCGGGCCGAGCGGCGATATGAACCTGGCCGTCAGCCGCTACAACGACGTGACGATTGAAGGCACTTTTAACGGTAGCTGGCTCGAACTCTACGCCCGGCAGCGCGGGCAAGCCTTCGATTTGCAGCTCGATACAAATACCCTCGCCCACCTGACTATGCCCAACACCGGACAGTTCGGCTACTTTCGTATCATCAACGCCCCCACAAAAGCGCTCCATACCTTCCGCTTACGACTGACCAACCGGGCAGGTGGCACCCTGGAAGCCCTGACTTTCCGCACCAACGGGCGCTGGAAACCGACTGCCTTCGCAGCCCGGACCCGTCTGATGGGCTTCGGGTCGTCCACGATGGATTTTTGCGGTATAACCTGGGGACTGGCCGAGGCCAAAGGCTGGGAAACTATCAACCGGGGGGTCGGTGGCAGCACCGTAACCGACCAGGGCCAATACTGGGTCCAGCGGGATGTATTACCGTTCCAGCCGGACGTGGTGCTGGTAAATTATGGCTCGAACGACTGGTACGGTAAACTTCCGCTCGATAATTTCAAAACGGCTTACCTGAACATGCTAAACCAGCTTTCGGCAGGATTGCCCAAAGCCCGCTTCGTGGTGCTGGGGCTGTTCCCACGCCAGGGTGGGAACGAAAGTAGTCGGGTCCAATTCAACCAGGCTATCCAGGATGATATTGCCGCTTCGGGCCTGAAAAACCGGACTCAGTATGTCGAGGTCAAGGGCTACAACTACAAGACCGACAGCATTGACGGCACCCACCCGAAACCGGAAGCGGTCGCAAGGTTCTTCGTACCGCAACTGCTGCCCTATCTCGGAAATGATACAAAACAGGCTGCATGAATTGTGACAATGGTATTGTCACGTTTTAACAGGTTTGCGTGGTAAAACATGGCTCTGGAAAAGGCCAAACTGCCATCGAGTGAATCGTTAAAAACTCGGATTAATTTACAAAAATTGCCTGTTGACAAAATTGCGTACGGGTGATAGAATCTTGGTGTCGGGAGGAGGGCAGTCAGCAATCTAAGGATAGCTGTTCTGCTCTTCTTTATTTTTTGCCTTTTTTCCCCAAAAAGCGTATCCTATAACTCGGCCAGGCCAAAACTTTTCCTTTAATTTCTAATTTATCGCCCGGCCTGGATAATGGTTGAGATATTGCGCTTCAAGTCTTTTTCTTTCCTGATTAAAACTGTCCTTTCATTAGCCGGACTGGGTTTTAGCGCCCTGTTATTGGCGGCCTGTGGTTACCCGACCCCACCGGGCGGAGGTGGCCTCACCCCCTATGTGGTCGTGATAACGCCGACCCCGCTTCCCCAGACCGATACCGCCGCCCCGGCCTCACCCACTTTCGCACCGACCGCGACCCCGGTAGCTTCGGTGGCTATCGCGGCGACCATTCCGCCCAACACCCCCGCGCCCACTCCCAAATATACGCCAACCCTGCCCGTAGTGGGCGACCAGTATACGGTCCAGGCCGGGGATACTCTTTTTGGCATCTGCAAGCGGTTGGGGGTGAATTACGATGACATTGTGGCGCTCAATAACCTGAAAGACCCGGACAATCTCCAGGTGGGCCAGGTCTTAAAGATTCCTCCTCGGACTTCCAGCGTGCTTGGCCCGACCGCCACGCCAACTCCCAACTCCTGACGGTTGACGCTGGTCGCGCCTGCGCATATAATCGAGTGTAAGTAAAACACTTTTACCGGGAGGATTTATGGCTGAACCGGACCTGAAAACCACCCAGAATAGCTCCCCACCCCAGCCGGGCCAGTTACAACCCGCCGACCTGGCCTACCTGGCAACCTACCAGGCCAGCGATTACGAACGCCCCTCCGTCACGGTGGATATTGTCATTTTGACCGTGTTTGAGCAGGATTTGAAGGTCTTGCTCATCCGGCGTAAAATGCCACCCTACCAGGGCTTATGGGCGGTGCCGGGCGGCTTCGTGGGAATCAGAGAAAGCCTGGATGAAGCAGCTCGCCGCGAGTTGCGCGAAGAAACCGGCGTGGAAGATGTCTACCTTGAACAGCTTTACACCTTTGGCAACCCCGACCGCGACCCCCGCACCAGGGTCATAACGGTAGCCTATTTTGCTCTGCTGGAAGCCGGGAAAGTCAAAACGCTGCGGGCCGGGACGGACGCGGGCGAAGTAACGTGGTGGTCCATGTATAAACTGCCCGAACTGGCTTTCGACCACCGCCAGATTCTCGATTACACCCTGCAAAGGCTGCGCGGCAAACTGGGCTATTCCAACATCGCCTACCAACTACTGCCCGAAAAATTTACCCTGACCGAACTGCAACGGGTCTACGAGGTTATCCTGGGCGAGAAACTCGATAAGCGTAACTTTCGCAAGAGCCTATCCATCCGCGACCTCAACCAGCCCAGCGACAACAAAAAGACTTACATGCTGGAAGAACTGCCCGAAACCCGGCCCGGCGGCAATTACGGCCCGACCAAGCTTTTCCGGTTCATTGACCGGGTCGAGAAAATTATCAGTTAACCGGGGTATCTAATTTTAAGCGGAACGGACCTTGCTAATTTCTCCCCGAACTCTTTATATAAACTCTTGTAGAAACGAGTATTAAACGTAGAAAGAGGTGTGAAAATGGACGAAACAATCCGGGTGAACACGGCAGACGATATTTCTCCCATCCCTGAAAAAAGCACCCCTATTGATACAACCAACCTTCTTGAAGGCGCGACACCGGGCGGCGATGAGCTACCCCTCGAAGACGTGAGCCGCTCCGAAAATTCGACTGACCCGGACGTGGCGAACCTTGTCGGGCAGATTGGACGGTTGAGTTTTAACCTGATGGCCTTACCGCTAAACCTTCTGCCGAGCCAGTCCCGTTATCACGCCAAGAACTCGCTGCGGGAAGGCTTTATGGCTTTCAAATCGCTGGTGGATGAGGTCGCTACCGGCATTGATGAAAGTATCGCCCGGACTCAGCGAGCCACCAACCCGGCCAAAATTAAAGTTGAGGAAAAGTCCGCCGCCCCCGAAAAGATTCAAGTCAATGACGAAGACGACATCGTCGGCAAAGGGGCGGTCTAAAACCCTAACGGGCTAGAAAGGGCGGCATTTATGCGTGACAAGACTGCCCAGGTAATCTTATCCGAGCCTGACCAAAAACTATTGAGCCAGTTTGAAAACGCGGTGGAATTTGCCATCGAAACCAATAAAAAAGGTTTGCAGGCCGGGCAGACCCTTTATATCGACTCCGAATTGAAACTCTCCCGCCAGGTCGCCGGTATTTTGCGGTCGAACTTGCGAAAAGCGGGCTGGAAGCATGTGCGCCTCTACGAAGACGAAAACGGCAAGACGGTCATTGAACTGGCCCGCTCGACTTTTGGCAATCTTTTCAAATTTATTTTTCATGTCCTTTCGGGACGAGCGGCGCGGTCTTAACGATTTCCCAGGAGAATTCTTTTAAATTATGAAACGACTTACTATCGCAGAAGCCACCGAACTTGCCATCGCCAAAATGCGGCGGCACGGGGTAGACCAGGCCGAGGCCGAAATCGCGGCCCCGATTTACCTGGAAGGGGAGTTAGCCCAACGGCCCTCCCACGGGCTGCGCCATTTACGCAACAACCTCGAACAGTTCCGCCTGGGGGCCGACCGCCGCACTCCGCTCCAAATCTTGAACGAGACACCGGTCTCGGCCCTGGTCGATGGCGGGTTCCATCACGCCTACTTCGTGAACCATACGGCCATGGAACTGGTCATCAAAAAGGCCGGGATTAGCGGGCTGGCTATGGTGGCGGTCCGCAAGTCGGGCGGAAGCGGAATACTCTCCTACTATACCCGTACGATTGCCGAGGCCGGGTTTATCGGCCTGGTGCTGGCGAACGCCCCGGCAACGGTCGTCCCGACCGGCGGGCTCGAACCGTTAATAAGCACGAACCCGATTTCGGTCGGGATACCCCGGCGCAAGGGTGGGCCTATCCTGCTGGATATGGCGACCTCGGCGGGGACTTTTAACCAGATTTTACAGGCCCAGGTCAGCGGCAAACCCCTGGCCGAAGGGGTGGCCCTGGGGCCGGACGGCCAGATTACGACCGACCCGCACGCCGCCCTCAACGAACACGGGCGGCCTCGCCTGTTGCCACTGGCCGGGTACAAAGGTTTCGGCCTGGGCCTGGTTATCGAACTCCTGACGGCTGCCGGGAGCGGCGGCTCGTTAGGCCGCCAGGAAGGTTATGTCCACAGCCCCGACTTTTTCCACGCCCTTTTTATCGCCTACCGCCCCGACCTCTTTGTCAGCCTGGACGAATTTAACGACCGGGTGGACCAGTTCGTAAGCGACCTTTACACGATCCCGGCGGTGCCGGGGTCGGGTGGCCCCCGCCTCCCCGGCGACGAAACCAACCGCAAACGGGCCGAAACGCTGGAGCGGGGCTATATTGACCTCGAAGACGCTACCTACGAATTTTTGCTGAACTGAGTTAACTTACTCCTGCCGGGTCAGGCGGTCTTTCGCAACCAGACCGACCCTTTAGCGGGCAGAGTTAGCTTGAGAAGGCCGTCCTCGACCACAAAGGGAGTATCGCCCAAAAGGGGCAGCCATTCGCCCGCCGCTTCCCCGTCAAGCGGGATAGCCAGTTCGGCAGGAGTGTCGCCGTTGTTAAAGACCGCCAGGGCCCGGTCGTCCTCGAAACGGCGCAGAATGGCATAAGCGGTGGCGTCGGCGTAAACGGTTGAAACGTCCCCGTATTTTAAGGCCGGGCTGGTATGGCGGGTGTTAATAGCGGTGCGGTAGTAGCCGAGCAAATCCTGTTTCTGGTCGAGTTTATCCCAGGGGAAAGGTCGGCGGCTATCCTCGGCGAACTTGCCCTCTATACCAACCTCGTCGCCATAATAAATCATCGGGACGCCCGGATAGGCCAGCATAAAGCTAACCGCCAGCTTGACCTGGTCGGCCTGGCCTTCCAACTTGGTCATCAGGCGAATGGTGTCGTGCGAGCCGAGCAGGTTTAGCTGGGCCATAAACTGGTCGGGTGGAGTATCCCGGCGCAGGGTTTCCAGGCGGTCGTCCAGTTCGAGCGAACTCAGTTTGCCGCCCGCCCAGCCGCCGACCGAATAGGCAAAACGGTAATTCATGGTCGCGTCGAAGCTGTCGCCAAGCAGGCGGTGGGTCGCGTCACCCCAATCCTCGGCGATAAGATAGGCTTCCGGGAAAGAACGGCGCACCGCCACCCGGAAACGCCGCCACCATTCATCGGTAATCCAGGGCGTCACATCGGTCCGCCAGCCACCCGTACCATAACCGAGCCAGTGTTGGGCCACACCCCCCTTGCCAAAGAAAAATTCCTCTACTTCGGGACATTCGACAAACTCCGGCATATCTGTCACTTCGAGCCAGCCCTCCCACGAGTCGGGCCACTCTTTGAAGGTGAACCAGCGATAGTAGGGCGAGAGTTTATCGGCGCGGGCAGCCTTGAAATAGACACTATCCTGGGAACAGTGGTTAAAGACCCCATCGAGCAGCACCCGGATACCCCTGGCCCCGGCCTTTTCAATCAACTCGCGCAGGTCGGCCTCGGTACCCAGGCGCGGGTCAATTTTGAAATAGTTCATGGCGTCATAGCGGTGGTTCGTGGGCGACTCAAAGACGGGCGTAAAATAGATTGTGGTTATGCCAAGCTCTTTGATATAGTCCAGCCGCTCGATTACGCCCCGGAAATCCCCACCGTAGAAGTCGCGGCCTTTCGGGGGGGTTTCCGGCACCTCGTCCTCCCAGGTCTTTAGCAACACGGGATACTGGTAAGTCGTTTGCGCTCCCCTGGTAAGACTGGTTGGGTCGCCTTTGGCGAAACGGTCCGGGAAAATCTGGTAGGCGACCTGCCCGGCAACCCATTTGGGCGGTTGGCCGTGCGGGTTATAGACAGCGATACGAAAATCCTGGTCGGTCCAGACCCCGAACCAGGGCTCCGTAACCCCTTCAAGCTGGCGGCGTTCCCGGATAGTCGTGCCATCGGCCAGGATGAAGTGATAGCTGAGCAAGGTCGGCTCCTGGGGCAGTAAAACCGTGGTTTGCCACAAATTCTCCCCGGCGAGAGCCAGGGCGACCTGCCAGGGGTTCTCCCGGCGAATATCCTTGAAGACGGCTTCGGGGAAAGCATCGGCGGGCGCTTCCAGTTCGAGCCGGACCGGCGTCGAAACCGGCGAAGCGGCGGGCACAACGTGCGGTAATTTTCCCTGGCGTAAATTCCGGGCTATCAGCCGGTTGATTTCTCGTTCAGGCATGGCTAACCTTCTTACAAATTTTAAGAACTCAAAATTTTCAAACCACTTTGGAACAGGGGTGTAGGGCTGCTACAAATAATAAACTGTGGGAAGCCCGGCCCACAGTGTAGTCTTTGCCCAACCGCTCGTCAAGACGGCACTGGCGGCTCTAGGTCTAACGGACTAGACCACATCGTACGCAGGGCCTAACATCAATCGCATCGTTTAGCCGTGTTTAGTTTTATATAAAGGCGTTAATATGATAATGCACACGATACCATAAGAACGAATGGAATTATCCCAAATTCAAATTAGAATCACCATAATAACAATCAGGATTTTCAAGATGTACAACAAACTTGCCAGATTTAATGGGCCGCGCTGCGCCTGTTGTGGGGTGAACTACCAGCCCCGAATGTTGCGGGACGGTACCATGTCGCAGACCTGCGGGCAAACCGCCTGCGTAAGCCGCTGGAGCCGGAAAAAAGGACCGGCAAACACCGGCTTGAGAGGTTTCAATGCCAGAGCCATCTAAGGAATACCAGCAGTTCTGGCAGAATTTTCTAGGAACCCAACCCGACCCGGAATTCGTCAACGAGAGATTTTACGAAAGTTTCCATTTCAGCAGCACCCAGGAACTGGCAAACGAACTGGCCGGGCTAGTGCTTGACGGTACCAAGACGGCCACCTCGGCCCTTATCTGGGAAAACGAAGCGGAAAATAAACCGCTGGTCCTGCCGGGCCTTTACAGCATAGTTACCGACTGGGAGGGTCACCCGGTCTGCGTCATCGAAACTACCGAGGTCAGAATTAAACCTTTCAAAGATATTGATGCCGAGTTTGCCTACGATTACGGCGAAGAAGCCCGGACCCTGGAATGGTGGAAAGAAGCCATGTGGGAGTCGTACAGTCAGGTTTGCGCCGAGCTGAACAAGACCCCCTCGCCGGATATGCTGCTAATCTGCGAACGCTTCAAGGTAGTCTATCCCGAACGGAATTAGACAGGGTCAACTTTACAATGTAGCCCTTTATGGAACAGGTACCATCCATCTTACTCTAACTTTTATAGGCACAGAAAATGAGCCGACTACTAGCGGCTCATTTTTCTTTTATATTTTTTTACTTGCTTAATCCGCAATTCAATACCCCTGGATTACTTCAATACTCGAAACCTGATTTCAGTACCCCCACCTGGCAAGTCAAATACTTTGACTTTTTCGAGTTTAATCTCGGCCTTTTCCAGGTTCTCAAACAACCGCAATCCACCGCCCAGTAATACCGGCATAATGTCGATTTGGAGTTCATCAATCAACCCATTTTTTAGACATTGCTGGATTGTATTTGCACCGCCGACGACCGTCACATCTTTGTCACCTGCTGCTACCTTTGCCTGGCGGATCAGACTTTCAACGCCATCGGTGACAAAATGAAACGATAATTTATCATTCTCCCCCCTGGCGACAACGGTTGGGACACTATGCGTCAAAATAAAGAGCGGCACCTGAAATTCATAATCTGTAAAGTCTCCCTGGCACATTTCATAGCTGGTTCTTCCCATAACTACCGACCCGGTGGTAGCAAAAGTTTCTTGCATAAGATCGGTTTTCAATAACTCATCGAAAGCAGGGTAAAGAACCGCGAAATTACCGTCCTGGCCCTTCACAAACCCATCAAGTGACATTGTCATTCCGGCGACTATTTTTCCCATAATCTTATCCCTCCTGTTTATTGTGATTCACCTCAAAAAAGGCAACCTGTCATTGAATTACCGGTATATCGTAATACAGCAAGGGTGAGGAGTCTTGAATAATAACGCAATTTACTCTGATTAGAATAAAGCTATTATAGGGGTAGTCAGAATTTCGGCAGGTGTAAGCCCAATGAAATGTTTTAGTGACCTGGTCAGATGGGCCTGGTCACTATAGCCCGCCTTGTAGGTAGCATCCAGGATCGATACCCCTTGTTTTAGAAGGGTAGCCGCATAACGGGCGCGTTCGATTTGCCGGATAGTTCTCTGAGACAACCCGGTCGAAAGCAGGTAACGATATTGAACGGAGCGTAACGACATTTTTGGCGGAAATCCTTGCTGGATTGCACTCACGGTCAGATCATTTGTTATTAGGCCTTCGCGCACAAGCCGGTCTACAAAAGTATCCGCATTTTCATAGTCCGGGAATTGCCATGCCGAATTACCCAACCAGAAAGCGTGTTCTGTGGTTTGAGGTAAATGTTTGTACCAATTTACTATTGAGGTGGGTGGTATATTGGGCATGAATGTTCCCAGCTTAAAATCAATGCCAACCCATTCTATTTCTGGTGGGAAATCCATACCGGTTGCGCCCGTTGCAGGGCCATGTATACTGAGCGCAAAGCGCCCATTAAATTTCGATACGACCATTGACCAGCAAACGGCAGAGATTGAGGTAAACGAGCCAGCGCGCTCACTATGACTGCGCCAGACCCGTTCAACCAGGGGCGAGTCTGAGGACCTTATGTCAAAGTCAGGAAACATCAATCCTATCCCTTCTTTCTCTTTCTCGTTTGAGGTTGTGTTGCCTGAAAGTTCAGGCAGGTAGAATAACAAAAAATGCTTTTTAATTCTATCTACAAAAAGGTAGGTTTTGGCTCTTACATATATTCAACCAACCAGAAAAATTTTCCAATTATCTGGTGAGTCGGTATAATTTAGGAATAAATAAAACTATGACCGAGAAAAATAACCGTCCGGGTATGCCGCAAGATATTTGGGCTAATGGAAAAATCTACGAATCTTATATTGGGCGCTGGAGTCGCCTGGTGGCGGCCGATTTTGTAGACTGGCTGGGCCAACCTAGCGGGTTACGCTGGCTTGACCTGGGTTGCGGTACGGGCGGGCTTTCTCAGACCATTCTTAACCGGGCCGCGCCCGGCGAAATTACCGGTATGGACGCCTCCACCGGTTTTATCCGGCTGGCTAAGGAAAGTATCAACGACCGGAGGACCCGGTTTGTAGCGGCTGACGGGCAAAGGTTACCCTTTATCCCGGCTTATTTCGACACGGCGGTTTCGGGCCTGGTGTTGAATTTTATCCCGGACCCCGGCCTGGCCGTGGCCGAAATGCGGCGCACCCTGAAACCGGGCGGCACCCTTGCGGCCTATTTGTGGGACTACGCCGATAAAATGCAAATGCTGCGCACCTTCTGGGAAACCGCAGTCGCCTTTGACCCTGGCGCGGCCAGCCTTTACGAAGGGACACGATTTAAGATTTGTCAACCAGGGCCGTTAGAAACCCTTTTCAAAGAGAGCGGGTTGGAAGCAGTCGAAGTCCGGGGCATCGAGGTGCCGACCATTTTCAGGGATTTTAACGATTACTGGCAACCGTTTCTGGGCGGACAGGGTCCAGCCCCAGGTTATGTCAGAACGCTGGGTGAAGTTCAAAAAGAAAGGCTCCGGGAGCGGCTCGAACAAACGCTGCCAACCGAAAGGGATGGCTCAATCCGGTTAATCGCCCGGGCCTGGGCGGTGCGAGGAACAAAACCGGACTGAACTTATTGCTAAAATTCAGTCCGGTTTCGGAGCCTAAGGCTTCGGAGTTGTGGAAGGCTGGCCCTGCCCCTGGTTCGGGGTCGGCGTCGGGTTCAGCTTCGGCGTCTTCTGGAACTCTGGCGGCAGCGTAATCTGCGGCGGCCCCGCCGGACCGGCAGGAGTCGGCGTCGGGCTCTGGTCCGAACCAGGCGTCAACGTGGCGTTCGGGTCCACGGTCGGTGACGGCGGCGCGGTCGGCGTCGGCGTTGGAGTCGGCGGAACATAAGTGCCGCAAGGCGTTATCGGTGGGGGCCGGCGGCCCTGCGACAAGGCCCAATCTTGCAACTCCGGCGGGTAGACGTAATACAACTTCGTCTCAATCAGGCTGGCGGGCCAGCTTGAATCCGGGATACACTCGTTGCTGGCGTTCCCACCGTTTGCGTAAACCGAAGGAGTCGGAGTGGGCTTGGCCCTGGGCGAAGGCGAGCCGGGCGTAGCGTTCGCGTCGGGCAGAGGCGCGGTCGCTCCCAGGTGAGCAATCTTAACCAGTTGGTGCAGAGTCGAGACTTTGGTTGGCACATCCTTGGTAGGGAATAGCTCTTTATCTTTGACCGGGCAGGCATCGTTGGGTAGTAAGCCGCTTTCTTTACAGACCGTTACCTCCTGGAGGTCAGGAGGGCGGGTAAAGTCGCGGGTGAAATTACCGTCCGGCTTGACCGCCAGGGCCAGTTTAGGGTCTTTGTAGACCGAAGTCATATAGTCGTTCCAGACAATCCCGGCCCCCACCGAACCGGCCACCCCATCCATCGGCTTATTATTGTTGTTACCTACCCACACCCCTACCACCAGGTCAGGTGTATACCCGATAGTCCAGCTATCCACGAAATCGTTCGAGGTACCGGTCTTGGCGGCAGCAGGACGGTCCAGTACCAGCGGGTTGTTGCGGTCGAAAGCCAGCAACCGGGCGTTATTATCCGAAAGGATGTTGGTGATAACGTACGAAATCTGGGGTGAAAGCACGTTGGTGCGCTTCACCTGGTCTGGTTTGAATTCGTAAATAGTCTGGTTGTGTTTGGTGATCTTAAGGAAAGAAACGGTTTCGACCTTGTCCCCCAGGTTATCAAAGACCGAGTAAGCCCCGGCGAGGTCGAGCAAGCGCACTTCGCCACCGCCCAGGGCCAGGGTCAGGCCGTAATGCTCCGGCCCGTACTGGAAAGTCACACCCATGGCTTTAGCCTGGTTTATAAAATTATCCAGACCGACATATTGAAGGGCCCGCACCGCCGGGATGTTCAGCGAACTACCGAGAGAATCCCGGACCGTCACCGGACCCCGGAATTTATTATCGAAGTCCATCGGTATATAGGGGGTAGGGCCGCCACTGGGAAACTCGGTCTTCACATCGGCCAGGACCGTCGCAGCGGTCCACCCTTTGGTCATAGCCATGGCATAGGTTAGCGGTTTCAGGGCCGAACCGGGCTGCCGGCGGGCCACCGCCACGTTAAACTGGCCCTGGTTGTTGGTATCGTTATAGTCGGTGCTACCGACCATGGATAGAATCTCACCGGTTCCGGGGCGCAAAGCGACCAGGGCCGCGTTTGAGGCTTTCCGCTTCGCCAGTTCGGCAACATTCTCTTTTACTACATCCTGGGCCTTATCCACCAGGTTTACATCAATGGTGGTATAAATATCATAACCACCCTTGCTAAAATCGTCGGGCGTCAGACCCGCCGCGACAATCTGGTCCATCTGGGCGGTCTCGACCTCCCCCTGGAGTTGTTGCAAAATGTAATTGACGAAGTGAGGCGCGCGGATGAAAGCTTTTTGTTCGCGCTTGTCTACCAGCCTGGCGTGCAAATCCACCCGGTAAGCGGCGTCGGCTTCGGGCTGGGTAATCCGGCCATATTTGACCATCAAATCGAGGACAATTTTCTGGCGTTTGCGGGCCAGGTCGTAATTCTGGGTCGGGTCATAGGCGCTGGGAGCCTGGGGCAAACCGGCCAGCATCGAGGCTTCGGCCAGGTCGAGGTCTTTGGCCTCTACGCCAAAATAGCCGAGCGAAGCTGCCTCGATACCGTAGGCCAGGTTACCGTAATAAATATTGTTGAAATATTTTTCGAGAATGGCTTCTTTGCTCATGGTATTGGTGAGCTTGATAGCCAGGATGGCCTCGTCTATTTTGCGGTCGGGACTAAGCTCGGTGCGCTGCTCCGGCGGAAGATAAAGGGCACGGGCGACCTGCTGGGTAATGGTCGAGGCGCCCGAAGAACCCTGGCCGCTTATGTTGATATAAACAGCGCGCAGGATAGCGTAAGGGTCAACCCCGCTGTTATCAAAGAAAGTCGGGTCTTCGGTAGCAGTCGTCGCGTCCACCAGCACCTGGGGGATTTTGTCGTAGGTTACGTATTCGCGCAAACCTTCTTCGGGCTGCTTCTCGTAGAGCAAAACGCCGTTCCGGTCGTAGATGCGGGAATTTTCAAAGGTGAGCGAATAATCTTTGTCGAGGCTCAGGCTGTCGTAACGGGAAGTATAGTAAGCCATGCCGATACCAATAGGAGCCACGACACCGGCAACAGTCAGGGCGAGGGTGATGGCGAAACCGGCAAAGACAAGGCCGGACAGCACCCAGACCCAGCCGAGTTTTTTTGGTTTTAATTTGGTGGGTTCGTAATCTATCAGCCAGGACGGGGCGCGCCTGCGCCAGTTGCTACCCCAATAAGGGTTGAAGTGCCGACCGGAACCGACCGGACGACGAAAGGAACCATAGGGACGATTATGATTATTAAAAGGATTTCGGGGGTTTCCACCACCAGGTGGCATGGGCAAACTCCTGGTCTTGCAATCTGGTAAAACAGTCATCAAAAGCGGTAAGCACAAGCTTTGATGGGGCCAGTATAGCATATTATCGGGCGGGAAGTTTTAGCGGAGAATGAGAAAAGTGTTTAGCGACTAGTAGACAGTCTA
>MKTJ01000081.1 GCA_001898225.1 Chloroflexi bacterium 54-19
CATGCATTAGGCACGCCGCCAGCGTTTATCCTGAGCCAGGATCAAACTCTCCACACCTTTCTTTTTGAGTTAGCCCTGTTGCCAGATGCTAAGCTCTTAAAAGGCGTCAGTATTGACAGAGATCCAAAAATGTTCCTGTTCTCTTGACGTTTCGCTTGCTGTTCCATATATAGAAAAGTGATTTCTCTATCACTCTCCAATTATTAAAGTGCTTCGACCCTTATCCAGTAATAATCGAATGCTTATCCAACATTCAATCCTTACTTTATTTTACCGGGCCTCTTTGTTTGGTGCTTTGCTATTATAGCAAATCGCATACGGGGTTGTCAAGGGTGAATTTGGACTTTTTAAAACCCGTTTTGAAAACCGAGTTTGTTTTCCTGCTGTTTGCCTGGCCTCTTAAAAAGGTAAGATAAGACTTACCCAGAGGTCTGCTCGTGGGTTTGACCAGTTGCTGGTCGAGCATCTTGTTCCGTAAAGCGTAACACTATTTATAGCACTAGATTTGCAAAGAGTCAAGGAAAAATAGGTTAAAAAAACAATAAAATGGTAAAAATTACCACGCTAATCCCCCCAGTTTACTCTGGAAAATTGCGGTTTGTCATAAGGTGGCCGGTTTGAGGTGAATGGCCGGGAATTAGGGGGCCGGTTCTTCCAAATCCAGTTCGTAAAGTAACAACCCCGGTTCGTGTCCATCCGGTTTGAATCCGGCCTGTTGCAAGAGTGTTTCGTTAACCGGGGTCTGTACAACCTGGGCTGTATACTGAAAAGGTTTCCCCGGAGCGATGTTTTTGGATACGCGCCGGGCCAGTTCTAGGAGAAGCGGCAAACGGGCCGATTTTTCTCCGGCCAGGAAAGACAGCCAGGACTCCCCGTCCTCGGTCCGCCTGAGTATCGCCAGGACTTTAAGGGCCCCGACCAGGCAGTAAACCTCACGCCGTTCCAGGTGTTTGCGGAAAACATCCATGCTCAGGTGTTTCCAGTTCCAGGCAAGGCAATAAATGCCGTGCCCCAGCTGGTATTCATCCGAATCGAGAATAAGCCGGTACGCCTCGTCAAACTCGGAGGTCGTGACCAGCCGACTTTCCAGGGCGTTGCCACGCGGCGGTACCTCGGTTTGTTCGAGGCTATAATTCAGGAAAGTACCGACATGCCAGAAACCGAAAAGCCCGGCCATGTGGTGCATGGGATAATTATCGCGGGCGGTCACATATTGGAGAGTGTGCAAACTCAGTTTCCGGCTCTGGCTGATCGCCTGCTCCATAATGAAACGTCCGACTCCCCGGCCCCGAAAAGCCGCTTTTACCCGCACCCCCTGCAACCAGCCGGTCTCTGCACCGGCAAAATCCAGGCGTAGCCAGTAAAGCCCGGCGGCTCCCTCGTCCGATTCGACTATAAAAGCCCGGTTCTGGGGATTAGCGTTCCATTCATCCCACAAATACGGAATGTAATCGTTTCCGCCATTGACATCGGCGCAAATTTCTTTAACCAGGGATAAATCCTCAACATTGCCCGGACGCACGTTGAACCCGGTTAGCTTTTTTTCCGGCATAGGTATTCTTCTAGTTTGCGGAAGCTTCCAGTCTGGTACGTTCCAATACCTGTTGCTCTTCGCGGGTAGCAAAATAATTTAACAAAAAGTGATATAAATCCCGGCCAAAATCGGCGTCGAGACCGTTCTCCTCGGCCAGCCGGGCGGCTCTTTCCACAACCTGCCGTTCACGTTCGGGGACGCGAACCGCCCCTACGTGCGGTTTTAGCTCACCTACTTTGTGGACTAACTTACCTCGCTCTCCCAACAGCCGGATGATTTCGGTATCGAGGGCATCTATAGACACCCGGATGTCGGACAATTTTTCCTTCCAGAATTGATTGTTTTCTTCCTGCACTATTATCTCCAGACTATTTAACCATCGCCCTGCTCGTAGCAGCCCAATTAACTCGTTACAAGTCCAATATATAAAAACCTGCTTAAGCTCCTGTAAAGTTCGCCGGGCGTTTTTCCAGGAATGCTTTAGTACCTTCTGCTTTGTCGGCGGTGCTAAAGAGCAGCCCGAACTGGGCCGCTTCCAATTCACAACCCCGGTCCAGGTCGGTTTCGAGACCACCATTGATAGCAGCCTTAGCGGCGGCTAGAGCTAAAGGCGCTTTCTTCGCCAGTTGTGCCGCCAATTTACGCGCTTCTTCGGCCAGTTGAGCCTGGGGTACTACCCGGTCCACCAACCCGATGCGCAAACCTTCTTCCGCCGTGATAGGGTCGCCTCCAAAAATCATCAGCTTGGCTATTCCCTTGCCGACCAGGCGGGGTAGACGCTGGGTTCCACCAAAACCGGGAATAATACCCAGGTTTATTTCGGGTTGACCCAACCGGGCCGTGTCGGCGGCCAGTCGAATATCCCCGGCCATCGCCAGTTCGAGACCACCGCCCAGAGCGTAGCCGTTTATCGCCACAATAACGGGCTGGCGCAGCCGCTCGATTTTAAAACAAAGCTGCTGGCCCAACTTTCCGTGATAGGCCCCGTGGACCGGGTCGGGCAGGGCGTTAAGCTCGGCGATGTCGGCCCCGGCAATAAAAGCTCTCGCCCCGGCCCCGGTCATCACGATGGCCCTGATTTCGGGGTCAGCCTCCAACTCGTCAAAGGCCGCATTTAGCTCCTTAAGTACGGTCAGATTGAGGGCATTCAGCTTTTCAGGCCGGTTAACCGTTACTACGGCAATTTTCTCGGCGGCGTCGCGTTTGACCAGGATAGCGGTGTATTCCATCAGGCTCCTTCGGTTTCCTTTCACCTGCTCTTACTTTTCGAGGGTTTCTATAAATAGGATTTTACTGGTTGTAATCGTAAAAACCTTTGCCGCTCTTTTTACCGTATTGCCCGGCCAGGACCATCCGGCGCAACAGGGGCGGTGGGGCGTAGCGGGCCTCTTTGAATTCCTCGAACATAATATTGGCGATATAATAGGTCGTATCCAGCCCGACAAAATCGAGCAGGGTGAGCGGACCCATCGGGTGGCCGCAGCCCAGTTTCATGCCGTTGTCAATGTCCTCTTTCGTGGCGACCCCGCTTTCAAGGGCCCGGATAGCGTCCAGCAGGTAGGGCACTAAAAGCAGGTTTACGATAAAACCGGGGGTATCTTTGGCGACTACCACCGTCTTGCCCAGGGATTGGCCGAAAGTTTTTAGCGTTTCCAGGGTTTCGTCGCTGGTGCTGATGGTTTTGACCGCCTCAACCAATTTCATAACCGGGACCGGGTTGAAGAAGTGCAGACCGCCGACCCGGTCGGCCCGTTTTGTAGCCGCCGCCATCTCGATGACCGGCAGGGACGAGGTATTGCTGGCGAAAATGGTTTCCGGTTTGCAAATACCATCCAGGGCGCTATAGAGTTTGCGCTTTTCGTCCATGTTTTCGATGATTGCTTCGATTACCAGGTCGCAGTCGGCGAAATCTTGCAGATTGGTGGTCCCTTTGAGGCGTTTGAGGGTCGCTTCGCCTTCCTCGCGGGTGATTTTCCCCTTTTCAATATCCTTGCCTAAAAACCCCTGGATGCGTCCAATGCCCCGGCCCAGCAGGTCTTCCGAAACCTCGCCGACAATCGTTTCAAACCCGGATTGAGCCGCTACCTGGGCGATGCCGCCTCCCATCAACCCGCAACCCATAACTCCAACTTTTTTTATTGTAGCTGCCATTCCGGCATGCCTCCTTCAGGTTTTGTTGAACCAATAAACCGCTCGAAATGGGTTTATTCGAAACCAAATTGCGAGAGGCTTATTGAAGTAGTAAGTTCGCTAGATTAGCCGCATTATACAATAGGCCGGGAAATTAGTTAAACCCTGTGCGGGGTTACCACCCCGGCCCGCCGGCTTTAATTGGCGCTAAAGCGGTTGCGCAGGTCGTAGGGATTGGTCTCTTTCCACAAGACTTCCCCCTTGTCACCCGGATTATTTTCGTTATCGGGCTGGGCGGCCCTGGCTTTGATTTTTTCAAAAAAGGCGGTTTCGTTTTCCAGGATGTGCAATTCATTTTCGAGGCGAATCCGCAGCCCGGGCGCTTCGAGCAGGAGTTGTTTGTCCTGGGCGCTGATATAGAGCCAGTTCGGCACCAGGAAAGATAACACTTCGGGGTCGGTCGGTATATCGAGCGATTGAATCCGCTTTCCGGCCAATTCCATCAATATTCGCAGGTATTGTTCAAAGACCAGTGTGACGCGAGAGACGGTTTCCTCCAAAACTCCCCCTTCGAGTTCTTCCGGTTCGTCAGGCCAGAGTTCGACATCCCCGGTCATATAGGGCCGGTCGGTGCGATATTCCCGCAGGTGAAAGCGCCCGGTGCCGACCGTGGTAATCATCATGCCGCCATCTTCCAGGTGGGTCACCTCGGTAATTCGGGCCAGGGTACCGACCTTAAAAGGCCGGGGTGTTTCCGCATGGGAGCGGCCTTCCATAACGGAATCGCCGGATTGAAGCAGCACTACGCCAAAGGGTTTATCGTCTTTGATACATTCGGTTATCATCTGGCGGTAGCGCGCCTCAAAAATACGGAGCGGCAGCACCATCTGGGGAAACAGGACCAAGTCCAATGGGAAAAGTGGAACATCTTTGATTATCATGGTGGGGCTCTCTTTATTACCTTCAAACCATTTTGAATCTGTTTTTTGCCAGTATAGTCTATTTTTGCAAAATGGCGCAACCCATTAGAGGGGCTTGACAGATTAGAAAACGGTGCTAGAATGCAATCGAACTAAGTTCGATAAAAAACCACTCGTCAATAGACGCAGGCAAAAGGCTATGGGCATCAAGGAAAGAAGGCATCGCGAAAAACAAATCACCAGGGAGGCAATCCTTTCGGCCTCCCGCCAGATTGCCCGTACCCAGGGTTGGACGGCCCTGACCATTCGCAAGGTCGCCGAGCAAATCGAATACAGTCCTTCGATGGTCTACGAATATTTTGCCAGCAAAGAAGAAATTCTGCTGACCCTTTTGCAGGAAGGCTCCCAACAACTGGCCCGGGCCATGCAAGAAGCGCGGGCTACCTGTGCCGACCCTGAAGCCCAGCTTTACAAAATCGGGGAGGCTTTCTGGCAGTTTGCCCGGACCAGTCCCGACCTTTACCAGGTGATGCACGGGCAGGGCGGGATTCCGCTTGACGCCGAGGCGGTCGCGAACGCGGTCGAAGCCGTGACCTCAACCACCCTGGAAACTTTGTTGGAATGGGGGAAGGCCAATGGTGTCAAATTCGAGGATGCCTGGGGTTCAATCGAGGTTTTGTGGAGCGTTTTACACGGGTTGGTCAGTTTGAGCGTGGTGGGCAGGTTAGACGAAGACCGGGCTTTACACCTGATGAAGCAAACGGTGGCCGATTTGCTCCTGGCCTGGACCGCCCGCGGAAGGGGCGATTAATTTTTTTTGACATTTATCGAACTTAGTTCGATAAATGTACAATGTTTGAAAACCAGTTTGTTAAACAAAGGAGAATAATTTAATGACAACTGAAAAAGAATTGCACATGGTATTTGGTACCGGCCCGGCGGGTCTTTCGCTGGCCGCCGAACTATTGCAAAGAGGTAAAAGGGTCCGCCTGGTCAACCGGAGCGGGCAGGCCGCCGCGCCTGAAGGGTCCGAAATAGTCGCAGGTGATGCCTCAAAGCTCGAAGTTTTAACGGAATTAAGCCAGGGTGCGACTACCATCTATAACTGCACCCACGCGCCTTATGAAAATTGGCCCGAAATCCTGCCGCGTTTGCAGGAAAATATGATTGAAGCCGCCGCAGCTACCGGGGCGCGCCTGATCGTGATTGATACCCTCTATCTGTACGGCCCAACCGGAGGCAAGCCCATGACCGAGGAAACACCCCACCTGGCGGTCTCTCGCAAAGGACGCTTGCGCGGCGAACTGGCCTGGGGTTATCTGCAAGCGCACCGGGTCGGCAAGGCTAAAGTCGCCCTGGCCCGCGCCGCCGATTTCTTCGGGCCGGGTGTAACCAATTCGGCCCTAGGCCAGTATATCTTTCCGGCAGTATTGAATAACCAACCGGCCCTAACCCTGGGGGATATTGATTTGCCCCACAGCTACAACTTTATGCCTGACATCGCCCGTGCCCTGGCTACCCTGGGCGAGAATGAGACCGCTTTTGGCCGGGAGTGGTTATTGCCGGTCGCCCCGGTCGTTAGTACGCGAGAAGTACTTGACATAATTGGGCAGCAACGCGGCCAACCGGCCCAGGTTTTCAACGTCCCTTCGGTGGCAGAGGCGCAGGCGGCGGGGATTTTTGACGATACGTTTGCCCGCGAGTACGTCGAACTTTTCTACCAGTACACCGAGCCTCAAATCGTGGACTCTAGCCGGATTGAAAGGGAGTTTGGCCTAAAAGCGACACCTCTCGAAGAAGCCCTGGCCCGGACGATAGACTGGTATCAAACCCAGGCCCAATCTGTCCAATAGGGCCGGTTCCGGTTGTTTCAATATGAAATGTTAGCGGGAAGCCTGGCCTATCAGGAAGAAGTCGAAAGTCTGGCGGGCCTGGCTTTCCGAAAAGGTTTGTTTCAGCAGTTTTTCCAGTTCGGCGGGGGTGTAGTTTATTTTCAAAACATCGTGGATGGTGCCGTTATTAAGGGGACGGCGTGAGATTTCTTCGTGAGGAATGCCGGGGCGGTAGGCCGAATCGAAAATCAAGATGTTCCCGCCCGGTTTCAGGACACGCTTGATTTCTTCAAAGAATGCCGCGACCCGTTCGTGCGGGACGTGGCTCAGCCAGAAGCCGAAGAAAACGAGGTCGAAAGTCTGGCTGGCAAATGGCAGGTAATAGGCGTCACCGCGCGCGAAAAGGGTCTTTTCGAGCAGGGCAGGGTCTTCTTCCTCCAACCTGAGCCGGGTCTGGCCCAGCATGGATGGGGAATAGTCATAGGCGACCACCCGCCCGCTACCGGTCAGGCTGCGGGCGAAGAAGGGGGTCCATTTGCCGGTGCCACAGCACAAATCGAGGGCGCGCATCCCGGCATAACGGTTTAACATGCCGCCGAAGCGGGCCGCCTCCCGCCCCAGTTCGGCCACCTGGGCGTGCCAGGCGGCGTTGGTCCTGGGGTCGTTGTAGCGGCCCACCCGGTTATACCAGTCGTCATATTCTTCCGCCCGTTGCTCGTAGTATTCGTGCATCGAGCGGTCAATCTCGTTTTTTTGTATGTTCACTTTAATAAAATTTAGGCTCCGGTCATGGCCCGCCCCTGTTCGAGCATTTGCTGCACTTTTTCGGGCGAACTCGTTTCGGTGTAGACCCGCATAATCGGCTCGGTCCCGCTAAAGCGAATCAAGAGCCAGCTTCCGTCCTCGCTGTAATATTTAAAACCGTCATCGGTGCGGCTCTTTACAACCGGCATCCCGGCGATGGTTTTGGGCGGGTTGGTGCGTAAGCGGTCGATAATGGCCTCGCGCTGGGACTGCTCGAACTTGAAGTCAATCCGGTCGTAGTAGTGCGGCCCGACCTTCTCAAAGAGATATTCCAGCAGACCGCTGGCGCTCTTTTTCAGTTTCACCATCATGTCGGCGATAATCAGGCCGGACAGGATGCCGTCGCGTTCCGGTATGTGCCCTCGGAAGGCGAACCCGCCGCTTTCTTCACCACCCAGGATGGCGTTAGTCTCCATCATTTTCGGGCCGATGTGTTTGAACCCGACCGGGGTTTCGTAGACCTCGACACCATAGATTTTGCCGAGTTTTTCGGCCATACTGGTCGTCGAGAGCGACTTGACCAGCGGCCCGCGTTCGCCCCGTACTTCGAGCATGTAAAGGGCCAGCAGAGCGTAAACTTCCAACTGGTTAAGGAAGCGCCCGTTTTCGTCCACGATACCAACCCGGTCGGCGTCGCCGTCGTTCGCGATGCCCAGGTCGGAATGGCTGTCCTTCATCACCTGCATCAATTCGGTCAGGTTTCTGGCAATCGGTTCGGGGTTATGCATGCCGGGGAAAATCGGGTTGCGTTCGCCGTGAAGCTGGCCGACCGTAACTTTACCGCCGCCCAGAATGCGGGGATAGAAGCCCTGGCCCGCGCCCCACATCGGGTCCACCACGATATTCAGGTCGCTTTGCTTGATGCTTTCCACGTCTACAATCCGGCTCAACTGCTCGATATAGGCAGCACTGGCATCGAAATACTCGACCAGACCCTGGCTGCGGGCCTGCTCGAAGGGCATCCGTTTAACCTGGCCGTCCAGCCTGCTCTCGATTTCGGCCACGATTTCGGGCGAAGCTGAGCCGCCGTAATAGGGTTTGAACTTGAAACCGTTATCGGTCGGGGGATTATGGCTGGCCGTAATGACGATCCCGGCCCCGGCCTTCCGGTCGGTAATAGCGTAACTGATGACCGGGGTGGGCACGAATTTGTCCGAGAAAATAGTCTTGATGCCGTTCCCGGCCAGCACTTCCGCGACCGCTGCCGCGAAATTCTCCGAGGCAAACCGGGTATCGTAACCGACAATAACGCCGTACTGGGCCCGGCCATCTGCAATAAGATAATCGGCGGTGGCCTGGGTTACGTTTCGCACATTGTCAAAGGTGTAATCTTCGGCGATAACTGCCCGCCAACCGTCCGTTCCGAACTTTATGTTTGCCATCTGGCAACTCCTTCTGAGTTTAGAAAAATTTGGGTTGCGCCGGACTAAAATAGTGGTTCAAAAGCTGTCTGGTTCCCTTAAAATATTCCACTTAACCTGGCCGAATTATCCTCTTTAGACCTCGCCCTGTCAACCAGCGCCTGGCAGGGACTGTTATTTTTTAATAGTAGAGCGGTTGCAGCTTTAAACGGGGTGCGTTAAGATGGTCTATCTTCCCGGCCAGGGCTCGATGTTTGTACCATTATGCCCGACCACCGGCCAAGTTTTTATAAGAAAGGCATTCCACTGGCCGAGTTATCAGCAAACCGCTTTATTTATCTTTTCCTGGACGGCATCGGGCTGGCCCCTGCCGGTCCCGATAACCCTTTTAGTCCGGGCGAGGAAACCCCGGATGACCCCGGCCCAATGCCGTTTCTGGCCGGGCTTTTGGATGGTCCCCTCCTGGCCGGGCCTCCTATTCTAACCGAGGATTTGCTTTTTAAGCCGGTGGACGCGACCCTGGGCGTGCCGGGCCGTCCCCAGAGCGCGACCGGGCAGACGGCACTCTATACCGGTCGCAACGCCCCCGAATTCCTGGGCCGTCACCTGACCGGTTTTGCCAACGGCTCACTTCGCATTTTAATCGAGGAAAGCGGTCTTTTTAAGCAGGTCCTGGCGCTGGGTGGGCGACCTACGGCGGCCAACCTCTATACTCCCGAATATTTCCAGGCGATTGAAAACCGCCGGCTTCGCTATTCGGTCGGGGCTTTACTCAACCTGACTTCGGGGGTGCCTTTCCGTATGCCGGAAAATTACGAACGAGAGGAAGCCCTGTTCTGGGATATTACCAACCGTTACAGCCGTTCGCGGGGTTTTTCATTGCCGCTAATTTCGCCCCAGGAAGCCGGGCGCAGGCTGGCAAACCTGGCCGCCAAATATGATGTGACCCTGTTCGAAAGTTACCTGCCTGATTACGCCGGGCACGCCCAGGATAAGCAGCGCGCTCTCAGCATTTTGCAGGAGGTTGACGGCCTTATCGAGGGTATTATGCGTTATAAGAGCGTCGAAACGAGCCTGGTAATTTGCAGCGACCACGGAAACCTTGAAAACCTGGCTTCAAAACTGCATACTCTTAACCCGGTACCGTTGCTGGTCTTTGGTCCGGCGGCCCCGGCCTTTGCCCAGGTAGACACGATTATGGGTCTGACCCCGGTGATAGTCGAGCAAATCCGGCTCGGACAGGCCGACCGGAAAGACCTCAAACCCGGCTTAAATTAAATTAAGGATTGAGCCGTAAAAGTTGGGGTCAGGGAATAAAATTTGCTGTAAACGATTTTGAACAGCAAGTGTGAATCCTGGAATTCTTCCAGTTTAAAATGTTGTTGAATCTATTCTTGAATTAATTTTCTTTTCGGCTGTAACTTTTGACTACCAGGTCACCTTTTAAAGAATAGTTATTGCCATCTATCGGTTATACAGTTACAATATTTTTATGATTGAGTAACCGATATATATCGAGCGAACGACTTAATCCAGCAAACCAGAAAGCAGGCAGCCAATGGCGCTTTCAAACCGGTATACGTCGCCACTTTCCATTGTTAAACCCGCCGACCCAATCGAGGAAGAAATCGACACCGATACCCCAACCGAAATAAACAACGGAGTTGAACCTATTAACGAGCAAGTTACCGCCCCATTTAAGTCCCTGGCGGTTGTACCACCGGCAGAACCGGTTAGCGAGCTTGAGCCAGACCCGGCGGAGCTAAACCCTTCTTTGTTTGCGTCTGAGGCCGATACAAACCCCGGTTTTGACCCCGGTCTGGCTCCTGCGGCAAACTATAGCTATAATCAAGACACCAATTATAATCCGTACCTGCCTGTCATTCCTCCGGCGGAAACGCCTTTGTATCTGCGTAACCCCGGTCCACCGCCAAAATTGCCGCATAATCGGAACGTTACCAGCCTGGGTCGGACTTCTTATCGGTTCCAGGAAGTGCGGTTCGGCTATACCAATCGCCGGACTCTGCTTTATATTTGCGCTGTAATCGGAATAATTTTGCTCTTTGTAATAGTTGTTATCCGTCCCCAGGACCGCAAAGTTGAAAACTCTCTCCCGTTGGCTTCGGCGTCTTCCACCATTACCGTTTCGGCGACACCTACCCCGAAGCCCTCTATCATTCTGGTACCGGCAAACGAGCAATTTGCGGTCGTGACCGCTGCGACCGGGCTAGTCCTGGAAGAACCACGTGATGGGTCCACCCAGATTCAGACTCTTTCCCAATTCACCTATATTGCTTTCCAGCGTAAGAGCGAGGATGGCTGGTACCAGTTAAAGGGCGGGGCGGGCTGGATAAAAGCCAGTTCGGTCCAGGTCTTTGCCACCGAGAAAGCCGCCTGGGATTATAAAAACAGCGAGGAAGCCAAAATTAAAGGCTAGTTTCCCACCTAGACTAAAAAGACCGCCCTTTCGTCTGGAAAGGCGGTCTTTTTATTTCAGTTTCTTATCCGGGGATCGGGGACTTATGCCTGGTCTTTTTCACCCTTCAACTCGCGCAACTGCCGTTCCATTTCAGCTATGCGTTCGCTCATGCTCTCGATTGTCGAGTTCATGGTCTGGATTGTAGTCCCCAGAACTTCAATGGTTAAATCTTTAGCCCGGCTTTGTTTTTCCTGGGCTTCCTTTTCGGTAAGCCGCAAGTTATTCTCGCGGTCATATAAGCGCAAAATGGGGCCATCAGGCACCAGCCAGCTATTTAACTCGTTCGACCATAAGCGGCTCGAACCGTCTGGCTCTATTTCCACCAGTTGGCCGTTTTCGTAACGCCAACCCAACAATCTTCGGCTTCGTTTAGATTTCCAGACCGGGGGTTCGTTGGGGTCATAGGCGAAATACTCCTTGATACCCATCCGGCCATAAATAGCCGGTTTGTTGTTTTCCCCGTTTAAAATATCGCTGCGCCAGGTTGAACGGGAACTGATTTCAAACACCACCGGGGGCATCTCGTCCTGGTCGGGAACGATGTCCCAACTGCTCAAGGTCTGTTTATCATAGGGTGACAAAAAGACCCCCTTAAATACGCTGATGTCGGGCGTGATTTTGTTCTGGCTATTTTTGACTGCCGGGTGATAAAACTCAAGGTTGCCCGCGATATGCCACTTTTCGTTGTGAAATAGCCATTCCAACACCGAAACTAGATAATGAATAAGTTCAAACTGGACGGTTGTACGCCCCATTTCGTCTTCATTCAACAAATATTCTTCGGGAAATAAATTCAAGTCGGTCTTGTGAATAGCCATAACTTCTCCTCCGGCATTTCAAAAGCTTAGTGGCTTAGAATAATTATACCCAAAGTTACTAATCGAGGGAAGGCGGTTTTTCGAGCCAATCCTTGACGTTCATTCCCAACTGGTTGAGGCTGTCGATCTGGGTGGTGAGCGGCGGCAGCGAGTTGAGAAATAGCCCGCCATAGCTTTTGCTTATCAGGCGACTATCCAGCATCACTACCGCGCCCTGTTCCGGTTGCCCGCTCAAAAGCCGTTCGAAAGCCTGCCGGAACCGCAAGATGGTGCGAGGCAGGGCATACTGCTCGAAAGGCTTTTCGAAAAGTTTACTCTCGACACGGGCCGCGAATACCGGGTCGCTCGGTGGGTCGAACGGCAGTTTGGTAATCACCAGCAGGTTGAAAAGTCCGGTCTCGCTGTTTTCATCCTCGGTTTCGGGCATATTGCCGCTAAGCTCGGTAGTTTCCCAGAAGTTAAGGGTCGTCAGCATCACGGCCTGGGGCGTATTCTTAAAGCGGCTCATCATGCTGCGGCGGGTGCCGTCCTGGCCCTGCCCTAACACCAGGATGTTGGCGTTTTCCAGGGGCCGCTGGACCGCCCGGTAGGTCAGGCGCAGGGCGCTATTCGATGAGAAAATCGCCACTACCCGGCCCTTGCTCAGCTTGACCAGTTCCATGATGTTCTGGTCCACGCTTTTCTGGTAGCCGGGCTGGTTCGGTTCGGGCATATCGCTCGGCAGATAAAGCAGCGTCCTGGAAAAATCCCGGTCCGGCGCTAACCGCACTTCCTGGGGCCGGATATGTTCCAGGCCGAGCCGGTCCTTGATGAATCCGAAGTCGTTTTCGGTCGTGAGGGTCGCGCTGACCATCGCCACACTCCGTTTGCGGTTGTAGAGGCGTTGTTCCAGCAAAGGCGCCACCTCAAGCGGGGCGCTGTAGAGGCTAACCCCCGTCCGTTCCGTGACAGGGGCGTTGTCGCCGGGCGCAACGGCCTGGGCGGCGCTGCTGGTCGCGTGCAGACGGGTCGCGCCCATCCAGAAGATTTGGCCTGATTCGCCCGTTTCGAAAGCGGCGGTCAGTTTATTAAGTAGATAATTACATTGGTTGACATAATAATTAAGGTCGGTCAGCATTTCGTCGGCGCGGTCCAGGAAAGTTCTAACCTCCTGGGCTTCGTCGCGCAACTCGGCCAGTTTGTAATAAAGTTCTTCCCACTCAGTGTGAAAGACCTCCCACAATCCGACCGACTCGGCCCAGGTCGTGCCGTTGCGGAATTTTTGGTCCAGCCGCAACCGCCCATCAGCCTGCCCGGCTTCCTGGTTGTGCTGGTAAAGAAGCGTACTCAATTCCCGCAGGAGATTCCCGGCAGTCTCGCGGGCCGAATCCACCTGCCGGATTGTTTCCTCGCCAAGTTGACCGAACAGGGTTTTAATTTCCGGGCTGGTATCAGGTTTGTAATAGCGGGCGAAATCGTGCAGGAAGCCGTTGCGCTCCGGTTTGGCCGAGACCTTCCAGGTTACCGGGCGGCTTAGCCAGTCTAAATAGTTAAAAAGGCTGTAGGGCGAAATCGCCATTCCCCACTGGCGGGTGGCTTCATCCTCAAGCTGGTGGGCGTCGTCCAGCACCAGGTAGGTGCTTTCGGGCAGCGTCCCGGCCTGGCCCACCAGGTCGGCCAGCACCAGGGCCTGGTCCGCCACGACAATATGGGAGTGCTTGGCGCGTTCGCGGGCGCGGTAGAAGAAACAGCGCGGGCGGCCCGCCTGGTTGCACAACTCCGGCGTGCAAAGACCCTTCTGGCTGTTGATACGCGACCAGAGCCGTTCGCTGCTGCCAATGCGGAGTTCGCTCGAATCCCCGGTGGTGGTGCCGGGCAGCCAGACCAGCACTTTGATTAAAAGCTTTAATTCATCATCGGTAAGGGAGTTGGTCTTTCGCAGGCTTTCCCAGCGGCGCAAGCACAAATAGTTGGTCTGGTTTTTGACGACCGACACCTTAAAAGGCTCGTTCCCGGCTTTGAGACGTTTTTTCGCGCCGGGTTCGCCGCTGCCTGCTTCGAGGGCGGCCAGCTTTTGCTGGAATTCGGGGATGAGATGGTTGAGCAATTCCTCGCGCTGGGTATCGCTATTGACGGCCAGCACCACGCTCTGGCCGGTCTGGCGGGCCGTTTCGACGGCGGCAGCCAATATGCCCCAGTTCTTTTCGCGGTGACTCCCGGCCTGGCCCGAAGGTACTTCCAATAGCAGGTGGCGGCCATCGTGAAAGGCTTGCCGGATGGCATAGGCGACCCGGTTATCAAGCTGGGCGAAATCTTCGGGCCGAATAGGTTCGGCCACCATGGGGGTCAATTTTTCTTCGTCTGCCAGGAACAAAAAGCCCAGGTCGCGCCCTTTAGTCGCGGTGACCGGTTGGGTCGCCAGCTTTTGCTTGAGTAAAGCGCCAAGGTTGCTGACCGCCCCGCCCGCTTCTTCTTCCTCTTTTTGGACCTCGATTGCGTCCCGGAACAACCGGTGGAGCGACCACTCGCCTTGCAGTTGGGCCGCAATCCGGTCGACTTCTTCCAGCACTTCGGGGGGTAGCTGTTCGATGCGGGCGACCAGGGCCGCGAAAACTTCCATCGTCATCCTGGCGTCGGCCATGGCCCGGTGAGCCCCGGCGGCTTCTACTTCCAGCACTTCGGCAATAGCTTTTAGGCTGTAGTTCCCCTGCTGGGGCAGCACCAGCGTTGCCAGTTCGTAGGTATCGAGGGCCGGGTTTTTAACCTCGTACTGCTGGCGGCGCAAAAAGCCGATGTCACTTTCGACCGAGTGGCCCACAATCGGGAAATCACCCAGGAACTGGCGCAGGCGTTCGCGGACCTGGTTGAAGCCGGGAGCATGCTCCACATCGGACTGGCGAATACCGGTCAGGTTGGTGATTTTATAAGGAATGGGGTTCTGGGGCCGGACCATCGTGTGCCATTCTTCCAGCACCCGGACAGTGCCGCCTTTTTCCAGCCGGAACTTCAAGACGGCAATTTCGATAATCTCGCCCGTATCGGCTTCTACCCCGGTGCTTTCGAGGTCCATCGCGATATAGACCCGGCTCCGGGCCGGTTTGCGGCGCTCCGGTTCCGGTTCGCCCCGGCTTTCTTCCAACTTAATCTTGCCGGAAGCAAGCCCTCGCGCTAACTGTTCGGCAAAACTCCCGCCCTTGTTTACTCCCATTCCATTTCTTTCTAGCTGCCTTCTCCGCCGGGAGAAGTTTTATTTCGGGTGCGTTCGTTTCATTTTACACCCGCCTTATCCTATTCTTTTCTTTTTCCGGCTTAAATTACCGGCTTACCCTTAATAAGGCTACTAACTCCTCCAGGCCCCGTACAGTAGGGGTGGGGCCGGGTTGTTTGTCCGTTTGGTCCGCGTAAAGCGGTAGTTTGTCGGGACGCCGCAACCAGACCGGTTGGATGCCTACCCCGTTTGCACCCGCGACATCGGCTTTATAACTATCTCCGATATGGATGGCCTGGTCCGGCCCTATATTCATTCCGGCCAGGGCGTAGGTAAAAATTTCGGGATGGGGTTTGGCGAAACCGACCCGGGCCGAGGTAAAGATTTGCTCGAAATAAGGGGTCAGGCCCAGGGCCTCGCACAGCTCGGGTAGATGCCAGCTCCAGTTGCTAATAATCGCCAGGCGATACCCGGCCTGTTTTAAGGTTTCCAGGGTAGGCAGGGCGTCATCGTAAACCCGGTAGGCTGCCGGGTCTTCGAAAGCCTGGATAATATTCCAGAAGACATCTTCGCGGACGTCCGGGTGAATGTTGAGCCGCTCCATGACCCGTTCTTCGACCTCGCGCTGCCAGTTAAGGGTGCCTTCCAGGGTATTATCATAGGCGGTGACGGCATCCTGCTCCGTCACGATGTCCCAGCTATAGGCGATGGCGCTTTCCACTTCGCCAAGCGGTAAATCGTACCCGGCTTTTTGAAAGATGCGGTGGTAAATGCCTTCATAACTGGGGTTGAGGTCGGCCAGGGTGCTGCCCATGTCGAAGAATACGGTTGTCAGGCCGGGCCAAGCGAAATTGCCGGCTAAGGAAGGGTTGGAGGTTGTGTTAAATTGGGACAACGCGGGAAAACTCCGCTTCTAGGTTTGTCTTTTATGCTTCAGGCTAGTAACAGATTCGTAAAGGCTGGCGACAAAACAAAATCAGGCGGGAAATACCGCCTGGCCCACATTCTAGAAATATTAAAGCCAGCGTTTGATAATTCAGTGTAACCCAAATGAGGTGGCAAGTCAACGCCGCCTTAGCGTTGCGCCGGAAAAGCCTCGCTGTTTAACATGCCGGTCATCCGAATCCGGTTGCGCCCGGTCCTTTTGGCTTCATAAAGGGCCTGGTCGGCGGCCCGGCTTAGGCTGGCCGAATCCTTATGATTGCTCAAAGAAGCCATGCCGCAGCTAAAGGTACTATAGAATTCGGTGTCCTGGACATAATGGGGGAACTTGGTAAAGTCCTCGCGGATACGGTTTATAACTTTGAGGCCGCTTTCCTCGCTTGTATCCGGCAAGATGATGGCGAATTCCTCGCCGCCATACCGCCCGATAAAATCGGTCCGGCGCAATCTGCTCAGCAAAAAGCGGGATAAGTTTTTGAGGACGCGGTCGCCGATATGGTGGCCGTAGGTATCATTTACCCGTTTGAAATGGTCAATATCGAGCATGGCGAAAATCAGGTTGGTGTTCTTGCGCCGGGCCCCGATGATTTCTATCTCAAGTTGCTCTTTAATCCGGTTGTGGTTGTACAGGTTGGTCAGACTGTCCCGCTCGATATACGAGCGCACGATGCGTGACCGCGAGGCGCGGGCTGTGACTACCGATACCAGGTGTTCCGGGGCGATGGGTTTAGTCAGGAAGTCGTCCCCGCCGAGTTTCATCGCTTGTAATTGCTTTTGCAGGTTCGTTTCGGCGGATAAAAAGACAATCGGCACGCTGACATAGCTGGCTTGCTGACGTATGACCGCCGCCAGTTCGAGCCCGGTGCAGTCCTGCAAATACATATCCATCAGAATCAGGTCCGGGGCGAACTCGACCAATTGCAACATGAGTTGTTCGGCGTCGGCAGCGACCCGCGTGACCATCCCGGCCCGGTTAAGGGCGTCCGAATAAATAGCGATAGCCGTGGTCGAGTCGTCTACCAGCAAAATCCGGTAGGCCGGGGCCAGGTAGGGAGTGGTCAGGTTGTCCAGCTTATCAATCAGTTCGCGAATGTCGACCGGTTTCATAAAGTAGGCGTCACCACCCAATTTGACCGACTGTAGGCGCGAGAAACCGTCTCCCCTCCCCGATAGAAAGACCAGGGGAATATTTCGTGCAACCCTGTCATTGAGGGTCTGGAAGAAAGCCGGGTCAATTTTATCGGCTTCGGACGCTACGATAATCGTACCGGGCCGGTGGTTCACGCAAAACTCGGTGACCCCTTCCGTCGAGGTAAAGACCTCGACCTTGTACCCAAAATGCCCGATGTTGCTGGCAAAGACTTCCGCCTCAGTGGTATTGGTATCTACCAGGACAATCAGGCGGTTAGGCTCGGCCAGTTCAATATTCTCAATGAGGGGAGGTTCCGGTTCCGGCTCAGCTATGAAAGCCGGGGTGGGGCTGGCGGTAATAAGAGGCGTACCCTGGGAAAGATGCTGGCGGAGCGCGGCCAGTTGGGCCCTGATTTCCCCTTTCTGGGCGGTTGAAGCCGGTAAATCGTCGTTAAGCAACGGTTGGAGATAACCGGCCAGGTTGCGGGCAAGCCGGCTCAACCGGGTCTTCCCTTCGCCCCCGGCCTGGCGATAGACCTGGTTAATTTTCTGCTGGAAGTTTTCCAGGGTTGGTTTGTCCCAACCTTGTTCAAGGGTTTGCCACAGGTTTTCGGCTAAAGCCAGCGTATCTTCGATTGCCAAAATTCTAATTACTTCCTCAGGATTGTTTTAATTAAACAGGACGCAACTAATAAAAGCTAGTAACAGGACGTAAAAGGAACAGGACTAATAAAAGCAGACAATTGAGATAAACCGGTCAGCGGTTTAATTCACACTTTATCCGAACATCTAACTATCTAACCAACTAACAGCCTGCCGGATGTTAACCCAAAGTCATTCGGCAGGAACGACGTTACCAAGAAGCTCATCTACGGACCCGGCGTTGGCGGGCCGTTTCAGGTTTTCCAGGAGCGGTTGCAAAAACCGGGTGTAGTAGCGCCGGGCTGACTCCAGGTCGCGCCGGGCGGCCTGGTCCTGGGCGGTCAGGCTTTCGTTAGCATTGGCGATAAGCAAAACCGCTGCGTAGAGCGACGCCATTGCTTCGGCCAGGTGCGGGGCGACAATCTCCTGGGTGGCGCGGGGTTGGGCCAGCAACCGTTCGACTTCCCGTCCCACCAGTTCGATACAAATTTTTAGCGAATTAACCGGCGTCGTGAGGCCGGGCGACTGTATCCTGGCAAGCTCGTTTTGCAGGGCCGCGGCGTAAAGAGGCCAGGCGTTTTCCCGTTCCAGGGTCCGCAACACCTCGAACGCCACCATGTTTATGCCACCCTCCCAGATTATCTGGACCAGGCTGTCGCGCAGCAGGCGGGCATTCGGCCAATCCTCGATATAGCCGTTGCCGCCGCGCATTTCGAGGGCTTTCTGGGCAGCCTTTACGCCGTGGTCGGTCGCATAACCTTTTAGCAGGGCAATCAGCAACCTGGAGAGGACTTTAGCCTCGGTGGTCTGGCGCCGGTCGGACTGGTCGAGGCGGTAAGCGGCTTCCAGGAATAGCGCGGTCGAGGCGTCGCTATCAACCACAAGGTCGGCCAGTTGGTCGGCAAAAAGCGGTTGTTCGATAAGCGGGCGGCCAAATGATTTACGTTCGCGCCCATGCAGGGTCGCCTCAAGGACGGCCCGGCGCAGGTTGGCGGCCCCGGCCACCCCGCTATGCAGGCGAGTGCCGTTGACCATTTCCATCATCATGACAAAGCCGCGTTCAAGTGGCTCAATCAGGTAAGCCTTGGTCTGCCGGAAGGTGATTTCGCCGCTTGCCATGGCCCGCGTACCAAGCTTATCCTTCAGCCGGTTGATTTCGTAAGAATTGCGGCTACCGTCCGGCAGTATCTTTGGGACCAGGAAAAGTCCTAGCCCACGAGTGCCGGGGGCCGCGCCTTCGGGCCGGGCCAGTGTCAGAATCAGGTCGGCCCCGGCGTTCGAGCAAAACCACTTATCCCCGCTCAGTTCCCACCATTCCTCTTTGGGGACCGCCACGGTCGTGGTTGCGCCGACATCCGAACCGCCGGTCTTTTCGGTCATGAACATGGCCCCGGTCAGGAGCCGGTCGTAATCCAGGGTCGTCAGGCCCGACAGGTAGCGGTCGAGCAGGGCCGGACTGGCGTACATTTTCAATACACGGGTCAGAATATCGGTCATGGAGACCGGGCAACTGATACTGCCGTCAGCCTGGGTAAAGAGGTACATGGCGGCAAATTTAACCAGTTGCGAGGTGGGGGCCTGGCGACCCCGGAAGCCCGGGCCATTGGACATTCCGGCCAGGCCGTTGCTGTAAGCCAGGCGGCTGATTTCGTGATAGGCCGGGTGAAAAATAAGCTCGTCTACCCGGTCTCCGCGCCGGTCGAACTGGCGCAGGGTTGGCCCATTCTTGTCGGCGGTAGCTATAAGCGGTTCAACCTGCTGGGCACAGACGCCGCCCCATTCGGTCAGAAAGTCTTTGGCCCAGGCCCATTCTTCCGGCTGGTTGGGAAAATAGCGGCGTAACAGGCGCTGCAAAGTGCGGTCCGCCCGGTAGAAATTATCCGGTAAAACCGGTTCAGGTATAGGATGAGCCAGGTAACCTGGTGTATCAGTTGCTTCAGCAACAAAGCTATGCATCTCAAGTTCTCCTTTAGCCGAGCAAGTACCGTGCTTATATAATAAATTTTATCAAAAAAACCGTCAAGTAATTCTTCCTAAAAGCTTTAGGAAAATCTAACTATTGCCAAAGTTTGAATTATCTGCAAGCGGCAAAATAACCCTGACAGCCTGTTTAGCCGGGCTTTTCATTAGTGTTAGAATAAGTAAATCGGAAGATGGAAACTGTACGACGAGTCTCGACGAGAATCGTAACAAAATCTCAACGAAAGAGGTATTGAATGTCTTCTGCAAGATTTATCGGCCCCAGGGCTGGCTCCAGGACTGGTTCCAGCGCGGGCACACCTCCGGCGCGGCTGGCTCCAAAGCTGGCTTTGTTGTCCGGTGTGCTTATTCTATTTTCTTTATTTCTACCTTCGATGGCGACCCCTACCGCCCAGGCAGCCCCCGGTGCTGCGCCCGCCGGGGCTTCGGTTTCGGTAAAGGTCCAGGTTCCGGCCAGTATGCGGACCGGGGTTTTCGCCCAGGACCGCTACCTGAATGTCCCGCCTGACTTCAGTATTTCGGTGATGGCCCGAATACCGGGGGCTCGCTTCATGGCGCTGGCCCCGAACGGCGATTTGTTTGTCTCACAGCCCGGTAATGGGCGTATCTGGCTGGTCCGGCCCCAGTCCAACGCCGATCCCCAGGTGACGGTCTTCGCCTCCGGTCTGCGCAATCCGCACGACATGGTCTTCCATACCATTGATGGTACGACCTATTTGTATGTGGCCGAAAGCAACCAGATTAACCGCTACACTTATACCTCCGGCGACACCGCTCCCCAAAACCGGGAGATTGTGGTTAAGAATTTGCCTGACGCCTCCACCCCCGAACTGAACGGCACCTACGGCCACCAGCTTAAAAATATTGCCCTTGGCCCCGACCATAAACTGTATGTCTCCATCGCGTCTACCTGTAACGCCTGTCTTTCCGATACGCAGAGCAACCCGGTGCGCGGGGCGATTTACCAGTACGATGCCAACGGCGCGAATGGGCGGCTCTACGCGCGGGGTATCCGCAACGCCGAGGGTCTGGCCTTCGTGCCCGGCACCAACGATTTGTGGATTGCCGTCAACAACCGCGATAATATTGCCTATCCCGACCCATCCTCGCCCGACTACAAAAAGGTAGTTACCTCTTATGTGGATAATCACCCGCCGGAGGAATTTATTAAGGTGCGTGACGGCGGCAACTACGGCTGGCCGTTCTGTAACCCCAACCCGGACTCTTCTTCGGGTTACGACAACATGCCTTTCGACCGCGATGTCCAGTTCAATGCCGACGGTCACGTCGATTGCAACGCTATGGATAAGGTGAACAAGGGTATCCAGGCCCATTCGGCCCCGCTCGGCCTGACCTTCCTCCACGCTACCAACGCCCCGGCGGCCTACAAAAACGGCGCGACCATTGCCCTGCACGGTTCCTGGAACCGTTCGGCCCCGACCGGTTATAAAGTTATCTATTTCCCCTTCGATAACGGCAACCCCGGCGCCCAGGTTGACCTCGTAACGGGCTTTGTGAGCGGCGGTAGCGTCTGGGGCCGCCCGGTCGATACGGCGGTGGACGGGCTTGGTAACCTGCTCATCTCGGACGACAGCAGCGGCACCATCTACAAACTGACCTATAACGCTCCGCCTTCCACCGGCAACAATGGCATCGCCAACGCCGACTTTTTGAAAGTCTGGCAGCGCACCGACCAGCCGGTCCAGGATGGCACGACCTCGCGTAGCTGGTTATGGGGTCCGGCCCCGTTCACGGGCGCGGTGACCGAACCGTACGCCAATAGCCCTGATGGAGTGCGCACCGTCCAATATTTTGACAAGAGCCGTATGGAGATAAATAATCCGAACGGTGACCACAGCAACCCCTTTTTCGTCACGAACGGTTTGCTCGTCAAAGAAATGGTGAGCGGTCAGCTTCAGCTTGGGGATACCCAGTTCGAAGGCCGCAGCCCGGCGAATATCGGGGTGGCCGGGGATATAGATGATACCTCCGGACCGACCTACGCCACGCTCAACGGCAAGACCGGGGCGGTCGCGCGCAGCACTTCCCCGGTGACGGCGACCCTGACTCGTGACGGTACGGCTGGCGACGACCCGGCCAGTTTTGGCAAGTACAACGCGAAAGCGGTCTACTTCGTGCCGGAGACCGGCCACAATATCGCCTCGCCCTTCTGGGACTTTATCAACCAGAGTGGCCCGGTCTACGATACCAGCGGTAAACTGGTCCAGGCCAAATTGTTCGACCCGCTCTTTTACGCTACCGGCTTCCCGATAACCGAAGCCTACTGGACCAAAGTAAAGGTCGGCGGCACGGTTAAAGACGTGCTGGTCCAGGCGTTCGAGCGGCGGGTGCTGACCTATACCCCGGCCAATCCCGCCGGGTTCCAGGTCGAGATGGGCAACGATGGCCGTCACTATCACCTGTGGCGTTACGGCAATTAAGTTTTTATAAAATAGGAGCCTGAAAGATGCGTTTGCTGGTATCTCCCGCGGTGGCGGAGATGGGGATTGATGTTTGTATGGCCCTGGTGCGGGGCGCCGGGGTGTCGAACAAAAGTAACCCGTTGGAAAAGCGGAAAAAGGCGGTCGTGGCCGAGCTTCAACCCCAGGTAGAAGGTCTCCTTGACCACCCGGTCTTGCGGGAATACCGGCGATTGCAACAGGAGGCCGGGCTGGTGGACAGTTTGCCACCGGCCCAGCATCTTTTAACGTTGGCCGGGCGCAACGGTCGCCTGCCTAACATCAATACAGTCGTGGATAGTTACAACCTCGTTTCGGTCCAGACCCTGCTTTCTATCGGCGCACACGATACGGCCCATATCACGGGTGAAGCCGTCCGTTTCGTGGTGACCGATGGGAGCGAAAGGTATACGCCCCTCGGCGAAACCGCGCCTATACCGGTCTCGCCCGGCGAGTACGCCGCCATGGACACCGAAAAAATCCTCTGCCGGATGGACGTTAAGCAGTGCGCCGAAACCCGCATCACCAAAGAGACCACCGGTTTTATCGTTTACGTCCAGGGCAACCGTGAAACCGAATACTCGTATCTTCAAAAAGCCCTGACCGATGTCTGCGAACTTATAAAAGAGACTTGCGGTGGAACTTACAAAATCATCGAGCGAGAAATTTTATAGATAATTATTCGGTTTTATTTTTTTCAGGGTGAAATTTCTTAAAAAGCTCGTTAGCTGGAAGGTCAAACAGCCAGGGTAGGGCCAGTCTTTCAAATTCCAGTTGAACCGTAGGGCGGGGAAAATCTTTTGGAACGAGGGCATTTTCGGTATTAAAACTTACCCGGAAATCTTCAAAAATCTGAATGGCTGCGATGTCCCTGACCGGCGTTTCGGGCGAATAAATGTTGCTATCGGGGAGTCGCAGGATGCGCCCCACGAAATGATAGAACCCGTAATAGTCATAAATCGGGTCGCCATCATCCTGAAATGTGTAAACTTCGGCATCTTTACGGGGGTCAATGCCGAATTGCTCGAAAAAAGCTTTTATGGTCGGGGGAAAGTATTCGTAAGCCTTCACATAGTTCAGGCAATACCTACAGGAACATTCTATTTTGGATAGCTTTTGATAAGTCTCGGCGGTCCGTTCCTTATCAACCTCTAAAAGCCAGCCTCCGATTTCAACCGTCCTGAACATACTTTCCCCGCGTACCCTAAACCTTAATTACTCTTTTCCGGTGCTGGAGCAGGGACCGGGGCCGGTAAGCCGCCGTTCTCGACCCGGTGAAAGACCTCGGCGGCAGCTAAATTGTATTTCTCGCCCATCTGGGCCACATTCTTGCGAATCCGTTCGCCCATCCCTTCGAAATCCGGCCCGGTCTGGGTCGTATGGGCTTTGAGCGCCTCGATTTTCAAATCGACCGTTTCGGAGATGTCCACCGGGAAATTCGGGTTGGGCGATCCCGT
The DNA here is from genome assembly GCA_001898225.1 of Chloroflexi bacterium 54-19. Taxonomy (GTDB): domain Bacteria; phylum Chloroflexota; class Chloroflexia; order Chloroheliales; family Chloroheliaceae; genus 54-19. The sequence goes on from MKTJ01000081.1 coordinate 23,677, forward strand.
GATATAGACTTCGAGTACCCGGTGCGGGAGAAAACCTTCCTGGAGCAGTTCCGGGAAGTCCCAGGGGTTTTGCGAGGCCGGGTAGACCGCCGCCAGGGCCGCCTGACCTGCCGCCAGGTGGTCGGGATGGTAGCGGCCCAGGAACATCTGCGGGAACCAGTTGCGTTCGGGAGACTGGCAAATCAGGCGTAACGGTTTGTAGCGGCGGTAGCAGCGCACCAGTTCGCGCCGCAGTTCCAGGCTGGGCGTTACCATGCCGTCCGGGTAATTTAAGAAAATGACCTCTTTTACGCCTAGAACCCTGGCCGCTGCCAGTTGCTCTTGCTGGCGGATTCCGGCCCAGACCAGGCGCTGTTCTGGCCCAACCTCGGTCGCGTCATCAGGGCCGCCACTCGCCCCGTCACTTACGATTACATAATAGACTTCCCAACCTTCTTTTACCCAGCGCGCCACTGTGCCACCGGCCCCAAATTCCGCGTCGTCCGGGTGCGCCATTACGACCATAGCCACGTTTGGCTGTGTTTGTTCGCTCACGAAAATCTTCCTTCCTTTTTACTTTTAGCTTATTTTACCGGCTTTTTAAATAATTCCTATTAAAGGATAAAAGCCGGGTCTTCTTCATTCGTAAAATTGCGAATTCAAAATTGCATTTTCCGGTCCGCCCTTGACTGATTCGCGGTTTGGCTGATTGGGCCGACCCAAAACAGCTAAAGGTGTGACTTTTATGCAAAATTCGCATTATTATTTATAGGAGCAATACCCAACCTGGCCGGAAATGATAGCCGGGTGGTTCCCATGTATAGATTTAAATAGCAGCAGGAGTATACCAGCCATGCTTTCCGCAAGCCAACGTCACGGCTTTTTATTTCGCTCGCGTCTTATTTACCTGCTGGCAACTGTCCTGGTCGCCCAGATGGTCCTTTTAGTGAACCCGACCCAGGCTGCCTCAACTTCTCCCGATTTAGCTACGGCCAGCTATGTGCCCGACCCCGGTGGCGTCCGGTTCTTCAAAGATACCGGCCACAATGTTACCGGCCTCTTTTTGCAAAATTACTACGATACCGGCGGGCTGGCGACCAACGGCCTGGCCCTGACCGAAGAATTTAAGGATAAAGACGGCCTCACCATCCAGGTCTTCGAACGGGCCATCTTTGAATTGCACCAGCCGTCCCAGACCGCCGATAATCCCCAGCCGCAGCCCTATATCGAACACAAATTGCTGGGCAGTCTTCTAACCGCCGGGCGGGACTTTGGAAAGGTCGAAAACGGCGTCACCAATGCGGAAACTACCTTTTTTCCCCAGACCGGCCACACTCTCAGTCACGGCTTTTTGGCCTACTGGCAAAATAACGGTGGGCTACCCGCTTTTGGCTACCCGCTTAGCGAGGAATTCCAGGAGAAAAATCCTGATGACGGCCAGACCTATACCGTCCAGTATTTCGAGCGGGCCCGCTTCGAGTACCATCCCGAACACGCCGGGACACCCTACGAGGTCCAACTGGGCCTCCTGGGACGGCAGTATGCTGCCACCCAGGATTACGACTCGGCCCTGTTTGCCCCGGTAAAATCGCTCTTGCTTGGTTCCCAGGAGTCGGTGGCGGTGCCGTCCTTGATGTACCATCATATCCGCGACCTGACCCAACCGCTCAACTCCGACCTGAATAATTACTCCGTGACCCCGGCGGCTTTTGTCGAACAACTCAACTGGCTCCAGGCTAACGGCTACCATACCGTCACGATTTCGCAGATAACCGATTACCTGAAATATGGGGTTCCGTTGCCGTCCAAGCCGGTCAACCTGCGTTTTGACGACGGCTGGGCCAACCAGTTGTTCGCGGCCAACGAAATGAAAAAGCGCGGCATGACGGCCACATTCTTTGTAATCACCCAGGCCAGCACCTATCCTTATATGACCCACGAACAGGTCAAACAACTCGACCTCGACGGCTTTGAGGTCGCCAGTCACACTCGTAATCACCCGTTTTTGACCAAAGCCACGGCTGAGTTCGACTGGAACCAGATTAGCGGCAGCAAAGCCGACCTGGAAAAATTGTTGGGCCACCCGGTCCGCAGTTTCGCCTATCCCTACGGCGATCACAACGCCGCGATTGACGCCATGGTCCAGCGGGCCGGGTACGATAGCGGGGAGGGTATCGAGGCGAACGCTTACTGGCGCACCAACCGTCTCTTTAACGAACCGGCTATCTCGGTTTCCAATGTGCGGACGCTCAACACCTTTATCGCCAGGGTCAAGTACGGTTTGTAACCGCTGCTTATCCAGGGTCCTGTCCGGGAATCAAAAGGGAGCGAGACTATGCAAGGTCGCTCCCTTTGTTTTAAAAATATTCCGCGTACGATTAATACTTCTAATACTTCACTTTTTCGCTAAAAAGTATACCCAGGCACATCTCGACAATCTGCTCGATTTTGTCTTCCACGGATAGCTTGCCAAAAGAAGCCTGGTCAATTACCGCCTTGCTAATCAGGCCCACCAGCATACTGGTCAGGGCCTCGTTGGTGATTTTACGGACCGGGTATTTCACCCGCATCCGGCCAATCAGGTATTTGATGGCGTCGTTGGACTGCTCGGCTTCGTCGGAATAGCTGCCCCGGATTAACATCTCCTGCTGGGTCCGCAAAAAGCAAAAGGCGTACTCTTTTGGGTTGGTCAGGCCCCAGCGGATAAAGGCCCGCCCCACTGACAAAAACTGGGCCAGCGGTTCAGCCGGGGCCGTCTGAAAGGCTTTGGTAGTGATGTGCGCCTCGTCTTCGAGGATTTTCGTGAGCAAGGCGTTGGAGAGTTCCTCCTTGCTCTTGAAGTGGGTATAGAAACTGGCCTTCGATTTAAAGCCGGTGGCCTGGCGGATATCGTCAATCGAGGTGCCGTCATAGCCGCGCTCGGTAAAAAGTTGAAGGGCTTTCTGAAAGATTAAATCGCGGCTGCTCTGGCCGGGGGTTCTGGTTGGTTCCTTGACTAAATTGGTCATTTTTCACCTGAAAAGCCTAAACGAACGTTCGGATACACTTCATTGTAGCCAAAAAGTTCAGGTTGGTCAAGAAAAGTTTGATTTAATTTGATGACTCCCGCATGGACCGACGAACTGGGAGACCACAATTTGGGTTCTTTTATCCGCTAATTCCTCGTAGGCTACATTCAAAAAGAAAGCCGAACACTGGGTATGAAAGAAATCGTAACTAAAGATAGAAAAGGTTTTGCTTTTATCATCCAGCACGAAGTTTGTATAGTTTTTACTAATAATCTCATTATACCAATCGTTTCGATTGAGTAATGCATTGTATCCGACAGTTACTTTTTTAAGTTGATCACTCGAAACCATAACGGTCTGTTTTATATTATTCCCATAATCGGTAACGGTTTGAATTACCGTTGCCCCAGGGTACAAAGGTGGTTCGGTCCAATCCACTTTATGTAACAGGTAAAAAGCGAGAAGCAGGGCCAGGATTACAATTACCCCGGTCTTTTTAGAAAGAGGGTTGCGAATAACCGCAGGAGGACGTTCTTGTGTAGCGACCATATATAAAAACTCCGATATTACCCAGAATTAAGAGATGGGGTTCCCGCAAGGGCCAACAGTCTGGACCGTGGTTATGTTGCTATCGAACCGGGTCACATTTTCAATTGTAACATCCAGGTAGAAGGCCGGGCAATTATTCTGGTAAATGGTAAAAAAATCGGGTATCTCTAAATTTTTCGAGCCATCAACATAAGTCAAGGTGGCTTTCAAAACTGGTGAACCCTGGAAATTTATCTCGAACCAGTTGTGGAAATTGAGTTCGAGCAGGTAAATATCGGCCAGGTGGGTATAGTATTCGTGGGTGTTGAAGGTGGTCGTTTTTACGGAGCCATTCCCCGAAACGGTGGTCTTAACATTCAGGGCGCCGGAATACAGGGGCGCGTCCACCCAGGCGGTCTTGCTATTGATTACAAAAAGAATCCCCCCGGTCACAAGACACGTCCCCACCACGAATGCGATGGTTGCGAATAGCGACAAATTACCTTTAGGGGGTTTCTTCATACGCGGCCCTGCCTACTTCACGGGCAACACCCGCAATGGAAATGGACGACCCGGCTATTTATTTTACGGGCAAAATCCCGAAATGGAAAATACTTTCGAGTATCGTCAGGACAAAAAAGGCTATCGAAAGAGTAATCAGCACGTATAACATGTAGCGGACGTATTTATTGACGTATTTGCGGGGCGGTTGTTGTTTCATTTTTCCCTCGATAAAAAATCTTAAAGCCTCTTTCGTGGTCTTGCCGCCTTTTACAGCAGGGCCAAAGCGACCCCTACCATCGCCAGCACCATTCCGACCAGGGCAAAACGTACCGAGACCTGGGTCTCGCTCCAACCGCTTTTCTCAAAATGGTGATGGAGCGGTGTAATTTTGAAAATGCGTTTGCCGGTCCCGGTCAGGCGTTTGGTAATCTTGAAATAGGAGACCTGGATAATGACCGAGGCTGCTTCGGCTACAAAAACGCCACCAATAATCGGCAGCAGCAGCCACTGGTTGGTCTGAAAAGCCAGCACCGCCAGCAGCGCCCCCAGCGTCAGCGACCCGGTGTCACCCATAAAGACGTGGGCCGGGTAAGCGTTGTACCACAAAAAGCCCAGGCAGGCCCCGGCCGCCGCGAACCCGATTAAAACCACCTGGTCCTGCCCTTGCAAGAAACCGATTATAGCGTAAGCCATAAAAGCAAAGGCGCAGGTAAGGCCCGCCAGGGTATCGAGGCCGTCCGTAAGGTTTACGGCGTTGGAAAAACCGGCAATAACGATGGTCACAATCGGTATATACAGCCAGCCCAGCACCAGCGGTTCGCGGATAAACGGAACATAGACCTTTTCCAGGTCGAGCGGACCGTTAAGGACGATTGCGGCGATGAGCGAGATTACCAGCAGCCAGGCCATTTTGAACCGGGCGGTCAGCCCCCGGTTCAGACGGCGCAGACGGCGGCGTTTTTCACGTTTGGTTTCGATACCGTTCTCCGGCTGGGTCAGCAACGCCTGGTCCCAACCGACCAGGCTTAACATATCGTCCACCGCGCCGAGGACACCGCAGGAAATGATAATCCCGATTGGCAGCAGCACCGACCAGCGTCCCGTGATCCAGATAACCAGGGCGCAGACAATTAGAATCGCCAGGATAATCATTATGCCGCCCATGGTCGGGGTGCCGGTCTTGACGATATGGCTTTCCGGGCCATCGCCCCGAATACTCTTACCGATTTTTTTCAGGCGCAGCCAGGCCAGGAGCGGTCGCCCGATGATGAGCGAAAGAACAAAGCCGACCGCTGCCAGGCCAAGACCGTAGGCAATCCACTTTGCTTCCAGGGCGGCGGTCGGATTCGTAACGATTTCACCGATTTTTGTTGTGTTTGAGGCTAAAAAATTGCCTTCAATTATCATAAAAAGTAACCTTATATTTCCTGATAAGGGTTGAATTAGCGAGAGAGATAAAAAATTGAGCAGCTACTTTAATGCTTGCTATATTACTTCAAACCTGTTAAAAACTGCCGGTCAAAAATGATTAACCCGGTCCCACCCATTATTGCGTCCCAGGTAATCATCCAGGACCGCTACTGCTTCCGGCATGTTGCGCCGGGCAAAGCCAATCCTGAAGTTCCGGTTTTCCGCGTCAAAAAGGGTGCTAGGAATTAATAGCACCCCGGTCTGGTCCAACAAATTCTGGCAGAACAGGTCGGCGGCGTCCTGTTTGAGCGACGGAAAAGCGATAGTGCCTGCTTTGGGTCGCTGCCAGTTAAAGACTGCCTCGTACTTCTCGAAAAGGCGGTCAAGAATTGGTAGATTCTCGTTGATAATTGCCAGGTTGCGCTCCGCCAGGGTTTCGCGGTGGCGCAACGCCAGCGCCGCCAAAAATTCGCTGGGGGCGCTGTTGCACATAGACATATAGTCTTTATGCGCGATCATCCGGCCCAGGATTTCCCGGTTTTGCGAGGCCACCCAGCCAATCCTTAACCCGGCCAGCCCGTAAGTCTTGGACATTACACCCAGCGACACGGCGTTTTCGTACAGGTCGCAGGCGGCGGGCAGGCGGTCGGCCCGGTCGTATTCGAGTTCGCGGTAAACCTCATCGGAAAAAAGGAGGAGTTTATGCTCGCGGGCTATTTCGATAAGCTCCCGCTGTTTGGCCGCGTCCATCAAATAACCGGTCGGGTTATGGGGGCAGTTTACCACAATCGCCCTGGTGTTGGGTTGGATAACTTTTCGTAAAAAGTCAAGGTCAAGCTCCCAGCCGTCTTCCTCGCGGGTGGTCCAGCGCGTGACCTCGCAGCCGTTGGCGGCGGCAATCTCGGTCAGCGATTGATAGCAGGGAAAATGGACGATGATATGGTCGCCGGGGTCTACGGCCACGTTCATAAAATTATAGATGGCTTCTTCGGCCCCGGTATGCACCACGATTTCGTCTGGCCCAATCCGAGTGTAGAGTTGCGAGATAGCCTCGCGCAGGGCCGGGCTGCCGGGATACTCGGTATAGCCAAGCCAGAGTTTGTTTAACCGGGCCGCCGCGTCCGGTTCAAGGGCCAGCAAGTCCTCGACAGCCAGGGATTCGCTATCCGAACTGCACAGGAGATATTTAACCTTGAACTCGTACCTGTCGAAAAAGCGTTCCAGCTTGAAAGGGTTAATTTTCACTCTTTCCCGGCTTTCCTTTAGCTTGCTGGTAATTATTCCAATATTCTTTCTGTTGTTCTGCTATCTCGTTAACCGTCATAAGATAGCGGGCTGCCGGGCCAACGCCTTCCGGGACATTCTGGCCGATGGAAGTATAGTAAGGATAGCCGGGTGCGATATGAACGCATTGAAGGGTCCGGCGCGGTTCCTGGCTGTTGTTCTGGGTGCCGCTGTGCCAGAGATGGCCGTTGAAAATGATAGCCGACCCCGCCGGGGCCACCGCGAAAATTTGCCCGGGGTGGTTGTAGTTCGGCTGGCGAGTTTCTTTTGGTGGCAGGCCGGTTTCGGTGTGGGTACCCGGCACCAGGCGGGTCGCGCCATTTTTGATAGTAAAGTCGTCAAGCGCCCACAGCGAAGTTACCACCAGGTAGGGTGATCCAGGCTGGCGGGGTGGGGCGTCGGAATGGAGCCCCTGCTGGCCGAAACCGGGTAGGGGGTCGCGCCCGTGGATACCGCCAAAACGCAGGTCGTCACCCAGGATGTGGCGGACCGCCGCCAGCAATTTCGGGTGGGTATAGACATCCTCGAAAATTTGGCCGGGCGCAAGTGAAATGGGAACATGACGGGTGCCGGTGGTCTGGCGGGCGTGCTGGCCGTTTTCTTTTTCGTGTTCTTCCAGTAACTGTTCGAAGGCGGCGCGGAGTTGTTCCAGCCATTTTTTGTCAAGCAGACCGGGGACAATCAAAAATCCCTGCCGGTCAAGACTGTCTTTCTCGGCCCTGGTAAGGGTCTTGTCGTTAGCACCTACAGCCTCGAAAAGCTCGTCGATATTGGTAATTGCGCCGGTTTGTTGAGTCTTCATCGTTACTACCTCGTTAAGGCATGCTGTGGCCGCCGGTTGGCTTCAAGAATACTTCCAGAAGGTGACATTTTCAGGCGCACCTTCTTCCGTCCAGGCCAGGACGGTGGCTGGCACCAACCGGTAATTGATTCTATCGGGATTTACTTCGGGCCGGTTGCCGGGATATTTGGCCTCGTAAGCAGCGGCGAAGGGCTCGAAGGCGACCGGGTCAGCCGGGATTTCCTCCAACCGCCCCTCGAAAATGACTACTTCCGCGCCGCTTTCCAGGTGAATGACCACTTCGGGATGAGCCGAAAGATTTATGAATTTTTGCGAGTCACGTCCGGTAGTGAAATAAAAGGTGCCGTTGTGCCAGACACACCAGATGGGTATGGCATGGGGCCGCCCGTCCGGGTAGGTCGAACCGAGCCAGTAGTTATGGGCGGCTTTAACCCGTTCCATCACCCATTCCCAGGACAGCAGACCTTTAATAGCGTCTGGGTCAATATTCAAATTACCCGTTTCGAAGGGGCTGCGAATTGGCTCAGGAAAGGTTTGGAGTTGATTACTTTCACTCATATTATTTTCAAAAGTCGGTCTGGTCGTTTTGCGGCATCACCTGTCAGGGTAAAGTGTTATACCCTTGTAACAAATATAATGCGTTCGGTTATTTCTGGTTATGCTAAAACCCTTGCAATTTAATAAATATGTTGATGCGTATATTGGCGCGCCAGCACCACATTCTGTGTGATACTGGCGGGTGTCCTATGTTGAGCGGGACTTGAGTGACCCTAGCGCCGGAAGTGCTGGATAGACCAGGGCCGGTTGCCGCGCCGTTTGAACTTGCGTTTGCCGTGGCCGTTGGCAGTTGTTTCGGCGGCGGCTTCTTCCAGTTCTTCTTCCTCGTCTTCGTCTGGGTCGGGGATGGGTCGCAAGAAAGGCGGGGCCGCCTCGATTTCCTCCGGGGTGGGGTCGCCCGCTACCGAGCCTGTCACCGGGTTTTCCGCGGGCTGGCCGTCTTCACCTTCCAACGTATCCTGCAGGACCCCGAAGCCGATGTTGTAGACCTGTTCGACCACACCGCGCCGTACCAGGGCTTTGGCCGCTTTGAGTTTCGGTATCAGGGGGTGGTCTGGCTGTTGTTCGACCAGCATGTCGAAGACCTGGCGCATCAGGTCGAGCGTCTTATTGAAGGTGATAATAATATCGCCCTCGGCCAACTGCATCTTTTCCATGATGCTGGACAGGCTGGCCCCGCGACACCAGGCTCGTGTCGCCCCGAAGAAATAGATATTGTAACCGTTGGTAATCATCAGGTCGTTCTGGCGTTCGGCGGAGAAAATCTCGCGTTCGAGGTCGTCCAGGTTCTTACGCAGCTCAATCAGGTGTCTTGGCAGGACGAAACGGTTCATAAACTCGAAGTCGCGGTCGTAGGAGAACCAGGTAAAGACCTCGGCCAGGTCCTGCGGCAGTAAATCGTTGAGCCAGCCCCGGTGGACGATTTCCACGATAATAAGGCTGTTCGTATCAAAAACGTCCCGCAGCCAGGGACTTTTATCGGTCAGGTTACCGCCCCGGTCCAGGTAGCCGAACTTGCGCAGGACCGTCACGATACCGTTAAGGGTCTGTTGCAGGCGGCTTTCCTCGTACTGTTTGCGGTCCTCGTAGCGTTCCTGGGCCTCGGAGAGGTTGACGAGCAGTCGGGCCGCTTCGCGCTGGAGACTGCGGTGTTTCTTGCGAACCTCGCAACGCTGGCAGGGGTGGACCCGTTCACGCTCTTTAAGCTCTTTGACGCTCAGGCGAGCTTCTTCAATCCTGGTCAGGGTCCGTTCCAGGGTCGGGCCGTATTTTTGCTCGTTATCGACGTGAGCGGTGCGCTGCCAGGTCGAAAGGTCGGGCAGGGTAAAGCCGCCGAGTTGTCCGGCCAGGGCAGCGAGTTCCGCCGGGTTGAGCAGTTCGGTAATCTTCAGACCGGGTTTGACCACGTTTGCCATCCCTGCCGGGAGCGTGACGGCGTACCTTTCGGGCGGGAGGTAGTCAATGTACTTGTACTCGTCCAGACGCACAACCGTGTCGCCAAAGAGGAACAGGCCGATACCCTCGCTACCGGAACGGCCCAGGTAAATCCCCCAGCCTTGTTCTTCGCTGTGGACCAGTAAGCCAGGCGAAATGCTCTTAAAGACCGTCTTGAGAGTCTCACGCATGGGCCTTCGCCAGGGTCGTTCCTCGATTTTTTGTTGCAAGCGGGCGCTATCCTCGATGCCCCGTTTTTCTTCGTCGCGGGCCTCCATGATTTCGTGGCCGATGCGCTCGTATTCGTGCAATAATTCTTCGCCTTCGGGGTAGCCAATCAGACAACCGACCTGGGCCTTATCGTAGGCTTGCTGGGCCGTCTTGACTTCCTCGCCCAGTTCGCGCAGGCGGCGCCCCTGTTGGAATTCGAGCAAGCTGTAGCGCAAAATCTGCAAGACCCGTTCGCCCGCCGGGGGGTCCCACAGGTTCAGGACCGAGTTGTAGCGGACCGTAAAGGCGCTTTCAATCGGCAGGAGCGGCCCGGTGCCGATTTCAATGGTTTCCTGGAAGGTAATCCAGGGGCTATAGGGCACGACTACATGGCCCTGACTATCGAGACCGCGCCGCCCGGCCCGCCCGGCCATCTGCTGGAATTCGTTAGGCAGCAGGGGCCGCCGGGTCTGGCCGTCAAACTTGGACATCCGGCCAATCACGACCGTCTTGGCGGGCATGTTGACACCCAGGGCCAGCGTATCGGTCGCAAAGACCACGCTCATCAGGCCCCGGCTAAAGAGTTCTTCGACCAGTTGCTTTAGAATCGGCAGCAACCCGGCGTGGTGGAAGCCCAAACCCCGGCGCGCCAGGGCCACGATCGTTTTGACCTGCTGGATATTGCGGTCTTCCTCGACCATCCGGTCCATGTAGCGGGCGATGACTTCTTCGATTTCCTGGCGGACGTGAGCGTCTTTGATGCGTTCGAGCCGGGTCATGCCGACCAGTTCGGCGGAAACCTCGCAATCGTTCCGGCTGAACATGAAATAGATAGCCGGAAGCATTTTGGCTTTTTCGAGGGCTTCGACAATCTCACGCTGGGTCGGTTCGGGCCGTTCGCGTTTGCTCCGTTCGTCGGTATCGGGGTTGTTGCCGCGCATAGACTTACCCCGGAAGCGGTTTTTGGCTTCGCCACCAACGCCCCGGAAATCGGCCACCTGCTTGCCTTCGCGGTTGATGACCAGGTTCAGGTCGCCATCGAGAAAGTAATAGAGCGAGAGCGGCACCGAGCGGCGGGTGTGGGTAATGAGCGTGACCGGGCGGTGGGTGTGGGTAATCCAGTCGGCTACTTCCCCGGCGTTGCTGATAGTCGCCGAAAGGCAGACCAGTTGAATATTTGGGGGACAAAGAATAATGGATTCTTCCCAGGTGGTGCCGCGTTCGCTATCGGCCAGGTAGTGAATCTCGTCAAAGACCACGCATACCACATGTTTGAGTTCGTCGGGCGTCTGCAACAGCATGTTGCGCAGCACTTCGGTGGTCATTACGATGATATAGCCGTTAGGGTTTTCGATGACATCGCCCGTGAGAAGGCCAACCGCGTCGCCGTACTGGGCCCGCAAATCTTTGAATTTCTGGTTGCTCAGGGCCTTGACCGGGGTGGTGTAAAAGATGCGCTTGCGGCGGCTGTAGGCCTGGAAAATACCATATTCGGCCACGATGGTCTTGCCGGTACCGGTGGGCGCGGCTACCATCACCGATTCGCCCTGGGCCAGGATGTTGATAGCCTGTAACTGGAAATCGTCCAGCCCAAATTCGTAGCGAGCTTTGAATTTTTCGACCAGGGCCGGGCCGTTTAAATCTGTATCGTTGTTAAAGTCGATGGTTTCGTAGGCTTCCTGGCTGTAGTTGCGGCCAAAGGGGGTGGAAAATATTTCCTGTTCCGGCGAGTCGGACTCTTCGCCATTATTATTCTCGATGGATTTTGCCGCTTCAGATAAATTTCCCGAACTGCTTTCGGACAATGTGGTGTGAACTCCTCTAGTAATACAACCTGTTTTTTAAATCTCTGCTGCATGATAGTATTTATACGGTCAAAAGTAAAGTTCAGGGTCCGGTTGGGCCTAATCCGCCTTTAAGCTTAGCACAATTGTTCAAATGGCGGTTGACGTTTCGGCCCGTCCCTGGCTATACTATGCCCAGGTAAGTTAGTAGCGGTAAAAATATGGGAGGAAACTTATGGCTTCTAAAGTACGCACCATTACGGTTGACTGCGCCGACCCTAAAAGGTTGGCCGATTTCTGGACGGCGGCCCTCAATTACCAGTTAAAGGACATTGACGAGGAAGGCGCGCTCATTGTAGACCCGACCGGCGAAGGGACTCAAATCCTTTTCCTGATTGTGCCGGAAGGCAAGACGGTCAAGAACCGTCTGCATTTCGACCTGCGCCCGGAAGATACCCGCGACGCCGAAGTGGTCCGGCTCCAGGCGTTAGGGGCGACGGTCTATGCCACGTTTGGTTGGACGGTAATGCAAGACCCCGAAGGCAACGAGTTTTGCGTCGAAAAAGGGCCCGGTGATGTGAAAGAGACTTCCACTGAAACCGCCGCAACCCCGGCCTAGTGGCTGAACTGCAAGCCAAAACTTAAATCCGGCTTAATTTTGAGTTAGTGAAAAGAGCGCGCCCGGTTGAAACAGGGCGCGTTTTTAATTGACCGTTATGCTAAACTTGAACTGAAAACCCGCCTGTACTGAACCTGTAAAAATGTGAGTGGAAAGATAAATCGAGGGTAGGGAAGCTCTTCCCGTTTACCCTGGTCGTTCGCTGGAGGATTTTATGCCCGAATTCAGGTTGAATAAGACGGTTCTGACGATTTCCGAGGGAGATATCGTCCAGGCCGGGACCGAGGCCATCGTCAATGCCGCCAACTCGGCCCTGGCTGATGGCGCGGGCGTCACCGGGGCCATCTTCAAGGCCGCCGGACCCGAACTGGCCCGCTTTACGACTAAACTCGGCGGCTGCCCGACCGGCCAGGCCCGCCTCACCCCGTCTTTCCAGCTTCCCGCGCCCACTCGCTTCATTATTCACGCGGTCGGCCCGGTTTATGGCGATTACGACACTCGCGAGGCGGTGCAATTGTTGTCGAACGCCTACCGTTCCAGCCTGGAACTGGCCGCTCTCAACGGTATCAAAAGCGTGGCTTTCCCGGCCATCAGCACCGGCATCTATGGTTTTCCTCTTAACCTGGCAACGGGTGTGGCTCTGCGGACGGTCCTGACTTTTCTAAAGGACGCTCCCCACGCTATCGAGGAAGTCCGTTTCGTGTTGCGTGGCGAGCAGCCCTTGAGTATGTACCGGCTGGAACTGGCCCAGTTGTTGGCCCAACTCCCGGCGGAGATCACGGGCGACGACACGATTTACTTTTATGATAAGGACGAGCCTTATTACGAGTTCACCAACTTCGCACCTTACGGCTTTTTCGCCAACAATACTTTCTGGCAGACCAGCGAGCATTATTTCCAGGCCCAAAAATTCCCCAAGATGGCTCTTTACGAAGATGTGCGCCAGTCGTCTACCCCTTCCGCCGCCCGGCACCTGGCCCGCCAGAATTTTCGCCGCCAGCGTCCTGATTGGAACCAGGTCCGCCTGGACGTGATGCGCGAGGCTTTACGCTTGAAATTCAACGATAACCCACCGCTGGTGCGACTTTTGCTTTCGACGGGAGAGCGGCCCTTGGTCGAAGCCTCCGAGGACGATGCTTTCTGGGGTTATGGTCCTGACCGCCAGGGTCAAAACAATCTCGGCAAACTGCTTATGGAGTTGCGCGACTACTACCGCGCCACCTCCGGCGAGCCGCCCAAACAGTTAGAAGGCTAGGAGTTTTTAGTTTTCAGTGTTTAGTTTTTAGTAGTCAGAGGCCAGAGGGCAGTAATTAGTTTTGTTAGGTTCTGTGGGTGTGGTTTATGGTGTCATTCCGTGGCTCTGCCACGGAATCTCCGGTCCGTAGGACAATAGCACGGTCTTTATTGTATGGAATCGAAATCCCCCAGGTTACTTGACATAATTCAGAGGCAGTCTTTTATCATGGGAAGCTCTTTGCAGCCCATACACATTTTTTGAAAGAATTACCTCCGGCCCTGGCCTGAATTTGCGGCCCCGGAAAGCCTGATACCCTTATATTCTTGACGGTAGCGCCCAACATTACTACCAGCCCAGGGCTCGACCCTGAACTAAAATTACCCCTGATACTTAAAGATGGCCCCGTAAGAAGGTCGCAACTTCCGCCATCCAGGGTCACCCCGGCCTGGACCGGCGGCAAAGCTCCACTCACCACCAACTCCGTCCCGCCCATCGAGGTTGTATCAAAACTTATCTGGGTACTGGTCGTGCCCTGGAGTAAGGCCCTGGACAGGCTGCCGCAGACGGTGGACCCTCCATCGTCGCTGCTCAAAGTCACCACGAACGGCTGGGCGCACCCGGCCAGGTTTTTTAGCTGAAAGGTGGTTGGTGTAGTCACGTCCCCGACCGTCGCCGTGACGATGTAACTCCCGGTCAGGCCGTTGGCGGTAAACGCTGTTGAAGTAGCAATCCCGCTGGCGTTCGTCTGGGTCACATAGGAAGAAACATTCCCGGCAAAAGCGCCGGTCGTCCCGGTGGTCGGGGCCTGAAAGGTCACCTGCTGGTCGCTCAAGGGCCGCCCGGCAATATCTGTCACCAGGGCCTGCAACCGGTTGGGAAAGGCCGCACTGGCGACCGCGCCCTGGGGTGTCCCGCTTACCGGGGCGATAGCCGCCGCCAGCCCTTTAGCCTGGGCGCTGTTGGGGTCTATCATCAGGCTCGATTCGTCCACCGCCTCGAAGTTCGACCCCTTTACCTTGCTCAGCCACGTCACCAGTTCATCGTTATCCCAGCGGGGGTCAGGTGCGCCGGAAAGATACCAGTTAGAGCCGTTATCGGCCACGAACATCCCATAGGTCTTGAGAGCGGTCAGAATCACCTTGACGTCCGCCGGGTAGCCGGAAATATCAAAATTGGCTTTGAGCCGGAAACGCTGGCCCATCGGTGGGTAGTTCTGGTTGGAAGAATTGCTGGCCTGGTGGCGGGCGGGCCAGATGTAGCTATCGCGGGTGTTATCTATGGTAAAGCGCAGGGCATGGTTGATAGACCCCGACGCGACCTCGTCATAGCGGAACAGGCCGGGAAAGATGGGCAGACCGGCGGCATCGGCGGAGGTCCAGCCTGCCGGGCGGAGCGCGTTCGAAGTGAGGTCGAAAATCGCCCCGGACCCGGCTGTCCAGCTATTGTCGGAATTCTTCTGGGAAGCCCAGGTCTCGTAAAGTTTGCAGGTGCCCTGCTGTATCACCAGGACGTGCCGGTCGCCACTGGCCGGATTACCTTCGACCGGGGCGTTGGGCGGAATCGGGTAAGGGCCGGGGTCGCTTTCGTCATTATAGTCAAAGGTTACCGGCACTTTGGTCTGGTTGGAAGGAACGGTTGTGTAGGGGATACCGATGGGAAAATTGTCCCAGGTGCCCGACCCGAAATCGGGATGCAGCCCGGTACTGGCCCCGATGCTGGCAATAAAGTTAGCAGAATTTGGGTCTACAGGCAGGTTCGAGATGGGGGTATTCCAGACATTGTTGGCCGGAAAGACCGGACAGCCACTAATAACCGGCGAACTGGCAACGCTGGTCTGAAGTAAGTGTCCCCCGGCCACCACGGCCAGGGCTACCACCACTACCAGGGCCAGTCCAATCTTCCAGGACCGCATAACCAACCCTCAGCTGCTAAAATTTAATAAACTCAACCGTTAAATATAACAAGTATCATACCAATGAAAAACATGAATCATCCCGAATTTTAGGATGAA
>MKTJ01000082.1 GCA_001898225.1 Chloroflexi bacterium 54-19
CGATTTGGTGCTGTTAAAGAGGAACTTGCTAATCGGCGGGTCAGCGACCAGGCCGCGTGTTTTTGTGTTGCTCATAAAAGACTGCCTTCCTTTTCCTTATCCTATTCCACTACTACTTTTATATCCTGCCAAAGACTTTGTTTGTTTTGGTGTTTTGGTTTAGTAACTGTTCGGTAGTTGTTTTTGTTTACATTTGCATTATAAAAGTGGAAAATAAAGGAAAAGGTTTAATAAGGTGAAAATTTGGTAAAAAACCAAAAATTCTCTTTCGACCTCACTGTTTCGCTAGCCAGGGGCAGATAAAAGCTGAATTTACCAGATTTTAACCTTTTTCCACCCCAATTTAAACTTCTCCTTGTAAAATAAGGTTGGACCATCCTTTTTGAGATAGAATGGAGTTACCTTTATACAGTGGCATTCAACAGGCTCTGGATAATCTCAGGTGGATAAGGTGGTCATAAGATAAAAGAGAGCCTGGCACAATTACCGGGTTTTACTAAGAAATATAAACGGGTTAAACGCAGGTTAAAATTATTGATAATGGCAAAAAGCAATGGCTAAAAAAATGTTAACGAAAGCCGAAAAAATAATAAATAAAACCGATTATGACGTAATACAGAAAAGTGAACCGACCGTCCCAGACCGGGAAAAATTTAACCTGGGCTTCCTGGAATTACTGAGTGAAGGGGTAATTGTAATAGACGCGGAGCGCCGGGTAGTCGGGGTGAACAGCGCCTTCGAGCAACTGTTGGGTTGGTCGGAAAGCGAACTGGTCGGGCGGCCCTGCCACCTGTTCTTTGGTTGCAAGGAATACGAGACCGGAAATGATTTTTGCGAAACCCTGTGCCCCCTGGCAAATTTAAGGATTCGGCAGCTAAAAAAGGATACCGTCCATTATCAGGACATGTCGATGAGCCATAAAAACGGGCAGCGCCTGGTCGTTAATGTCAGCCTGTCGCCCCTGGAACTGGCGTTACCCGATAAAGCGGTAACCGCCGATAGCTACAGTATAATGGTACTGAGAAACGTAACCGACACCAAAAAGCAAGAGCGCATTCAGTCCGAGTTTATTACAGCGGCCTCCCACCAGTTGCGTACTCCCCTGTCGAGCATCAAGACTTCCATCGGTTTGCTCCTGGGTACAACCGAACTGGAAAGCAACCCGATTCTGCAAAGACTCCTCAAAAATATCCAGACCAGTTCCCTGAGAATGGAACGGCTGGTAAACGATTTAATCGAGCTGGTCAGCTTGCAAAACGGGCAGGTCAAGATGCAGCCACAGGTCGTAGAGGCCCAGGAACTGCTCTTACAGGCGATAAAATTAAACCGGCAGCGGCTCGAAGCCAGAAACCAGCTTGTCAAACCGGTCCAACCGGCAGAACCGCTTTATGTGAAAGCCGACTTTTTGCGGATAAGCCAGGTACTCGGCCATTTGCTTTCAAACGCCAGCAAGTTCAGCCAGTCCGGCCAGAAAATCAAACTGGAAATAGCCAGCCGCCCCTCCGGTACCGGGGGAAATAACACGGGGGCAGATGAGGTTGTCTTCAGCGTTAAAGACGAAGGTATCGGGATTGCCCGCGAAGAGCAACCTTTTATATTCGAAAAGTTTTACCAGGCCCAGGTTATCGAAAATACGGCTGAACTGGGGGCAGGTCTGGGCTTGCCATTAGCGAAAGTCTTGATAGAATTAAATAATGGTCGCCTCTGGTTTGAAAGCGAACCGGGGAAAGGTTCAACCTTTTACTTTTCGCTACCGGCTGCCCGGCCCTGAGCCAACCGGACAAACCTAACCAGGTGAATTTAAAGTTAGGACCGCAACAAATAAACGGCAGGGCCATAAGAGCGGGGCCATAAGAAAGGAAGTTATAAAGAAATGAAAATCCTGGTAATTGATGACGATAAAAACATCGTCGAGGCCATCCAAATCGGTTTCCAACTCCAATGGCAGGAAGTTGAGGTAATCTCAGCTTCGGACGGCGAGCAGGGTCTTAAAATGTTCTACGAAACAAACCCTGACTTAATTTTGCTCGATGTAATGATGCCCTATAAAGACGGCTACAGCGTCTTGAAAGAAATCCGCCGTACCAACGACGTGCCGATTATTATGTTAAGTGCGCGGGGTGAAGAACTCGACAAGGTAAAGGGCCTGGAACTGGGCGCGGACGATTACCTGACCAAACCTTTCTCGCACCTGGAGTTGTTCGCCCGTATCAAAGCAGTCTTGCGCCGCCTGTTGATGCCTTCCCCGGCCAACATCTCGCCCTCGTTTGTTAGCGGCGACCTGACAATCAATTTTGATAACCGGGAAGTAACGAAAAACGGCCAGCCTGTCAAAATGACGCCGACCGAATACAACCTGTTATTCTTGCTGGCCCGTAACGCCGGGCACGTCCTGACCTTCGAAAATCTGTTGGATAAGGTCTGGGGACCGGAATACCGCGACCAGCTCGATTACTTAAAGACCTATGTAAGCCGGTTACGCAAAAAACTTGAAGATAACCCGGAACGGCCTCGCCTGATTTTGACGGAGCGCGGCCTGGGCTATCGCCTGATGAAAGTGCCGCAGTCGGCCACTCTACCGGCCTGAGCACCCCTAAAAAATAAAAATCCGGCCCGGCTTTTATAAAAGCCGGGCCGGAACCCTGAGGCGGGATGAGACTAAGTTCCCCGGAACAAACCGGAAAGATTTAGTAAGTAATCATCCCGCCTGTTACGTTTATAGCCTGCCCGGTCATGTAGCTGGCGTCCGGTCCGGCCAGGAACGACACCACCCCGGCCACGTCTTCAGGCTGCTCGGCTCGTCCCAGCGGAACTTTTTCGAGACGCTCCCGGCGCACCTGGGCCGGTTCCTTACCGGTAATCCGGGAAATCTCGTTGTCGAGCAAGTCCTGCATCGGCGTTATCACGATACCGGGACAGATCGCGTTTACCAGGATACCTTCAGAAGCAACGGCGTGAGCAAAGGTTTTAGTAATGGAAATGACCGCGGTCTTGCTGACGTTGTAAACCGGGTGATAGATGGTGCTGGAACTTTTGCCCGCCGCCGAAGCGATATTGATTATCCGCCCGCTCTTTTGCCGGAGCATCAGCCGCAATGCCGCCTGGCAGCAAAAGAAGACGGCCCTGGCATTGACATTCATGACGGTATCATAGTGTTCTTCGGTGACATCAAGGGGCAGGGCAATCCGCTGGATGGCGGCGTTATTGACCAGCACATCGAGTTGTCCATAGGTAGACCAGACCGTATCGAACAGGCGCTGGCGGTCGGCGGCGCTGGTCACGTCGGCGGTGAAAGCCAGGGCTTCCCCGCCCGCCTGGGTAATTTCGGTGGCAACGGCCTGGGCCGGGTCGGGGCGGTTATCCACTACCACCACCCGCCTGCCATCCTGGGCCAAGCGCAAGGCGATGGCCCGCCCGATACCCTGCCCGGCCCCGGTAACGACCGCGACCTGTCCCGCCACTGGCTTCATTGTCATTGTTTTCTCTTTACCTGTCCTTTTTTATATTGGCGGCTAATTCCCTACGAGCCTAATTACGAGCCCTGGCCGGGGGCCCAAACCATGGAGGGGTCAAGCGGGTAAATTGGCCGCTTGAGATTGTTAAATTCGAGCCGGTCGAAAGCCGGGTTGGAAATACCGGGAGTGTCCACCTCGATTATTTCTTTAGCAATCGGGGTAAAGGCGGCCCGGTAGTGGACCGACGACTTGACCACCACGATTTGCTGCTCGCTCGGCTCGATACCCTGGCTTTGAAGCATTGCCAGGTCGAGGGGTTGGTGGCGGTAGGTGCTGGTCAGGACCGTCACCCTGGACCCGTTGTCGCCCTGCACTTCCAGGACCGCGCTTGGCCCCATCTTCGAAAGGACGCCCGTACCCATCGGCCCGGTGTGGACGAACTCGCCATTGGTCAGGCGGATTACTCTGGCCGTCACGCGCAGAGGGTCGCCGTGAAAACGGTCGGTCTTGCCGCCCAGGTCGAGCGTGATAGTGCTGCCTTCCCCGGCCTGAATAGCAAGCTGGACCGCCTGGGGGTCGTTAATCGGGGCAATAACGGCCCTGGTAGCGCCGTGCCGGAGCAGGGCTTCCAGCATGATAGTGCCATCGGCGGGCGTACCCGCGCCCGGATTGTCGCCGATGTCAGCCAGGACTATCGGACCTTCGGGGGCTTGCATGGCGTGTTCGATAGCGGCGTCAATGGTCCAGGGACGGACCACGAAATCCTGGCGGTGGTCCCAGATATAATTTGCCAGGCGATTGGCGGCGGCCTGGGCCTGGGCCTGGTTGTTGTCCGAGGTTACAATAACGGCAAAATTGGTCTGGGGAATATCCGAAAAACAGAAGCCGGGCAAATAGCTCACGTTCAGGATGCCGCGCTCGTTTTCAATATCGCGGGCCAGGTGTTTGACCGTCAGCATCGGTTCGGCGTAGGTAAACTCGCGCTGGATACCCGCCAGGAGCGGAATGTTGACGATGGCGGCAGTCGGTTTGACCCCGCCGCGTACGATTCTGGTCATTAGCAGGCCCGACTCGTAGCCGCGTTCGTACATATCAACGTGAGGGTATTCGTCATAGGCCACACAAACCGTCGCCAGGCTGACCATTTCGGGGGTGATGTTGCCGTGCAAGTCAAGCTCGACGATTATGGGCAAGTCCGGCCCTACGGCCTTGCGGACCGCCCGGAGGATATAGCTTTCCGCGTCGTAATCTATCTCGGAGACCATTGCGCCGTGGAGGTCGAGCAGGATACCGTCCAGGGGACCGCTTTGCCGGGCCGCTTTGATACCCTGGATAAGCTGGCCGGTCAGGCCAATCAAGGCTTCCCCGGTGACGAGGCCGCTGGGAGCGGTCTCGGCGTGGAAGGTCGGCACGACTTCGAACTGGAAATCGCGGGCCGCGTCAATATAGCCGCCCACCGCCGACTTAGTCCCGGCATAGTTGTGAATGATTTCCTGGCCTTCGGAAGCAGTCCGCATGAAATCGGCCAGGGTCGTTGAGACGTTCGAAAAAGTGCTGGTCTCGTGGAGAATACCACCAATCGCGATTCGCATTTCCCCTTCTCCAATCCATTCAATTCAATTTTGCAAAAATAAACAATGCTCCGGCGGATATGAGCAGAACCCGCCCCCGGAAAGAATTTTTAGCAGAAACGGTAAAATAAAAAGGGCTACCGCAAAGCCCGGTGAACTACCACCAATTTAACAGCCCCTAGGGGCGCCGTCAAATTCAACCGCAAATTTAGTTTTAGTGTTTAGTTTTATCCTTTTCTAATCCGACACTCAGGCTGTAATAGCTTGCTACCTTCTATAATTGTGGTATCATAAATTCAACCAACGCATACATTCACTCAATTATATTCAGAATTCACGAGCGGATTCGTTAATAACTTAGTTTACTGTTAACTCCACAATTAAATAACCAGGACAACGTCCCAGAAAGGCAAGGATGCTTTATGATACCTGGAAAATTTGAGTATTTTGCGCCGTCTTCGGTCAAAGAAGCGATTGGGCTTTTAGACCGGTACGGCGAAGATGCGAAAATTCTGGCCGGAGGCCAAAGCCTCATCCCGGCCATGCGTTTCCGACTGGCCCAGCCCGAAATCCTGGTCGACATCAACCGAATTGAAGGGCTTGACTATATCCGGGAATTGGACGACTACCTGGCGATTGGCGCGATGACCAGGGAAGCCTCTCTTGAGAAATCAGCCTTAATCAGCCAGAGATACCCCCTGTTAGCCGATACTGCAAAAGTTATTGCCGACCCCCTGGTCCGCAATATGGCGACGGTGGGGGGCAACCTGGCCCACGCCGACCCTGCTAACGACCACCCGGCCACCATGCTAGCCTATGACGCCACACTGGTTGCGGAAGGCCCCGACGGTGACACTATCATCGGCATTGACGATTTCTTTCTCGGTTTGTTCGAAACCAGCCTTGCTAAAGACCAGATTTTAAAAGAAATTCGGCTTCCCAAGCCGGGTCCGGGCAGCGGCGGCGCTTATCTTAAAATCGAGCGCAAAGTCGGAGATTATGCCGTGGTCGGAGTTGCCATCCAGTTGACCGTCGAAAACGGCACCGTTACCGCCGCCCGGATTGGACTGACCAATGTTGCGGGCGCACCGATGCGGGCGAAAAACGCCGAGGCCGCTTTGATTGGAAATGCCCCCACCGGAGATATTCTCGAAAAGGCCGGGCAAGCCGCCGCCGCCGAGTGCGAACCCTGGAGCGACCTGCGCGGCTCGGAGGAATACAAACGCGACATGGTGCGGATTGTCACCAAACGCGCCATCCGTAAAGCGGTCGAGCGGGTCGGGGCCTAACCGCCACCTTAAAGGATTAAAGAACGAAGAAGAGAAGGGCCTTTAACCTGAGCGAATAAGGGCCAAAACACAACCGAATACCTTAAGACCAATGGAGGTTTTTGAATGGGCAGAACTGTAAAACTCACTGTCAACGGGCAAGAAGTATCCCGCGAAGTCGAACCGCGCCTGCTCCTGGTCCATTTCATCCGAGAAGATTTGAACCTCACCGGCACCCACATCGGGTGCGACACCACCAGTTGCGGCGCTTGTACTATCAATATGGACGGCAAGGCGGTCAAAAGCTGCACAATTTTCGCGGTCCAGGCCGATGGCCGATCTATCGAAACCATCGAGGGGATGGCTCAAAATGGGCTGCACCCGCTCCAGGAAGGTTTCTGGGAGAAACACGGGTTACAATGCGGCTACTGCACCCCCGGCATGATTATGTGCGCCAACGCCTTCTTGAAGGAAAATCCCCAGCCGACCGAAGAAGAAATTCGCTGGGCCATCTCCGGCAACCTCTGCCGCTGCACCGGCTATGTCAAGATAGTGGAAGCCATCCAGTACGCCGCCAATAAAATACAGGCCCAGGCCGCGCAGCCGAGCGAGACAAAGGAGGTGGTCGCGTGAGCATTACCGAATCTGACAAAGATGTAAGAATTACCACGCCCGCCGACGTTTGCGGCATGGGCCACCGCATGAAACGCAAAGAAGACCCTCGCTTTATCCAGGGGGCCGGGCATTACGTGGACGACATCAAGTTGCCGGGCATGCTTTACCTGGATATTGTCCGCAGCCCTCACGCCCATGCCAAAATTTTGAATATAGACGCCAGCGCGGCCCTGGCCTTGCCCGGCGTCCTGGCGGTCATTACCGGGCAGGACTTAAAGGCGGCGGGCAACCTCCACATGATGCCGACACTCATGTCGGATACCCAGATGGTGCTGCCGATTGAGAAGGTGGTCTACTACGCCCAGGAGGTCTGCGCGGTGGTGGCGACCTCGCGCTATATCGCCGCCGACGCAGTCGAACTGGTCAAAGTGGATTACGAACCACTCCCGGCGGTAGTCGACCCCTTCCAAGCCCTTAAAGACGAGGTCATCGTACGCGAGGACAAAGAGAAAAAGAGCAACCACGTCTGGCACTGGGAGACCGGCAACAAAGACGCCACGGACGAGGTTTTCTCCCGCTCCTCTAAAGTGGTCAAACAGAAAATGCACATCCCGCGCATCCACGTCTCCTCGATTGAAACCTGCGGCATGGTCGCCGACTGGGACAAAATCAACGAGCACATGACCATCTACATGACCTCCCAGGCTCCCCACGCCCACCGAACGGTCGTTTCGCTGGTCAGCGGCATCCCGGAGCATAAAATCCGGGTGATTTCGCCCGACATCGGCGGCGGTTTTGGCGGAAAGGTGCCGGTCTATCCCGGCTATGTCTGTACGATTGTCGCCAGCCTGGTGACAGGTAAGCCGGTCAAGTGGATTGAGGACCGCAGCGAAAATTTGCAGGCTGACAGTTTCGCCCGCGATTACCATATCGACGCCGAGCTTGCGGCCGACGCTAACGGCAAAATCACGGGGCTGCGGGTCAAGACGCTAGCCGACGATGGCGCTGCCGATGCCGCCGCCAACCCATCCAAATTCCCGGCGGGTCTCTACAGCATCGGCACCGGGTCATACGACATGGAAGCGGCCCACTTCGAGGTAGACGCCGCCTATACCACCAAACCGCCGGGAGGCGTGGCCTATCGCTGCTCTTTCCGCGTGACCGAGGCGGTCCACATGATTGAGCGCATGACCGATATTATGGCGCACGACCTGGGCCAGGACCCGGCGGAATTTCGCATGAAAAACTTCATCAAGAAGGAGCAGTTCCCCTATCACTCGCCGACCGGTTGGGATTATGACAGCGGCGACTATCACCGGGCTTTACGGCTGGCGATGGACCTTATCGGCTATGAAGACTTGCGCAAGGAGCAGGCCGAAAAACGCCAGCGCGGCGAACTGATGGGCATCGGCATTTCCAGCTTTACCGAAATCGTCGGGGCCGGGCCGTCCAAAGACTTCGATATTCTCGGTATCAAGATGTTCGACAGTTGCGAAATCCGAATCCACCCGACCGGAAGCGCGATTGTCCGCATCGGCGTCCAGACCCAGGGCCAGGGCCACGAAACAACCTTCGCCCAGATTGTCGCGGAAGAACTCGGGCTCCCCGCCAGCGCCATCACGGTCGAACATGGCGACACCGATACCGCCCCTTACGGCCTGGGGACATACGCCAGCCGCTCGACGCCAACCGCCGGGGCGGCAGCAGCGGTAGCAGCCCGCAAAATCCGGGATAAAGCCCGTAAAATCGCGGCCTATCTTTTGGAAGCCAACGAGGAAGACCTGGAATGGGACGTCAACAAGTTCATGGTCAAGGGCAGTCCCACCCGCGCCAAGACCATCCAGGAGATAGCCTTCGCCGCTTACACCAATTTCCCGCAGGGGATGGAGGCCGGTATGGAAGCGGTAAACTATTACGACCCACCCAACCTGACTTTCCCCTTCGGGAGCTATATCTGCGTGGTCGATATTGATAAAGGCACCGGCGAGGTTAAAGTCCGGCGTTTCGTGGCGGTGGACGACTGCGGCAATATCATCAACCCGCTTATTGTGGAAGGCCAGATCCATGGCGGCCTGACCATGGGACTGGCCCCGGCCCTCTTTGAGGAAATTGTCTATGACGAGAACGGCCAGAACCTTTCGGGTACTTTCATGGATTACCTGCTGCCGACCTCGATGGAAACCCCTAAATGGGAACTGGGCAAGACCGTGACGCCGTCGCCGCATCATCCGATTGGGGCGAAGGGGGTCGGTGAGTCGCCAACCGTCGGGGCACCGCCTGCAATCGCAAACGCCGTCGTGGACGCGCTCTGGCACCTAGGCGTGCGCCACCTGGAAATCCCGATTACCCCACCAAAAATCTGGAAGATTCTGAGGGATAACGGCATTGACGAGGATTAACCGGGATGAGCGAGTTTTATTCCAAGGCTAATGAGCTATCCAACCAGGGGGTGCCTTTCGCGACGGCGGTAGTGGTCCGGGCCGAAAAACCGACCTCGGCCAAACCGGGCGACAAGGCTATTATCACGCCGGAAGGCACCCTTTACGGCTGGATTGGCGGCAGTTGCGCCCAGCCGACCGTCATCAAGGAAGCCCTCAAAGCAATAGGCGACGGCGAACCGCGCCTGGTCAGGCTCAGCACCAATCCCGGCGAAAACCAGCGCCAGGATGGGGTGATGGACCTGCTGATGACCTGTTTTAGCGGCGGGACGCTGGAAATATATATCGAGCCGCAACTGCCGACCCCGCGCCTGATGGTGATTGGCAGCCTGCAAATCGCCCAGGCGCTGGTCCGGCTCGGTAAGTCCATGGATTACTATGTCGTGGCGGTTGACCCTGATAATAAAGGTGAGAATTTGCCGGAAGCCGACGAGGTCGTGACCGACCTCAAGGAAATCCCGGCCAAAGTAACACCTTTGACCTATATCGTAGTCGCCAGTCACGGCAACTACGACGAAGCGGCCCTGGTCCAGGCGCTATCAACCGGGGCCGAGTATGTCGGTTTGGTCAGCAGCAAAAAGCGGGCGGCCTCGGTAATCGAGTACCTGCAAAGCCAGGGGCTTCCGGAGACCGCCATTCGGCGTCTGAAATACCCGGCAGGTCTGAATATCCAGGCTTTGCAGGGGGACGAAATTGCCCTGAGCATCCTGGCCGAAATCGTCCAAACCCGGCGCAAGGGCATCCAGGGCGGGGCGGCCAAACCGGCCAATTCACTACGCAAAACCCTCGAACTCTTTAACCCGGCCCAGGTCCAGGCCCAACCGGTGGCAACTTTGCCGGTTGAGAAGGCGCTTGACCCGGTTTGCGGGATGGAGGTCAAAATCGAGAGCGCCCGAAACAAATTGGAGTATAATGGCACTACCTACTACTTCTGCTGTAAAGGTTGTCTGAAGGAGTTTTCCGAGTCACCGGAGAAATTCTTGCAAAAGGCAACCCCCAGCGGCGAGGCGATTGACCCGGTCTGCGGCATGACTGTCGATATAGCCACGGCTCATTACATGAGCGAGTATGAGGGACGGCTTTATTATTTCTGCGCCGCCGGTTGCAAACTGGCCTTTGACAAAGCGCCCCAGAGTTACCTGCACCTGACCGATGCCCACTAACCCGACCAATCAAACGGACCCGATTTTGACCCGCTTGCTGGAAAATTTACCTTCCGGCTGGCGGGTCAGCCAGTTGTATCTTGGACCTACTTTTACCGCTTCTTTTATTGAGAACACCGATGGGGAACGCCGAATTGGACTGGCGGTGCTTCCCGGCGGGGTTCCTTCAGAGGTCGGTTTTTTACAGCCCGGCTTTAACAGGCTAGACCTTCCCGAAGCCAGCGCATTTAGCCAGCATGCACTGAATTCGGAAAGGGTAAAAGTATCCGCGGGACTGGCAACTCTCAACGCCCTACTTCAACCCGACCCGACTCTGCTCAGCCCGATTGATGCGGGGGACTGGCTGGTCGAGGAAGGGCGGGACCGGCAGGTGGCCCTGGTCGGGCGCTTCCCTTTTATAGACGAGCTTGAACAGGTGGTCCGCAAGTTGTGGGTCTTTGAACTCGAACCGCAACCGGGCGAGTACGGCTTTAGGCAGGCTCCCGAAATCATACCCCAGGCCGCCATCCTGGCGGTTACCGGTAGTTCCCTCCTAAATCACTCTTTGCACGATTACCTGGCCCTGGCAAACCCTAACGCGAAAGTTATCGTCCTGGGGCCATCCACTCCCCTCTCGCCCCTGATGTTTGAATTCGGTGTCCACGTTTTAAGCGGGGTCCTGGTCGAGGATGAAAAAGCCTTGCTTGATTCAATTGCTAAAGGTCTTTCTTTTCGCCGGATGAAAGGGACAAAGCGGGTTAGCCTGGTAAGACCAGGGTTATAAATTCCAGACCTTAGCTTATTATTTATTAAAATTACAAACAAACCAAAAGGGATATGTACCTTCTGGTTGAAGAAGTTTTTCCGATCTGATACAATCTTAGGATACCAAACCAGTTTTATTTTCTAAGTTTTTCTCAACAATTTCGAAACTTCACATTTCACCAGGAATAAAGAACATGGCATGACGATTGTGAATTTTATAACTTATGTAATTTTTTATTCCACTTGTTATTAAATTCACAATACTCACGCAGATGGGTGTAAACAAAAACCGGAAAGAAGTAAACTCCCCGGTTTCACTCATTCATAATCTATACTTTTGTGGGGCTTTGAAATTTGTTATTTTCAAAGCTAAATCAGCTACAAATTTAAGCCGGTCAATCACCCACCTACCCTATTCTTTACCACCGGCACCCTTTAAAAGCGCGTTTTCAACCACTTCCATCTGCTGGCGCAATTCCCGGAGTTGTTCGGCCAACCGGTGCTTTTCTTCTTTTTTCAAGTCCTCCAAACGCCCCTGTGTGTCCGCCAGGAAATCTCTGAAACGATTGATATTCTTGACCGGTGATACTGCCCTTGATTGTGATTTTTGTAACTTCTGGAATTTTTCATTCCGCTCGTTACTTTTTTCACTACCTATAGTGGTAGCGGCAACATCTCCGGCTGAAGGAGATTGGGATACGACTTGCTGCTCACGGTACCGGTTTAGGCGGTCCTGCACATAGAAATGGGACCGGTGAATAAAGGCCGCAATGTCCCGGATACTGATATTTTCCTGCACGTTCAAAATATCGTAAAAACGCCCTTCATCCAGGGGGTCGAGGTCTTGCCGCTGCAAATTCTCGACCAGAGAGGCGTAACGGGCCTGTTCATCGTTATAATCTTTTATGACAACCGGCACTTCCTGGAGTCCGGCCAGGGTCGCCGCCCGGTAGCGCCGCTCCCCTGCCACAATCTGGTAGAGCCCACTTTTCAGGGGTCGCACCAGAATCGGTTGCAAAATGCCTCGCGCCTGGATGTCCTCGGCCAGTTCCTGGTCGCGCTCGTCATCGTGAAACTGGCGGGGCTGAGCGGCGTTAGCTTCAAGGCTTTTAAGAGGCACGATAAAAGCTTCCTCGTTGGGCTGGCGGTCCAGGTCGGCCATTTTGCTCGCCAGCATTTCGAGGACAACCGAGTTGCCACCCCGGCTGATACCGGTTCCGCCGGTCTTACCTTTCGAAAGCGAAGGGAGCCGTTTATTATTTTGAGACAAGGTTCACTACCTCCTGCGCCAGATTACTATATTCCTGGGCCGATTCCGAATTCGGCGCGTAAGCCTGGATAGGCCCCTTCATTCCGGTTTCGGCCAGGATAGCCCGGTTCGAGATTTGGGTCTTAAACACTTTGTTACCCATCAACTCCCGGACGTTCGCCGCCACGTCCCGGCTGACCCGGTTATTCCCCACCAGCGTCAACAGGATGCCAAGCAGTTCGAGATGGGGGTTGATTTTGCCCCGTTTAATCCCGCTGATGGTAGTTAGGAAGTCGTTTAACCCTTCCAGGGCGTATTGCCCGGTCTGCAACGGCACAATCACGTAATCGGCGGCGGCCAGGGCGTTAACCGTCAGGATACCCAGCGAGGGCGGGCAATCTATCAGCACGAAATCATAAAGCAGTTCCCCCTCCCCGCTCTGGGCGGCGGTTTCCTCAAGCTCGTCCAGGGCGTTTACCAGGCGGCGCTCCCGGTTGTAAGCGGTAATCAGGGCCATCTCCGCCAGCGCCAGCCGCATGCTCGAAGGAACCAGGTCAATCCCGCAATCGGTAGCCAGGATTGTATCGGCCAGCCTGACATTATCCTCGGTCAGGACGGTATGGATAGTAGGGCGGTCTTCCAGGGCGGTTTTATCAATCAACGAACCGGTAAGGTTGGCCTGGGGATCCAGGTCAATCA
This sequence comes from Chloroflexi bacterium 54-19, assembly GCA_001898225.1. GTDB lineage: Bacteria > Chloroflexota > Chloroflexia > Chloroheliales > Chloroheliaceae > 54-19. Next base: position 13,203 of record MKTJ01000082.1, read on the forward strand.
GCAAAACCCTGTGACCAAGCAGCGTTAAAGCTCCTCCCAGGCAAAGGGTGCTGGTAGTCTTGGCGGTGCCACCTTTCTGGATAGCCAGAGCTAACTTGTGCATTCAATTCTCCTAAGATGTGTATGGAGCCAAAACACTGTATGCCTAATAATACTACATTTTCACCCGGCCCGGCGGATTTCCGGCTTTTGGAGTTGCCATAGTTTACGACTTTTCCACCAATTTTAGTCTTTAATAGTTGTGAAAAATTGTTTTACGTGGAACATTTACCGGGAAGAATAGTAAGGGGATTTTTAAAGAAGGCGTTGGTCCCTGCTGTCCCCGGCTTCCCTACCTCGGTAGGATATAATAATTGTTATTAAGTGGGGCTGAGATAACATGGCTGGTGTTACTTCTTAAAGCTTACAGGCCAATACCTGGCGGTCCGCCAATAATAAAGCAAAGCGCGATATTATAAGAAAGAGTAGTGACGAGTTGGCAAAATAAAACGGCCAGAGTCTGGTATAATCGCTGGCAAACAATTAACAGCGCCACGACTTTATCAGAACACCGGGACTGCCGATAGTCCTTATTCCGGGGCGCAACCGGAGTCTAACGGGAATTCTTCCAGGCAAACCAAGAGTAAAGGGAATGACGGTATGACAAGCTCCAGGGGGACAAAAGTGCCGGAAAAGCTAATTTCTAAAAAGGCCGATGAACAGACTGCCGAAATAGAGGGTGAAGAAGAAAATCCACCCCAACAGGCCGTCCTGGATAATCTCTTTGCCAAACTGGACCAGCTTACCCACTTGCTAACCGAGGAACAGCCAGGCGAAGCGGTTTCGGTAACGGCTCCCCAGTTCAGAGACAAACTGAAAAAGGGGCTACTGAATATTTTCCTTGAGACCGAGTTAGAAGAACTGAACCAGCCGCAAAACACCGAGCGAGTAAAATTTACCAGGGAGTTATTTACCGACGTTAGAAGAACGCTGGAAGCCCGCGTCAGCTATGGAGAGGAACCGACTTCTCCCTCTTATACTTATCCGCCCTTTGATACTGACCTTGATGACTTTGAAACTGAGCCGGAGAACGAGCAACCGGAGAGCGCTGAACCTGTCTTCGAGGAAAGTGAGATTGAGCTTCAGCCGCAGACCCAGGACCGCGAGGCTGTTATAGATAAGCTTGTTTCAATCCTGCTGGATAACCAGGAATTGCTCGGCACTGGGACAGGCGCAGTGGGTCCGGTGACCGGAAAAACCAAAAAGCTGCTGCCCCAGACCGGCCAGACCAGCGAAATACTCCAGGTGTTGAGTGCGGCCTTCTACCAGGCTACCCGCGAGGCTTTAGCCTTGAATACCTTTAAAGCGATGGATGATAGCCCCTGGCCGACCGCCCGGCTGAGCAAAGGTGGGGCTAACGGTCACGCCCAGTTAGTGCCTCCGGTAATTGAAAACGAGCCGCTTTTGCCTCCCAAGGAGACCGAACGCTGGGTCCAGGTGATGTGGAAACAGCGCGAGGAACTCTCGGACCTCGACGCCGACGCCCTGGATTTGTTGTGCCACTTCTGGCTTGAACAGGCCAAGCGGCCCGAAGACGCCGCCGTAGCCCACATAGACGAATTCCTCGAAATGCGCGGCCTCAAGAAGAACCAGAGCGGCTCAGGACGGCGCGGTGGCTACAAACAGGAACAGCGCCTGGAAATGTTGAGGGCGCTTTCGCATATCCAGAGCATCTGGTTAAAAATGGGCCAGATTGAAATTTACGAGGAAAGCGATAAGACAGGGTCAGGACGCGCTAATTCGACCATGCGAAAGAGCCAGGGCCGCAAAAGACAACCGGTCACCAAACAAATTGAAAGCCGGGCGTTTGTCGTCACCGACCGCCTGGGTCAGCTAAACATGGACGGCTATATGGAGGTCGAGCAGTTCAAGTACCGTCCGGGCGACTTGTTTGCACATTTTCTGCTGGGTCCGGGGCGGCAGACCGCTATAATGTCGGCCAAGGCGGTCCAGTACGACCCCTACCGTCAGAAGTGGGAAAAACGCTTGGCCCGCTACCTGAGCTGGCAATGGCGTATACAGGCCAGCCGGACCGGCTACAGCCGCCCGTACCGGGTCAACACCCTCCTGGAAGTGGTCGGAGAGGAAAACGGCCCCCAGCGACCTCACCTTATCCGAAACCGGCTGGAAAAGGCCCTGGACTGTCTCCAGGAAGACAAGCTGATAGCTTCCTGGCAGTATGAGCGCTGGGACGAGGAAATGGGCGGACGGCCCGGCTGGATCCAGAACTGGAGGGAAGCGACCCTTTTAATCGAGCCCCCGGCTTCTATAGCTGAAAGTTACCGGTCGTTGGAAAGACACCAGGAAACGGCGACCAACCGTAGACTTCCCCAGGCCGAGCGGGCCGAGAATATTATCCAGCAGCTTAAAGATAAACGGAAAAAGCTTGGTATTTCGCAGCGGGACTGCGCCGTTGAGCTCGGTTGCGGGCAGGGTTTTCTGAGTAAGCTGGAATCGGGTGTTGCCAAACCCTCCGAGCAACTACTCGAAAGGATAAAGGAATGGCTCGTCTCCAAATAAAATATTCCTAAAAATTACTACAAGTCGGGATTATCCTTGCTACACTGATTCCTGGGTTTTTACCTCTAAATTGACATAATACTCACTACCAAGTTTTCCTGACTCTGAAATGTCAGCCAGCAAATGATTATTCATTGTCATTTTATGTAAAGTTCTCGCGGGTAATTGATAATATTCCTGCATCTTTTATTGGCTAATTCTAGCGTTTTGGAATCGTTATTCCCGGTGATTTAGCATGATTCCCAGGTGTAAACCCCTAATTTGAGGCTGGTTTTCCTGCTAAAGTTAAGCCTGATTCCAAGAATATTCCTAAGATTACCGGGAGTCGGGATTATCGTTGCAATGGAATATGGCATGATATTCCTGAAAATGACTGCAAGTCGGTACTATCGTTGCAACCAGGCATATTTTATTCCTGATATTCCCGGAGTCGGGATTATCGTTGCAACTTTAGGAATCAAAATCACTTAAAAGCCGCCAAATATTCCTGCTTTGAGAGTATGTCGGGATTATCTTCAACGCATGTCGGGATTATCTAAAGCAAGAGTCGGGATTATACATGCAACCAACCAATTTTTTTAGCCTCAAAAACCCCTCGAATTCCTCCCTAATAAATTAATCATGTTAAGCCATATAGTCATCAGGAATTAGGAATATGCGGTTTTATATAATCGTAGAGGTGAATTCCAGGTCCTAATTCTATGCCTGGTTCATCTGCGACTAATTAACGGGTTCCCTATCCAACGCTCCTTTCCGGTAATTTTACCGGCTACCGGCAATCATGCAGGGAAACTATATGACACTCAGCAGGGCAAACATTCCGGGGTACCCAAAAGCAAAGTTTATAGAATCAAAAGAAAAACAGCTTGTGGAGGCTTCTGAAATAGAAGAACCCGTTAGCCGGGAAGATGGCGGGTTGGCGTTACCACCTTTTAAGGTCTTATTGCAATGGCTTCACTTCTACCATGCCCGGACCGGTTCCTGGCCGGAACCCGAAGAATTGGCAACCTTTTTGGTTCCAGCCACCGCTAACCGTTCTGCAAATATCCCGAATTACTCTGTTGCCACCAACACTCACCCTGATAACAAGGCCATTACCACTGAACTTAGCAGCCAAACTATGGAAAAACGCCTGCTAAAGTTTGTACCGGTTAAATCCACCAGAGAGAAAGAGGCGGTCAACTTGAAGGCCGCCCTGGACCGGGCGACCTCATTCGAACTGAAATCCTCTCCATACTACCGGGCTGCACTAGATTTGATAGAAAAACACGCGGCTTTTAACACACTGAGTGACACCGCAGTCTTAACCCTTGGCTCCCTGTTAGCATGGTGCAACTACCCCAAATTTATAGCAAACTTCGAAGAAAAAGGGTTCGGTCCGAGCATGTATTTGCCACTCGAACAATGGAGCAAAACCCTTAAAATGCGAAAAGCTACCTTGAGCGCCTGTATAAAAGAATTGGAGAAAACCGGGCTTTTACTGACACACGCGCAAACTTCGGCGGGAACCGCAAAACGGTGCTACCGGTTAGCGGTCCCGTTAGGCCAAACCTTGCCAACTTTCGACCCCTGCGAGGCTATAGGTGAGCGGGAACCGGCAGCGGAACCGGAATCGATAAATACCCAACCCCTGGGAACCCAAATGAACTCGGAACCGGAAGTCATGACTCATGAACAAAATTATAATTTAATTCAGAATAAGAATAATAAACCCATGAGTAATCAAGATCTGAATAAAAAAAATCATGGGCATGAAGGTCCGGTTGAGCCGGGAACTGTCGAGGAAAAGCTGACTTTCCTGGTTGAAGTAGCGTCTTTTCCAGGTTACACCAGCCCGGAGGGGTTGGTTACCCTCGACAAACGGGAGGCCTTAAAGTTCGCGACGGCTTCGCAGCTTGACCTTAACAGCCTCAAGAGAATTTACCATCATACCCTAAAAGCCTGGACAAACGGCAAATGCACCAAAAACCCAATTGGCTTTTTTCACCGGTCGTTGTCGGCTCACCTGAACCAGCAGGGAACGGCAAACCTAACCACGCCTTTTCAGCCGGCCCTTCCTGATTTGGAAAATCTACCCAGCTTTAAAGTTCCGGGAACCGGTATCTCTAAATTTTCAGGTTCCCGGTTCCCTAAACAAGCGGTCCGCCGGAATGGTTCCCCAATCTATAGCGACGACAAGTCCGTAGCAACTGCTCAGAGTGACCTGGCTGGCACCGAAGATTATCCAGGCCAACAAGCCACCAGCAACCAGGTTTCGTTCGTGGACTTTTTTAACCGCGACCAGACCGTCTTCACCCTTCAGACGCAAGTCCTGGCGGCTTTAGAAAACCGTTTCAAACAGCCGGAACTGGCTAAAATACTGGCGCAGCTAAAATGGCGTATGTCCCTGGCGGAAGGAAAGGTGCGCGTCGGATTGGAAAATACCGGCGCAATGAATGGTCCGGCCCCGGTCTTCGGGCAGAGTGAACTATCTTTACTAAAAATCGCGCTTTCCCAAAGCATCCGGTCACTTACCGGGGTAGGTACTATCGAGGAATCTTTTGAAATCGAGATTGTAATAATAGATTGACCGTTAAACCCTTTAACGACATCAAAGATATTCTGTTGTTGCTGCGAGAAGTTTCTAACAACCCGGTTTGAATTGCCAGGGCATCAAGTTTACATAACTATTTATTCGAGGCCGGGCTACGGCTCTTCCTGTTGGAAATCGGGACTATAACCTTTTTGCCGGAACCGGTAAGGCGAGGCGCCCATCACCCGCTTGAAGACCCGGCTGAAATGATAGGGATCGTCGTAGCCCTCGGCCCTGGCAATAGAATTAATACTTCTTTCGGTCTGCAACAGTAATTGGGCGGCTCGTTCTATCCGCAACTGCTCGAAGTATTGGTGAGGGTTGCGCCCGGTAACTTTGTAAAAGGCCTGCCGGAAAGTGGTCTGGCTCATACCACATTTTTCAGCCAGGTCGGCGCTGGTATAGTGAGACTGGTTCGAAACGGCCAGTTCAGCCAGGAGCGCCAAAATGTGTTGTTCGGTCTCTGGCTGATTACTGGCAGCAAACCCGCTGGAAGCTGCCTCCCCAGCGATGGCGGTCAGGGCCCCGCAAAGTACCTCGTTAGCGATTAGCTGGGCAGGGAAGTCGAATTGGGCCTGGGTCTGGTAAATTTGAACCAATTTTTCAAGTTTTTCTCGCATCAGGTGGGGTTGGTGCAAGGGTGTAACAAGGGGCAGGACCAATCCGCTCCCGGTGTTTTGCCCCAGACTGAAAGAAGGAATCAGTTCAGCCGGTTGCCGGGTTACGAATTCGTCCAGCATCCTGAGGTTGCCTAGCATTCTTAAATTCAAGAAAGCCTTTATCTCCGGCTGAAAGTGCAAATCAAAATGGACCGCAATATGTGTCCCGGTTGTGTTGGCCCAGGCGTGGATAAAATCAGGTGGGATAAAAACAATCGAGCCCGGACCTACGTCAAAGCTGCCCCCGGCCTCCTCCACCCAGATCCAGGCCGTACCCTCGCATTGTAAAACCAGTTCGAAATCTAAAATCCGGCGTTTGCGGGCAACCTCCATGCTTTCGGCAGGTTCCGTGCGGAGGATATGGGCCAGGCGCAGCCAGGGCGAAAGAGGCCCAGGGGGTAAATTCAGGGGCTGGGGAGCCGCTTTTAGGGGCATAAGGTCCAGGCCTGGCAGCTTTGGCGTGGTATTGTTGTTTGATGAAATATCCATCTTTTGTTTCATTTTAGCTATGGTTTATTTTGTGATTGGGTCTATTATAGGAATGGAACGCTTGAATAACAAGAAAACTGCTAAATGTTTTTTACAAATTAAATCTATCCGGTGATTGTTCCAGGGTAAAATACCCCGAAGTCAGTGATAATGCAAGGTCCGCAATGAGGAGGAAAAGATGATAAACCTGGCCGAAAAACAAACCCATTATCTCCCGTTTGTTGAGAGTGATCCCCAGGCGAGCGCTGCCGAACTGCGCGGCCAGTTCCAGGAGAACAGCTATCTGTTTTTCCGGGGGTTGGTGCCATCTGAAAAAATCTTGCAGGTGCGCCGGGCGGTCCTGGAAGTCTGCATGGCCGATGGCTGGCTGGATCCCTCTACGGACCTGATGGATGCTATCGTCAGGCCGGGCATGAAGCCGACCTCGGAAGGCTATCCGGGTTATTCCGCGGTTTACCGGAAAGTGCTGCGTCTCCCGGTTTTTCACGATTTTCCTAACGACCCCAACCTGCTAAAGATTGCCGGTATCCTGCTCGATATTGCTCCCGAAGAAGTGCTGGTCCATCCCCGCCGGATTGGTCGGATGACTTTCCCCAATAACCAGGGCGCGACCACTCCGCCTCACCAGGATTATTTCTATATTCGCGGCTCGGTTGATACTTATTCCTGCTGGATACCCCTGGGCGAATGTCCGGTGGAGTTGGGTGGGCTGGCGATTATGCCCGGTTCACACCGGGGCGGCTATCTCGAACATACCGCCAGGTTCCAGGGCGCGGTAGGTGGGGTCGGTATACCGGTGGACGAAAGCACCGCCACCTGGCACACCACCGATTTTGGCCTGGGCGATGCCCTTTTCTTCCATTCGCATAGCATCCACAAAGCCCTGCCTAACCTGACTTCCGACCGGTTGCGGATTTCTACCGATAACCGCTACCAGCGCCCGCAGGATAGAATCGAGCCGGATGCCTTGCTGCCGCACGGGGTTGCCGACGAGCAATTTGATTAGGCCCTTAGTCTGGTAGTATTAATTAAAAGCCGCTTGCCGGGTGGATAAAACCTCGGCAGGCGGCTTTTTAGTGTTACTTGCTAAAAGGAGTGGCTCCGCAGGGTATCGCGGAACCACTCCCCGTATTATTCCGGTTTGAGGACCACCTTGATTGACTCCTGCCCTTCGTGGACCATATCGAGGGCATGCTGGAAATCTTCCAGGGGAAGCACGTGCGTGACCACCCCCTGCATGCTGATGAGTTCCTTATCGAGGAATTCAATCGCTTTGGGGTAAGCGTAGGGACCGAGGTGCGCCCCGTAAATATCGAGTTCCTTGCGGTCCCCGATAATGCTCCAATCGACCGAGGCCGGTTGGTTAAAGACGCTAAACTCGACAAACCGCCCCAACTTTCGAATCATGGCGAGCCCCTGCCCGACGCTGGCCGGGTGCCCGGTAGACTCGATATAGACGTCGCAGCCGTAGCCATCGGTCATTTCCAGGACTTTGCCTACCACGTCCTCTTTGGCGGGGTTCATCACAATATCGGCCCCGAACTGTTTGGCGAGGGCCAGGCGTTTGTCGTTCATATCCAGCACAATCAACTTGCTGGGGGTCTTGCGTTTGGCGGCTCCAATCATCCCCAGGCCCAGGGGACCGGCCCCGGCCAGCACCACGACATCGCCAAATTCAATCCGGCCCCGCTCGACGGCGTGGATAGAGCAGCTTAACGGCTCAATAAGGACGGCCAGTCTTTCAGGGATGTCGTTGGGCACTTTGTGGATGAGCGAGGCCGCCGGGAATTTCATGTATTGGGCCCAACCTCCGTTGACGTTATTTTGAAAACCAAAAATATCGTGGACCTGGCACATCCAGTACTGGCCGCGTTTGCAGTAGCGGCATTGCCAGCAGGGCACGATTTGCTCGGCAATAACCCGTTCCCCGATTTGCAGGTTGCGGGTCTGGGTTGCCCTTTCGCCCAGCTTTGCGACATGGCCGACAAATTCGTGGCCGGGGATGACCGGGCCTTTCACATAGGGCGGGCTGCCGTTACCGCCCCAGAACATGCTGGCGCCCTCGTAGCACTTTATATCGCTGGCGCAGACCCCACACGACTCGACCTTGATTAATATCTCGTCCGGCCCGACTTCGGGGACGGCCACTTCTTCAAGCCGGTAATCGCGCGGCCCGTAATTGACCACCGCTTTCATGGATTGAGGCAGCGCAATGGTCCCGGATGAACCTGGTTTGTTTTCTGTTATGGTCAACTTTACCTCCGTTGTAAAAAGGTTTTTCAGGCGACGCTAAAGCTGTAAGCGCCGGACCCTACTTCGATAATAGTTGCTTCCTGGGTTTGTTTGACCCCGGTTACTCCCTCGACTCCTTCCAGGACTCGCCCGTTTTCGCTCACCTGTTGGCCCAGGCTGGCCGGAAGGACAACCGTTGCGGTGGTGTTGGCCGGGACGGTTACGTTGAGCAAAAACCGTCCATCTTCGCGTTGCCACCGGGAGGCGATTTCACCGTAAGGCGATTGGTAGGTGGCGGCGACCTCGGTCAACCCCCCGCCCGGTTGCGGTTGGAACCGGATATGTTTGTAGCCGGGGGCCGCCGGGGCGAGTCCGGCCACTACCCGGTAAAGCCAGTTCCCGATGGCGCCATACGAATAGTGGTTGAGAGAGTTCTGGGGAACACCTTCCTCGGTGATACCGTCCCAGCTTTCCCAGATGGTCGTCGCGCCTTTTTTGACCGAAAAGAGCCAGGAGGGGAGGGTTGTCTGCAAAAGGAGCTCGTAGGCGAGGTCGAGATAACCGTTGGCCCCCAGGACCTGGCAGAGGAAGGGGGTCGAAAGAAACCCGGTCCCCAGGTGAGTGCCACTTTCTCGGACCAGCCCGGCCAATCGCCCGGCGACGGTCGGGCGCAGGTTTTCGGGCACCAAGTCAAAAGCCAGGGCCCGTACATAGCTGGACTGTTTCTCCGGTAAAATGCGGCCATCTTCCCCGACGAACTCGGTGACATAGGCCGCTTTGACGCGGTCGGCCAGGTCCGAATATTCCTTTGCATCTTCGGTCTTGCCCAGTACGCGGGCTGTTTCGGCCAGGAGATGGGCCGAGTAGGCGAAGAAGGCTGTCGCCACTTCGGGAACGCTGATAATCGGGGCGGCCTCCTCGTTGGCCCCGGCAAAGAGCAGGGGCGGTATCGGGTCGTTTGGTTCGAGCCATTCGCCCCAGTGGAAGTTGGTATCCCACAGGTAAAGCTCGTGTTCGAGCGGTTTTCGCTCCCGGTATTTAAGCTGGGTGTAGTTGCCGGGGGCATACTTTTCCTGGGCTTGCTTTCGCTGGTACTCGACCCAGGCTTGCATGCTGGGGTATTGTTCTTCCAGGATGCGTGTATCTCCGTAGACCTGGTAGAGTGTCCAGGGGATAATCGTGGCGGCATCGCCCCAGCCTGCCGCGCCTTCCACCAGGTTTAATAAATCTCCGATACCGGGCGGCAACCCTTTCTGCGGCGTAGGGACAATGTTTTTCATCCGACCGTTCGGTTCCTGCTCAGCTGCCACATCTTTCATCCACTTGGTGAAAAACCCGGCGGTATCCATCAGGTAAGAACCGGTCGCGATAAATACCTCGGCGTCGCCGGTCCACCCGGCCCGTTCGCGGGTAGGGCAATCGGTTGGAATATCGAGGAAATTGCCTTTCTGGCTCCATAGAATATTGTGCTGTAACTGGTTCAGGAGCGGGTTGGAACTCACGAAAGTGCCGGTTCCGGCCATGTCCGAATAGATAGCAATGCCCGTGAAGTTGTCGGGGGTCGGGGTGCCGGGAAAACCTTTCACCCGCACATAGCGGAAACCGTGGGTGACAAACGCGGGGGTATAGATTTCCTCGCCCTCGCCTTTGAGAATATAGGTTGTCTCCTGGTCCGGTGCCGGCAAAACTCCCTCCAACCCCAGGTGGGCTATCGTGAAATTGCCGTCTTTGTCCAGCGTCTCGCCATGTTTCAGATTCACGACAGTCCCGGCGGGGCCGCTAACTTTTAGCCGGACCACCCCGGAAAGATTCTGGCCCATATCGACCACCGTTTCTCCGTTGGGGGTGGTGAAAATTGCCACCGGCCTGAACTGCTCTTTATGTTTTACGACCGGGCCGTTGGTGGCGACCAGGTTTGCCAGGCTGTAATCGGCTGTCTTTACGTTTTGCCACCCACCGTCATCAAAGCCCGGTTTGTTCCAGCCGGTTTGTTCCAGCCGCGCATCGTAAATCTCTCCGATTTGGGGGTCCGATTTGCGGATAGGCCCGGTCGCGCCTTTCCAGTCTTCGCCGGAAAGTATCAACTGCTCGGTGCCATCGGTGAAGCGCACCCGGAGTTGTAATAAAAGCCCCAGGGTTTTGCCGTAAAGATTCCGGATATGGACCCCGCTAACCGCACCGCGATACCAGCCATCCCCCAGGGCGGTCCCGATAGCATTTTCGCCGTCCTGCAAAAGCCCGGTCACATCGTAAGCCTGATACTGTAGGCGATGGTCGTAACTGGTGTAGCCGGGAGTGTAGTAGGCGTCACCGACCCGTTCCCCGTTAAGAAATAGCTCGTAGATGCCGTGGGCGGTAACATAGACCCGCGCCGAAAGAATAGGGCGGTCGAGGGTAAAGCCGGTGCGAAGGTAAGGGCTGGGGTTATATTGTGTCGCGTCTTCGTCCCAGCCCGGCTCAATCCAGCGGGCTTGCCAGTCGGAAGATTCCAATAAGCCCATCTCCCACCAGGCCGGTTCACTCCATTCCGAAACCCGGTTGGCGTTATCCCAGGCGCGGACCTGCCACTGGCAGCGCTGGCCGGATTGGAGGGCGGGTCCGGCATAGCTGACCAGGGTGGATTGGTCCGATACGACCTTTCCGCTGTCCCATAATTCTGTCTCGTCCTCGGTAACCCGCAGTTGGTAGGCGCTCTGAAGCGTTCCGCGCCGGTCGGAAATCACTTTCCAGCTAAGGCGAGGCCGGGCTACATCAATGCCAAGGGGATTTTGCAAAAATTCGCAGCGTAATTCTTGCACGCCAAGTGAATCCGGGGGAGGATTACTCATAAACTAAAAGCCTCCAAACTAGAGTGATTTAAGCAACTTTGATTGGCAAATCTGGAAATTATTGAATTAACGACTTTCGCTTTGAGCCTGGAAAAGCCAGGGTGTTAGCACTAAACCACCTCAAAAGAGTGTTTCAAGCGAAAGTCCTGAAATTGAAGGATTTAAGGCTTGAGGCGAACAGCGGGCCAACAATCCGGCCCGTTTTGCTTAAATCCTGGGCTAAAACTTAAACGACGATAACCTCGATGCCCCGTTCGCGGACCTGTTCTATCAGGTGCCTGGGTGTTGCCGAATCGGTGACAATGGTTTTGAGGCGGTCGGTTTTGCAGAAGGTGGCTAAAGCCACTTTGTCCCACTTGGTATGGTCAATCAGGGCTACCACCTCTTTAGCCGCCGCGACCATATCGCGTTTGAATAGGACTTCGTCCCGGTTAATATCGGTCAGGCCCTCGGCCAGCGAGAAGCCTTTCGCGCCCACAAAAGCGCGTTTGATATGGACATGCTGGAAGATGGTTTCTTCCAGGGTGCTTACCAGGGAATAGGCTTCCCAGCGGACCAACCCGCCCGACATCAGGACCGAAATACCGGGCCGCCCGCACAACTCCATGGCGCTGCGCAGGTTGTTGGTAACCACCGTCAACTCTTTGTAGGTCCCAAGGGCGCGCACCAGGTAGAGCGAACTGGTGCTGGAGTCGAGCGCGATAGTTTCGCCGTCATCAACCAGTTTCGCGGCGGCAATCCCGATACGGGTCTTCTCCTGGTGTTGGAGCCGTTCACGGGTATCGAAACCGAGTTCGCTGGTAGTCCCGCTGACCAGAATCGCCCCGCCGTGGGTTCTTACAATAGGTTTCAGGTTCGCCAACCAGGCCAGGTCTTTGCGGATAGTCACCTCGGAAACCGCGAAAAGACGACTTAGTTCGGGTACGGTGGCGCGTTGCTGTTCTTCCAGGATGGCAATGATTTGCTGGCGCCGCTCGTGAGTGAACAGGTCAGAGCGATTGGTTGTCATATTATAATGTTCCTAATGGTATTTCGTTTAATTTCGAAACTGGTTTGTATATATATATAATCAAAACCGAATTACTGTCAAGTCTTTCGTTAAGAAACTTTTAGTAAATAAATGGAGCCCTTTGCATTTTCCACAAACGATTTAAGCCGGAAAAAAATCTTTTAAGAAACCATTATTTGCCTACAAGTTGATTGCGATTTACCGCCTTTTGAAGCCGTGTAGGGAGAGTTACCCGTTAATTTTGGGGCTCGCAGGCCCAAAATCGGGGTATTTTTTAACTGCCGGCCCACTTTCCCAGGCTAAAAGACGCTTAAAACCAGTTTATCCTATTTCGATTTTTTTTGCATTTAAATAATATTTGCAAAGGTGTTTTATTTCACAAATACAAAATCTATTGACTCCATTCTTTTGTCGTGCTATAAGATAAACATCCGAAATCTACCGAAACTAAAAAAATCCTAGCGAAAAGACACGAACTGTAAATCTCATAGGTATTGCAGCGGTGCGATACCATAAACAAATTTTGTAGTAAATGGTGCAAAATTTGAGTAATCACCTATGGTGTTGGGAAAAGGAGGGTCTTATGTGGTTAACCCTTTTAACAGGATTCCAGGCTTATCGCTGCACCATCCCCACCTGATACCAGAATGTAAGCGGGGGACAACCGGAAAGAAAGCTTAAAATTTCTTTTAAGTCCTTTTAGTTGTAGACCCACTCCTTTAGTCCCTATCAGTTCAATACCCGACTTATAACAGGTTCTGCTTTTTAAACAAATGAAGCAGGTTTATTAAAGCTTGTCTTCAGGAGGAGGAAAGAATGCACTCGAAGCGTTTAGTTTCAACTGCTTTAACTTTGCTTTTTGCCCTGAGCCTGGTCATGGCGGCCTGCGGTGACAATACCGCGACTACCGCCCCGGCCACCACTGCCGCCAGTGCCGCGACGACGGCGGCAGGCGCGGCTACCACCGCGGCGGGAGCAGCAACTACTGCCGCTGCCAGCACCACCGCAGCCGCAGGGGCCGCGACGACTGCCGCTGCCAGTGGCGGCAAGAAGGTTTCCGGCGAAATTTCGGTCTATCTCAACGCGTATTATGACCCGACCGCCGATAAAGAAACCGCCGACCTCATGACCAGCATCGCCAAAGAGTATGAGACGGCTCACCCCGGCACCAAGATAAATTTGGTAGCGGCGGTCCCGGCGGGCACCGACCTGGAAGCCTGGCTGGCTGCTCGTATGGCTGCTAACCAGTCGCCGGATATTATGTGGCAGCAGTTCGGCACCCGTAACCAGCGCGCCAGCACCTGGTGGGTGCCGCTCAACCAGTACCTGAATGCCCCGAACCCCTATATTGCGGCGGGCACTCCCGGCCATGATAAATGGTCCGATTCACTGCCCGATTATGTGTTGAGCCAGACCAAAGCCGCCGACGGCAACTGGTACCAGGTTTCCCTCGACTGGGTCGAGACCGGCCTCTACTACAACAAAGACCTTTTCGCCAAGGCCGGGGTTGACCCGACTTCCTGGAAAAGCTGGGGCGAGTTTGTGACGGATATGCAGAAGGTCAAATCGGCGACCAACGTCAACCCGCTCGGTATGTTCATTGCCCAGCAGGGCTGGTCGAACTGGTGGTGGGTGGACGATATGCTCCTGACCGCTAACTGGGCCGACAAAGCCAACGATTTCTATCTGGACAAGTACAAGACCGCCGATGCGACCCGCCAGTTGAACCCTGAAGAAGTGGCTAAGGCCATTATCGACGGCAAATTGAACGCGACTGATGCCCGGATGGACAACTATCTCAAGATGTCCAAAGATTATTACAGCCTCCTGCCGAGTGACGCTAACAGCATCCCGAACCTGGACGAACTCGACCCGCTTTTCTATACTGGCAAAGTCGCTTCGGTCTGGACCGGCACCTGGAAGAACAAACCGTATGAGAAGAACATCCCCTTCAATTACGGCGTAGCCTATCTGCCGCCATTCACCAAGGCTGACGCGCCAGGTGCGACAGGCTCGGCTTACCGGGTGGGTGGTCCCAGCAGCGCCGGTCAGTACGGTATTGCGCAGTCCGCCGTTAAGGCCGGTAAACTCGATTTGGCCCTGGACTTCCTCCAGTTCATCAGCGCTCCGCAAAACTTTGGCCGGTTGGCCCAGACCTTCGGCGGTTATATCCCAATGGTGAAGGGTTCGCAGACCGGGCAGGTTATGCAGGGCTTCACCAAAATCAGCCAGTTGCCCGAACGCCTTTTCAATGACCCGGACAACCGCCTGTCCGTCGAGTCCGGCAACCAGTGGTCCCAGGCGATGCAAGCCTTCTTCCTCGGTCAGACAGATGTTGCAGCGACCAAAACCAAATTGCAAGAAATCTGGATGAACGGCGCGAAGCAGCTTTGTACCACCCAGAAATACGACTGGTGCAAATAGCCAGGGTTGGCGTTCCCTTCTAAGCTAATTGCTTTACACCAGGGCCGGTTTACGACTGGTCCTGGTGTAAAGGTTTGATTGAGGTTTATTGGATGAAAAACGAAACGCAAACCATTGCGCCCGCTCGCATCAAACCCAGGGTCAACCGGGGGTCCATCCCCATTTATATACCTTATTTGTTCTTAATCCCGGCCTTTATTCTCCTGACAATCTTTCGCTACATCCCGGCAGTTTCCGCTGTTTTTCACTCCTTTACCCAATGGGATGGCACCTCCGAAGGCACCTGGGTGGGCTTGCAGCAGTACCAGACTGCGTTCGCCGACCCTGTTTTTATGCGCTCGATGAGTAATATTCTCGTCTATACCCTGGCGCGGACGGTCCTGACTACCGTAATGGCGATTATCGGAGCCGAACTGGTCTATAACATCACCAGTGTCGGAACGCGCCATTTCTGGCGGGTAGTATTCACGGTACCCCTGGTTATTCCGACCACGGTCGTCTATCTAATCTGGCGGCGGGTCTATTCGGGCGACATCGGTCTGTTGAACGATTTCCTGGGTTTTATCGGGCTTAGTTCCCTGGAGAAACCGTGGTTAGGTAATAGTGATACCGCTCTTGGGGCCTTAATATTTGTCGGCTTTCCCCTGGTTTCTTCTTTTGGATTTCTGGTATTGCTGGCCGGGCTGGAAAACCTGCCCCAGGAGGTCAATAGTGCTGCGCTGCTGGACGGCTGTAGCCGGTTCCGGCGCATTTTCGCGATTGACTTACCGGCTATCCGGGGACCGCTGGCTTTCGTAGCCATTTTGAGTATCAATGCCGGGTTGCAGGAATTTGCCCCGATGCTCATCATGACCAACGGCGGCGGGCCGGTCAATGCCACCCAATCGCCGGGTCTTTATTTGTACCAGCAAGCCTTTACTTATAACAAATATGGTTACGCTTCGGCCATTGGTACGTTGTTAATGCTCCTTACCCTTGTATTCAGTATATTTATTCTGGCGGCGCGTTACAGGAGGGCGATTGATGTTGAAGTCTAATGTTCGACCGGCTAGAGACCCCTACGCTATTACTTTCTCGCACCGGTTACGCCTGATTTTCCGGGATTGGCACTTAAACCTGGTCCTGGGTATTTTAGCGATTATCACCTATGTGCCACTGGTGGTGGTCTTGTTCAACTCGTTTAAGGATACCCGCCAGTTCTTTACCCAGTTCTGGTTACCCCAATGGCCGCTCCACCTTGACGGTTATTCCAGGGCCTGGCCGAGCATCTCCGAGAACCTTATCAATACGGTTATTTACACCGCCCCCACGGTGGTAATAACCCTGATAGTCTCGGCCCTGACCGGTTACGCTTTCGCCCGCTACCGTTTTCCAGGCCGCGAAATCCTCTTTTTCCTTATCCTGCTCATAATAATGCTGCCGGGTATTTTGTTAGTGATACCAATGTTTACCCAGATTGTAAGCTGGAACTGGCAAAATAGTGTCCAGTCAATCGTCTTGCCCTATAGCGCAGTGCAGGTACCGCTTGGCATGTTTTTGATGCGGACTTTCTTTGAAACCTTACCGGCTAACTATTTCGAGGCAGCCCGGATTGACGGCGCGAACGAACTGCAATTGTTTAATCGCATTGCTTTGCCGCTGGCCTTACCGGCCTTCGCCACATTGGCGATTGTCACTTTGTTGTTCTCCTGGAATGATATAATCTGGCCGCTAATCGCACTTTTCGATAACCATAAATACCCGATTTCGATTGGCGTGCTGGCTTTCAACACGACCACTTCCACCGATTACGGCGCGACCTTTGCGGCTTACGTAATGGCATCGCTCCCGCTCCTTCTGCTCTTTAGTTTTACGGCCCGGCGGTTTATGGCAGGTCTGTCCGGTGGCATCAGTTTGTAATTTCCAAAAGGACGGGGCGTAGTAGTCTTACCACTACCGCCCCGGTCTCTTGCAAAAAGTCCCGGTAAAAGCCGGGTCAGGTAGTCCGTCCGGGCCGCTTTAACGGCCCTTGTCCTTTGTTACAACGAACAGGAAAGGTAATAATGACTACTGCTCAACCTTTAGCAGCACAATCAAATGAAAATGCCGAATTTTCCAGAGAGGCCCGCTGGGTCTGGGGCAGCGACGACCCCTCGGAACGCAACAACTGGCGTTATTTCCGAAAAAAAATCGCCGCGCCCGCCGCGCTCAGCCGGGCTACTTTGCTTATAACCGCCGACTCCCGCTATGAACTCAATATAAATGGAAAATATGTGGGCCGGGGTCCGGCGCGGGGTTTTCCCTTCGCTTACGGTTATGATATTTATGATGTTACGCCGGACCTGGCGGGCGGCGAAGAAAATGCCATTGCTGTCCTGGTCAACAGCCTGGACGACTACACCATGAGCTATATCAGGGGCCGGGGCGGCTTGTTGTGCGAACTGGTTATCGAAACCGCCGAGGGCGAAATTCAACGCATTTCGACCGGTAGCGAGTGGCGCACCACCCCGGCGGCTACCTTTAACGAGGAAGCCCCGCGCATTTCCATCCAGCTTGATTTCGAAGAACAATACGACGCCCGCCAGGAACTGGACGGCTGGACCGCCGCCGAGTTTGACGATGCCGGGTGGCCCCAAGCCTACGAAATCGGCCCGGTCGGGACGGCTCCCTGGACCGAACTGGCGGCCCGGACCATTCCGTTTCTTACCGAAGACCCGGTCGCCCCGGTCGAAGTCAAAGCGGTCGAATTGGCTCGGCCCCGCCAGGGCTATTACTGGTCACTGGATGTGCGTTACGAGAGCGGCACCATGCGGTCGGGTCTGCGCAGCGCTCCTCCCGGCGAACGCGGCTCGATTCTCTTTACCGAGATTATCGCGCCCGCCGATACCACGGTCCAATTTCGCAATTTCCCCAGCTACGACGCCTTTCGTATGCGTATCAACGACCAGCAGGCCGGGTTTGAAGACCACCAGGACTACAGCGAAACGCCTTACGAGATGAAGCTGCACGCAGGTCCGAACCTGCTAATGCTGCAAAGCATGCTTACGCCCACCATCTTTTTTGAAACCGACCAGGAACTGACCTTTAGCGCCGAGCGGTTTTTGCCGGGGGCGGCCTGGGTCTTTATCTCGCCGCTCAACGAAATCAACGGCGAACTCGACCGGGCCTGGTTGGTCGCCTCGCTGGACGACCTGCCTGCCGGTTTGCCCCGGATGGCGGTCCCGGCCAGCGCGAACAAGACCGATATTTTTACCCTGACGGCCATGCAGCAGTATTTCGCCGTGCCGGGCGGCTATACTTCCTACGACATCACGCGGGCGACCCCCCGGCCCACCATCGAGGGTACGAGCAAGGACCCGGTGGACCAACCGGCTAACTTGCTCCACGACAACGACAACTGGACCACGATTTACCCGCAGCCGGACGGTGACGTGCATGTGCTGGTGGACTTCGGGCGAGAGATTATCGGCTACGTCCAGTTCGATATTGATGCCGCCGAGGGCTCGATTATTGACACCAACTTTTTCGAGGGAATTGACGACGCCGGGATTTTCTGGACCTGGAATTTGCGGAACAGCTTTCGCTATACGGCCAGGGAAGGGCGGCAAACCTTCAAGTCGCACGTCCGGCGCGGTTTCCGTTACGGCTCGTTTACCTTCCGCAACCTGGGACGACCGCTAAGAATCCGGCATTTGAACACGCTGTTAGCGACATATCCCGTAGAAACGAAGGGCCATTTCGCGGCCTCGGACGAGACCCTGACCAAAATATGGCAGGTCGCCGCCTACACGGTCCAGCTTTGTATGCTCGATACCTACGTGGACTGCCCGGCTTACGAACAGGTCTACTGGGTCGGGGATGCCCGCAACAGCGCCCTGGTCAACGCGGTCGCCTTCGGGGCTTACGACCTGACCGACCGCTGCGTGCGCCTGACCGGGCAATCGCTCTCGGCAGAACTTAACAAGGTCAAACCGACCCATCTTCAGACCATGCGGACCCATATGCCAACCTCGCACGTGGTGAGCGGCTGGTTCGATGAAATCCCGATGTGGAGCTTTTTGTGGGTCTGGATGGCCTGGGAAAATTATTGGAACACCGGGGACAAATCGGCCCTGGTCGACTACTACGCCTATGTCAAAGAGTGCTTGCGGCGGTGCGAACTCTTTTTGACCGACCGCGACCTGTTCGATATTCCCGATGTCTGGAATTTAGTCGATTGGGCCGCCCAGGATTTGGAGCGGGACGGCGAGGTTATCAGTAACACCGCCCTCATGGCCCAATCGCTCGACTACGCCGCCCGCATGGCAACCGAGCTTGGCCTTTCGGAAGAAGCCGAAGCCCATACCGCCCTGGCTGCCCGGTTGCGGAAAGCCGTCAACACCTACGGCTGGTCGGAGCAGTACCAGGGTTATGTCGACACCGTCCGCGATGAGTACGCCTACGAACGGCACGTCAAACTGACCCAGGAACGCGGCACCAAAACCGATACCTGGGAGGAATTCCAGGCCAAGCAGCGTATCAGCGAACCGACCAATACGCTTGTCCTGCAATCCAACGTGGTCCCGGCAGAACGGCGCGAGGCGGTGCTGCGGTTCGTGCTGGCCTCCAAAGCCGGTAAGTTTATCGGCAGCAGCCCGGAATGGGCCAGGAACGGCAAACCGGATGAAATAGTGCCGGTCGGTAGCCCCTGGTTCCTGTTCTTTACCCTGGAAACCCTCTTTAACGAAGGAATGAGCGCGGACGCCCTGACCATCCTGCGGGAGCAATGGAACCGCATGCTGGAAAAAGGCGCGACCACCTTCTGGGAGACTTTCCCCGGCTTTATCGGCAACGGCCACTGGAGTCGCAGCCTTTGTCACGGCTGGTCGGCAGCCCCCGGTTACTTCCTGACCACCCGCGTGCTGGGCGTGACCCCGGCGGCTCCCGGCTACAAAAAGATAAGGATTGCTCCTCAGCCTTTCCACCTGAAGTGGGCTAACGGCACCGTCCCGACACCGCACGGCCCGGTCAACGTGTCCTGGCGGCTTAAAGAGGACGGCCAGCTTGACCTGGAATATAATGCGCCGGAAGGTTGTGAGGTTGAAGTAATTTTGCCGCAAGCTTAAAGGTCTGGTAGGAGCTTTGGCGGTTTAACGAGCGCCTATTTCTGGCAATATTGGACGTGGAAGGGTTGTTTTCCACGCCAGCTCAACAGGAGAAATGCTAACAATGACAAGTCAACAGACACCCGGCCCGGCCTCTGCCGGTGGCGGTGAGGAAACCGCTGCGACCATTGAGGCGCTACGTTTCGAGCATCACCCGGACGGCTTTGCAGTAGGGCTGGCCGCCCCCCGGCTTAGCTGGACGGTTGCCGCTCCCGGCGCCTGGCAGCAGGCCGCTTACGAAATCGAGTTACATAACCCTGGCGGCGGACTCCGTGAGACGACCGGGCGGGTCGAATCGAGCGAATCGGTCCTGGTGACCTGGCCGTTTGCGCCTTTGCAATCACGCGAACAGGCCCTATTACGGGTGCGGGCCTGGTCTTCGGACGGTCAGGCGACGGATTGGGGCAAACTGGTGCCGTTAGAGGCCACTTTACTGGCAGCCCAGGACTGGACGGCCCGCTTTGTCACGCCCGATTGGGAAGAAGATACCAGCAAGGTCCAGCCTGCGCCCTTCTTGCGGCGTGAGTTCAACGTAAAGGCGGGTGTAGCCCAGGCCCGGCTTTACATAACTGCGTTAGGGCTATACGAGGCCCAGCTTAACGGCGCGGTGGTGGGCGACCACGTCCTGGCGCCGGGCTGGTCGAGTTATAACAAGCGGTTGCGCTACCAGACCTTTGACGTGACCGGCCAGTTGCAGGAAGGACCGAACGTTATCGGGGCGGCGCTGGGTGACGGCTGGTACCGGGGCCGCATGGGTTTTGGCGGTGGTCGTATCAATATCTATGGCAGCCGGTTGGCCCTGCTGGCCCAACTGGAAATTAAGTACAACGATGGCACCACCGAAACAGTGGCCACGGACGCCGGCTGGCGGGCCTGCACCGGCCCGATTCTCGCCAGCGGTATCTATGACGGCGAGACCTATGACGCCCGCCGTGAGCTTGACGGCTGGTCAAAGACCGGGTTTGACGACCAGAACTGGTCGGGAGTTGACCTCATTGAATGGGACTTGAGCAAACTGGTGACGCCGCCCGGCCCCCCGGTCAGGCGGACCGAACTGGTAAAGGTGGCTTCGATAAGTAAATCCCCATCCGGCAAGACCCTGGTCGATTTCGGGCAGAACGTGGTGGGCCGGGTTCGCCTGACGGTCACGGGCGAAGCGGGCCAGACGATTACTTTGCGTCACGCCGAGGTGCTGGAACACGGCGAACTGGGGGTCCGGCCTCTCCGCCATGCCAGGGCCACCGACCACTACACCCTGCACGGGGGTGGCATCGAAACCTACGAGCCGCTTTTCACTTTTCACGGTTTTAGATACGCTGAGGTCGAAGGCTGGCCCGGTGAGCTAAAGCCCGCCGACCTGGTGGCGGTGGTCTGTCACTCCGACATGGAGCGGACCGGCTGGTTTGAAAGCTCCGACCCGCTCGTCAACCGCCTCCACGAAAACGTGGTCTGGGGTATGCGCGGTAACTTCCTCGATGTGCCGACCGATTGTCCTCAGCGCGATGAGCGGTTGGGCTGGACCGGTGACATCGAGGTCTTTACGCCGACCGCCTCGTTCCTCTTTGAAAGCGCCGGGTTCCTCACTTCCTGGCTGGCCGACCTCGCCGCTGACCAGTACGCCAACGGCGTGGTGCCTTTTGTCATTCCCGACATCATGGACCGGCAACTCCCGCCGATGGCCGCCTGGAGCGACGCCGCCGTAATCGTGCCGTGGGTGCTTTACCAGCGTTTCGGCGATAAAGCCATCCTGGCCGCTCAATTCGAGAGTATGAAAGCCTGGGTGGACCACCTCGACCGCCTGACCGGTGAAAAACGGCTCTGGGACGAAGGTTTCCAGTTTGCCGATTGGCTCGACCCGGACGCCCCGCCCGATAAACCCGCCGCAGGCAAGACCAACCCGGACACGGTTGCCACGGCCTATTTCGCCTACTCGGCGGACCTGCTGGCAAAGGTAGCCGGGGTGCTGGGTAAAAAGGAAGAAGAAGCCCACTATTCCGCCCTGGCTGGTGAAGTCCGGCAAGCCTTTAACAATGAGTATGTCACCGCTAATGGCCGGATAATTAGCGATTCGACTACGGTCTATTCTATGGCGCTCGAATTTGCCCTGCTGCCTGACGCCCACCAGCGCGAGTATGCCGGGAAACGGCTGGCCGCCCTGGCGCGGGAAAGCGGCTACCATATCAGCACCGGCTTTGTCGGTACGCCCCTGATTTGCGATGCCCTTTGCCAGGCGGGCGAATACGAGGTAGCCTATCGCCTGTTGATGCAGCGCGAGAACCCGTCCTGGCTCTACCCCGTGACGATGGGCGCGACGACCATCTGGGAACGCTGGGATAGCATGCTGCCGGACGGCACCATCAATCCCGGCGAAATGACCTCTTTCAACCACTACGCCCTTGGAGCGGTGGCGGATTGGCTGCACCGGGTGGTAGGAGGGTTGGCCCCGGCGGCCCCCGGCTACAAAAAGTTGACCATCCGGCCCGTTCCCGGCGGTGGTTTAACCTCGGCCCGCGCCCGCCACATCACCCCTTACGGCCTGGCCGAGTCGGCCTGGAAACTGGCAGACGGCCAGTTCCAGCTTGACGCGATAGTGCCGCCGAACACCACCGCCACGGTTGTCCTGCCCGGACACGATGGGGAGGCCCTGGAGGTGGGGCCGGGGGCGCATCACTGGGTCTATGCCTACCAGGCCCCGGTCAGGGAAAAAGGGCAAATCTCGCTGGAAAGCCAGTTACTGGATTTAGATGATGACCC
This sequence comes from Chloroflexi bacterium 54-19, assembly GCA_001898225.1. Taxonomy (GTDB): domain Bacteria; phylum Chloroflexota; class Chloroflexia; order Chloroheliales; family Chloroheliaceae; genus 54-19. The sequence goes on from MKTJ01000082.1 coordinate 35,852, forward strand.
CGAAGTTAAGGCGGTTATTGTCAGAACCTTGCGGCGTTTCGTCCCTGATTTTGCCCAGAGCATCGAGGACGGTCTGCCGGGTGGCCGGAACATGACCTTGCGCGAGGCTCTCTTTATTCTGCCGAATTCGGAGCGGTGCCTGGCCGAACTCGAACGGGAGTTGGCCGAATATTACCGCCAGCACGCTCCGGCTTAACCGTTCGTCTAATTGGATTTGTCATTCCGTGGCAAAGCCACGGAATCTCCGGTCCGTTGGACAATATCACGGTCGAGGGTTTGGGTGATCGAGATTCCTCGACTATGCTGCGTACCCGCAGGGTGTGCCAGGTATCTAACCGGACAAGAAGCTTCAAGAAAACAACTCTTAACGGGGTTTTGACTGGAGCTTCTTGTCTTATTGTGAGGAGAAGATGCTTTTTCAAAATATTCCCGGTACCGACTTGAACCCTTCCGTAGTCTGCCTGGGTAGCGACTGGTTTGGTAGCAGCCGGGACGAGGCAACCGCCTTCGCCTTGCTGGACGCCTTTTTCGAGGGTGGCGGCAATTTTGTGGATACCGCTCTCGTCTATGGGGAGTGGGTGCCCGACGGCAAAGGGTTGAGTGAGAAAACCCTCGGCAAATGGCTTAAAACCAGGAGTAACCGTTCGCAAATCATCATCGGCACTAAAGGGGCGCATCCCCGGCTCGATACCATGACCGTGCAGCGTCTTTCCAAAGAAGATATTGTCAGCGACCTGGATAACAGCCTGCATAACCTGGGGACCGATACGATTGACCTTTACTACCTGCACCGCGACGACCCCAACCGCTCCGTGGGCGAGATTATTACCACCCTGAACGAGCAGGTTCGGGCCGGGAAAATCCGCTATTTTGGCTGCTCGAACTGGCGGCTCGACCGGCTAATCGCGGCTCAGCAGTTCGCCGCCGCCCACAAATTGCAGCCTTTTTCCGCCAATCAAATCATGTGGAGCCTGGCCGTGCCGAACCGGGAAGCTTTCTTCGACCCCAACATGGTCGCGATGGACGCGCCCCTGAAAGCCTACCACCAGGAGAGCGGGTTGGCCGCCGTCGCCTACACTTCCCAGGCCAGGGGCTTTTTCTCCCGGCTGGAAAGGTCCGGCGTTGAGGGGTTGCCGGGTTCCCTGCGTGAACTCTTTATAAATGATACGAACCTGGCTATTTTCCCGCGCCTCAAAGAAGTCGCCCAGGAAACCGGCCTGAGCGTGGGGGAAATCGCCCTGGCGTATATCTTTTCTCAGCCCTTCGCCGCCTTTGCGATTGCGGGTTGCTCGACCCAGGCCCAGCTTGCCGAAATCCTGCGGGCCGGGGAGGTACGCCTCGATGCCTCTTTATTTGCAAGGCTGGACGGTTCGGCTTAAACTCAATCTTACAGGTTCAGCCAGGCTCAAAATATGGAAAATATAAAAAGAATATGCCTGAAAAGTTAAGGGTAGTCCAGATAGGCTGCGGCGACCGCGCCCCCAGCCCTATAACTTCTATGTTTGAAAGCGGGGTCGTTGACCTGGTGGCGGTCTGCGATAAACACGCCGAAAAACGGGCCAGAGTCGCGGCGGACTTCAATATCCCCCGGCATTATGCCGACCTGACCGAGATGATTCAGGCCGAGAAGCCGGACCTGGTAAATGTCGTGACCCGTCCCGAAATTCGTCTGCAACTTATCGAGCAGGCTATCGCGGCGGGGGCCCCGGCCCTGCTCGTTGAAAAACCGGTGGCCCTGACGCCCCAGGAGTCGCTGCGCTTGGCCGAGTTGGGCCGAGACCGCCTGATTGCTGTCAACACCCAGTACCAGTGGATGCCCCACTGGCGGCGTTTCTGGCAAATGTTGGCGGACAAGGAACTGGGGCAGGTCCGGCTCTTGCGGGCCAGCACCCGCACCAATATTTTAGACCAGGGGCCGCATATCCTCGACCTCTCCCTGAAAGCCGCCAGGGTTAGCGGTCTGCCCGCGCCCGAATGGGTGCTGGCAGTCTGCGCGGGCCGGGACAATTTTTATGGTCCGGTGACCGTTCCAGCGGATACTGCCGCGACGGTGGGCCTGGGCGAAGCCCGGTTGCATCTGAATGCCGGTCCTTCCGCCCCGGTGGTGCCGGGCGAAGATGTCTATTGGTATCAGCAACAAATCGAGGTCATTGGTGATAAAGGGCGTTTGTGGGTATCGTTGAACCGGGGCTGGAAGCTCTGGCGGGAAGGCCATTTCGAGGCGGGCGAAACCGGTTGGCCCAAAAACGACGGCGAAGCTCAGGTAGCCCTCTTTCTCGACCTGTACGAAACCTTGCGGGGTGAAGGGTCAGACTGGCAAAAATTTCCGACCAGGGTCGAGATAGCCGCCGGGAATGCCGACCTGATGTTTGGTTGCTATGTTTCGTCCCTGCGCCGGGAAAGATTTATCCCCGGTAGCGGTTGGTCGCAGGAAGACCTGGCCTTGCTGGCAGACTATTTCGCCGGGAACCGTTGAATCAGGGGCGCTGTTTGGCTAAAGGTAAAAGAAATAGGGTGAACCATGCTCGTTAAACACTTGCCCGCCGACTATAACAACCTGGCCCCGGATGGCTCGGAAATCCGGTTGCTCCTGGGGGTCCAGGGTGGCGGCATGGCCCACTGCACCTTACCGGCGGGCCAAACCTCAGTCGCCGTCACTCACCGGACGGTAGAAGAAATCTGGTATTTTCTGAGTGGGCGCGGTGAGGTCTGGCGAAAGAAAGATGATGCTGAGCAGGTGACGGAGGTCTTTGCCGGTACCTGCCTGACCATCCCGCTCGGCACCAGTTTCCAATTTCGCGCTACCGGCGAAGAACCTTTATGCTTTATAATTGCTACCCTGCCCCCCTGGCCCGGTCCCCAGGAAGCGGTGGTGGTGGCGGGTAAATGGTAAAAAAACCCGTCCGTTTTTTTCTAAATTTGGGGCAAATTCCGCAAACCATTTTGCCAAAAAAGGGTTATAATGTTTCCTATACTCACGGATGAGCGGGTTGTGTAACTTTCTTAATTAAATTGTTGACATTTTTTTGTATGCTATATACAATATCAATTATTAATTGCCAACACAGTTAATCAAGAAATAAAGTAAATTGCTGAAAGAATCGGCAATTTTCAGGACAACTCTTACGGCAAGTCTCGCAAGAAAATTGCTACTTCGTGTAACCGGTTTGCAAGCTTCCCCTGATCCAACAAGATTAA
>MKTJ01000083.1 GCA_001898225.1 Chloroflexi bacterium 54-19
TACCGGCGGCTTTTATCCCGCTTGACCCACGGAGTTTTTAAATGTGTCCGGTAGCAAAATTTTTATAAGAAAATTTTGAGCGGAAACCCAGCAAACCTAACTTGCGGACAGCTTCAATAACCCCGGCTGCTTCCGAGGATACCAAATAAACCAACGGCTTACCCTCGTTTGGCGAAAAAGTGTATAATTGAGTTACGCGAATTTAAAACGAAACCAAAATGAAGATTTTACAGATTTGAGCAGCCCTAAATTTGTTTAGGTTCTGAAATTTGTAATTTTTCATCTTTGAAAACTACTTTATTTTTGGCACAACCAAATAAAGGCCAAAGCTTCTCCAAAGTTGAAGGAGCCGCCACGTTTCAAGGTTGTATATTTTTTAGCATTGGGTCTGTAAAGTTTCTCCCTAGAGGTTTTTATTAGAAAAAACTTCTAGAAAACAATTTTATTATAGCCATAGAAATATTACCTTGTCAATAGTTCTAGAATAATTTCCTAGAAGAAATCTCTAGACAAGTTTTCAAGGAGTAGTATAATACCAATAGCTAAGAAGTTTTAATTTCCCTGGCAGGAGGACAAATGGGCTTTCGGAGTGATTTATTACAAGCCACGCGCCGCAGCATATGTGAAGCCGCCATGCGTTTGTTCGTCGAACGTGGGGTCGCTGCCACCAAAATGGAAGATATTTTAAATAATTCGGGCATGAGCACCGGCAGTTTTTATTACCTGTTCAAAAATAAGGTTGACCTGGCCGCCACGCTCTACCTGGAAACCCAGCAACAGCTTTTCCAGACTATGCTCAACGAACTGTCCAAACCAGAAAATGTTTCGGCCAGGGAAGGTATTCGCGCGCTGGTGCAAACCAATTTGCAGTGGGCTGCCGACAACCCGCTCGAAATGTTTTACCTTGCTTTTTGCCGTGAACTGGAAGTTAAAAACGATGGCAGGGAAAAAGCCGCCGAAACCGAGTTTTACAGTATCCTGAACAATTGGCTGCAAACACTGGTAATTGAGGGCGAAATCAGTTCGTTATCCCTGCCGCAGTACCGGGCTATCCTATTGGGGCCAACCGAGTACCTAATTCGGGCCGCCCTGGATAGCTACCCGGTTTTGAATAACGAAAGCGACCCTGCGTTTAAAAATCACCTGCTGGATTCGACCGAATTGTTAGCCGAAGCGGCGTGGCAGGGCTTGAGAAGCCACAGCAATGTTCCGGCTAAAACTTAAATTATAGAATTTCCCGGCTCAAGTTCTATAACGGTTCGAAGTAAAAAAGTGAGCTTGAATGATAGAAGCACCCAGCACAGGTGACTAACCGGCTGGCAATTCTAAAGTCGGGCCGGTTGTTGGCTGACACCACCCCGGAAGCCTTACCTAAAGCGGCCGAAGGGCAAGTCTGGTCGGTCACCACCGACCCGGCTACCACCCTGCAACTGCAAAATCAGTTCCGGGTAAGTTCGCTGGTTTCGCAGGGTTATTGTACCCACCTGAAAATTGTTAGCCCGGCCCGCCCACTGGAAGACGCCGTAATAACCGAACCCAGTCTGGAGGACGCTTACCTGGTGGCGGTCCAAACAGGAAGCGCCCTAACTCAGCCGGTGTAAACTTCCAGTTGGAAAGTAAGCATTTATAGGGGTCCGTTGGGTAAATTCTGGCAGTGACCGGTAACGCGAGCGTAAAAAGATGGTGGAGCGTTTTATCGAAACGCTCCACCATCTTTGCTAACTGTTACAGAGCGTCAAATAGGATTATGGTTTGGTGGGCGCTACCTCTAGCGCCCTGGCCCCAAGCGACTTTAGCTTGAGGTTGCTGGATAGTTCAGACTGGGTGCTGCCTCCGCTGCCTACCACCACCAGACCACTGCCGTAGACCTCGCTTCGAGCACCATAGGCCGCTACCACATATGTCCCGGCAGCCAATCCCTGGCTCTCTACCGTGATGGCAAAGTGGCCCTGGCTGTCGGCATTCCCTTCCACCAGGGTCGTACTGGTGCCGTCAGGTGCCGTCAACCAGCCCGTTACCTTCTCATTCGGTATCCAGAAGTTGGAATGATAGGTCACTTTCGTACCAGCAGGAGCATCAACCGTCATAAGCTGGATCAGACCCCCTGATACATCCTGGTTGTTTTCCAGACCTGTACCCCCAAAGCTAAAGCTGACCGCGTTACTTAGCGCCTGCCCCTTTTCGCTGCCGGGGTTGGTCCAGTTGAGCGTGTAACGGCTGCTCACAATGCTGCCGGGGGCAGGCACCGTTGCCGCGTTGGGCCGGAAGACCAGTGTCCCGCTCACCACCTCGTTGTAAGCGAGGTCCGGCAGCCTGATGATCATTTCGCTGGCATCCACGCTTGTTACCCAGACATTCGGGTTTGCGAACTGGGTGTAGCCGGGCACCAGCTGGGCAGCCACCGGTAGGGTCAGGCTAACCGCCCCGGCTTTGCCCTGTCCCACGTTCTTGACCGTGAAGGTGTAAGTAATCTCGTTCGCCGTGTCACTCGCCGCCACCCGGTCGGGCGTCTGGCGCAATTGGCCGACCAGGTCGGCGGGCGGCTGAGGGGCTTGCTGTTTCGGCTGGTCGTCGTTGAGAATGGTCCCAACTCCGCTCGCCTCCACCACCGCCGCGTTAGCTGGTGAGGTCGAAGAAGAAATAGACTGCATTTGTTCACTTACCTGCAGGCTGAAAGTCTCGTCTCTCTCAATGGTGGTGTCGCCGTTGACGGCCACCGTTATGGTGGTCGAGGTCTGCCCGGCCGGGATGGTAGCGGTTCCGCCGGTTACAGGCTGGTAATCGTTATCGGCGACGGTGGCGGTGCCGTCTTGGGTGGCATAGAGTAGGGTGGTATCCACCCCGGCGGCCTGGTCGAGCGTGACCGTAAAGACAAAAGGTGTCGAGCCGGAGTTGCCTTCTTTCTGGCTGACATTGCTTACCGAGAGCGGCGGACGGCCATCATCGTTGAGGATGGTGCCGGTACCCTGGGCCGCCGCGATATTTGCGCCGGTCGGGTCTGAAAGAATGACTGTGAAAGTCTCGTCCGGCTCGTAATTCAGGTCGCCGTTAACATTTACCGTGACCGTCTGGGTAATGACCCCAGGCAGGAAAGTGAGCGTACCCGGGGCAGGGAGATAATCCACAGGCGCGGTAGCAGTGCCGTTGGAAGTGGCGTAATTAACGGTAATGGTCTGGGATGAAGTGTAGGACAGGCTCACCGTGAAGTTGAAGGCCGTGGTACCGCTGTTGCCTTCGGACTGAGAAACGTTATTGAGGCTGAGTTCGGGCGGCGTCAGAATAGCCAGCGTATGGTAATTGTTGATGGAGACGGCGCTGGCATGCGCTGAAGGGGGTAAGAGGGCCGCTACCGGGGAAGTTCTGTCCGTATTAGTACCATCGCCCAATTGCCCGCTTTCGTTATCGCCCAAACCATAGACCTGACCGTCCGCGCCAATTACCAGGCTGGAATAGCCACCGGCTTCGACTTCGCTGGCCCCGACCCCACCGGGCAGCGCTATTGTCAGCGGTGTATAGCTATCGTTAGTCGTACCGTCACCCAACTGACCCTTATAGTTAGAGCCCCAGGTGTATAGCTCACCGGCAGTACCGCGAGCAAGGCTATGTTCATAGCCACCGCCGACATTGGTAGCGCTTGCTCCTCCCGGTAGTTCTACCGGTATGGGAATAAAGGCAGCATTTGTGGTACCGTTGCCGAGGTTTCCGGTGTCGTTGTTACCCCAACCGTACACTTTGCCATCGCTGCCAACCACGAGATTATGGTAATCACCTGCCGCAATAGCGGTCGCGATAACGCCATTCGGCATAGCTACTACCACCGGCAGGGTAAAAGTAGTATTAATAACACCGTTACCAATTTGCCCGACATTGTTATAACCCCAGGTATAGAGCTGGCCGTCGCTGCCAAGCGCCATGGCATGAATGTCTCCCGCCGCAATGCCGGTAGCGCTTACCCCGGGCGGTAGTTTAACCAACCCGGGCGTAGTATTGTTGGTAGTAGTGCCGTTACCTAATTGTCCGTAATCGTTTCTGCCCCAGGCGTAAAGCTGGCCGTCAGCTCCAATTGCCAGGCTAAACCCGTCACCGGCGGCAATCGCTACCGGGCTGACGCCTCCCGGTAAAGTTACCGCCACAGGCGCGCTTTTATTGGTAGTAGTGCCGTCGCCTAACTCTCCATTCCCATTAGCGCCCCAGGCATAAAGCTGGCCGTCGGTGCCTATCGCCAGGCTATGAAAACGACCGGCTGCTACAGCGGTGGCTTTTACCCCACCGGGTAGCAGGACAGCTTGTGGAATAGAGCTACCGGTGGTCGTCCCGTTACCTAACTGGCCTGAGCCGTTACCGCCCCAACTGTAGGCCAACCCGGCAGGCGCATCATCGTCCACAATAACGCCTACCCCCTGGCCGATAGCTAAAGTTGCTCCCCCGGTAGGATTGGACAAATTGACCAAGAAGCTTTCGGTAGGCTCCTTCAGGCTATCGGCGGCCGCCACGATCCGGATTGTCTGGGTGGTGGTGCCGGGCGCAAAGGTGAGCGTGCCGCTTGTAGGTGTGTAATCACCACCAGCGGTGGCGGTGCCGTCGGCAGTGGTGTAATTAACCATTACGGTCTGGGAAACGGCCGGAGAAAGGGTGACGGTGAAATCGAAGTTAGTGACGCCGCCAGTGCCTTCGCGGTGACTGACGCTTTCAATAGTAATGCCGAGGGCGGGTGGGTTAAAGATTGCCAGCGTGTGATAGCCACCTCCTTCAAAGGTGGTAGGTGTTAGACTGGCCGGCACACGAACTTCCACCGGTACATTGCTACTTTCAAGAGCATCGCTGTCCGCGCCATTACCCAGTTGCCCACTACTATTATCACCCCAGGCGTAGAGCTTGCCGTTACTACAAAGGGCAAAACTGTTCCACGTACCGGCCCCAATAAGAATAGGAGTTGCCCCACCCGGCAAGTTGATTGCCTGGGGTAAATTGGCACTGGTGTAAGTGCCATTGCCTAATTCCCCGAAATCGTTACTCCCCCAGGTGTAAACTTTACCGTCGCTGCCAATCACCAGGCTCTGGTCCTGGCCCAGCGCGATTGCCGTAGCCGTTACACCAGCAGGCAACTGAACCTCTACCGGCTCATTCCTGTCGTTAGTAGTGCCATCACCCAACTTCCCATAATCATTTGAACCCCAGGCATACAACTTGCCGTCACTACCAATCGCCATATTATGAAAATAACCGGCAGCGATGGTGGTAGCGCTTACCCCTACCGGTAAGTGGACCTCCACCGGCTCATTACTAGAAGTATTGGTGCCATCACCCACCTGTCCATAATAGTTCGCACCCCAGGAATAGAGCTTACCGTCACTGGCAAGAGCCAGGCTTGTAAAACCCTCAGTCGCAATAGCGGCCACCTGCACCCCGGCAGGCAAGGCTACTTCCACCGGTGTGGGACTATTGTTATTGGTACCATCCCCTAACTGCCCATCATCGTTTTGGCCCCAGGCATAAAGTTTCCCGTCATTACCAAGCGCGAGACTGTGGTACTGACCAGCCGCAATAAGCAGGGGTGTGGCACCTCCGGGTAAACTTATTACCACCGGTGTGGTTCTGGTAGTGGTGCTGCCATCGCCTAATTGTCCAAAAGAGTTATCACCCCAGGCGTACAGTTTATTATCGCTGCCAATCATCAAATTACCTTTATAACTGGCGGAAATAGCCGTGGCCCGGACCCCGGCCGGAAGTTGCGTCATTACCGGAATAGTAATGTTATTATTTGTGCCGGTCCCCAATTGTCCAGAATCATTGTACCCCCAGGCATACACGAAGCCGGTAGAACTGGGAGCGGCCTGGGCCTGGCCGGGCAGGTTACTAAAACTGCCGCTCAACCACAGGCCGAGTAAGCTTAATAAAATAGCGCAAAATAATGGGGAACGATAGTGCCGATAATATTGAGGCAACATAAAAACTCTTTCTTTAAGAAATTAAAAGGCTGGTGTTGTTAGTTTATCTTTGGAGACGCAAGAGCAGGATGTTAAATTTTGCCGGTATAACAAAAGGCACAAACAGCACTATTAATAGTATGGTCTGGCATATATAATACTATTAATAATAAATTTTAATGGATTATATACCATCATTGTTGTGATTACAATAAGCAAAAGTCATTTTTAGGGTAGTGTCAAATCCGAAACCATATTTAGCAATACTTGGGTCAGCGTATTTCTGGGTTCTGGCAGGAATCAGCTCAGTAACAGTAAAATTGTACAAATATTAGGCCAGACAGTTTAACGCCTTGTCTGCAGCTGGCTTCCAGCTTCTTTGATAAAATAATATCTCAACCTACCAATAATTCAATATCAAAAACCGGAACTTAAAATGAATTGTCCCTTTTGTAAAAATGAGAAGACTCACCAGCGCAAGAAGTTAACCAGCCTTGGTTATAAAACTTATTACTGCGGCAAATGCGACCTCACCTATAATGAAAGGTCAAATACGCCATTCAATTATCTCTCAATTCCAACTGACATTTTATTTTTAGTGCTGCTTTATCGTTTGAGATATAAACTGTCGCTTCGAGATGTTGCGGAGATATTTATTGAGCGAGGTTTTGAGTTCACCCATGAAGCAGTCCGGGACTGGGAAGATCGTTTCTCTCATCTCTTCACTGACAAGCTAAAAGCCAAACGAAAGTTCAAAGCTGACCTCTCCAAAAGCTGGCGTGTCGATGAAACATATCTGAAAGTAGGCATAAGCCAGGTCTATCTCTACCGGGCAATCGACAAGAGAGGCAACCTTATAGATGTGCGGCTATCGAAAACGAAAGACCTGGAAGCAGCCGAAGCCTTCTTCAAACAAGCCAAAGAAACGGTGGGCCATAGGCCTGAAAAAGTGACGACGGATGGGCATGACAGCTATCCAAAAGCCATCCGAAAAACATTGGGACTGAATGTAGAACACCGCACCAACAAATATCTGAATAATCTGATTGAACAGTCGCATAGAAAAATAAAGCAACGTTATTACCCGATGAAAAGTTTTAAGAGCTTTGAAGCGGCGAGCAGGTTTACGAGGGCGTTCGAGGAAGTCAACGACTTCTTCCGTTATCAAACCTACAAGAACGAAAAAGTGCCTCTCCAGCGGCAGCGGACCCTCTTTAAGCTGCGATTTGCAGATATTAAACCAGCATTTTTAGCAGCATAATTCAACTGGGATTATTTTAGTTGCTCTCGCTAAAATCGCCTGACTGGGCCTGTTCCTGACAAAACCTAGGGGAAAGGCTTGAGGCTGCGGCCTCAAGCCCGCCGGTCTCACACTCAGGCAAGCAGAGTGCTCGACTGGCGCTAAAGTTTATTTGAGCCTGGCGGGATTAACCCTCAATCGGTAATTCTAATAGACCGCATCGGCAATAAATTTGACCGTTAACAACAATTTCAATATTGAGCTAACCCCATTTATCCAATCTGTTAATGGTAAGGGTGCTTTCACCAAATTGTCGGGAGAACCTTTAATTTATGCGACCTGGTTACATTCGAATTAAAAATTAGTTAGCTACCAGAATATACCATCTGAATATTACTCAGTCAATATTTTCAGCAAATGCGGCAAAATTGTTTCTAGAATTCTAATTGGTTTTTCACTCTAATCTATTATCTCAATAATAAAAAGTAACACCCTAAAAAGATAATATTTTGTTAAATAGGCCCCTGGTTCACGTTTTCAGAAAATATATTATTGTATTATTTGCGCGAACTTGGTATACTTCAGACAGTATTTAGTGTATCAAGCTCTCTTATTTAGAAAGTTATTTTCTGAAAAAATAGAAAATAACCAAAGGTATTAAAGGTATGGCCTCATCCTATTTGCGCAATTCCGAACCTGGACGCCGCTTATCACAAAAAGAAATCGCCGATAAGGTGGGGGTCTCAATCAGCACGGTTTCCAGGGCTTTAAGTGATAAGCCCAGCACCCTGAGCGAAGAATTAAAGCAGAAAGTAAAAAGCGCCGCCGAAGAACTCTTTCGACAAAAAACCATGTTCGGTGATGGGAAAAAGCTTGAGCATATTGGCCTTTTTATCGGGGCCAGTTCTGCTCCTTTTGCTTTCGTGGTAGACCCTTTCTACGGCGATATTCTGCTGGGTATCGAAGGTGAATGCAAAAAGCAGGGCTTTCACCTGAGTTTTACCACTATTGACCGGGGTCAGGACGACCCAGCCTTTATTTTTGAGAAAATTAAGCAGACCAATATTGACGGAGCGATTTTCCTGGCAGTTGACAACCGGAGGCTTCTGGAAGAGGTCGTAGAGAGCGGTCTGCCCTCCGTGCTGGTTAACGCCCGCCATCCTGGGTTACCTATTGATACATTTCTGCCCAACAATCACGATGGTGCGGCCCTGGCGGTCCAGCATTTACTCCAAAAAGGGCATAAACGCATCCTGTATATCGTAGACTTGCACCGGGCGACCATTCGCTCTCGTTACGAAGCCTACCAAACCACCCTCGAACAGGCTGGTCTTTTTGATCCCACCCTGGTCCTCCGTACCACAACCGGCAAAGAAGAAGTGATTATCCAGCAATTCTTCCAGGGGCCGAAGCCAGATTTTACGGCCATTTTCTGCACCAACGATGTGACGGCTCTGCAAACAATCAAGGTTTTGCACGAGTTTAAATTGCGAGTGCCGGAAGATTATTCAATTGTTGGTTTCGACGATTTGTCAGTCGTCAATCTGATCGATCCTCCCTTGACCACCGTCCGAGTGGAGCGCCAGCAACTTGGGGCAAGGGCCGTCCGAGGTTTGATTGATCGGGTGGCCTTGCCGAATACCGCTACTGAAACGGTTGAACTTGCTTGCCAGCTAATCGAGCGTAAGTCAGTTAAAATTATATAATCATATTTGTATCATTCCCCCTTTGAGCAGCCGATTCAACCGGCTTTGTGTGCCAGTGCCAGTGCCAGTATATTAGTTTCAGAAAATTATTTTCTGTTTTTGCTAAATGTATTGACTGGCCGTTTCAAATTTGCTATTTTAATGCAAGATAGAAACACTTCTTTCTAACGCATACAATAATTTTCTAAGATACCCATAGAAATGTGTACGGTCGGCCAGCATGATGCTATTGCCGGTTTATTAACCATAGGGGGTTAAGTTGAAGAATTTTCGTACTCAAAATGGGGGTCGGAATGCCACCGCCCTGGACCGAACTAACTTAATTTCCAGCCAGACATTTTCTGAACAAGCCAATTCACCTTCCTTATCATTTCCGGCCCGGCTCAACCGCTGGCGGCGACGCAACGCTACCTTACTCTTGATGGCATTACCGGCTGTGCTGCTGCTCTTTGTATTTGCCTATTTGCCCATGATCGGGATTGTAGTGGCCTTTAAGGACTACCGGGCCGCTAAGGGGATTTTCGATAGTGACTGGATTGGTTTCAAAAACTTTGAGTTTCTTTTCGGCTCCGGCGATGCCTTGAAAATTATCTTCAATACGCTTTTTCTAAACGCCCTATTTATCGTAACCATGACCATTGCGGCCCTGGGTATCGCCATTTTAATGAATGAAATTCGTGAACACTCCAAGTGGCTAACCAACTTCTATCAATCGGCTTTGCTGCTGCCGCATTTCATCTCGTACGTAATCGTAAGCTATTTCGTCTTTGCCTTCCTGAATTCGGATAACGGTATGGTTAACCACGTGATTACGGCGGCCGGCGGTGAGCCGGTGAGCTGGTATACCTCGCCGCAGTACTGGCCTACGATTTTGACCAGTGTCAATTTGTGGAAGCACGCCGGGTTCAACAGCATCATTTATCTTTCGGGTATCCTGGCGATCAACCCTGACTATTATGAAGCGGCCCGCATTGACGGAGCCAACAAATGGCAACAGATTAAAGGTATCACCTTGCCACTGCTCACTCCGCTGGTAATTATTACGACCCTGCTAGCGATTGGCCGCATTTTCTACGCCGATTTCGGCCTGTTTTTCCAGGTGCCACGCGACAACAGCTTGCTTTATTCGACCACCGATGTGATCGACACCTACGTCTTCCGGGCCTTGCGGGTGACGGGTGATGTCGGACAAGCCGCGGCAGCCGGTTTCTTTCAAGCAGTCGTTGGTTTTCTGCTGGTGCTGGCGGCCAACTGGGCCGTCCGCCGGGTGGATAAAGAAAAGTCGCTGTTTTAGGCCAGGAGAAATCAAGATGTTGAAAAATGTAAGTTTAACGCTGCCCCAAAACTACCAGCACCGGGCCACCATTGGTAAAATATTGGTCCACCTGCTGTTACTGGCCTTTAGTATTGTAGCCCTTATTCCCTTTGTAATGCTGTTAGCAGGTTCGTTTTCAAGCGAGAATGCCATTGCAACAAAGGGATACAGCTTGCTGCCGCAGGACGCGAGTTTCCAGGCCTACCAGTTCATCCTGGCCGACCCGGCTCAGATTTTTAATTCCTATTTTATTACCATCACGGTCACCCTCGGTGGCGGGTCCGGGGGTCTGCTGGTAATGTCGCTGTTGGCTTACGCTCTTTCTCGCAAAGACTTCGCCCTGCACAAGCTGCTGGCCTTCTATGTCTTCTTCACGATGCTGTTCAATGGCGGCCTCGTGCCCTGGTATATCCTGATTACCCAGTACCTGCATCTCAAGGATAATATCCTGGCGCTCATTTTGCCGACGATGGTGGTGCCGTGGTTCGTCCTCTTGCTGCGGACCTACTTTTCGGGCCTACCGAGCGAGCTTATCGAGGCTGCCAAGATTGACGGGGCCGGTGAGTGGCGCATTTTCTTCAAGGTGGTAGTGCCCCTCTCGACCCCGGCCCTGGCGACGGTCGGACTTTTCCTGGTCCTCAATTACTGGAACGATTGGTGGCTGGCCCTCTTATTCATAGATGATAAAAAGCTGGTGCCGCTGCAGTACCTACTTTACACCATTCAGTCAAACATCGACGCTCTTTCGACCGACCCGAACCTGGTTTCAGGCGGTCCCATCCCGGCCATCACGGTGCGGCTGGCGATGGCGGTGCTGGCAATTGGTCCGATCATTTTCGCCTTCCTATTCGCCCAGAAATATTTCGTGCGGGGCGTCACCCTTGGCGGGGTCAAGGAATAGACTTTCAATAGTGGTACGTCGAACTCAATTAGTTATTCTCAGGAGGAAAGATTTAATGAGCAAAGAAGCTAACAATAGCCGCAATTACAGCCGCCGCCACTTTCTCAAACTGGCATCAACCGGCGCGGTAGCCCTTACGGCCGGTGGCGCAATCCTGGCGGCTTGCGGTGACAACACCGCAACCCCGGCGACCGGTACTACTGCCGTGACATCGTCCACGACGGTGGCAGGTGCCGCTACCACTGCGACCGGCACCGGCGCAGTGACAACCGTTGCGGCCTCAAATGTCGCCCCGGCCGAAGTTATTTTGACTTATCGGGCCTTACCGCAGAAGGATACCCAGGCGGTGCAAGATGCCCTGAACACGCTGCTCAAGACCAAACAGCCAGGCACGACCGTCAAACTCAACCCGATTGACCCGGCTACCTACGAACAGAAGATTAAACTGGCTTTCGCGGCCAACGAAAAGCTGGACATTCTCTTTACAGCTTCGTGGACCAATAATTTCTGGACCAACATCTCCCAGGGCAACTTGATGCCTTTGGACGACCTTTTGAGCAAACATGCGCCCAAACTTTTCGCCAGCATGCCGCAAACCATCTGGAATGGGGTGAAAGTCGGCGGCAAATATTACGCGGTGCCAAACCAGACTTTGTTCGTGCAGCCCTGGGGTGCGCAAATTCGCAAAGACCTGGCCGACAAATACAAGTTGGATGTGGCTTCGCTTAAAAAGTTTGAAGACCTCGAACCCTTCCTGACCCAGATCAAAACCAGCGAAACGGGTGTTACCCCGATCTACTCCGACGACCAGACCGGCGGTTTCGTTTTCCGCCCGGCTCACGCCGGTTTTGATGCGGTGGTAGATCTGGCCGGTGTTGTTACAAAGTGGGGCGACCCCGAAGTTAAGGTTTTCAACGAATACGGCACCGACGAGTTCAAACACTTTGCCGAACTGGCCCGCAAGTGGTATCAGGCCGGTTATTACACCAAAGACCCTTTGCCACCGGCTGACGCGAATGCCGCTCAACTGGCCGGAAAGTACGCCATGGCCCTGCACCAGACCGGTCCGGATGTGGCACCCGGCCTGAAGGTAAAATACGCCCGCGACTACGTGGTAGCCTCATTCTCGCCGCCGATTTACCTGACCACCACCAGTATCGCCTCCAACCTGCTGGCAATTTCACGGACCTCGCCTAACCCCGAACGGGCCATGATGTTGCTTGAACTCTTGAACAGCGATGTCGAGGTTTTTAACCTGCTGGCGAAAGGTATCGAGAATAAGCACTGGGTCTGGAGCGACAAGGATAAGAAAATTATCGGCCAGCCGTCCGGTTTAACTGCAACTTCCAACCCCTACTTCCCGAACACCGATTACCTGTTCGGTAACGTGTTTAATGGCTACTACACCAATCCTGATCTAGTGGGCGTATGGGAAAAAGAGCAGGCCATGAACAAGGATGCCCCAGCCTCGACCGCCCTGGGTTTTGCGGCTGATCTGACCAAACTCAGCACAGAATCGGCCCAGGTCAACGCGGTCATCAAGCAGTACGGTTACCCCATGATGAAGGGCATCCTTGACCCGGCAACAGGCCTTGCAGAATTCAATTCCAAATTGAAAGCGGCCGGACAGGACAAAATCATTGAGGAAGTACAAAATCAGATCAACGCCTGGAAGAAAGCCAAATAGACCCATGCTTGAAAGGGAATCGTCCTTCTAAACTTGGGTGATTTAACAGCAGGCGGGTTGTAAGAAAAATCCGCCTGCGCTAACCAGGATGTTTTAAGCCAATAATAGAAAATTATAAGCCAGAATAAAACTAACCACTTGTAGGCTGTGGTAGAAATATTGAATTTCAATAAACTATCCCTCACAAGCAGAAAAAGAAATTTAGGTGAAACCCTTGCAAACAATCAATGTTCCAAAAGTTCAGATTGGCAAAACAGGTCTGAAAATTTCTACTATGGGTGTGGGAACCAGCTTCCTGGCCCGGCCAAATGTGCCCGTACCGGAAGCCGAAGCCCTGGAAACGGTCGAATATGCGCTTACAAGGGGCATTAACTTTTTCGATACCGCTCCGCTTTATGGGTCGGGCAACGCCGAACGACGGCTTGGCAAAGCCCTGGCCGGAGTACCGCGCGACAGCTTTGTGATCGAAACCAAAGTCGGGCGGTTGGTGCAACCTGACGGCAGCATGGTCTTCGATTACTCCAAAGATGGCATCCGGCGCAGCCTGGAAGAAAGTCTTACCCGGCTCAAAATGGACCGGGTAGATATTGTGTTGCTCCACGACCCGGACGGCTTCTTCAGCGAACCGCAACAAGCCCTGGAACTTTACCCTATACTGGCCGAGTGGCGTAGCCAGGGGATGGTAAAAGCTATCGGGGCGGGAATGAACCAGTGGATGTGGCTGGCCGAGTTTGCTCACAGGGCCCACTTTGACTGCTTCTTGCTGGCCGGACGCTACACCCTGCTTAACCAGGAACCGGCCAAAGAATTTCTACCGCTCTGCCAGGACAAAGGCATCAGTGTGTTTGTGGGCGGAGTCTATAATACCGGCATCCTGGCGACGGGTCCGGTACCGGGTGCTTTTTATGAATATCAATCGGCTCCCGAAGAAATAAAAGAGCAAGTCCGCCGCATTGAGGCGATTTGCCGTCGCTATAAAGTGCCGCTTAGCGTGGCCGCCCTGCAACTCCCGGCGGCGCACTCGGCCGTAACCTCCTTGATCGTAGGAGCCAAGAACCCCCGTGAGATCGAAGATAACTTGCAAAAAATTGATCAACCTGTGCCGGTTGAGTTGTGGGAAGATTTGCAGAAGGCCGGAGTATTGGATAATAGTGTTCCAGTACCCATCCCGCTGAAACCCTGAAAGCCGTTGCTTGGTTAGCTCAAACAATTGGAGTAGGCTCTAAAGGGGCGACCGCTACAATCTTTCGCCTGGAATAACCCGTTCGTATCGGTTAAAGATCTTTCTAATTCGCCTGGTAGTAACAAGAGGTTTGACGTTATTGTTGGTTAAAACCTTATGGATAGTCCCACGAGAAAGGGAGCAATCATATTCTCTTTTTAGCTCATTTTGAATCCGCCCTGTGCCGAGCCTTCGCTTTGTCAGCTCAATATCCATTGCTCGTGCTGGTAAGTGACTTTCCTTTTCGGAATGACACCGGCAGGTGAGTAAGGCTTTTGAGACCTTCTTCTCCGAACTTTCGATACCTGCGGAGCCATTTTTCCAGGGTTGGTCTGGAAACGCCGCATCTGCGGCAAACAAGTTCAGCGTCAAGGGTTTCTTCATATAGTTTAACCCATCGTAATCGGATTTTCTCTTCTGATTGCATTTAATCATTATACAACACGATTACTAAACGAACTATACGATCCCCACAGGTCAGCATTTGGTCGGGCTTCCTTCCAGTTATTACGGACAAGGATTTTATTGGCTTAATCGGGGTAAGTAAAACCCTTACGTAGGGTAAGGGCCGAGCGCCTTAGCCTATTGCTAGGCCAGGTTTCTCTGCCCTCCCCTCCGAACGCAACGGACCCGTTTCCGGGTATTACGCTCTCCAACTTCCCCTCAAAGTAAGCCTAACCAGCTTTCCTTGAGTGCCATAGTTTTAGATTCGACTAACGCACTATGTGCTACTCCTCTAATTTTACGGCTGGGAAATCTGCGAGACTTCGCCCTATACGTGCCGTTAACACGCTCCTTGGGCAGTTCGTGACGCTGCCGACTACTATTCTCGCTCCGCAGTCTGGTCTAATATTCAGATTTCTTACAAACCATAGCCTCTATTTCTAAAGGCATTTAGCCTCGGACTTTCCCCGTTTAGACTTTAGTACAGTTACGCTCGATTTAGCTGGCCTTTTCAAACCTTTATCCTCCGACGGAGGTTGCGTGGGGTCGGTAGGTATTAAGCTGCTTAGTGAATTCAGCTTAATCCACCCCAGAACGAGTATCGCCCGCTGCTCGCCCGCTGCGCTTTATCCCGCTCGGTTTTGGGCTTCAAACAATCCAGTCTTCAGCATGTCGAACTTGCTCTGAGAAACTCGCCGGTTTACGGGAACCCTTGATCTACCTTTTTGCGTCATACTATGGTCCCAACTTCTCTTTCGAGAAGCCGGTAAGACGTTGAGCACATCCTTTACCTACAAGGATGAGGTGATTTGATTTCCTCCTGTTACTAAAGCCCTTTTACGGGCGTGCCACAAAAATTTCGTCAGACCCTGAAATTGTCCAAAAAATGCTCTGACCCGAAAATCCCGGACGGCGAAATCACGGGCGTTTTCTTCTCTAAATGGGTCGCCATAGCGGATAGTAGTTCCTTCATATAAAAAGGAACAAAACTGCTGGACCCTGGTAGTGTAAGTTCGTCAAGTGTTTTGGGAAATGGGTTGGGTTAATAACCAATACTGGTATTTTTCCATGGTTTGGACGACTTTCGGGTAAGCGGAAAATGTCATTAAGCACCCCCTTCTTATTATCAGAAGTGGAAAATAATGGTTTAGGCCATGGAAACGAAGATTATCAGAAGCTAGAAAGGAATATCTGTTGTGAAAAATAGAAGTGAAGGGTTACTGTGTCAAATTCCTAATTAGTGTTGGTATCTAAGCCTTCCGAAAAAACTTTGCCAAATTAATCTCCTCGGTTATGCCTCGTCTCAGCATTTTAAATTTGTATTCGATTTTGTGGCATGTTAAGAGTTGTGATATTATGGTACAATATTGTTAAATTACATTTATTTTAACGAGAGATTATTAAATGCTTCCAGAAGAACGCCGACAAAAAATCTTGGAAAATTTAGAAGATGCTAAAGTAGTTAGCATTCAGGACTTAAGCGATAAACTTAATGTGTCTGAAATGACTATTCGCCGTGACCTTGGCATCCTTGAGGAGGAGCAGCTCCTGAAAAGAACTCGTGGAGGCGCTTTAATTACCCAATCCTTCTCCAAAGAGCCGCAATTTGAAATAAAGCTATCTAAGCAAGGTTCGGTAAAGGAAACTTTAGCCCATTACGCCGCTACAAAGCTGGTTAATAACGATGAAGTGATAATTCTGGAAGGCGGAACGACCGTTTCCAACATGGCTAAGTTCTTGACACCTTACCGCAATTTAACAATTATCACAAATGGCCTGCATACGCTCAACGCTCTCCAGGATTTACTGCCTTATAACACCCTAATTTGCCCTGGGGGTATTCTGCGCGAAAAAGCTCAAACCTTTGTGGGGCCGATTACAGAGCGCTATTTCCAGGAATTTCATGCTATGAAACTTTTTCTATCAGCTACCGGCTATACCAGGGAATCCGGTTTCACTGACCCTAATATGCTGGAAACCCAGTTGAAGCACAAAATGATCCAATCGGCTGCTCAAAAAATCGTGTTGTTCGACTCCAGCAAATTTGGTATTCGTTCGCTGAGTCCGGCTTTTTCTTTAAGTGATATTAACATTTTGATCACCGATGAGGGTATCCCTCAGGAATTCTTGACCGAATTTGAGGCCAATTCTATAAAAGTGATAAAGGTTCCTAACATTTAATCCCGATTTGGGTCTTCCCCTCCCCCGGCTTTTACCGAACATTTCCCCATGTTATATATTGTTGACAGACGGTAGAAGTTGTGATAAGATGTGAAAAATTGTTAGAGGAATTCACACAATGAAATTTTTTGCAGGAGTTGACGGCGGTGGAACTACTACCCGTTGCGTTATTTTCGACCAGGAAGGTAATATCAGCGGCTATGGCAAAGCCGGACCGGCCAATTACCACGCTGCCGGTAGCGCTGTTACCGGCGACAGCCTGTTAACTGCGCTGCAAAACGCCTGCGCCACGTTACCGCCGGGTTACGAAATTGAAGGCTTATTTTTAGCCCTGGCTGGCGTGGTCAGTGATAAAGATAAAAGGATAATCCTTGAACTCAGCCAATTCCTTTTACAAAAATTTACAATTAATCCCGGAAATATTCAGGTCAATCATGATTGCCAGGCGGCCCTGACCGGCGCTACCGGCGGGACCAGCGGTATTATTGTAATTTCCGGCACCGGCTCATCTTGTTATGGCGAAAATGGGCAAGGCGAAAGCTGGATGGCCGGGGGTTGGGGCTATATCCTTGACGACCTGGGAAGTAGTTATTATCTGGGGCAGCAAGCCCTGGTTAGTTGTGTGCAATGCTACGACGGGCGAGGTCCGTTTACAATCCTTTTAAGGGAAATTCTGCACAAACTTGGCCTGCAAAGGGTGGAGGAATTGATGCACTGGCTTTATTTTCCTACCCTGGATCGGGCGGCGGTGGCCGGGTTAGCCCCCTTGGTAATTCAGGCCGCTGAGGCAGACGACAGTATCGCCCAAAATATTGTAAAAAAAGGGGCAAGGGAACTTGCGGTAATGGTAAAAGCGGTAGCCGAGAAATTAAATATGCGGGCCGCCGAAATAAAAATTTCCACCGCCGGGGGTTTAGTGAATGAAGCTGCTTATTACCGAAGGGCTTTCCAAGCAACACTGGGTGAAATGCTACCAGAAGCGTTATTGATAAATCCCTTCCTGCCACCCGTGATAGGGGCCGCGCTGCTGGGATACCGGCAAGCCAAAGGCATAATTTCGCCGGAAATTCTAGCAAAGCTCAATTGCCAGCAAAAGCTACTCGATTAAGCGGATAGCTCGCGCAATACTAATTTGATTTTACAGGTAAATAATCTAACCTGGCCTCAAAAACAGGTGGTTAACGCTTGCCATTTTTGAGCCGCCACTTTGGGTTGTCTTTTTTAGCAATTTTCTGAAAATTTCCGGGATTTTGAGGGAACCAGTTTATAGATTTGTGCCGAAAGGGTTCATAATGATTGCAGAAACTTACCACACACGCCTCTTAGAAATAATTCAATTTGTCAACGAAACTCAGAAAACTACTATGGAAGCGGTAGCTAAAAGAATGTCCGAAACCCTTATGCAGGGAGGTCTGGTCCATCTTTTTGGCAGCGGCCATTCGCACTTGCCTGTGGAAGAAGCATTCTTCCGCTCCGGCGGTTTGGCCCCGATGAATCCCATTTTCGATCCTTCGCTGATGTTGCACGAAGGAATTCAAAAGATTATCCGCCTGGAACGCCTGGAAGGTTATACCAAAATTGTGCTGGATAATTACGATGTCCGCAAAGGTGAGGTGTTGCTGATTTTTTCCGTGTCGGGGAAAAATCCGGCTCCGGTAGATATGGCCTTATTAGCCCAGGCCAAAGGCTTGTATACGGTCGGTATCACCTCCCTGGATTATGCCAACAACTCTCCGGCGATGCATTCGAGCGGGAAACACCTGCATGAAGTAGCCGACACCGTGATTGACCTGGGCGTACCGTTTGGGGACGCGCTGGTGGTAGACGACCGTTTGCCGGGCTTGAAGTCGGCCGGGGCAGGCGCAACCATAATCAGCCTTTATATTGTAAATATGCTTCAAATGATGGTAGTAGACAAATATTTACAAGCCGAACTTGAGCCGCCGCTAACGGTTTGCTTTAACACGGGCGAAGCCGCCGCCTCTGCTCAAAATGCGGCTACCTACGATTCTATCCGGGCGCGCATGCGTCATTTATAGGAGGCTTTGTGATAGACCAAACTTCTTTGCCAAACCTGGAAGAAACGGCAATCCTGGAAAAATATAATATTTACCCAAGCTATCTAATTCCAAACGGCCAGATACAAGCTGGCTTCGATGAAATTGCAAAAATAATAATGGCCGGTATCCGGGTCGGCCAAAGGGTCTTTGCACTGGATGGCTACGGCGCAAACCTCTGGAATAACTTGCAAGCTGGTATTGAGGCCAGCCTTGAAAACGCCAGCCTGACAGTTTCATGGCTTTCCACCCAGGACTTTTTCCTGCCGGAGGAACAATTCATGAAGCTTGTTGAACCGAGTCTGGGCGGAGATGACCCAATTTTCGGGCGGCTTTTTGAAGGAAATCTATCAGAATTTTTCGACCTGGCTCCCTTACAGGAAAGGCTGTCCCAAATCCAGGGTCCGGTTATAATCTACGGTCCTGGTGCGGCCCTGCCTGGGGGAATTGAGGTAGTGCTATACGTCGATGTGCCAAAAGATGAAATTCAGCAACGGATGCGCAACGGAGAAGTTACCAACCTGGGTAGCGCCCGGTTGCAGACCTCGCGTGAAATGTACAAACGGTTTTATTTCGTTGATTGGCCTGTCCTGAATTTACACAAAGCCAGGCTGCTACCTGGAATAGATTGGTATATAGACGCTGCCAGGGCAGATTTTCCGACGGTTATAAGTGGCGCGGACTTCCGGGCCGTCCTTGATACAATGTCTAAAGATTATTGCCGGACCCGACCCTGGTTTTATCCTGGACCCTGGGGCGGCCAGTGGATGAAGAAAAACTTTCCCGGCCTGGACCAGCAAGCGCCAAATTATGCCTGGTCATTTGAATTAATTACGCCTGAAAACGGAGTAGTACTGCAAAGTGGCGAAGAACGGCTCGAATTTTCTTTCGACCTTTTGATGTATCATGCTTACGATAAAATCCTGGGACGGGCCGCCGATGAGTTTGGATATAACTTTCCGATCCGCTTCGATTACCTTGATACAATGGACGGCGGCAACCTATCTATCCAATGCCACCCGCGCCCGGATTACATGAAAGAGAATTTTGGCGAACCTTTTACCCAGGATGAAAGTTATTATATTGTCACGTGCCAGCCGGAAGCCCAGGTCTACCTGGGGTTTAAGACCGGCATTGACTCGCAGGAGTTCCGGCAGGCAGTGGAACGTTCCCACCTGGAAGGGGTCGCAGTTGAGATTGAGCGTTTTGTCAATAGGGTGGAAGCGCAGCCCCATAGCCTTTTTCTAATTCCGGCCGGGACCATTCACGGGAGCGGCGCAAATAACCTGGTGCTGGAAATAAGCTCTACCCCTTATATTTACACCTTCAAAATTTATGACTGGATCAGGCGAGACCTT
Organism: Chloroflexi bacterium 54-19; assembly: GCA_001898225.1. GTDB lineage: Bacteria > Chloroflexota > Chloroflexia > Chloroheliales > Chloroheliaceae > 54-19. Next base: position 20,039 of record MKTJ01000083.1, read on the forward strand.
GAAGGTAATCTACGCCCCCTCAACATAGAGCGGGCCTGGCAAAACCTTTATTTTGAGCGCCAGGAGGAATGGGTGGGGCAGAACCTCTGTCCAACTCCTCGACTGGTCCGAGAAGGCTCCGGCTGGGCGGAATATTTCTGCGGCACTCACGAAACGCTGTTTTACAGCGTTCACCGGTTTGAGTTTGACCGGGAAGTAGCCATAGCGACCGAAGACCGCTGCCATGTTTTAAATCTGGTGGAAGGGGATGGCGTGATCCTGGAAACCAAAAATGGCCGCCCGACCCGCTTTAATTTCGGTGAAACTTTTATTATTCCGGCCGCCGCCGAAAATTATACACTTAGCCCGGTTGGGGATAACCTGTGTAAGGTAGTAGTTGCTTTTGTGAAATAGCTTTACGAAGCCGGGTTAAACAGGTCGGCTTCGTGCTAAGACCTGTCCGGTAGCTGATAGTATTTACCGGCGACTCACAAGAAAGAGCATAAAATGACACAAACTAAAAGACCTAACGTTATCTGGGTCATAAGTGATCAAATGCGGGCCCAGGCCATGAGTTATATTGGTGATCCGAATGTAAGAACCCCTAACCTGGACCGCATGGCCTGGGAGGGCATGAGTTTTACCAATGCCGTTTCGGGTGCGCCTCTTTGTTCGCCGTTTCGGGGCGCTCTACTTACCGGGATGTACCCCCACCACTCGTCCGTACCGGGGCATGACTATCCCCTTTCGACCGAGGTCCCGACCGTAGCCCATGCTTTCCGGGCCGCCGGTTATCGCACTTGCTGGGTGGGCAAGTGGCACCTGGACGGTAATCGAGAAGGTCTGGATTTGACTCAGCAGGAAAATATTCCGCGTTTCCGCCAGATTCCGGCTGACCGGCGCGGCGGTTTTGAGGATTGGTGGGCTTTTGAATACAGCAACGAGCCGTTTCGCAGCCGCATCCATACCGATGTTAATGGGGAAACCGTTTCGTACCGGATGCCGGGCTACCAGACCGACGATTTGACCGATATTTTTATTGATTGGTTGAAAGACCGGCCCAAAGATGAACCTTTTTTCGGGGTTCTTTCGGTAGAGCAGCCGCATACACCTTATATTGCCCCGGCTGAAAATATGGCCCATTATAACCCGGCCGGTTTGAAATTGCGCCCAAATGTCCCCGATGTTAAATGGGTTACAGAGCGGGCCAGAACTGAACTGATGGGTTATTACGCCGCCATTGAACGGGTAGATTACAACGTGGGGCGACTCCGGGCGGCGCTGGAGGAACTTGACCTGGACGACGACACTTATGTCATCTTTTTTGCCGATCATGGTGATATGCACGGTTCGCACGGGCAGTTCTGGAAGACCGCGCCCTGGGAAGAATCCTGCCGGATTCCGTTTATTATCAGAATGCCCGGTAGAAGTTTTCAGGTTATGCTCCAAAACCCGACTCTTATCAACCACGTTGATATTGCGCCAACCACCCTGGGTATTTGTGGGATTAACAAACCCGAAGGAATGGAAGGCCAGGATTATTCGAATCAGTTCCTCGATTACCAGCCGGTCTTTGACCGCCCTATGAGCGAGCAGGTTCCGCCAAACGCGCCCGATAGTGTTTACCTGAGTATTCCGGTGCCAACTTATCACCCTGACAGCGTTGATCGCCCCTGGCGAGCCATTATAACCGCCGACGGTTGGAAATATGCGGCCCTGGAAGGTCAGCCCTGGCTGATGTTTAACCTGAACGATGACCCTTACGAGCTGATCAACCTGGCGCATAATACCTGGTTCCGGCACCGCCGCAAACAGTTACAAGAACGGCTGGCCCAGTGGATTCATGATACCCAGGATGAGTTTAAGTTGGCGTAAACTTTTTATGATTGGAGAGAGGAAAGACCTTTAATGTTAAAAACTCGCTATGACTACCCCCTGGCAATTACGATGTGGGACTTTTCCTGGCTGGAACGGCGCTGGCCGGGAGCCGGTTATGAGGACTGGGACCAGGCGCTGGATGAACTAAAGGAACGCGGGTATGATGCCGTCCGAATTGACGCTTACCCGCATCTGGTGGCGGCCGACCCGGAAAAGGAGTGGGAGCTATTGCCGGTCTGGAACCAGCAAGATTGGGGTAGCCCGGCTTTGAACCGGGTACAGGTGCAGCCTCACTTGAATCAATTTATCGAGAAATGCCGGGAACGCAATCTAAAAGTGGGGCTTTCCACCTGGTTTCGCGAGGACCGGGCCAATACTCGGATGCAAATTAAAAACCCACACGACCTGGGGCAAATTTGGAAAGAAACCCTCGATACGATTGCCCAGGCCGGTCTACTCGACACGATTTTGTATGTTGATTTATGCAACGAGTTTCCGCTGACCGCCTGGGCGGCGTTCCTGCCTGAAATAACCCCGCGTGTCCCACTGGAAACCCCTATTTCAAGAACTACTACCGAAGGAGCCGCCTGGATGGCCGACTCAATTGCCGTGGTCAGGGAAAGCTATCCCAATTTGGATTACTGTTTCTCCTTCTGCACCGAATTAGATACCTGGCAGGAGCAGGATGTTACCGCGCTGGATTTACTGGAATTGCACATCTGGGTTCCGCTCTTCAGCGATTTTAACCAGCAAGTCGGCTACAATTTTGAGCGGTTCGATTCGATTGGCTACGAAAACCTGGTGCAAAAAGGCGAAAAGCTCTACCGCGAAAACCCGGAACACTGGAAGAACTGCCTGGCCCAGGGGATTGCGAGTATGGCCGCCTGGTCGAATTTTGCCGGTCTGCCCGTAATCACTACCGAGTGCTGGTCTATCGTTGACTATAAGGATTGGCCATTGCTTGATTGGGGCTGGATCAAGGAACTATGTGAGTTTGGCGTGGTGACAGCCTCAAATACCGGGCGCTGGGTGGCGATAGGGACCAGTAACTTTTGCGGTCCCCAGTTCAAAGGCATGTGGCGTGATGTAGCATGGCACCAGCGCCTGACCGGGCTGATTCACGCGGGGAAACTACCCGCCTGATTTTCGTCTGAAGGGTTTTCATAAGGTTATCACTCAAAGCAAAAAGCTCTGTCCGGCGGCTGACCGGAGTTCCAGGGGGAAGAAACTGGCCAGAGCAGACTAATTCGTTAACTGATAGTGAAACCGGGGAAACATCCGATTAACCGGGCGGTCACTTATTTTAAGTCACCCAATAGCCGGTTAATAGAGATTTTTCCAGGAGTGCAAAGATGCGCTATATTCTACGTCGTTTAGGCTTTTACCTGATAGCATTCTGGGCAGCTATTACGCTTGACTTTTTTTTGCCGCGCTTGCTGCCGGGCGACCCGGCAGCTACCATTGTGGGGTCGGGCGGTCAGCTCGATCCCCAGCAACTTCAGGCGGTCAAAGAAGCCCTGGGCCTCAGCGACCAACCCTTGATCCTACAGTATTTTACCTTCCTGACCCACGCTATCAGGGGTGATTTCGGGATATCCTACTCAAACTTTCCCGCGCCGGTTTTTTCGGTGATTCTGACCGGCTTGTGGTGGACCTTATTACTAGGTGGCTGTTCGGTAATTTTCAGTTTTCTTATCGGCAACCTGATCGGTATCTTTGGTTCCTGGCGGCGGGGCGGCGCAGTGGACAGCTTTGTGCCACCGCTTTTGGTCCTGGTCGGGGCTTTCCCACCGTTTTTCCTGGGGCTGTGCGCTCTATACCTGCTGGGTTTTCAACTCCGCTGGTTCCCGACACGCCACGCCTATGAAGATACCCTTACTCCAGGCTTTGACCTTGCTTTCTTTGGCAGTGTGATCCAGCATATGCTGCTGCCATCGCTGGTATTGGTGCTGGCCCATCTGGGCGGATGGGCTTTGGGGATGCGTAATACAATGGTCGGCATTTTGGCTGAGGATTATATTACAATGGCCGAGGCTAAAGGACTGACCCAGAACAGAATAATGTACCGGTATGCCGCCCGCAACGCCATGCTGCCGAGTATCACCGCCTTTGGCATTACGCTAGGTTTTGTTCTCAGTGGGCAGCTTCTTATTGAACAAATATTTTCCTATCCGGGTCTGGGTTTCCTTTTAATCAGCGCTGTCCAAAAACTTGATTACCCTTTGATGCAGGGATTGTTCTTGATGATAACTCTGGCGGTGCTGGTGGCTAACTTTATCGTGGATATTATCTACACCCGCCTTGACCCACGAGTACGGGCCGGTTAGCCCAGGAGAGGGATATAATATGGATACTCACAATAACCCTGCTCCTATCGAGCAACAAACCCCGTCGCCGGAAACCGTTGACATAGCAATACCCTCGCCGGAAGGGTCTACCGGCCTGTCATCGCGCCAGGAACTACCGGTCGAAGTGGAAGGTACCCCCGCCGGGCAAATTGTAGTAACGCCTGCTACGCTGCCGGTTCCTACTCGACAGCGTTTGATCTGGTTGCGCACGCTCCTCAAGAACCCAAAGGCGTTGGTAGGTATAGCTATTGTATCAATATTCATCCTGGTAGCCGTCTTTGCGCCGGTTATAGCGCCCGGTGACCCGACCGAGTTCGTGGATTCGCCCAACCTGCCTCCTTCAGCTACCCATCTGTTTGGCACCGAGGGCCAGGGCAAGGATGTCTTTCGCCAGACCGTCTGGGGCGCGCGGACTTCCCTTTTTATCGGCTTTGTCACGGGCTTAATTATCACAGTGGTTAGCACCATTATAGGAATGAGCGCCGGGTATTTCCGGGGCCGCATTGATGATGTGTTGACCCTTCTGACCAACTTGTTCCTGGTAATGCCCGGTCTGCCACTCTTAATAATACTCTCAGCCTTCCTGGCTCCGGGAACCGGCACCATCATTGGAGCGCTGGCCTTTACCGGCTGGGCTTTCGGGGCCAGGGTTAAACGCGCCCAAACCCTTTCTCTCAGGGAGAAAGATTTCGTGGCGGGGGCCAGGGTCGGCGGAGAGAGCAGCTTCAAGATCATCTTCAGCGAAATTATGCCTAACATGATTTCAATTATCATGGGCAGCTTCATCAGCGCAACTACCTATGCCATCAGTGCTTCGACGGCGCTGGCCTTCATCGGTCTGGGTAACGTCAGTGAAGTCAACTGGGGGACCAACCTCTACTGGTCGCAGAATAATGGAGCTATTTTGCAGGGAGCCTGGTGGACCTTTGTGCCTTCCGGTTTGTGCGTCGCCCTGGTCGCTTTTGGCCTTTCTTTTATCAACTATGCCCTGGATGAAGTGACGAACCCGCGCCTGCGGGCTGAGAAGGAGTTAAACAATGTCCTCAAAGGAAAAAACTTCCGCAAGACCCGCACCAGGGCTACCCCGGTCTACCGCCAACCCAGGTAAAGCGCAAAGCCAGATGGAGGATGCGGCCTTGCTGGAAGTGCGCGACCTTCGGGTAGAGTATCTCAGCCAAAAAGGTCCGGTGCGGGCGGTGGACGGTGTTTCGTTCTCTATCGCACCGGGCGAAGTCCTAGGATTAGCGGGTGAGTCCGGCAGCGGCAAATCCACCATCGCTCACGCCCTGCTGCGAGTGTTGCGACCGCCCGCCATAATCACCGGGGGTGAAGTCTATTTCAAGGGCAAAGACGTGCTCGCCCTGGCCGAACATGAGTTAGAAGATTTTCGCTGGCAGGACATTTCGATGGTCTTCCAGAGCGCGATGAATAGTCTCAACCCGGTAATGCGGATTGGCGACCAGATTGCTGATGTGCTGGTCAGGCACAAAAAGCTGTCCAAAAGGGCAGCCTGGCAGCGGGCCGGTGAACTGCTGGACGTGGTGAACATTGACAAGAAGCGGCTGGATGCCTACCCACACGAATTATCGGGTGGTATGCGCCAGCGGGCCGTCATAGCGATAGCCCTGGCCCTTGAGCCGCCGCTGATGATAATGGATGAGCCGACCACCGCCCTGGACGTGGTAGTTCAAAAAGAGATTATGCAACAGATCGAAGAACTTAAAGAGAAGATGAGGTTTTCTATTCTGTTCATCACGCACGATATGTCATTAATGGTCGAGTTCTCCAATCGCATCGCGATAATGTACGCCGGGGAAATCGTGGAGTTGGCCGGGGCGCGGGAAGTGTTTGAAAATCCGCTGCACCCTTACACGAAAGGTCTGATCAATTCGTTTCCGCCGCTAACCGGGCCTAAACGGAAGATGACGGGTATACCGGGCGCGCCGCCCAACATGGCCGAACCACCGAAAGGTTGCCGGTTTCACCCACGCTGTACTATGTGCCAGCCGGTCGAGGGAGAAAGGCGACCAAAGTTGCAAGAAGTACTACCAGGGCATTGGTTGGCCTATCACGAAGGTATCCCCGGCGTTAATGTTAAAGGCCAGGCAGTTAAAAACTTGAACCCGCCCGGTCTGGTTTTTTAGAAACAAGCTAAGGGCAATTAGGAACCAGAAAAATAATGACAAGCAGCATGAACCAACCCGTACCAACTGGTGAGCAAAGCAGCATCCCGGAAATGAGCGAAGTGGTCCTGGAAGTGCGTAACCTGACCAAACATTTCCCGGTTGGAAGTTTTTTCAGGCCGAAAACAGTCAAAGCCCTTAATGATGTTTCCTTCACCATAAGTAGGGGCCAGGTCGTCGCCCTGGTCGGTGAGAGTGGCAGTGGCAAATCGACTACCGCCCGGCTGATTTCTCGTCTGATGCCGCCGACCAGTGGTGAAATCATCCTGCGGGGCAAGAACGTTCTCAAAACCGAACCGGTCCATCCTTCCCTCTCCTATCGCAAGGAAATCCAGATGATTTTCCAGGACCCTTTCGGTTCGCTCAACCCGGTCCACACCATCGGCCACCACATCGAACGGCCACTGGCAATACATAAAATGGTCCGGCCGAGTAAATCCCTCGAACGGGTTCACGAACTGCTGGAAACGGTCGGCCTCACTCCGCCGGACGAAGCTGCCCGCAAATATCCCTATCAGATGTCAGGGGGGCAGCGCCAGCGCGTCGCTATTGCCAGGGCTCTCGCGGTCGAGCCGGAAATTATCCTGGCTGACGAACCGATTTCGATGCTTGATGTGTCTATCCGCATGGGCGTATTAAACCTGATGGAACAGCTCAAGGAAGAACGCGGTATCGGCTTCCTTTATATAACGCACGATCTGGCAAGCGCCCGCTACATTGGGGACCGCACGATGGTGATGTACACCGGCTATGTGGTGGAAGCGGCCGAAAGCCGGGAGTTGATGGAACAACCGGCCCATCCTTACACCCAAATGTTGATGAATGCAATACCTAACCCGGCAGGCGGACTGCTCAGGAAGAAAGCCGAAGCGCGAGGAGAAATCCCTTCGCTGACAGATTTGCCACCGGGCTGTCCGTTCGCTACAAGGTGTCCGAAGGTGCTGGAAATCTGCAAGAACGTAATGCCGGAGAAAGAATACCTGAAACAGGACCGGGATCATTGGGTGCGCTGCCACCTGTACGGCTCCGGCCAGGAGCCGACACCGGCTACCATCTTCTAACCAGTCGCCCGGCCTAACTGCTGTAACACATTACCGGCTTAATAACCGGGCCAGAATGAGGCATCGCTCGTTACCACAAGGCGATGGTTTATTAGTTTTACTCTAGTTTTACTAGTTCGACGTTTCAGTTCAAACTAAATGCTGATTATTTTTCGTAGGAGGTACGAATTGATGAAACCCAAAGGTCGCGTTTTATCTATTTTGGGCGTTCTATGCCTGCTCATGAGCCTGGTTGGCGCCTGTGGGGATAACCCGACAGCTACCCCTGGCGCCACAACTTCGGCCGTCGCCACTACCGTTGCCACCGCCACAACTGCCCCAGCCAGCACTACCGTTGCCGCCAGCGCTACCACCGCATCTGGAACTGCTACCACTGCCGCCGCTGCTACTACCGCTACCAACGCGGGTGGGGGCAACTCCGAGGCAGTGTTAACCATGATTTGCGGCTTGTCTTCTACCTGGCTTCGCAACTTCAACCCTTTCACCGTCACTGCCCGTATTCCTACCCTCTATGGCATCTACGAGCCTATGATGATTTACAACACCGTTAAAGGTGAACTGGTTCCCTGGCTGGCCGATAAGTACACGCTTAGCGCCGACAGCAAAACGTTGACTTTTACCCTGCATGATGGTGTCAAATGGAGTGATGGTCAAACCTTTACCGCCAATGATGTGGTTTATACCTTTAACCTGCTTAAAAATACCGCCGGTCTGGCCGGTACAGCTTTGACCGCGATGCGGGGAAATGATGCCTATGTTGAATCAGTTACTGCGCCCGATGCCAAAACGGTAGTTTTCAACTTCAAACAGCCTTTCTCCCCGGCCATCTATGATATTGCGGCCCAGATTATCGTGCCGGAACACATCTGGAAAGACGTAACCGACCCGGTTAAGTTTACCAACGAAAACCCGGTCGCTACCGGCCCCTTCACCCAGGTTTCTACCTTTCAGGCACAGACCTACCAGATTGATCGCAACCCCAATTACTGGCAGCCTGGCAAACCGGCCTTCAAGGGCATTCGGTGTCCGGCTTTCTCGGCCGCCGACCAGGCCAACCTGGAACTGGCCGCCGGTAAAATTGATTGGGCCGCCAACGGTATACCCAACGTGGAAAATGTTTATGTGAGTAAAAACCCGGCTACCAATGGCTACTGGTTCCCGACTACTGGTGGTATTGTAACGCTGGACCTCAACACTACCAAAAAGCCTTTCGACGACCCGAACGTCCGCAAGGCCATTAGCATGGGTATAAACCGCCAGCAAATCACCAGCGTGGCCGTTTACGGCTATGTCAAACCGGCCGACGTAACAGGTATAGCAGATGGATTCCCCCAACTCAAGGTAGCCGACCCCGCCACCCTGGGTGATTGGACTAACTTTAATACTGCCAAAGCTAACCAGTTACTTGACGCGGCCGGGTTAAAGAAAGGGTCGGATGGTATCCGCACCATGCCTGACGGTTCTAAGATGCAGTTTAAGATTAATGTAGCCGCGACTTTCGCCATTCACGTTTCGGCAGCCCAGATTATTGTTCAGAACCTTAAAGCGATTGGCATTGACGCCACTCTGGCTCAGGCAGATGCCGCCACGTGGCGGGACCGCTTACAAAAAGGCAATTTCGAACTATCTATGGACTTTCCTAGCGCCACTAACTTCTACGCGGCATACCGCACTATGATGTCGGCAGCCACTACCGCGCCAATCGGTTCGGATGCCCTGGGTGGAAACTACGGTCGCTATGTAAGCCAGAAAGGCGAGCAGTTGCTAAAAGACTTTTCTGCTACTGCCGACCCGGCCAAGCAAAAAGATCTGGCACGCCAAATTCAGCAGGTTTTTGCGGACGAGGCCCCCCTTATCCCGCTCTATCCCAGTCCAGTATGGTACGAATACAATTCTAGCCGCTTTGATGGGTTTCCCAGCAAAGATAATCCCTATGTTGTCGGTTCTTTCGGCCAGATTGCCGGTTCGGCTGAACCTCTGATCGTATTGACCAACCTCAAACCCAAAGGATAATTGAGGAAACTTTTAAAAGAGTTGAGTTCAAACTTAAAGTTTGAACTCAACTCTTTTAAGCAAACATCCTGACTCCTAGTAATAAAATAAGGCTTTGGAAAATGATAAACTTTCATAGAAATCATTTAGTCTAATAATTTGGCGGACCCCCAAGTAAAACAAGGGTTAGTTATTGAAAATAATGATTATCAGATGCAGCAGGGAAAAATATTTGTTGGAGAAATAAAAGGTAAAAATTTTATGTGTGAAATTCTTAACAAACGTTGTTTTCTGTCTGAAAATTGTTCGAAGGCGAAGTGGACGTGGAAGGCGCTACCCCGGATCCATTTTGAGAATTCCCGCAACCTGCCATAAGTAAAGCTACAATTATAAGTGCCAGGGCTGTTACCCAGCCTCCCGGTGAAACCCGCATTAAGTCTTGCCTTTCAAATCCATTTTATTTAACCCATTGTAGATGCCCACCGGCTGCTTAGCGCCGGGTTTGCCCATAGCCGCATCAACGGGCTTCCAGTCAATTTTTTTACCTTCGACCACCAGGGCGGCAGGGGTTCCATTTTGTTTTTGAACCGGCGCTGTCGAAGTGGGATCGATGTTCACAACCTGAGCTGGACTTTGCTGCCCGGTCGCAACAGATGGGGCAGCCGGGATAGCAATAGAGGTGGCACTCACGGAAGGTGGAGCAGAATTTGAGGGCAGCACCTGGCTTGTATTCGGAGAAGTCTCACCACAACCGGCCAGCGTTACAGCAAAAATTAAGGTGAGAACGACCATTACCCATTTATGCTTTCCTGCTATTCGGTGCTCTCCAGGTTTTCCAGTTAAATTTTGCATCCTGCCATCCCCTTTGCGTCATTATTTTCAAAAGGTAAAACTCACGAAAAGAGCGGCCAGGTCAATCTTTTCGTGAGTTTTACCTTTAGGGTTTATTAAGCGCAGAATAAACTTTTGAAATGAGAAGGGAATTAGATAAGGGTGAGAAATATGAGAATTTGGATCAATCGAAAATGAAGTTTGCCATCATGCAAATAAAGACCTATATAGAGCTATCTCTGCTGCCTTTGACCTTCCTGACCCGATTAATAAAGTCATGTGGAAGAAATAAAAGGCGGCAGTGCTCGTAGAAGGAAGATTTAACCCCCTTCAATCTCGGTTTTTGGCCTGTTTCTGAACCAGCGGGAGATGAAGGGTGCGGTCAGTCCGATCAAGCCTAAAACAATCCCCGCGATGCCAAACAACATTGCGGTAGTGGAACTATTTTTGGCATTATCAACTTGCTGTTGTAAATTTAGTAACTCGGCACTCGAAGCAGAGGAGCCGTTAGTATTGGAATTGCCGGTTGCAGTGCCTGCACCGCTACTCGTCGCCTGCCCAACCGGGGTCGAAGGAGCAACCGGAGTTAAAGTTGGCGCGTTACCTGCGGTTGAACTAGCTCCTGAAGCGGCTGAACCAGCAACGGCAGTCGAACTGCCGCCACTGTTTTCATCAGCACCCGCACTTACTCCTGAAGGAGAAGCAGACCCGGTTGCATAGCCGGGTTTGTCAGGAAACTGGACTAGCGTCAATGCCTGGATGCTGTCAAAGGTGGTCGGGCTGGAACTAAATCGCTCGTCAATACTATCTTCATTTATTTTGCCAGAGATGTGATAGGTGTAGTTGCCTGTTCTGGTTGGAACAAAGCGGGCATTGTAAACACCTGGGGTGCGGGGTACCGGCACCAGCGTTAGTGACATCGACTGGCTACCAAAGATGACTTCCGCTTTCAGGCTGTCGAACAATCCGGTTACTCCATTGGTAAAGGTGCCGCTGTTATCGGGGTTATTCTTACACACCCCGGTACAAACCGCCAGGAAAAGACCATTCTCTAACCCCTGGTAAGCCGGTTCGAAAATAAAGCCGATTCGCATCTGGTATTTTCCATTCGCGAGATCGCGGGCTTCGTGGGCGCTGGCTACCCGACCCTGACCAAAATTACCAGTTACGAATAGACCCAGTAAACCCAGCAAAATAATTCCGGCTTTAACCGGGGTCAAACTAAATCCTACAATTTTTCTTTTTGCTGTGAGCATAACGTTTCTTGCCTTCAAATCTTTCTAAAAGGTTGCGTTAAGTCCGGGCCAGGCCGGAGTGGCAGGTAGCTTTACCAACTACTTCACTCCAGACCACTCGGCCCGGTCTTTAAATAAAATTTGCCTTAAAACTCGGAAGGCAAAGGGTTATTTTTTGGCTTGCTTGCGAACAACCAGGAAGCCGCTACTTGCCACCAGGCTGGTTAAAGCCAGGAGAGTGACAACCAGGACCAGGTTTGACCCGGATTCACCGGAAGTGCTCCCACCAATACCGGCAGCCGGAGCAGATGGAGCCGAACCAGCTCCAGCGGCTGGGGTTGCGCTGGAGGCAACTTCTTGAGGTTTACCGGTGCCGCTGGTGGCATTACCACTCGCCGCGACTGTGAAGGTGTATTCGCCATCCACAATCCCCGAATCGTCTTCGGTGAAGGCGCGATATTTAACGGTGTATTTGCCATCAGGCAAGGTTCCAAGACTTACGGTGCCCACGGTACTGTTAAATTTAGCGTCACCTTTGTCCACGACTTTGCCGGTGGAGTCAAGCACCTGGATTCGGGAGCCATTGGGGGTTGGTTCCTCGTTAAAGGTGATAGAAAGGGTCGCCGGTACGGTGGTGATGGTCGAGTCCGGGGCGATGGTGGCGCTCTGCAAGCGAGCATGGGCAAAGGAGATTTGGGCCTGCAGGACGAATACCATCGTTAGGGTCACTAAAAGAAAAGTGACTAACAACCGGCGAGATATGCTTTTAGCGTTAGCAGTAGTAGCGTTGAAGTTGTCGTTTGAAGACATAAGACAGAAGTTCCTTTCTGATCTGATAAATTCCAGTTTTCAGGGTAAGTAAAAATCACCCTAACTCGAAAAATTGTGGTGAAGTTGATTGAACAAAGAAACGGAAAATGGGGTTTAACTTACCGGAGGTCTCTGGGGAACAGAAAGGAATGGATTAATAGCTTTTGCCGGATCAGGTGACTGAAGGCGGGAAACCAGGTTCAAAGAGGGTATGAGGTCAAAACCATCAACCGGAAGGGCGTCTGAAACAAGGAGCTGGGCTCCGCCAGCTCCGCTGCCACTACCCTGCATCGAAAATTGGGCCGGGTAAATTTGAGATAGGTAGGGATGGTAAAAGTCGAAGTAGGCCGGTCTCTCCAGTTGCTGCCTGCCGAGAGTTTCGGTCAGATCAACCTCGGTTACACCTGGGGGCAAACCAGCTTTTGAATGTTGAAGGTGCTGCTGGTTGCCGCTTCCATCCAGGTTTTCATGCAGGTGAATAAAACCCAGAACCTGTAAATGCAGAAGTTGAGTTGAATTTGTTAATCCCTGCAAACTGGTTCTGGTTGGCTCAAACCTCTTGTCAGTCGAGCTGTCGCTGTCAATTAGTAAAGACATTCCACCCACGCAGTAGTTTAACACCGCCAGCACCACAACAAACCAGGCTGCCAGACGCATTCCCAGGTAGAACAACTTATTAAGTTTTAACCATAAAAGTGCCACTGGTGAATACTTACCTGGTTACCACTCTCTTAAGTGCAGTATGGTATTGAATTAGGTCTGGTCAATTTGAGAGCACCCATAAATTCTGGCCTACCATGACCATTCCAGAGTGCTTATTAACCTTAGCCAAGATAAAAAGCTGTACCGATAGTTTCAGATGGGCCAAGTATAATCTACAAACTGTTTTATCTCAATACCGGCTAAATTAGCTCTTGGTAAAATCAGGCAGTTTAAACAGCCTTTCTCGTTCGGTTTCAGGGATTATTTCGCTGGTTGCGCGTGAAATAGAATAAAAGTCCCACGATTACAATAGCCGCCAGAACAGTTATAACCATAAAAAGGGCGTCGCTCTCTCCAGTGAGACCCATCGCTTTTTCCTTTCACCTTACTACAACTACATCTTTACAATCTTTTGAATTCAGCCGAATTTCTTAACACTTACTCCCTGAGGCAAGGTGATATTCTAATTAGTAGATATTACACCTTACCTTGAAATTAATCTGTCTCGCTACCGGATCAACTTACCCTTGGGTTCGACCCGATGGGTACTTAGGGCTGGCCTATTAACCGTCCGCGCTGCTGGTGGTGGGCGGTAAGCTGGTGGTTAGTTTCGTAGTTACCTTCATTACCGGGGTTGACCTGAACAATTATTGATTGCAAACGGGGTTGGGCGTGGAAGAGAGCATGACGCACTTCCTCAACAACCTCGTGGCTTTGGGTGGTCGTTAGATTACCATCAACCATAATTTCCACCTCGGCCTCAAGTTTGTGACCCAGCCAGCGCATCCGGGTTTCGCCAACCGCGTTAACACCGGGTACTTTTCGGGTGGTATTCTCGACCTTCTCCAGAAGTTCGGGTTCGATAGCATCCATCAGCCGCCGCCACATCGTGAGGGCGCTGTCCTTGACGATAAAGAGGATCGCGACCGTAATCAGAATACCGATAATCGGGTCGAACAGCGGAAATCCGGCCAGAACCCCCAGAGCGCCAAATAATACGGCAAGAGAAGTAAAGCCGTCCACGCGGGCATGCTGACCATCCGCCACCAGGGCAGCCGAACCAATTTCATTACCCACACGGATACGCAGAATTGCCACCGCCTCATTCCCGATAAAGCCCACGATGGCAGCAACGATAACCCAGCCGATATTGGTGATAGGCTGGGGGTTGATTAACTTCTGGATACTCTCGAAACCAGCTACCATCGCGCTGATAAAAATTATCAACACGATTAAGACTCCGGCCAGGTCTTCCACCCGGCCATACCCGTAGGTGTAGCGCCGGTTAGCCACGCGCCTTCCCACGACAAAAGCAATCCAGAGCGGAATAGCCGTCGTGGCATCCGAGAAATTGTGAATAGTGTCTGCCAGCAGCGCCACGCTACCGCTGATAAATACAATAACAATCTGGAAAATCGCCGTAACAGCCAGCATCACAAGGGACACCTTCAAGGCCCAGATACCGCGGGCATCGCTCTCCAAAGCATTGTCCAGGTTGGTAGGGCCGTGGCTGTGACCGTGGCCGAAAGGTAAAAATTCCATCAGCCAGCCGAAACGACCATGGGAATGGCCGTGGTCATGGTCATGGTCATGATCGTGTTCCCCTTCGCCATGATCGTGGCCGTGGTCGAGTTCCCCATGATCGTGTTCAGGCTCACCATTTGGGCCGTGAGTGTGAGCGCGGGCATCGTCATTATGTGGGTGAGGATGTTGGTGATCATGGTCATGTGCCACTCTTGCCACAGCTCCGACCGGATGCGGATGGGGATGGTCATGGTCGTGGGCATTCTCTTCTTGTCCCTGAGCATGAGGATGGGGGTGGTCTCCGTGAGGGTGGTCATGGTGGTGTGGTTCAGATTCACCAGCCATAACATTTTTTTCTTCCGGTTTAGAAACAAGGTTGTTTGTATTTGAAGGAGTAACCGGGTGGTCTTCGTGGGAATGAACTGTACCATCCTCGTGGACGTGTGAATGGGTAATTGAAGCGGGCACTGTTTTAAAATCATTACCCGGAAAATCCTCCTCGTTACGTTGTTCTGATGACTCAGGTTGTCCCATAACCCTTTCTCCCCTTTATCTTTGCGCTCTGGTAATGTTAAAATGGCGCGAAATAAACATTTTTCTAAGATAAATTATTTTTTTGAACAGAAAACTAAAGTCGGGCAGCATCTGTCCGACTAAAAAGCTAAAAGATTTCGTTAAATAGAAATTGAACAATCTGGACAGACCTGCACTATCCTGAACCATATTATAATCTATTTGAAGATTTATTCAAGTAGTATTTGAGAATTCTTTCAAATAGATTCTGGAGTCTCCAAAAGCACTAGGAAAGTTACAAAATCAATGCTCAAACATTCGATACCCCTGAGTGAAATAGCCTCAACTCACGCCGAAATAAGGCAAACCCTGCCTGAAGAAGAAGAAATTGTGGCGATGGGACGAGTCTTTCAAGCACTTTCCGACCCGACCCGCTGCAAGATTATTCTGACTTTAATCAACCATGAACTTTGTGTTACAGATTTATCGGACATTCTGGGGGTATCAATTTCAGGTATTTCCCATCACCTGAGGGGCTTAAGAGATAATCGGATCGTCAAGACCCGCCGGGACGGCAACACCATTTATTACTCGGTTGACGATGCTCATGTGGGAAATCTCTTTCAGGAAGTAATGTACCACCTTGATCACGTAGAACATAACCTGCCGGACCACCCTGGAAACCGCTGAAAAGTTATTTCAGTTTCGGGTCGGAGCAATTTTTGGGCAATTTCAGGGTCTGACGAACTTTACGTGGTCCGCTAATTTGTAACCCTCTTTCGTATATATTTGGAACAACTTGTTCTCTTTTAAGACGCCGACGGCAACAACTGGGAAGTCTTTGTGGTTCTGGACGCTGATGCCCCTGTCCATAGCGAAAACAGGATGGTAGGTGGACCAAACGATATTTGCGCCTGCGACACCGGAGCTAACACCGGCCGCCAGACGTTGGAGTTAATAAACAAGTCTGCCGGTAGCGGTAAGTGCTGCTAATCCCTGCCTCCAACCGTTAAATAAAAAGGTGATAGCTTAAACTTATAGAGTATAAGAAGGAGCTATCACCTTTTTATTTAGCTCGACTTTACACATTTAGAA
>MKTJ01000084.1 GCA_001898225.1 Chloroflexi bacterium 54-19
TTCGGGCAGGTGGTCGAGGTTGATGGTGCCGGGGAAGCTTTACCGGCAGCCAGCTAGACTAAACACCTTGCAAAGCTAGAACAATAACCCAGGAAGAGGAGAGAGAGCCAGGCGAAAGCCTGGTTCTCTTTTTATTTTCAGGACTTTATTTTCTTTCCCTGTTTTCACCGGATTTTTACCCATTGCAATCTACTTTTCAACCTTTAATTCCTACAATGAAAACGAAAATGTCAGCTTGTTCCCGCCTGACTTACCACCTGTGTAATAACCATCAAATGGCACCAAAAGGGTAAGTGACGAGCGACAGGCGATTACGGCTGCTGGGTGAATTCAAGAGGAGATGAATTAATAAATGGATGCCTTAGACCTGGCACGGTGGCAGTTTGGCATCACCACCGTCTACCACTTTTTCTTTGTACCGCTTACTTTGGGCCTCTCCCTGTTGGTTGCCGTCATGGAGACCCTGTATGTCCGCACCGACAACCCGGTTTACAAACGGATGACCCAGTTCTGGGGGCGCCTCTTTCTTATCAACTTCGCGATGGGTGTTGCAACCGGTATCGTGCAGGAATTCCAGTTCGGGATGAACTGGTCGGAATATTCCCGCTTTGTCGGTGATATTTTTGGCGCGCCTCTCGCTATCGAAGCGCTGTTGGCCTTCTTTTTAGAGTCAACCTTCCTGGGCATCTGGATTTTCGGCTGGGAGAAGCTCGGCAAACGGCTTCACTGCGTGGTGATGTGGCTGGTGGTGCTGGGCTCGAACATCTCAGCCTTCTGGATCCTGGTTGCCAACTCCTTTATGCAGGAGCCGGGCGGTTTTGTTATCCGCAATGGGCGGGCCGAAATGACCGATTTCTCGGCCCTGCTGACCAACCCTAACCTGTGGGTGCAGTTCCCGCACGTGATTATGGGTGGGCTTGCCACCGCCGCCTTCTTTATCCTGGGCATCAGCGCCTTTAACCTGCTCCGCAAGAAAGACGACGCGAGCCGGGATTTCTACCTCAAATCGGCCCAGATTGGCCTGATTGCCGGGATAATTGGCAGCGTGCTGGTAGCGATGACCGGGCACACCCAGGCCCAGCATATGGTAGCGACCCAGCCGATGAAAATGGCCGCCGCCGAAGCGCTCTGGAACAACGAAGACCCCGCTTCCTTCTCGATATTTACCATCGGTAACGAAAAGAACCGGGACGACGTTTTCGCTATCAGAATCCCCGACCTGCTAAGCGTCCTTTCGTATAACCAGTTTGGCGGGCAGGTCAAAGGCATCAACGATTTGCAAGCAGAGTATGTCGCCAAGTATGGCCCCGGCGATTATGTCCCGCCGGTCTGGATAACCTACTGGAGCTTTAGAGGAATGGTCGGCGCGGGCGTCCTGATGATTGTCCTGGCCCTGTACGGTCTGTTCCTGCTGTGGAAAGGCAAGCTGGCGGACCGGCGCAGATACCTGATATTGCTGCCGTTTGCCATCGCCCTGCCCTATATCGCCAACACGGCGGGCTGGATTATGACCGAGATTGGCCGGCAGCCCTGGGTTGTCCAGGGTCTGATGAAGACCGAGGCCGGGGTTTCGACCACTGTCGGGACCGGGGCCGTCCTTATCTCGCTGATAGTCTTCACCCTGCTTTACGGGGTCCTGGCGGTCGCGGACGTGGTCTTGATGCTGAAATTTAGCAAGGTTCCGACCGAACCCACGCTGGCGGGTGGCGAGGACGACGCCAAGCTGCTTGTCAGCGCCTATTAATCAGGTAAGGAGGAGATTTTAAAAAATTATGGACCTGAATACACTCTGGTTTATCCTGATAGCCGTCCTCTTTACCGGGTTTTTCTTCCTGGAAGGGTTCGACTACGGCGTGGGGGTGCTGATGCCCTTCCTGGGCAAGAACGACGCCGAAAGACGGGCGGTCATCAGCACTATCGGCCCTTTCTGGGACGGTAACGAAGTCTGGTTGCTGACGGCAGGGGGCGCGATTTTCGCGGCTTTCCCCAACTGGTACGCGACCATGTTCAGCGGTTTTTACCTGGCGCTGCTGCTGGTGCTGGTCGGGCTGATTATACGGGCCGTCGGGTTCGAGTTCCGCAACCGGGACGAGCGCGAAGGCTGGCGCAAGACCTGGGACTGGGCTATCTTTGCGGGCAGCCTTTTACCGGCCTTCCTGTGGGGCGTCGCTATCGCCAACCTGATGGAGGGCGTGCCGATTGACGCCAAGATGAATTATGTCGGCGGGTTCTGGAACCTGCTCAATCCCTACGCTTTGCTCGGCGGCGTCACCTTCCTGGCCCTGTTCGTCCTGCACGGCGCGATTTTCCTCAGCCTCAAGACCGAGAATGAATTGCAGGAGCGGGCTTTCAAAATCGCGGGCCGAGTCTGGGGACCGACCGTTCTACTGGTGCTGGCCTTCGTGGTCTTCGGTTACATGGCGACCGACATTTTTGGGCGGTTGGGCGTCAACCCCGGCGTGGCCCCGGTCGGCGCGGCGGCGGCGCTCCTGGCTTCGGGCTGGTTCATCCGGGCGCGGCGGAGCGGTTGGGCCTTTACTATGACCGGCCTGACGATAGCCCTGGCTACTGTAACCATCTTTTCGGGCCTGTTCCCGCGCGTGATGATTTCAAGCCTCAACCCGGATTATAGCCTGACGGTTTACAACGCTTCTTCGAGCCAGTACACCCTCGGCGTAATGAGTTGGGTCGCGATAACGTTCGTGCCGGTGGTGCTGGGGTACCAGGCCTGGAACTACTGGGTTTTCCGCAAACGGGTCTCGGTCCACCATTCGGGCGGGCATATTTAAGGCAGTGTTTAGTGTTTAGTTTTGGATACACCCGTAGGTAGGATTTGCGGGTGTTTCCGGTTCGGTGGACCATTGCACGGTTGGCGGCTATCCTGTAATTGGATAGCCGCTTTTCCTTTTAAAGTTAACTTTTACGTTTGAGAAAACTTACCCATTATGGGTAATGCCTCCAAATTGTCATTCTGAACGCAGTGAAGAATCTCCGGCCCGTTGGGCTATGTCCCGGACGTTCGCCCACGGCGTGGAGATGCTGCGGTCCCTCGCGCCCGAAGGGTTCCCTGGGGGCAGCGCCGTTGGTGTATATCACCCAACCTGACTTGAGGCTGAGAGGGCGGCAGGATTAAGGTAATTGTCCGACCGTGCTATTGTCCACCGGACCGGAGATTTTTCGGCTGCGGCCTCAGAATGACAGGTTACTGACCGTACTTTATAAGTGCAGACTTTCCTTATGTCAAAACTTGCCTGAGAAACTACCCGGCATTCCTGGTACTGCGGGTTAAGATTCCGCTTTTCTTTTTACCCCGACCCGACCCGGTCGTTTACCCCTTTTTACCTGATTATTACCTCTATAAACGGCCTAATTTACCAGTCCCCTTTATCCTTTAATTGAGAACCCGTTAAAACCATGCTTTTTAAACATAAAGGGTTTTGCCATTAATTTCTATATAAAAAGAAAAGAAGGGGTAGGCCAATTAATGTCAAGGTCAATTAATCTGCTTGTGGATAAACCGGCGACCACGGACGGCGAGGACCGCCCGCCGGAAAGCTTTGCTACTATTGACGGTAACGAAGCCGCTGCTCAGATAGCTTATAAGTTGAGTGAAGTAATCGCTATTTACCCGATTACCCCTTCGACTGCAATGGGCGAATCCGCGGATGCCTGGGCCGCCGCCCACCAGCCGAACCTGTGGGGCACCGTCCCCCAGGTGGTCGAGATGCAGTCGGAAGGCGGGGCCGCCGGGGCCATTCACGGCGCACTCCAGACCGGCTCCCTCACCACCACCTTTACGGCGTCGCAGGGCTTGCTTTTGATGATACCGAATATGTACAAGATTGCCGGGGAACTGACCCCGACCGTCTTCCACGTCGCGGCTCGCTCGCTGGCGGCCCAGGGCCTTTCTATCTTTGGCGATCATTCCGACGTCATGGCCGTCCGCTCGACCGGCTACGCCCTGCTGGCCTCGAACTCGGTCCAGGAAGTGCAGGACCTGGCCCTTATCGCCCACGCCTCCACCCTGAAAGCCCGTCTGCCGTTCCTGCACTTCTTTGACGGCTTCCGCACTTCCCACGAAATAAGCAAAATCGAAACATTGGATGAAGCCGTTATCCGGGCCATGATTGACCCCGAACTGGTCCGGCAGCACCGCCAGCGCGCCCTGTCGCCCGAACACCCCTTTATCCGGGGTACGGCCCAGAACCCGGATGTTTACTTCCAGGCCCGCGAAACGGTCAACCCCTTCTACGCCGCCTGCCCCGGAATCGTCCAGGAAACCATGGACAAGTTTGCCGCCCTGACAGGCCGCCACTATCACCTGTTCGACTATAGCGGGGCCCCGGACGCCGAGCGGGTCATTATCATAATGGGTTCCGGCGCGGAAACCGCCGAACAGACCGCCCTCTACCTGGCCGCCCAGGGTGAAAAGGTCGGTGTCCTCAAAGTCCGGCTCTACCGGCCCTTCTCGCAAGAGCATTTTCTCAAAGCCCTGCCTTCGACCGTCAAAGCCGTCGCCATTCTCGACCGGACCAAAGAACCGGGCTCGCAGGGCGAACCGCTCTACCAGGACGTGCTTATCGCCCTGCAAGAGTTGAACCTGACCACTTCGCCGCATAGCAATCACATCAAGGCTATCGGCGGGCGTTACGGTCTTTCCTCCAAAGAGTTTACCCCCGGCATGGTCAAGGCTATCTTTGACGAGCTATTAAAGCCGCAGCCCAAGAACCATTTCACGGTTGGTATTACCGATGATGTGAGCTTTACCAGCCTGGAATACCGGCGCGATTTCTCGATTGAAAGCCCCGAAACCATTCGCTGTATGTTCTGGGGCCTTGGCTCGGACGGTACGGTCGGCGCGAACAAGAACGCCATCAAGATTATCGGCGAGGAAACCTCTAACTACGCCCAGGGCTATTTCGTCTACGACTCCAAGAAGTCCGGCTCGATGACCACGTCGCACCTGCGGTTTGGCCCGGAGCCGATTCACGCTCCCTACCTGATCGAGCAGGCCGATTTTATCGCCTGCCACAATTTTAACTTCCTGGACCGGATTGACGTGCTAAAAGCGGCGATGCCGGGCGGGATTTTCCTGCTCAACAGCAGCTATGGCCCGGAAGAGGTCTGGGATAAATTGCCGCACGAAATCCAGGAAACCATCATAAACAAGGGGTTGCGGTTCTACGTCATTGACGCGACCCGCGTGGCCGAGGAAAACGGCATGCGCAACCGTATCAACACGGTTATGCAGACCTGCTTCTTTGCGATTAGCCGGGTGCTGCCGCGCGACCAGGCCATCCTCAAAATCAAGGAAAGTATCAAGAAGACCTATTCCAAGCGCGGTGACGTGGTCGTGCAGAATAACTACCGGGCCGTGGACGAAACCCTTTCCCATCTTTATGAGGTGACCGTCCCGACCGAGGCGACCAGCCTTATCTACCGGTTGCCCGCCGTGTCCGGCCAGGCTCCCGAATTTGTGCGGAACGTCCTCGGCCCGATGATGGTCGGCGGAGGTGACGATTTGCCGGTGAGCGCCCTCCCCTGTGACGGTACCTATCCCTCTGGCACGACCCGCTGGGAGAAACGCAATATCGGGCTGGAAATCCCGGCCTGGGATAAAGACCTGTGTATCCAGTGCGGTAAATGCGTGATGGTCTGCCCGCACGCGGTTATTCGCCACAAGGTTTACGACCCGGCCTTCCTGGAAAATGCTCCCGCTACCTTCCTCTCCACGGAAGCCCGCTTCAAAGAATTTCCGGGGATGCAGTATACCTTGCAAGTGTCGCCGGAAGACTGCACCAGTTGCAAACTTTGTTTCGAAGCCTGCCCGGTCAAGGATAAACGCCAGGCCAACCGCAAGGCTATAAATATGGTGCCCCAACTCCCCATTCGGGAGCAGGAAAAGGCCAACTGGGACTTCTTCGAGGCTTTGCCGGAAATCGACCGGACCCTGGTCAACCCGTCCAGCATCAAAAACTCGCAGTTGCTCCAACCGCTCTTTGAGTTCTCCCTGGCCTGCTCCGGCTGCGGTGAAACCCCTTATATCAAGCTGGTAACCCAGTTGTTCGGGGACCGGGCGGTGGTTGCCAACGCGACCGGCTGTTCCTCCATCTATGGCGGGAACCTGCCCACGACCCCCTGGACCATGAACAAGGAAGGGCGCGGCCCGGCCTGGTCCAACTCGCTCTTTGAGGATAACGCCGAGTTTGGCCTCGGAATGCGCGTCAGCCTGGATAAACAGCGCGACTACGCCAGGGAACTTTTGCCCCACTTTAGCGAGCTGCTTGGCGAAGGGCTGGTTACGGAGCTACTTGAAGGCGACCAATCGACCGAAGGCGGTATCCGCCAGCAGCGCGAACGGGTGACCCTCTTGAAGCAAAAACTGGCCGGTCAGACCGACCCCCAGGCCCACGACCTCTACAGCCTGGCTGATGCCCTGGTTAAAAAGAGCGTCTGGATTATCGGCGGGGACGGCTGGGCCTACGATATTGGTTATGGCGGCCTCGACCACGTCCTTGCTTCGGGCCGGAACGTGAACGTGCTGGTGCTGGATACGGAGGTTTACTCCAATACCGGCGGCCAGGCGTCCAAGGCCACCCCGCTCGGCGCGGTCGCCAAGTTCGCGGCCAGTGGCAAGGGTATGGCGAAAAAAGACCTGGGCTTACTGGCGATGTCTTACGGCGATATTTACGTCGCCCGGATTGCGATGGGCGCGAACGACCAGCAGACCCTGCATGCGATGCTGGAAGCCGAAGCTTATGACGGTCCGTCCCTGATTATCGCTTACTCGCATTGTATCGCGCACGGTATCGAAATGAGCAAAGGTTTGACCCAGCAAAAACTGGCTGTCCAGTCGGGCGAATGGTTGCTCTATCGCTACAACCCGGCTCTCAAGGAAAAAGGGCAGAACCCGCTCACGCTTGACGCAAAAGAGCCGTCTATCCCGGTCGAGCAATATACCGCGAACGAAACCCGCTTTACGATGCTCCGCCGCAGCGACGAAGCCAGGGCCGACGAATTGTTGCACGAAGCCCAGCGTGAGGTCAAAGAACGCTGGACGATGTACCGCCACCTGGCCGCGTCACCCGAAGTAACGGGCAACTGAAGTTTTTAGAAAATTCCCGGCTGCTCGGAATGGAGCAGCCGGGGGTTCAAGGAGGAATCGTATGCCGGACCTGACAACAAATTATCTGGGCTTAAAGCTTAAAAACCCCCTGGTGGTTTCAGCTTCCCCGCTCTCCAAACGGCTTGACACCGTCCAGCGGCTGGAAAACGCCGGGGCCGCCGCTATCGTGATGTATTCGCTGTTCGAGGAGCAGGTTACCTTTGAAACCCACCAGCTCGACCATTACCTCGAACACAGCGCCAACCGCCATGCCGAGGCGCTCAGCTACTTCCCAAACATGACTTTTTATAACCTGGGCGCGGAAGGCTATCTCAATCACCTCGAAAAGGTTAAAAAATCGGTCAATATCCCGGTTATCGGGAGTCTGAACGGGGTCACTTCCGGCGGTTGGGTCGAGTACGCCAACAAAATCGAGGCGGCGGGGGCGGACGCCCTGGAACTCAACCTCTATTATCTGCCGACCGACCTGCATATGAACAGCCAGACCCTGGAAGAAAATTACGTGGAACTGGTCTACGAGGTCCGGTCGCGCATTCATATTCCGCTGGCGGTCAAGCTCAGCCCCTACTTTACAGCGCTGCCCTACATGGCTCGCCGTTTTAGCGAGGCCGGGGCGAACGGGTTGGTTTTGTTCAACCGCTTCTACCAGCCCGATTTTGACCTGGAAGACCTGGCGGTCGTACCCAACCTGGAATTAAGTACACCTTACGATTTACGGCTGCCCCTGCGCTGGATTGCCATTTTGTATGGCCGGGTGCTGACCGATTTCGCCCTGACCGGTGGGGTCCATACCGCCCAGGATATAGTCAAAGGAATCATGGCCGGGGCCAATGTGACCATGGTTGCCTCGGAACTGCTGGCAAACGGGGTCAAACGGGTTTCGACCCTGCTATCGAACCTGGAACAGTGGATGGTGGCTTACGAATATCAATCCATTTCGCAAATGAAGGGCAGCATGAGCCAGCTTCATTGCGCCGAACCGGCGGCTTTCGAGCGCGCCAACTACATGCGGGCACTCAATACCTTCGACCACCAGGTTTTCTAGGCCGGGTGGTTCCTGCCGCGAACCCGGAATGTCGGCCAGGTTCGCGGTCCGCACTCATAAAGAATCTTGAAAGGAGTAGACAACGATGTCTGACAGAAAAATTGTAGTGCCGTTGGACGGCTCGGCCCTGGCCGAACAGGCTTTACCCTACGGGGTGGCCCTGGCCCGGCGCGAAGAGCTAAATTTGCTTTTACTTAGAGTCGAACCGGAAAGCGAAGCCACCTCTAAAACTATAGGTTCGATTACCCAGGGGGAAGCCCTTAATTATCTCGAACTGGTCCGCAAAGAAATTTCCCAGGACGGTTTGCCCAACCGGTTACCTTTCGACCGGATTGAAACCCAGGTGATTGGCGGTCGCTCGGCGCACGAACTGGGCGCGATTCTCAATGGATTGGAGGTGTCCCAGGTAGTTATGACCACCCACGGGCGGACCGGCCTCTCCCGCTTCTTCCTGGGAAGCATCGCCAGGGAAGCGGTCGAGCAACTTCAGGCGCCGGTCATCCTGATTCGCCCCCGCGCGCTGGAAGTTTCGGCCCTGCCGATGGAGTTGATGTACCAGAAGACCGGTCTGCCGAAACCGGACGAAAAAATCACTGCGAAAATCGCGGTCGCTCTCGACGGTACCCCCGAAGCCGAGGTTATTCTGCAACCGGCCCTCGAATTGAGTAAGGTCCTGGGTTTTGGCCTGGTCCTGCTGAAAGTGGTACCCGATTACAACCCGCTTACCGATGGGGTGAATTACAGCATGGTCGAGGAAATCAACCGGCGCAAGGTCGAAACCTGGCATTACCTGGAAGACGTCAAAAACCGGCTGGGCGCCCCGACAGTTGACATAACCTTAAAAGTCCTTATCGGACAACAACCGGCCCACGCCATCCTGGAATATGCCGTTTCGGACGAGGGCAAAATAGCGATGCTGGCGATGGCAAGCCACACTCGCAACCGGTTGAGCCGGTTGGTGCAGGGTAGCATTGCCGAACGGGTAATGGAAGAATCGCACCTGCCGGTTTTAATGGTACATCGTAATTAAAAGGAGGCCCCTATGAGCAACCCAACAGATGAAAAAGTGTTAGTGGCAGTTGCCAGCAAGCACGGTAGCACCTTTGAAATTGCCCAGGCTCTGGCCGCTGCAATCCGCGAGGGCGGATTCAAGGTAGACTTGCGGGAATTGCAAAAGGACGAGGAAGTGGACGACCTCGATTGTTACCGGGCGGTTATACTGGGTAGCGCCATTTACGCCGGAAACTGGTTGCCGGAGGCCAAAATTTTTGTCGAGCAGCACCGGGTCGCGCTTTCCGAAATGCCGCTCTGGTTCTTCAGTTGTGGCCCGTTGGGTGAAGATGAAGTCAAACCCAAACATAATCCCGCCGAGCTAAAAACAGGGGCGGGCGACCTTCCAATTCTTGACCACCAGATTTTCCTGGGCAAACTCGACCCGTCCAGCCTGACTTTTGGCGAACGCCTGGTGGTTAAAATGGTGAAAGCGCCGAGTGGCGACTTCCGCGAATGGGAGAAGGTTCGCGAATGGGGCCGCGCAATCGCCGGGAAATTGAGGAGCGGCCTGGTCGAAGCCTGAAACCAGTAGTCAGAAGTCAGAAGTCAGAGGGCAGAGGGCAGAAGGCAGAGGTCAATGTTTAGTGGATGCCGTTCCGAGTACAGCGACACCCGAAGCGCATGTACTGGGGATTGTTATTGGCTTTCCTGTAATTCTGGTTCAATACTTAAGCAATTTGCTGTAATTTAACCAGGCCGTTTCCCGAAATAGCAAAAACCAGCCGAGCAAAACGCCCGGCTGGTTTTGTTTATTTATAGAATTAGCGGACGCCGAGGATAAGCTCGATGGTGAGTTGGTCGAGCTTCTCGTACTTGTAGCCCCGGCTCGCCAGCTTGTCCACGTCGAAGGTCGTCCCGCTCAACTTC
>MKTJ01000085.1:0-59364 GCA_001898225.1 Chloroflexi bacterium 54-19
GGGCTCTAGTATTATGCTTCCGCCGCTCATTTTAGGGACTCCTGTTCATTCCGGGTTTGCCAATCATATGTCTAGTTCAGGTTAGCTACCCGGCAAATTGCTTCCGGCGCGTTCCATGTAGACATTTTGATTGTAAAGGTAGTCGAGTTGGCTTTGAAGGGACAAAACTGGTACACAAGTGAGACACTTGTGACCCAGGTCCGGCTAACCAGGACAACCGGAAGGGCGGAAACATCCCCCTCTTAACTAGCGGGTCATTAACAGGACGACCACCAAAATAATAAGTAACAGAATCAGCCCGGCCACAATCATAACCAGGGCCGGTGAAATCCGGGACGCTGAGGTGGACCGGCCAGGTGCCAATGGAGTGGTGGCGGGCACTTGCTGGCGCATCGTTAGCGTCCGGTCTTCGTCGTCCGAGGTAGCACCGGGAGCCATATTACCGGGGGGCTGGGGTGAGCGAGTTTTGAAGTTGGCCGGGTTGTAGTCCGGCGACAACTGGGCAGGCGGTATCGGGTCAAAAAACGTTTCTTTTCCTCTGTTCCCGGCATTTGTTTCCTGATAGGTCGAGGATAGGCGGGCTGGCGGCATCGGCTCGAACAATTTTGAATAATTCTTGACGGTATTCATGTCAATATCGCTGGCTTCCCCGGTGAAAGGACTTGGTATGTCGAGCGGAGAGGCCGGTATAGTGTGCGGCTGCGGCTGTTTGGCTGGTTTGATGACCGTGACGGCAGGTGCGGGCGCGGCGGCAGCCTCGGCCTGGAGGGTCTTTTTATCTTTAGGCACCAGGACGATGTTGGCGTGATAGATGGCGCTGCCGTCGTCCCAGGGCTCGTCGTCATTCTGAGCTTCGATTTGACCGTGCTCCTGGAGCCGGACAAAGTCGGGCAGGTCGCGGTCCAGGTAGAAAAGATGGAAATTGGCCCGGTGATTTTTGACGGTCATAATCGGGTTTATCAGCCTGATAGGATAATCGGGGTCGGCCAGCAGTTGCCGGGCCGTCATAAGGTCGCCCTGGCTGGGTCTTTCCAGGGTCGCGGGGTGTTTGTGCCATTCCCCCACATAGTCGGAGCCGGGGAAACTCTGGCGAATCCGGTTAAGCTCGTTGTTGGCATAATCGGTATCCACGGCAAAGCTGTACTGGGCGTGTTCAGCCTGGGGCCCGCTGCCAGTAGCCCCGACCAGGTAACAGGTATCCTGGTCCAGCCAGATACCTACCAGGATGCCGCCGGTTTCGAGACCCTGGTCGTCATAGCGAAGGGTTTCCTGGCTGATGAAACTCAGGACGCTGGGTGCTGCCAGCACGGTTATGCTGAGCACATTATCTTTCCCTGGCCTGGGGTTGCCATTACGGTCATTTTTTAGTGTATCAGACATGAATTTCTCCACAACTGGCAATATAAGTCGGCGTGCCGGGATCGTTATGGACATTTACATAGAAGCTACCGGTGATTAAAGCGCTGTAATCGGTTTTAATCACCGTGACTGAAGTAGCTTTCCCGTCTGCCGTAGGTCTCAGAGTTTCAAGGTCAAATTTGATGTCGCCCTGGTTGGCGCATGTCCCCGCGTGGATATGCACTTTGTGCTGGCCGGGGTCGAGCCCTGCAACGTCCAGCGTTACTCTGACCGAACCGCCGGGGATTTCGGTCAGGAGGGCAGTGCCGCTAACTTTGGTCCCGTTCTGTGGGGTCAGGTTTATAGTTGTACTACGGGCTGTTTGCTGGGCCGCCACGGTATTGAGGGCGGGACTGCCACCGCCGGTTGCTATCGTAATTTTCTGGTCGTCCTGGCTCCAATGCAACCCGATGACCGGGTTGGTGCCGATAGAACTACGTGTCAGGATAACGTTGTTTTCCAGGGACCAGAGTTGTAAATCGCCTTTTTCGGTGCTAACCGCCAGCCGTTTACCGTCAGCGCTGATACCCAGGCTCGAGACCGGGGCGGTCAGGCTCTGGGCGGTCAGGGCATTGGTGGCAACCTTTTTGGAAAGGTCAATCGCAAGCGTTTCGACGCTGGCTTCGCGCCCGACTGCCAGTTGGCTGGCCCCGTTGCCAAACCAGGCCAGTTGTTTGATGCCGCTTTTGGTGTCGGGTGACGGTTCGAGTTCTATTACCGGCTTGCCGGAGGAGGTGGCGTAAAGGATGATACGCCCGCTGCTGAGCCCGACTGCCAGGGTCGAGTTGTCCGGCGAGAAGGCCAGCGCGACCGGGGCCAATCCCTGGATGCTGGGGTCGAAATAAGGGAATTCCGGCCCGGCGGCATTTTTCTTCAGGTCGAAGGTACGGATGGTCCGCGACCCGGCGTAGGCCACCAGGGTCTGGTCGCCCGAAATAGTCGCCGGGACTGCCAGGTCGCCTTTCACCTGGGCCACCACGTTGCCGTTGTTATAAGAATAGACGTTGACCGTTTTGTCGGCCAGGGTAGCGACCACGAACTGACTGTCCTTGCTAAAGACCGCCGAGATAACCCGGTCGCTGTTGGGTTTGGCCTTATCATCGAGGGTCTTAACGACCTTGTTAGTGGCGGCGTCCCAGGCTTTAATAGTTTTATCGTCCGAAGCGGTCAGGAACAACTGGCCGTTAGGGCTCCAACTCACCATGTTTATCGGTCCGGCATGACCGCTCAAGGCTACCGCTCCGGTCCCGGCCCCCACCGAAGGTTGGGGCGTGCCCCGGTCGTTACCGCTCGTGGTAGCCGCACCCGTGGTGCCTACCACCGTGGTTGTGGTGGCGGGTCCGGTAGTCGCGCTGCTAGAAATGGCCGGGGTAGTCTGGGCGGCGCTGGTCGTAGTGGCTTGCCCGGTCGTATTTGCGGCGGAGGTTCCTGTCGCCGTGGTTGCGCCTGTGGTAGGGCCGGTCCCGGTGGTCGCGGTGGTAGTTATGCTGGCCTGGGCGGTGGGTGTGGTTGTTCCTTTGCCGAAGGGATTGATTACCAGCACTGCCACGACCGCCAGGATAACGACGACCAGCACGCCAATTATCACGAACAACCAGATGGGTTGTTTGCGCCGGGCTTTGGTGACCTGGGGCGGGTTAGGGTTGCCGGGTTGGTTCGGGGCGAAGCCTTGCGGCCCAAAATTGCCCTGGCCGGGTGGTGGTGCGGCTATCCCTTCTTTTTCTCGCCTCCACTGGGCGGCCTGACCCTGGCCTGGAACTCCGGTTTTTTCCTGCATCCACTGGGCCTGTCCTGGGGCCTGTTGGGCCTGGGCGGGAGCAGTCCCGGCGGCACCACCTCGTTTTTCCTGCATCCAGCGATCTTGCTCATTGGGGACCGCGCCGGGCTGGCGACCGTTGGCCGGACCTTGCTGGGCCGGTAGATTTTTCTCCCGCGAATAGCGTTCGTAGGCGGCATCGGGCCGGGCCGGGTTAGGGTTCGGCGGGGTGGCGCCACCCTGTTTCTCCTGCATCCATTGGGCCTGACCTGGGGCCTGGGCCGGGTTGTTGTATTGCTGGGGCGTGTTGCGCTGGGGAACGCCTCCCTTTTCCTGCATCCATTGATTTGGCAGGTTCGGCGCGGGAGCAGGCGCGGTGTTCCTCCGTTTCTCTTGCATCCACTGTTCCGGGGCGGGCTGGGTCTGGTCCACCTGGTCTTTTAACTCGCCAAAGGAATTGAGCGAAGGGTCGAACTCACGCCACATGGTCCCTTCGGGTGAGGGCTGCACCTCGCCCCGTTTCTCCTGCATCCAGCGGGCTTGCCCTGGGGTCTCACCGGGGATTTGGCCGGGCGCTTTGGCCTGGTTAGCGGGGGGCGCAGGCGGCGGCGCTTTGATTTCGCTAAACGAGTTGAAAATAGTCTCGTCCGGGGAGTTTTTGGCCGGGCCTCCCCCTTTTTCGCGCATCCACTGGGCTTCCTGGTTCGCGGCAGGTTGGGCGGTTCCCCGTTTTTCCTGCATCCATTGGGCCTCGCCAGCGGGAGCGGGTTGGGCGGGGCTTCCGCCGCGTTTTTCTTCCATCCAGCGGGCCACCGGGTCGTTTGGGGTTGGGGTGGTCCGGGATGGGTCTGGCGTCGCTTGATTGGCGCTTGGGGATGGCCCGACGTTGTACGAACTCAAGGGAGCCGAACGGAGACCCCGGTTGATTTCTTTGAAAGCCTTGAGCATTTCAGGCGCAGTCTGGAAACGGTCGTCCGGGTTTTTAGCCAGCACTTTATAGAGGAACGGCTCGTAATCGGAGGGGACCTGCGGGTCGGGCAGGGGTATCGGTTCTTCCAGGTGGCGTTTGCCGATTTCAAAGGGCAGGCGACCGTTGTAGAGTTTGCGCCCGGTCAGCATGAAGAACAAAATCAGGCCCATCGAGTAAATATCGCTGCGTTTGTCGGCCTGACCGAGGAATTGTTCGGGGGCCATATACGAGGGCGAACCCAGGATAATCCCGGCCTGGGTCAAGTTCGTATTATTGTCCATCGTTTTGGCGATGCCGAAGTCTGCGATAAAAGCCCGGCCTTCATCGTTCAACAAAATATTGGCCGGTTTCAGGTCGCGGTGAATCAGGCCGTGACTGTGAGCATGCCCGATACCGCCGGTAATATTTTCGAAGATGCCGGCGATTTCTTCCCTGGTGGGCGGGTTACGGCGGACCCGGCTCCGTAAATTGCCGCCTTTCGCGTAGGGCATCACCAGGTAAAGATAGCCGCCCGATTCGCCATAATCGAAGACGGGCAAAATTCCCGGATGGTCCAGCCGGGCGACCGAGTGGGCCTCCAGTTTGAAGCGGTCCACGAAATCGGCGTCTTCCCCGTTAACCAGTTCGGAAGAAATGACCTTAACGGCTACCTCGCGGTCCAACGCCAACTGGTCGGCCAGCCACACTTCCGCAACCCCGCCTTTACCAATCATGCTTTTAAGTTTGTAGCCCCCGAACTGGGCGTTTTCCAGAAACATAGTCGTAGTTCCCCGGTTATTTCTTGGGTGTCGCGCTCAATAGTTTCAAAGCGGCGGCCACTTGCTGCAACTTGGAGTTAGCCTCGTCTTTGTTAGGGGCGTCCACCGCGAGGGCCAGGCTATAGAAATTGCGGGCCTGGGCCAGGGCTTCGGCATTGGTGGCGTTAAAGACTTTATCGCCCTGTTTCAGGTACGAGTCGTAGAGAATGTCCGCCGTGTTGCGGAAGTGCGTGCCTTCCGTTTGCAGTTGTGATTCATCGTAGAGCGGTTTGATGGTGTCTACGGCCTGGCTGTACATCTCGGACTGGTATTGCAGGAGGCCCTGGGCGTAGGTATCGGCCCGTTGCAAATCTTTAGCCAGCCCTTGGTAACTGGGGTCGAGGGCGTTCGCCTTGCGGAAGTTTGTCAGGGCCAGGTTAGCCGAAGCCTGGGAGTTGGTCTTATCGGCTACGGCCTGTCTGCCAAGTTCGACATAAGCTTTCACCAGGAGCGGTTTGGCCTTGCTAAAATTCGGGTCGGAAGGCGAAAGCAACTCCAACGAATTGACCACGTCCTGCCAGCGGCTGTTGTTCGCGGCGTCCTGGGCCAGGCTCAATAACCGGGCCGAATCACCCGCTGAAGTGGTCGTAGCGGCGGGGGTGGTGCTGGCAACCTCGGTGGCCGGGGCGGTCGTCACGGGAGTCGTTGTCACTGCGGCGCTGCCGGTCGTGACCGGGGCGGTTGTACTGGAAGTTGCGGTGGTGGCACCGGCACTTGTGGTGGCGGTAGGGCTGGAGGGGTTCTTAGGGGCCAACAGTAAAATGACCACTATTACAATCGCGGCTACCACCAACACAGCCACAATACCGAGAATAATATAAAGTTTGCCGTTGCCGCTCTTAGCCTTCTGGGCTGAATTGGCCGGGTTAAAATTCTTTTCCTGGTGCCAGGCCAGTTCGTCCTGGCCGGGGGTGCGGTTGGCCGGTTGCGGCCCCGGTTGAGTTGGTTGGGGCGCTAATCCCTGTTTCTCCCGCATCCACTGGTCCCGGCCCTGGGCTGGCCCCTGGACGGTTGGTGGGGCGGGCGCCGGGACCAGCCCCTGGTATTGGCCGCCGAAATTGCCCTGTTTTTCGCGCATCCACTGGTCCCGGCCCTGGGCGAGCCCTTGAACTGTTGGCGGGGCAGATGGTTGACCACCGAAATTGCCCTGTTTCTCGCGCATCCATTGGGCTTCCTGGGGATTCTGGGGTTGGTTAGGCCGTGCCGCGACCCGGCCCTGTTTTTCCTGCATCCACTGGGCTTCCTCGGCGGGAGGATTAGGCTGGCCGGGGCCGGGAGCCTGGTATTGCTTTTCCCGTTTCCACTTGTCCTCAGGTCTTTCGTGACTCATTCTTACCTCGATTTGGAGAGTGTCGGCTTTAGCCGGGTGGGAAAGCCTCTCTGGTTCGCCCGTTGGCCTGTTGCTCAGCGGTGGGTCAGGGATTCGGCGCGGTCGGTACCGCTTTACCTGCCTGCCTGAGTTGATTTTCGATGCTGGACGCCCTGGCCTGGGCGTAGCGGGTATCGGCCACATTCTTTAACAGGGCGGCCCGCGCGTAGCTCTTGTAGGCGTCGGTCAGGAGGTTTTCCGCGAACTGGCCGTCCCCAACGCGTATCAGGCTGTCATAGTAGAGGCTGGAAGCGTCGCGGAAATTCTGGTCCCTGGTATAAAGCTGGCTGAATAAGGGTATAGCCGCTTCCAGTTCTTTTTCGTTATAGGCCGAGACCGCCTTGACGTACAGGTTGCCGGTGTCGAGGCGGGTCTGCAAGGCCGATTCTTCTTGCTGGTTGCGGTCTTTGCCGTCGAGAGTTTTGGCCGTGTCCAGCGCCTTTTGATAATTGACCAGGCTCTCCTGGAAGTCTGCCAACTGGGCCGATTTGTTTAACTGGTCGCCCAGGCTGACATAGGCTTTGAAAAGCAAGGCCGGGACATCCGGGTGTTTGATATTGCCCGATTGGTTTTGCCGGTCGTGCAACTGTTCCAGAGTCTCCGCCGCCTCTTTGAACTGGTTATTGTTCAGTTGGGTGGTAGCCTGGTTGTACAGGGTATCCAGGTCACCTGGGGCCTGGGTAGTGGCACTCGTGGCAGCACTCGCAGTGTTACCTGCTGTCGAGGCTGCCGGGGTCAGGGCCCGGAACGGGACCAAACTTTCAAGCGCCACCGGGGTCGTGTTGGCCGGTGAGGTGGCCGGTTTGTTCAGGACCAAAAACCAGACCGCGCCCCCGGCCAGGGCTAATATCAGTATCGCCAGGAGTAGCCAGAGGGCCATCCAACCTCCCGAACCGCTTTTTTTAGCCGCTTTTTCCGGCTGGACCGGGGTAACGGGCCTGACCGGGGCCGCAGCTACGAAAGGCGGCATAGCCTGGTTCAGATTGGCCGGGCGGTCAAGCGGTGGCCGGGTTACGGGCATTTGGCCTGGTCCTGGCAGATTAAACGCAACCTGCCCTGGTCCTTGAATGGGTCTCTGGACCGGACCCTGGGCTGGCCCCTGGCTCCTGGATTGGTCCCTGGGCTGGACCCGGTTGTCCACCACAGGTGGAACTGGTGGTAAGGCCGGTTTGAAAGCACGCAAGGCCGACGATTTTAGCTCGCTATATTCGTCAAACATCAGGCTCGGCACCGATGGCGTCTCGTCTATGCGAGGATGCGGGGCCGGGGCCGGTTTGGGCGGAGGCGGCGCGGCCTGGCGGCGCACTTCTGGCACATTTGGCTTCAGTTCGCCGTATTCGTCAAAGATAAGACTCGGTATCGAAGGCGGCTCGTCGTTGGGACGCCGGTTGGCGGGCGGTTGGCCGGGCCGGATTGGTACATTGGGTTTAACTTCGCCGTATTCGTCAAACATCAGGCTCGGCACCGCGAAGTCAGGGCCGAATCCGGGCAAATCGGGGTTGTCCTGGCGCGGAGGCGGGGAATTTCGCGGCTTATTCCTGGCATCGTCGGGGTTCTGGCTCACTTTGACTACTCTTTGATATTCGCGTCTTTTAAAGTTGGACTAGCGCTACACCTGGGCCGGGTCAAAATGTTCCAGGTCAAACCAATTTTTCGACTTTAACAAAAGGACTGAGTTTAACAAAAACTAACGCATAGATTGGCCGGTCGAGACTAAAAAGAAGGCAGTGAATCCAGCAAATCTTTGACTTCTGCCGCTGCTTCTTCCTTCGAAATCCCCAGGAAAGCCTGGCTGTAGGCGTCGGGGTGACAGACCGGGCAGACCGGGTCGGGATCAATCTGGATAAAGTCGCTCATCAAGGGCTGGTTAAAGACCCACCCGCTTTGGGGCCAGTTCCCCCATAGGACCCAGTTGGTCGAATAACTGTGCAGGCGACTGGTGGTATCGCCTGCCAGGAGATAAGCCAGGGCGACCCGCGCCGCAATCAGGCTTACAAAACGGACATCCAGACCAAGGGCCGGTTGGGAAATAGTCTTGCCGTAGTCGAGGGTCACGTCGTCAGGCGGGCTGAACATGTCGCCGGTCGAGCGGTGGAAACATTCGTAACAAGCGCCGTCGGGTGGCTCGGCCAGAAAGACATCCCCGCCAAAGCCCAGGTCATAGGCTGCCGCGTAGACCGCCGGGATTTTCAACCGCCAGGCTATCCGGTTCAGGATGGACTTGGCATCTTCGGAGTCGGTCGCGCCAATCACCAGGTCAGCCCCTTGAAGAATTTCCTGCAAGCGGTCCGGGTCGGTGGTCACGTTCATGTCGTAGGTTTTGACCTTCGCCACCGGGCTGGCGTTACGCAGGAAATCGGCCACGGCGTCTACCTTAAGACGGCCCAGGTCGGAGAGACCGCAGATATGCCGGGCCAGGTTGGGCACCGATAGGCGGTCGAAATCTACCAGGTCGAAGTGGCCGACTCCCGCCCGGACCAGTTCGGAGGCAATCGCGGAGCCGCCACTCCCCAGGCCAACGATAACCACCCGTTTTTCGGGCAGGCGGGTCGGGTCGAAAAGTCCTTCGATGCGGGAGTGATAATCGGTATAGAGTTTGACCTGCTCGAACGGTTGCGGTTGCAGGGTTTTATCCGGCTCGACCACAAAACAACGGGTCTCGTCACCATCCAGGATGAGGATCAACTGGCCTGCTGTTACATCTTTTAAATCTTTGCCAAT
This sequence comes from Chloroflexi bacterium 54-19, assembly GCA_001898225.1. GTDB lineage: Bacteria > Chloroflexota > Chloroflexia > Chloroheliales > Chloroheliaceae > 54-19. Next base: position 9,012 of record MKTJ01000085.1, read on the forward strand.
ATCTTCCGCTTTACCGGTTTGCCGTACCCAGCGGCCCAGGGATTCCTGGCCTTCCTGGCGCGTCGGTTCTACCAGGCGGACGACGCTGCCGTGGTCGGCACGGCTGCCCCAAAGGTCGCCCTGTCCTCCAGGCAAAACCCGGAGGGCTGCTAGAAACTCGTCGGAGATAAGCAAATACATCTTATTATGCCTTATATTTGCATGTGGTCTAGCTCCTGGCCGGGCCACACCTGTTTACCACTTTCCAACCACGCTTCATACGCGAAGAACCAGGCTGCCGCCACCGCTACCACTGTTGCGGCGGTAGTATCGTGTGAGAAAGTCCGGTCCCCCGGATAATAGAGACATAACTTACCGTTCGGATACTGGTGTTTTAACTGGCCGTTGAGGTCGGTCGAATTTATATCCGGTGAGACTGGGAAGACCGACGGGGCCATATTGGGGAAATGCTCCGGGTATTCCACCAGGATTTCGTACTTATTTCCCCGGTTGGATTCCAGGGTGCCATACCAGCACAGGGCATTATCCCGTTTTAAGAGTTGAAATTGCGGAAACTTGAGCGCCATTGCTTTTCGTTCGATTAAAAGTCGCTGTGGATCGTATTCGTACCAGGCCATAACTTGGCACCTATTCTCTGTGGATTATTTCCTAAACTATTTTTGAAACACTAACTGCGCTTATCTCTGCCCGGTGCGCCGTGGCCGGTCTAAAAAATCCCCTGTGGTGGGAAAATTAGAACCAGCGGCTGGGTTTTACTTTCATGTAACCCGTTTTGGTGGTTTCCCCGTCATCTTCGTTTTTCTGGCGCTCTTCTTCGGGGGTAGTCAGCCGACCTTGAGAGTCGACAAAAACCGGCTGGGCTGTCTGGAGCTGCCGTTTTAAATCTTCGAGGCTCTTCCTGGCATTTTTGGCCGCTTCGTTACTCATCTGATTTGCACTTCTTCCTTCCTACTTCCAGTATTCATAGCCGGTTCAAGGGTGTTTATTGATTGAGCCTGTGAATACCGTACATAAGTGAACGCATTTCTTAAGGACTATTATGTAGCTTTGCCCGAAATAAAACATTGACCTTCGTCACACTTTATAAAAGTTTGGCCGGTCTGGTCGGGTTTCTGTTTGGTTAGAACGTTCCCAGCAGTACATATTTCGCTAGTATGGAGGTGTACATATATAACATATAATAAAGTTTATTAACCTTTTTGGCAAGCCTCTTTTATTATATACCGCCTCAAAGTAGCCTCTTTTGATTTCTACATTAAACTAATATTAGACAATATTGATAGCTTTCCTAAAAAATGTTAATCCGTCAGGGGGCTTCGTTTTTCAAACTATCAATTATACTAAATACATCGCTGCCAAAAAGATTTAAGAGGGAATTTAACAAAGGAGTTTAAATTTTGATAGTAGATGTACACGGCCACTATACCACCGCGCCTGCTCAACTTGACGCTTACCGGGGTAACCAGCTTACTAATTTAAACCGGCCTGTCAAGGGGTCGCTCAAAATAAGCGACGATGAAATCCACGCCTCGCTGCAAGGGCAGCTCAGACAACTCGAAAATATGGGCATTGATAAGGTGATGTACTCACCCAGGGCTGGCGGTATGGGTCACGAAATCGGCAACGAACTCGTCAGCCGCTACTGGACCGAGACCTGCAACGACCTGATTGCCCGTGTCTGCTCGCTCTATCCCGACAAGTTTATCCCGGTCTGTGCCCTGCCCCAATCGCCGGGAATAAGCCCGGCCAACTGCGCGGCGGAACTCGAACGCTGCGCCAATATGGGTTTTGTCGGCTGCAACATTAACCCCGACGTGGCAGGCGGCGGCCAGCCTTTTACCCCTCGCCTGGGCGACCCATGGTGGAACCCGCTCTGGGAAAAACTGGTCGAACTCGATATGCCCGGTATGCTCCACGGCACCTCGACCTGCGACCCGGCCCGTCACCTGAACGGCTCACACTATATAATGGTAGATGTGATGGTGGTCTACGAGCTTTGCTCCTCGGATATATTCGACCGCTATCCGACCCTCAAGCTGATTGTGCCTCACGGCGGGGGCGCAGCACCCTTCCAGTGGAACCGCCACCGGGCTTTGCAAATCGGGGCCAAACATTCTTTCGAGGAAGCGGTCAAACATCTCTATTTCGATACGGCCATCTATGACGGCGACTCCTTCGAGATGTTAATCCGCAAAATGGGGGTCGATAACGTCCTGTTCGCTACCGAGATGTTCGGGACGGCTCAGACGGTTGACCCCCATACGGGCCAGCGCTTTGACGAGGTCGGGGTTGATTTTGTAAAACAAATCTCCTGGTTGAGCGACGAGGACCGCACCAAGATTTTCGAAGGCAACGCCCGCAAGGTTTTCAGCCGCGCCAAATTCTAGAGGCCAGCCCTCTCTATCTTTAGACGTTTGAATAAAAGGGGTCGCTTTTTGGGTGACTCCTTTTAATTTACCAATTTGTATTAAATCCATCCATTGAAAAAATATGAGTTTATGTAGGAAAGCGTTCCCTTTCTCATTCCGTACCGCAGGTACGGAATCTCCGGTCCGTTGGACAATATCACGGTCCTAATAAGGGGGAGTTATAAAACTATGAAAAAAGGGTCTATTTATTCCGCACACACTCTATAGGCGAACACTTTACCCGGTTCAACAGATGCCAGGTCAAAACCTGATTCCGCCTGGGATGTGGGCAAGTCTCGGTTTGTACGGTACGCAACGCGCGAGATTCCGTAAGCCGCCGTTCGTTAGCAGCTAGTCGTCTTTCAATAGCGGCTTACGGAATGACAAACGAGAGAACCCTGGCTTTGAGAAAGTTGATTTAGCTTAAATGCTTTTTCCTTTTAACCGCCAAAAGAAAACAGGCTTACCCAGGGTCAGGTAAGCCTTTTGAGTAAAAGTAAAGTTGCCTCGGTAAAAACCTTAGGCGGAACGGCGGCCCCGGCTGCTCATCCTGACTATCAGGCTCGGTTCCAGCACGATTTGCCGCTTGGTGATAGTGCCGCCCTGGATTTCAGCCATTAACAGGTCAATCACCCTGGCCGCGACCTCGTTAACCGGTTGGCGAATGGAAGTCAGGCCGAGCAGGTCGGCAATCGGGGTGTCGTCATAACCGATGACCGCGACGTCCTCGCCAATTTGCAAATTGACGCTTTCGAGATAACTCCGCACTCCCAACGCCATCACGTCATTGACGCAGACCACCGCCGTAGGCCGGGGGTTGGCCGATAACACCTGCTGGGCCGCCCGGTAGGCGTATTCGACAATGTTGGGGGTATAGCCAATCCAATCCGGTGGCGGCTCGATGCCCGCCGCCCGCATGGCCGAATAATAGCCGTTCTTCCGGGCGTCTCCGACCACCGTCCCATCCGGCCAGCCCAGGAAGGCGATGCGTTTGTGCCCTCTTAAAACCAGGTGTTCCACCGCCAGTTCCATCCCCCGGCGTCCGTCCACATCCACATAAGGGTAATTCCAGTCCGGGTTAGAATGGCCCCAGGCTGCGAATGGCACCTTCTTGTCCATCAAGTGCTTAATCCGCCGGTCGTTGAAGGTGGTATCGGTCAAAATAAAACCGTCCACCCGGTTTGTGCTGATTAATTCATCGTAAGGTTTGACACCAAGCTGGGCCGGTTGGGTAAAGGTTAGCACGTGGTAACCATAAGACTCGGCGGCCTGGGCCATATCATAGAGAAAGCGGTCGAGGATAGCGTTGCGCCGGATGGGGTCTTCCATTACATGCCAGGCGTAGCCAATCATGCGGGCTTCGTTGGATTTAAGATTGCGGGCGTTCGTGTTCGGGTGATAGTTCAGGTCCTTGATGGCCCGCAAGACCAGTTCTCGGGTGGCCGGTTTCACCAGAGGGTTGTTGTTCAGCACGTACGAAACGGTCGTGGTAGACACCCCGGCGTAAGCCGCCACGTCCCGCAGCGTGATATTAAAATTATAGTTGAGGGTATCCGCTGCTTTTGAAACCGCAGAACGGACAGTTGCATCTATCTCGGCGGAGTTGTTCAGCGCCTGATAAGCGGTATAGACCGAAACATTGGCTTTTTCAGCAACTGTCTTTAGACTTGCCATAAGATGTGTACGTCCAGGCTGGCCGGTTTTTAAACTCTTTAACCCTTACCGGCGCTAACTTCAAACCCTGACGCACTGCCTCCTTTCCGATGGGCCTTTTTATAATACCAAATTTCAAGCGCAATATTGCAGGCGCTTCCGTAAAACTTCGGTTGGGTACTTCCGGGCGCTTTAACAAAGCTTGCCACAACCCAATGGTGAGTTTGCACCAGCCATTCCTCAAGCCTGAATTGCTGAAAAAGGACAGTTTCTTACAATTATACTCGCATTTAACCCTTGACTGCACCAATCGAGACGCCTCGCAGGATGAACCTTTGCAGGATGATTGCAATCAGGACCGGTGGGATAATCGCCACAAACGAGGCCGCCATCTGTAAGTTTAACGGCTCGTAGCGGGTAATTTCCCAGAGCCGGACCGTTATCGGCTGCATATCTACCGTGCGTTGCAACACCAGGAAAGGTAATAGAAAATCTTTCCAGAGGTTCACAAAAGCCAGGATGGATAGCACCGCGAGGATTGAACGGGACAGGGGCAGCGTGAATTTTAGGAAAATATCCCAGGCACTGGCCCCCTCGATTTTGGCCGCATCGAACAACTCGATGGGTATTTTCTGGAAAGCGTCTTTGAGGACCAGGATGGCAAAGGCGCTCAAACTATAAGGCAGCCACAAACCCCAGTAACTACCGACCAGGCTAATATTCAAGACCGGCACATTGACCAGGGTCCGGTACAACGGAATGATATAAGCTATCTGCGGGATGAGCAGCGTAATGAGTAACCCGAACTGGATGTATTTGCCCGCGATTGGTTTGAGGCGGGCCAGGCTGTAAGCCGCGAGAGTAGAGACGGTCATCTGGAGAAGGACCCCGCCACCGACAATTATGAAGGTGTTCAGGAATTGTTTGAGCAGGTTATATTTTACGATGCTGTTCCAGAAATTTTGCCACTGGGGGTTGTCCGGCCAGAGGTGTATCCCCGGTTTGAAAAGCTCGGTCGAGTTGAACATCCCGCCGACAAAGGCAAAATAAATCGGGAAGAAAAAGAGCAGGGCCATTACGAACAAAACGCCCAGGATGACATAGTAGCGGACCCGCCCGCCCATGGTGGTCAGTTCGATTTTTGAAATTATTCCCCGGTCAAAAGTTTCCATTTTACTTTCCTTAAAAAGAAGTCAGTAGTCAGTATCCAGTAGTCAGTAAAAGAAAATTGGTGTAAAACTGAAACTGGTAAATGGCACTGGTGCCTGCACTGGTGCCTAATCCCCGGCTTCACTCCGGGAGAGGCGCAGGTAAATGGCCGAAAAGATAGCCAGGAAAATTACCAGGGTGACGCTCCAGGCCGAGGCCAGGCCGAAATCGTTGTCGGTGAAAGCGATACGATAGATTGATAGGACGGGCGTCAGGGTGTTGTTGGCCGGACCGCCCGAAGTGAGCAAGAAAGGCTCGGTAAAAAGCTGGACCACCGTCAGGAATTGCAACACCAGTAGTAGTTTCATGGTCGTCCGCAGGTAAGGCACGGTGATGTGCCAGATACGCTGGGTAATGGAAGCGCCGTCAATCTCGGCGGCTTCGTAGAGGTCGGGCGATAGGTCGCCGAGCGCGGCCAGGTAAATCAGCATGGTGCCACCAAAGTTGGCCCAGGTCAGGATGACCACGACCGCGATTTTGACGGTGGCCGGGTTTTGCAGCCATAGCTGCGGTTCGACCCCGAAGGTGCCGAGAAAGGAATTGAGAAACCCGCCGTCCGAGGCGTAGATAAGCCGCCAGACCAGGAGGTAAATAACCACCGGAATCAGGTTGGGTAAGAAGAAAACCAGCCGGAAGAACCCCTTCGACCGGCGCATTTCGTTAACCCCGATGGCGACGGCAATCGGCACGATAAACCCGATAACAATACTGAGCAGGGCAAACTGCAAGCTGTTGAGCCAGCTCAGACCAAAGTTAGGGTTCTGGAACATCCGCACATAGTTATCGAACCCGACAAACTTGTCCTCGCCGTTCAGTTTGACGCTCTGAAAACTCATAATGACCGAGTTTATCATCGGGTACCAGGCAAAGAGCCCGAATAAAACCAGGGCCGGTAATAGGAATAAATAGGCCGGTATCTGCTCGGCCCACCTGGTCTTGCTGGTCTTGCCCTGGTGCTTGCTGGGGACCACGCTATCCCTGGCAATCGAAACGCTTCTCGTTCTGCTCATTCCGACTTGAAATCCTTTATAAAGACCTTTAAAGAATGTTAAGACTCCCGTTTTCGTAAAACCTGGGATTTTATGGGCACAAGGAAGGTGACAGCGGTCCGTCGTCACCTTCCTTGTGCCCATAATTAACCAGTTGACCGGGTTTAACCCCTACTTTTTGAGCCGGTCCAGGATATTGCTCTGCAAGGTCGAGGCGGCCTTGTCGAGAGAAGCTGCCGGGTCGGTGCCTTTGTCGGTCAATACCGCGCTCACGACCTGGCCGACGGCGGAATAGTAATCCTGGCCGTTCGGGTTCGGTTCGGGCTGGAGTTTCACTTTGCCACCGGTAACGGCGCTGATGTACTCCTGGTAGTTGCTGGTCGGCATGTTGTTGTAGGGCTTCTGGAAGTTGGTCAGGGCTTCCTGGTAAGAGCCAACGTACAACGGCAGGGTCGGGATACCGATAGCGGTGCCGGTCGTAACCTGTTGCAGGTCGAGCGAAGCCTTGATTTCCGCCGGGTCGAAGGTGGTCCAGAGCCGGAAATAGGTCGCGGCTTCCTGCTCGTCGGCGGTTGCGGAGGCGCTAACCATCGCCACGTTACCGCCAATCAGGGATACGCTGCTGCCGCCCGCGTTGGCCGGTAACGGCGCGAAATAGAGCGATTTGAGGTCGGCGTCCGGGTAGGTGGTTTTAATCCAGCTAAACTGGTCGCCTGCCATAACCGCCATCGCGGCCTGACCGGTGGCAAAAGCCTGGCCGTTACGGGCCCAGTCCAAGTTATCGCGGGGCAGCACATCGTATTTCCAGCGCAGGTCCTGGATGAACTTCATCGCGTCCACCGGGGCGCCCTTGTTAAAGGCGGCACTAAAAGTGCCGTTGCCGTTGTCCTTGATAAAGTCGTTGAGGGTCGCACCAAAGGTGTAGGCCATGGTGGTGTACATCCAGCCGGTGGCGGCGGTGCCGTCGTTGATAAAGGTAAACCCGGCCCGGCCCTGGTCGCGTTTGGTCAGGGCCTTGGCATCGGTCGCCAGTTCGTCCCAGGTCGCAGGCGGTTTGGCGATACCGGCTTCCTTGAGCATGTTGATGTTATAGGCGAGACCCATCCCGTAGGCAAAGAGCGGGATACCGTAAACCCTGTTATTTTTGACGGTCAGCGAAAGGACATTCGGGTTGTAGACGCTGCGCAGGTTATTGGCATCAATAATCGTGGTCAGGTCGGCGGCGACGCCCTGGTCCACCAGTTTGCCGGGGTCGGTCAGGTAAGCGGCGAAAAGGGTCGGGACCTGTTTGCTGGCGACGAGGGTGGCGAAGGTATCCGGGGCATACGTATACTCGCTGCCTTCAATGGTCACGTTCGGGTAGAGTTTGGTAAAGCGCGCGACCTGTTCGTTCCATTTTTTAACGGCGTCGGGATTGGTTTCGAGCGGTTTTTCCGAGACGGTAATTTTTACCGGGCGGCCCCCGGCAATCTGGGCGGGCATTTTGATAACGGACGGTGGGAGACCGTTATTGGACGCCGCAGCCGTTGTACCTGCCGCAGTAGTTGCCGGGGCGGCGGTGGTGGCCGCAGCCGTAGTTGCGGCGGGAGCGGCGGTCGTAGCCGCTGCGGTTGTTGCAGCCTGGGCGGCAGTCGTGGCTGCTGCGGTGGTAGGGGCCGGGGCCGTGGTGGCGGTATTGTCGCCACAGGCGCTCAACACCAGGGCCATTAACATTGTTAGGATTACGAGAACAGATCCTAGAATCTTTCTCTTCATAACACACTTCCTCCTTCTTTGGTAGACGTTGCTCTGAAAAGACACCGGTTGCAACCGTCCTGGTTGCCTGTTTTCGTGCTGGAAATTCCCTGATAAATTTTGGTTCTGAGTTTGGATCTGTCCCCGGCGAGCGCGACCGTCAAAGCAGGTTGCGCCAGGCTAACCGGGCCAGAAAAAGGCAAAACGAAATAAAGCTAAGAGACCACCTCTTGCAAGCAAACTACAAAAATTTACTAAACAAACGCCGGTTTTTGAATGGTTACTCCCGCCGACCGTCTCCGGGCAAACCAAACTAATACCACGCCAACTTAATAAATGGGTGGTTGGTCCGATTACCCTGCTTGGGTTCAGGCTGGGAAAGGATTTAAATGCGGTTTAACGTTGCTTATGCGCCCGGACAAGTTTTATTAAACCTCCTTTTGAATGTACGAACCGGAGATTTGAACAAAGCTTTTAAACCGCGCAACCATTTTTGAAACGTTACAAATTTATTCTAGCACCGGGTTATAAAATTTGTCAAGGGGTAAAAATAAAAGATTTTATACTGATTTTAATTCTAGTTTCCAATAAACTTTAACAGTTATTACCGGTAGATATGGCCTTTGTTGAGGATGTTGGCTCTATTTTCAAACAGGAAAAGGTTTTGGAAGGAGACTTGAAAACGTTTTGGCTAATCTGTTAACCATATCTTGACAGCTTTTCATTTTTGCATATATAATTTTTGTATCGTTTCAAAGATTTCTCATTCCACCTTTGAATTTACTCGGGCTAAATTGGGTTCGAATTTAGGATTTTCAGTTGTTCAAATTTGAACAGGTTAGTGAAATTTGAAACGAGCCAAAATTAGATGTCGAAAATGGAGGATGAAGGAGCCTTAATGAAGGGAAAATCCCTCTCTCGACCGCGCTGGCTATGGTTGGCTTTACCACTTGCCCTGGTCCTACTTGGCCTGGTAGTGGTCGTTGTTCTAATCTTTCTCTCCAATTCCACCAACGCTCCTGCACCCAACCCATCCACCGCCCAATCTGCCCCCGCCGGAACGGGCGCAACCCTACCCTATGTCGAATACCAGGCCGAGGATGCCGCCACCAATGGCACTAAAATCGGGCCTGACCGGGTCTTTACCCATCTCCCAGCCGAAGCTTCCGGGCGCATGGCGGTTAAACTGGCGGGCCAGGGCCAGTTTGTCGAGTTCACCCTGACCGGACCGGCCAATTCGCTGGTCCTGCGCTACAGCATCCCCGACACCGAAGACGGTAAGGGTTTAACCGCTCCTTTGAGTCTTTACATCAACGGGGTCCGCAAACAGGATTTAGTGCTGACCTCAAAATACGGTTGGTTTTATGGCACCTATCCTTTTGTGAACGTGCCTGCCGCCGGGACGCCCCATCACTTTTATGACGAAGTCCACACCCTGCTTGATGAAATGCCTGCCGGGACCAAAGTAAGGGTCCAGGTGGACGCGAACAGCACCGCGCCCTGGTACGTGATTGACCTGGCCGATTTCGAGGAAGTGCCGCCGCCCCTGACGATGCCCGCCGGGTATCTCTCGATTACCGATTACGGGGCCGACCCGACCGGCCAGGCCGACGCCTTTAACTCCATAACCGAGGCAATCAACGCGGCCAAAAGCCAGGGCAAAGGGGTCTGGCTACCCCGTGGCACTTTCGCGGTCAACGGTCACATAATCGTAGACAATGTGACCATTCGCGGGGCCGGTATGTGGTATACCACCCTGGGCGGCAAAGGAGTAGGGGTGTATGGCAAGTTCAACCCTACGCCCAGCCAGAACGTCAAGCTTTACGACTTTGCCATTTTCGGGGAGGTCATGGACCGCGACGACAAGGCGGCGCTCAACGGGATAGGCGGGGCGCTGGGAGGTGGGTCGGTCATTCAAAACATCTGGATCGAACACACCAAGGTCGGCATCTGGCTGGACGGCCCTTTTAGCGACCTGACCGTGACGGGTTGCCGTTTGCGCGACCTGACGGCGGACGGCCTGAATTTTCACACCGGAATAAGTAACGCGATTGTCGAGCAGACCCAGGTCCGTAACTCCGGCGACGATGGCCTGGCGATGTGGGCCGAGAAAGAACCGGACCACGACAACATTTTCCGCTTTAACACGATTGAACTGCCTATTCTTGCCAACAATATTGCTATCTACGGGGGCCGGGATAACACCGTTAGCGACAACCTTGTTTCGGATACCGTCACCGAGGGCGGTGGGATTCACGTGGGCAACCGCTTTAAGGCGACCGCCCTGGCCGGGACCACCACGATTGCCCGCAACACTCTGGTTCGTACCGGGTCATATTTTCCCGGTTTGCACTTTGGGGTCGGAGCTATCTGGTTTTATGCCCTCGATACACCCCTGAGTGGGAATGTAAACGTCAGTGACTTGCAGATTGAGGATAGCACTTACTCGGCCATCCATCTTTTCGACCAGAAAATCACCAATATAACCTTTGATAAGGTGAAAATAGACAAGACCGGCACCTTTGCGGTCCAGGTTCAGACGCGGGGTTCGGCCACTTTCAACAATGTGACAGCCCAAAATGTGGGGTTTGCGGGGCGGTATGATTGTGAGACCGGCTTTACGATAAGGGAGGGAGCGGGCAATTCCGGCTGGAACGATTTCAAGTGCGGCTTTCCCACCGCCACGCCTCCCCCGGCCAATTCACCCACGCCATTTCGATAAGTTAGGCTAACTTTGGGGCTGACAGAGCTGGTTGCGCAGCCACTGTCCGGCGGCAGTGATAGCCAGTTCGCCTTTGAGAAGTTTTTGAGAGAAGTCCACCGCCGCCAGGGTCAGGCGGCCATCCGGGGAGTGGGCAGGGTCGCGCCGGACCGTCTCAGAGAGCCAGGTAGTCAGTTTAGGGCCGAACCGGAGGTTGCTCACGGCAATCCCGACGAAGTGCCGGGCCTGTCCTCCGCTGCCGTCATCATATTCGGGTTTGAAACCACCGCCCGGAATTAAATTTGAACCGCCCTTCAACAGGTCAAAAAGACCCCAGAAGGCGTGTCTAATCCCGGCGGCCTGTTTACCCAGGGTCAGGATAAATTCTTTTGGTGAGAGGGAAGGACTTTCCCCGGCGATTTTCTCGGCCAGGTCGGCCAGTTGCTGACAGGCGTTGGCCCCCTCAATGGAGTAGATGTGTGACATATCCCCTATAAATGAAATATTAAATAATGTGTTTATAACTAGCCGGGTTGCGTTTCAGGTACTCGGCCAGCGATTGCGGGGAATGCCCTGCCAGCACCTGGACGGTATGGCTCACCAGCGAAAGCTCGCCGGTCGCAATCGCCTGGTAAGTGGAAATCCAGGCTGTTAAATCCCACTCGCTGGCGTTGTACTTTGCCCGCGAAGCCCGCGCTTCCTCGTAGGTTTCCTCTTTGTAGGAAGCGGCTTTGCCGGATGCGGCGGCTAACCAGGCGGCGGTCTGGTCCAGGGTCAGGGCTTCCGGCCCGGTTAGGGCGTAGGCGAAACCGTCGTGCCCTTCCGTGGTCAGGACAGTAGCTGCGACATCGGCAATATCGTCGCGGCTGACCCAGGAGATAGTGCCGTTCCCCGCCGGACCCTGGATAATCCCTTCAGGTGAGAACCAGCCAGGTACCGCGTCAATGTAAAAATTGGGCCGCAAAAAGGTATAACGCACCCCTTTGGAGCGGATATAATCTTCGGTCTGCCAGTGTTCGCGGGAGTGGGTAAAGGTGGGATGGGGCGCGCAGGCCAGGAACGATAGATAGATTATCCGCTCGACACCGGCTTCGACCGCCGCGTCCACCACCGCGAAATGCCCTTTGAGGCGGCCTTCGACATTTCCCGGCACCAGGAAAAGAGTCTGGGTGCCGGAAAAAGCCTGTTTTAAGGCCGGAATATCTTCAAAACTGGCCTGGACAATTTCGGCCCCCGGCAATTGGGGAGCCCGGCCAGGGTCACGGGCAACCAGGCGCTGGGTTTGGCCGAGCGCAGCCAACCGCCGGGCCACGCGCCCGCCCAGTTCACCGGTCGCGCCGGTCAGGGCAATAGTAGTCATAAGCAGACCCCTTTTTGGCTAAAAATCCGAGTGAAAAACCAACCGGCTCTTATTTTAGCACAGACCAACATTTTGACTCCTGCCAGAAAGCACATTAAGTCTTTGAACGGAAAAAGAAACAACGCGCCCTTTGAGTGACCCATAAAAGGCGCGTGTTATTTGTCTTTTTAACCAAACGTTAAGAATCGGACCATTTTAGGGGTGGGGTGGGACGATTCTTGCTAATAGAATAAATAGACTAAAAGATTGGGTATGGGTTTTAGGAATTGTTGAAAGGAGTAAACAATGACTGTAGAAAATTATGATACCGGGGCGGATAATATGGCTACCCATGAAGTCTATCAGGTCGAATACCATGTCTTGTTTTCAGATGAAAACGCCCAGAGGTTTAACGGCAGTTTCCAGTATGAGGGGGCCCTTCCTTCGCGGGAGCAAGTCCTTGCCAGTATCGTACAAGAAAACCCTGACACCGATTGGAGCGGGGCCACACGGGGGTCGTTTACCGTTTCTCGCCTGATGAACAACAACGTTCATATTGTCGAGGAGCAGGGCACTTTCACCCCGGATGAATTGAACTCGGCACCTACCGCCTGATTTCTTTCACAACAAAAAAAGCAGACTGCCCGAAAGCGGTCTGCCTTTTTAGTTTATGCGACTAACTAATCTTCGGGAGCCGGGGAAGCCGCCGCCACTGCTCCTGCCGGGACCGCGCCAAGGCCATGTTCTCCTCCCACTTCGGCCCCGATACCGGTTTCGGCCCGGAAATGCATTTCAGGATACTTGTGGCTCGAAAGCGTCTCTTTACTGAAGAAAGTAAAGACAAAGGCGCTCAGGAAGCCCGCCGGTATACTGACGATGCCGGGATTTTCCAGTTGGAATGGTGCGTTCGCACCCAGCGGCCCGTTGAAGCTGATAAGTATCAGGAACAGCGAGGAAATTAACCCACCCGCCAGGCCGCCGACCGCTCCCGCCGTGTTAAAGCGTCTCCAGAAAAGTGTGAACAGGATTACCGGCAGGTTAGCCGAGGCGGCTACGGCAAAGGCCAGGGCGACCAGGGCAGCAGCGTTAGCCCCCGGCATGGCGATTGCCAGCAGGATGGCTAAGATTGCCACCACAAAGGCGGTTATGCGGGCGACCAGCACCTGCTCACCCGGCCTTTCCTGCTCGTTGCGGATGATGCTGTACCAGACATCGTGGGCGAAGGTGGTAGAGGCCGTGATGGTCAGCCCGGCCACCACTGCCAGGATGGTCGCGAACGCGATTGAGGCGATAAAGGCGTAAAAGACTTCGCCGCCCACTTTATCGGCCAGCACCGGGGCCGCCAGGTTGGTATTTGCCACGAAAGCCCCGTTCGCGTCGACCGTGCCGACATTGGCCGGGCCGACCAGGGTGGCCGCCCCAAAACCGAGGAAGGTGGTCATGATATAGAAGGCCCCGATGATTATCATGGCCCAGACCACGCTCTTGCGGGCTTCAATGGCATTCGGGACGGTGTAGAACCGCACCAGGATATGGGGCAGACCGGCGGTGCCAAGAATCAGGGCCATACCGAGCGAAATAAGGTCGAGCGCGCCCCATTTTTCCTGGGTGTTGGCGTAGCGGCGACCCGGTTTCATAAAGTCGGTCGGGGAACCGGCGATAGTGCTGGCCGGGTAAGCGTTCGCCAGCGGGTGGTCGAGTTTGGCGGTGATACTGGCCGGGGCCGTCGAAATCACCTTGATGTTTTGCCCGTTGATGCTTAGCTCCGGTTTCTGGGAGAGGCCTAACGTTCCCGCTGCAACCGGCAGATTTTTATCCAGCCGGATGGCCTTGGTGTTGGCTTTCGCAAGGGCGGCTACTTTATACTGGGCCCCGGTATTGTCGGTGACGGTAGCCCCGGCAGGCACATCGCTATTCAAAACATCGGCCAGGGTGTAAACCCAGGGCGCGTTATTTACCACGTCCGTCACTTTGAGCGTCTCGTAGGTGCCACCGTCCGCCCCAATCTGGATATTCTGGTTTTTGGTAGCGCCGGTCGAGAGGGTCACCTCGGTCGCCCCGGCAGCGGCGGGGGCGGTAAGTTTGCCCAACTGGACCTTGGTGGTCTGGTCGAAGAATTTGCCAAAATCAAAGTTGAACTGGGATAGCACCAGGATACTCAAAACAATCGTCCCGGCGATAAGTAGTAAAGCTTTGACAATCTGGACCCAGGTGGTTGCTACCATCCCGCCAAAGACCACATAGCAGACCATTACGATGCCGACAATAGCTACGGCCAGGTTGTAATCGAGTTTTAAGAGCAGGTTTACGACCGAACCCGCCCCTACCATCTGGGCAATCATGTAAAAGGTCGTGACGGTCAGGGTCGAAAAAGCCGCCACCGCCCGGACCGGCTTGTCGTGCATGCGGTAGGCCAGCACATCAGCCAGCGTATATTTACCCAGGTTGCGTAACGGTTCTGCCACGATTAGGAGGACGGTCAGGTAGGCCACCAACCAGCCGACCGAGTACATAAACCCGTCGTAGCCCTGGGTCGAGATAATCCCGGCAATACCCAGGAAAGAGGCCGCGCTCATATAGTCCCCGGCTACGGCAATTCCGTTTTGCCAGCCCTTGATGCTTCGCCCGGCGGCAAAAAACTGGCTGGCCGATTTATTCCGCTTGCTGGCCCAGTAGGTAATAACCAGCGTAATTGCCACGAAGATAACGAAAAATACAATGGCGATGACGCTGGGGTCTTTCGAGGTGGCCGCTCCGGCGGCCAAAACGCTGTGAAGCATTAGCGGCCTCCTTTCCTGGACACTTTGATATGCCGGGCTTCAACCGCCTTGATGATATTTCGGACCATCTGGTCGATTTTTGGCGCAAAGTAAAGGAGGTATAGAAAAGCCAGGATCCAGGCCATGAAGAACTGGGAAAGGGCAAACAGGTAGGCCACGCTGAACCCGCTAAAAAGCCGGGTATCCATGGTATCCGGGAAAAAACCTACCAGCACCGGCAGGGCAAAATAGTAGACCAGAAAGAAAATGGTCGCCGGAATGATAAACCGGGCTTTCGACTTCTCTAACTGCTGGAATTCGGGAATCTCTTCAAGGTTTTCGATAACCTTTTCTTTTTCTAACTCCTGGGATGCGGGAATATCATCCCCGCTACTGGCAAAAGGGGCACGGTCTTTTGTGTCTGCCATGACCTTTTCCTCCTTGAAAGGCTAAAAATATGAGGTTTGCGAGCTAAAAGTTGTGAGCTTTGAAGGGGCCAGTGAGCGTCTTTTATTTAACGAAGCCCAAGATATTAAAAGGACGCTCCAACGGTGTGCCTGAGTTGAGCTAACTGTCACTTGCCGAATATTATGTTTTACGAAGTCACTATACGAAAGTTTATGCGTAGCGGCGCCGCTTTCCCCAAACCTGGCGTTTGGGTCCGGTCAGGCACTCCTTGAATTTATTATATCAAACAAATTTAAAAATGAAAGAAATAAAAATTATACAAATAAAAAGAGCGCTTTCATGTTAACAAGCGCTCCTATATCGGTGGAGAAGATTAACTTTTAGGAGTTGATTTTCCGGTGAATCCGGCCTCCCAGCCGGAACCATACAATCGCCCCGTCCTTATCGCGCAAGAAATCGCCTTTACCGCCCTTAGAGGGGTAATCGAGCGAGACTACCTGGTCCGGCCCCGTAAAGGCCAGGCGCACTTCCGGCGGAGTTGGCGGCATGAAGTCGGCGCTGGGGAAAGGCCGGGCCGGGAGCGATTGCAAATAAAGCTGCCCCTCGCGCAGTTCGACTACAAGCTTGCCCAGGACCGCTTCGTATTGCCCGGTATAGCTGCTCAGCAGTTCCGAATCGAGTTGAAGGTGTTCGGCTTCACCTTCCGACACCCCCAGGAAGGTTTCGAGGGAGAACTTGACGATTTCGCCGCACAGGTTCGTGCCTATGCTGGCGTTGGTGGTGACACAGACCGCGAACTGCTGGTCCGGGGCGATTTGCAGGATGGACATCTGGCAGTGTGCCGCACCGCCGTGCCCAATCAGGCGGACTTCCCCGGCCTGGCGCAGCATCCAGGCAATGCCAACCGCCTCGGTCATGCTGCCGCCATCGGACTGCTTCGACTGCATGTATTGAACTGTTTCCGGCTTCAAAAGCTGGATTTTCTTACCATTCTTGTCCGTCCAGGAACCGTCGCCCATCTGGAACCGGGCGTAGCGGAGCAAATCCTTCACATTGGTAATCAGGCCGCCCAGGGCTGCCGAGGTGCGGGGCCAACCCCAGGGCCGTACCACTTCGGTCGGACGCCCGTCGAAATGGACCTGGTGCCCGGCAGCGACCCGGTAGGTCATGGCGTCTTCCGGGAAGTAAAAGGTGTGTTCCATTCCCAGCGGGTCCAGCACCAGTTCTTTGACCGCCGTTTCGTAGGGCTTGCCGGTCTTGACCTCGACAATCCGGGCCGCCAGGGCGTACCCGGCGTTGTTATACGAGAAAGTCTCGCCCAAGGGGGTTAGTTGTTCAAGGTTAACCATGTCGGCCACGTTTTTTGCCAGGGCATCGTCGCCGCGCCCGAAATCGCCAAAATAGTCGCCGGTCCAGCCGCCGTGGTGGGTAAAGACGTGGCGCAGGGTCGCTTTTTCGGTCGCTTCGGGGTCTTTGAGTTGGAGTTCGGGCAGGTAGGTCTTAATAGGGGTATCGAGGTCCACCAGGCCCTGGTCTACCAGCCGCATCGTGGTCGTGGCGGTGAAAGTTTTGCTGATAGAGGCAATCAGAAAGAGGGTTTCATCGGTGACGGGGAGCGGGTGGTTAAGGTTGGTCACACCAAACCCGGCGGTATATTCCTGGCCGTCGTAGAAAATACCGACCGCCGCGCCCGGTACACCCAACCGCTCCATGGCCTCGGTCACAAACGGACCTACCTTTTCAAACTGGGCCGAAATACTTGTATCTGTAGGGGAAGTCATAGCGTCCTTTCTAAAGTTAAGTTAAAAATCTCCATCAAAAACAGGGGGCGCAATTGAGCAGAATTACGCTTTAAAAATCGTATTTTTTTGTAAAGGAATCGTGCGGATAGCTTACAACAAATTGGCCGGAAAATCTAAAAAATCCGGGCTGGTTTCAAACCCGGATTTTCACACCCTGGCATAATTCTTAAATCAAGCGTTAGAGTTAATCGCCTCGGTCGTTTCGACAACCAGTTTTCTGGCCCGGAACTTTTGCAGGGGCGCTATTAAGCCGGATAAGCCGCTCCGGTACAAAATCATGCTCAGCACAACGAGTGCACCACCCAGGATTTGCAGGGCAATCAGCACCTCGCCCAGGAAAATCGCCGCGCAGACCACTCCCCCGAATGGTTGCAGGTAGTTGTAGACGCTGGCGCGAGATGCTCCCAGGATTTTTATGGCGGCGTACCAGAAAAAGTTCGTCACGATAACCGAGAGGCAGGTAAAGAGCAACACCAGCCACATTAGAGGTGAAATAGTCGTAAACTGGTCGAAGCTAAAATTGGTGTGCTGCACCAGCGCATAGGGTATCATCGTCACCACGCCGACCACCAGGGCGTACGCGCTTAGCTTTGCCACGGAGTAATAGGCGAACAGGGGCCGCAGCAGGACCGTGTAAATCGCAAACGTCAGGGCCATCCCCAGGGCGTACAGGACGCCTACCAGGTTGCCGCTAACATTCGAACCGGGCGCGGTCATTACTATCAGGATGACACCACCCAGGGCGAGCGGCAGGCTTATCCAGTAGTTCAGGTTCATCTTTTCCTGCCCGATTACCCAGGCGAACAGGACCGCCAGCGATGGCGAGACCGCCATCAGGAGGGATACCTCCGAGGAAGTGCTATTCGAGAGAGCATTGACGAAGCAAATCTGGTTCAGCCCAATCCCGATAAACCCGGCCAGGGCCAGGAGCGGCAGGTGCTTCAAACTTACTTTTAAGCTTTTCTCCCGCAGGAGGACGTAAAGCGTATAGAAAACGGCCCCGCTACCATAGCGGATAATGGCCAGTTCGAAGGGCGGCAGGGCCACGTTACCCAGCAGTAGTTTGACGAAGGGCGTGTTAATCGACCAGATGGCAACACAAAGCAGGGCCAGCAAGTCACCCGCCCCGAACCTGGCCGGGATGGGGGCGCTTTTCTCTTTCAGTAGGGTCTTTTCTTCGATTTCGATACTTTTTGCCAGGCTTGAATTCGAGACTTTTTTGGTTGGCGGAGCGATTTTCTCAGGGGAAGAAGTCCCTGAGAAACGATTGCCGGAGGATTTATTTTCCACTTATTGTATGTTCTATTTTCTTTCCCAAAGGATATTAATAATCTTTCCGATTATAGATTAACATATCAGCCAGGCTTCGGGCCGGGATATTTTGGTACAAAGTAATAATTTTTACCACTGTCTTCGATAGAAGATACTTATTGTATAAGTTCAACAAAAATAACACATATAGGCAGGGTAATCCCTTTTTCAAATTTTTATAAAAATAAACTGTTGAAGAATGGTTTTGAATCAGGCTATTATTCAAAGTGTTAAACTCATTTTCAAAGGCTGCCGCAAAGGCGCGGTTTTCCCAGCGTAGGGCCTGGAAGGATTTTCCCATGGCAAAGTTTTACGACCACATCACCGATTATCTACAAGAATTTATCCATAAGCAGCATATGTTTTTTGTGGGCAGCGCTCCACTCAGTGGCGAAGGGCACGTCAACCTCTCGCCCAAGGGCACCGACAGCTTTCGCGTGTTGTCGCCAAACAGGGTGGCTTATGCCGACCTGACCGGGAGTGGCAACGAGACCTCGTGCCATCTCCTGGAAAATGGCCGCATCACTTTTATGTTTTGCGCCTTTGAAGGAGCGCCTAATATTGTCCGGCTCTTTGGCACTGGCTATACCGTCCTGCGGGGCACGCCCGAATGGGACGAGTTGAGCCGTCATTTTACTATTTACCCCAGTACCCGCCAGCTTATCGTGGCCGATATTTCCATGGCCCAGAGTTCCTGCGGGTTTGGCGTGCCCTATTACGAATATAAAGGCGAACGTGACCAGCACTTCAAATGGGCCGACCACCTGGGTGAGGAAAAGCTGGCCGAGTACCAGGAAGCCAAAAACTCTTGCAGCCTGGACGGTCTACCCGCGCCTCTCAGTCTGAGCGGTAAGGCTTAAGCCCCGGTTTATGTAGCACAAATCAAAAAAGTCCCACTCCTGGAAAGGGTGAGACTTTTAGGTATTTCATAGAGCTGGAATTAAATTTTCTGGTAAATTTTGGCCTCGCTCGGCCCGAAGTCGTCGAGCAGATTGCCCTGCTCGTTGACCTGGACCGGGTAGTCGTAAATAAATTCGTGGTTTAGCTCTTTCGGGAAGTTCGGCACCACGTAACCTTTCAAGGGCTGGTCGTTAAAATTGACCACGACTGCCACTACCGTGCCCGCTTCATCCCAACGTTTCCAGGCGATAACCCTGTTTTTCTCGTCGAGGTGCAAGAATTCGATTTTGTCGGTCTTCAAAGCCCCATTGGTCTGCCGCAACCGGATAAGCCTGCGAGTATGCTCGTACAAATCTTTGTTCTTGGGGTGCTCAAGCAACTCGAAATGGAGTGGCCGGGGGTCCATGCTTTTGTCGTTAAACTCCCCGAATTCCTCTCCCATCCAGAGTAGAGGCAGTCCCACCGCCGTAAACTCAATGGTCATACCAAGTTTAGCCTTGCGGAAAGCCTTGTCGCCGGTTATGCCGTTAAGTTCCAGTTCGTGCCAGAAATGGTGCTGGTCGTGGTTTGCCAGGTAGTCAATCGACCCGAGCGGGCCGTTTAACCCCATCAGCGACGGTTGGAGGGCCTGTTTAACTCTTTCCCAGTCCCAGACTTTCCAGCCGCCAAAGTCTTTTTCGACCAGGTTAGCCCCGATTGGGTAGAGGAAGTTGTTGTTCCAGAGGCTTTCGAAGGGCATGTCGGGCCGGATGACCGAGGGGTCGACCGGGATATGCTCGGCAATCACAAAGAGCGGTTTCATGGGAACGGCGTCACGAGCAACCTGCCCGGCCTCTCGCAAGAAATCAAAATTCTTTATCAGGAAGGTACCGTCAAAGCGGATACCGTCCAGGTGAAACTCCGTAACCCAGTAGCGGGTGACCAGCTTGCCAAACTCGCGGGCCGGGAAGAACTTGCGCCACTCGTCGTAATGCAAATAATCGAACTTGGGGCCGTATTGGAACTGGTCGGGGTTTTTCTCCATGAACCAATAGTTGTGGTCCATATGGACCAGGGGGCTTTCCGGTTCGGCGTGGTTGAGGACCAGATCGACAATCACCCGGATGCCGCGCCCGTGGCACTCGTCCACCAACTGTTTGAAATCGGAAGAGTTGCCATAGCTGTTTTCGAGCGCGAAAAAGTGGCGGGGCATGTAACCCCAGCTATAATTGCCGGGGTTGGCAGGGACCGGCAGCAGTTCGATGGCGTTGATGCCAAGCTCTTGCAGGTAATCGAGTTTCTTAATCAAGCCCTGGAAATCTTTGGCGAAATCACCCACGTGTAGCTCGTAAATCACCACGTCCGGGTTGGGCGGGAGGGGCTTGTCATCGTGCTTCCACTGGTATTCATCGGTGATAACCTGGCCGTTTTTAATAAATCTTATCGAATTGTCCGAGTTCGCTTCGTTGACGGCGGTGGCCTGGGGGTCGGCCACCAGCACTCTTTGCCCGGCCTGCCAGGGGCTATTTGATTCGACCCGGAATTTGTATTCGTATTTGCCGTCGGCCAGGTCTATCCTGGTCCGAAAATAACCGTCATCGCCCTTTATCATCTCGGTATCCTGCCAGCCGTTAAAATCGCCGGTCAAGGCCGCCCATTTAATAGTTGGCGCAAAAAGATAGAACTCAATCGAAGCGGTGGGCTTGTTGGATTGAGATTCTTCGTTAATTTCACCAGGGGAGTCTTTTGTGGTAATGTTTATAGATTCAGGTGTAGTAGTCACGGTATCCTATCAACTTTCTATGCATAAATCTGCCGGGGAAAAGAACTCGCATAGGTTATGCCAGGCCTTTTTATCAGCTGCCGAAAGTTGAGTTTATCCGGCTAAATCTTTGGTTTAAAAAGACAAAAAAAGACTGCCCTGGGTTAGGGGCAGTCATGGGTTTTGAGATTAGAGTAAATAGTCTATGCAGAAACTTTGCCAAATTGACTGGCAACGCGCTGGATAATATGTTTCATGGTTGAAATCTGGACTTCTTCCCCGGTTTCATTCCAGGGGATGTAATAGTCGGCCCCGTTTTTATAGGCGTCAACCATTGTCTTTAGTGAATCATCCTGGCCCAACATTACAACCGGTACTTTTTGTCCACAATTCTGCTTAATCTGGTTGCACTGGTCAAGGTAAAACTTGCCGGGTTGAATCGCATCCAGCATGACCAGGCTATATTTTTCAAAGTCCACATCCTCAATCTGTTCAAGGCTTTTGAAATCGAGCTCGAAATCAAGGGCAAGCCTGCGCAGGGTCGCTTTTAACCGAGAAGCGCCGGGGTTGGGTGAACTCAGTAATAATATTGTTTTAGGAACCGCCATAAAGGACTTTCTAATAGTAACCCGAGAATAGAAACCGACTAAGCCGCCGATATAGTGGGCAATACTTCGGTATGCTTTGGTTCGAGAACCAGCCAACTGGGTAGCATATCATTGAGCAAAAGAGAGTTCTGATTGAATTCGACCGCTTCAATTTGCTCGAGGACTGCTGCCATAGCCTCGTAAAATTACTGAATGGAACTGGCTGGCACGTTGGCAATCAGGTGACGCTCGTCGTCATTCAACATGATGGGCTGTTCTCCGAAGCGCCGGGCGTAACCGCGATTGTAGGATTCAATAGCTCCCAGGCGGTTCGCCATAAATTCCCCGCGCAACTGACCATCTGTTGCGATAGCAACCGTCAACTGGTCTATCGTAGATAGAGAAATCATTTGCCTGCCTCTAGAATTAACTTGCTGGAAAATTTCCAAGGGGTTTAATGAAACCCAATGGTTAAAGAATTACCAAGGGGTCAACGGGCCGTCTTCCGGCAGAGTAATGACCAACTTGCTGCTTTCTTCAACCTGAGCTTCAGCCGCAACAAACTCCATAACCATAGCTTCCATTTTCTTTTCTCCGTATACTTCTACCGCCAACGGCGCAGCCAAGTCGCCGTGACATCGTCTATTATTTATTCTGAACAATATCTACCATTTTCATCACCGAGGGTGATTTCGTTGGGTATGGCAAGAGTATAGCAAGTGATTCTCACGAAAAAATCACCAAATATTAAGAGAAAAGAGATTGTAATCGGTTAGTTGTTAGGCGAGTTTTTGTAGTAAAGAACGCGTTTCCAGGGATGGTTGCAAGTCCAGTTCTTCTAAGGCTTTGACGCATTGGGTGTACTGGCGCAGCGCTTCAGGCTTGTTATTGAGGGCCAATAAGCAGGTAATCTCCGCCCGGTAAGCTTCTTCGTTGTAGGGGTCTTTGAGCAGAATTTGTTTCCATAGCAGGACCGCCTGGGCGTAATCCCTGGTGCCCTGGTGATATTCGGCCAATCGTTTTAAGCCCTTGAGATATAATTCCAAAAGATACCGTTGTCTTTCAATGACCCAATTGGAATATAACTGGTCGAGGTAATCCCGCCGGTAGAGTTGTAACGCTGCCGCCAACCTCTCCGGCTGCAATTCCCGGCTGGCAAGAGCCGCCGTTACCTCGGTGGTAAATTTCTTAGCATCGTACCAGACTTCTCCCTTTAAGAAGTAACGCTGAGCCTGTAATTTTAATTCTACCGGTGCAATAGATTTTCGTAACAAAAAGAGGATGTTGTGGAGGGCGTGAGTAGTATCAATTTCTTCGTCGTCTTCGAACAAAGCGTCAATAAGTTCGTCCCGGCTGCATGAAGCGTGTTCGAGTATGTAAAAAAGAGCCTCGCGGGACTTGGCGTTGCGCCAGTGTTTTATTTCTTCCCCGCCTCTCCAGACCCGGCCCCCATCCAATCCGAAAATGGTCAGGCCACCGGTAGGCGCCTGGAATTCTTCTTCGAACCTGGTGGGGGCCGGTCTTGCCACGGCCAGGACGGGCCGGGCTTCCATGTAATCGCCAATCTGGATTTGGGGTGGTAACTCCAGGTTTGAAATGAACCCGTGACGGCGCAGGAAACTTTCGACCAGGGGGGTCACTTTTCGACCGGCGGCAAATTCGAGCAGACGGTTGGCCCAGCGCAGTTCGAACGGTAAAAAAGGCTCAAACCCCAGGTCTTCGGCCACTTCGAGAGCGTGGTTAAGGGCGGCCAGGGCTTTGCGCTGTTCCAGGAGGGCGTGCCAGGTCGCAGCCTGGCTTAAAAGCACGCTGGCCTGTTCCAGGGGCGAATTGCTTTCTTCAAATATAACCAGGGCTTTTTCGCTTGCAAGCAGCGAGCGGCGGTAGGCCCGGTGGCAGTATTCGAGCCAGGCCTGGTTGCGGTAACTGTAACCGGCCTGGTTGGGCAAGCTGTATTCGGCGGTTAATTCCAGGGTGTACTGGATCTGGCTGACCGCCTCGTCAAAATGCGATTGCAAAATATGGCTGGTCGCACGGTCGTGCAAAATAATAAGTTCCATTTTGCGGACCTGGCCTTGCCGGGCCAATTTCAAGGCTTCTTCGTAATGGTGCATCGCCTTGGAGTAGCGCGAAGTATCCCGGAAAATATTTGCCAGGATATTTTGCAAAAACAGGCTTAAATACTGGTCTTTGAGTTCGGCGGTAAGGGCCAGGGCTTCCTGTAACATTTCTTCCGCCGGTTGGTAGCGGTGCTGGATATAGTAGTTATTCGCCAGGTTCGTCCGGCTGTAGGCTTCCCGGCTGCGGTTGCCGTTCCTGATAAATTCGTGTAACGACCGCTCGTAATAGATGGTAGATTTGACCATGCGGCCCTGGTGGTGATAAAGGTGGCCGAAATAGGTATCAATCACGGCCAGCCGGAAGGTATCCCCCAGTTCCCGGTAAAGGTCGACGGCTTCCCGCAAATTCTTTTCGGCGTCAATACCCCGGCTTTGCTCGATAGCCACGACACCTGCCGCCAGGCGAGCGGAGGCGACGGCCTGTTTGCCCTGGTCGGTCTGCATCAACCGGGCGGAATTAGTGATTACCCGGTGACTTTCGGCCTGGGCTTCCCAGAACTGCCCCATCCGCAGGAGCAATTGCGCTTTATCGGCGGTAGCCTTCGCCGCCCAGTCGAAAAGGCGGGCCTTTTCGTAGGCTTCAACCGCCTGGCTATATTTTTTAAGAGCCGCCTGGTTGTCGCCCTGTTCCAGTAACAGGCGAGCTTTTACATTCAGAAGGTGTGGGAAGTCTTCCTGCTCGACCTGGGGAAGTTGTTCCAGCAGTTCGGCCAGCAGCCCGGTCCGGCCCGCCGCGTACAGCGATTGGGCAATCTCGTTAAGGAGGCTGATGGCTTTAAGGGGTTCCCCGGCCTCTCCCAGGTGCCGGACGGCCTCGACATTATTACCCGCCTCCTGCTCGACCAGGGCCGCCCGGTAGTGGGTTTTGCGATATTCGGCAAAGTCTTTTTTCAGTTGGGCCTGCAAGAATCGCCCGAAGAGGTTGTGATACTGGTAGGCCAGGTCGCCGTTTTCAAGCTGGTGCCGGGTAATAAACAGGTTTATTGAGTTGAGTTGGTGTAAGTAGTGGCGACAGCGTTCAATCACCGCGGCCCGGTTCTGCTCATCCCACAGGTTCGCGCAGTTTTCAGGGGTGAGCCAGGTCAGGACCGCGCTTTTGACGAGGAAATTTTGCAAGCCCGGTTCCAGGTTTTCGAAAACTTCCAGGGCCAGGTAATCAAACAAAGCCTCGAAGCCCAGTTCGGTGGGCCGGAGTTCGACCTGGTTCCGGGCAGCCCAGTTCAACCGGGTCGAGCCCTGGGCGTTCAATAGCAAAATTATGGCGGTAATCCAGCCTTCCGAGTAGCCCGCCAGGGTCGCGGCCAGTTTTTCGGGCTGCTCGATATCATAAAACTTTGCCAGGAGTTGGCCGATTTCCTCCTCGGTAAAAGCCAGTTCTTGCGGGCTAAGAAAACTTACCTTTTGTTTGGCGAGCAACCGGACCAGCATTAAGTTTTTAGGTTGGGTGCGGGAGGCGATAATCAGGTGGACAAAGCCCGGTAAAATCCCAATCAGACGCTGTAAGAACCAGCTAACCCGCTGGCTTTCGGCGAATTGAAAGTCGTCAAGAACCAGTAGCATCTGGAAGGCGGGTTTAGTGGTATGGACCTGTAACAATTCCAGTTCGTGCGCGAATTCGTCAGCCATGCGCCGCAAGAACGCTTCGGACTGTAACTCGTTGACGTTCTGGTCAAGCAGGGCTTCGAAGCCCTGGCCAAACCCGATAAAAGCGCGCCGGACGGATTGCAACAGGTAGCGACAGAAGACCGCCGGGTCGCGATCGGTTTCCTCGAGGGTATACCAGGCCAGGTGGGTCGGGGTAGTGCGGGCGAAATCGAGGAGCAGGCTGGTCTTGCCATAGCCGGTAGGCGCGGAAATAACCAGAAGGTTTTGGGTATATACCAACTCAAGGGCTTCCTGCAGGCGCGGCCTGTGTAGTAGGGCCTGTGATTGCGGCGGGGTTATTTTGGTTATTAGAATGGAACTATCCATCGCTTCGCACTTAACGCGTGCCCCGCCTCTGTTACAGGGACGCCTGCTTTTAACCCACACAAATAAATTGTGTATATACTATTATATCTTAAAGTATAGTCGTTAAGATATAATAAGTACTGCCATTATATTATAATATAACCCAAAATTGTTAAAATACCCGCGAGAAATAAGCCAAAGTGACCACCTCTTTATTCGGTTTTGCTAAGTGATAGTTGTGGGAATAGCCGAATAGTTAAGGTTTTTAATTTTTGTTTGGAGGGCCGGTTAATTTGCAGGGCCTGGTAGGATGCAAAACCATAAGGCAAACAGGCCCTTTTGTGCGGCCACCGCGACCTTTTTCAGTTCGAGCAGTCCTTTTTATTCTTCTACAGAAAATTTTACTTCAAGTTAACGCTTTTATTTTTGGGTTTTCCGGGTGGGTCAATCTTGAGCAGCGGCTAACCCTGGAAAACGGGTCGGATGGAAACCAGTCAAGGAAAGACCGGAAGTAAGTCCACGTTCCTGGTCTTTTCTATTTTTGCGAGAAACTTTTAGCGTTTGTAAGAACCCCAAATTCGTAAAAATTTAACAGAAAACCACCAAAAATACGTATCATTTTCAAGATAAAAATCTAATGGCTTCCTGCTGGGTTTCAAAAATGGTAAAAAGGTCTAAAAAGCCGGTAATTGCCATAGAATCTTTGATTTGTTCGGGCAGGCTGGCAAGTACCATATTCCCGCTATAAGGCACCTGACGGCGCAAAGTCAGCAGGAACCGCAATCCATTCCCGGACATTGCGCTGACCCGGCTAAAATCTAGCACCAGGCGGCAATCATCCTTTATCAAGGGAAGAATTTTTTCCTGGGCAACTGCAGCGGCTTTGCTATCGACCTCACCGCTCAGTTCGGCCAGTGTTACTTTGCCTGCTTCTTTCACATAAATATCCATGGCGAATCGGGTAGCCGATTATCCTCCATCCAGCCGGGGTTGGCTGTTCACCGGTCTGGTCAATATTAACCATTTTATTGTAATTCAAGTATAATTTATTCGAGGGCCAGGCGCAACGGTCAGTTTTGTGCTTTTAGAATAAGATTTATTAAGTTTTGATTTACCGCCTGGCAAAGCTTTATTCCGGCTTAATACTTTCAAATTACCGGCCATATTTTGCCTCGCTCTCCCACAAAATTCTTGTCAGGGTTAAACAGCTATGCAATAATATTAGTAAGCAATCATTTAACTCAGGCCAAAAAATGCACTCAAAATACCCGGTAGCCGTTCACATCTTTTTTCTGCGCGAAAACGAGGTTCTACTTGCCCGACGGCACCAGACCGGCTACGAGGATGGCAACTATAGCGTGGTAGCGGGCCACCTTGAAGCCGGGGAGACGCTTACCCAGGCGGCCATCCGGGAGGCAAACGAGGAGGCCGGGGTAATTCTGCGGCCCCAGGATTTAGAGATGGCCGGGGTAATGCACCGCCGGGCCGGAGACGAGCGAGTTGATTTCTTTATGGTGGCGCGCACCTGGGAAGGCTCTATAAGCAACCGGGAGCCGGAAAAATGTAGCGAACTTGGCTGGTTCTCGCTGGAAGCTCTACCCGCCAATTTGATTCCTTACGTACGGCAAGCTCTTTCCAACTATTTCGAGGGCAAATGGTTTCAGGAATACGGTTGGATCTGAAATTCTCAAATATGTGTCCTACCTCACATTTGGTTGGTTTCTTTTCCTATAAAATAGTTTAAGGCCAGGCTCCTTTCAGGCTAAATTGACCTATAAATCGGTTTATAAAAGACAAGGGTCATTTTTCTATTGTGCTTTCCGTTTGAGCAATTTCTCTTAAACATTTTTGAAAGTTAATGTTGCGGTTGGTTTTCAACGAGTAATAGCGGATAGAGCAGGTTATGTCACAAAAAATCTTTCGCCAGGCGGCCCTGGACAAACTGGCAACCCCTGAAGAACTAGATAAAATGATCCAGGTGACAAACCTGCGAGGTTGGATTGCCCTGGGCGGCTTGACCTTAATTGTGGTGGCAGCCCTGGCCTGGAGCATTTTGGGGAGTCTGCCGACGGTCGTAAAAGCCGGGGGCGTCCTTATTCGCCAGGACGGTATCCAGGATATTGTCCTTCCAAACGGCGGCCTAATCACAAATCTAACCCTCCAACCAGGCGACCAGGTCAACCAGGGACAGGTTATCGCCCAGGTTAAAGATGATAACGGTGTAACCCAACCCCTCACCAGCCCCTTTACCGGGACCGTCCTCGAAGTCCTCGTCTCGAATAACACCCCGGTCAAACCGGAAGGCACCGTTGTCCGTATCGAGCAGGATAACAAACCCCTGAAATCTATTTTGCTGTTATCGCTGGCGGACGGCAAACAAATCAAGCCCGGTACCAGGGTCCAACTTTCCCCCACCACCGTCCAATCCGAAGAATTCGGCCAGTTGCTGGGGACGGTTTCGTTTGTGTCGCAATTGCCGGTGTCGGCGGATAGCCTCTTAAACCAGCTAAAAAGTCCCGAACTGGTAGCGGCCCTGAGTGGCGGGGCCCCTGCTATCGAGGTGGACGTGACCCTTGACGCCGACCCTTCGACACCCAGCGGGTTGAAGTGGACTACCCCCAATGGCCCACCTTTCAAACTATCCAACGGCACGCTCTGTACCGCCAACCTCGTAGTCGGGGAGCAGCGTCCGCTCGATCTGGTGCTGCCGGTATTTAAGGGTGGGAGTTAACCGATGACGACCCAACAGGCAGTTAAAACCGCCGTCCCCAAACCGGTGTCAACCAAAGGTAAACGCCGGGTCAAGACCCCGACCGTCCTTCAGATGGAAGGCGCGGAATGTGGCGCGGCTTCGCTGGCTATCGTCCTCGGCTATTTCGGAAGGTTCGTCCCGCTCGAAGAACTCCGGGTAGCTTGCGGCGTTTCCAGGGACGGCAGCAAGGCCAGCAATATTCTGAAAGCGGCCCGCAAATACGGGCTTAGCGGGAAAGGGTATCGCAAGGAACCCGAGAGCTTACGGTCTTTGCCTCTGCCGATGATTGTCCACTGGCAGTTCAACCATTTCCTGGTAGTCGAGGGTTTTGGCAAAGACAAAGTTTACCTGAATAACCCGGCCAGCGGCCCCTATACCGTCACCGCCAAAGAGTTTGACGACTCGTTTACCGGGGTCGTGCTGGTGCTGGAAAAGACCGCCGAATTTACGCGAGGCGGCGCCAAGTTTAATACTATCGCCTCGCTGCGGACCCGGTTGACCGGGTCCCAGAAGGCCCTGCTCTACGTGGTGCTGGCCGGGTTGAGCCTGGTCGTGCCGGGGCTGATTATACCGAGCTTTATCCGTATTTTCGTAGACTTTTACCTCGTCCGCCAGCTTAAAGACTGGCTCTTTCCCCTGCTAATCGGCATGGCCTTTACGGCAATTTTGCGCGGGCTCCTGACCTATTTGCGCGAATATTTCCTGCTGCGGCTCGAAACCAAGCTTTCAGCCAGCATGTCGGGCAAATTCTTCTGGCACGCCCTCCGGTTGCCGATGGAATATTATTACCAGCGTTTCGCCGGGGAACTGGGCGGGCGGGTTGCTATCAACGACCAGGTGGCCTCGCTCCTTTCCGGCAGGCTGGCTTCGACCATCCTCGATATTTTTACCATCATCTTTTACGCCATCCTGATGTTCCTCTACGACCCACTTTTGACGGTAGTCGGAATTGTCTTTGCCGCCCTGAATATCGTGGCGTTGCGCTATGTGGCTCGCAAACTGGTCGACATAAACCAGCGTTTGCAGCAGGAGGCCGGTAAAATGGCCGGGGTCTCAATGTCAGGCCTCTTTATGATTGAAACGCTCAAGGCGGTCGGGCGCGAATCGGACTTCTTTGCGCGCTGGGCCGGGCACCAGGCCAAGATTAACCGGGCCGAGCAGGAAATAGGGTTGTATACTCAGTTTCTCACGGCGGTGCCGCCCCTTTTAACGGCCCTCAATACGGCGGTTATCCTGGCCCTGGGCAGTTTCCGGGTCATGGAGGGGCAATTAACCCTTGGGTTGCTGGTGGCTTTCCAGACTTTGATGGCAAGCTTTTTGGCCCCGGTCAACTCGCTGGTGAACCTGGGCGCGGCCTTGCAGGAGATGGAAGGCGGTCTTAAGCGGCTGGATGATGTCCTGAGTAACCGGCAAGACCCCCTGTTACAGACGGACGAGGAAACCAGCGAGATTTCGCGACGGTTGCCCAAGTTGAGCGGTTTGCTCGAAATTAAAAATATCAGTTTTGGCTATAGCAAGCTGGCCCCGCCCCTGATTGAGGATTTCAACCTGACTCTGAAACCGGGCAGCCGGGTGGCCCTGGTCGGCGGGAGCGGGAGCGGCAAATCAACGATCGCCAAGCTGGTTTCGGGCCTTTTCGACCCCTGGCAGGGCGAGATACTTTTTGACGGCAAGCCCCGCCACGCCCTGCCGCGTACCACCTTGACTAATTCGCTGGCGGTGGTGGACCAGGATATTTTTCTTTTTGAGGGGACCGTCCGCGAAAACCTGACGATGTGGGATTCAACTATCCCGGAGCAACAGGTTATCCAGGCCGCCCGTGACGCTTCAATTCACGACGAGGTGGCGGCCCGCTCCGGCGGTTATCATAGCCGGGTCGCTGAGGAAGGGAGCAACTTTAGCGGTGGGCAGCGCCAGCGCCTTGAAATCGCCCGCGCCCTGACCGGCGACCCCGCCCTGGTGGTGCTGGACGAGGCGACCAGCGCCCTTGACCCGATTACCGAGAAAATGATTGACGAAAATCTGCGGCGGCGCGGTTGCACTTGTCTGATAATCGCCCACCGCCTCAGCACTATCCGCGATTGTGACGAGATTATCGTGATGGAGAGCGGTAAAATCGTCCAGCGCGGCACCCACCTGGAATTGCGCGACACCGAGGGCGTTTACAACCAGTTGATGGCAACCAGTTAAGCAATCAGTTGATTTTTAGTTGCAACCCCGGTTTTATAACCGGCCAGGCTAAATTATGGCGACGATAACCCGGTCCGGCGGCGAAGACCTTTCCGCCGCTACCACTCGACCCCATTTGTATATTATGAACGGCCTGTCCCGTCACCCGGTGGTGCCGCTCGATTTTGGACGCCTCAAAGTTACCCCGTTGGTGTTGGGTCGCAGCCCCCAGGAGGCCGAAGTGGTTTTGCCCAGCCCGCGCCACTCGGTCTCGCGGCGGCACGCCTTTATTTCCTACCGCTCGGACGACGAACTGGCGATTCTCTCCGATGCCGGGTCGGTCAACGGGACCCGCCTGAACGGCCAGTTTATCGCCGGGCCGACCCCGCTTTTACCCGGCGACATCATAAGTTGTGGGGACGTCGATGTATTGTTTGTGGTGCCGTTCGTGACCGCAATACCCCTGCGGCGTCCACCTAACCTCCCGCCCCGCCAGCTTCTCGAAGATGTCGAGCCAGGGATGGCTCGCCTGGAAGTTATCGCCACCAAAATTCCTTCACTGCGGGTGGGGTCTTTCTGCCGTCTGACCCCGCGCCACCAGTTTACGATTGGCCGCCAGACCGGGAGCGACTTCCGGCTGATTGAAGACGGCGAAGAAGCCCGTTTTATCAGCCGCCGCCAGGCCGAGATTCGGTGGGACGGCGCGAATTACCAGTTGCGCGACCCCGGCGCTTCTAACCCGACCATTTTTAACGGGCGCCCCCTGGTGGCTCCCAGCGTCCTCAAAGAGGGCGACCGCTTCCAGATTGGCTCGACGCTCTTGCGGTTCAGGGCCGCTCGCACCCCTTTGACCGGAGGCCCTACGGCTCGCCCGGAAAGCAGTCCGACCGGCCCCGCCCCGGTCTTAACCTACGCCGCTCGCTGGATGCTGCACCTGGGCCCTCGCAGTGTGCGTCTGCCGGTGGACCGGCCCATCCTGGTGGGCCGCTCGAAAGAGGCTGACCTGCGCCTGCAAGACCCCTCGGTTTCCCGGCAGAACACGGTAATCCAGTTCGACCCGGATAGCCGCCGTTTTCTACTTTTCGACCAGGGCTCGGCCAACGGAACCCTGGTAAACGGTCTCGCGGTCGAGCCGGGCCATCCTCTGCAACCGGGCGACCGCCTGGGTATCGGTGAATTTGAATTCATCTTCGAGGAATGGTTGCCCGCCCGCCTGGCCGCCGAGTCGGTCGTGCCGCTCAGTGGGCCGGTCGCCCTTCAGCTTGAAATCGGGCCGGAAGGTCACCTGGTTGCCGCCGGGACGCCCAATGTTTTACCCGAAGGCTCTATCGTGGCCGGGACGCCACCCCTGGCCGCCCGTTCGGAGTTTTTGTCGTCCCTGGTGCAAGCCCAGGCCGCGCAGGAAGACCTCGACCTCGATGTTCACGAAATCGCCGGTAAGACGCTGGACGAACTGCTGGTCAGTCACGGGATTGCCATGCAGGTTGGCGGCAACCAGCCATTTTTGCTGGACGACCCGACCAGTTTCTGGTTGGTCCGCTCCGGTAAAGTCGAGACATTCGCGGTCCAGGTCAAGGCCGGGCAACCCGCCGCCGCCCGCCACCACGTGTGCAGCTTTGGCCCCGGTGAGGCCCTTTTCGGTCTCGACTCAAACCGTTACGGTGAAGGTCTGGGCTTGCTGGCGGTGGCGCTGGTCAGCACCGAACTGGTCAAAGTACCTGTATCGTGGCTGCGCCGCCTGGCCCGTAACGGCATATTCAACCTGGAAATCACCGGGCTGCTGGCCCTCTGGCTGGAAGCTCTTTCGAAGGATATTACCAAAGAAGCCCTTGCCAACCGGACCGAGGTCTTGCTCGACCCCAACGTTGAAGCGGCCCTCGACCCCCGCCAGACCGCCAGCCCGCGCAAAGAGGGGGTCTGGGTCAAACCCATCGAAGGCGAAACGCTGTTCCTGGGCGAAGAAGACATGGCCTCGCCCTATGACGACGCCCTCTTTCCCCTCTATGGCGTTACCTGGCTGCAAGCCCTCACCGGCACCCGCCTGGTGACCTACAGCGCCCTCTCCGCGATTGAACAGCCGGGTTTCTGGCCGGGCCTGGATTTGTTCTATGAGCTATTCTTCCGGGTCAAGTTCACTAATATTCGCCTGGCGACTTATGACGAAATCAACCGGCTCCGCAAACGGGCCGAGTTCGACCGGGCCGCCGGGCAACGCGCCCTCGAAGACCTCGTTTCGATAATGCAGCCGGACCAGGAACGGGGTTCCATACCTACCGGCGAGAAGACCGATTTGCTCCTGGAGGCCTGTAAACTGGTCGGGGCCTACCAGGGCATTGACATACGTAAATCTGCCGTTGTTAGCGAAGACTCTGATTCGCGGCGTAACGCCCTGGAAGACATTGCTAACAATTCCCGGATGCGGACCAGGGAAATTACCCTTGACCCGAAGTGGTGGCGGCAGGATAGCGGGCCGATGCTAGGGTCGTTAATTAGCGAAGGGGAGTTTGTTCCGGTGGCCCTCCTCCCCACTTCGCCGCAATCGTACGAGGTCATCAACCCGCAGGACGGCTCCCGGCAGCCTGTCAACCCGGCCCTGTCGGAACAACTTTCGCCGAAAGCCTACATCTTTTACCGCTCTTTCCCGGATAAGGCGGTTAAAGTCCGCGACCTGGTGCGGTTCGGGTTCAGGGGCACTCGCAAGGATTTGCTGGCGACCCTGGCCCTGGGCATAGCCGGGGGCCTGCTCAACCTGGCGGTGCCGGTCATTACCGGCCTAACCTTCGATACTATTATCCCTTCGAATAACGAGGGTTTTTTGTGGCAAATCCTGCTGGCTTTGATAGTCGTCGCGGTTTCGATTATGACTTTCGAGATAACCAAGGGTATCGCGATTATGCGCCTGGAAAGCCGCCTGGACCTTTCTATCCAGGCGGGGGTCTGGAACCGCTTGCTCAGCCTGCCCGCGCCTTTCTTCCGCCAGTATTCGGTCGGTGACCTGGCGAACCGGGCCAACGGCATCGAGTCTATTCGGGCGCTTTTTAGCGGCAGTGTCATAACCACCGTCCTTGGCACTATCTTTTCCATTTTCAGCCTGTTTTTGCTGTTTACCTACGATGCCCTCCTGGCCCTGGTCGCGGTCGGACTGGTTATAATCGTGGTGGCGATTTATATGGGTCTCCAGTTCTGGCAGTTGCGTTATCAGCGCCGTCTGGCCGAGTACCAGGGTAAAATCTCCGGCCTGGTCCTCCAACTCCTGACCGGGATTGCCAAACTGCGGGTGGCCGGGGCCGAAGTGCGGGCTTTCGCGGTCTGGGCCAGGGAATTCGCGTCCCAGCGCAAACTGGCCTTCAAGGCGCGCACGATTGGCAACTACATGGCAGTCTTTAGCGCGGTCTTACCCATAATTGTCTACATGGTAATTTTTAGCGCCTATAACGTTTTTAACAACCGCACCTTTACCGTTGGGGCTTTCCTGGCTTTTGTGGCGGCCTTTGGTCAGTTCTTGAGCGCGATGCTGGCGATGGCCGGGTCGCTGACGACCATTTTCCAGGCCGTACCGATTTTCGAACGCGCCAGGCCCATTTTGGAAACCCTGCCCGAAGTAAATCTGAACAAGGCCGACCCCGGCGAGTTGAGCGGTGCCATAGAGGTCAACCATGTTTCGTTCCGCTACGCGCCTGATTTGCCGCTGGTCCTCGATGATGTTTCCCTGAAGATAGAACCGGGCCAGTTTGTCGCCATCGTGGGGCCGTCCGGGGCCGGGAAATCCTCGGTCTTCCGGCTGCTCCTGGGCTTTGAGAAGCCGGAGGCGGGCTCTATCTACTACGACAACCAGGACCTTTCCGGCCTGGACATCCAGGCTATCCGGCGACAGATGGGCGTGGTAATCCAGAGCGGCAAACTGATGCCGGGCGACATTTTTAACAATATTGTCGGTAACGCCCCCTTTACCATCGAGGACGCGAAAGAGGCGGCCCGCCTCGCCGGGATGGAAAAAGACCTGGAAGCGATGCCGATGGGGATGTTCACCCTTATTTCCGAAGGGGGCAGCACCCTTTCGGGCGGGCAGAAGCAGCGCCTGATGATTGCCCGCGCCATTATTTCCCGGCCCCGCATTTTGCTTTTTGACGAGGCGACCAGCGCCCTCGACAACCAGACCCAGGCCATAGTCAGCCGCAGCCTGGAAAGCTTGCAAGCGACCCGCGTGGTGATTGCGCACCGCCTCAGTACGATTATCAACGCCGATTGTATTTATGTGGTCCAGGGCGGCAAAATCGCCCAGTCCGGCACCTATAAGGACCTTATTGCCGTCGAAGGCCCCTTTAAAGAACTGGCAACCCGCCAGCTAAGCTAATTTTCCCAACCTCTAAACCAATTTTAAAAACATTTTTAAAAAAGGCCAAAATCCGGCCAAATTGTGGCATAGCTTTTGCATTATAAGAATTTCGAAAAGGAAAGGGCGCTCCGAGGGGGCGCAAAACTGAGATAAGAAGAAATTTAGAGACTAAAGGAGATTACGAAAATGAGCATTATTGCTTGGTTGGTGGTTGGTTTTCTGGCTGGTTGGATTGCGAACATGATTATGAGCAGCGGGCGTGGCGGCTTCGTGGCTGACCTGCTCCTGGGTGTCGTCGGCGCTTTAGTCGGTGGTTTCCTTGGCTCTATTCTGTTCGGTGCGGATGTTACCGGGTTCAACATTCCCAGCATCCTGCTTTCCATCCTTGGCGCGATTGTGGTGGTTGCCATTTACCGGGCCGTTACCCGCCAGCCAATTCGCCAGTAAGCCTGGCATTGTAACTAATAAAAACCTGCTTCTTGGGAGCAGGTTTTTGTTTTTTATATTCTAAAAGGCTGGTCTCATTCTGCCAAATCTTGCTTCCCCGCTCACTAAAAACTATAATATTCCAATAAAATTGTGAAAGAGGTTCTTGCAGATGGACGAGAATGAGTTACTTCTCCTGGGACTCCTGATTAACCATAGCCAGCATGGTTACCAGTTAAACGAATTTATCGAGCGGGGCCTGGGGCATGTAACAAATATGAAGAAGGGTAACGCCTACGCGACCCTGGGTCGCCTTGCCAAAGAAGGTAATATCAACCTCGAAATTACCCAGGAAGGCAACCGGCCCCAGCGAAAAGTTTATTCTATAACTCCTGCCGGGGAAGCCCGTTTTTACGACCTGTTGCGTAATAATCTTTCCCATTCCGAGCGGATGGTTTTTGCGATAGACGTTGGCCTGATGTTTATCGAACGGCTTCCCCGCGAGGAGGCTATCACCTGTTTAACCAACCGGCTGGCCCTGCTAAAGAAAAAACTGGCCGAGCAGCACGCCGGGCTAGAGCGGGAAACCGTACCCGGTGGGTCAAGCGATTACCAGCCTGGCCAGGAACACGGCCTCGGCGTAAACCTGGCCTTACAGCACGTTTTGCACATGCAGCGAGCCGAGCTTGGCTGGCTGGAATCTACCCTCGAAGAACTGGGCCGGACCTGATTCGGTCCGGTTTGATTTCAGATTACCCGGTTAAATTTTTACCGGGCTTAAACCTGTTTTCCCCTTGAATTTCACTTCCTCAAATTATCATCAAAATACAAAGCTGAAAGAGTAATCTGGATTCCTTAAAGGTAAGACCGGGAAAGGGCTTCTTCGATTTAGTAAAAAGCCCAGCGGTCTTGAAAGGGGTAGCAAGTTTATGAAAACGCTGGTTCTTTATGAATCGAAATACGGCAACACCGAAATGATAGCGGAAGCTATTTGTGCCGAGCTTGGTGGGACCATCCTCAATGTCAGCGAGTTTAAGCTGGACCATTTAACGAATGTGAATTTACTGGTGGTGGGCAGCCCTATCCACGGCTGGCAGCCTTCGGCGGAAACCGTTCATTTCCTGAGCCGGCTGGAAAATAAGTGTCTCAAGGGTATTTATGTCGCGGCTTTTGATACCGGTTATAAGACGATGATGGCGGGTAACGCCGCAC
The DNA here is from genome assembly GCA_001898225.1 of Chloroflexi bacterium 54-19. Lineage (GTDB taxonomy): Bacteria > Chloroflexota > Chloroflexia > Chloroheliales > Chloroheliaceae > 54-19. The sequence continues at coordinate 45,518 of MKTJ01000085.1, forward strand.
CCAAGATTTTGAAGATGCTCGAAAAAGCCGGGGGTACACAGCTGGCCCCGACTCAGAAGTTTATTGTAACCCAATCGGAAGGGCCGCTGGTTTCAGGCGAGTTGGAACGGGCTAAAACCTGGGGTAATTACCTGAAAGATGTTTACGACCACAAACCCCAACTGGCCGGGGCGAAATAGGGCAGTCTTCCTTGACTTAAAACCCCACTCCTGGGGGTAAAAGAGTAACAAAAAAGCCGGGTTTTCAACTCAAACCCGGCTTTTGTAATTCTTTAAATCTCTATCAGGAGCCGCCCACGGCCTTGAAGTTATTGATTAACCCTGCTCCTAGTTTACTGCCATAGGTCGGGTCGGAAGCGGCCAGGGAAGCCGCGTTGCCGAGAATCTGGTTGCTCACCGTGTTCGAAGTGCTATTCGGCGTGGTGGCCCAGACCTGGGCGGCCAGGGCGGCTACTTGGGGCGCGGCAAAGCTGGTGCCATCGCCATAGGCATAACCACCGGTATAATAGGCGCTGTAGATGTGGACACCCGGCGCGCTGACTTTGGCGTTACTGCCATAGTTCGAGAAAGAGGCTTTGTGGTTGTTGCTGTCGGTGGCGGCGACCCCGATAACGCCTGGGTAGGATGCCGGGTAACGCCTGCTGCCCGTATTGGAGTTACCCGCCGAGGCTACCACCAGGTCGCCGCGAACCTGGGCGTAGTTGATGCTCAGTTGCAGCAGAATCGAATTGGTGTACAGCCCCAGGCTCATATTAATGACGTGGGCGTTATGGTTGGCCGCCCAGAGAATTCCTTCCGAGGCGTCGGCCACCGTTCCCTGTCCCAGGTTATTCAGGACTTTAACCGGCATAATCGAGGCATCCGGCGCGACCTGGGAGATTACCCCGGCCACGAAAGTACCGTGCCCGTTGTCGTCGGTGGCATCTGTGCTGCCTGTCAGGGCGTTATAACCGGGGACAAGTTGGTCTTTGATAGCCGGGTGATTTGCATTTACGCCGGTATCCAAAGTCGCCACGGTGACATTCTGACCTTCGCTGACATTCTGGGAGCGGGCCAGGTCAATGCGCTGCCAGGCCCACTGGTCTTGCGCCGCCTGGACCGCATCGGGATTCGAATTACCGCCCTGGAGGGCCGAACCCGTATCGTAGTAGATAAAGGCTTGCTGGGCCTCCGTTGCGTATAATTTATAATTCGGTTCGGCGAAGACTACCAACGGGCTAAGATTGAGGATTGTCAGAATTGGACCCAAAAGAGCGCCAAGGGGCAGGGTTAGCAGGTAAGTGTCATCCAGGCTGAGGGTCTTGATGACAACATTATTTACCAGGGTGTTTAGTAGTGTCTTTAAACCCAAAATGTCCTGGCCCGGTAGCAATTGCACCACAATCTGGTTCGTGGAATCGGCAGCCTGGACGGCGGGGACGTTAGGACCGGCCCCACTGCTGGCGAAAAGACCAAAGGCCAGCATAAAGACCAGTAAAAGGCGTATAACTTTTTGTTTAATAGAATTATTACCCCTGAAAAGGCTAAAACGTTGCGACATACGATTTCGTTCTTCCTTCCAAACAACGGCAGTGAGTTGGAAAAAAAGGTGGAAAGCCAAGAGTGATAGGGTTCTCTATAAAAAGAGAGTAGCCCTTAAACGAAAAAATACCAAATTTTGCCCAATTAGTTAACCCAATAGCATAAACTGGGCCAGGTATATTGATGTGACGTGGGTTGGGACGTTAAGTTACATAGACTATACGATAGTTAAGCTAAAAAAATTTTAGCAATTTTCTCTTGAAAGGCCCATAGTACTTTGGAGCCAAAAATTTATGATTCCAAAGGTGAAAATTCCTAAAAAGGTCCTGTATCACAATAAAAACGGGCGAAACCTCATCCAGATAGAGGTTTCGCCCATAGCAGTGGGGAATTTACATAATTCCTCTAATTTGATTTTGGAGTTAGCCGGGGTTGCCAAAAGCCCGGTCAACTTCATCCCGGCTGACCCGACGAGTCAGGTAATTCCAGACCTGCTCGGTGGTCTGCTGGTCCCAGCCGTAGCCGTCAGCCCGGTTGCCAAAGCCCTCGCGGTCGTTTTCGCTGGCGTGGCGTTCCAGTTCATCCATCTGGGTACTGGTCAAATTCTCCAGAATGGCGGGTCTTTCGGTAGTGGCGGTTTGGCCTTCTTTAGCCTGGTTAGGGGAGACCGTCCCGGCATAGGTTGCGGCGTCGCCATAAGCGGTCGACCCTGCAATATCGGTGTTCGGCGCGGTTACAGGGGAAGTAGACCCGGTGCCGATTTGCTGGGTGCCTGTGTTTGCACCGGTCTTAACCTGAATCCGGCGCTGGGTAGTCTGTTGAAGACGGGGCAGGGTGACATTCAGCACGCCGTGTTCAAGTGAGGCTTTGACCTGCTCGGCGTTAATCTGGTCCGGCAGGCGGAGGGTCCGCTGGAACGAACCGGCATGGCGTTCACGATAAATATAGTTGCCCTGCTGGCGTTCCTCTTTCTGCTCGGTGCGGCCCCGGATGGTGACCATATCCTTGTCTACATTGATTTCGACATCTTCCGGTTTTACCCCCGGCAGACTGGCGTTAAGTTCGTAACCGGTCTCAGTCTCGTGGACATCCACGGCCAGGCTTGTGCTTGCGGGCTGGTTACTGGAAGAAAAGCCAAGGTTGTTGAAACCGCGTTCGTCCATCCAGCGGTCCATAGCCTGGCGCATTGATTCAAACTCTCGGAAAGGGTTCCACCGTTCCATGCTCATAAGTTATTCTCCTTTACTCAATTCAGTTCTAACCTTTCGCAGGCAATAAAAAAAGCGGCATAGAGTGTGCCAGAATGCCGCTTTGAACATTTGCAATTTGTTAGAGATTCCCTTTTTACAGAAATACCAGGCATTGAGTTTTACCCCGGCACGTTCTCCCTCAATTCATCCAGCCAGACTGTCGCCTCGGAATCGCTGGGGGCCCGCCAGTCGCCTCGGGGCGAGAGTGACCCGCCTGAGCCGACCTTGGGACCGTTGGGCACCGCCGAGCGTTTGAACTGGCTCGTCTTGAAGAAGCGGAAGACAAAGACCTCCAACCACTTTTTAATGGTCGTGGGGTCGTACTCGTGGCGTCTATCTTCGGGCAAACCTTCTGGCCACAACCCGGTGGACTTATCGTGCCAGGCGTGCCAGCTTAGAAAAGCCACCTTGCTTGGCCGGAAACCGTAGCGGGTGATGTAGTAAAGGTTGAAGTCCTGTAGCTCGTAAGGGCCGATTTTCGCCTCGGTACTCTGGGCCGGTTTGTCCTTGTCGTTTTCGTCTGCCGGGATGAGTTCGGGCGAAATCTCGGTATCCAGGATAGATTGTAAAATAGCATTTGCGGTTTCGTCGAACTGCTTCGTGCCGATAACCCACCGGATGAGATATTGAATCAGGGTTTTTGGCACCGATGTGTTGACGTTGTAATGGGACATCTGGTCGCCGACGCCATAGGTAGCCCAGCCCAGGGCCTGCTCGCTCAGGTCGCCGGTCCCCATCACCAGCCCGTTGTGGTAGTTTGCCAGCCGGAAAAGGTGCGAAGTCCTTTCCCCGGCCTGGACATTCTCGAAAGTAATATCGTAGACCGGTTCACCCTTGGCGTAAGGGTGACCCATATCGCGCAACATTTGCAGGCAGGAGGGCCGGATGTCAATCTCCTGGGCCGTGACCCCCATCGCCCGCATCAGGGCGTGAGCGTTGGTCAGGGTCGTGTTACTGGTGGCGAACCCCGGCATGGTGTAGGCCAGGATGTTCGTGCGGGGTAACCCCAGGCGATCCATCGTTTTGGCCGCGACAATCAGGGCATGGGTCGAATCGAGGCCGCCCGAAACACCGATAACGAGCCGGTTAATCCCGGTGCTGACCAGCCGTTTCATCAGGCTGTGGACCTGGATGTTATAGGCTTCGTAGCAGCGCTCGTCCCGTTCCCTGGTGTTGTGGGGCACATAGGGGAAACGTTCGACGCCTCGTTCGAGCGGGATTTCGCCTTCGGGCACTTCGAACTTGAAATCAATCCTGCGGACCTGGCGGATTTTTTCCAGGTGAACACCCACGGTGTCGTTAAAGCTGGTAAGGCGGGCGCGGTCCTGGACCAGTCTTTCGAGGTCTACATCGGCCAGAATAATTTGTTCGGTGCTTGGGAAGCGTTCGGCCTCGGCCAGCAGTTCGTTGTTTTCATAAATAAGGGCGTGGCCGTCCCAGGCCAGGTCGGTGGTGGATTCGCCCGGTCCGGCGGCGGAATAGAGATAGGCGGAGATGCAGCGCCCTGATTGGGAAGCGCAGAGGTCCCGCCGGTACTGGGCCTTGCCAATCGTGATATTGCTGGCCGAAAGATTGGTCAGGACGGTAGCCCCGGCCAGGGCGGCATAGGTGCTGGGCGGGATGGGGGTCCAGACATCCTCGCAAATCTCAGCGTGGAGGGTAAAGTTTGGCACGTTAGCGGCGTTGAAAACTATGTCGTTGCCAAAAGGTACCAGCTGACCCAGAAATTCCACTTCACGGCTGACGGCGTTCCGCCCGGAAGTGAACTGGCGTTTTTCGTAGAACTCGCGGTAGTTTGGTAAAAAGGTCTTGGGAATGAGGCCGAGGACTTTGCCCCGGTAAATCGCTACCGCGCAGTTGAAAATTTTCCCTTCGAGCCGCAAGGGAGCGCCGACGAGCAGCACTGGGGTTAGGTTCCGGCTTTCTTCAACTATAGTATTCAGGCTGGCAACTGTCGCGTCCAGGAGGGCGTCTTGCTGGAATAAGTCGTCGTTGGAGTAAGCCGAAATGCCCATTTCGGGGAAAAGGGCCACAGCGGCTTTGCGCTCGGAGGCTTGCCGGGCCAGGCCCAGGGTTTGCCCGGTATTAAAGACCGGGTCGGCCACCTTCACAAAGGGTATACAGACTGCCACCCGCACAAAACCGTGCGAATAAATCGAGTTAAAAGGTTTACGCATCTACCAGGACACCTCCACCAAATTTGCCGTTTATAACCATCTTACATGGGTATCCTAAACCTAAAATCTGTTTTAGTCAAATTAACAATAACACAAAAAGTATATCCGTTCAACGTTTAACGTTCTTTTTTATCGTGTTACAATAAACGCCCGGTAAAAACCGCTTTCAAAATTAAAAGCACAGGATAAGCCACAGGAAACATCAATTATGACAAACCCCTTAACTATCCAGGAAGTAGCAAAATATCCCCGGCCCGGCACCGAAGGCCCGCGCCGGTTTGAATTTACCCCGGATAACACCAGTTTATTATATCTCGACAGCCCGCCCGGTTCGCTGGTCCAACAACTCTGGGCCTACGACCTCGCTTCCGGTCAGCGCAGCCAGCTAAGCGAAATAGGTGGTCCTCACCCGGCACCGCTTTCCCGCGAGGAAGAACTCCGGCGTGAACGCACCCGCACCCGTGAACTCGGCATCACCGATTTCCAAGTCGCACCCCAGGCCGAGGCCCTGACCATCCTGGTTTCGCTCGGCGGCTGGCTTTATTTGAAGCAGGGCGAGAACCATTTTCGGAAGCTGGATGGGACCGAAGGGGCGCTTAACGCCCGGCTCAGCCCTGACGGGCAGCGGGTCGCCTTCGTCCGCCAGAATAACCTGTATGTGCTGGAGCTAAGCGGGGAGGCCGGGCCGCAAGCCCTGACCGCCGATACCGAGGCAGGCATCACGAACGGGTTGGCCGAATATATCGCCCAGGAAGAAATGCACCGCCTGGAAGGCTTCTGGTGGAGCCCCGACAGCCGCCGGATTGCCTTCGAGCGGGTCGACAACCGCCACATCCCGGTTTATACAATTTTGCACCAGGGGCAGTCCGCCGGGACCGGCGAAATCGAGGAACACCGCTATCCTTTTACCGGAGAAGCCAACGATAAGGTTGAACTGGGCGTGATTTACCTGCCCGAACCGGGCGCGGACAATGCCCTGCCCGCCACTTACTGGGTAAACCTTAATCTGCGCCGGAGTGGGGCCGAGCGCCCGGCTCCGCTCGAAGATGGCTACCTGGCGCGGGTGGCCTGGCAGCCCGAAGGCCACCTTATTGCCCAACTCGAAAGTCGCAACCAGCAAAACCTGAAACTGGTGACCTACGACCCCGAAGAGGGCAGTTTCCAGGTGATGCTCGAAGAACAAAACCAGCCCTGGATAAATTTGCACGACCTGACCTATCATCTCAAAAGCGGCGAAACCCTGCTTGGCAGCGAGCGGACCGGCTTCCGGCATCTCTACCTGCTTAACAACGGTGAGACCCGCACGCTCACATCCGGCGATTGGCTGGTGACAGGCGTTAACCGGGTAGACGAGCAGAACCGGGCGGTCTATTTTACGGCGACCAAAGACACCCCCCTGGAACGGCATCTCTACCGGGTGTCGCTGGATGGCGGTGAAATTGTCCGGTTGACCGGGGAAGCGGGCTGGCATATCACCGAGGTCTCGCCGGACGGCAACTGGGTGGTGGACCGCTTTAGCAGCCTCGAAAACCCGGTTACAGTCACCCTTAATCGGGTAACGAACGTTCGTACACTGGAAAAAGTCGTCACTTTATACGAGGATAGTTCGGTTAGCCCGGCGGCTTTGGGTCTCAAACCGCCTGAACTGGTCAACTTCCCGGCGGAAGATGGCACCCTGCTGTATGGGGCCATTTACCACCCCGATAATGACGCTGCCGTAGCGAAGCCCTTTCCTTTAATAGTATCGGTTTATGGCGGGCCCGGGGCCCAAAGGGTCCAGAATGCCTGGGACCTGACTGTCGATATGCGGGCGCAGTACCTGGCTCAGCAGGGTTTTATCGTTTTCAAAGTGGATAACCGGGGGAGCGCCGCCAGGGGCCTGGCCTTTGAAGGGGTCCTGTACAAACGCTTTGGCGAAGTCGAATTGCAGGACCAGATTACCGGGGTCAAATACCTGACCGACCAGGGCCTGGCCGACCCTGCGCGGGTAGGTATATTCGGGTGGAGCTACGGCGGTTATATGACTCTTATCGCCCTGTTAAAAGCGCCGGAAATCTTCAAGGTGGGTGTTGCGGGCGCGCCGGTAACCTTCTTTGAGGCTTACGATACCCACTACACCGAGCGTTACCTCTCGACGCCCCAGTCCAACCCGGAAGGCTACCGGTTGACTTCGGTGTTGCCGCTGGTCGAGAATTTAGAGGGGAAGTTGTTCCTGGTCCACGGGTTGGTGGACGAAAATGTCCATTTCCGCAACTCGGCGGCTTTAATCGAGCGGTTGGCCGAGGAAAACAAGCGGTTCGATCTGCTGGTTTTCCCGGAAGAACGCCACATGCCGCGCAAACCGGCCAATTTGATCTACCTGGAACAGCGTGTCACCGACTATTTTAAGGAGAATCTCTAACAAGGGAGCTCCTTAAAATCAGGTATGATAGCCAGGTAAAATACCGTCCCGGTCTTTATTTTAAGGAATTAAACCGGGCGGTAATTTTTTTAAAATTTTTCAGGGAATCAATCTTGCTGGAAACAAAGTAGCCTCCTGCCTGGTTACCGAATAGACGATTATGTACCACCTTGCCGGGTCTAGCAAATCAACTTTAAATGAGGTGTAACTAAACCGGGAGCGGTTCGTTATAAAAGCGGAGGTTTGAAACGGTTTGTAGCAGCAGAACAGGCCCATTATCTATCGGTACCAGGCAAATCGTAAAGAACATTTTGCAGTGGTAGGTAGTTGTTTCTTACCCAATATATTGTATAATATACTGGGACCACAAGTTTATTTTTGCAGTAGAATTTCCTGGGCTTCGAATACCTGCAATAGATTTTCTTTCAGCTTTTTCCACAGCAGGAAAGGGTTAAGCCGTGGGCGCTCAAAGGGAGAGTCACGCCTTAACTGACCCATTTACAGTGCATTCGAACAACAGAATGGAAGGATTACGGCACAATGAAGAAAAAGTATATCTTTGCGGCCCTATGCGCAATGGCGCTCATCATTCCATTGATGACCATGGTTGCGCAGGCCGCAGATCCCACCTTTGGCAACGAACTGATTAAAAATAGGTGGATTGAGCAGGACCGGTTGGTCGGAAGCGCCGGTATCACTCGCCCTTACACCTGGGGTCCCTCGGTACCGGAAGCGCCTGTAGCCAGGATGGAGCCTTATAACAGTTCCCCCGGTGGGCAGCGCCAGGTTCAGTATTTTGACAAAGCTCGAATGGAAATCAACAACCCCGCCAACGGCATCGTCACTTCCGGCCTGGCGGTCAAAGAGCTTGTAAGCGGTCTCCGCCAGGATGGCGACACTACCTTTACCCAGCTAGCCCCATCCAAAACTCAGGTCGCGGGTGACGCGGTTTCCGTCAACCCGAATGCCCCTGTCTACGCCTCGTTTAATCAGGTTGTGACCCTGGGCGGCCCCGATAGCCGCTCGAAGTCCAGTACTCCTGGGGCTGCTATCAACGCTTACATCGCTAAAGATGGTACGGTTACCACTATTACCGCGCCTGAAGCGGTCACAGTCGGAGCTTATGAAGCCAATACCGGCCACAATATTGCCAAGCCGTTCTTTGATTTCATGAACCAGACCGGCCCGACCACCGACCCGATTAGCGGCACCACTCTCCAGAACCAGAAGATTTACACCAATGACCCGACTACCAACGTCTTCGGTCTGGCTATCAGCGAGCCCTACTGGGTTAGCACCAAGGTAGCCGGGGTGGATCGCCTTGTTCTGGTCCAACTGTTCGAGCGGCGCGTCCTGACCTATAACCCGGCTCTCACCTCCTCCAAGGTGGAAATGGGCAACCTGGGCCAGCACTACTACCAGTGGCGCTACGTCGAGAGCCAGTCGGGCGGCACTACTACCCCGACCCCGACCACTCCTTCGGGCGGCAGCTCTAACCTGAACTACAGCCAGTTGCGCTACCCTTACCTGGGCACGGGCACCCCGACCGGTAATTTCAACGGCGCGACCGGTAATGTGAACTCTTACGCGGCTGGGCCTTCCAGCAATTCTTCCCCGGTTTACGACTCGGCTAACAAGCTGGCAATCATTGGCACCGCCGGTTCCGGCGTGGTCGCGGTTGACGTGAGCGATTTCGTGAACCCCAAGAAGAAATGGAGCTACCCGGACCCCCTGAACGGTGTCAACTTTAATAGCAACGTTCAATTGGTCAATGGTGTTGTCTATATTGGTGGTGGTGACAATCGCGTCTATGCCATCAACGAATTGACCGGTGCCCTGGTCTGGAAGTCTGCTGCGGCAGGTGGCCCGGTTACCTCGGACGTGCTGGTTGACTCCACCGGCGTCTACTTTGTCGCCGAGGACGGGATGCTCTACGCGTTGAACCTCAGCGATGGTACGGCGAAATGGACTGACCCGGTTCAGGTCTCGGCCACGGTTGACCTGATTACCGGCCCGATCCAGGACAACAACGGTATCCTTTACGTTGGCGGCTCGGACAGCCAGATTCACGCCTTCAACAAAGATGGTACGGTTGTTACGAACTTTACCTCCAACACGTTGGACGGTACGATTTCGGCCCGCCCGTCTTTCGCCAACGGCCACATTTATGTGCCGACCTCGACCGGTCGCCTTTACTCGATGAACACTGACGGCTCGACCCTGCCGCCGCACGTATTCACGAACAACACCGGTATTTACACTACCCCGGCGATTGTAACGGTTGGCTCCAAGACTGTGGTCTTTGTCGGTAGCGACGATGGCCTGGTCTACGGCGTTGATGCTAACAACGTTTCGGCCACTCCTATCTTTGCTTTCGTGGTACCGGGTGCGCCTAAAGTCCGCTCCAGTGTCGCGGTAGTAGGTAACTACCTCTACTTCGGGACCGAGGACAAAAAGGTTTACCGGGTGGAAACCACCAACCAGGCTAACTACCTGGTCCTGGCTACCGCCGATGCAGCCTTTGGCAACATCTCGCCTGTGGTTAATGGCGGTTACCTGGTAATCGCTTCCCAGGGAGGTACGCTCTACTTCGTCAAGTAAGTAGAAGGGTCAGAACTCGAAAAGCCGCTTCCGCAACCGGGGGCGGCTTTTTGTTTTAAAGGTAAAAGGATTTTTTAATAAATTCTAATCAAAGGTTAAACGTTCAGGTTGCGGCTTAGCTTTGTGGGTCTAGCGTCAGGTTTAATCTCGATGATATAATGCGGGTGGAGGAAGTTCGCCCATGCCCTTTTCTTTCAGTTTTGGCTATATAGATGCCCTGTGGCTGCTGCTTTTGCTGCCTGTAGTTGTGGTGCTGGCCCGAAAGGGGGGTAGCGGCGCGGTTTTGCGCAAAAGCTCCCGGCGCCTGTCCATCGCTATCCGCCTGTTAATTGTGACCCTGCTGGTCCTGTCCATTGCCCAATTACAATTCGTCACCACCAGCGACCGCCTTTCGACGGTTTTTCTGATGGATGTTTCGGATAGCGTCGGGGCGGACGGCAAAAGCCAGGAACTCGATTTCACGCGTAAAGCTCTCCAGACCATGACCGAGAACCAGCAAGCCGGGGTGGTGGTCTTTGGGCAGGAAGCGCTGGTCGAGAAACTGGTGAGCCAGGATAAGACCCTCGGCAACCTCGAGAGCACCCCCACGACCAGCTATAGTGACCTGGCCGAAGCAGTCCGGCTTGGCACGGCTCTCTTGCCCGGCGATTCGCAGCGGCGTTTGGTGTTGATGAGTGACGGCAACCAGAATATTGACGAGGTGCGCAACGCCGCCAAGATAGCCGCTGCCAACGGGGTCCAGATTGACGTGGTGCCGCTCAACCGGAGCGGAGGACCGGAAGTATCCATAGATAACTTGCAGGTGCCGAGTAACCTCCGCCAGGGTGAAGAATTTGCTCTCAAAGTGGCGGTCGATAGCAATTACGCCGGGTCGGCCCGCCTGTTGATTTTGCAGGACGGACAGGTTATCAGCGACAAGTCGGTCGACCTGAAACAGGGCTCGAACCTTTTCACCCAACAACTGGTAGCGAAATCCAAGGGGTTTGCCAACTATTCCGCCAAAATTGTCACGGACAAAGATACTCTCGAACAAAATAACGAGGCGAACGCCTATAGCCTGGTCAAGGGTGGGCCGCGCGCTTTGCTGGTAGAGGGCCATCCCGACCAGCACGAAGCCTCCAACCTCCAGGCCGCGCTCACCCAGGGCGGTATCGAAGCGACAGTTATCCCGCCCGATAAATTCCCCAGCCTGAGCGACCTCACCCAGTACGATTCTGTGATTCTGGTTGACGTCCCGGCTAATACTCTCACCTCCACCAATATGAGCGTGTTACAGGCCTACGTCAAAGACCTTGGCAAGGGTATGATTATGGTCGGCGGCGAGGAAAGCTACGGGTTAGGCGGTTATTTCCGCACCCCTATCGAAGATATGCTGCCGGTCGAACTGCAACTTCCCTCCAAGCTACAGACCCCCAGCGTGGCGATGGTGATGGTGATTGACCGGAGCGGCTCGATGGCGGACGCCTATAACGGGCCGGGCGCGGGCGCGTCCGGTATCGCCAAGATTGAACTGGCAAAAGATGCCGCCTACCTCGCCGCTACCCAGTTGAGTAATACCGACCAGGTCGGCGTGGTGGTTTTTGATACCCAGTCCCAGTGGCAGGTGCCGTTGGGTCCGATGGGGAACCCCTCCAACCTGGTCAGCCCGATTGGCCGGATTGCCCCCGGTGGCGGTACCAATATTTATAGCGGCCTGGCTCCCGCCATTGAAGCCCTCAAGAATTCGACGGCCAAGAACAAGCATATCATTCTGCTGACGGACGGACAGGATTCAGAAGGAATTGACTATCACGGGCTCTACCAGCAGGCCCAACAGTCCGGCATTACCATCAGTACGGTGGGCCTGGGCGAGGATGTCAATACCAGCCTTTTGCAGGAGATGGCAAAACAGGGCGGCGGACGGTATACCTTTGTAGACGACCCGACGAATCTGCCCAAGATTTTTGCCAAGGAAGCCCACCTCGCGGCTCGCTCCTATATTGTCGAGGAGAACTTCACGCCCTCGGTAGCGGACCCCAGCCCGATTTTGCAGGGAATTACGGGTACGCCCCAGCTAAAGGGTTACGTGGCGACTATCGCCAAGAACACGGCTACCCAGGCTCTTGTCACCGACCGCAACGAGCCGCTACTGGCAACCTGGCAGTACGGCCTGGGCCGGGTCGCTGCCTGGACAAGTGACGCCAAGGGCCGGTGGGCCACCGACTGGTTGAGCTGGAAGGATTTCCCCAAATTCTGGAGTCAGATGGTCCGTTGGACTGTCGCGGAAAACGAGGCGGGCGGTTTGCAGGTACAGACCAAGACCGTGGGTAACCGGATATATGTGACGGCGGACGCGATTAGCCCCAGCAGCCAGTATCTTAACGGCCTCGATGTCCAGGCTAAAGTGGTTTCTTCGTCACTTGACTCTCAGGAAGATGTGACCCTGACCCAGACCGCGCCCGGTCACTACGAGGGGTATTTCACGCCAAAAAATACCGGGTCATATATCGTGAATGTCCAGGGCCAGGGCAGTAGCGGCGGCACAGGCAGTGACCAGGACATCAACCTTACCCAGACGGTCGGGGCCGTGGCCCAATATTCGCCCGAATACAAACAGTTAGGAAGCAACGAAGCCCTCTTGAAGGATGTAGCCGACCTGACAGGCGGGCACGTCCTGAGTGCCCCGGCAGACGCCTTCCGGGATGATTTGCGGAATACGACCCAGCAGGAGGAGTTATGGCCCTGGCTGTTACTCCTGGCAATCCTGCTGTTTCCGTTCGATATTGCGGCCCGCCGAATTCGTTTCTCTATCACTGACCTCTGGCGAGGTTTCCGGGGCAAGTCGCCGGATAAACTGGCTGTGGCGGGAGCCGGGGCTGGTAGTGGTGTGGGTGGTTCGCCCGGTAGTCCGGTAAACAGGCTCTTCGAGGCGAAGCAACGGGTCAACAACCGCCACAACTTTACGGTTAACGGTTCGGAGCAAGGCCCACCTGCCGGGAAGACAGGTGGCAACGCGCCGCAGGCTATTCCGGGTTATTACCAGCCCACTGCCGCCGAACAGGCTGCGGCGGCTACCTGGGACGCCGGGACCGTTCCTAAATCCAAAGGGCTGTTTGGCCGCAAAAAGAGCAAAGATGCACCTGCTTCTGAGGGAAAGAGCGGAAAACCCGCTAAAACTGCAAAAGTAGCGGGTGATAAAACCTCCAAAGTGGTGCCGACCGAGGAAGAAACCCTGGTAAGCCTGGTAGGTAAATTCGGGCGGGGTGGGGCGAGTTCGCCGCCCGCGGAGAGCGGTTCGCCGGATGTACCAAAGGCTAAAATGAGCCAGGCCCCGGCTACCAAACCGGCCCCCGCACCGCCTCCACCGCCAAAGATACAGCGGACGGAAACTCCCGACGATATGGCGGACCGCCTGTTAAAAGCCAAACAGCGGGCCCGCGATAAGAACTGATTTATCTATACAAAAAGGGCGTGACAGCAACCCGTCACGCCTCTTTTTTTTGAGTGGAAAGCTTAAGGTTCCGGTTTGCCGTTAACTCGACTGGCTGACCTTTACCGGTTCCCCGACACCTTCCGGTGTGCCTGTCCCTGTCTCTTTGCGAGAGACCGCCAGGCGGGCAATCCGTAAATCGTTAAGTTCGATCACTTCCAGGATATAGGGGTCAAGTTCGACCTTGTCCCCCAGGGTCGGGCTGCTCCCGATTTGTCCGAAGACATAACCGCCAATCGTTTCGTATTCGGGGTCAACGAAGGTCACCCCGAAACGTTCCTCGAACTCCCCGATGGTGAGCAACCCCGTTATCGAGGAAGACCCGTCTTCCCGCACTTCCAGGGCCGGGCGATAATCCTCTTTGTCGGTGTCGAACTCGTCACGGACTTCCCCGATGATTTCTTCCAGAATGTCTTCGAGGGTGACCAG
>MKTJ01000085.1:59378-177915 GCA_001898225.1 Chloroflexi bacterium 54-19
CATACTCGTCAATCAGCAGGGCCATGTGAATCTGGCGGCTCCGCATCTGTTCCAACAGGTTTTCAATCGGTATATTTTCCGGCACCTTCAGGACCGGTCTTAAAATATCCTTGAGGACAAATTTTTCCTGGTCTTTTATTTTGTGGACGGTGTCGAGCAGGTCCTTGACGTGCAGCACGCCGATGACATTGTCAATCGTGCCATCGTAGACCGGGAAGCGGGTGTAATGCTCGCGGGTAACAATGTCCATTACCCCATCCAGGTCTTTATCTACCGGGATAGCGTAGACCTGGGTCCGGGGCCGCATGACCTGGTTGGCGTCTTTCTCGCCAAAGTCGAAGACCCGCCGCAGCATCACTTCTTCCTGGTTATCCAGCACCCCGGCCTCGCGGCTCTCCGTAACCAGCATTTCAAGCTCAGCTACCGAGTGGACCGAAGCGTGTTCGCTGGCCGCGTTCATACCAAGCAACCGGACAATGGCGTTACCGATGCTGTTCATCAATTTGATAAACGGTTTGAAAACCTGGGCAAAGATGTAGAGAGGTCGGGCGACGAACAGGGCCGTGCCTTCCGCCCGTTGCAGGGCGATGGACTTGGGCACCAACTCACCCAGGACGATATGGAAAATCGTGATTAGTGCGAAGCTGAAGGCAAACGCGACGGTGTGAGAAAGTTCTATGGCTGCCGGACCAGCGATACCCTCGAAAAGGGGCTCGACCAGGTGCGCCAGGGCCGGTTCACCAATCCAGCCGAGGGCCAGGCTCGCCAGGGTGATACCTAACTGAGTGGCAGCGATATAATTATCGAGGTGATTTATTTCGTTTTGAACCGTCCTGGCGGCTCTTTTTCCTTCTTCAACCAGTTGTTCAATCCTGGTCTTACGAACCTTTACTAATGCGAACTCGCCTGCTACAAAAAATCCGTTCAGGGCTACCAGCAGCAATACCGCCAGTAAGCCCAAACTTTGGACACCTTCCATGTATTTTATTTTACTCCCAAATGGCAATCGGCCTTACCGCACCAAATTTCGGCAAAGCCACCGCCTGTAATTTTAATTCGAGATTCAGTTTAACATCTAATTGTGAAGTGAAAATTAAGAAAAACTCAAAATCAGATTAGTCGGCCCTTTAATTAATAAAGTTGGCCCTTAAATGGAGAGGCTTCCAGTTCGTCAAGGATGCGGTTGATCAGGAGGAGCGGTTCACCTTCGAGGTTGTTGGTCAAAAGGTCGCGGTCACGTTCGCCGACCACGATTTGCATCAGGCTCATACCGAGCGGTTTGGTGGCCTCGTCACGCATAATCTGGCCGATAAGCAGGCTGATAGTTTGCTGGGCCCCGGTCGAACCCTGGCAGGCCCGGACCATCTCGCTAACAAAACCGTTTGTGCGCGCGTAAAAATTGTCCAATTGCAATCTCCCTTTCGCAATTTTTCCCCTGGAATCAGTTTACCACAAAAAAGCGTCCCAATTCGAGCTTGAGACGCTTTTTGTTAGTTAAAGGTTAACGACGCCCTTCCCAGAGGGCTCTTTCGGCTCCCTTCGGGTCGTTGACCACGGTGGAGACAGTGTTGAAGACCATGGTGGCGCGGGTGGTGGTATCGTATTGAGGCCAACCGGGCTGGCCGGTCCTGGCAAAAGCCACCCAGGCCGCGTGCATGGTGTCGGCCAACTCCTGGGGCGGGTTGGGCACGGTCAGGGGGAAATTGTCGGCTTTGTCGAGGGTATCAAAGCTAAAGCCGATTTCGAGGGCGTGACAGGCTCCCAGCCGACCGTTAAACCGGGGCGATTGCCAGTCGAACAGGTACATAAAGGTATTGCCGCCCTCCTGTTGGTTGTGGGTTTCGGCCAGGCGGATAGCCGGGATGCGGAAGAACCAATCGGTTACCAGGGCCTCCATAATGTCACCGGAGGAAGCGCCGGGCCGGGCTTCCCGGTAGGCCGCCAGGGCTTTTTCTACGTCGAGACCGTAAGCGGCGGCGGTCCCGGCCAGTATCGGTTCGGACAAATAGTCAATCGCGCCGTTCGGCACCAGGAAAAGGCGTTCCTCGCCGGTATTGGTCCCGACCAGGATGTCCACGTCCCGGCTTGCCCCGGCCTGGATGGCTTCTATGGGCCGGGCCGGGATGGTTGTGCCGTCCACCACCGGCTCGAACGGCATCAGGTTGGCAGCCACCTCGCCCCATTTAGCCGGGTCGGGATTGCCAAAAACTTCGCCACTGACCTGCACCTGGGCCGCCAGGAGTTGCTCGTAAGGTACGGCCCCGATAGCTTCCAGGGTCGGCGGGACGTGCAGGAGTTCGGCCAGGTAACCGCCGACCAGTTTAGCCGAGGCCGGGGAAATAACGTGATGCCCGGCCCCGCTCTGGCAAATAGCTCGCCGGAAAAGCCCCTGGGTCTGTGGCAGCGAAAGAAGGGTGGTCACGCTGAACGCGCCCGCCGACTCACCGGCGATGGTAACGTTGGAGGCGTCTCCACCAAAGGCCGCGATATTATCCCGGACCCATTCCAGGGCGGCCACCTGGTCCAGGATGCCCCAGTTGCCCCCGCCATCTTCGACAAAAAGGAAACCGTCCGCGCCCAACCGGTAGTTTATGGTCACACACACGACCCCATCACGGGCAAATTTGCCGCCTTCGTATATGTCAATGGCCCCGGTGCCGTTGGCGAAAGCGCCCCCGTGAATCCAGACCAATACCGGCAGAGTCGCCGAGGCGGTCGAAGGGGTCCAGATGTTCAGGTTAAGACAATCCTCGCCGGGGATAACCGGTTCGGGCAAAAGGGTATCAAAGGGAGGGAAGTAGGGTGGTTTGGGCACCGTCGGGCCATACTGGCTGGCATCGCGGACGCCTTGCCAGGGTTCGTGGGGCCGGGGTGGCTGAAAGCGGTTGGGGCCAAACGGTGGCGCGGCATAAGGAATTCCCTTGAAGACCAGGCTGCCGTTTTCGGTAGTGCCGCTGACAGCGCCCTGGCGGGTTTGGACAATGTTGCTTTGCAGGGTATCCATATGGTGATCCTCCTTGATCAATTTTAAAGTAGCAAAAAGTTAGGAAGATAGAGTAATCCTGTTATAAAAACGGGAATTACAGGCTCCAAAGCATAAAAATGGGTGCCTAAGCCTTTAATTATTCGGTTAGGGAAGTGGTTTGCGTGTTGTCTATCAAATTTTAACATAAAAGGCTAAAGTTATATAATCAGGACGCTTTTGGGCGGATTATGCCCTGGATTGCCGGTTCTTTAAGAAATTCTCAATCTCAAAACCATAAAAGGAGATTTACTGTGGCGAAAGTTCGATGGGGAATATTGAGTACGGCCAACATCGGAGTTAATAAGGTTATCCCGGCCATGCAAAAAGGCCAGTATAGCGAGGTGGTGGGACTGGCCTCCCGCAACCTGGCAAGCGCCCAGGCGGCAGCCGCAAAACTGGGTCTGGCGAAAGCCTATGGCTCTTACGAAGAATTGCTGGCCGACCCCGAAATAGACGCAATTTACAATCCTCTCCCCAACGATTTGCATATCTCGTGGTCAATCAAGGCCCTGGAAGCGGGCAAGCATGTCCTTTGTGAAAAGCCGCTGGCCCTGAATGCCGATGAAGCGCAGCTTCTGGCCGATGCCGGGCAGAAATATCCCCACCTCAAACTGATGGAAGCCTTTATGTACCGCCACAACTTGCAGTGGCAGGCTACGAGGAAAATGGTCCAGGAAGGCCGTATCGGTGATTTGAAGACTATTCAATCGTTCTTTTCTTATTTCCTGGACGACCCGAACAATATCCGCAATATCCCTGAGAACGGCGGCGGCGGCCTTTTCGATATTGGCTGCTACAACATTTCGCTTTCTCGCTTTATCTTTGGTAAAGAGCCGGAGCGCGTGTTGGGGCTGGTAGATTTCGACCCGAACCTTAAAACCGACCGGTTGGCTTCGGTCATCCTCGATTTTGGCAACGGGACAAGCTCGACCTTTACGTGTAGCACCCAGCTTGTGCCTTTTCAGCGGGTCAATATTTTTGGGACGACCGGGCGCATCGAAATCGAGATTCCCTTTAACGCCCCGGAAGACCGTCCTAACAAAGTCTGGGTGACTACCGGCGGCCAGACCGAACTGATAGATTTGCCGACGGTCGACCAGTACACCATCCAGGGCGACCTGTTCTCCCAGGCGGTCCTCGATGACACGCCGGTCCCGACCCCTATCGAGGACGGTGTCGCCAACATGCGGGTCATTGACCGGGTCTTCGAAAGCGCCCGGACCAACACCTGGGCTTAAACCGGACCAGGTTGAAGTTATAAGATAAATAAAGAAGTATGGCCGGGTGGTCCTTCCAGAAAGAAGGATACCCGGCTTTTTTGTGGGAAAGTTGTAATTTTCCCGGTTAAGTTAGCGTTATAAGATTCAAATAATCTCTCTGTCGCAAATTAAATAAAATCGGTGCTCACCTGTTACACGCTCGCAGATGGGAGAAGAAGTCATGCGACAAATTTCGAAAAATGCTTGCTGTTTGATGTTCCTTACATTTTTAACGCTTTTGAGTTTGCTCGTGGCGGCCTGTGGCGACCTCACGCCGACCGCCCTCCAACCGACCCCGGTCGCGCAGACCAATGCTTTGAATACCCCGACCAATTCTTCAGGCGGGACAACTTCGGCTGCCGCTTTAACCCCGGCTACGCAACCCGCTACCTCGGCAACCATCACTCCACCGGTCTATTCAGGCTTGCAAAAGGGCCAACTCAAAGAGATGTACCCGGTCCTGGCCGGTTTAGTCGAGGCCAAATCATTTCGGATAAACGATGATTGGAGCGGGTTATCAATATACCCGGGAGCAGATAAGCAGTTGGCGCACTACTCGGTTGTGCGGCAGCCCAACGGTTTTGAAGGTCAGGCCTTTTTCAGCAAGGGCTATTTCTACTCTATAAACCAAAGACAAGACCCCAACTATAAAGAAATCAGTAAGGTTATCAATATCCCGCTGGATGTCGCCCGGAAATTTTTGCAAACACTGGCCGAGGCTCCGGTCTATGTGGGAGACTACAACGGCTCCCCGATTGCAACCCATACCGATGATTATCCCAGCCTGAAGATTTATATTGATACCGGGTCTGGCACCCTGGGTGTTGTCAGCAATTCCCAGCAGGACAATTTTTACCCCTGGGCGTTTATTTTTGCCGGTCGCCTTTTTACGGGGACGGATGCGACCGCTTTTGAAGCTTTCCAACTTCTAAAACCCTACCTGCAAAAGGATGTCCTGGAAGACATGCTGAAATCGGCCAGGGACAACTATACCCCTAACGCCACTCCTAACCTCACCCCCAATCCGGGCCTGACGCCTGCCCCGACAAATTCTGGTTCCAACTTAGCTTCGCTGGTTACACCCGGTTTCAGTGTCCTCTCCCAGCCCGGCCATTTGGGAAGCATTAGAAATGTGACGGTTAGCCCGGACGGTCAAATCTTTGCTACTGCCGGGGACGAATCTGACCGGACCGTCCGCCTCTGGGATAAGAACGGGCAACTTTTAAAAGTCCTGAACGGCCATACTTCCAACGTAGGCGGCTTGAGTTTTAGCCCCGATGGGAAAATGCTTGCCAGTTCGGGGCGCGAAATAATAATCTGGGAAGTTTCCAATGGCAAACAACTGGCGAACTTCGACCTTAATGGCGACCAGGCCAGTTTGCTAAGCTTTAGTACCGATGGTAAAACCCTGGTTAGTAGTGACAACATTTCAAGTCGCCAGGTCCGGTTGTGGGACGTGTCCGCCTATAAGTTTTTGTTCTCGCTGGAAGGCACCAACGCGATTGTCCTACCTGGTAGCAGCACCATTATTTATAGCGACCGGCAAATTATCAAACTGATGGACCTGACCAGCCATCAAACAACCCTGTACCGTGATGATATTTTGAGCTTTCACGGGATTTTTAGCATTAGCCCGGACGGTAAAACCCTGGCTCTCGAAAATAGCGCCAACGATATTGAACTTTATGAAGTTCCGAGCGGTAAAAAGCTTAAGACCCTTTCTACCAGCCTGCCCAAAACAGAAGATTTATTTTTTGAACAAATCTTTTACCTGGTTTTCAGCCCGGACGGTAAATACCTGGCCGCTTCCAGGACAGGTAATACCACTGTCGAAGTCTGGCAAGAGTCGGACGGTAAAGAAGTAACTATAGTTACGGCCGATAAATCTTATTTCCTTCCAATAGCCTTTAGCGCGGACAGCCAGCGGCTGTATATAACCGGGACCTCAATATCGGGATGGGATTTACAGGGCAAACAAATATTCAAAAACGCCAATAGCGGTTCCAAAATCAATGCCCTGGCGCTCAGTCCTGACGGAAAAACCTTTGTTACCGGGACCCAGGGCAAGGAGGTCAAACTCTGGGATAGCGCCAACGGAAACCTGATTACCACTTTTACGGGGTCGCAAAGTGAAATCTTCGCAGTGGCTTATAGCCCGGATGGGCGATTGGTGGCCGGGACGGGCGGGGTCAGCTATTACCCGGATACGGATAATGCTATCCGGCTCTGGGATACCACTACTAAAAACGCGGCCCCAATTTTGACCCTGACCGGGCATTTTGAGCCGGTCCAGGCTTTAGCTTTCAGCCCCGACGGCAAACAACTGGCTAGTGGCAGTTATGACCGGACTATCCGCCTGTGGGATTTAAGTACGGGCAAGCAAACTGCCGAGTTCAAGGGTAAGGTGCCTGAATATTTCCGGTTTTACACCCTGGCCTTTAGCCCGGACGGCAAGATGCTTGCAGGGGCGGGCAGTGGCGACCCCGATAGTAAGGATTTTCCTGTAAAAGTCTGGGACATAGCTACGGGGCAGGGAATTGCCTCGCTTCAGGGCCACACCGGCAACGTCCTGACCCTGGCCTTTAGCCCGGACGGTAAAACGCTTGCCAGCGGCAGCGAAGATGGCTCGGTGCGGTTATGGGATATAGCCGGGAAGAAAGAGTTGGCCCGGCTCGATTCTAAGGCCGGGAAAGGCATTGTTTATTCGGTAGCCTTCAGCCCGGAAGGTAAAAGCCTGGCGGTGAGTTATCAAAACGGCCTGCTGGCACTCTGGGATACCGTTACCCACCAGGAAATCTCAAATACCATAGCTCAATCTTATAGTGGGGCTTTCTACCTGGCCTTTAGTCCTGATGGCCGTTTCCTCATCACAGGCCACCAACAGGATACCGCGCTTAAACGCTGGCAAATAAAATAAATGATCTTACAGCGCCTGGAAATCAGCCCGGTTTCCAGGCCCTATTTACATCTCCAATAAGAAATCCCCTGGTATTTATTCCAGCCGTGGGAGAAAAGTTATGCAACCCTTTTCGAGAAATGCTTGCTGTCTGACGCTACTTACAATTTTTACTCTTTTAACTTTGGTACTGGCTGGTTGTGGTGAAATAACCGCGCCTTCCACCCTTCAGAATAAAGCGGTTTCAGCAGCCAACCAGGCCCAAACCGGCAACACCTTTGAAAGTAATTCAGCAATAACACCACCTCTCAACGGAATTAAAAAAGGCAAGGTAACCGAGCTTTTCCCCGAACTCACCGACCTAAAAACCCTGAAAGCTCTCCAAATCAACGATGATTGGAATGGTCTTTCGGGAGTAACGCCTATCCAGGCCCACTATTCTTTTATAATGAATGATGGTCTGACCGGGGAGGGGGTCTTTAGTACGGGCGGTGACAACCCTGGTGGTTTCAGGGCGAGCCCTTTGTTGGAGACAGCCAGGGTGATTACAATACCCCTGAGCGTTACTCAGAATTTCTGGCAAACCCTGGTCGCTATGCCGGTTGAGGAAGGCGACTACCGGGGGCCTTACCTGCCGACTATGACCGATACCTTCCCCAGCCTGTTCATGTTTATCCAGACCGACGCCGGGCTTTTACAGGTTTCCAGCGCCTCCCAACAAAAGGGGTTCTTTCCCTGGTCGTTTTATTATAAGGGCCAGAAGTTTACCGGGACCGATACAACCGCCTATACGGCTTACGGTTTGCTGCTTCCCTATCTTCACAAAGAAATACTCACCGACCTGGCAAATAAATCGAGTGGGCGTATTTCCAATAAAGTTTCACCTCCAAATCTAAATCCAGGTGTCCCTTCTTTGCTGACCAGGGATTATAGCGTCCAGGCCAACTCAAAACCTTATTCCTCCTTCTTTTCTTTCGCCCTGGACCCCACCGGAAAATATCTTGCCACCGGGATTGATAAAGGAGTAAACCTCTTTTTAGCGAGTGATGGCAAATTAGTAAAAACTTTCAAAGGGCCGGAAAGCTATGTCCTTACCCTGGCTTTTTCCCAGGATGGGCGCTACCTGGCCGCAAACAGTCCGGTCGCCTTTTATCATAACCCCAACGCCAGCAATTCAATCTGGCTCTGGGATACCCAGGCGGCTACTTCCGACCCGGCAATTGTCATAAAGGGGAGTTTTGATAATATAACAACCCTGGCTTTTTCGCCCGACAGTAAGACCATTGCCGCCGCTAACTCCGACCGGGCCATCCGGTTATTTGACATTGCCACAGGTAAGCAAACAGGTTATCTGCGGGGCAAAATCCCCGAATATTTTACGATTTACACGATTGCCTTTAGCCCTGACGGCCAGACGATAGCCGGGGCCGGGAGCGGTGATATTCAAACCGGGGCTTACCCGGTAAAGCTGTGGGATGTCACCAGCGGGCAGGAGCGGCCCAGCCTGAAGGGACATACCGGGCCGGTGCTTTCAATCGCTTTCAGCCCGGACGGTAAAACTCTAGCCAGCGTTGGAAATGAAGGCTCTATCCGCCTGTGGGATTTAAGCAGCGGCGGCCAGAAAGCCAGCCTGACCGGACCCCTGGATGACAGTCCCTTAACTTCAATAAAGTTCAGCCCGGACGGCAAGCGGTTGGCTGGAGCCTACCAGGATGGTCTGCTGGTTTTGTGGGATACGGCCAGCGGGAAGGAAATCTCCGAAACAGGTATCGGACCGGTGGCAAATTCCAATAATAGCTTTGAGATGGGTTTTTCCCCGGACGGCCAGTCTATTTTCACGGCTAACCGGGTCGACGATACCTTAAACCGGTTTCTGATAAAGTGATTTTCGATTGTGGGCTAAGCCCGGTCACTATTTCAAAGCGGCTTTCGAACAAAGGATTTTCTTTGCGCCCGGGTTACCGGCATGCTATTCTATTTCAAACTGCTCTGCTCCCTGATTGGACCCGCCAAAGTTGAGCGGGTGTACCGGCCCGGATTAACATAAATTGGTCCTTTTGGATATTTGAAATAAACTTTGGAGAAAGGAATATAGAGAATTTATGGCTAAACAACCTGTTGCCAGGGTTGAGGTCGTGCGCGAAACCCACTACGGCTTTACCTGGGATGACCCCTACCGCTGGATGGAAGACTGGCACGGCGACGAACTAAAAGAATGGGTGACCGCCCAGGGCCAGTATACCGAAGAATACCTGAATAACCTGCCCCAACGCGAAGCCTTACTCAAACGCATCAACGAGCTAAGCCAGATGGGCGGAGCCGAAATTTCGGCCATCAAGCCGGTGAAAGACCGCTTTTTCTACCTGCGGCACGAAAGCGGCGAGGGGCTGGCAAAACTGGTCGTGCGGGACGGCCTGGACGGCACCGAAAAGGTCTTGATTGACCCCAATACGATGCAGGGTGAAGTCCATACTGCCCTCGACTGGTTCTTCCCCTCCCCGGATGGTAAGCTCGTTGCTTATGGTCTTTCCCAGGGCGGCTCGGAAGAAAGTGTCCTGTATATTTTAGAGGTCGAGACCGGTGCAAACCGGCCTGAAACGATTAGCCGGACCCGGTTTGGCATGATTAATTGGCTGGCAGACAGCGGGGGCTTTTTCTATCGCCGCAACCCTCAAACTACGCCTGAAACTCCCGAAACCGAACGTTACCACAAAATGAAGGTCCATTTGCACCGCCTTGGTGAGGACCCGGAGAGCGACAAGGTGGTTTTAGGCTATGGCCTCAACCCGAATTTCGAACTGTCCGTTACCGATTTCCCCTACCTGGCAACTTTCGCCAATAGCGACTGGGTGCTGGGAGTAGCCGTCCACGGCGTGCTTAATGAACTGACCATCTATGCCCTGCCTTCGCTGGCCGAACTAGATGCTCCGGAGAAAGCAGCCTGGGTCAAGCTTTGCGACATCGAGGAGGGAGTGACCGGGTACGCGGTCAAGGGCGATACCGTCTATCTTCGGACCCATAAAGGAGCCCTTCGCTACAAGGTTATCGCCACTTCTCTGGCCCAACCCGACCTGGCAAATGCCCGGTTGGTCCTACCCCCGTCTGAGGCGGTTATCCGGGGCATCTTCGTGAGTGGGGATTACCTCCTTTCGCAAGACCTTGACGCCGGGTTGGGCAAACTGCGCCGGGTAAAGCTTAACGCGGACGGTACGACCGGGGAGCCGGAAGCAATCCAGTTACCGTTTGAAGGGACTATCCTGGAAGTGGCCGCCGAGGCTGAAAAGCCGGTCGCCTTTTTCGTAACAACCGCCTGGACCGTTTCCCAAAGGGTCTACCGGCTGGACATAGCCGAAGGTACTCCCGGTGATACCGGCTGGCTGGCCCCGGCGGCGGTGGATTTTTCCGGAGTTGAGGCCCATGAAGTCTTTGCTACCTCGAAGGACGGGGTGCAGGTCCCGCTCTCTATCATTCATAAGAAGGGGTTAAAGCTGGACGGGCGCAACCCGACTCTCTTAATGGGTTACGGCAACTACGGTCTGATTGTTTATCCCTCCGCTTTTAACCCGGTTAACCTGGCCTGGTACGAACTCGGTGGGGTTATGGCGGTTGGGCATATCCGGGGCGGCGGTGAGTACGGCAAAGAATGGCATTTGGCCGGGCAAAACCTCAACAAGCAGAAAAACGTGGACGACTTTATCGCCTGCGCCGAATACCTGGTTGAAAAAGGCTATACGTCTCAACCCTACCTGGCCGGGGAAGGTGTCAGCGGAGGTGGGATTCCGAGCGGAAATTCTCTGGTCCAGCGTCCCGACCTGTGGGCGGTGATGGTCATGAAGGTGGCCGTAACCAATTTCTTACGGTTCGAGTTTACCGAGAACGGTCCGCCCAACATCCCTGAATTTGGGACCATTACGAACGAGGAAGGGTTTTTGGCCCTTCAGCAGGCCGATTCTTATCACGAAGTCAAAAACGGAGTGAATTATCCGGCGGCTTTTATTACGACCGGCCTGAACGACCCTCGCGTAGTGGTCTGGCAGGCGACCAAGATGGCGGCCCGGCTCCAGGCGGCCAGCGCTTCCGGCAAACCCATCCTATTGCGGGTGGAGAAGCATGGCGGGCATGGTATGGGCTCGACCCGGTTCCAGGTAAACGCCGAGTTGGCCGATAAATTGGCCTTCCTGCTCGACCAGTTCAAAAAAGACTGAGATACTTAAAAGAGCTTACCCGCGAAAAACGGGTAAGCTCTTGTAAGCATGAGAGGGATTTAAGTTAGAGGTTAAACGGCGGCTAATTGTTTCAGAGCCGCCCGGTAATCCGCCACTGTTAGATTGTGAGCAAAAGGGCCGTCCGGGTTATCGAAAATCCAGACGTGCATCATCTCCTCTTTCTCTGTCACCGCCTTCGCCCCGGCAGGGCAATCGCCCTGCTGGTTTTTCAACGTGATACCACCTGCCCCGGCGCATAAATTGTCGTGGGTGTGCCAAGTCGTCAGGGGGCCACCCGGCGTCGGACCCTGCCCGATTGGGGCTAAAAACATCGCCCCCAGCAATACCATTTTTCCACCCGGCATTTTGAAATAGACCAGGGCTTCCGGTTTGGATGGGTCCAGCAACTGGCCGTCTTTGTCGTAGGCGGCGTTATAAAAGTGGGCCGGGCCGTACTTGGCAGCGCCCTGTCCCAGGACGTAGGGCGTGATTTGTTTGTAGCCTTCCGCAACGGCGGTATCGTAATCTTCAAGCCGGGCAATCCCGCTTTTGGTGTCGCTGACCAGTTTGCCGGCGGCGGTCTGCTGGTCAGTGGTCGGCGTGATGGTCGTGCCGGGCGTGGTGGAAGTGCCGCCGTGATTGTGAGCGGAAGGGGTTGTGCTACCTGTACTAGCGCCGGAAGTAACCGTCGGAACCGGGCTCGACCCGGCCACTGCCGCGTGGTCGTGGTCTTCGTTAAACAGGCTGCCCTCGCTGTTGAGGGCCAGGATTCCCGCGCCCAGGGCCAGGGCCACCACCGCAACTGCCCCCGCGCCGTAAAAAAGGCGGGCCGGGCTTAAATCGGTGTCGGGCCGCCTTTGTAAGGCTTTACCCACCAGGAAGGCGACCGACCCCACTACAATCAGGCCGATACCGACAACCAGCATCAGGTGGCCGGGGTTGCTCAGGGTAAAAATGCCTTCGTGGGCAGCCAGGCCAGGGTCTTGTCCGTGTAAATAGGCGTCTATCCCCAGACCGGAAAGGGTCATCACGCACCCCAGCAGACTTACCCACATGGCGTATTTTAGAAGCCGTTTACTCATTTTCTTCTCCTTTAACGGTTTAAACCCTGGCATCAATACATTTCAAAACCAGCTTAACAACCACTTGTAAAGTTTTCGCAAGAAATAGTGATGGAAGTGTAAAGGAGCTCAACTCTTTATAATTATCAGAAAATTAAGAACTTTCTTACAAACTCTTAACTCCTTTCTCAGAATAGAGGACTAAGATATGGTTGTAAAAATAAAGGGTTAAAACGAAGTTGGTTCCCGGACACCACGGGAAACTCGGCCAAATAAAATCATCAAAAAGTAATTTGACCCGGTAGAAATAGCGAAAAATTTTCTGTTTGGGAGTTAAGAATGTTAGCAACATTTAGGAAAAGTTATCCTCGTTTATCCAATCATCTCTTGATGGGGCTTGTGACACTGGCCGGTTGTATTATCGCCCTGATGATGGCGACTCCGAGTCAATCTCCCCTCGAAATGTTATCCATCGGGACCGGCTATGTGGGCCTGGTCCTGATTGCGGCCACTCTCCTAATTGGGCCTATCAACATGTTAAAAGTCCGCAAGAACCCGGTAAATATGAATTTCCGGCGGGATGTGGGTATCTGGGCCGGGATTACATCCCTTGCTCACGTGTTGCTGGCCTTCGGGGTCGAAATTAACTGGGGCGGCACCCTTTTAGGGTTCTTTCTCAACAAAGAAGGTTCCCTGAAATTAAACCTGTTTGGCATCAGCAACTTTATCGGGCTGGCGGCGGCCCTGGTCATCATTTTCTTGCTGGTCTTATCGAACAACTACTTTTTAAAAAAGCTAAAGGGCAAACGCTGGAAGGCTATGCAGCGGTTTAACTACCTGCTTTTTGGTGTCGCTTTCCTGCACACTTTTACCCAGCAAATCAACAACCTGCGGGGCATTCTCCTGGTAGGCGCCGTCCTGGGTGGGGTTTTGCTGGTCCTGGCCGGCCAGCTTATCGGGTTTAACATTTACCGTAAACGGGAAGCCCTGCGCAAACCGGCTACTGCCCCCGCGACGGCGCGCCCGGTTGCAGCCCCTGCCCAGGCTGTTCGTCCGGCGAATCCTTACCTGAAAGTGTCCCAGGCCCCGCAACGCCCGGCCCCGTTTGTCTCTCCACCCCTCGCGAAAACGGGGGATTACAGCAACGGGCAAATGGCGGCGGCTTTCGGTGTAACAGCGGTGATGGGTTTAATCGTGGGGTTCCTGGGTTTCAACCTGCTCAACAATTCGGCCAATGCTTCCAATTCCGTTACTTTTGAACGGAATGATGATAACAACCCTGCCCCGGCCTTTGCCGCCCCTAACTACGGTTCAAATTCCCAGGCTAATAACGGGTATAACAATGGCAATAACAACTCGTCGAATGCGGTGGCAGGTTCTAACAGCAATCCTTTTAACGGTGGCTTTGGCGGTTCGCGAAGGGGCCGAGCCTCGGTAAACCAGCCTTCAGGCAATTCCGGACCCTTTCACACCGGGGGATCCTAGCAGGGGGAAGGTTTGAGGTAATTGTATATGAAAACCGAATTACCCGGCCCTGAACTTGAAGAAAACCCCGGTGTGCTGGAAGTGGCTCTGAACTTCAGGGCGATGAATACTCACGTGGAAGTGCTGGTCTACACCGGGGAAGTCGAGAAAGCGGCCAGCGTTTGCGACCAAATCCAGGACCTGTTCGAGTATAACGAAGCGGTCTTGAGCCGTTTCAAACCGGATAGCGAACTTTCCGAGCTTAACCGTACCGGCTACGCGGAAAATGCCTCGGAATTGCTTTTCCGAAATGTCGCGGCGGCCTGCGATATGCACGAATTTACCGGCGGGGTTTTTGACGCGACCCTACTTGAGGCTCTTGAAGCTGCCGGGTACAACCGGAGCTTCGAACTGATTTCCAGCCCTGGCCCACACCTGTTGACGGTTCAACCTCCGGTGGTGGCAGGGCAGTGGCAGCCCCGGAACCTGGAACGCATTACACTGGATTATGCCCGGAAAAGTATCCGACTGGCGCCGGGCGTCCGGGTGGACCTGGGCGGCATCGCCAAAGGGACCACGGTGGACCAGGCGGCGGGACTTCTCAGGCAGGCCGGGTTTAAATCTTTTATGGTCGGGGCAGGGGGTGACATGTTCCTGGAAGGATGTCCGCCCCAGGATCGGCGGGGCTGGAAAATCGTGGTGGATAATCCCCTGGATAAAGAAAATGCCCCGGTAGCCTCGCTGGTAGTGACTAACCGGGCTATTGCCACCTCGTCCCAGATGGGCCGGTCGTGGTACCTGGGGCGGGAACGCCAGCATCACCTGATAGACCCGCGCACCAACCGCCCGGCATCCAGTCCTTACGCTTCGGTGACGGTCGAAGCGCCTTCGGTCCAGGTGGCCGATGTGATGGCAAAAGTAGCTTTAATCCTGGGGCCGGACAGGTTCAAAGAGGCCGGGTTTTTTCAGAAAGCCGGGCTGGGTAGAGTTGTTTTTGTCACCCTTGAGTGTGAAGTTATTCAACTGTAAATTTTTAGAAATTAACGGTAATTTGAGGGAAGCAAAAGATCCTGGGTTAAACGGTGGAGGCCCAGGATCTTTTGTATTTTCAACACCTCTGCCTGAAGAAAAGGGTTCCTGGCCGGGTAATTTCCGAAAATAAAAAAATTCTCATAATCCTCTTAATCCTTTCTTAAAGAGCGGGTTTAGGATAGGGATGAACTCAGGCAACAATACGCCTGGGGTACGGAGAAGTCCTTCAGGGCTTGTAGATTTTCTTTGTGAGACTGGAGATTGTTTTGAAACAGAACCTTCCATTAAAGAAACCAAATAACTATGCCGATACGAACAGACCGGAGATGATTAACCCGGCTCCTTCGAGGGGGTTATTTTCTTTCAACCAGGCCAATATCTTTTTACCTTTACGCTTATTTCTGGGGATTTCGTTCCTGGCCGCCGGGGTTGACAAATTGTTGGACCCCCAGTTTTTTGACTCGACCGCTGCCGGGTACATCGGGGCTCAGCTTGGTGGATTTGGCGGCCAGTCACCTATCGGTTTCATGCTGAAATCACTATCTAACCCGCCAATTGCTTCCATTGTGGGTGGGGTTGTGCTGGTAGGAGAACTGGCAATCGGGCTGGGCACCCTCGTAGGGCTTTATAGCCGGGTGGCCGCCCTGGCCGGGTTTATCCTGAGTGTGACCCTCTGGCTATCCGCCAGTTGGAATGTTACGCCCTTCTTTTTAGGCTCGGATTTACCCTACGCCGTGGCCTGGTTGACGTTGTTCATGGCCGGCGCGCACCCGGTGTTGAGCCTGGACGCGGTCCTCAAAGAACGCGAAACCGGCCAACCGGCCAACGCCGCCTTCGTCGACTCCCCGCTTCCCTACGCCGGACCTGCCAACCCGGTTACACCTGTCTGGACCAATGACCGGCGAGGCTATGCCGCCGCCGAAGCGCACAGGCATGAAGTAGCACGCCGCCAGTTCCTGGTCATCACAGGTGGCATTATCCTGGCCGGAGGCTTTACCGGGGTAGCCTGGTTGAAGGGTCTGCACGAACAATTCGAGACGAAGTCTACCGCCGATACTCAACTAACCCTACCGCCAACCGCCGCCCCGACCACCCAGGATAGCGCTGCGGCTACTACGGCGGCAGCCACAGGTGCCGCCCCGGCCACGGCGGCTACAGGCCAACAGACTCAGGCCACGAGCCAGGCTTCCGCCGCGACGACCGCCCCGGCAGCACAACCCAAACCGACCGCAGCCCCGGCCCCAACTGCCGCTCCCGTGGTCAATGGTAAGGTTATCGCAAAGCTTTCGGATATAGCGGTGGGTAACGCCCTGGCCTTCCAGACCCCCACTACCGGGGAAAATGCCTATGTCGTCCACGCCAAAGACGGTTCGGTCAAAGCCTTTAGCCGGACCTGTACCCACGAAGGGTGCGACGTGTCTTTCATCCAGAGCGCCCAGGTCTTTGCCTGCCCCTGTCACGGGGCCGAGTTCGATGCCAATACCGGCGCGGTCTTGCGACGCCCGGCCCGCCAGCCTTTACCGAGTTACAAGGTAACGGTAGACGGCTCCGGTAATGTCATCTTTGTGATGTAGGCTTTTCTTTTCGCAGTGAAACCCAGGCCGGGCTATTCCAGGCTAACCCTAACCCAGGACTCAAAATGTGAGTCCTGGGTTTTGCATTTTAAAAGTTGGTTACCGGCAATTCATCAAAACAAGATTTGTATACACCTAAATTTTCATCAAATTCTTATAGTTTTATGATAGAGTTTAAATAAAAGTTTTTGGAGTATACGATGCGTTTACTGGTTGTAGAGGACGAACCGAGAATTTCAAAATTTATTTGCCAGGGTCTGACCGAGGCCGGGTACGCCGTTGACGCGACCTATGACGGCCTGGAAGCCTTTGAATACGCCCTGGCAGCAGATTACGACCTTATTATCCTGGATATAATGCTGCCCGGCCTGGACGGTTTAAGTCTCCTGAGGCGTCTGCGTAAAAACGGCATCCAGACGCCTGTCTTGCTCCTTACCGCTCGCGATAGCCTGGAGGACCGGGTGGAAGGGCTCGATACCGGCGCGGACGACTACCTGGTTAAACCGTTCGCCTTCCCGGAACTGCTTGCCAGGGTCAGGGCTTTACTCCGGCGGCCCCCTCTCCAAAATGAGAATATTTTACGGATCAGCGACCTTGAGCTGGATAACAAAACGCGGGAAGTGCGGCGAGGCGGGCGGCTAATCGAGTTGAGCCAGCGCGAGTTCATGCTCTTGAATTACCTGATGCGCCATCCCAACCAGGTGCTTACCCGCACCCAGATTGCCGAACATATTTGGAACTTTGATTTCGCCAGCGACTCAAATATTGTCGATGTCTATATCGGTTATTTGCGCCGCAAGATTGACCGCAATTTTACGCCCCAACTTATCCGAACCGTGCGAGGGATGGGCTACCGCATCAGCGCCGAAGCGGGAAACGAATGAAAAACAGAGTTAACCGGAAAATCTTAAACTGGGTGGGATGGGTCTGGCGCTCCCTCTGGTTCCGGCTGATTGCCCTCTACATTGTTTTAGTGGGCTTAACCCTGCTTACTTTTAGTATCTATTTTTACTTTCAACTCCAACAACACGAACAAAACCAGGTTGACGCCAACCTGGAAACGGCAGTCCTTCAGATTATCCCCTCGATTGACCTGGATAATGGCCCGCCCCACTTCCGGCAATACGATGATTCGAAGGACAGCAACGAAAATTCTCCCGGCGACCTTCGCTCTAAAGGTTATATGGTGCGGATATTGGGGACGGACGGCAAGGTGGTGGGCGGTCTCAACCAGTTAAATACCCCTATCCCGCTCAATTTACCGCTGGAAAATGGTTATTCCACCGTTCCCGCTGAGGACAATAAGACCACCTGGCGTATTTATACCCAGGCCCTCGAATGGCGGCAACCCCGTTCGGGCGGTCAGGGGGGGGAATTTGTCGGCTGGATCCAGGTAGGGTGGCCGACCTTCCTGACTTATGACGCTCTTGCCGATTCCTACAAGCCGATTCTGCTGGCAATCCCGATTGTCCTGTTGTTAGCGGCCCTGGGTGGGTGGTTCCTGGCAAGGCAGGTGCTGGGGCCGATTACCCGGATTACCCGCACCGCCCAGGCTATCAGTTCGACCGACCTGGCGGGCCGGATTGAACTGACCGGTTCTACTGCCGAGATTGGACGCCTGGCAACCACCTTTAACGATATGTTGGACCGCTTGCAGGGCGCTTTCGAGCGCGAACGCCGCTTTACCGCCGACGCTTCCCACGAATTAAGGACGCCTCTAACGGCCCTCAAAGGCCAGATCGAGGTAAGCCTCGACCAGCCGCGCACTCAGACGGAGTATATTGATACTCTGAAAGACGCGAACACGGAAGTGGACCGCCTGATTCGTCTCTCCAATTCGCTATTAAGTCTGAGCCGGATGGACCAGGGCCAGCAAAAGTTTCCCAGGGAAAACGTCGATTTGAGTGATTTGCTCGATTCCTTGGTCGAAACGATGCAGCCCCTGGCCGAAGCCAAGGATATAACCCTTTCCGGCCAGTTCACGAGCGGACCGATAATATCGGGGAATTTCGACCAGCTTACCCGTCTGTTCATGAATTTGCTCGATAATGCCCTCAAATACACCCCGGCGGCCGGTAAGGTTACGGTCTCACTAAAAGAGATAGGTAGTTTTGCCCGAATAGATGTAGCCGATAACGGCCAGGGTATCCCCAAAGAACACCTGCCCCATCTGTTCGAAAGGTTCTACCGGGTCCACTCCGACCGGACCAGTAGCAGCGGCGGAACCGGGTTGGGGCTGGCTATCGCCTATGAAATCGTGCGCTGGCACCAGGGCAAAATCACCGTCGAGAGTAAGCTAAACGAAGGGACCGTTTTCTCGGTCTACCTGCCAAAAGCTCACTAAAATTAAATGAGAAGAATAGAGCACCAGCTCTATTCTTCTCGGAAAAAAACCATCCTGGGCGGTTATGCAAATCCGCCCAGGATGTTCCGGTTAATCCTTCCGGCCAGGCTCTAACGCTGCCCGACCAGGCTCTTGCTAAAATTTACCCCGGTCAGTTCTTCCGAAACGGCCCATAATTTCGCGGCCAGTTCCGGGTCATTCGATTTCTTATTGGAGTCGACCGCTTTGGGGTAGCCGCGCATTTCGAGAAGACCGGAGGGGCCAAAGTATTGCCCGCTTTTGACATCCGGTGCTGTCGACGCGTAGAGGGTCGGCAAGGCTCCCATTTCCGCCGACTGAGCAAAAATACTGTTCATTAACAAAGACATGCGTTCCCGGAATTTCTTGCCTTCCATAATCGCCCCGGCAGTCTGTAAATTGGTAGCGGCGTAACCGGGATGTGAAGCCACGCTCAAGATTTTATCGCCCTGGGCGTCGAGGCGGCGCTGCAATTCGTAGGTGAACAGCAGATTGGAAAGTTTGCTCCGGCCATAGGCTTTCTGGGGAGTATAGCCTTTGCTCCAATTCAGGTCGGCAAAGTTCAGGTCGCCAATCATGTGCAGGCCACTACTGGTCGTAACCACGCGAGGCTGGCCTGGCGTTTCGAGCATAACCGGCAAAAGCAGACCGGTCAGGGCGAAGTGGCCCAGGTGGTTGGTGCCGAATTGCATTTCGAAGCCCTGCTTGGTCTGGCGGTACGGGATAGCCATAATCCCGGCGTTATTAACCAGGAGGTCGAGCCGGGAATAGCGCTGTTTGAAATCTTCGGTGAAATGGCGAATCGAGTCGAGGTCGGCCAGGTCCAACTGCATCAGTTCAACATTGGCATTGGGCAATTCCTTTTTTATTTTTTCGAGGGCCGCCTGCCCTTTTTTGAGGTCGCGGCAGGCCATAATCACGGTAGCGTTCTTACGAGCCAGTCCGCGGGTGGTTTCGAAACCCAGCCCGCTATTAGCCCCCGTGACAATCGCCACTTTGCCGGTCTGGTCGGGCACATCGTTAGCGGTCCATTTTGGTGCAGGCATAATAAAAATCCTTTCTTCTCTTCCAAAGTTCCTGGCCGGTGCTTCCAGGGTTTTATCTTTCAAACATCAGCAATAAGTTAACCACAGTTCCAGATTGAACATTCATTCTATCTGGAATAAAAAAATATCAGGTTCGGGCCGGTTGGATACTGCGAAAAATAGCCGCACTAACCTGGTCCAGGATTTCGTCATTTATATGGATAATCCCGGCAGATTGCTGTTTCGCCAGGGATACCGCGACCCCTATCGAAAGCTCGTACAGAACCTCTATCGGCAGGTCAATTATATTCCCGGCCCGTTTTTCGGCCTCGGTCCACACAAACAACGGTTGCAGTTGCGTGTTAAATTCGTTCAGGCACATCTTTATATAGGGTGAATTTTCGAACTGTTCCAGGAAAAGGGTTTCTTTGGGATGGCTGGCGTAATAATGATAGGTGTTCAGCCAGACCTGCTTCAAAACCCCCAGCCCGTTTAGATTCTGAAAATCAGCTTCGAGTACCAGGCTTATTATTTTCTGTTTTACCTCGCGGTAAAGTTCCAGGATAAGTTCTTCCTTGCTTTCGAAGTAATGGTAAATAATCCCGGCGCTGACCCCTGCCTCTTTAGCAATCAAAGACATCGGGGTATTGTGGAAGCCGTTTTCCACCAGTAAATCGAGTGCGGTATTCAGGATGGCCGATCTTTTATCAATTACCTTTGCCATACGTCCTCAAATTGAATGATTATTCAATCGAATTTTAGCATATGTCCCCGGTTTGTCAAGAGAGAAATCCCAAGTTTGAGAAAATTATAAAACAAAAAGAGCCGTACCGGTTTCTAAACCGGTACGGCTCTTTTTAGAAACAAAGATTTATCAGTGACTGCCCTGGTTGCCCAGGATTCTTGGCGGAAGGGGCTGCGGGTTTAAGGCTACCATGTTAATTTTGGACTGAAAGCCGCTTACCGGCTTGCCGCCCACGACGATTATTCCACCGGAAGCCTCGTCGAGTTCTTCGTCGCTGAGTTCGGTTTCGTCAACCTCGGTTTCCAAAACCTCTTCTTTTTTTATTTCAGAATGATTTTCCATACCTGTACTCCTATTTATATAAAACCTTTGTTTAAGAAGGTTTCCCACACTAACCACAAACGATAATTGGCGATTGATTGGTAACATGACCATTTTAGTCGGTCATAGTGCGAGATGGTATGCCTTAAATCACATCTTAATAAAAGTTTGACAGGGTGAACTCTAAATGCCAAAGGCATCTACTTCCTGCCGGAAAGGCATTGCCGGGATACCTCCCGGTTTGGATACCGTCAGGGCTCCCACTGCTACCGCCTGGCGGCAGGCCATTTGGACGCTCTGGTCGTCAAAGGCGAAGTCGGCCCGGCGCAGACCATCCAATATTCCGGCCATAAAGCCGTCGCCCGCGCCCACGGTATCTACAGCCTGGACCGGGCGAGAAGGGACAAAACCGTGACTGTCGGCGGTGCGGTAGAAACATCCGGTCTTATCCATAGTGATAACAATCAGCTTGAAATGTTCCTGCCAGAGCCGGGCGGTGCCGACTTCCGGGTCGGTTTCGCCGGTCAGAAAGCCGAGTTCATGCCGATTGAGTTTTATGATATTGGCATAGGCCAGCGGTTGGTTGACTGTGGCGAGGGCATGTTCCTCATCGGGCCAGAAGGAAAGGCGCAAATTGAGGTCGTAGGAAAGGAGTAGTCCGGCCTCGGTGGCGATTTTGAGAGCCTGGAAGGTCGCGCTGGCGGAGGGTTCGGTCGCCAGCAGAAGCGAACCGAATTGCAAAACCCTGGCCCCTGCCAGGTAATTCTGGTCAATATCTTCGGGCGAGAGCATGGTGTCGGCGGAGGGCTGGCGATAGAAAAGATAGGTGGCGTCGCCAAGCGAGTCCCAACTTACAAAGGCCAACCCGGTATGGATGCGCGGGTCCATAATCAGGTGGCTGGTATCGACCCCGTTGGTATCCAGCACCTCTTTGAGATGGTGGCCGAAGAAGTCGTCCCCGACCCGCCCCAGAAAGCCCGATTTAGTGCCGAGCCGGGCCAGACCGACGGCGACATTGGCCGGGGCACCCCCGGCGGCCATTTTCATTTCCCCGGTCGCCACGATGCTGCTTCCGTAAACCATTGGTAGAATATCGATTAATGCTTCGCCCAGGCAAATAATTTCCGGCTGTACCATGTTTTAAGTTCCTCATCGAATTAATCTAAAAATTCCAGAAAGGTTTGACCGAGCCTAGCCCTTGACCAGCCACATCGAATCGAAGGGAGCCAGGATAACCTGGTTGCCGTCCTTATTCAAGTCCCAGGAGGTGGCTTTGTCCAGGCCCCAGCGTAAATTTTTTACAAGTGGCCACAGGCCAAGCTGCTCAATCTCGCGGCTCGAAATGGCCTGGTACTGGTCCGAGAAATTCGCCAGCCCTACAAAAGTGCTGCCGGGATATTTGCGGGCGTAAGCCAGGACGTGCGGGTTGCCGGTCCTGATTATCTCGGATGGTGTACCGGAGTGCAACTCGCGGATACCTTTGCGGGCCTGTATCAGCACCTGGATTTGCTGGTAAATTTTTCCCGGAATGGTCGTGGGGTCGTGGCGTTGGGCGGCCCTGTCCCAGTCCATCGCGGGGCGGTGCATCCAGCGATTATCGAGGGCCTTTTGAGGGTCGTTCAGGTAGGTGTAATCGTTGAAAAGCCCGATTTCATCGCCCATATAGATAAGTGGGATGCCGCCGAAGGAGAAAATTACGCTGTATAGCAGTACAATCCGTTCGATAGCGACCCGGATGGCTTCGGGATCATTGTCGAGGACGGCCTTTTCAAGCCCGGCCAGCGAAGCCGCCATGCCACTTATCCGGCCATCCCCAGTGCGGGGGTTATACTGGAAAATCTCCCCGGTAGCGTAGGAATAGGGAAGCAAACCGGAATAAAACTCATTGAGAAACTTACGGTGAGCAAAGGCGTTCTCGCCGACTGCTGCCGAGTTTTCGTCGGTGATAGCCCAACCGATGTCATCGTGGCAGCGCACATAGGTGACCCAGGTCGTCAGAATGGGGGTGGCCGGTATCTGTTCCATTGTGACATTCATCAGGTCAACCCTGGTGCTGGCAAGAGCGCTCCAGAGCTGCACCATCAGGGAGTTATTATAGGCGATTTCACATTCTTTGCCGGTGTGCTGCCCGGTCCCCAGGTAGTGAATCAGGTCGAGGGGCGCGACAATCGCCTCCGCCTTGAAGATAACGCCCGGCGCAACAATCCGGGCCGCCGCCCGGTAGGCCTGCAAAATCTGGTAGACTTCGGGCTGGTTCTGGCAGTTAGTGCCGAGCCGTTTCCACATAAACGGTACCGCGTCCAGCCGCAAAATATCGACGCCCTTGTTCGCCAGGTAAAGCATATTTTCCAGCATTTCCCGGAAGACCGCCGGGTTAGTCAGGTTCAAGTCCCACTGGTATTCGTAAAAGGTGGTCCAGACCCATTTGCCCTTCTCGCCGATTTCGGGATAGAAGGTAAAGCTGCCCGGTTTGAAATCGGGGAAGACCTCCGGCAACGTTTTTTCGTAGGCGTCGGGGGTAGTGCGGTCATCGTAAAAGAAGAAGTAATCCTGGTAATAGGGGTCGCCCGCCCGCGCTTTCTGAGCCCATTCGTGTTCTTTGGCGGTGTGGTTGACGACCAGGTCCACGCACAGGCTTATACCCCGTTCGTGCATGGCCGAGGCCAGTTGTTGCAGGTCGCCCATGGTACCGTAGTCCGGGTTAACCTCGCGGTAATCCATGACGGCGTAACCGCCGTCATTCTGGCCGGGCCGGGGTTTGAGAAGGGGCATCAGATGGACGTAATTCAGGCCAAGTTCGCCCATGTAGTCGAGTTTTTCCTGGACGCCCTTGAGGTTCCCGGCGAATTTATCCACGTAGAAAATCCCACCGACCATAGTTTCCCACTGGAACCAATCAGGGGTGATTTCCCGGCTGAGGTCTAATATTTTGAGGTCTTCAGGCCGGTTGAGATAATAATTCGCCAGCATCAGGGCGATAGTTTCGACCTCTTTATCAAAGTCCGGGTGTTGACCGTAGATTGCGGAAAAGGCCCGGTAGAAATCGCTAAAGTAGCGCTCCAGGCGCAGCCAGAAGATGTCACAATCGCGTTGGGAAAGTTTGAGGTCGGCTTGCAGGGTAGGTTCGATCTTTTTCCAGAAATCCTCAAAAGGTACCTTCAACTCAGGAGGAATATAAAGCCGGGTTTGCATTTTAGCGGCTCTTTTCTATTTATTCAGGTTAGTAAAGCTTGAAGAAAGCATAAGAAGGTTGACCGTTTCGATAAAATCCCCTGTAGTGTTGCATCAAAAAAATACCACGTTTTGCCGGGTCTGTAAATAGGGTGGTAGCGGATGGCCGGGAAGGTATGGTATAGGAAAGAGATGCTTTTGATATTAAAATGTGGAAAAGTAGGACTGCTAATTACCAACAATACATATCCCAAGATAAAAGAAGGGAATAAGCCGGTAGACCTAGATACAAGATAGCAAATCGGGTGAGGCAATAGTATAATCATTTGCCAGACTTGATCTAAATTTTGCAGGTAAAATAGTGAGAGGCATGGCCTTCCAACGTGGGGAAGTCTTTTAACAAAATTTATGATTTAACCTGGTCCGGCCCAATGTAAAGAGAAACCGACCTAAATTTAAAAGTTTATCCGTTTCAGGAGAGGTAAAATGAGCGAAGACACCGTTTTGTGGTGGCAGTCAGGCACCGTTTACCAGATTTACCCGCGCAGTTTTATGGATAGTAATGCCGATGGAATTGGCGACCTGGCCGGTATCACTTCAAAGCTCGATTACCTTGGCTGGCTGGGAGTTGAGGCCATCTGGCTGTCGCCTTTCTATCCCTCCCCGATGGCCGACTTTGGCTATGACATTTCAAACTATGTCGATGTTGACCCGATTTTCGGCAACCTGGCCGATTTCGACCGGCTTCTCGAAGCGGCCCACAGCCGGAACATCAAGCTGCTGGTCGATTTCGTACCGAACCACACCTCGGACGAGCATGCATGGTTCAAAGAGTCGCGTTCGTCGCGGGATAACCCCAAAAGCGACTGGTATATCTGGACCGACCCCAAACCGGACGGCAGCCCGCCCAATAACTGGATAAGCAATTTTGGTGGGAGCGCCTGGCAGTTTGATGAGGTCCGCCAGCAATATTACCTCCATCTCTTTGATGTCAAGCAGCCCGACCTGAACTGGCGCAATCCAGAAGTCGTCCAGGCGATGCTTGACGTGATGCGGTTCTGGTTCGACCGGGGCGTGGACGGTTTGCGAATTGACGTGGTCAATTTGCTCTTTAAGGACGAAGCCCTGCGGGATAATCCCCCTAACCCCAATTGGAAAGAAGGCGACCCCGGTTTTCACCAGCAACTTCGGACCTATACGGAAGACCTGCCCGATATGGACGGCATCATCCTGGAAATGCGGAAGGTAGCCGACGCCTACCCCGAACGAGTCCTGATTGGCGAAATC
This sequence comes from Chloroflexi bacterium 54-19, assembly GCA_001898225.1. Lineage (GTDB taxonomy): Bacteria > Chloroflexota > Chloroflexia > Chloroheliales > Chloroheliaceae > 54-19. The sequence continues at coordinate 84,806 of MKTJ01000085.1, forward strand.
TGGCTGCCCTACGAACGGCTGGTCCACTATTACGGGGCGGAACTTAACGGGCTGCACCTGCCCTTCAACTTCCAGCTACTTTTGCTGGATGATTGGCAGGCCGAAAGCGTCCGGCAACTGGTGGAGAGCTATGAAACGGCGCTCCCTGAAGGAGCCTGGCCGAACTGGGTCCTCGGTAATCACGACAAGTCGCGGGTGGCAACCCGGTTGGGCCAGACTCGCTCTCGACTCGCCCAGATGTTACTCCTGACCTTGCGGGGGACGCCGACCCTTTATTATGGCGACGAACTCGGTATGGTTGATGTAAAAATACCGCCGGAGTTGGCCCGCGACCCCCAGGAAAAAGGCTCGCCAGGTTTTGGCCGCGACCCTGGCCGGACCCCGATGCAGTGGGACGCTTCACCTGACGCCGGGTTCAGCGCGCCGGGTGTGACGACCTGGCTCCCGCTTGCTCCCGATTACGAAAAGGTCAATGTTGACGCCGAAAAGGAAGACCCTGCTTCGATGCTGGCATTTGTCCGGCTATTGCTTGCTTTGCGGAACGCCAACCCGGCCCTGAATAGCGGTTCTTATCGGTCGATTGAAAGCTCGGCGGCGGCTTGCTTTGTTTACGAACGGGCCGGGGCCGGGAAGCGGTTCCTGGTAGCTCTCAATTTCTCGGACCAGCCCCAGACCGTTTCTATAAATGATGCCGAGACAAGCCAGGGCCGGATAGTAATTTCGACCCGTACCGGGCGGGAAGGTATTGTGAACCTGAGCGGTCTCGAACTGGATGCCGCTGAAGGCGTGGTCGTGGAACTGTAGAACTGGGCCCATGGAAAACGAAAAGACTTTTCAACCTATCCGGTATTTCGAAGAAGCCGGGTTCTGGCTCCTTTCGACCGAAAACACATCTTACCTGTTTGGCCGGGCCAGCGATGGCCGTCTGCAACACCTTTACTGGGGCGAAACTCTCTCCGACCCGGACGACTTCGCCGCCCTGGGCCTTGAAACCCAGACGGCCCCAAGCGGCGACTATGACGACATTGCGGTCCGGCTTCAATTCAAGGGCAGTCTGCCGGTCGAGGAATACCCGGCCTGGGGCGATTTTCTCTACAACGAGCCCTGCCTGAAAGCCACTTTTGCCGACGGTGTGCGCGACCTGCATCTCGTCTACGCCTCGCACAGCCAGGAAACCGGGCCGGAAGGTTTGCCTCTCCTGAAAGTGACGCTTAAAGATACCCTCTACCCGCTTGAGGTAGACCTTTTTCACAGGGTCGTGCCCGGCCTCGACCTGCTCGAACGCTGGTCGGTCGTCCGCAACACCGGTTCCTCACCAATAGACCTTGAAACAGTTTTATCGGCGGGCTGGCATTTACCGACCCGGAACCAGGGGTCTTATCGCCTCACCCACCTGACCGGGCGCTGGTTTGCCGATAGCCGGGTGAGGCGCGCCCTCCTGCCGGATGGCAAAACGACCCTGGAAAGCCGCCGGAACATCACGAGCGCCGAGGCCAATCCTTTTTTCGCGCTCGACTGGTGGGACCCCGAAAACGGTGGCGCATCCGAAGAAACGGGCGAAGTCTGGTTCGGGGCGCTCGGTTGGAGCGGTAGCTGGAAGATAACCCTCGAACGGGCCTCCGAGCCTGAACGGGTCTACGTGGCCGGGGGTATCAACGATTTTGACTTTCGCTGGCAGCTGGCTCCCGGCGAGGAATTTGTGACACCGCCCTTTACCGCCGGGTTCACTCCTAAAGGTTTCGGGCAGGCCAGCCGGAACCTGCACCGCTACCAGTTGGATTATCTCCTGCCGCGCGCCCACGCTAATAAGCCGCGTAAGGTCGTCTACAATAGCTGGGAAGCCGCCTTTTTTGATTTTAACGAGGCCAAACAGTTTGAAATGGCCGAGCGAGCGGCCCGGTTGGGGGTCGAGCTTTTCGTGATTGACGACGGCTGGTTCGGCCACCGCTTCTCGGACAGGGTCAGCCTGGGCGACTGGTATGTCAGCCCTGAAAAGTTCCCGAACGGGCTTGGTCCTCTCATCCGGCGAGTCAACGAACTCGGCATGGACTTTGGTATCTGGGTCGAGCCGGAATCGGTCAACGCCGATAGCGACCTCTACCGCCAGCACCCTGACTGGATTTACCAGTTTCCGGGACGGCCTCACAACGAGGTCCGGCGGGCAAGAATCTTGAACCTGGCAAAACCGGAGGTTGTGGCTTACCTTTACGATTGCCTCGATAGACTGCTTGGTGAGAATAATATTTCTTATATCAAGTGGGATTTTAACCGCCCAATCACCGAACCGGGCTGGCTAGATGCCCCACCCGAACGCCAGCGCGAGATGTACGTCCGGCACGTCCGAGCGGTTTACGACCTGGTGGACCGGCTGCGGGCTAAATACCCGGCAGTAGTCTGGGAAGCCTGTTCGAGCGGCGGGGCCAGGTTGGACCTCGGCACCATGCGCCATTTCGACCAGACCTGGCCGAGCGATAATACCGACCCTTTCGACCGGCTGTTCATCCAGGAAGGTTACTCGCTGGCCTACGCCCCCAAGACCATGGTGGCCTGGGTGACCGACTCGAACGGTTCCAGAGATATAAACAACCAGGCCCTGAACCTGCCTTTCCGGTTTCACTCGGCTATGACCGGGGCGCTTGGCCTGGGCGACGACCTGACCCGTTATACGCCCGAACGAGAGCAGGCGGTCATCGAATTTGTGCGGGAGTACAAGGAAATCCGGCCCATCGTCCAGGAAGGGGCTCTTTACCGGCTTTTATCACCCCGGAGCGGCCCTATCGCGGCCCTCCAATATGTCTTGCCGGACCGGAGTGAGGCGGTCGTCTTTGTCTTCCGGCACACCGAGCATTACTGGCAGGCCGCAACCCGGATTCGCTTGCAGGGTCTCGACCCGGCCCGGCGTTACCGGGTTACGGGTCTTAAAGCGGGCCAGGAGATTAAGGTAAGCGGGCAAAGCCTGATGAGCCTGGGAATTCTGCCGGAGCTTTCGGGCCATTTCGCCAGCACCCTGGTGAAATTGAAAGCCGTTTAGTGGCTTCTATAGCGAATTAAAAAACCTGGCCTCTCTTGAAAGAAAGGTCAGGTTTTGTCTTGGAATAAATTTGCCGCTACCAGGTTTTAAGAATCTGGCGTCGCGGTAGCCGGGGTGATGTTAAAGGTGATATTGGCCGTTACGGAGCCGTCCTGGGTGGTGGCCTTGATAAGGTTAGCACCCGGTTCGATGTCCGAGCCGTCACCATAGGCCCTCAGGATAAGCGGGCTGTTGAACTTGCCCGTACTGTCGACCAGGGCCAGCGAGGCTACCTGCCGGGTGGTGGTACCAGGCCCAAACTCGATGGTGACCCAGGAATTGGCCGGGTAGCCCTCCCCTTTAACCTGGATGGTAGTGCCAGCCTGGGCGGTGGGATTGTCCAGCGAGAGTTTAGCCGGGCCGGTGCTTGCCACAGCGGCGGCTGTGGTGCCACTTGCGGTCGGGGCGGTGGTAGTAGCCGAGGCGGTCGTCATAGCAGCGGTCGTGGCGGTCCCGGTCGTCGCTGCCGCCGGGGTGGTTACGGCTGCGGTCGTCATAGCGGCGGTAGTAGCAGCGGCAGTAGTCGCGGGTGCGGTGGTGCTGGCAGGTGTGGTAGTGGAGGCTGCCGTGGTGGGTGCGGTGGTCGCGGTATTGTCACCACAGGCGCTTACCAGCAGGCTCAGCCCCAGGAAAACCACGGCCACCGTTAAAGACTGAAATCTTAAGCCAGCCCGTACCCCCGCAAATTTTTGATTGTTAAGTTGCATACTCTTCTCCTTACATGCTTTGGAACTTGTTTCCCGTTAAAATCCCCCGGTGGGAAGAGAGTTTTAGAAAAATTGCCGGGCGATTTAATATGAGACATTTTTGCGGGAAATATCTCATAGTATTTAGACGAAAATTTTTACCAGAATGGCCCATTATTCCTTAGAAAAAGCTAAGCATTTCTACTTAATTTTCGTTTGGACTTTGGTCTAAAGTCATATTTTCCGGGTAGAAAATAAAAAAACGCCCATTAACTGGGCGTGCTGCTAACTCAAGCTCTAGTAAAGATAGAGGTGCCCGCCGTTAAGTTCGACGTGAATCGTTAATTTGAAGTCGTCAGGTCCGGCCAGACCCCAGGCGGCGTTTCGATAGGTACGGCCTGATTTGGTCCAATTACCCGCCGAAACCTGGCTTTGCTCGCCCGCATCGAGGACAATTTCCGCCGGGATGGGCGCGGTAAAGAGGGTCAGGTTCGAGTTTTTACCTTTAACCAGCACTTTTTGGACTGGCCGTTCGAGCTTGCCGTTATCCTTGAAGAAGTCGAGGGACAAATCGCCCTCTTTGCAGATAAAGGTGGCGGTTTGGAGGTGAGCCTCGCTCAGCCCGGCTACCAGGAGTTTTGAGGAAGTAATTTCGACGGCCAGGTTTTCGAGGTCAAGGCGGTTTGGCTGGCTAAAATAAAGCCGGGAGTCTCCGCCGTCCTGGGTGTAATTCAAACCTTTAAGGGAAAGGCCGCCCAGGTTGTACGCGCCGGAGGTTTTCCCAGTCTCAAAATCGAGGTTTAGCGGCACTTTCGGGTTGAGGTTTAACTTCCATTCGGATTTGGCTCCTTCAGGGAGGTCACCCTGGAAAATTGGTTCGGTGATGCGGGTATGGTTGCTCTCAGTTTGGACCCCCGGTTTAAGTTCGGGGGCATTGTAAAGAAAGCTGCCCTCGTACAGGTTGTTCTCGGTTGTCCCGAAGCTGATTGTGGCCTGGTGGGTTTGCAAGGACAGGTTGTATGGCCCGGTCGGGTCGTTCGGGACGGGCATAATCAATTGACCGGTCCGGGTGGAACCCACCGTCACCGGGGAGCCACAGGCGGCCAGAGAGAAACTCAAAACCAGTAAAAATCCGACGGTCCGGGAAAATAAGTAAAATCGTTTTTTCATTCCAGGCTCATTTATTATAATTTCCGATAAATTTACTGAGCTTATGGTAACCTTTATGGTCTTTTCTCGCTGTGACTTTTCGCAAACTCAACAAAATCCTCAAACAACCCGGTGATTTCAAACCAATAAAAAAAAGAGGCGGTTTTATCCGCCCCTTTAGCCCTTTAGCCCTTTAATTGGGCCAGTTTTAAGATTTGAAGCAAGGCAGCACTTTCTCACCTAGCAAGTTGATGCCGACTTCAGGGTTGAGACCGTGGGGTGTGCCGAACTCCACCCGGCTGGCCCCGGCTTCAATGAGTTTCTCCACCTGCCGGATAATGTCCTGGGGGTTCCCGGCAAAGGCGAACTTGTCGAGCATTTCGTCCGAAATCTGGCGGCTGACATAGTCGTAGTCGCCCCGTCCCGCCGCTTCCTGGACCCGCTGGAGCCATTCGGGGTCTTGCAGGGTCGGGTCCAGTTCGGCCACAACGGGAATGTATAACGCCGCTTCCCGCCGGACTAAAGCCCTGGCCGCCTCCCGGTCCTCGTCTACCACCGTCACTGCGCCCAGACAGACGCCGACCATCCCGGCTTCCCGCCCGGCTTTGGCTTCCCCCGCCGCTATTTCCGGTTGTAAGACGCCAACCATCGCCGGGTTGGACGACCCGCCGATTTTTATCTCGTTGGCGATTTCCCCGGCCATGCGGGCGGTCAATTTGCCCCAGGTGCCAATCATAATCGGCACATCGGCCCGTAAGGGCTGGTAATTCAGGGTCGAATTGGCGGCAAGCTGGAAGATTTGACCCTCAAAGGGAGCCGGGTCGCGGGCCAGCAGATGTTTTACCAGCATGGTCGCCTCGCGCAGAGTCTGGTAAGATTTCTTGCCTTCGATACCGAGCCGGTCCAGCCAGCTTCCCCGGACCAGCCCCATATACGACCGGCCTCCGCTGACCATGTCGAGGACCGCCGCCTGCCCGGCTATTTCGAGCGGGTGCAGTGTATAGGGGTTGAGGGCCGCGAACCCAACCTGGGCGCGGTGAAGACGCTGCGCCATCAGGATTAACGGGCCCAGGGCCGGTTGGAAAAGCAAATCGTTGTAGACGCTAACCACGTCAAAAGGATAAACGTCGACCAGTTCGGCTAACGCCTGGTATTCGACCGGCGATTTGTTGCTTTGGAAGGCGATACTAAAACGAAACGGTTGCTTCAACGGTCCTGAACCTTTCTGTTGTTTTCAACTACATCTTTACTCAAAAATTAAAAGTTGCTAGACACGGGCCAATACATCCGCCGGGTGCCGTTTGAGTAGCGTTTCGGCGTGGTGGGCCCGCCCGGACGCCCTTAACCTTTCGAGATAGGCCGGTAACTGGTTGCGGGTGTGGTGGGGACCACCTTCGCGCAAAACGGTCAGCATGGGGTCATTCCCGACCAGGCTGGTCAGGGCTTGCTGTTGCTGCCAATCTACCAGGAAAGCCATCGCCTGGTTGACGATTTCCGGTTTCTGCGAGGCCAAATCGTTCAATTCGTGGGGGTCTTCGGCCAGGTTAAAGAGCATGACCGGTTCGAGCATTTTATAGCCGTCGTGATAGGTCCGCAAGCAGATATAATCGCCAAAGCGGACGCCTCGCTGGCAGGACCAGGCCATCTGGCTCGTCACCAGGAAATCGCGCCCGGCCTCCCGCCCTTCCCGGAAAGCGGCGGTAAACGGCTGGCCGTCCCAGTTAGATGGGACAGTAGCCCCGGCCAGTTCAAGAAGGGTCGCCGCCCAGTCGAAATGATAATGCAGGCCCTTGTCCACGCGCGGCGTACCGGTCAGGCCCGGCCAGGACACCAGCAGGGGCACCCGGCAGGTAATCGCGTCGGCGGTCTGGTGGTCGCCCCAGACATTCAGTTCGCCCTGGGTCTCGCCGTGGTCGGAACTGAGAAAGATAACCGTGTCGTCCAGGACGCCCAGGTCCGTCAGGGCCTCTATAATCTTGCCCACGTGGTCGTCGGCGTAGCGGATGCCGGTATCGTAGCCGTCAATCCAGCGTTTAACCGCGTCCATCGAATCGAGAATCAAGGGTGTATCAAACTGGGCCATATCGGGGTTATTATCGAACCCGTGCGGTTCCTGGGGGCTGTGAGGGCCGTAGCCTTCCCAGCCCTTGCGCCAGATTTCCTCGGTCAGCCAGGCCGGGAGTGGGTCATCCTTGAAGGGGTTGCCGAATTCGACAGGGGTCCGATAGGGCGTATGGGGGTCCCACAAATTGACGTGCAGGAACCAGTTATCCGTCGCGCCTTTGCGTTTAAGCCAGTCCAGGGCCAGCGGAGTAACCATCTCGGCCCGTTCGAGGCCTCCGAACCCCGGGTTGTAGACTTCCTTGTACCCGGCCAGCCAGTGCCAGGCCGAATGCCGCTCCGCGAACGGGCTGACCGTCACGGTGTGGAACCCGGCCTTACGCAGCGCGCTCATCCAGCTTGTCTTGCCAAAGACATCGGTGAAATCCCGTGTCGGACCCTCGATATAGGGGTCGGCGGGAGTGCCACCGTGCCCGACAACCCCGGTATGGTAGCCGGTCCGCCCGCTCCACAGGGCCGTCCGCGACGGCAAGCAGGGCGCGTCCGTAACGTACAAATTGTCGAAACGCACACTCCGGCGGGCAATTTCGTCAATGTTCGGGCTGGTGTTGCGGTGATAGCCGTAGCAGCCCAGGTGGTCGGGCCGCAGGGTATCAATGTCCAGGTACAGGATACGCATGGGAAATCCTTTCTAAAAAGAGTCGCGGGTTAGTAATTTGAAAGACAGTAAACGTCCTCGTTTCTGCTCCATCGCCAGGGCTACAAACAGGGCCAGGAAAGAGTCGACCAGGTCAACTTTTTCGGGGCCTCCCAGGTAGACCGGGTTGACTCCGGTATCGGCAATCAACTGTTCGGCGGTCTCGATAGCGGAAGTATCGCCGCAATAAAAGGCGTCAGCCTGTATCCCATTGTAATCGCTATTTACAAAATTTTCCCAGCCCAGGTTGTTAAAGGCCCGGTAGATTTTGGCGTTAGGGGTGTGTTCCTGGAGGGCCTTGAAGGCGCTTTTATCCGGAGAAGCGAAATTGTTGGTAGCGTCAATAATGATTTTGTCGTCAAGTTGGGCGGCGTGCCGGGCGATAATGTCGCCCACCCGGACGGCGGGGACAGCCAGCAAGATTACCTCGGGGCCGGCAGCCAGGGCTTCATCCACGCTGCCAATTTTTACGCCAGCGCCCAGGTCGTTACGGAGCGCCTGGGCGTTCTTTCCGTTGTGGTCATTCACGCCAAAGGCCACCTCGTGCCCGGCGGCTACCCATTTTCGACCGATGTTACCGCCAATGTTTCCGCCGCCAAGCACGGCAATTTTAAGTGATGGCATTTTATAAAATCCTCGCCTCTTTACAAAATTTTTTAATATAAGCCAGGAACGTCTGATTATAGACGGGCCTGGCCTAATTTAACTACTACTATCCTTTTTTTGCAAAGAAGGGTGCGGTTGCGCCGGGTGTAAAGGGGGAAGAAAAGGCAGGTGACGATTATTAGCCAGCCTGCCCGGTAAATAAGCCATAAAAGAGGATGGCGGTAGCCGCGAACATAATGATCGCGGCCAGCACCAGACCCAGGTTGGTCGGCCAACCCAGCCGGAAGTTTTTCATAATCTTGCGGTTATTGCCAACCAGGAGGAGGAAGACCACCATGACCGGGGCCAGGACGCCGTTGAGGACATTGGCCCAGAACATCAATTGGACCGGGTCGAGCCCTAGCAGGGCTATAATCAGGCTGATGACCAGCGCACCTGTCAGGATGATATAAAAACCTTCGTTCTGCCAGGGTTTTTTGGATAGTCCGCCGGGCCAGCCAAAGGTGCCGGAAATGGCATAGGATACGCTTGCCAGCAGCACCGGGATAGCGATTAACCCGGCCCCAATCAGGCCGAAAGCGAACAAATACTTGGCGAATGAACCAAGCAGCGGTTCGAGAGACCGGGCGGCGTCAGCGGCAGTAGTAATCTGGCCGTGATGGGTAAAAATGGTGGCCGAGGTGCAGACAATGATGGCATAGGCTACCAGGTTGCCGCTGATAACCCCGCTCCCAATATCCAGGGCGGCAGTCCTGAGCTTGGTCTTGGTCGAGCCTTCGCGCTTTTCCTCTTTCTCGCCCTGGACCTGCCAGAACAGGTTATAGGGCGAAATGGTCGCGCCGAGCAAGGCCACGGCGCTGCTGATGCTGGTAAAGCTGAAATCTAGCTGTGGCACAAAGGTATTTTTCACTACCCCCAGCCAGTCCGCCCCGGACATTACTGCCGTTACCAGGTAGGTAACAAAGGCCAGGCTCATTATCAGGAATATCTTTTTGATGCTGTCGTAATTTTGAAAGACCGTGATATACCAGAGCAACAGGGCTACCGGGACCACGAACCAGAGCCAGTTGATACCGGTTACCAGTTCGAGGCCGCTCCCGACCGCCACCAGGTCCGCCGCGATAAGGGCGACGTTTGCTACGATTAAAATAACTGAGGCCAGCCCGGCTACCCCCAGGCCGTAATGTTCTTTCAGGATTTCAGCCAGCCCTTTTTGGGTTACACGCCCGACTTTGGCGCAGGCGTATTGGGCTGCCTGGTATAGCGGGGTCGAAATCAGCATCAACCAGAGATGACCGTTGCCGTTGGAAGCGCCGTCCACCGAATAAGAAGTGACCGCCGAGGCATCATTTCCGGCCATCCCGGCCAGGAAGCCCGGCCCCAGCATTTTCAATATATTTTTCTTTTTTCCGTCAGACGGCTGGTTTTCCTGGTCGTTTTGCTGCTCCAGGCGGCGCAACCCGGCATCGGTCGGGAGGGCTTCCTCGACCTTGTCCAGGACATCGCTGCCTTCGGCTGGTTTTGGGGCAGGTTCGAGGGTTTCCTGTCCTGTTGCCCCTAACGCTTCGGTTTCGGCTTCATTGGCGGCGATAACAACCTTGGCAGATTCTTCACCGTGGGCAGGGGCTATTTCAGGGGAGTTTTTTCCGTTTTCGGTTACAACTTCCTTGACCCGCTCGACCGGCACTTCTACCTTTTTTTGAAAAATAACCCCTTTTTTGACGATTAACTTCTCAACTTCGCCTTTTTCGTTCTCAACCACTTCTTCCACTCGTGGTTTGGAAACGTCCGTCTCGCCAAGGTCGCCTTCGGTGGCTTCAACCAGCGCGCCAGGCTTTATTTGAGGAAGCCGCCTGGCTTCTCTTTTATCCATCTAGCCCTACTTTCTTAACCCTTTTCCAACCCTTTACCAAGCTCATTAGTTATTTGCCCAAATTTTGGCACACTCAAAATTCTTAAAGAAGTCTAAAAGACTTCTAAAGAAGTTAAAAAATCAATTGCAAATGTTGTGCCTGAATTAAATTAAATTGCGGATATTTGTTTTTAGCGAACTTACCGGGTAAAAAAATAGGCCCTTTTTTAGGCCCCATTAGGTCACAAGAAGGTTTAAGGAACGAGGTGATTTTCCAGGGCATAGCGAGTGGCGGCGGTCCGCGAGGTCACGCCGATTTTGCTATAAATCGAGGTTAGGTGCACATTCACGGTGCGCGGCGCCATACTGAGTTTATCGGCTACCTGGGTATTGCTCAAACCCTGGGCAACCAGACCCAGGACCTCGATTTCACGGCTCGTCAACTCGTCGAGGGCCCGGTTCTGAGGATTGCGCCCGCGTTTTTCGGGCAGAGCTTCGGTTTCGGCGGGGAGATCGCCACTGAACCAGGGTAATTGCATATTTTTGGCCTGGCCGGTCTGGATGTTTTCGCGCTCGGTCAGGGCTTTCTCAAAATCGAGCTTTTCGGCGACTTCTTCGGGGGAAAGGTTTACGCTTTCAGCCCAGATTTGCTCGAATCTTTCTTTGCCCAGCCGGGCAACCAGCTTGTCGTTCAAGTCGTTGAACTTGTCGTTGTACAGGTTTCCGTTAGGGGTTCCGACTTTTTCCTGGTAGGTCTCCATCACCGCCTGTAACCGGGCGCTTTGTTCATACAGGCCGAGTTCCTCGCTGAGAAGGGCCAGGCTGTTGATAGAATAAATCGTCCCCAGTTTGTCGCCGCCACTTAGCCGCAGTTCCAGGCTTTCCAGGTTGTGGCGGACCCCTTCGCGCCAGCGGCCTTGCGAAAAGACCGTCAGGCCGAGGAAGTTGAGAGTGCGGGAAATACCGGGGCGGTAGCCTTCTTGCTGGAACCGGACCAGGCTTTCGGTCAACCTGGTTTCGGCTTCGGGAAGTTTACCCTGGTCGAAATCAATCCCACCGAGATACATCAGCGAATAGGCGATACCCCAGTTGTTGCGAACCTGCCTGAACAACTGCAAACTCTCCTGGAGTCTTTCGCTGGCTTCGGGCCAGTTCCCCTGGATCCAGGCCAGGAAGCCTAGCCGCAGCATCGAGAAGACGCCGTGCAGGGGGTCGCCAACCTGCCGGAACAGCCGCAAACTACCTTTATAAGCCGTAGCGGCCCGGTCGTACTGAGCCAGGCCGGATTCGACCTCGCCCAGGCCGTGATAAGAACGGGCCATGCTCCAGGTGTCGTTAAGTTCGGCCCCGACTTCCAGGCTTTCTTCCAGGTAGCCGCGCGCTTTGACAAAATCGCCCTGGGCCCAGGCTACCGCCCCGACCCCGTAGAGCGCATCGAGGATACCTGGTTTATCGTCCAGGGCCCGGCAAAAATCGAGACTGCGTTCGCAATAAATTTCGGCCTGGCGGAAGTCACCCTGGTTGCGGGCCATCATCCCGGCAAAGAACCAGGCTTCGGCCTGGACGGGGTGAAGCCTGGTTTTATCCCAGCGGGTCAGGGCCCCGGTCTTTTCTAAAATGAGCTCGAGCCAGTGGCGGCCCTCGCCCAGGTAGCCGTAGGTATACCAGAACCAGCCGAGGGCTACCCCCATGCGGGCGGCTAGCAACAAATATTCCCCGGCCTTTTCCGCCGGGGCCTGGGCAGGGGCGACTTCCAGCAGCCAATCCAGCGCGACCCGGACATTATCGTGTTCGGCTTCGACCCTTTCCAACCAGACCAGTTGATCGGCCCCTTGCAAACCTTTTTTGGCGGCCTCAGCGACCTTCAAGAAATAGCGGGCGTGCCGTTCCCGGATGGTATTGGCCTGTTCGCTTTCCAGCAGTTTATCCTGGGCGTATTCCCGCAGGGTTTCGAGCATACCAAAGCGCGATTCAAGGTTTTTCGCGCCGGCCTGGGGTGGCTCAAGCTGACGAACCAGGCTTTTGTCAACCAGCGAGCCCAGGCATTCGAGGACGGCCAGGTTGTCTTCGCCCGGTTCGTGGCAGATAGTCTCGACCGCTTCGAGGGTCCAACCGCCCAGAAAGGCCCCCAACCGGGCAAATAGCCGTTTCTCGCGTTCGTCCAGGAGGCCATAACTCCACCCGATAGCATCGCGCAGAGTTTGCTGGCGGCGGGGCAGGTCGCGAGCGCCCCCGGTCAGGATTTGCAGCCGTTTGTCCAGCCGGTTTAAGAGGGCCTGGGGGCTGAGAAATTTGCCACGGGCGGCGGCCAGTTCGATTGCCAGGGGCAATCCGTCCAGCCGGGCGCAGATTTCGACCACTGCCGGGGCGTTCTCCCTGGTTAACTGGAAGTCGGGACGCACCGCCTGGGTCCGCAGCACGAAAAGGTTAATCGCCTCAAAGCGGAGCAATTCGGATGGTTCGTACTCGTTGACCCGGGACAACGGTGGAATTGCGAGGGGCTGGACCTGGTATTCCTGTTCGCCGTAGACGTGCAGCACCTCGCGGCTGGTGACCAGGATTTTAAGACCGGGCGCGACCGCAAGCAAATCGGCCAGCAGCCCGGCGGCCCCTATAACTTGCTCGAAATTGTCCAGGATTAAGAGGAGTTCTTTTTCTTCCAGGAATTGGTTGAGGTTCTCGTCGACCGGGAGGTTGCCGCTATCCTTGACCCCCATCACCTGGGCAATAGCCGGGCCGACCTGGGCCGGGTCGTTCAAGGAGGCCAGCGAGACAAAGAAAAGCCCGTCCGGGAAAATATCGCGCAGTTCGTTTGCGACCTGCAAGCAGAGACGGGTTTTGCCGGTGCCAGCCGAGCCAGTGAGGGTGAGCAGCCGAATATCGGGGTGCATAAGTAAGCCGGAAACTTCGGCTACCTCACGCTCCCTACCTATTAACCGGGTAGTTAAATTAGGCAATTCAGACTTGGACCACACAACCTGGCTCCTGGGTCAGATGTTATCAGCCGATACGTCAGGAAGCTTTGCATGTCTAACGTCGTGGCAGTTGGATAATTAATTCTAACTACATGATGCCTTATATCGCAGCGGGTTTCTGTGACATAAGTCATATTTACAGGCCCAAAAGTGGATTATACTTAGAAAAATTCAACCCAGGCAAACCGTGACTATGTAATTTTACATAGCTTTTTTGGTTATAGTAATTTTACTTATTCCCCAGACCTATATTTTTGCCTGTTAAAACCAATCAAAACCCAGGCAGCCCGCCAATAGTGACCGGGCTTGCTGGCCGCTGGCGTCGGCCACGAATAATATTCCAGCATCACTTCCCAGGTAGGCGAGCTCCTGGCTGTCCGGCGACCAGGCCGGGCGGCGGGTTTCGCTGCGTGTGGCCGCCTGCCCCAGCAAAGTCTTCACAGGGAAACTGTTATCCAGACTGATGTCATCTACGACGGCGACCTGGTTGGCGCTTTTGGCCGTCACCGGGTATTGGGGTTGGGTTTCAAAAGCCAACTCTTTGCCGTCCGGAGCCCAGGTAACCCGCCCGGCGGCATCCCCGGCGGCTGTCAACACCCTGGGTGTCGAATCATCCAGGGTCAGGGTCAGGACGACCCCGGCTCGCAAACCATTTGGCCCGGTCAAGTCGGCGCTCGCCGTAATATGGGTGCTGTCGGGGTGCCAGGTAACCGCTTTGAAATAACGTAAATCCAGTTTCTGGTCGGGCGGAATGGGCGCGAAACCGGCGTTTGCCAGCCCCAGCGCTTGCCCTTTACTTTCGAGCAAAGTCTTTTTGCCCTTGTTGGTGACATTATAGACGGCCAGGGCGTTCGGGCCACGCTCCAACTGGCGGGTGGTCGGGTCGAGGGTGGTTCCAAACGGGCCGGGGATAATATAGACCAGCCTGACGCCATCGGGGGACCAACTGGCCCAACCACCTTCTCCGAGACTTTGCTGTTTGCCGGTTGCCACGTCATAGAGGACCAGGGTCGTCTGGTCGAACTCGTCGGCCAGGCCATCGCTATTGGTATCGGTAGCCCTGGTCAGGGCCAGGGTTTTACCGTCCGGCGACCAGCTTGCGGCCAGGACGACTCCGCCACTATCAAGGTTGACCGGTTTTGTATTACCTGCGAGATCGACCACGACCAGTTGGCTCAGGCGGCTAATGGGGTCTTGCCGGAAAGCCGCGATACGGGTGCCATCGGGAGCTATTTTCGGGTCGCTAAACCCGGCCTTGCCCGCAATAAGTGCTGCCGCTCCGTCTTTGGGGTTTACCAGGTACAGCCCTGTAGAAGTCCCCACCACTAAAGAATCTTTCGGTAGGGTCTGGTTAGGCGCGGCCTGGAAGGGCGTGGTGGTCGGGTTCAGGGTCGAGGGTGGCGTTGGTAAGGGGCCATAACCGCCAGGCGTTATTTTGGGGGTAGTCGTGGCTGTCGCGGCGGGCTGGTTTGGAAAAGTCACCGCCGGGGTCGGCGCATGGATAGGGTCGGCTTCCTGGGTCGTGGCGGGCACAGGTTGGATGGTGTTACCGGTGGTAGAGGTAGCCGGGGCAGGGGTTGCGGTTACAACATCCCCACCACAGGCGACCAGGAGCAGGGCCAGTATCAGGGTCGGGAGTAGGGCCGGGACGAATTTTGCCCACCTGGCTGTTTTTTTGCGATTGAAAAGGACGTAGTTCAAGACGAATTCCTGTTTTCTACTGGCCGAGGCGGGTCAGGGCGTAGCGCGGACCACTCATACTCGTAACAAAGCCCTTAAGTTCAAGCATTACAAGCTGGCTATTAACTTCGGCGACGGGCAACCCACTTTCCTGGCAAATTTCATCCACGAAGACGGGTTCCCCGGCCTGGCGCAAAATTTTTAGAAGCTGGCGTTCGATTTCGGTATCTCCGGCCCCCAAAAGCTCCTGTTGAGTCTGGCGGTCCTGGGCATCGAAAAGCCCGCCGGGCCGCAATTCCTCCAGAATTTCTTCCGCGCTGGTGACGAGCCGGGCTGAACCCTGCCGGATTAGCCGGTTGACGCCAGCGCTGGCATTATTATAGATGCTGCCGGGTAAGGCGAAAACTTCCCGGCCCTGCTCGATAGCGAAATCTACCGTGATTAGGGCGCCACCTTTTAGATTTGATTCGACCACGAAGACCCCTAGCGAGAGGCCGCTCACAATCCGGTTGCGCGGCGGGAAGTTGACCGCTTCCGGTTGGACACCGGGGGCATATTCGGAAATTATCGCGCCGTTTTGGGCGGCTGGGTCGGTAATTTTAGCGGCCAGGTGGCGGTTTTCGGGCGGGTATATCACGTCCACACCGCTGCCAAGTACGGCCAGGGTCCGGCCTCCCGCTTTGAGGGCCGCTTCGTGCGCGACTGTATCAATTCCCTTGGCGAGGCCACTCACGATAGTCACGCCCTGACCGGCCAGTTCAGCGCAGATGCTGGCAGTGGCAGACCGCCCGTACCCGGTCGCCTGGCGGGTGCCGACCACGGCCAGGGCTAGGTTATCCTGCGGGGTTAGGGCGCCCCTTATATAGAGAATGGGTGGTGGGTTATAAATTTGGGCCAGCCGTTCGGGGTAATTGGGCGCGCCGATGGTAGCAAGCTCGATATTCTGGGCGGCCAGTTTTTCCAGTTCCCGGTCGGGGTCGAAGCCGGGCCGGAAGTTTACTACCCGTTCGATGAGTTTCGGTTCGAGGCCAGCCTGCATGAAGTCTCCGGCGCGGGCGGCCCAGGCCATTTCGAGACTGCCAAAGTAATCGAAAAGTCGCCGTAACCGGACTATCCCGATGCCACCAACCCGGCTAAAAGCCAGCCAGTATTTTTCGTCACCGGCAATATAGGGTTTATCTTCTTCAACCAGGGGCATGGCGGTTTTTACGGTTAACAGGTAAGTAAATTGTTTTGATTTTGGATGTGTCCCCGGAAATGTATCATAACTTGCCGGGTGGCGCAACTATCTATTTTGAGGCTTTTCAATGGTTTAATAAACAAAACTAGGCAGGCTTCATGGGCAGGGTCAATCCGGTCAAACGCGACAGGGCTGCTTTTAGCAGGTCCTGGTCTACCGGTTTGTCGAGCCATTCGATAGGACCGGACGGCAAGTCCGGTACTTCCCGGCTGGTGTCCCGGCCCTGGCTTGATACCACCACTACCGGCAGGTGCCCGGTTTGGGGGGACCGGCGTAACTCGCGCAATAAATCAAGGCCGCTCTCGCCCGGTAAAACAAGGTCCAGGGTCATCGCTGTATAAGTGTTGGCGGCCAGCAGTTCGCGGGCTTGCCCTGTATTGTAAGCAATATCGCAACTAAACCCGGCCTCTTTGAGAATGACTTTTAATACCCTGGATACGTCGGGGTCGTCCTCACAGATGAGGATGCGGGGCTGGTCGACCGGGGTAGCGGGGTCGAGCAGGGGTGAACTGGCCTTTAATTCGGGTAGTTCGAAATAAAAAGTGGTGCCTTCTCCCGGTTGGGTATCGAAACCAATCTGACCGTTGTGTCTCTCGACGATGGCTTTCGAGATCGAAAGGCCCAACCCGGTGCCCCCTTTCTGGCGGGTGGTAGACGCGTCGGCCTGGGCGAATTTCTGGAAAATGTTCTTGCGAAACTCGTCCGAAATGCCCGGCCCGTGGTCGCTGATGCTAACCCGGACGGTCTCGTTGCGACTGGTGACCTCGACCTGGACGGTATCCCCGGTGGGTGAGAATTTGGCGGCGTTTGAAAGCAGGTTCGTCAAGACCTGTAAAATCCGGTCGTAATCGCCCATAATTTTAACTTCGGGCACCGGGTTGACCAGTTCCAACTTTACGCCAAACTGGGCGGCATAAGATTGGTTTGTTTCAAGAGCCTGTTCGATGACCGGGCCGAGTTCCAGGGGGACCACTTCAAAAACCATCTTACCCGACTCGATTTTCTCTATATCGAGGATGTCATTGATGAGCCGGACCAATCTCTCGCTATTTTTATAAGCGATTTCAATCATTGAATTGACCTGTTCCGGAATGGCTCCGGCTACCCCGCCCAGCACCAGCCCAAGCGAACCTCGAATAGAGGTCAGGGGTGTCCTGAGTTCGTGGCTGACGGTCGAGACGAATTCGGTTTTGAGTTTTTCTACCAATTTGCGGTCTGTAATGTCCTGAATCATTACCATCCCGGCCACGATTTCGTCCTCGTCGTTGCGGACCGGGAGAGCTTTAACCCAGTATGTCTTGCCGTTGCCGGGATTGTCTTCGAAACTTTCCTCTCGCCCTTCCAGGGCCGCCCGGTAATAGGGGGCTAGTTTCTGGTAGCGTTGGGGTGAAAGAAGCTCACTCAGCAGTTTCCCTTCCATCCCATCCATCGAAAGGTTTACCGATTTCATGAGGGAGCCATCAACTTTTAAAAAGCGTAAATTGGTGTCATAAAGGAAAACGGCTGAGTCGGGCAGGTTGCGGGTCAGGGTGCGATAGAGTTCTTCGCTCCTAAGTAGCACCTCGCGGTCCTCTTTGGTTTTGGTAATATCGTGAAAGGCGCTGAGGGCATAATATTTCTGGCGTAGCATTACTACCTGGCTGGAAACAATCACAAACCTGATTTCACCGTTTTTGTGGTAAACGATTGTTTCAAATTTTTGAATTGAGTCCAGGTCGGTTAATAAACTGCTGAGTTGCAGGCGTAATAAAGGGTTGATAGGAGCGCCTTCGGGGGTTACCCTCTGGGCGAGTTCGGGTTGAGAATAGCCGGTTAATTGCTGGAACAGATTGTTGGAGTTCAGAAAGTCGCCGTTTTCGAGGTCGGTAAAGGCCATTGGGACGGGCGCCGTGACAAAAAGGTCCGAATAAACTTCCAGTTGGGCCACCCTGGTCCTCAACCGGTTGATTTCATCCAGCAGTTCCTGGCGGGTTAATTCATCTGACTTTGAAGTCATCTATAAAAAACAAACCTCATTCCGAAAAATCCAGGGTATGGCTATTGCTTTAGTTGTGTTTGGAACCCCTGGAAATACCCGGCAAAAGATAAGAGCCGGGTAGCTGGTAAAGAACTTTAAAAAGTATTACTATCCAAGCCAGGTCATAAATCAGCCTTCAAAGGTAATTATAACCGCAAATTGCTACCGGGTAGACCCCCCGGTTGTACTATAAATTAAAAAGTACCTGTTAAAAAGATAACCTAAAGTAAATTATAAAGTTTACCGGTCTGCCAAGATTGGTCCTGAAACCAGGTCCTAAAGAAAGAAAAGACCTATGCCACTACAAAACATATCAACAAATGGGCCAGAAAATTCCGAAAAAGATTTGTCGCCCCTGGATTCAAAACCGGCCACCATCTCCGAAAAGCCGGGCCTGACTCGCAATATCCTTGACAAAGTGGGCCAGGGGGGCACGCTGGCCGGGAATGTAGCCGGGACCACCTTTCAAACCCTGGCAAACGCGGTTGGCTCGACCGGGCAGATAGCAGGGTTGGTTCTGGCCGGGAAACTTCACCGGGGCGAGGTGCCGAATTACGAACTGGCCGAACTGGCCGGGCTTTTTGGAAGCTGGCTTGAAAAACAAAAACGGGGTGAAGTTAGCACTTCGAGCTTGACGGTCGAAGGCTTGCCTGTCTTCCAGATAACTCTCAAGGAAAGTGGGTTCCTGGGGGGCACCTACCTCTTTATCTTCGCTGCTACCAACACCCCGCCCCTGGATGCTTATGCGCGGTCCCAGAAGACAGGCGCTAAAGATTTTTCAGGGATAGCCCTGGTCCTGCAAACCTGGGATGCGCGGCGTTTCAGCCTGGAAAAAGAATGGAGCTATTTTGTCTGGTGTGATAGCGCCCGGCTGGGCAAAGGTGGGGCCGCTGCCGATTATCTATCGGCCTGGCTGGTAGACCTGACCGGGCGGCAATTCGAAAAGCGCGACCTGCTAGAAGACGAGCCTCGTCATCGCGCCCCGGCCCACCCTGACGCCACCTTCACCGGGCGCGGGGAAATCCTGGATGTTATATCGCGGTCGCTTCTCTCGACCGACCTGGCCGGGCAGGGTTTGCCCTGGCTTTTTTCCCTTAGCAGCGTGGGTGGGGCCGGTAAAAGTTATCTTCTCAACTTAATCCGCCAGACTTACGCGCCCCGCTTGCTATCGGTCCGGCTCGACCATCTCGATTACGGCGAGGCCAATAACGATTTGCTAAACCTGCTTGGGTTGGTAGCAGCCCGGTTTCGCCAGGCCGGTTGCCCGACGCCCGGTTTTGACAAATTGTACCGTCAGCTCACCCAGTCTGCCGATGAGGCTGAGAAAAAGCGTAAGAAAATTGATTTCGCCCGGCAAGTCGGGCAGGTAGTGAGTGGGGCGACCGCCCGCAAGATTGCCCTGCAACTGAGCAAGACCTTTAACAAGTTCTGGTTCGTCAAGCACGTGCCGGGGATTATCGGGGTGGGGGCGTCGGTAATTGAAATTGGGCTCGGACTGTTCGGGCAACTGACTCAGGAGCAACAGGCCGAAATTGATACCCTCCTGGGCAGCCAACCGGTCCAGGACTTAACCCATACCCTTATCAAGGACGTTGCCAGGTTCGTAAACCAGCAGCAGGAAAAATATTATCTCTGGCGGCGGCCTTTACTCGTATTCGATACCTACGAGCAGGCCGGGCCGGTGATTGACCAGTGGCTGCGGACGGTCTTGCTGGCAAGCCCCGCCTTCCGGGTGCTGGAGCCGGTCGTGCTGGTGGCGGGGCGGTTCGAACTGCTCACCTACGACTCGCGCTGGTCGGAGTTCCAGGGAAGTCTGCGCAGTTTCCGGCTGCAACCCTTTAACTATAACGAAACCGCCGAATATCTCTATAAGCTGGGGATTACCGAACCACGGCGGGTCGCCAATTTGTATGAATTGACCGGGGGTTTACCGTTATTCCTGCACCTGGCGGCCAATCTCAACAGCGAAGCGACGATTATCAAGGTGCTGGCCGAGCGGTTGCTGGAAGAAGTTGACCCGGACTGGCGGGCCGGTTTCCTGGAAATGGCCGTGCCGGACGGCTTTAACCTCGAAACGGTTCGCAAGTACACCAACCCGAAATCCCAGGCCGAACCTTTTTTTGATGTGCTTCGGGCCGCCTCCTTCTCCGAATACCGGGGCGGAATGTGGCATTTCCTGGGGCCGGTCCGCCAGACTTTCTTGCGCTACCGCGAAATGAAGGGACACGCTTAATAAAATTTTCCAACTGGAAAATTTTATTAAGGTCAAACTGGTTTCCCACCTTCAAAGGTGGGTTGTCCGTGCAAGGGTAAATTAAAATTAAAAATCCCTCTACCCGGTTTCCAGGATAGAGGGATTTTTGTTAGTTGCCGTAGCTAATGCGGTAGACGGCTCCTGCCGTGTCGTCGCTGACGTAGAGCGCGCCGTCGGCTCCGACGAGCGGGAAGACCGTCCGGCCCCAGTAACTCTTTTTGTCGGAGTTAATCCAGCCGTTTGCGAAGGGGGTGACCCCTTTTTGGAGTTTGCCGGGCCGGGTCGAGACAAACCAGATGCCATCGCCAAAGACCTGGGGTGTCTCCGATGGGGCCGAGCCGTGGGTGACCACGAACAGGCCGCCCCGGTAGACTTCCGGGAACATGGTGGCGTTATAGAAGGTCAGGCCGAGCGGAGCGATATGGGCGTGCATGGTCAGGAGAGCCCGGTCCACCTGGTTGGCGCAGAAATCGGCCTTGCCCGCGCCGAATTGGGGGTCAGGTTGGGGAGGGTAAGTCCCCGCGCAGTAAGGCCAGCCGTAGTTGCCGCCGTCCCGTAAGGGAGTCAATTGTTCGGGCGGGAAATCGTCGCCCAGGCCGTTACGCCCGTTCACCCCGGCCCACAACAGGTTTGTTTTCGGATCGAAACCGAGCGCTACGGCGTTGCGCAACCCGGTGGCATAGGGCCGCCCCCCGGTCCCATCGGGGTTATACTGCCAGACCGAGGCCCGCAAGGGGTCGGTTTCGATACACGCATCGCAGGACGAGCCTATCTGGACATACATTTTGCCGTCCGGTCCAAAGACGATGGTGCGGGTGTTGTGCCCGTTGGCGACGCCGCTCTGGCCTTGTGGCAGGTTGTTTATGATGGTCTGGGCCGGGGCGCGGGGTGTCAGGTCACCTGCCACGTATGGGTAGCGAATGACCTTTGTTTCGAGGGCCACGTATAGATAGCCTCCATAAAAAGCGATGCCGTGGGGATAAGGACTGAGACCACTGGCGTAGACCCGGATTTCGTCGGCGATGCCATCTTTATTGAGGTCACGCAGGATTTTAATGGTTCCAACGCCGCCGCCGCCGTTGAAGCGTTCGGTCACGAAAATATCACCGGTCGGAGCCAGGGCCATCAGGCGTGAGTCGGTCAGCCCGCCAGCAAAGACACTGATTTTGAAACCGGGCGGCAGGTTAATGTAACGGTCCTGCTGGAATGGCTGGGTGCGGTACTGGTTCGGCACCACCAGTTTGGTAGAGACGTTGTTTGGCAGGGGGTCGGGATACGCAAACCCACCCACAATCTGGTTGCCCAGGAGACCCAACAAGACATCGTAAGGGGTGCCTTTATTCTCCGGGTGATATTCAAACCGGGCTCGCTCGAACCACTGGGTTGTATAAACCTGGCCGTTGGTGCTCATCTCCTGGAATTCTTCGGTGACGGGGTAGCCAAAGAGGGAGAGACCTCCATGGGCTTCCCAGTATTCTCTGAACGAGTTTGCCAGGGTGTGTCCGGTCTGAGGGAAATAGGAAAAACCGGGAGCGTGGGGGTCCGGCACGCTCTTGAAGGGCGGTTCGTTTTCCCTCCCGATGGTTAGCTGGCGCCCCAACAGCCCCAGCAAGACCTCGTACTGGGTGCCTTTGAATTCGGGGTGATACTCGAAACGGTTGCGCTCGAACCACTGCACGATATAGGTCTTCTGGTCGGCGGGATTGACTTCCAGGATTTCAGGGGTAATCGGGTAGCCGAACTGGGCCAGGCCGCCGTGGTTCTGCCAGTAACTCAGAAAATGATGCTCGTCCGAAAGAGTGAGGTTTGTTTCTTTGAAATAGATGGAGGTTTCGGCGCGGGCCGGGACGACCGGGCCGGCGACAACCCCGCAAATCAGGCTTGCCAGCAACAGCGCCAACCAGATTTGCCCCAGTCCATGGTGAGCGCCAGTCCTTTCTTGATAAAACTTTATCAAAGCCTTGTCCTTTACTTTTTACTCGATTGAGATTTCAACCTGTTTAAGTTTTTAACCAGCGAGGCCGGATATACCTGTCTGGCGGGCAGGAAATAGGCAGACCAAAACTGTGCCAGACCGCTAAATAAATAAACGGTTAGGGGCACTAAAAGTTCTGGGTCCAGGACAGGTAAATGGAAAAAATAACCGGTTAAGCTACCCCGGCATTTTTGCAAACCAACCTTAAAAATCGGCCATGCCCAGCCTGTTAACCCGGTGTGGGTTACCATTTAGATTATCTTGTTTGGTAATGGCCGCGAGATGGGTTGTAGCGAAAGGGTGTTCGCCTTCCTCGCTACCGTCTGTATTGAGGACAATCCAACCGCTCCGGCCTTCCTGTTTGAAGGTCCAGGGTTCGGAAGTTGTCACATCTTCCAGGAAAAGCAAGCTGGCAAATTTCGACTCCATTTTCCTGGCTAGAAAGTCCTCGGATAAAGCCAGTTCAGCCCGGTATTTTGTCGTAAGGTCTTCAATCTGTTGAGGGGTTAAATTTTCAAACTCTTCCACCTGAGCAACCCTGGCGTAACCCAACACCGGGCCGCCGCTAAGTTTGAAATAAACTTTATCTCCGGCGGTTATCTGGCCGAAAGGGGGACTTTTGACCCGGCTAAACCGCGATTCGATGGTTTTTTCACCTGCAAAGATTTTATCCAGAAGGCTCCTATGACTCATGATAGCAATATGGCTCGTCATTGTAGTATCCATACCTTAACTTGGGGGACTGAATATTATGAGTTTAACTAAGAAAGATACGGGAAACCATCGCACCAAAGAAAGTGTTTTAATTATAGCATCTGTTTAATTACTTGCAATAGCCGGGTTACCTCGTTTACCGCCTCTGGAACGGGCTCCGGTATTTTGGGTGGGTCGTCGTAGAGGTCGGAATAGCGTGGGCCGAGTTGAGCGCGTTTTCCGCTCAGGTTTGCCAGCAAAATCCCCCAGCACCGCGCGACCATGTCCGGTTCGTAGCCGCCTCCGCCCACGACCAGCAACCGCCCTTCACACAATTGGTGGGCCAGTTCGTGGACTCCTTCGGATATTTGCTCGTAGGCCCGCGTGGAGATTTTAAGGCCAGTCATGCGGTCCATAAAATGAGCGTCGGTGCCGTATTGCAGGATAATCGCCTGGGGCCGGTAAGCCTCGATTTGCTCGAAGGCAATTTCCAGTAAGGGCAAGTATTCTTCGTCGGTGGAAAAGCGGGGTAACGGCAAATTGACGGTATACCCCCAACCTGGTCCACTTCCTCGTTCGCCGAGCGCCCCGGTCTTTGGGAAAAAGCGCCCATCGTAATGGTGGATGGAAACCTTCAGGACTTGTTCCTGGTAGAGCAAGCTCTGGGTGCCGTCGCCGTGGTGGCCGTCCACGTCCAGGATAGCAATCCGTTCATAGCCAAAGTTTTTTTGCCAGTATCGGACTGCCGCGACAATATCGTTAAAGATGCAAAAGCCCGATACCCGGTCGTAGTGGGCGTGATGCAGACCCCCGGCCCCGTGAAAGACGTGGTTGGCGTGGCCTCTCCCAATCAGTTCGGCCCCGACTAGGGTGCCGCCCACCGCCAGGGCCGCCCGACGGTAGACGCCCGGCCAGGCCGGGGTATCGTTGCGGTCGAACATGCCGGTCCCCTGGGCATCCATCTCTTTGACGTGCCGGACATGTTCGGGGCTGTGGACCATTAAAAGCTCGGCCTCGCTGGCCTCGCGGCTGGAAACCACCGGCAGAAAAGGTTCGTCCAGGTCAGGCCGGAAGGAAACAGGGTTGTAAGGGATTGGGTGGTCGGGCGAACCGGGCCGGATAAAGCCCAGTTCGGCAAATTTGTCGGTGCCCAGTCGGTAGCGGCCCCAACTCCGGTCTATGCGGGAAAAGCCCCGGCCATCGTACATCGGGTGATAAATAACGGCGGTCGTACAGTTTTCAGGTGATGCCAAGCCAGTTTTGCTTTCTAGAAAATACCAACCTTAGTTATAAAGTCTTTTCTTATGAGATTTCTCTATTATTTAAACATGAAAGACGGCCCGGAAAACGAAATTATCCGGGCCGTTCGGCTGCCGCCGGTTAGGCGGTAAGCTGCTCCATTTCGTCGAGCAATTCGCCAAAATAGTCAATGGCCTGCTGGACCGGTTGGGGCGTGGTCATATCCACCCCGGCGTTATACAGGAGGTTGGTCGGGTAGTCCGAGCCGCCGGTAGTCAGAAAATGGCGATAACGCTGCCGGGCTGGTTCACCTTCCTGGATAATCTGGCGGGAGAGCGCGGTCGCCGCCGAAATACCCGTGGCGTACTGATAGACATAGAAAGCGTTGTAGAAGTGCGGAATCCGCATCCACTCGGTGGCTATCCGGCGGTCGTACAGGACTTCCGGCCCGTAATAGCGGCTGTTAAGCTCGAAGAACAGGTCGTTGAGTACATCTGGCGTCAGGGCTTGCCCGGCCTCGGCCCGGTTGTGCGCTTCCAGTTCAAACTCGGCAAACATAGTCTGGCGGAACAGGGTGCCCCGGAATTTTTCCAGCTCATTGTTAATCAGGTAAGTCCTGATTTCTTTGTCGGTAGTCCGGTCCAGGAGGTAGTGGGTCAAAAGGGCCTCGTTGGTAGTGCTGGCGACCTCCGCCACAAAGATGCTGTAGTTGGCATAGACAAAAGGCTGGGTCCGGTTGGTATACAGGCTGTGCAACGAGTGGCCGAGTTCGTGGGCCAGGGTAAACATGTTGTCCAGGTTATCCTGGTAGTTCAGCAAAATATAGGGCTGGGAGGTGTAAGAACCGGAACTATAGGCTCCGCTGGTCTTGCCGACATTCTCGTAAACATCAATCCAGCGCGATTTGATGCCTTTATCTACCTCGGCCACATAGTCGTCACCCAGGATTTGGAGGGCTTTGAGGACCGTTTCGACCGATTCCTGGTAGGGAATCTTCTTTTTGGCGTTAGGAATCAGCGGGGTGTACAAGTCGTACATTTGCAGGTCGTTCAGACCCAAAAGCTTTTTGCGCAACCGGATATAGCGGTGCAGCACCGGCAAATTCCGGTTGACCGTCTCGACCAGGGTCGAATAGACCTCCTGGGGGATATTCTCCGGGCTCATGGCCGCGTCAAGCGAACTTTTGTAGTTGTGGGCCTGGGCGTAAAAGATGTCTTTCTTGACCGAGGCGGCGTAGGTAGCCCCTATGGTGTTGCTGTATTTGCCAAAGGTGTCGTAGAAAGCCTCAAAAGCGTCCTTGCGGACCCGCCGGTTGGAGCTTTCCAAAAATTCGATGTAGCGGCCTTTGGTCAGCTCGACCGGGTCGCCATCCTCGTCAATGATAGTCGGGAATTTCAGGTCGGCGTTGGAGAGCATCCCGTAAATATTGCTCGGTCCCTGGGAGAGTTCGAGGGTCTGGGCGAGGATTTCCTCGATTTCCGCCGAGCGGACGTGTTCGCGCTCCCGGCGCAACTGGTCAATATACTGGCGGTAAACTTGAAGTCCCGGTTCGCCATCCAGTAATTCGGTCAGTTTTTCGTCAGGGAGGGCCAGGATTTCGGGTGTGATAAAGGATGCCACCATCGAAAGTTGCGACCACAGGCCAATAGCGCGGTCAGTCAGGGCCTGGTATTCGGGATTGGTATTGTCCTCGTCTTTGCGCATGTTGGCATAGACTATCAACTGTTCGAGTTTGACGCCAAGTTCATCCTGCATTTTGAGGGCGCCCAGGAGCGTTTTGGGCGAATCACCGAGATGGTCTTTATAGGCTTCGAGACCGGGCAGGCGTTCGCCGACCAATTCGAAATCTTTTTCCCAGAGCGAATTGTCGCTGTACATGCTTTCGAGGTTCCAGGTATATTCCAGGGCGATTTCACTTCTGCGGGGTAGGGTTGCAGTGGCCATAAATTCTCTTTCGTTTCGTTTTTACTGCGCGGCTTGCCTCTGGAAGGCAACAGGGCAGGAATTTAGCACCAGTCAAAGAAAAGACCAGTCGCTTTATTTTACTCCTACGTTAACACCAGTCAAAGGAAGACCAGTTTGTCTATTTTACTACTTAATGCGAGATTTTGTATTAGAAAAGTTAGGATTGGTTTAAGAATTGAATAAGAATAAATTAATTTGTGTAAAGAAAAGGACCGCCTGGTTGGGCGGCCCTTCATATTTTACTCCTAGCGGCGGAAACCGGACTGCGGAGGCTTGTAGTAGAAAGCGTCCGGGGTGGATTCGTCGGGCTGGAACATCGAGTTACCGTGAGCCAGGAGTTGGCGCAGGTAGTTGCGGCTGAAAGGCCGTTCGATGTTGGCGACCGGGTAAAGGTCGTCCAGCAACGCGTAGAAGCCCAGGGACGATTTCTGGCCGGTGTATTCAAACGACTGCGCGACAACCTGGTCGGTCTTCTTGCGGTCGCTATCTTCCAACCGTTTCTGGCCGTTTAACTTGGCGTAGCGGTCGGGCGTCAGCAAGCCTTCCCCGATGACTTCGCAGGCGAAGACGATGGGCCGGAAGACAAACTTCTGGCGGCGCTCGTCGTAGAACAGGACGTTGGCGTTCTGCTCGTCGCTCTGTTCGTACTCAATCGTGAAGTGGTTGCTCTTGTCACCCTGCCGGATAACCAGCACCGCGCCCGGAACCAGGTTTTCTTCGAAGAACTGTTCCAGGCCTCCAACCCAACCGCCCCGGCTACCGGTGGGGTAGCGCAGTTCGGCGGTGTAGGTGAAGTACAACTGGGGCGCTTCGAAACGCAGCACCAGCGACTTCTGCTCCTCCAGGAGCGGGGCCGGGAACATGTCGCGGGAAGAATTGTCGTAGGGTAGCACACCGTTTTCATATTCGTAGAAAGTCAGCATGTGCCGCCAGACCTTGTAACCGTCTTCCTCGGTAACTTCCGAAGGATCAACCAGTTGGGGGTCTTCCAGGAACTTGTAATCGGTGCCGATTTCGGTCGCTTTGTGGCGCGGGTTGCCAATCTGAGGCAGACCGGGAGCGGTCCAGACAAAGTCGTCGGCAGCGCCTACGAACTCGAAGTCTTTCTTTTCCCGGAAGAGCCGGAAGTTCAGGGCGAACCGGGTCGCCTCGTAATCGGCGTCGGTGGTGCGTTTACCCCACAGGTCGGCCAGCATCGCGGTATCGCTGACCGGGCCTTCGTTATCCTGCATGTATTCGCGGATACGCCGGAAGTCGCCTTTGTTGTAACGCCCGGTGATGTCTTCCAGGTAGTAGCTATTGGCAAAATTGATAAACCGGAAGTCTTCTTCCAGGGCCGGGGCCAGGGCTGAGGCGAAGTAATCGCCAGCATCTGCCAGTACATCGGCGGAAGGCCGGTTCAGGTCCACCGTCACACCGTCGGCCACGGTAATTTCGATAGGTCCGCTCGAAACCGGGGTCGGGGCCAGGGCCGGGGGCGGCGTAACCTGGATAGACGGGGCCGAGGCTGCCGGGCGGGCCGGTTGGGCCACCACCGGGGGCGGGGTCTGGGCCGCAGTAGGCTGGACGACCGGGCGCACCGGTTGGACCACAGGCGGTTGAGCCGGGACCGGGGTCGCTGGGGCCGGGCGGACCGGTTGAGCGGCGGTCGGAGCAGGCTGTGCCGGGGTCGCCGGGCGAGCCGCCGGTTGTTGGACCGGAGTGGCCGGGGCGGGCTGCTGGGTCGCAGCGACCGGCAGGTTCAACGAATGGGTCGGCTGCGGGTGTTCCGCCGGGCGGGCGGCTTCCTCGTCGGTCTCCTGGGTAACGGGCTTGGCATCCTGGAACAGGCGCGTCTTGAAGCTATGCTGGTCCAGGTTTTCGCTAACCGGGGCTTTGCCGCTCTTGGTAGTCTTAAAGGTTATCAGGGAGTTGGCCGCGGCGGAATCTTCCGCTTCGGAAGCATCGTCTGTTTCGGTTTCCTCGCGCAAGAAAACCACCGGGCTGGCCGATAACGCTTTGTCTATAAGCGGGGCGAGTTCAGCCGGGTTATCCAGGCCCTGGTATTTCTGCCCGGCATAATACTCGGCCAGTTGTTCCAGGGTTAAAGAGATAGGCCGGGTTACGGCATAGGAGAAACCGCGCATCCGCATCAAGTTCCAAACCTGACCGGCCAACTCTTGCTCTTCCTTGGTGCCACCCAACTCAAGCTTGGGCATATTTGTTTGCATCATAGAGGCAGTTTATCCTCTCGTCTCACTGCTTGTGGTAAACAACCGTTTTGCGACCGGAGCGGGCTGCCGCCCGGATTGCTCACTGGTTTTTCACTTAAAAATAAAGCTACGGAAAGCCCCACCCTCATTGTCATCCGATTATTAGCGGTGGCTGGCTTCATCCTTTAGTAACTCGATGTAACGTTTGGTCAGAGCTTCCAGGGTCTGGGGACGACCGCTACGGCGGACGAATTCCACCAGTTTTTCCAGTTGCTCCGGCGTTACTTTCAAGGTTGTTTCTTTGGTTGTGTCCATTAAATCCTAACCTTTTAAATTTCACGGCAATAAACCTGGCGGGCCTTTGCCGCCGAGTTGCTATTTTACACTAAAATTGAGTTTGAATCAATTTGAATAGCCAGCTTAAAGCCAGCCTTAAAAAATCAAGGAACTAACACCACCTTTTATATTTCGTGAAAACCGGAACTAATTTTAAGAATTGAATTATAAAAGTTGGGAACCCTTTCGCGCTTTTTTGTGACTATACTGGTGAGGAGTAGCTACCCTTCCTACGACAATCCAGGGTAATAAGGAGAAGGCTTGGAAAAAAACAGTACCACCCTTGTGTTAAATGACCACCCTGACGAATCCGACCTGGCCTTACTGCGCGAGATGGCAGTAGGCCGGGTCGAGGCGCTAAATCTACTTTACGCCCGCTACGGCAGTTTGCTCCTGGTCTACCTGACGGCCAGGCTGCACGACCGCCAGTGGGCCGAGGAAGTATTGCAGGATGTTATGCTGACCGCCTGGAACGGCGCGGGTAACTTCCAGGGTCGAAGTAGTGTCAAGACCTGGCTATTTACAATCGCCCGGAACCAGGCCGTGAATGCCTACACCCGCCGCAAGCCCGGACCTGACCCACTCGACCCGGAAATGCCCGGCCTGGCCGGAGTCTCGCCGGAGAAACTCCTGGAAAGGAGCCTGGACGGCGCAACTTTGCAGGAAGCCCTCTTGCAATTGCCGGAGGAGCAGCGCGAAACGCTCGAACTGCTCTTTTTCCAGGAGCTTTCCCAGGCGGAGGTGGCTCAGGTCATGCGGGTAGCGCCCGGCACCATCAAGAGCCGTTTATCAAGAGCCAGGACCAATTTACGCAAGTTTTTTAAGGTAAGGGAGGATTTTGAGTGAAAAACGACCATACCCAGGTGACGGATTTATTGCCTTTCTACGCTGCCGGGACGGCTGACCTGCCCGACCGAGTTTTGGTGGAAGCTCATCTGCCCGGTTGCCTGGTCTGCCAGCGCGAGTTACAGGAGTGGCAGAAAATAGGCCGGAACGTGCGCTCCGTCATGGTCGCCTACCAGCGCCAGCTTGAACTGCCGCCGCTCAAACTGCCCCTACCGACCCGGGCGGCCAGCCGCACAGCCTCTCCCACTTTGCCCGCCCACCATGAAGTTTACCGGACCCCAACCCTGACCGAACGGCTGACCGATAGGCTGGCTGCGTGGTTCAGGTTGGCCCCAAACCCGGCAAAGAAAGGGAATGTTTTTATGAGGGAATACTCCACGCGTGAGGAAGAAGATTTGGTAACTCTACCCCCGACCCGGCAGCGCGGTTTTTACCGGGCTCTGGTCGGCGGCCTGGTGACGGCCTGCCTGGTAGCGGTGCTGGTGCTGGCTCTCGCCATCGCCAACCGGCCCGATACCTCACCGAACACCGCCAGCCAGCCGCAGGGCCAATTAGGTGCAAAGGCCACCCAGGCTGTACCTACGGCAGTACCGACCCCCACTGTCCCGGCCAAACCGACCGGCGAGGTTACCACGGCGGCAGCCGCGGCTAATTCTGCCGGGTTTAGCGGCCAACTTGTCAGCAGCATCAAATTCAATCCGAACGCCGGGGCCAACCCATCCGTACCGGAAGTCCCCGGCCATACCAATGTAGCCGCTTCCCCGGACAGCCAAATGGTCGCTATTAGTGAGGAAGGGACGGTAAAACTTTTTAAGACCGCCGATGGCAGCCTCGTTAAAACGGTTGACCTGCCGGCCCAGTACAAAAGCAGCGTTACCTGGGCTTTGCTGTCCTGGTCGCCGGATAGCCAGACCCTGGCTGTAAGCTACTATTACCAGCAGAAAGCCGGGCCGGAAGGTGTAACGTCACAGGTGCAGTTCTGGACCGCGCAGGGTGAGTTAAAGACCCAGCTGGCCGGGCTGACCGAGGAAGTGGATATTATCAACTGGTCGCCCGATGGCAACTATTTCCTGACTTCCAGCCACAGTTATAACGGCCAGAATGACGCTTTTAACCTGCAACTCTGGGACAAAAACGGCAAGCCGGTCCAGCGGCTGATGCAAAATGCCTCTATTCCACCCATTCGGATTGCCTGGTCGCCGGACAGCCAGCTTATTGCGGCGACAGTCGAGAACGGTAACGTGGTCGGGCCGCTCTCCTTGCAACTGTGGCAGCCGGATGGCAAAGTGGTCGCCACTTATGACCAATTGCCCAAGGCTTCCGCCAACAGCCTGGCCTGGTCGCCGGACAGTCAGTCCCTGGCGGTCGGATTGGCGGCTCCTAGCGACAACCTGTGGATTTTTAACCGGCAGCAACTGCTTGCTAAAGCGGCCAAACCCTACGTGACCCTGGTCGGCCACATGGACATCGTCCTGGCGGTGGCATGGTCCGCCGATAGCAAGACCCTGGCAAGCAGTTCGGTTGACAACACTGTGCGGGTGTGGGATGTGGTAAGCGGCCACTCTACGGCTACCATCAAAGTCGGTCAGTTAAGCGAAATCGGGATAGCCTGGTCGCCGGATGGCAACCTCCTGGCGGTCGCGGCCAGCGGTCAGAATACCCTGGTCGTTGACAAGACCGGCCAGACAGTCGCTACCCTAAAAGAGACCGGCAAGGTCGAATACCTGGGTTGGTCGAAGGATGGTAAGGTGCTGCAAAGCACGCTCGATACGGGCGCTTTCAATACCTGGCTAAAATAGTCTCGTTTCAATATAAAAAAGTGGTCCGGTATAACGCCGGGCCATTTTTGTTTTGAGCGATAAGGGAAAAGTTTTCCCAAGATTTAGAGATTTTGTTATTATGGTCCTACTTTATACCAAACAATGTTTATCCGTAAACAGAGGAAACGCCCATGTCACTCGACCCCCAGGTCCAGGCTTATCTTGCAAGGCTGGCTTCGCTAAATATTCCTTCCAAATACGAACTCGGCCCCGAAAAAGTGCGCCAGCAAGCCAGGGCGGGGAGTTTTGCCCTATCCGGTGAGCCGCCCGCGATAGCCAAAGTTGAAGACCTGGTTGTTCCCGGCCCAACCGGGCAGGTACCGGTCAGGGTCTATACGCCTGCCGGGAGCGGACCTTTCCCGGCCCTGCTCTACAGTCACGGCGGCGGGTGGGTCAATTGTGACCTGGATACGCATGAGGTTATCTGCCGGAGCCTGGCAAACGGGGCGGGATGTATCGTGGTGTCGGTGGATTATCGCCAGTCACCGGAGTACAAATTTCCGAGTGGGCTTGAGGATTGTTACGCGGTCCTGACCTGGTTGGCCGCTAGCGCCGCCGAGCTAAATGTTGACCCGGCCCGATTGGCGGTGGGTGGGGACAGTTCGGGCGGGAACTTCGCAGCGGCCCTGGCCCTTATGGCGCGGGATAGAGGCGGTCCCGACCTGGCCCTGCAACTTTTGATTTACCCGATTACCGATTTGCGGCTGGAAACTCCTTCGATGGCGCGCAACGGTACCGGATACGCCCTGACCGAAGAGGACATGGAATGGTACCGGGAGCAGTATATTCGCGACGAAGCCGACATCGAAAACCCGCTGGTCTCGCCGGGGCTGGCTGCCGATTTAACCGGTTTGCCATCGGCCTTTATCCTGACCGCGGAGTTCGACCCGCTTGTTGATGAAGCCGAGATTTACGGGGAACGGCTGGCCGAGGCCGGGGTGCCGGTAAAAGTCTCGTGCTATGACGGGCAGATTCACGGCTTTGTACGGATGACCGCCGTTATCGACCGCAGCTATGTCGCCCTTGCTGAATGTAGCCAAGTCCTTAAATTAAGTTTTAAATAATCTATTTAAATACCCGTAAAGAAACCCTATAATACATATAGAGTATATAGATGTCCTTGCCCAATACTAAATATAGAGTTGACAGAGAAATAAGCCTAAAGTATACTCTATTTGAGTAATAGGAAACTTTATTTTGAACGAAGGTTTTTCAGTTACTCAAAAAGAACCGCCCTTGCTATCATTAGTTAGTAGCTAAAGATAGCATGCCCATAGAGTTTATAGGCAAGGCGGCTCGGAAATTAACAAAGAGTTTCTTTAAGTCGAATACCCTTGTGTTAATTTGATATTTGGAACATATCAATTATGTCACAACTTCGGAACTACTGCAATTCTTTTTATTATTCTGAGTCGTACCCACTCTGACGGTTCCTCCTTTTATCTGCAATAAGAATAGCAATTTTGAAGACAAGCTTTAGAATGCCTAACTTTAGTTTGTCTCTTAACGGCTTTTCTTAATAGCCATTTTAGGAAAGGAAAAAGAAATGGCTAAAAATCAACATGTAGTTCCTCGAAATGGTGGGGAACAATGGGCAGTACAGGGTGAAGGAAATAGCCGTGCTAGTAGCCTTCACAATACTCAACGAGAAGCTATTGCTGCGGCTCGTGAGATTGCTCGGAACCAGCAATCTGAGCTCTTAATCCACGGTCAGAACGGCCAGATTCGGAGCAGGGATAGCTACGGTAACGACCCAAACCCGCCCCGTGATAAAGACTCCTAATTTATAGGAGTTTGGAATAAGGTCTTGCTGATTATATTATTGGCAAGACCTTTTCCATTTTAACCCCGCAAAACCGTGAGGCCAATGGCCCGGTAAGGGTCTAATATTTCCTCCGAAACCCCGCTTTCGGTGACGAGGTGGGTAATTTCACCGATAGGCCCGACAATGTACTGGGCGGCGGTATTGAGTTTTTCCTCGGAAGCCAGGGCCACGACCTCGGTGGCGCTGGCAAGCATGGCCCGTTTGACCTCGGCCTCGTCCATATTTGGCACGCTGATGCCAACCTCAGGATGAAGACTACATATCCCCAAAATCAAAATATCAGCTCGAAAGCTACGCAATTTATCAACAGGATCAAGACCAACCGTGACCTGGGCATTCTTATAGATTTTTCCTCCCAGCATGAACACCTCGATTTTAGGATAATCAGCCAGGGCCACGGCTATAGGTGGGCTGTTGGTAATAATGGTCGCCTGTAGACCGGGCGGCAGATTTTGCGCAACCAGTAAATTGGTCGTGCCCCCGTCCAGGATGATAACCTGCCCATCCCGGATAAACTGTACGGCTACCCGGGCTAACCCGGCCTTAACCTCGGCCCCCTGGTGCTGGCGGGCTATAAAATTAGCCGTTTCGGGCGCTCTCAGCAGGGCACCACCGTGGACGCGCTGGATGTATTTTTCTTCGGCCAGGTCGTTGAGGTCGCGCCGTATGGTATCTTCCGAAACCTCAAGTTTATCACTGAGAGCCGAGGCCATTACCTTGCCTTCACGCCGCAAAATCTCCAGGATACGTTGCTGTCTTTCTTCTTTAAGCATTTAGATTTAGCGTCTTTCTGCGTTTATATGCGTTTTTAACCCATTGATTATTCTGGTTTTTGCGGTTATTATATACAGGTGCATTGTAAATAAGCAAACCTGCCCGGTCAAGGTTTTCTCACAACCCAACCTGACAGGTCGAAAAATAGGGGTAACTTAAATTCGATGGCAGAAACAATCAACGGCCCGACCACTTCCGCACGGACCACTTCCCTCAAACTTCAAATCGCCCTGGCCTTTTTCGCCTTTATCCTGATTGGCGCGGCGGAAGGGGGCGTGGGTGTCCTTATTCCCAGCCTGCGCGGGTTTTACGGGATTGACAAAGGAACGGTTAGTTTCATCTTTTTGTTTGGGACCAGCGGCTATTTGCTGGCGGCCTTCAGCAGTGGACCACTCACCGAGCGGCTCGGTCACAAAGCCTTCTTGATGCTGGGGGTGTGCATCTTCCTGGCCGGGGCGGTCACGGTCAGCCTGACCCCACCTTTCGCGGTGGTGGCGGTTATCTGGCTTTTGATAGGGTGCGGTATTGCCATGATAGATGCCGGGTTGAACTCATATGTCGCCTCACTGCCCCGCCCGGCCCGGTTGCTAAATTTTCTGCATGCCTTTTACGGGATTGGGGCACTCCTCGGCCCGGCGGTGGCCTCGACCATCCTGGCTTTCAACCTGAGTTGGAATTTAACTTACCTGGTCTGGATAACCCTGGGATTATTAGCGCTGGCTGGTTTCGCCCTTCTATACAACACCAGTACAGGTGATACCCAAACCGAAACAGAGGCAAAACCGGTTGGGAACCCCCTGGGTCAGATCCTTAAGATGCGGCTTATCTGGATTGCGGCTTTTTTCCTGGTCTTTTATGTTGGCACCGAGGTAAGCCTGGGCAACTGGTCGTATAGCTATCTGACCGAGTGGCGGCACGAACCGACCATTTTGTCGGGCTACTTTATTACGGGTTACTGGTTGGGCCTGACCATCGGGCGGCTAACCCTGGCTAACCTGGCCGAACGGCTGGGCAACAAACGGCTGATTCAGCTATGCCTGGTCGGGGTGGTCGCCGGGGTGTTAATCATCTGGGTCTTCCCCGCAACCTGGGTCTCGGCCTTTGGTCTGTTGCTGGCCGGGTTTAGCCTTGGCCCGATTTTTCCGACCACTATCGCAATAA
This sequence comes from Chloroflexi bacterium 54-19, assembly GCA_001898225.1. Taxonomy (GTDB): domain Bacteria; phylum Chloroflexota; class Chloroflexia; order Chloroheliales; family Chloroheliaceae; genus 54-19. The sequence continues at coordinate 119,919 of MKTJ01000085.1, forward strand.
TCTCAGACCTGCTGCCGGTTTCGCTGCGGAGTAGCGCAATTGGATTTGTTATCAGCCTGGGGAGCATGGGTGCGGCTTTACTACCCTGGATAGCCGGGAACCTGGCCGAACAGGCCGGGCTTTGGACCCTGATGCCTTACGTTATTGTCACTACCGCGATAATGCTGGGTCTCTGGCTGGGTTTGCAGGCGCTAACGGTGGTCAAACATCGCTAAAATCTTTAGAGTTAAGCCCTAAATAACGTTGACTTTAGGGCCGGGGTACTGTATAATTCCGTTTGCCTTTATGGATCGCTAGCTCAACTGGCAGAGCAACTGACTCTTAATCAGTGGGTTCAGAGTTCGAGTCTCTGGCGATCCATTTTTCCCTTTTGCAAAGCCCTGAATAGAGACTGTTTTGTTGCGTCGCCCCTCAAAAAAGGGGTGAAAAATGATAACCAGAGCAAATGTCTCTCAAAAAATCCCTCCGAAAAATACCAGGAATTCGAAGGGTTTTTCTGATTCTGCCACATCAATTCCCGGTGCCTCCTGTGGTGCCGGCCCTTCTTCCGCCAGCCCTTCCCCGGCTACCTCAACTAAGGTAGTAAAGACTGACTCCTCCTCAACCGCTTCCTCCTCAGCCCCCCTTCCCGCTTCAAGAGGGGCCCTGGCAGTCTTACCGCTCCCTGCTACCCAGGAGTGTCCTTTTAACCGCCTGATTGATGAGTTTGTGATCTCGTGCCGGGCCGATGGCCTCAGCCCTAAAACTCTTTCCGACTACACTTCAAAGTTGCCCAAGTTTCGGTGGTGGTGGGTTGATTACTCCAAAAACGCCGAGAAACTGGGCGTCCATCCCCGCTACGTTACCACCAAAGAAGCCCGGGCTTTTGCGGCTTACCTGCGCGAACCGCAAGCCTTTCGGTGGGGGATTGCTCAGAAAGGAGCAAAGAATAAGTTTGAACTCTCCCCTTTCTCGGTTAATTCTTATGGTCGTGCCATAAAAGCCTTTTTCAACTGGCTGGAGCGCGAGCAGTATATTGAACAAACTCCCTTTAATAAGAGCGTCAAATTCACAAACCGCCACAAACAGGACCGTATCATCAAGCGAGTAGAGACCGAAGAGCTGGCCCGTCTTTTCGACTACCTGGCCGACCCTGACCTCTGCCAGACTTTCCCGGGTATCCGCAACCTGGCGATGATCTCTTTCCTCCTGGATACCGGTATCCGAAAAGGCGAACTGCTATCTTTACGACTGGGTAACCTGAACCTGGATCAAAATCGCTGTGTGGTGAGAGGAAAGACTGGTCAACGCCTGGTGCCTTTCAGCCAGCCCTGCCGTGACACCTTAAGGCGTTATTTGCAGCATTCGCTCTATCCCGGGGTAGCCCGATCCGAGGGTATTAAAGCGGCTGAAACAGCCCTTTGGCTGACCCATGAAGGCAAAGAGCTATCTTATAACGGTTTTAGCCAAGTGGTACGGAAAATAGTTCAAGAGAGCGGAGTGAAGTTTCACGCTCACCGTCTCCGGCATACATTTGCTACCCTTATGGCCAGCCGGGTATCTGTCTTTGACCTAAAAGAGCTGATGGGCCACACTTCGGTTACCACGACCCAGATTTACGTCCAGCAAAATCCCGAACATCTCGCCCAGGTCCAGCGGGTCAATTCACCCCTGGCGACTCTTCCACTCCAGCATCCAATTAAGCGCGGCCGAGGCCGCCCCAGGCAGCGTATTTAGCTATTATTAACTGGAAAGCGGTTTATGCTATGTTGGAAACCGGTAATTGCGATAGGTGAATTACTTTTTCTTAAAAATCGGTTCGATGGCCCAGCTTTCATAGGGCGGCCTTTTAAAACCCAAGTTTAGAGGTTTATTGAGGTTGGGATACTTAGAAAACTCTCTCTTTATCCTGAAACAGGATAAACCCACATGCTCTTTCTTCAAATGCTTTTACTTTTAGATAATAAAAGTGCTCTTTCTTTAGAAAATAAAAGCGGCGAATTATTCGCCGCTGGTTATTTGTTTTTCCCTTTTACGAGCCTGGATTGTTGCGTACGCCCATTATTAAAAAACTAAAATCGGTTTGAAGAACCCGGCAGAACTCTCGGCCGAGATAGCTATCCGGGTCAATCATTAAGCGGCGGTTGCAATAAAGATTGATGGTCTGAGCGGTTCTGTGAACTCTTTTTGCAAGATCATGACGGGTTAGCCCGAGTTCTTTTAACCGCACATCAATAGGATGTTCTCCTTTGACGAATACACTTTTTTTATTTTTCAGCCTATTCCGTTGATTAGACTGAAAGGGGGTGCCTCCTTTCTGCCCACGAGGTATAGTCCTTGCCCTACCGGTACCAGGAGGGTTTTGAGAAAAAGGAATAATGGAGATATTGTTAGTAGAGATAAACATTGCTCTTTCTATTTCCGGGTTTGATTGGTCCCTTTTACTCTTACCAAAAGCTCTTTTCTTTTAAAAGGGTTAGATTGGTTGCAATAAAGTTCTTTGATAAACCAATCTATTATCATGGGCAACTTAACTCTAACCCTCAAGTCTTACCGGATCCTTACGGGGAGCGAACAAGGCTGTCAATTAGTAATTTTGTTATAAGGAAGAATATCGATTACAGAAAATTTGGGGGTTTTAAAAATCCAACAGCCTATTTTGCCGGTATTGAACCAATTTCAACTGAAAATTGTTGCAAAATTGGTTCAATGATTCCGGTTTTTGCTTAAGCAGAAGATATTCGAAAGGAATCCTAATCGTACCTTGTATAACTCTTTACAAACTTACTGGAAAATTATTGCCATTTTGTTCACAATTTTCCTGGCCCTAGAAGGATTTATAGAGATGGATAAAAGGAACCCTTTCTACCTATACTCAACTATACTTAATCACCATTAGGTTCTGCCTTACCTAAGTAATTAAGCCGGCACACTTATCCAAATTCAGCTCGGCCGTAATAGCGAAAATTAGCCGCTTGAAGCGCCTTTATGTAGTATGGAAAGAAGCTATAAGGTATACTTATCTTTAAAAAGTAGCTGGTATAAGTATTGAATAACGCCCAGCCAACCTTTGCAAGTATGTTAGCAGCAGCAACAAAGGAGTAACAACAATCGCTATGATGAATATGACCGTAGCAACCGTTATTTCAATTCTTAATTCAGGTGCTCGGAAAAAGATCGATCCCAGAGATCTTAAACTGTACCAGGAAACTCTGCGAAACTATGAAGCGATAGGCCCGGCAAAGTTTAGCCCAGTGGATCAGAGAAACGCTGAAACGGTCAGGACAAAGTTAGAACAAATAAAGGCGGATCAGCCGCCGGGTGAGTAAAAGCGGATTAAAGTTTGAAGGTCGGACTTCCCTGGGCAGATAATAACTGAAACCACAAAATCTGTGATTATCTAAATATAAGGAGAGTTTTCCCTAATCAATGCTAAAACTCTCCTAGCTTGAAAAAATTGATTGTTAGCTAAAGCAACAAAACGACCAGTTTACTCTCTTCAGGTATTTTAATTTACTCCGCTGATTGGATGGTATGTTTCAAACCTTTGTGGGTTATACGGTAAACCCAGAAACTGACATAACCACTAATAACCGGGCTGTAATCTGCCACCGGCTCAATTAGTTCCTGGTCGACAAGGGCATCAACTAAATCCCGCTCGTTGTAATCACGTAGATAAAACTCTCCCGGTTTTAACGCGTGGACCCCTTCGACCCTGGAGAGGTCAGCGCTTATGTGATCAACATATTGGCGTCCCCTTCTCTTTTGCCGGTGAAGCACCACCTTTGTGCCTGAACCTATTGAACCGGTCTCCGGATCGGAATTGGAACTATGGGCCGGTTCAATACTTTCTAAAACAAACCGGTGCGCTTTTCCGGTTCATGCGCACTTTGCGTGAAAGTACCAGCAAATAGGATGAGAACTGTCACGAGAGTATAATCTAGGAAGCAGTAAATGTGTTCTTATTCCTAGAAATACAAAAGGGTGTTGGAAGAAATTGTTTTACCTACCCGCTGGCAAGTTCAACTTGATAGGTATGAAATAGAAGAGGAGGGTGGTCTCTTCCTTCAAGCTCATTTCACAACCATCAATAGTGAATGTCCCAGTTGCGGTTTTACCTCGGGACGTGTCCATAGCCGGTATGTGCGACATCCCGCTGATTTACCTATTACAGGTCATAATGTAGAGGTTGGTTTAACCGTACGACGCTTCTTTTGCGACAATTCACAATGTAGTAAACGAACATTCGCCGAACAAGTACCAGTCCTACTTGCTCCAAAAGCCAGGCGCACCACTCGGCAATCTTGCTTTCTCAAAGAGTTAGCTTTCGCTTTAGGAGGAAAACCAGGTGCCCGTTTAGCCTTAAAGCAAGGCGTAAAAGTAGGCCGCGATACTTTGTTACGCCTTATTCGCAAAACACCTGAACCTGAATATGCTACTCCTCGCATTTTAGGCGTTGACGACTGGTCGTACCGCAAGGGAGTAGAGTTTGGCACCATACTCGTCGACCTGGAAGAACACCGCCCGGTAGATTTGCTCGTTGATCGAAAGGCCGAAACTTTGGTCAAATGGCTGGAGAAGCATCCAGGAGTAGAAATTATCAGTCGAGACCGGGCCAGCAGCTATGCCGATGGAGCCCGTCGAGGGGCACCCCAAGCAATTCAGGTTGCTGATAAATTCCATCTCGTAAAGAACCTCGGAGAGCATCTCAAGAATATGTTTGAGCGTAAAAATGCCTGTTTGCTTACTCCGCTCAAAGGTAGTGTCAGCCAGGAAATGTTAATTCAGCCGGAAGAAGTGCCGCTGGAAGTTGAAAAGGGGGTTGAGGAAATTTCAATAAATGAAGAAGGGCTGGCCTGTGACTTAACCCTTCTCGAGTGCAAAGAGGAAATACAAGAAAAGCAAATTGAGGATGCTCCGCTACAACCGGTCAAATATGCTAGCCGAAAGCACTACTTATTTGAACATATTAAGGCCCTGAACGCGGAAGGTTTAAGCCAGCGAGCAATTGCTATAGAGTTAAGAATCAGCCGGCACACTGTAAAAAAGTATTTGCACTCTGAGAAAGTGCCCCGCTACACTCCCCGGCCTTCCCGGCCTAGTAAGCTGGATTTGTACAAGCCCTATATTACCGCCAGGTGGCAAGAAGGAGTTTACAAAGGAGTAACGCTTTTCCTGGAAATTAGGGAGCGAGGCTACAGCGGGTCGTGGGCCTTGTTAGCTCAGTATCTGGCGAAATTCCGGCGCGATAATCCTGTGCCTAAACCACAAAAAGCTGGGCCAGGCAGACCACCAGGCGCAGGTTCAGGAGGTTCAACCACAAAAGGGGCAGCGGCCAATCGGAAGCTAAAACCCCAACCAATGTTGAGTGCACGGGAGGCGGTCTGGGTAATATTGAAAAGAGCACAAGATTTAACCGAAAAGCAGCAAAAACTACTGGTCCATTTAAGAGCGTTTGATAGTGAAGTAGAAATGGCTTACCAGTTGAGTTTGGAATTTGTCCAAATGGTTCGAGAGCGGCAGGGCCACAAACTGGAAGAATGGTTGTTAGCCGTCGAACAGCAGGTGCAGCAAGAGCAATTGATGGAACTGGGCAGCTTTGCAAAAGGGATCAAACAGGATTTTGCCACTGTGAAAGCCGGCTTGACTTTAGAAGTCAGCCAGGGCCAAGTGGAGGGGCAGGTGAATCGTTTGAAAACTATAAAAAGAGACATGTTCGGCCGAGGGAAGTTTGAGCTTTTGAAGGCCCGGGTGCTTCACCGTAATGTAGCCTAGAAAAACCAGGGTGGCATGCCAAATTCACGCAAAGTGCGCATGAACCGAAATCTAAGTACTTAACTGAGATGACCTTCAAATGGTCAAGCTCGCATCGGTGTGTGCAATCACTTGCCCTCGGTTCTTCATCCTGATCGTAGGCCTTTGGTTCTTGTTTTGCCTCTCAGCTCAAAATAAGTCTGGAGCTAGAAAGGAGACTACTGCTAATGCTGCCTTTACTTGACCCGGATCCGCCAGCTATCTTCCAACCTCAGCGTTTTATCGGCATGGACATAGATAAACGCACCGTGGTAGTGATCGGACTGGATCCTAAACAAAAAACGGTAATCGGTCCTGTTCGCATCAGCCTGGACCGTTTCGAAGGCTGGTGTCTGGCTAATCTTAAAAGTGACGATGCTGTGGTTATGGAAGCCAGCGTTAATACCTGGCATCTTTATGACCTCATTTTACCGCTGGTCGGCTCTGTCACGGTTGCTCATCCCTTGATGGTTCGCCTTATCACCGCCGCCAGGGTTAAAACTGACAAGGAAGATGCCTACAAATTGGCCCGCTTGCTGCAGGCTGAGATGGTACCTGAAGTCTGGGTGCCTCCACATCACGTTCGCGAATTACGAGCTTTAGTCGCTCACCGTAAACGCCTCATCAGCCAACGGACCCAGGCTCGCAATCGCTTACACGCCGTGTTACATCGTCACAACCTGGTGCCACCTAAGGCCACTCCCTTTGCGGCTTGTTACAGGGAGTGGTGGTTAGAGTTGAAACTTGACCCGTGTGAAAAGTTGCGAGTGCGCCAGGACTTAACTCTGCTAGACACGCTCGGCCCGTTAATTACTGAAGTGGAAACCGAACTGATCCAGCTTTCCCAGGCTACCGAGTGGGCTGAGGCTGCCACTTACCTGGTACAATTGCCAGGCCTTGGAATAGTGAGTGCCATGATCATCCTTTCTGCTATCGGCGACATTACCCGTTTCGCCGCAGCTGAAAAGTTAGTGGGCTATGCCGGTCTTGGAGCTAGTGTACATTCTAGCGGCCAAACTCATCAGACTGGCGGTATTACTAAAGAAGGCCGCCGCGAGTTAAGAACAGCTTTGGTAGAGTCGGCCTGGTCGGCGGTCGAACACCATCCTCATTGGAAAGCACGATTTGACAAGCTGGCCGGGCGCATGGGTAAAAAGAAGGCGATTGTAGCGATAGCTCGTAAACTCTTGGTCACCGTCTGGCACGTACTCTTTAAGCGAGAAGTTGACCGACAAGCTGTTCCAGAAAAAGTGGCCTTGAAGCTGATAATCTGGTCGCGTAAGCTCAAGCCTGAAGGGCGACACGGCCAGAGTACGGCCGAATTTGTCCGAAGCCGATTAGACCGCTTAGGACTTGGAGCAGAGTTAGAGGAAGTAGGCTGGCCGAGTACGCCAAAATTACACCTGCCGCCGAGTAGTTTAAGATATGATGGGTCGTTGACAACCGTACCCACACAGATGGTGGCGTCCAGTTAAAAATAAATCTTGACCTTGCAAGAGAGCATTTACGCCAGCTTTGAAGTTGCAAAGCTGGGAACTATTTGTATTTGTTTGTTAAAGAGCAGTTTTTGATTAGTCTGCGACTAATCCGTCAGTGTAAAGCTGATTTCAAATCAGCTTTACACTGACGTTAGTAAAAATGATACAGGTATAGGTAATATAGGCCTTTACCCCCTTGACACATAAACACATCGGTGACAAAATAATTTATATCGACATATAACACCCGGCCAATTAAGTTAGCAAAGCCACTTTCAGGAACTATGAGCTTTTTATAGTTACAATATAGACCAATACACTGAGGTGTCTTCCCGATTTGTTTTGCTAACCAGGTACGGGTTCTCCCCATTTCTTTCAAACGTTGGTCTATCGGATGGAGCGAACAATCTTTCATTTGAGCTTTTCTCTTAGATCAACCTCCTTTCAAGTCAACATATTCTTGGGTTGTATCTCCTTACAATTTGAGGGAAATATAGGCATAGTGGAACCAGTGACTCTAAATTAAATTTAAGTCACAATTGTTACGGCACCCTTACTTAGATTTATTGCTGAATGTTTTAGGTTATTCTCATATTGAAATTAAAAACGAATGGGACAGAAAATAATTTTGAAGAATCTCTACAAGTGATTTATTTCTCATAACCCAATGTCTTAGATTATTGTGAAATTATAGGTAATTTACTTTCGGTCAAACACTATTGGTGCTATTTTTGGGGTTGTTATGGATATTTTTCGTATCCAGGTTAGCTAAAACCTTAATTTCTGCCTCAGGCACCTCTAAAGTAAACGTGATTGGGCCACCCAAATACTGGAATTTAAATTATTCTCCGCTTCCACTAACACAACAGGCACGTGGCTCTGGTAGATTTTGATTTATTCCTTGATGTGGTCTTTGTAGGTTGTAATAGTCTCGATTTGACTTCAAACTCCGCTAAAGCGGCCGCTCGAAAGTGGTCCAGATTTTCTCTTGTTACACTTCCAAGCAACCGTTGGTATAGCGCCTTTGCTTTCGGGGCTTCAATTGGAGTTTTACGATTTTGATTCCAACTCCCGTGGTTACTCGTTCGAAGTCAGCCCTGTACTTACGCTCATTATTCGGATAACAGGGTTGTGTTTCCCGAAAGAGAAGTCGCCAAGGTGCCAGACAATATCCTTCTTGCCCACTACCGAGTTCCAACGTCGCACCAGTTCAGGTACTTGACTCTTGGTCGAACAAAGCCAGCCGCAGAGTAGGATCTATCCCAGCCAGGGTGACATATTTGGCAGGGTAAACCGCGGTTGACCATCACGGTAGAGAGTCCTCATCCTTGCCCAACAATCACCCGTCAATATTATAAAGTAGGCAACCCAAACCGGACGAAGAAAAGAGCAGATGAACCGGTTATATTTCAGTCGGATAGACCTGGGCAATAATAACCCGGCCCAGGCCTGTATCGTCCTTAAATTGTTTGGGCATAAGCAGATCCAGGTCATTAGCGGGCAGTAGCGAGATTTCTGGAGCGCTAATCTACCGGGCAGGTCAATAACGGTCCGGTTCCTGGCCGATAACGCCACTCCTGGTTGGGGTTTTGTGCTGATGCTATAGAGAGCGGCAGCAGGCCCACAAACTCGGCTACCGTTATTTCCATGTAAATTCGGTAGACATCTATCTCGAGGTTGCATCAGTTTTGTTTCCTGCTATTTATCTTAGCAGTTTGGAATTTACGATTAGAGAAACTACTGTAGCCTTATCCATTAATACCCTGAAAAACTGGTACAAGCACACAACCTAAAACACTTTAATGGCGCATTCTTTATCTGCTTGGTTAGGATTAAGAATGCGCCATTAAAGGTATTACTTTAGGTGTGGTTGGTGATCCGGTTAGTGAAGTGTTCGGTAAAGCGGTCGGCATTCACATCAACCGCTACCTCCATGTTCGGGGGTAGTTTCCTGGGCAAAGTCCGCAGGATGTCCCGTTTGATCACCATGTCGCGCTCTACCGTAGTGTCGGCAAACTCAGCCGCAATATGCAGTTTGGTGAACTCGCAGAAACTCCGGTCGTGCGCTACCGCCACCGTTAGCGGATCGTGCAGCCACAACCCGGTATGTTCTGTCGGAATACCCACCGAGAGATAAATCTGGCGTTCTTGCGGCGGCCAGACCTCGATAATGCCGCTTACCAGCTTAGCAACCTCGTCTTTGGACTGCTGGATGCGTTCGATCTGCTCCGGTTTGAGCGGAATCCTGAGTGTAACATCAATCGGGACCATCACTTTAGGAATGGGTGAGTTGACTACAATCTGGGCGGCAAAGGGGTCGTTATTGAAGTTGTACTCCTCCACCGGGGAACGGCGCACCCCTTTTACGTCCACGATTGGCACCACTACCCCCGCCATCATGATCAGTTCTTTGATGTTCTGAGCAATTTTGGGCTCCAGCAAATAGGCAGCGGCAATATTACTCACCGTACCCAGTGTTACTACCGTAACTTCTCCTGGGTTCTCCATGATCGTGCGGATAATGAAGTTTACGGCGTGTTCGTCGCTATATTTGAGTTGTTCGTTCTGCTCAAGGATATTCTGGCCCTCGAAGCCGAACATCAGGGCGTTACCTTTCATCGGTTCGCCTATACCTTTGAAGACCGGCACGTCGCTCCGACCTGCTACGTCAAGCACCTTACGGGCAATTTTAGCCCGCAAGTCGGTATCGCCGTAGCAGGTGGTAACTCCCATTAGTTCTAATTCGGGGCTGCGCACCGCCAACAAAACTGCGAAAGCATCGTCATAATAAGTGCCAATGTCTGTATCAATAATAACCTTCTGAGCCATTACAACCTCCCTTGTTGTAGAATAAAGGTAAATAAATAATAAAACAGCCTGATCCTGCTAGTCGCTATGTGCAACTGCCATTCCACTTTCAATTGAAAAGAAATGCAGCCTGTCCAGCCGGGGGACCAGGCTAACCAGATCAGTTTCCCTGGCCTGTGTATCACGGGGCGCAACTACCCGGACGCGTTCCGCCCCGGTATCCAGGGTAAGCAGGACGGTTTCTCCTAAAAATTCCCGGAAGCGTACCTTTGCCTGTAAGCCAGATTTTTCGGGGCTGGCAACAGTAAAGTCCGGCGGTCGCACCCCCACTTCAATTACACCATCTTCTTGCCGGGCTGTTTCAAGGACGGCCTGGCCGGTTTCCCTGTTTAAGGTGACAAAAGGCGTATTCTGGAGGGTGATTAAAACCCCTTCCGGTGTACTTGCCACCCGGCCCCGCAGCAAGTTCATGGCCGGTTCGCCGATAAACGAGGCAACAAACCGGTTGGCCGGGCGGTTGAAGATTTCGCTGGGCGTGCCGACCTGTTGCAACTTACCCAGGTTCATCACCGCGATCTGATCCGACATGGTCATAGCCTCAAGCTGGTCGTGAGTAACGTAAATAGTGGTGGCCCCGTTCAGGTCGTGCAACCGCTTGAGTTCGCCTCGCATGGAACTGCGTAAATCGGCGTCAAGGTGCGACAGCGGCTCGTCCAGCAAAAAGACCGTCGGCTTGCGGACCAGCGCCCGCGCCAGGGAAACCCTTTGCCTGACTCCACCGCTCACATCACTCGGTTTTTTATCCAGCAAGTCCTCAATGTGTAAGAGCCGGGCGATCCGCACTACCTCTCGCCCGACTTCGGTTGGCGACACCTTGCGGACATAGAGCGGGTACGCGATATTGCGGAAAAGCGACATCTGGGGATACAGGCCATAATTTTCAAAGGCCATGGCTACGTTACGCCCGGCCGGGGGAAGATCGTTAACCCGTTTATCGTCAATAAAGATTGAGCCCCGGCTAATATCTTCCAGACCGGCAATCATCCGCATGGTGGAAGTCTTGCCGCAGCCGGATGGACCTAAGAAGGAAACAAACTCACCATCGGCTACCTTCAAGGAAATCTGGTCCACCCCCGTAACTTTGCCGTACAGCTTAACAACTTTATCCAGGGTAATGGAAGCCATTAGTGAAACCCTCCCTTCAAGCGCTGCCCGCTTCTATCGAAAACATGTATGGTAGTCCAATCCGGTTGTAACCAGACGGTTTGGCCGATACTAAAAGTGCCGGTAGTGAGCAGGGTCTTGATGTTGAGCAGTTGTTCGCCCGCCTCTACCCGGATTACCTGTTCATAGCCCATCGGCTCGGTTACATAGACGGTCCCTCGGATAGCGTACGGGTGGGCATTCTCAAAAATCTGAATATTAACCGGCCGGATACCGATATAACCGGCCTCCGGGGGGAGCGGCGGCAGTTGCAACCAGGCTTCGTTAATCTCAAGGCGGGTCGCCCCAGGCGCAAGCGGCAAAATATTCATTTTGGGGTCGCCCACAATAGTGGCTACCTCAATATCGGCCGGTTCATCATAAACGACTTCCGGCGTAGCAAACTGCCGGACTTGCCCGTCAATTAAGACCGCAATCTTATCTGCGATAGCCGTCGCCTCAACATAGTCCGGGGTAGTGTAAAAAGTGGTGGCGTTTTGCTCACGCTGGTACTGTTTCAACTCACCCCGCAGCGAGTGGCGCAAACGGGCATCCAGGTGAGCAATCGGCTCATCGAGCAGGGTAACACTGGCTGGTCGGACTAAAGCCCGGCCTAGCGACACCCGCTGGCGCTGCCCACCGCTAAGCTGGCTCGGTTTGCGGTCGAGCAAGTGGGCAATTTCCAGCAGTTCGGCTACCCGCCGGATCCGGGCTTCCTGTTCGGCGGCTGGGATGTTGCGGCCCGGCGCCTTTAAAGGAAATTCGAGATTCTTGCGAACCGTCCAGTGCGGATAAAGGGCATAGGATTCAAAAGCCATCGCCACATTGCGGTTTTCGGTAGGAATATTATTAATAAGCTGGTCGTTAAAATAGATATTTCCTGACGAAAGTTCTTCTATATTAGCAATTAATTTAAGGGTAGTGGATTTACCGGCCCCCGGTCGTCCCAGTAAGACGATGAACTCACCCTGCTGGCATTCCAGGTTCAGGTTTGAAATTGCCAGGTTATCGCCATATTTCTTGGTTAAAGCTTCAAGCTTTACACTACTCATAACAAGCGACCTTTCTACAACTATCTTGTTCCACCGTGTAAAACCTGGCGTTCCATAAAGCGGTCAAGCACGATCACCGCCAGCATTGGCGGAATGATGGCTAGAATTCCTACCGCTGAAATCAGCCACCAGCGCGGCTCCATCTGGGCGCTCATATTGGTTATAACAATCGGCAAAGTTGACGACTTTTGAAAAGTCAGCATCAAAGCCAGAATAAAGTCGTTCCAGGAAAAGAAAAATGACAGCAAATAGGCGGCGGCCAGACCCGGCATCGCCAACGGTAAAACGACTTTCCAGATCTGGGCAAACTTCTTGTATCCGTCAATGGCGGCGGCATGTTCTATATCAAGCGGAATGCGCTTCATAAAGTCCGTCAGGATGAAAACAGTAAGCGGTAGGTTAAACCAGGTGTAAGCCAGGATCATTCCGAAGGGACTATCAATTAAACCGACCGTTCTGAACATGGTAAAGAGCGCAATCACGGCTACAATTGGCGGCATAATTCGCTGCGAGACAATTAGAAAGCTCAAATCGTTATTGCGGTAGGGACCGTACTTATAGGTATAACGGGCCAGGCCGTAGGCGGCAAAAGCTCCCAGCACCACCGCAATCAGGGCGCTGACCGACGAAAATAGCAGGCTGTTGCCCAAGCCCTTTAAAATGTCGTCCCGGTCCTGACCGAAGACCCGCTCCCAGGACTGAGTGGCAGGGGTAAAATCCAGGAAAGGAAACAAGAATGGTCCCTGAAAAATATCGCGTTGTTTCTTGAAAGCAGTTATGATCATCCAGTAGACCGGGAATATTGCAAATAGCCCCCAGACTGCCAGCAAAACCCAGCGAGTTATTTTTGGAAGATTAAACTTGGATTGCATCACTTCACCCTATCAAATTTCCTTGATTAAGCGACTTTAACCGGCAGCGGCTCGGCTAAAAACTGGTCCAGCGCCTGTTGTCCGGCTTTATCGGCGCGAGCCATCAACCGCCGCACCACGATCAGGATGAGGGTCGCCAGGACAACTACCGTTAGCAGTAAAATTATGGACATAGCCGCGCCATACCCCAGGTTTCCCGAACGCAACGAGGTAAAATAACCCAGCAGAGTTAAGGTATTGGTGGCCCCACCCGGCCCTCCGCCGGTAATGAAAAACACAATATCGAACAATTTGAAGCTCTCAATGCTTCTGAGCAGGATTGCCGCGATACTGGCAGGCAGCAGCATAGGAAAGGTATGGTCCCAGAAAATCCGCCAGCTTGACGCGCCATCTACACGGGCCGCTTCAAAGGGTTCTTTGGGCAAAGTACGCAGGCCGGTAAAGAGCAGCAGGAACATAAAAGGGGTCCACTGCCAGGTATCTACAATCACTATCGAGACAAAACCCAGCGTCGGGTCGGTCAGCCAGGGGACCGGTTTAAGGTGCAGGCCGGTAAAAAGCCCGGCTACCGGGCCGTAGCGCGAGTCCAGCAAAGTCTGCCAGACAAAACCCACAATTAACGGCGGAATCATCATTGGTAGCAATATCAGTAACCGGATTAACCGCTTTCCGTGAACCATGCTATTAACTAACAGGGCCAAACCCAGGCCCAGCCAGTACTGGGCAGTTACTCCCAGCACCACGTATAGGATGGTGTTTAAAAACCCTCTTAGAAAAAATTGATCGCTAAATAATTGAGCGTAATTATTTAGTCCAATAAATGAACCGCTGCCACCGATGGAGGTATTGGTAACACTCAATCCCAGCGTAAATAAAAGCGGTATTACGCTGATAGCGAAAAAGAACAATAAAGGTGGCGCAATCAGTAAGTGCTTCATTGCCGTTTTTCCTGCCAAGGACTGCCGGATTAAGACAGCCTGCTAAATCTTGATACCTAACAATTTTTAGTCTAAAACTTCTTTAGGCCGGTAGCGGGAAGCGGTAAAGCCTCCCGCTACCGGGCTTTTCACTAGGAAAGACCTTCCAATTCCCGGTAGAGCTTCTTTTGCTGCTCCAGCCCGGCTTCGTTGGTAATCTGTTTCCAGTCATTGGCCGCTTTATTAAGGGCTTCTTCGGGGGTGATAGTCCCGGCGAGCGCCTGTTGGACCCAGTTATCAAGCACTTCCGAATACCGGCCCGATTTTGGTATACGCAGGTCGAACTGGGTATTGGGCAGCGAGTTAGACTGCTTCAAGACCTGTAAATACGGTCCGGCATCCATGTACTTGGTAGGCGAGTCGGCCCAGAGTTGGGGGTTCTCAAAGTGCTGGGTCCGGTAAGGATTGCGAGCCGTGCCGGGCGTAGTTACCGCTTTAAGCGAATTCTCGGTGCTGTCCAGGTAGTTCAGGAAATCCCAGGCTGCATCCGGCACTTTGCTCTTGGCCGCGACCGAGCCGTGCCAACCGCCCCAACCCAGGAACGGCGCCTGGTTTACCTCGCTCGATTCATCCCAGGCTTTGGTCTTAATGTTCCAGACCTTCTTGCTGCCGGGCAGGACGTAATAACCCAGCTTGCCTTTAATAGTAGAAGAATTTTCGTCCTGGGCCTGGACCCCTACATCGGCCCAGTCGAGGGCCAGCGCATAATTACCGGCCACGAAGTTACCGCGCATGGTGCCGCCACCGTAAGTTGCCATTTCAGCCGGGCCGTATTTCTTGATAGCAATCCAGTCTTTAAGCGCCTGCACCCAGCCTGGGTTGTTGATGCTTGGTTCCATAGTGTCCGGGTCAAAGAAAAGCGAGCCGGGCGTTTTAGGATTGGCGGCGTAAGCGGCGGCCCTGGCCGAAAAGATAAACGGCCCGACATCTTTAGGCCCCTGGGCTTCCAGCACGCCGTAATCCGGTTTGCCGTCCCCGGACCAATCCCAGCCGGTAAAGAATTCAGCAATATCCTGGTATTGCTGCCAGGTGGTAGGAGCGGCCAGATCGTAGCCATATTTGGCTTTGAATTTGGCTTTATTCTGGTCGTTCTCGAAAGCGTCTTTACGGTAGTAGCCGATAATAACGTCCCCATCTAACGGGACCGAGTAGCGCTGGCCGTTCACGTACATCAACTTCTTGGTCTTGTCTACTACATCGTTCCAGTTAGTTTTCTCAGGATAGTATTTCTCAAGATTGAGGATGTAATTTGCCTGGGCGAATTCTGGAATCCAGTTGGAAGCGTAGATAGCGATGTCGAATTCACCGGCCCCGGTGCTAAACGAAGTGTAAAGCCGCTGATACAGGTCGCCGAATGGAATTTCGACTACCTGGACTTTCGCGCCGGTCTTCTTCTCCCAGTCCGCCTTGAACATATTGACGCCTGAACTCATGAAACTACCCACCGCGACCGTGACGGTCTGACCGTCAAAGCGTTTTGCCCCGGCCTGACCTGCACCCGCAGTTACGGCCGCTGAACTGGTGGGGGTTGCCGCATCGCCGCAGGCCCCTAGCAGCGAAGTTAGCAAAAGCACTACAATGCCTAACGCCGCTAACCTGGCGTGGGCCGGTTTAACCCAGAAATCAATCTTACTCAATGTGTGTCCTCCTTTGGCACTCAAACTTTAAGAAACATAGTCGCTTTCACGCAGCGGCCAGTAGATTAGGATGTAAACCTGAAACGTTATTAGAGTTGAATTTGCGAAATACCTGCAATTACCGGGTTTTCAAACCGGTAGATTGGACCCCTAATCTACTGGTTTAGAGCAGGAAAACCCGGAGTCATTTTTCTCAACAAAACTAGCGACCAACTTGTAGTCCGGGATGGAAGGCTGCGCCCCGTAATTGGTCGTAGCGATAGCCCCGGCGGCGTTGGCCCAGGAAACCGCTTCTTTGGTGGGCTTGCCTTCGCCCAGGGCAAAAGCCAGCGCCCCCACAAATGAATCCCCGGCCGCCGTGGTATCAACGGCTTTAACCTTAAAGCCTTGTACACAGGTCAGGTCGTTTTTCTCCGCGAGCAAAGCCCCCCTTTCGCCCAGGGTAACAATGACACAGGCCGCGCCCAGTTCCAGCAGCTTTAAGGCGGCTCTGGCAGGGTCTTCCGGGGTAAGGCCGGTCAATAAAGCTGCTTCACTCTCGTTTACCACCAGATAGTCCAGGTATTGAATCAGGTCACCAGGGATTTTCTGGGCCGGGGCGGCGTTAAGGATAATTTTTACCCCCTTACGCTGGGCCAGAAAAATAGCGTGCGTGACCACGGCCATAGGAATTTCAAGCTGTAGCAATAGAAAATCAGATGAAGCAATTACCGATGCCGCCCGGTCAATATCGGCGGTGGATAAAGCGCCGTTGGCCCCCGGAATGATGATGATCCGGTTCTCGCCCTGGTCATCCACGCCGATATAAGCTACACCCGAAGCAACCTGCGCGTCCGCTCGGACAAATTCAGTGTTTATGTGTTCGCGGCGCAGGGACTTGAGCAAATTATCGCCGAAGTCATCATCGCCAACCCGGCCGATCATCACCACGTTAGCGCCCTGGCGGGCCGCCGCAACAGCCTGATTAGCGCCCTTGCCGCCTTCGATAGTATTAAAATCCTTGCCGATAACTGTTTCGCCTGGTCCGGGATAGCGAGAGGCACGGACAACCATATCCATGTTTAAACTTCCAACGACGGCAATTTTTGACATTTCCCCGCTTCCTTAACTTGAGGCCCGAACGACCAGCTTTGTACCCAGGACATGCCGCTGCGGCGTGCTTTTATCGCCATTAATCCGGCTAATCAATAATTCTGTAGCTAAACGCCCCATTTCTTTATAGGGCAAAGCGACCGTGGTAAGGGGTGGGGTGGTATACTCGGCTAACGGAATGTTGTCTACCCCTACTATGGCTATATCCTGCGGCACTTTTAACCCGGCTTCCCCGATAGCGCGGAGAGCGCCAATCGCCATAATGTCGTTACAGGCAAATACCCCGGTCGGCCTGGGATTTTTAGCCAGCAATTTTCGCATGGCGCTATAGCCGCCATCGGCCTGAAAGTTGCCCGGTTCTAAAAGCTCCGCCTGGTATTGCAGTCCGGCGGCTTCCAGGGCTTGATGGTAGCCCCTGACGCGCTCCCAGCTAGGCGTAATATCGGACGGGCCGGTAATGCAGGCGATTACCTGGTGGCCTATCTCTAGCAAATACCGGGTAGCCCTTTGTCCAACCGAGAGGTTATCAGCAATGACCACATCACAATGCAGGTCTTCCAGTTCGCGGTCAACCACTACTACCGGCAAACCGCCCCCTACGATCTGGCGAAGGTGTTCGGATTTGTAACTGGTAGCGACCAGCACAACCCCATCCACCTGCTTTTCAAGCAAAACATTTACATAACTTTGTTCTTTTTTGAGGCTGCCCTCGGTATTGCAAAGGATCACGTTATAGCCGAGATCGAAGCTCTGGTCTTCAATCTGGTGCGCCACCTCGGCGAAAAAGGGGTTGGCGTTATCTGGAATGACCATTCCAATTGTCCGGGTCTGTTTGATGCGTAAACTCCGGGCCAACGCATTTGGTTGGTAATTCGTAACCCTCACGGCTTCCCAGACCCGCTGTTCCAGATCCGCACTCACGAAACGGGTCTTGTTTATGACATGGGAAACCGTGGTAACGGAAACATTGGCGTGTCTTGCTACATCTTTTATGTTTGCCATTTAATTATCGAAATTAAGTTGATAAAGTTAGTATTTTGCGTAATCGTTGTCGCAAACGATTACGCAAACGTTAAAATGATTATTACCCAGCTAAGGCGATTCCAAAATCAGAAAATTACCTATAAAAGATAGGGAAATTCCCCTATCTTTTCACCTGGTTTATTTAAAGTGGAAGCACTTGGTTTAATTGCAGCCCTAGTGGGGAAATTGGATCGGGGGTAAAAAATTATGGTATTATGGGGAAACCGTTAAGCTTGCTTAATGCATCATAAATATTACCGGCCGATAGTTAACACCATAAACCGGAAGTAACCACGCCAGCCAGGGTAAACCCTTCAAGAGGCTGTGAAATTTATGGATTTAGAAACCCATAAATTGAAGTTCCGGCTATTTTGAAAAGTAATTCAGAGTCAGATCTGAATTTACATCACAAGAAGTTTGTGCAAAGCGATATTGATTTAATTAAATTGTTTGAAGAGCGCCAGGAAATTGAAAGGGAGTTTCGGCAGCACCAGGAAATTCTTCAAAAGATTTTGACCACATTCCGATAATGGTCAGCTTTATCGCCCACGAACTGCACGATGAAATCGGGCAGGTGCTGACAGCGATTAATACAAATCTGGGCCTGCTCGAACTTGCAACCGATCGGCAGGTCAGGGCGACCCGACTGGCCGACAGTTTTAAACTGGTGGGTGACGCCCTCAAACAGGTCTGTGACCTGGCCCTGAATCTGCGGCCTTCCCTGCTCGATGATTTTGGGTTGATCCCGGCCCTGGAAAGGCACCTCAACCGGCAGGTTCAACGTTCCGGATTAGCTATCGATTTTATCGCCCAATCCCTGGATTTGAAATTAGATCCTACCCTGGAAATCACCTGCTTTAGAGTTATTCAACCGGCAGTTACCAATGTAGTACGCCATGCTCAGGCCACGCGTTTGACAGTCCGGTTGGTTCAGACTGAAGCCGCTATTCAGATAACATTCGAGGACGATGGCAAAGTCTTTGAGGTAGCTTCCACTTTGTGGGAAGCTTCACGGCGAGGCAGCATCGGTTTACTGGGCACGGAAGAAGGAGTCCGCCTGGCTGGCGGAAGGTTCAAAATCGCCTCCACTCCCAGGGAAGGCACCGAAATCGGGACCGGGTTTCTAAGCATAAATACATAAAAGGGTTGTGCCGTTTAGTTTAACAGGGCAGGCAGGGATTAGAAAATGAGTCGTAAGCGGTTTCTGTTGGTTGATGATCACAAGCTGGTGTTAGCCGGGTTTCATTCTTTGCTAAACGAGTTGGGCCACGATGTGGTGGCTGAAGCGACCGAAAGCGAAGAAGCCTTCAGATTGATCGCGCTTCACCAACCGGATATTGTTTTGATGGATATAACTATGCCAGGGGTAAATGGGCTTGAAGCGACCGGGCAAGTGAAACAAAAATATCCTCAGATTCAAATAATTATTCTATCCATGCATGCCAATGCCGAATACGCTCGCCGGGCTTTACAGGCGGGCGCTTCCGGCTATCTTCTGAAAAATGCTACTCCTTCCGAATTGGTTATAGCTATCCAGGCGGTGGCAACCGGGGGAGTCTATCTCAGCCCGGTTATTGCCCGGTTTTTGACTGCTGAATTTAAGGGGCCAGGAAGTGGCGCAATCAGCAACTTTGAACGTTTGTCTCGCCGCCAACGTGAGATTTTGCAACTGCTTGCCAGGGGCTATACCCGTAAAGAAATAGCTGAAATACTAATGATTAGTCCGAAAACTTTTGATATTTATCGCGCTCAACTATTTAAAGAATTAAACATCCAAAATGGGGCCGGTTTGATCCGGTATGCTACCCAGATGGGTTTACTTTCTAATAATGGTGAGTAAGATTTAAGAAATAATCGCTATTAGGTTTGGAATAAGCTCAACCGGAACCTCAGCTTGATGAAGATAACACTGAACTGAACTGAAGCGAATGATCTTGGCGGGCCCAACGGGCCGGTACTTTGTCATTTCAGGTTTGTTCTCTACTTGACTCACCTATAGCCATACAATAAACTTAGGTTACCCGACATCCAGGGTTTATACCATCCTTTTAAACAAACAAAAAACCAAAGAATCGTAGTTTTCTCCTCAACTAATCTGTGCTGAGAGGAGAGGGAACGGCTTATTTATATGGATACACTAATCAAACCAGCCGAACAGGCAGAAGTGGAAGACCTGTTTGCGGGTGGGGGCCAGATGGGTGAGCTGATGCGCTCAATTGACTGGTCAACTACCCCAATCGGCCCGGTGAGCGAATGGACTTCCAGTATGCGGCTGGCAATCAAAATTTGCCTGACCTCGCGCTTTCCCATGCTGTTATGGTGGGGGCCGGAGTTAATCATCCATTATAACGATGCTTTCCGGCCGGTCCTCGGAACTCTCAAACACCCTCAAGCCATGGGGTCAAGAGGCCATGAAGTCTGGCCGGAACTCTGGCCGATTATCGGCCCGATGCTGGAAAGTGTGCTGACTACCGGCAAAGCGACATGGTCGGATAACCAACTGCTCTTTCACCTGCGCAACGGTTACAAAGAAGAAACCTATTTTACTTATTCCTATAGCCCCATCTGGGATGAATATGGCAAAGTTAAAGGGATTTTTACAGCCGTAGCCGAAACTACCAAGCAGGTTCTGGGCGAACGACGCTTGAAGACTTTACGCGATTTAGGAGCGCAGTCCAGCCATGCCAAGACGGTTGAGGAAGCTTGCCAGATTGCGGCTACTATCCTGGAAGACAACCAGACTGATATACCTTTTGGCCTGGTTTATATCTTGAGCCAGGATGGTAAACAGGCCAATTTATACAGCAAGGTCGGGCTTGGTTCGGACCAGTCATTTGGCCCGGATCACATAAATTTGGAAGAGCCGGATGCTACAACGAAGGGTTGGCCGATCGCTCCTGTTTTAGCCGATTGCCGGTCCCAACTCCTGACCGGGTTTGAAGGACAACTTGGCGAAATTACTATATCCGCGATTGGCCAGACCTTTAAGCCCGGTCCAGCCTTAATTGTGCCTTTGCTCCGGCCCGGTGAAGAACACCCGACCGGATTTCTGGTGGCCGGGGTCAGCCCATTTCGTGCGCTGGATGATACTTATCGCAACTTTTTAGAAAGGGTCGGCGAAAGTATCGCTACCAGTATCGCCAATGTGCGGGCCTATGAAGCCGAGCGGCGGCGTTCGGAAGCTTTGGCTGAACTGGACCGGGCCAAAACAACTTTTTTTAGCAATATCAGCCACGAATTTCGCACCCCGCTTACGCTGATGCTCGGTCCACTCGAAGATGCTATGGCTAATGTCGCTAAAGACAACCCCGAACAACAGTTAGCCCGGTTGCAGGTAATCCAACGCAACAGCCTGCGCCTGCACAAACTGGTCAATAATCTGCTCGATTTTTCAAGAATTGAGGCGGGCCGGATCGAGGCGGTCTATGTCCCGGCTGACCTATCCAGCTATACGGCTGAACTTGGCAGCGTCTTCCGGGCAGCCGTGGAAAGCGCCGGGCTGGCGTATGTTGTAGATTGCCCGCCGCTGGATTTAGCCGAACCGGTTTACGTAGACCGGGAAATGTGGGAAAAAATTGTCTTTAACCTGCTCTCCAATGCTTTCAAGTTTACTTTTGAAGGCCAAATAGCCCTCAGGCTACGGGCCGTAGATGCCTGGATCGAACTCAGGGTAGAGGATACCGGGATTGGTATCCATACCCAGGAACTCCCCCACCTTTTTGAACGCTTTTACCGGGTCCGCGGCGCGAAGGCCCGCACTCACGAAGGGTCGGGGATCGGCCTGGCCTTGATTCACGAACTGGTCAAGCTGCATGGCGGCAAGTTGGAGGTCGAAAGCATCTTCGGCCAGGGGTCGGTTTTTAAGGTGTTGCTCCCGCAGGGCAAAGCTCATCTCCCGGCTGACCGGATTGAGGCTCAGACCACCCTGGTTTCGACGGCCCTTTCTGAGGCGGCTTACCTTGAAGAAGCAAAGCGCTGGTTGCCCCTGGATGGCAACGAAGGCTCAGCCGGTGCTGATTTGCCGGAAGAATTGGAAATTGCGCCAGGTTCGTCAAAGGCTTTAGCGGCTAAAAAATATAGCCCTAAAGAAAAAGGTAGCGGCTATATTTTGCTGGTGGATGATAATGCCGATATGCGCGACTATGTGCGGCGGGTGCTGACCGCTCAGGGCTATAAGGTTGATGTTGCCTCGAACGGCCTGTCCGCCCTGAAAATGGCTCGGAGTCGCCTGCCCGAACTGGTACTTAGCGACGTAATGATGCCGGAGATGGACGGGTTTGAGCTTTTACGGGAGTTACGAAAAGACCCCCGCACCACCCGCCTGCCGGTCATTTTGCTATCGGCCAGGGCCGGGCAAGAAGCGGTTATTGAAGGCGTGCAAGCCAGTGCTGATGACTACCTGGTCAAACCTTTATCAGCCCGCGAACTGCTGGCCCGGATCCAAACCCACCTCAAACTTGCCCGCTTGCGTGAGGAAGTCTTGCAGCGAGAACAGACCGCCTTCCGTAAAGTCAAGGCGGTCCAGTCCCGCCTGACTTTCCTGTCCAGGGCCAGCATCCGCCTGGCGGCCACCCTCGATTATGAACAAACGCTGCAAAGCCTGTGCGACCTGACCGTTAGCGAACTGGCCGACTATTGCATTGTCTGGCTGCGAAGTGACGATGAAATCCAGGTAGCCAGGATCGCGGGCCGCACCCCGCTTATTAGCAACCAGTTGCGCCAGATTTTAGCCCACTACTCGCCCGGCCAGAACTCGCTGCTAAATAAAGTGCTGGACAACGGTCAAAGTCAGCTTTTCCCAAAAGTGGACCGGGAGACGCTGATCCTTATAACCGGCAACCCTGAAAATTTGCCGCTCCTCGAACCGCTTAATGTTCAATCACACCTGCTAGTGCCTTTAAAACGTCAGGAAAAGGTTATCGGGGCTTTATCGTTGGCCTTGCTGGGTAATGGCAGGCATTTTGACCGGGATGACTTGATCCTGGCCGAAGAACTGGGGCGGCGGGCAGCGATGGCGATTGATAACGCCCGGCTCTACCGTGAGGTGCAGGAAGCCCTTAAACAGGCCGAAAAAGTAGCGGCCCTGGAAGAACGCCAGCGCCTGGCCCGTGAGTTACACGACTCTGTTACCCAATCCCTTTTCAGTTTAAGTCTTTTGGCTGAGGCCGGCCGCCGCCAGATTCACACTACTACCTCGGACCAGCTCGAAGCCCAGCTTAAACGGCTGCGCGATATTGCCCACCAATCGCTCAAAGAGATGCGGCTGTTGGTCTACCAGTTACGCCAGCACGAACTGGAACAGGACGGCCTGGCCGGGGCGTTGAAAATGCGCCTGGATTCGGTTGAGAAGCGGTCCGGGATCGAGGCCAGGTTAATTGTCGAGGGCGACACCTGGACTTTGCCGCCCCAGTGGAACGAAAACCTTTACCGGATTGCCATGGAAGCGCTTAATAATGCCCTCAAACATAGTGGCGGGAACGCGGTAATGGTGAAATTAGTTGTCAGGGAAAAGCGAGTCGAATTAGAGGTCAGCGATAACGGGGAAGGGTTTGACCTCGCTATTTTGAAGGAGAGCGGCGGGCTGGGTATAACCAGCATGCGAGAACGGGTAGCCCACCTGGGCGGCTCTTTTGACCTCCAATCAATTCCTAAATTCGGGACCACGATCAAGATTAGTATTGCAAATCCGAATAACCCTGAAAGAGCGAGTCACCATGAATGATCCGATCCGCCTGCTTGTTGCCGACGACCACCCGATTGTAAGGGAAGGTTTACGCGCCTTAATCGCCACCGAACCACACATGCAACTGGTGGGAGAGGCTGCGGACGGTGTTAAAGCCATCGAGCAGATTAATGCCCTCAAGCCCGATGTTATCTTGCTCGATTTACAAATGCCGCGCAAGGACGGCCTGGCCGTCATTAACGAAGTCGTCCAGGAAGATCCGGCTGTGCGGATTGTGGTCCTGACCAGTTTCGCGGAAGACGAGAAAGTCTTTGCGGCAATTAAGGCCGGGGCTTTAGGCTACCTGCTCAAGGATTCTTCACCCGACGAACTGCTGCAAGCAATTCGGGATGTTGATAACGGCGAGTCGCACCTGCACCCGACTATCGCCCGTAAAGTAATGCGCGAGTTGAGCAAACCGGCCACAGCCAACCAGAAACCGACCGCCGAGCCATTGACCGGCCGCGAGGTGGAAATCCTGGGCCTGGTAGCTCAAGCCTTAACTAACCGGGAAATCGGTGAACGGCTATCGATCAGCGAGCGGACGGTCCGTCACCATGTCAGCAATATCCTTGATAAATTGCACCTGGCGAGCCGGACCCAGGCCACTCTCTATGCCCTGCGGGAAGGTTTTAGCGACCTCAGTCCCTCCTGAGCCAAGCCATATAGGTCATTTGACCTATTCCCTCCGACATTTGACCCATTAAGACCACTGTTAAAGTGGTCTTTTTGTTGCCCCCTTTTGCAAACATAAAGCCGTTGTTGCCACTGAAGCTCTTGCTTACAATTCAAGCAATAACACCAAGACTCAAAGCAAAACCAATCAGGCTGCCAGGGCAGGCTGGTCCTGAAAAATAAAAGATACCCAGATTTACCGTTCGGGCCTGAAGGGTAAATTAAGGCCGGGCGGTAGCTTGAGTTAAGTGCTTGTCACAAGTTCTTATCGGCCAAGGATAAGAGAGAAAAAAGAAAATGACCGCGCCAGGGACAGCAATTGTCTATACCAAAAATAAAACATTGAACGAAGGGTTAGCCGCTCTCCTGCGATCTCTACCTCAAATTCAGGTGGTAATCCAGGTGGATGAGTTCAATTCAGCTATCCACCCTGTTACAAATGGTGCTTCAACCTTGCTGGTTGTAGATGCCAGCCTGTTCACGCTAACCGAAAGTCCTAATATCACAAACCAGGAAGTCATCAAAGCCTTACAAAATGTTAAAAGGTTAACCCCGGTGGTCGCCTCGCTGGTGCTGGTTGACAGTATCGAGCAAAAGCAAGCCCTGGAAGGCGATCCCGGGATTGATGGCGTGCTACTCAAAGGCTTCCGGGCAGTTGATTTCCTCGCCGTAATCGAGGAAATGCTGCAACAGAAGGCCGCGCTCCTCATGCAACACTCACATCAGAAGTGATGCAGCACCGAATACCAAAGTGTCACCGGTTGAAATAAACCAAGTTATAGCAAGACCAATAAATAGGAGGATACTACACGATGAAGCGTTTCAGTATCTGGAGAATCTGGGGTGGGATGGCCCTGGTGGTAAGCCTGTTACTTACCGCCTGCGGTGACAACACCAACACCCCTGCTCCCACCGTCGCGCCAACTACCGCCGCCGTTAGTGCCACAACGGCGGCAAATACCACCACTGCCGCTACTACCGCGGCTGGCACCACTGCGGCCAGCGCGACCACGGCCACCGCCGCTAACGACCCCAAGCAAGCCCTGGCGAGCCTGGCAAACCAGGTCTACAGCACCGGCCCAAACGGTGAGAAACCGGCTTCCGCCAGCACCGTTACCCTCAGCGCCGACGAATTAGCCAAGATCAAAGGTATGAATGCTACCGCCGCTATTGTCATGCACTACGGCGGCAACGACTGGTCCACCGCCCAGATTGACGGCCTTAAAAACCAGTTTGCCCAGATGGGTATTAGCGTCGTGGCCGTCACCGACGCGGGCTTCAAACCGGAAAAACAGGTCTCCGACATCGAAACGGTTCTTGCCAAGAAGCCGAATATTATTGTCTCGATCCCCACCGACCCGGTTGCAACGGCCGATGCTTACAAAAAAGCCGCCGCCCAGGGCGTAAAGCTGGTCTTTATGGATAACGTGCCAAAAGATTTTCAGGCCGGCAAAGACTATGTCAGCGTGGTTTCGGCCGACAATTACGGCAACGGTGTCGCTTCCGCCCACATTATGGCCCTCAAGCTGGGCGGCAAAGGCAAGATTGGTATTATCTACCACTCGGCCGACTTCTTCGTAACCAAACAGCGTTATGACGCTTTCAAAAAGACTATCCAGGACAACTACAAAGACATTCAGATCGTGCAGGAGCAGGGCATTGGCGGGCCGGACTTTGCCGGTGACGCCGAAAAGGTCGCCTCGGCCATGCTGACCAAGTACACCGACCTCAATGGCATCTGGGCGGTCTGGGATGTCCCGGCCGAAGGTGTGATGGCGGCGGTCAGGACCGCCGGGCGCAATAACGTCATCGTATCCACCTGTGACCTCGGCAAGAACGTGGCGATTGAAATCGCCAAGGATGGCATTGTGAAAGGACTCGGTGCCCAGCGGCCGTTTGACCAGGGAGTTACCGAAGCCAAGTTAGCCGGCTATGCCCTGCTCGGCAAGCAGGCACCACCTTATGTGGCTATGAACGCCCTTCCGGTTACAAAGGACAATGTCCTGGACGCCTGGAAAACCGTCTATCACGCCGACCCGCCCCAGGAACTGGTCAGCGCGAATAAGTAGGTGTAGGTATTTTCAATCCAACCCGGAGCCTTTATGATCCGGTTAGTTTGGAGGCCTGGGCCGGGTGGGGCTAAGCTTCCCCACCCACCGGCCCGGCTAATGGCGGCCCCAGGCCCTGGTTGAAGGGCCTTGTAGTGGACAGGAAGAACTGACATGAGTACGAACCCTTACGCGGTGCGTATGACTGGGATTGTCAAAGGTTTTAACGGTATCCCGGTACTTCGAGATGTAGATTTTTCGCTGCTTAAAGGTGAAGTCCATGCCCTGGTCGGCGGTAACGGGGCCGGTAAATCTACCCTTATGAAAATCCTGGAAGGGGTCTATCTCGCGGACGCAGGCCAGATCGAGGTAAACGGCCAGGTCGTGCGGATCAACTCGCCTGAAGACGCCCGCGCCCTGGGTATTGCCATGATTTTCCAGGAATTTAGCCTGATTCCGACCCTAACCGTGGCCCAGAATATTTTTCTTACCCGCGAACCGCGCGACCGCTTCCGGCTTTTGAACGACCGCGAGGCTGAAAAGAGGGCAAGCGAAATTTTTAAGGAAATGGGCGTAGAGATTGACCCGGCTACCCTGGTCGGCAACCTCAGCACCGGCTACTGGCAGTTGACCGAAATCGCCAAAGCCCTCTCTCACGACGCCAGCATTTTGATTATGGATGAGCCGACCGCCTCCCTCACCACCCAGGAGACGGAGGCCCTCTTTGCCCTGGTCAGGCGGCTTCAGGCCAGGGGCATTTCGATCATTTATATCTCGCACCGCATGGAGGAGATTTACCAGATTGCGGACCGGCTGACGGTCTTACGGGATGGCCGCCTGGTTATCACCGAGGAAGCCGCTCGCTTACCCATGCGCGAACTGATCGAGCATATTATCGGCGGCAAAATGGAGCAAGCCTTCGAGTGGAAGGAGCGCCAGGTTAACTACGACAGCACGCCGCTCTTGGAAGTGCGCCACCTGCGGCGGGGCCGCCGGTTGCAGGATGTCAGCTTTAAGCTCTATCCGGGTGAAATCCTGGGACTGGCCGGCCTGATGGGGAGCGGCCGGACCGAGCTGGCCCGCGCCCTGTTCGGAATTGACCCGGTGGAAAGCGGCGAAATTTTGGTGCGCGGCCAGCCGGTGACGATTCGCAGCCCCAAAACCGCACTTAATCCTGATGTAGGCATTTGCCTGATCCCTGAAGACCGGCGCAACCAGGGGCTGGTCCTCGACCACACGGTTAAAGACAACCTGCTCTTACCCCTGCTTAAAAAGTTAGACCGTTTTGGCCTGGTGGACGACCAGAAAGGCAATGAACTGGTCGAGTCCTACGTTAAAAGCCTGCGCATCAAAACCGATTCGATCTACAAGCGGGCGCGTTTTCTATCGGGCGGCAACCAGCAGAAGGTGGTAATCGCCAAATGGTTGGCAGCCGACCCGGACATTCTAATCATGGACGAACCGACGGCGGGCGTTGACATTGGCGCGAAGACTGAAATCCTGGACATTATCCGCAAGCTGGCCGATAGCGGCAAAGGAGTGATGGTTATCTCTTCCGAGCTAACCGAAATCCTCGCCGTTAGCGACCGGGTGCTGGTTATGCGCAACGGCCGGTCCAAAATGGAGCTTGCCCGCCGGGAAATTCATACAGAACAGGAGTTACACAATGTCGTCCAGAGCGCCTGAACCCGAAAAAGGAGCCGGAGAAAGCCTGGGAGCAGGCCCGGTCACTACCGAGCAGCCGGTAGCTGGTACCCAGGCTCCCCTCCAGTTACATCCCGGCCGCTTCTCTGCCTGGCGAAACCGGTTCGATTGGCGCCAATACGTGGTCTATTTCGGGTTCGTGATCATTTTTATCGTCTTTTCGATTACCCTGGGCGGTTCCGGTTTCTTAACCAGTAACAACCTGCTGAACATCGTCAGCCAGACAGCCACCATCTCGGTAATGGCTGTTGCCATGACTTTCGTCATTTCGGGCGGGGAGATTGACTTATCGGTTGGTTCGGTAGCCGGGTTGGCTTCGGTGACAGCCGCCATGGCCGTGCGGGATTACGGCCTTTTTGCCGGAATCCTGGCCGGGCTGGCTACCGGGGCTTTAGTGGGCGCCTTCAACGGCACCCTGGTTACCCGAATCGGTATTCCTTCTTTTCTGGTGACCCTGGGTACCCTCGGCATCGCGAACGGCTTCGCCCAGTGGATTACTAATACTGCCCCGGTGCCGATCCTGAACGACACCTACAACGGTATTTTTGGGTCGGGGCAACTTGGTCCGATTCCGGCGCTTTTGATCTGGACCCTGGTCGCCCTGGGAATTGGACACCTGGTTTTACGAAAAACGCCCTACGGCCGCCAGGTCCTTGCCACGGGTGGCAACGAGGCAGCGGCCCGGTTCAGCGGGGTAAAGACCCGCAACATCAAACTGATTGCCCTGACGGTTTCCGGCATGGTAGCAGCCCTGGCCGGCATGCTCTACGCCGGGCGGCTGCACTCCGGCCGCTTCCAGTGGGGCCAGGGCGACGAATTATCGGTAATCGCCGCCGTTATTTTAGGTGGCACCAGCCTGTTCGGTGGCAGCGGTTCGATTGTCGGCGCGGTGGTCGGCTCGTTAATGATCGGCTTGATCAACAACGGCCTGATATTGATGGGGCTGGATTTCAGCCAGCAATTAATCATTCGCGGAGCAATCATCATCCTGGCGGTGGCATTGGCCCGGCGACGGCCGGGGTCGTAGGAAAGGTCGGTCACCCAGGGCTGACCCGGTGCCCCAAGGAATAACCGGGGTAATATTTTCAAATTTTTGAGGATTTTTGAGGAGGTTCAGATGACACACCAGCAAGCAGTTGGTGCCACAGCTTTACATAATCGTATCGCTAAACCGATTGAGGCCGGTAATCACCAGTTCCGCATTGACGGGAAGGTGGCCGAGGTCTATGGCGGGGCGGTTCATTACTGGCGTTTGGAGCGCGAAAAATGGGGCAAAATCCTGGATGAAGTGGCCGCGATGGGATTTACGACCATCTCGATCTATATCCCCTGGGAAGTCCATGAGATCGAGCGAGGCAAGTTCGATTTTAGCGGCAACAAAGATATTGACGCCTTCCTGACCATGATCGAGGAACGCGATATGAATATCGTGGTGCGGCCCGGCCCTCAGATCAACTCGGAACTGACCTGGTTCGGTTACCCCTTGCGCATCCTGGCCGACCCGGAAATCCAGGCCCTTAACGCCCAGGGCACTAAAGCGGTGCTAACCCAGGTGCCCCGCCCGATTCCGGCCGTCAGTTACGCGGCCGACAAGTTTTTCGATGAAACGGCCCTCTGGTATGACGCCATTTGCGAAATCCTGGCCCGGCACGCTTACCCCAAAGGCCGGTTGGTCGCAGCCCAGGTGGATAACGAGATGGCCTTCTTCTTCCACGTCAACGCCTACGCCTGCGACTTCCACCCGTCTGCGATCAGAAACTTCCAGGCTTTCCTGAAAAAAAAGTACGGCTCTATCGAGACTTTGAACGAGACTTACCGCCAGAATTACCCTTCGTTTAGCGAGATAGATGCCCCACGCCAGTTCCGAGCCACTAAAAAGGAAGAAATTCCTTATTATACCGATTGGGTGGAATACCGGGAAGTTTACCTGGTGAACTGTATTGATCGCCTGGCTAAGATGCTGCGAGAGCGCGGCTTGCAGGACATCGCCCTCTTCCACAACTACCCGCACCCGCTGGGGCCGGGCGGCGCAGTCAGCGGGTTCACTACCCCCTTTAACCTGATGGGACTTGAAGAGGTGGTAGATTTCGTCGGGTTCGACATTTATTCGCGCAAAGAACTCTACAACCACGTTAAGACGGTCGCTTCCTACGTTACCGGGACCAGCCGCTTTCCCTATATTCCCGAATTTATTGCCGGCGTCTGGCCCTGGTATCTGAATCCCGGCGAGTTGTACGACGAGGAGTTCGTGACCAAAGCGGCTCTCATGCACGGCATCAAGGGCTTCAGCCGCTATATGCTGGTAGAGCGGGACCGCTGGCTCGATTCCCCGATCCGGCGGGACGGTCGGGTCCGGCAGGACCATGCCGCAATGTTCGGCTCGGCTAACCGGGTGCTGAAAGAAACCGGCTGGTCTGAAGTGCGGCGGCAGGCTGATGTGCTGCTGCTGGCCAACCGTGATTACGACCGGCTGGCCGCTGCCAGCGTACTGGTCTCGTTCCCCGGCGACTTTTTGGAGACGCCGACCACCTTTTCCGAGTACCCCACCTTCATGACTGTTTCCGAAAAGACCCTCGGTTTCCAGGAGCCGGTCCAACTGGTCCGCTCCGATTGGTTCGAGGAGGCTTATAACGGCCTGACCGCTACCGGCTACGCTTTTATTATTTCGGACACGGCCCTTGCGCCGGACCGCTGGCAGCAATACAAGGTGATCGTGTTGAATTCGTATGAATATTTGAGGGGATCTTTGCAGCGCGATCTGCTGGAATTTGCCCGAAGTGGTGGGACGGTGGTGCTTGGCCCCCGCCTGCCCGAACTGGACGAACGGATGCAGCCGGATAACACCCTGGCCTCGGCCCTCAAAGAGCTGAATGGAGAGCAAGCGGCCAGCGGCGCGACCATTTACCGGCTGGGCCAGGGCCAGGTCGTCCACCTGGGCAGCCAGGCTAAGATGGCCGAAGTTCTTGAAGGCGCTCTGCAAGGGTTGGAACTGGCCCGCTTTACGCGCAATGATGCCCGGCTTGACGTGGCTATTCATCGGCCGGTGGACGGTTCCGGGCGGCGGCTCGTCTTTGTTGCCAACCCCACGGCCGATCAGATTGAGGCTGAAATAACGTTGGATTTTGACCTTAAAGGTGTCCGGGAAGTCTGGGAAGGCCGGAAAGCGCGGGTAGATGGCCGTACCTTGCGGGAGACCCTACCGGCGTACACAATCAGAATTTACGCCTGCGAAGCGTAGCTAGAGTTGGAGAAAAATACTTATGCTATTTTCAAATGTGTTGATGTCCGATATAGACGTAAACCACTGGCGTAACTTTCAGTCGCTGCTGCTTGAATCGGCCAAAGGCAAGCGCCGGATCATCCTTATTCACGAAAACGGCGAATTGCTCAAAGCGGTCCACTCCCAGCGGGCCGAAATTGTCTGCCAGGTTGAACGGGTGGACGACCCTCAGGCCGTGGCTAAACAGGTCTACCACGACAACGAAGGTAAAGCCGATTTTGTGCTGGTTTTCGAGCGGAATGCGGTTGACCGCTACACCGCCCAGTTCCAGGATAGCTGGAACCCTGACGAAGACCTCGACGCTTTCGAGCATCGCCAGTTCGCCCTGCTGGACCAATACCAGGACGGCATCGTGACTTACCCGCGCCCGGCCCGCGAAACCCTCGGCTTACAGTGGCGGGTCGGGGCCAGTTATGACGCGGTCCAGGCGGCGGTCAACAACTTCATCCCGGCCGACTCGACGGTCGTCTTTGGCGTATTCGAGGGCGAGGCGCTCTGGGCTACCCTGGTGCTGCACTTTGATGCCGACCACAAGGCTTCGGTTGTCACCACGGTTGACCCTTCCCAATTATCTGCCACCCGTGACGACCGGGAAACCATCGCGAAAGAGGTGGTAACCTGGGCGGACCGGACGTACGGGCCTTGCTCAATCGGCCTGTTCACCGACCTTGACAGCGCCCGGTCCTTTATTGCCAGTCAGGATAAACCAGCCGCCCTGCGCGACCTGTTAAGCAGCGGTAAGCTGCTGGTCAAGGCGTTGCCGGAAGCGCTTACCCAATCTTTCGCCGTCGCGTAAGCCCAAAAGGAATGTTATCCCGAACGAATTGAAGGAACTCTGGCCCGTTGGACAACGGCAGGGAGACTCCTCGTTAGCTCGGAGAGACAATTCTCCAGGTGTACTCGGATAAATGGAGAAACTTAAACTAAGAAAGCTTATTCGCTGATCCAGATCCGCATTCCGCCTGTTTCGCGCTGGTCCCAGGCGAAGTAGGGAATAGCGGTGAAGGGAATAACTTTTCGGGCGGGGTGAGCGGAGTATTCCGGTAGAGTGGTTCGTCCCAACCGACCGGGTCAGGCGCAGTCGCGGTGCCTTCGACAACCGGAACCATCCCAACCAGCAAAGCCGTGTCAAAGCGGCTTTGCAACTCACTTTTCAGGGGCAGGGCAAGCCGCTGCTACGAAGGCAGCGGATTGTCGGCCGTTTCCAGGTAGAAAACCAGCGGTTCGCGTTCTAAAGCCGTGCACCCGGCGTCCTCGTTGACGCTCGGGTGCGCGTAAGTTCCTCAGGCCGCCCTATCCGGTTCGAGGCTTACCTTGTTGCCGTTCTGCCACAGGTGATTAACCAGGGCATAACCTTTGTTTAATTCAAAGGAGACTTCCTGGCCGTTGACACCTGGGCCGGCTTCTTTTGACCAGGCCGGTAGGCGTAACTTCAGGGAGTCATTCCTGGAAACTATTCGCGGCTGCGAAAGTACTCAAAACCAGGGGTAAGATAGCCCATAATTTTGGGAATATCTATTATCATAGCAGACTAACACCCTTAAAAAATTGGCCTGCTGACTATCAGGTTGTAGGAGCGGGACTTTCTAGAATTTCACGGATTTTTGTCAAAAGGGTTTTCCTGGTGAAAGGTTTTTCGATAAAAGTCCTGGGATCCATAATGTTGTTGTCACTGTCACACCTGGCGATTTCCCCGGTATAGCCGGACATGTAGGCAATCCGTAGGTCGGGTCGGAGGTGGCGCAACCGGGCCGCTAACTCGCGCCCACTCATGGCGGGCATTATGATGTCGGTCAAGACGAGATGGATTGTTTCCGGTTGATTTTTCACAATCGAGATAGCTTCTTCCGGTCGGCCCGTCGCCAGCACCCGGTAGCCGCTTAGTTCCAGCAACGAACCGGCTACCTCCCGCAACATTTCATCGTCCTCCACCAGTAGAATGGTTTCGGAACCGTGGCTGATTTCGATCGGCTTATATGGCGGTTCCTCCGCCACGATCGTTTCATGCACCACCGGCAGGTAAATTTTAAAGGTGGTGCCGACCTCTACTTCGCTATAGACATTGATAAAGCCGCCGCTTTGCTTCACGATACCGTAGACTGTGGATAGGCCCAAGCCGGTCCCTTTGCCCAGGTCTTTGGTGGTGAAGAACGGCTCGAAGATGTGGGATTGGGTTTTCTTACTCATACCGCAGCCGTTATCGGTGACGGCCAGCATAATATAATGGCCTGGTCTGGCTTCGAAATGGTTCCCGGCATAAGCTTCCTCCAGTTCTACCTGCTTGGTTTCCAAAATTAGCTGGCCCCCGTGGGGCATGGCATCGCTGGAATTTATCGCCAGGTTCAACAGGATTTGCTCAAGCTGGATAGGGTCGGCCTTCAGCATACCAATGGCTGGTTGCAATTTTACAACCACCTCAATATTTTCGCGAATAACCCTTTTCAAAAGCTGGTAAATATTCTCGACCAGCTGGTTCAAGTCTACCAGCTTAGGCTGCAAGACCTGGCTGCGGCTGAAAGCCAGCAACTGGTGAGTTAAAGCGGCCGCCCGGTCCACCCCTTTGCGGATTTCCTCCAGGCTTTGCGCCAGCGGGTTGGCAGGGTCGAGTTGGTTCATTACCAGCTCGGTATAGCCCATTATCCCGGTCAGGATATTGTTAAAATCGTGGGCGACGCCCCCGGCCAACCGACCAATAGCCTCCATTTTCTGGGCCTGCCGGAGTTGTTCGCGAGTCTGCTGCAAAGCTTCCTCGGACTGGCGGCGTTCGGTCAGGTCCAGCATGGCCCCGACCATCCTGACCGGTATCCCTGTCTGGTTGTGGATAATATGGCCCCGGTCGAGGATATAGCCGTAAGAACCATCTTCCCTGGCAAACCGGTACTCGGCAGACCAGAACTCATCTCCTTTTTCGATAGCCTGCCAGATACCGGCGGCTACTCTCGCGCGGTCGGCAGGGTGAACGAAGCCAAGCCACCACTCATATTGCGAAAGTATCCCGGTCCCAGTTTGCGCGTGCTTGCCGGGCTGTTGAAATTTTTGAATGTTTTCATTCCACCAGATTTCACCGCTCAGAATATTCCAGTCCCAGATAATATCGCTGGTGGCGCGGGCCACCAGGATAAAGCGTTCCTTGGTCTGCCGGAGCAATTCCTCGGCCGCTTTTCGTTCGGTAATGTCGAGGAAAGTAACCACAGCCCCAATGACCTGGCCTTCCCGACTGACCGGGTAGGACCAGTATTCCGCCGGGAAGCTGGTGCCATCAGCCCGCCACAGCACTTCCGTGTCGATGTGGTAGCCCTCATTGCGGTAAAAAGCCTGGTAAATCTGGCATTCCTCCTGGGAACAAGGGGTGCCGTTCGGCTTGGTGTGGTGTATCAGGGCGTGCATGTTTTTGCCGATAAGCTGTCTAGGGTCCTTATAGCCCAGGAGCCGGGTGCAGGCCAGATTGCTAAAAGTGCAATTCCCCGCTAGATCCACCCCATAAATGCCTTCTGCCGTCGATTCCAGGAGAAGCTGGCCCTGGTCCTGGCTGGCACGCCGGGCTTTCTCGGCCTTTATGCGCTCGGTAATGTCCCGCCCAATCACGGAAGCACCAAATATTTTGCCGGTGCGATCCTTCAATGGAGAGACGCTAAGGGAAATAAATACCCGCCGCCCATCTTTGGTGACGCGGACAGTTTCGTGCTGTTCGATAATCTCACCCTGTTTTAACCGGGCTAAAATGGCCGGGATTTCCTCTTTCAATTCCGGCGGAGTGATAAAGGAAATATGGCGGCTAATCGCTTCCTGGGCGCTGTAGCCATAAAGCTTTTCGGCCCCTTTATTCCAGCTTACGATCTTGCCGTCCAGGTCCCAGCTGATGATGGCGTCCTGGGAGAACTGGACGATGGCGGCCAGTCGGATCAAGCTTTGCTCGATTTGCGTTGGTTCGCAATTATCGACGGATAGCCCAGCAAAACCAATTGGTTTGGCCGCTTCCTTTTTTTTATGATTTTCTAAATTCATCACTTTTATAACCCTTTTTCCAGGACTTTTTAGGTTGCTTGTAGTTTTTAAATTCAGTTGGAAAGGAGATTGGTTGTTTTTGAGAAGTTAGTGCAGCACCAGGATAGGGAGAGATCCTCAATTGAATGCCCGGGAAATAACCCCCGGCCATTCCAGTAAATCATTCTCTTTGCATATGTCCCAGGAAAAGTTTTTCCGGCCAGTTTCAAATCCGCAATCCATCATCGCTCATCAGGGATATTATTCGGTCTAAACCTTTGGGATGTAATAGGGAGATTTCTGAATTTTATAGGAACATTTTCCGGTATTAGGAAATAAATTTTGCGGAATTGAAAAAACCAGGGGCGGGAATCGCTAATTCGAGGGTAAATCTTTGCTTTGATTCGCCAAATTTACGGCCAATTAAACTCTATTCGTCCTGACTGAATAACCCCATGTGAGCAACGTAACGGACCAACCCGGCCCCATCGGATATACCGAGTTGTTCCATTAGCTGTGCCCGGTAGGTATCGAAGGTCTTGACACTGATGCTCAATTTTTCCGCAATCTGTTTGCGGGTATAGCCCAAGGCTAGCAGTTGCAGAATTTCAAGCTGGCGCGGGGTCAGGCGTTCAACCGGCCGGATCTCGCCGTTGCCTCGCGTAGCGTAGTCAGCCGCGATAAACTTGGCGACAGCCGGGCTGAGATAGGTCTCGTCCCTGGTAGCGGCCTTGATAGCTATTTCCAGTTCGACCGGGTTGGAGTTTTTCAACAGGTAGCCAACCGCGCCTGCCCGCAAAGCTCGCCTGGCATACTCGGCGCTGGCATGCATCGAGAGGATGATTACCCGCACAGTTGGAAATTCCTGGGCAATCCTGGCGGTCGTTTCCAGGCCGTTTAGGCCCGGCATAGCCACATCCATCAGCACCACATCAGGCCGGTGCAAGGCAATTAAATTGAGAGCTTCAAGCCCGTCGCTGGCCTCAGCCACCACCTCAATACCCAATTCCCGCAATAAAGTACGAAACCCGGCGCGAACCAGGGCGTGGTCGTCAGCCAGCAAGACTCGAATTATTTCCATGGTGTCTTCTTTTTCTAGCACAAATTCCTGTAACTCTCGCATTAGCGGCCATCCAGGGGAAAACGGGCCCAGATCACGGTTCCCTGGCCGGGCGCGGAAGTAATTTTAAGCTTGCCGTTCGCCAGCCGGATTCTTTCTTCCATACTCAATAGACCTAAGGTCGCGCCCTGGGAAGCCCGGTCCATGGCGGCCTGCACTTCAAAGCCGCTGCCGTTGTCCCGGATAACCAGTTCGAGGGTCTTCTCCCGGCGGCACAATTCGACCCAAACCTGGCTGGCCCTGGCATGGCGGACCACGTTAGTCAGGGCAATTTGGACCACCCGGAAACAAGTAGTTTCAAGGCCGGAAGGCAGCAGAATTTCCGACGGCTCACTGTAAAATTCAATCCGTAAGCCGGCCCGTTGAGCCTGCCGTTCGATATACCATTCAAGGGCAGGAACCAGGCCAAAATCATCGAGCAGGGAAGGCCGCAGATCGAGGGCCAGGTCGCGAATCTGCTTGAGAGCATCATCAACCAAGTTGAGGCTATCTTCCAGTCGTTCGGCCCGTCTGGCCCGGTCGGACGATAGCTCGATTACTCGCAAATTTGTGCTGATGGCGGTCAAGACCTGGCCGATTTCGTCATGCAACTCGCGGGCAATAAAGCGGCGCTCGGCCTCCTGGGCGACCAGCAGTTGGTTGGAAAGAACCTGCAACCGTTCGCGCCCGCTATGGACTTCCTGGAGCAGGCGGGCGTTTTCCAGGGCTATAGCAGCCTGGTCGGCAAAAGCCTGCATGCGGCTGACGTGAATTTCATTAAAATAGTTGGGGACCGCGCTATGCAGATTGACCAGGCCGATCACTTTGCCCTGGATAAAAATCGGGGTGCTCATATAAGAACGAATCCAGGGTAATTTGTGGGGTATTTCAGGGATAGTTTCCCAGATCGGGTCGGTCAAAGTATCGGATATGATCCGGGATTGCCTGGTTTCCATAATTTGCCGGAAAAGCGGGTGATAGTCAATCGCGATATTCAAGCCTTCGACCCAGGGCGTTAATCCCCGCTCGGAAACACCTTTGTGGCAGGCCACCCGCAGGTAGCCGGAATCGGCCAGCAGCAGGACCGCGCTATCGTGGGGCACGACCCGCCCGGCATTTTCCAGGATACGTTCAACCACTATCTCAAAATCGAGAGTGCTGTTAAGGGCCGCGGCGGTATCGCGAAGGGCTTCCGCCAGGGCGCGTTGTTCACGCGCAGCTTCTTCAATCTGCTTGCGCTGGGTGATGTCTACCCCGATTCCAAAACTGGTGCCGTCCGAAAGGTGGATCATGGCCCAGGAGGTCTCAATGACCCGCCCGTCTCGGACCACCGGTTTGAAATCAACCCATTTGCCCTTGGAGTCGGTCGTAAAATCGAGCACTTTCTGGCGGTCTTCCGGGTCGGGATAGCACTCATTTATTAAATCAATGTTCTGGTTCAAGATTTCTTCCAAAGACCAGCCAAGGACCTGCTCGGACTCCCGGTTGATCAGCCAGATCCGGCCATCCGCACCGACGAAATTTATCATCACAGGAATATGGTCAAAAATTTTCTGGAGAATTTCTTTTTGCTTGCGCAGTTCGGCCTCTACCCGTTTGCGTTCGACAATTTCTTTTCTCAGTTCTTCGTTGACCGCTTCCAATTCCCTGGCTCGCACGGCCATATTTTGCGTAAGCCTTTGATCGGTTTCTTTTTCCGGCCCTTTCCCGGCCTGTTCAGGATTCATAGACTTGCAACCTATCATTAATAATTCAACTAAAATAATAATAAAAAAGGGGCGGTTCTTCAAACCGGCGGAAGCAGGTGAGCTTAGTTATAGCTCATAGTAGCTGCACCTATTCTGTTAAAAGGCTGTATGGATATGGTTTACTTCTTCATTCCTTCCGGGTCCTGGCTCAGAACCGGATTCCCTGGCGGTAAATTTTTAGTCCATAAGATAGGGCTATTTTACTCATTTCTTTAACAACTAGCAAACAAATTAAAGCCGATACCAAAAACCAACCGACCGGAAAGCATAAATAATTTAATTTTAAGTGATCTGGAAAGCGTAGATTAAAGATAGGGGCCTTACTAAACCCTTATCCTGGTACGATAACACCAGAAAATGTCCCGATAAAAAATAGGAATTTCCCCGGTTACGTAAGCCACCTGATTATTCGATTATAACCAAAAGCGAAGGTTTCGTTTTGTAACCCTTTTATTCCAAGGAATTTAACATTATAAGTCATGTTTTGCGGCAGGTTTATTGTGAGTTAGCAATAAACAAATTAACTTTACAGGAGAGCGAGGAGAAATTCAGGCATACCACCGCCTGTTTAAATTTGTCATTCTTTAATTCAGGAGAAATTTTCTAGAAGGGGCAGTATTGAATGGCAAAAATTCTAGTTATAGAAGATGACTACTACATTCGCCAAAATATTTTGGATCTGCTAAAAATTGAAGGCTTTGAAGTGTTTGAAGCCTTAAACGGCGCGCAAGGTGTACAAATAGCCAAAGAAAAGCTGCCGGACCTGGTTCTTTCAGACATTATGATGCCGGGGATGGATGGCTACCAGGTTTTGGTTAACTTGCGCCAGGACGAAAAAACCAGGGCGATACCTTTTATTTTTCTATCAGCTAAAGAGGATAGACCTAGTTGGCGCCAGGGTATGAACTACGGAGCGGACGACTACCTGGTTAAACCGGCATCCATTAAAGAGTTGCGGCAGGCTATTCGCACCCGGCTCGACCGCCAGGCCGCCGCCGCGCACATGTACAGCCAGAAACTTCAAACCCTGGAGGAAAAGTTCCGCCACCTGATAAATACCGACAGCCTAACCGGCTTGCCGAATATCAACTCCTTTAGAAATTCATTCAAAGAGGAGGTCACAAATCTGAACAGCCCCGGTTATAAGTTAGCGCTTATTTTAATCGGGCTTGGGCGGTTTGAAAAGATCAACCAGGCGCTTGGTTTTGGCGGCGGCAACGAGCTATTGAAGGCGGTGGCCAGGCGGCTGACTAATTTCCTGGAAAGTCACAACCAGAACCTGAAAATTGTAGCGTCGGTCCAAACCGGCAAATTTGCCATTTTAAGCACGAGCGAATCGCAAGCGCATATCGTGGATTTAGCCAATCTGATCCTCAAGGATTTGAGCGAGCCGTTTGTGATAGAAGGCCAGGAAGTTTACATAACTCCATTCATGGGTATTGCCCTGTCAAATAATGAGAAAAAGGATTTTGAAACCCTGTTGAAACAGGCCGAAGTAGCCCTTACTCAGACCTTGCGCAAGGTTTTACCAAACCTACAAATTTACAATGAAACGATGGAGTGCTCATCCCTGGAACACCTGTTGCTTGAAAGCAATTTACGCCATGCCGTGGGACGCAACGAACTGGAATTATATTACCAGCCCCAGGTTGCGCTGGCGACAAACCAGGTGGTAGGGATGGAGGCATTGGTCCGCTGGCACCACCCCCTGCGAGGCATGGTATCCCCGGCCGAGTTTATCCCGGTGGCCGAGGAAACCGGCTTAATCATCCCTATCGGCCAATGGGTGCTGCGCCAGGCCTGCGCCCAGGCCAAAGCCTGGCAACTTAGCGGCCTTGGTTCGCTACAGGTAGCCGTTAACTTATCGGCGCACCAGTTCAATCAACCGGACCTGGGTGATACTATCGAGAAAATATTGAAGGAAACCGGTCTTGACCCGGACCTGCTGGAACTAGAACTCACTGAGAGTGCGGTGATACATGACCTTGAGCAGACCATCAAGACCCTGAACAGGTTCAAAGCCGTAGGCATCAAGGTTTCAATTGACGATTTCGGGACCGGCTATTCCTCTCTCAGCAATCTAAAGAATATTCCATTTAATAATTTGAAAATAGACCAGTCTTTTGTCCGACAGATTACCAGTAAACCAGAGTATGCCACGATTGTCAGGGCGATCATTGAAATGGCCCACGACCTTGATTTAAAGGTGGTGGCCGAAGGGGTGGAAACAAAAGCCGAACGGGCCTTTTTAGAGCAATTCCGCTGCGATTTGATGCAAGGTTATTTATTCAGCCCGCCTCTACCGGCGGCCAGTTTTGAGGAACTGGTGCGACAAAGGAAAATTTAATGGCAAATAAGGACCTATACCGGGTGAGGGCATCAAAATCCTGGTGGCCGACTACGATAAGGCCACTTTGCAAATCAATACCTTCCATCAATCGGTAATGGTTTTTGGTTGAGGTGTTTAAGGCGATCAGACCCTTGACTGCTGGCATAACCCAACCCGACCTCTTGATTCTCAATCTGCTGCTTCCACAAAGGCGGATCTAGAAGCTTACCACTCCTCAAACTCACTAGCGACTACCTGGAAGGCCCTTCGGCCAATTAACTCTTTGAGAGGATTGAGATAACTTTTCAGCTTCTTCCATTCTACAAATCTACAAAACTTAAGGCGGTTTTAGCAGAACAAGTACCAGTCAGCCGAATTTAGCGAGAGTAACAAAAGTAATTCCGGTTGAATTATGCGGCTAAGAAATCTGTGTGGTGGGCTACATCACCCATCCGTTTGGTCCGCGCCTATGTTACACGCTCATAATGATGCTGGTAGATTTATTTAGGGAATAAGGTCTTCGTTATAACCCGGATCGGTGTGGTAGCCACCACAGGTGCCTTTCAAACAAGATTCCCGCACTATACACCAAAACGGCCTTACCATGAAGGTAAAGCTGTTTTAGTATTCACAAAGTTTTAGCCGGGCAACTTGGCGGCCAGGACATCAACCGATTTGATGTCGGGCGGTTGGGCAAGCAAGGCAGGGGCTTTCTCCATCAAAGCCGCTGCGACTTTTCCGGCCAGGTGAGCCTGGCGGCCTGATTCATCGGGAAAAGCGTCGAAAATGCCAAAAGTGGTTGGCCCTATTCGGATAGCAAACCAGGCTGTCGTGTCCAGTTCTTCTTGTACTAGCGCCAGGCCCGAATTTAGAAAGCTTTCTACTTCGGCCTCTTTGCCAGGTTTGGCTTCCAGAGTGACGAGTAAAGCAACAGTTACCATATTTTATCTCCAATCTTACCTACACGTACAACCGCAGGATAGTGTGATTCAATTAGAATAGTATGAGGCTTTTTACGCTATAGTGTGGTATTACCTAAATACATCATCTAGCATAAAAAGTACCCCTGTGGTGGCTACTTTGACCGTCCGAACCTTACGCTGAGGCGGATAAGCTATTTAGCCACCACGAAGGATAATTAACGGGATTGGCTTGTATTCTCACCTTGGCTGGTAAAAGCCCCTAGAACTTCTTGTTGATTAGGTTTGTGACTCATGTAGCGCCAGACCTGCTCGGTAGTTTCCGCATCCCAGCCAAAACTCTCAGCCCGCCTGCGAAACCCCTCCTTATCGTTTTCGCTGACCTGGTTTTCAAGTTCATCCATTTGAGTGCTGGTTAAAGTATCCAGCACAGGATGGCGCTCCATTGCGCTTTTTTCCAGGGACTGGCGCAGCGATTCTTCTGTTTCTGATGAGAGAGTGGTCTGGTAGATTTTGCCTTTGAACTGGCGCAGAGCCGCCATGGTAGCATCCAGGTCTTCCGCCTCGAACATAAAAAACAGGGCAGAGGTTCCCGGCTTCAAACCCGCACTCACCTCTCTCACAAATTTCTGATCAATCCCCGGCTCAATGGACTTGCCTACCAGGGCGCCGCCGATAACTCCCACCAGGATACCTGCCAGAGGGAACATGAAGAAAAGCAGCGATCCCAGCAGCCCACCCACCAGGGCTCCAGTCTTGGTACTGCTCTCCAGTTCGTTATTCACATGCAGTCTGTTATCAACGCCCCTGTGGATCACAGCCGCGTCGATTACTTTAAGCAGACCCTGTTTTTCCAGGTTGCCCAGGGCTTTGCGAGCTTCATGGGCATTGTCCAGATTGTCGTAGGTGATTACGACTAGATTAGTCATAGCATTGGCCCTTTCTTTTCGGTGGTTGTGCCCAACAGTTGGGTGAGAAAATTTATCCGCGCTAGGATCATAGGAAGATTTTATTCAGGGGATTTACTTTGCTTAATCTCACGATAATTCCAAAACCCTTTACTACCGGGACGGTTAGGCTCCGGTAAACGATGAATGGCAAAGCGCAACAATAACCCCAGGCAGAGTACAAAGGCACTAACCGCCAGTAACCGCTCCCAGGCGATTTCTGTCACTCCATGCAGCACCACTTCGCGCAGCCCACTTACGAGGGTGATTTCAACTACCGTATCCACGGCTACAGGTGTTCTCTTAAATATAAGATGAGCAAGCGGTAAACCTTAACCAATAGCGTGACGAAAAGTACTTGCTAAATTAAGTCTCTTACATTTACTTGCTCATTTACTACCGTCCCCAGCCCTAAATCCCAAAGGGCGCGGGCCATTATCAGAAATAAGACAATACATAAGCCCAGCACAATGACATCCTGAACTCTCTCTACGAAGCCAGGCAACAAATTATGGACTTCGGTATGAGGTTCTATCTCCTCGTCTTTTTCGGCCTGATTGGTACTTTTTTGAATGGAACCTAGCCCCATAAAAGTTACTTTCCGGCTTATAGCCTGTTTTGCCTGAAATTCGGCTGGCCTGGCCATCATTACCCCGGCCTAACGCTGCTCACACAAGTTAGACTAGAGTAAAATGGAGTCAGCCTCCTATTTTGAAACGCTAGATTCAACCTCAAATGGGGCGGATGTCTGAGCGATACCCTCAACTTCCAGGGTAATGTCAATCTTGTCCGAAACAAGCACTCCCCCCAGTTCCAGGGCTACATTCCAGTTCAGACCGAAATCCGTACGGTTGATTGAGGTCCGGGCGCTAAACCCTACCACCACCTGCCCCCAAGGATTTTTAGCCTGGCCGTTATACTCTACCTCCATGATGATCGGTTTGGTTATTCCATGCATAGACAGATTCCCTGTCACGTTATACTTGTTAACGTTTTTTGGTTCTGTTTTGGTGCTCTCAAAGGTAATGGTCGGATATTGCTCAACATCAAAGAAATCGGCTGACAAAAGATGGGCATCCCGCTTTTCATCCCCGGTGGTGATACTTCTGGCGTTAATGGTGGCCCTGGCCCAGGACCTGGTAGGGTCATTTTCGTCCCATTCAATCTCGCCGCTTGCAGCCGTGAATTTTCCCTTCACCGTACTTACCATCATATGCTTAACCGAAAATTCAGCCAGAAAATGGCTATTATCAATTATGTACCTCATCTTATCGCCCTCCCCTAAAACCTATTATCATCTCTTTTTGACGATTTATATCTCGCCTCTCGCCACTACCCGCCAATACACCTTCAACTAGCAATAGGCCGGTTAAACAAGCAAATTGCTGTTCTTTTATTTTTATGCTGGATTAGCCTGAACCGTTCGGATTAGCCTGAACCGTTTTAGCTTTACTGATTGACTCAACAATGCCGGACAATTCATAAAACCGGTCTGTACCATAGGGTAATTCTTGCAGGTATTGTTGTAATTTACGGTAAATTGCCGGGTCTAATTTATCCATATCAGATATTGATATTATTTTTTCAACTGCCAGAATGGCCCAATACTGGTTAAAATCCTTATTTTCGAGCTGGGTAAGCGTATTTACCAGGGGCATTAGTATTTTTGGGTCCGGCCGGGCTAATAAATAAGCGTAAGCTAATAAACGCTTGCCCGGGGCAGATTCATTTAAGTTTTTTTCAACATCAAAATCTCTGACATAAGGCGCGATTGAAATCATCTTGCTGATAAAATCAATCATCTCCGCAGCCCTTACCGGATTTGTGGTGGTAGGCTCTCCAACCTGGTCAAACTTTGCGGCCAGTTCGCTAAATTCCTGGTTGATGGAAGCGGAAGCCCGCCCGGCTCTTCTGCTATCAATCTGGTCGGGTTCCATCGCCTGGGCCACCGCAAAGTCTGCCTTTTGATTGGCGCTCTCGGCCGCGCCGCTGGCTTCCTCTACCTGACGCCTCAGTTCGTTGAGTTCGAGGCGTCCGATACCGGGCAATTCAATGCTCTTGATAAGCGGGTTTAACCAGGGGAAAAAAGCTATTCCCAGTAGGGCTA
Source organism: Chloroflexi bacterium 54-19 (assembly GCA_001898225.1). Lineage (GTDB taxonomy): Bacteria > Chloroflexota > Chloroflexia > Chloroheliales > Chloroheliaceae > 54-19. The sequence continues at coordinate 164,396 of MKTJ01000085.1, forward strand.
TCATAACCGCATCAATTGGCAATTGGGGTAGAAAAAGATGGACCGTACCAAAAATTATGGCGGCTAAAGTAACCAGAATACGCGTAAATTTAAAGTCATACAGGGGTTTATTATCTACTCCACCCTGTAATAAAGGTATAGCAGAAACCGGCAATTTTAGTTTCACAAATTTTATCTCTGGTGGATAGGGACAATTCACGAGTCTGACTCTTATAAAAGTCCGGCTCGTGAGTTGTGCGGAAAAATTAAGAATTGGGGGCCGTCCCGAAAGTGATTGAGGTCGTTTTCTGCTGCCCATCGGGCGTTAATAATTTGGCCTGTACCGTGTCACCCGGTTTATGCTTGAGCAAGACTTTTTGAAGGTCGCCCAGGTCGTTAATCGGGGTGCCATCCAATTCGGTTAGAATTGCGTTGGCAGTCCAGCCAGCTTTAGCGGCCGGACTGTCTGGCACAATCTGCGTTATCAGTACTCCGCTATCACTGGGCAGATTATAGCGAGCGGCCAGGCCAGGTGTCACCTCTTGAGGAAGGATTCCCAGGTACGGCGGGCTGTAGCCTTTACCACTGATAAGAGCTTCAATTATTGGCCTGGTCTGGTCAATTGAAAGGGCAAACCCGATACCCTGGGCGGCGGCCCCACTTTCGGGATCTACCGGGGCGGCGGTATTAATCCCCACAATTTCGCCTTTCAGGTTCAAAAGAGGACCGCCGCTATTGCCCGGATTAATCTGGGCATTGGTCTGGACCAGATCAACCAGTTGGGCCCCGCTCGGTTCCTGTATGCTCCGCCCCTTCGCCCCAACAATCCCAGCCGTAACGGTAGGTCCACCCGGTAGGCCTAGGGCGTTCCCGATAGCTACGACCCATTCACCAATCTTTAAGGCCCCGGAACTACCCATCTTGACCGTAGGCAGGTTAGTGTCTTCGATTTTTATTACCGCCAGGTCGTTGCTGGCTATCGCGCCCACTACTTTGGCAGGATATTTCTTACCATTATTTAGAACTACGACAACCTGGCTTTGCGGCGCGACGGTTGTTCCGCCAAGAGCAACTACGTGGAAATTTGTAACGATAAAGCCATCCGGCGTAATAATAGAACCGGTACCAACGCCTGAAGCCTGGGACGAGGTAACCGAGATTAGCACCACGCCCGCTTTAACCTGATCCACCACGTTAATAACATCACCTTCCAGGTTGCCGGTAGCAAGCGCATTGCTTGTATTGGCGGCCGGCGCGGTCGTGATTGCCGCCAGTGGTTGAGCTGCCGCAGCCGTGGTACTTGCTGCCGTGGTGGTGCTTTCGGCCACATTTGTACTTGCTGACGCAGCCTTAGTACTTGCGGTCGTGGTGCTTGCAGCTGAAGTGCTTGCAGCTGAAGTGCTTGCAGCTGAAGTGCTTGCAGCTGAAGTGCTTGCGGCTACATTTGTACTTGCTGCCGTAGTACTGACTGTGGTAGGGTTATCACTGCCACAGGCGGCCAGCCCTGGCAGCAGCAATAGCAGGACTAATAAAATACTTAACCATTGTTTTTTCGGCGGCAAGCCCCACCGGCCAGACAGAGCAGTTCGATAAATTCTATAATAACCATCCATTTTCTTATACCTTTTGTCATTGCTCGCTATAATAAAAAGCTGACTTATACGGCCAGGCCCTGTCTGCCGTCGTGCTGCAGGCTCCGCATTCGCACTCCAAGACTTATCAGTAAAATACCAAAGATAAGGGCATATGACGCAATCAACCAGAGAAGAGATAAAGCCCCGGCCCCTGGAAAAATAAGGACTATCAGGCCGAAGATTATCGAGAAAACTCCACTGAGTACTAGCATCCATTCGTTTTCGATCTGCTTGCGTAACTCTATAGCGGCGGCTATTTCAAATACACCGCCCATTACCGCCCAGACTCCGATGATAATTAGCAGCACCAGGGCTGTAATGCCGGGCCAAAAAAAAGTAACTATCCCGGCAATAATGCCCAGAATACCTTCGAGCAGCATGGCCCACCAGCGCGGCTGTCTCCCGACGCGCTGCAAAGAAGCCACCACCGCGAAAATTCCATCAACCAGCGAATAAGCGCCAAAGAGAAGAATCAGGGCGGCCAGGCTGATACCGGGCCAGACAAAGGTAATAAACGCAAAAATTACTGCCAGGACGCCACGCAGTACCAGCACCCACCAGTTGGTAGTTGAAAGGGAATTCATTCCAATCATTTTGAACCTCCTTTTTCTTAATACAAGCTATCCCTAGCGGCTTCAGCCGGTAGCAACGCCTGGAACTTTGCCTTGTCAGGAGGCCACGGCTTGCGCTACAGGTTGGGTGCGAAACACAAATTCACCGGCCGGGTCACTGTCAATTATTACGTGGTCGCCGTCTTTTATTTCACCTTGCAGCGACTTCAGGGCTAGCTGATTTTGAATCCGCTTCTGAATTACTCGTTTGAGCGGCCTGGCTCCAAAGGCCGGGTTGAAGCCTTCTTCGGCTAATTTCTGTTTGGCGGCCGGGGTCAGTTCAATCGTAATATGCCTTTGGTCCAAGATTTCCTGGAACTTACGAATTTGAATGTCTACTATCTGGTCCAGGTGTTCTCTACTCAAAGCCCTGAAAAGAATAATTTCATCAATCCGGTTCAAAAATTCAGGCCGGAAGGTTTGACTCAATTGGTCCATGACCATCTCTCGCGCTTGCTCCGGGCCGAGGTCTTTGATCAACTGACTGCCAATGTTGGAAGTCATTATGATGACGGTATTGCGGAAGCTAACTACCCGGCCTTTTCCATCGGTCAGGCGTCCGTCATCCAGGATGCCTAAAAATACATTAAAAACATCCTGGTGAGCCTTCTCGATTTCGTCGAACAGTACCACCGAATAAGGACGGCGTCGCACCGCCTCGGTAAGCTGGCCTCCCTCGTCATACCCGACATAGCCGGGCGGCGCCCCAATCAACCGGGCCACTGAGTGGGATTCCTGGTATTCGCTCATATCCATTCGGACCATGGCGTTTTCGTCATCGAATAGGAACACGGCCAGGGCGCGGGCCAGTTCGGTCTTGCCCACCCCGGTCGGGCCCAGGAACAGGAAAGAACCTATTGGGCGGTTGGGGTCTTGCATACCGGTCCTAGCCCGGCGAATGGCGTCCGCCACGGCCTGCACGGCCTGCTCCTGGTCGGCCATGCGCTGGTGAATCCGGTCTTCCATGTGAATGAGTTTTTCAAGTTCGCCTTCCATTAACTTGGTGACGGGTATACCGGTCCACTGGGCCACCATCCTGGCGATGTCGTCCGGCTCAACCTCCTGTTTGAGCAACATGCCGCCTTCCTGGTCCTGCATCCTTTTGAGTTCTTCCTCGGTTTGGTTAAATTCCTGTTGCAATCTGGGCAACTCGGAATATTGCAATTGGGCCGCCCGCTCCCAGTTCTGGCTGCGCTGGGACTGTTCGATTTCAACATTAAGTTGCTCGATCTGCTCTTTAAGCTGGGTCATTTTGTGCAAGAGGCTGCGCTCTCGTTCCAGCCGGATTTCAAGTTCATGGCGGCCTTCGTTCAGGTCAGCCAGTTCCCGGACAATTTTTTCGAGACGGGCTTTACTACCGGCGTCCTTCTCTTTCTTCAGGGCTTCGCGCTCGATTTCCAGTTGCATCATTCGCCGCTTGATCTCGTCCAGTTCGGCCGGGTCGCTGGTGATTTCCATCCGCAGCCGGGCCGCCGCTTCGTCAATCAGGTCAATTGCTTTGTCCGGTAGAAAACGGTCCTGGATATAACGGGCGCTCAAGGTCGCCGCCGCAATGATGGCCGAGTCGGTAATGCGGACGCCATGATGGTTCTCGTAGCGTTCCTTCAAACCGCGTAGGATCGAAATAGTATCTTCTACCGAGGGCTCTCCGACATAAACCGGCTGGAACCGCCGCTCCAGGGCGGCATCTTTTTCGATGTATTTGCGATACTCATCCAGGGTGGTTGCACCGATCAGATGCAATTCGCCCCGCGCCAGCAAAGGTTTGAGCATATTTGAGGCGTCCATAGATCCTTCGGCGGCCCCAGCGCCCACTACAGTATGCAGTTCGTCAATAAAGACAATGATGTCGTCAGCCTCTTCTATTTCCTTGAGGACGGCTTTGAGGCGCTCTTCAAATTCACCCCGGTATTTGGCCCCGGCAATCAGGGCCGCCATGTCCAGGGCAATCAAACGCTGGTTCTTAAGGCTTTGGGGCACATCGCCCCGCACAATTCGCTGGGCCAGCCCTTCCACGATAGCCGTTTTTCCAACCCCCGGCTCGCCTATTAGCACCGGGTTATTCTTATGGCGCCGCGAAAGAATCTGGATAACATGGCGGACTTCTTCGTCACGCCCGATAACCGGGTCCAGTTTCCCGCTCCGGGCCAGTTGGGTAAGGTCGCGTCCATACTTTTCGAGGGCGGCAAAGGTAGTTTCAGGGTTCTGGCTGGTCACGCGCTGATTGCCCCGCACTTCGGTTAAAGCCTGGAGAATTTGTTCGCGACTGACCCCGGCCGACTGAAGCAGCCGAAAAGCCCGGCCACTCTGGGGCTGTAACAGGGCCAATAACAGGTGTTCGGTGCTGACAAAATCATCCCGGAATTGCTGGGCCTCTTCGTGGGCTTTGACCAGCACTTGCCGCAACTGGTTTGAAATGCCAACCTGGCTCTCCCGGCCGGTGATTTTTGGTAACTTATCCAGCTCGGTTTCAACTGTTTGAAGCAGGGACCGGGGATCGAAGCTCGCCTTCTGGAGGACTTGCGGTACAATACCTTCCGGCTGCTGCAAAAGAGCCGCCAGCAGATGCTCCGGTTCTATTTGATTATGGTTGTATTTCTCAGCCAGTTGTTGAGCCGAAACCAGCGCTTCCTGTGATTTTTCAGTAAAGCGATTAATGTTGAAGGACATAACCTTCGCCTCCTGGGTAACTGTTATAAGTCTTCATACCACTCCCAAAGTTAAACTTCGCAAAATGGCTTCAACCAGATAACTCAATCAGGCAGAAATATAAGTCGCCTGGTTGGCATAGTCGAGCTTGCAAGGTAGAGTTAGCTCTTTGGTGTTCAGCACCACGAAAAAGATTGTTTTTACTTCCATTAGTTCCACCAGCCGTTCCAGGCATTTATTACACTCGGTGAAGTGCTTTGCAACCGACATTGCTTCCTCTTTTAGCAATTTTTGAGCTAAAAAGGTGTCCAGTTCCAGGTAAATCCGCTCGTGTTCGTCTGAGATTCCGGTCGTTTCATCTTCAACTCTCAATTTTTATCTCCTTTCTTTGAGATTTGTCAGGTGGCCTGGAAAGTAGCGCACCGATTATTGGTTAACCTTTGTCTGGGACTGTTAAGGAAATTTAGCCGGAATGGGGGAGGGGATAATAGGCCAGCTTTAGTGGCTTAGGTTCTTCTTCCGCATTACGCACTTCTAATTCATTGATGACAGATACTACCCCGCGCACCTTACTTGCAACCTGTTCGGCGGCCTGCTTTACCTCCGGGGAAGGAACTTTGCCAAATAAAGAAACAACACCCCCCTGGCTGAGTACCTCAATAGGCGTCAGGGCAGTTTGTTTGTCCTCGGCCAGGGCCGCCTCGACTCGCGCCCGGATGGCTGTATCGGCGTCCAGGCTGTTGAATACGGAAACGACGCCGGGCACCTTTTGGGCTTCCTTTTCCGCCAGGGCTTTACCGGCAATGGTGCGGGTGGTGCCGCTCAAAGTTACGACACCCTCGAACACATACACCGTTACGTTCACTAATTCCGCATTCTGCTGGCGTTTGTAAACCTCGATTATCTGGTTTGCAATTGCGTTATCACTATCTTGCATAGGACTTTGCTTCCCTCCTCTAGTTAACCCGGTATTTTCTGGGTGGGTAGTGTGGTCTTCGATACCGAGTACACCCATAATCTTTCTAACAATCGAAAAAGCGGCCAGGGCTACGGCACCGGATACTTTGCCATATAAACGCACCAGGCCCCGTTCAACCTGGACTTTAAGGTTCTGGCCTTTGGTTTGGGGTTGGGTTTGTAAACCTCTCTCGATAACATCTTCCAGTTGGCGGTCGTTCAGGGGTGGTTTAAAGTGGGTCAGCCGGTCAAATTCTTCCCTGCTCAACTTAAATTGAATTCCTTTGTCGGTAATGGACTCAACCGCCGAGGCAGGTATCACCAGGTTTTCGCCTTGTTGCAACCATTGCCCGTGTTCGATTACCAGGTGCCTGATATGGTGTCCGTCTTTTCCCACCAGGATGTGGTCCAGTGTGCCAATCCGATAACCGTTCCTGTCATAAACGGGCTGGCCTCGCCGGAGCATTACTTCGTCTCCGCTTACCCCCACATGGCCCCGATGCAGGACCGTAGGCCGTTCAGTCTGGCTAAGGTTAAGGTTGGGATAAGGCCCGATCCAGACTCTTGTTTGTGGGGCAGGCTGGCCGGGATGGGGATAAACGGTCGAGTCGGGCAGGCGGAACTCAACTTCGTGATATTCTGGCAGATTTTTCAACTCGGTGGCCGAAGCATTTATTACCACCCGCTTATCAGTGGCTTTTTCTACCCAGCATACCGGGACAACAACAGATTTTGATAGCAAGGTGTTATGCTCGACAACCAGCGAAGTAATGGTTTCGTCCTGGGGGTCTATCACGAGAAACTTCAACCGACCGACCTCTTTATCCTGACAAAATACAGGTGTACCTATCTTGAAATCGAACTCCACAATATCCTCCTTTCCGGCTAACTGAGCCTGGAAAGTTCATTTACCTTTAGCCCGGGTTGGCTTAGAAATTTAGGAACTGGCCCCGGCTAACTTATACCAAGTACGCTTTGAGACTCTCTAAATGTCATTTAGAACGAAGTGAAGAATCCCAGTGGCGTTGGCGCATGTCACAGCTATTGCCCAACGGCACCCAGGGGGTACCCGGATTTCTTACCACGGTTCGGGATGACAATTATCTAAGCGTACTTGGTGTTAGGGGGTATCCTCCCATATTCCTTCGCTATACTCTTGCCGAAACCGGGCAAGGCGAGTTCCCGTGTTAAGCTGGGCAATCCTTAAATCGGTTTCAAGCTGATTTACCCTGGCCGTAAGGTTGACTACCTGGCCGCGCAGGTAGATAATGACCTGGACTCCGGCGGTATTGATTCCCAGGTCTGAGGCCAACCGGCGGGCCCGACGCTGGTCGGCTTCCTCCTGGCCGGTAATTTCCTGGGCCGGACGCTTATAATGCCTTTGTTTTTGTACCATTCTGGTCTCCCCTCGTTAAGCCCTGGCTTGCACCCCTTGTCTGGCCGCCGCCAGCTCAGCAATTACCTTAACTTCATGATCGTTCATCGGTTCAGGCAAGACCAGTTTCACCCGCGCATATAAGTCACCTTTCCTGGTGGGAGCGCCCACTTCGGGCATACCTTTGCCCCGTATCCTGAACGTCCGGTCCGCCTGGGTGTAGGCTGGTATTTTAAGTATTACTGCCCCGGCCAGGGTTGGCACCCTGACTTCACCACCTACCACGGCCGTATAGATGTCCACTGCTATGTCCGTATAAAGGTCGCGGCCTTGCCGCTCGAAATTCGGGTGCGGCAAAACTCGAATAATCAGGTTAATATCCCCGTTTTCACCACCATTGCTGCCCGGACTGCCTTGACCGGCCAGCCGCACCCGCGAGCCGTTATCTACTCCTGGCGGAATAGTGGCCTCTATCGTCCGGTCGCCAATCTTGAGCCGTCGAGTGGTTCCGTGAAAAGCTTCCTCCAGGGTAATCTCAATTTCTTGTTCAAGGTTTCGCCCGCGCCGGCGACCGCCGGCCCGTCCACCTGGGGATCGGCCAAAGGTTGAGGTGAAGAAATCCGAGAAAGGACTGTCCTCACCAAACAGGTCGTTCAGGTCATCAACCGAGCCATATTGGACGTGGGCGCTCTGGCCCGGCTGGGCTTGCCAACGGCCCTGATCGAAATCCTGGGGACGCCCGCCCCTGGCCTGCCAGCGCTGGTATTCGGCCCGCATGGCGTCGTACTTTTTGCGCTGTTCCGGCTCAGAGAGGGCCTGATAGGCTTCATTAATTTCCTTGAACTTTTCTTCGGCTGATTTGTCTTCCGGATTGACATCAGGATGGTGTTTACGGGCCAACTTGCGATAGGCTTGCTTGATTTCTTTGGCGGAAGCATCCGGCGAGACACCCAGGACCTGATAATAGTCTTTAAAATCCATAACTAGCCTTTGCCTGATTCCTTACCAGCTTCCTTATTAGGATTAGGGTTTTCCTTGCGCTACAACCACCTGGGCTGGCCTTAATACCAGTTTTTCGTGCAGGTAACCTGGCCGGACCACTTCTAGCACGGTATCGTTGGCTACATCGCCCGCCCGTACCTCGATAGCCTCGTGATAAACCGGGTCGAACTGGTCACCAGATTTTACCGGTATCCGCTCGACCCCGGCCCGCCCTAAAGCCTGTAACATCTGATTTAAGGCAAGCCGGACTCCCTGTTGAAGGGCGGAAGCTTCTCCAACCTGGGCTAAAGCCCGTTCCAGACTATCTGCTACTTCCAGGAAACCAAGCAAAAGACGCCGCCTATCTTGCCTGGATCGTACTGCCGCGTCCCGCTCGGCCTGCTTGCGGACATTCTCGATTTCGGCGGCTGCTCGCAAGTAACGGTTTTTGTATTCCTCGGCTTCCCGGCGGGCCTCGGTAAGCTGGGCAAGATAAAGCTCTGTTTGGGTACCCTGGGCCGGGGGAGCCGGATAGTCACTACCCCCACTGTTATTTTGACCAACCTGGCTCATGGTGTCCTCCTACATGCCCCCTATAGAAACTATACCTCGCGGAAATCTCCCTCAACCGTATTGTCATACCCCGTCGGACCGCGCTGCCCGGCATAGTTTTCGGTGTCACCCGGCGTCGCCCCGTCTTGCGGTTGCTGGCTCATTGAAGCCACAATCTGCTCTAATGTCACTGTCAACTGGCGAATCCGGTCCAGTTCGTCGCTGCTCATGGCTTGTCGCAAGTCATTAATCTGGCTTTCCAGGCGGCCCTGGTCGGCCGGAGACATGCGGAAATTGTTTTCTCGCGTCAGCTTTTCAGCCTGGTAAATGACGTTATCAGCCTGGTTGCGGGCTTCGGCTAACTCGCGGCGGCGGCGGTCCTCATTGGCGTGACGTTCGGCCTCGCTTACCAGCCGTTCTATCTCTGATTTAGAGAGGTTAGTACTGGCGGTGATAGTAACTTTCTGCTCTTTGCCGGTGGCTTTGTCGCGGGCGCTGACATTCAAAATGCCGTTAGCATCAATATCAAAAGTTACTTCAATTTGAGGGACACCTCTCGGAGCAGGCTGGATGCCTTCCAGCCGGAACTGTCCCAGCAGCATATTATCGGCGGCAAGGGGCCGTTCTCCCTGGTAGACTTTAATATCCACCGCCGTTTGATTATCATCAGCCGTGGAAAAAACCTCGGTTTTGCGGATAGGGATAGTATTGTTGCGCGGGATTAATACTGTCATCACCCCGCCCATGGTTTCTACACCCAGGCTCAGAGGGGTCACATCCAGCAGCAAAACATCTTTTACCTCGCCTGACAGCACCCCGGCCTGGATGGCCGCGCCAATCGCTACCACTTCATCCGGGTTAACCCCTTTGTGAGGTTCCTTGCCGTTGGTCAGACGGCGCACCATAGTCTGGACCATCGGCATACGAGTGGAACCGCCTACCAGCACCACATCGTCCAGTTCTTGTGCCTTAATCTTGGCATCGCCCAGAGCTTTCTCAAACGGGCCGATGCATCTTTTAAGCAGGTCATCGGTCATCTGCTCGAATTTGGCCCGTGTAAGCTTGAGTTGCAAATGTTTGGGGCCGTTGGCATCGGCGGAGATGAAGGGCAGGTTAATTTCGGTCTCGGTCGTGGTAGAGAGTTCAATCTTGGCTTTCTCAGCCCCTTCGCGTAGGCGCTGCAAAGCCATTCGGTCTTTACTAAGGTCAATTCCCTGGTCATTTTTAAATTCCTGGACCATCCACTGTACAATTCGTTGGTCCCAATCGTCACCGCCCAGGTGGGTATCGCCATTGGTAGCACGGACTTCTACCACTCCCTCGCCGACTTCGAGCACCGAAACATCGTAAGTGCCGCCGCCCAGGTCCCAGACCAGGATGGTTTCATGCTCTTTTTTGTCCAGGCCATAGGCCAGGGCCGCTGCGGTAGGTTCGTTGATGATGCGTAGTACCTCTAACCCTGCAATTCGACCGGCGTCTTTGGTGGCCTGGCGTTGGCTATCGTTAAAATAGGCCGGTACGGTTATCACCGCCTGCTTGACCGGCTCCCCCAGGTATGCCTCGGCGTCACGTTTTAGCTTTTGCAAAATCATGGCGGAGATTTCCTGGGGAGTGTAATTTTTGCCTGTTTGTAGAATAGAAACCCGCGCATCGTTATCCGGCCCTGGCACCACTTTATAAGGAACTATTTTACGCTCTTCTTCTACCTCATCATAACGACGCCCGATGAAGCGTTTAATGGAGAAAACTGTGTTTTCGGGGTTTACGATGGCCTGCCGTTTGGCAACCTGCCCGACCAGGATTTCGCCAGTTTTAGCGAAAGCCACCACCGAAGGGCAGAGATTGCCTCCTTCAGCGGTGGGGATTACGGTGGGATTACCACTTTGCACGACAGCCACTACCGAGTTAGTAGTGCCCAGATCAATTCCAACAATAGTTGCCATTTTGCTTTGCGCCCTCCCTATTCTTAAATAAAATTGCAAATGCTACGATTCACTTGCCAGGGGTTAAGGACCAAAAGAAAAAGTATTACCCCTCTTTGGAGGAGCAACCGGGGTTTTTTAGCGGGTTCTGTGGCAGGGTTGGGTCAAAATATAATAGGTCAAGTGTGAAAGAAAACTTTTCAGACCTTCAACTATTTCGCATATTTCTATCAGTTTTAACGCCGTTATTCTAAACCGATTTAAGGTTGTCGTATGTTCGATACAGTACATACCACCATAAATAGTTAAACCGGTTAAAGTTTTAGCTATATGTACGATATAGAACATACAAACTTTATAGGCCGAATTATCCTTTTGATTATGATTAAGCCGGTTTTTATATTTGCTTCACCATAGGTTGGTCCGTTCTAGTTGAACTACTAAAGGTTACTTCTGAGGGTTGAGCGGGACTTTAACAAGACGCTTTGGAAAAAAAGGAGGTAATTGATGACAGTTGAGGACAGTACTACGCATAATCCTGTGATTAAGGATATGGTAGTCGGTATTTTTGATACCCAGGCAGATGCCGAAAAGGTGATTCGCCGCCTGGTTGAAGCGGGCATCCCGGCCAAACATATTTCTATAGTAACCCAGGGTTTCGAGATTAAAAAGAATATCGAAGGTTTTGTGACTACTGGAGATGTAGTGCGTGAGACGGCCGTTACCGGCGGTTGGGTTGGCGGTCTGTTTGGCCTGTTGACAGGAGCAGCTTTTTTGTGGGTGCCTGTTTTCGGCCCCCTGGTGATCCTGGGGCCGCTGGTAGGCGGGGTGGCCGGGGCCCTGGAAGGAGGCGCTATAGGCGGGTTAGTGGGTTTAGTTATGGGGGCTTCGGTCGAGAAAGAGCGCATTCCAAAGTATGTGGAAGAACTCAAGAAGGGTAAGCTATTAGTCGTAGCCCATGCCAGCCCTGAAGAGGTAGAAAAAATAGGCAAAATAATGACCGAGAACCAGGGGAATGAGGTGGCTACGTTTGTGGCAGCCTGAACTCTTTCCCAGGGCATTTTGAAAAAACCTTATGTTAACGGATTTATGTGAGAGAGAAACTATGAGTAAATTATTTATCCCGGTAGGAAGCAAGGATCATATTCGAGGAAACCACCATGCCCCGGTAACTCTGTTGGAGTATGGCGATTATGAATGTCCTTATTGCGGCCAGGCCCATAATGTTGTCATGGCGCTTCAGGCGCAACTTGGCGATACTGTGCGGTTCGTTTTCCGCAACTTTCCTCTGACCCAAATTCATCCTCATGCTTTTAACGCCGCCCTGGCTGCCGAAGCCGCCGCCCAGCAAGGTAAGTTCTGGCAAATGCATGATTTACTCTTCGAGAACCAGGATAGACTGGAAGATGACCATCTGGTTGGCTATGCCAGCCTGTTAAGGTTGGATATAGACCGGTTTATTGAGGATTTCGAGATGGCCGAAATTGAGAAACGGGTCCGGGATGACTTCTTAAGCGGGGTTAAAAGTGGCGTTAACGGTACTCCTACCTTTTTCATTAATGGCGTGCGGCATGATGGTTCGTTTCAATTACCCGGTTTGCTTGCCGCGGTTGAAAGAGCTACCAGGCAGGTATACCTATGAAAAACCAAAAACAACCCCTGGACGCCGGAACCTTAGCCCCGGACTTTAACCTCAAGGATACACCCGACCAGCACGTTTCCCTGTCGGATTTTCAGGGCAGGCCGGTAATCCTGGTTTTCTACCCGGCTGATTTCAGCCCGGTTTGTGGCGATGAGATGGCTCTGTTTAATGAAGTTTTACCAGAGTTTCAGAAATATAACGCCCAACTGCTCGGTATCTCGGTAGATAATGTCTGGTGCCACCTGGCTTTCGCCAAAGAGCGCCGGTTGCGGTTTCCACTGCTGGCTGATTTTCACCCAAAAGGCCAGGTTTCCCAACTTTATAATGCCTACCGTGAAGAAGATGGTGAAGCAGAGCGGGCGCTTTACGTGATTGATGAAAATGGCACTATTGCCTGGGGTTATTTTTCGCCTATCGGGGTAAATCCTGGGGCAGACGGTGTGCTAGAGGCGCTTGAGAACCTGTATAAGGTGCCAAATAAATAGCCACTTCCAATCTCTACCTCCAACTCTTATCCCGGTGAGCGCTCACCGGGATAAGAGTTGGACCTAGTTTTTTGGAACATCTAAATGCACCGGTAGATGGCTAACCTGTTCCAGGCCTTCGCGCCAGAAAGTTACTACTGGATTGGGGATTTTGGAAGCGGCAATGGATTGCAAAACACTCACCAGGCTATCGGTATTTGCAATAGCCTGACCATTTAGCTTGGTGATAACATCTCCTTCGCGTAACCCGGCCTGCATTGCCAGCGAACCAGGTTTTATCTTGCCGATGATTGCTCCTGGCCGTCCCGAAATCGGGCTGGCATCGGCTATCGCCGCCCCCAGTTTAATGGTGTCAGCGGCGGACAGGCTTTGCTGCTGGCGCAACCGGGCTACCGCTGCCTTTAAGGCGGCCTGGCTGAACCCTATTATAGTTTGACCGGCCAGGATTGTTACTGGTACGCCCATCTGGCCGGTACGATTTATCATTTCCTGGGCGGCCTGCTGGTCGGCTGCGACATTCTTTTCCTGGTAAGTGATTTTTTCCCGCGCCAGAAATTCTTTCACAGCCCGGCAATAGACACAAGTCGGGGTAGTATAAATAGTTGCTTCGGCCATTTCTTATTCTCTCCATTAGTACGAGTTTCGAGTTGCTCTATTTGTGCCGGTTGCTCAATGGTTTCGGCTGGCGCCCCGGCGGGGCCGACCTATTTACTGGCGGTGGCGGCCTGGTTGT
>MKTJ01000085.1:177932-194477 GCA_001898225.1 Chloroflexi bacterium 54-19
CCGTTTTGAGAATTGGGCGTCGCAGCCTGGCTATTCGCCGTACCACTGGTCTGGGTGGTAGTAGCAGCCTGGCTATTCGCCGTGCCACTGGTCTGGGTGGTAGTAGTTGATTGGCTGCCGGGGGTGCCGGAACTAACCTGGACCCGGCGTTTTTGGGCTTGCTGTAGGCGAGGTAAAATTACTTTTAACACGCCCTGATCCATGGTTGCCTCGACCTGTTCTGTATTGATAGGTTCCGGTAGGGTAATGACCCGGCGAAAAGAACCGGCCTGACGTTCGCGATAAAGAAAATTACCCTCTTTACGCTCGGCGCTTTGTTGGGTTTTACCGGCGATAGCGAGGGTATCGCGGTTGATGGTAATCTCAATATCTTCCGGTTGTACGCCCGGCAAGGAAGCGGTTACTTCGTAACCTTTTTCGGTTTCGTTTAAATCTACCGCCACAGCCATATTCTGGTCCGGGCCGCTCAACCATGAAATGCCTTCCGGGGAGCGATCATCAAACAAGCGGTCCATCATCCTGCGCATTGTAACCAGTTCTCTGAAGGGGTTCCAGCGTTCCATACTCATCGGTGTTACCTCCATTCCACTAAGGTTTCCTGCTTACCGGGAATTTCTACACGGAAACTGAAACTAAATTAAACTTGTGACTATATTATTGTTTAGGGGCTAAATAAAGGTTATAAGTTACTTTCAGGAGCCGCAATTTTCTACAGACATATAGCCAAATTTGTCCTTGATACAAACTTACCAGCGATAAATAGCTGACAAACGCCGGTGCAACCGGGGCTTTTTGTCGTAATAATTATAATAAAGCTTAAAACCCTTGTATGTTCGATACCTTACATATACATGACTTTCGCTTTGAACCTGAAAATCTTCCGGATACGAGAAAACCAAACCCAATATGATTGTTTCATGCGAAACCCCTAATAAAGTAATTTGGATCCAAAGGTTTTGCCAGGTCTTAACTTGAGGCATTCCTTTGCATGACTGAAGCCTATCACTTTAGTCTATCACTTTAGTCTATTACTTTAGTCTATTACTTTAGTCTATTACTTTAGTCTATTGTAATCGGTAATGGGCTAGTGTACTCTTTCATACATAGGGAGTTAAAGCTTTGTAAAATTAGGAATTTTCAAAGCCTTAGGTCACAATAAGGACGCACTGAAGAAACCAGGGTTTCTTCAGTGGATTTAACCGGAAACAAAAAATAATCCTTGCCAGGGTATTTTTCGAGCATTTCATCATACTTACAATTTCCCAAAACTGCCAACTTATTAAACCTTTAATTGGGTTTCCATATTAGCCTTTAACCCCCTGAATCTCTCCTATTTGAAAAATATCTAAAGCTGACAAGCCAAGATTTCTACCCCAAAAGTTTGTTAAGGCTGACAAAAATAATAAAATAAATAAATGGTAGTAGCCAGGAGTATTCAAAATGGCTGATTCCTACGAACAACCTCCTTTACCAGGAATTGAAGATGTCTTTGCGGGCGGGGGTCAGATGGGTGAACTCATGCGGGCTTTCGACTGGTCAACCAGCCCGCTTGGTCCGGTATCGGAATGGCCGCAAAGTGTGCGGCTGGCCGTCAACATTTGTCTGAACTCGCGCTTTCCAATAATTATCTGGTGGGGACCGGACCTGATAATGCACTATAATGACGCCTGGCGGCCCAGCCTCGGCACCGTCAAACATCCCAAGGCGCTGGGTCACAAAGGTCAGGAGTGTTATTACGAAATCTGGCCCATTATTGGGCCGATGCTCCACGGTGTGCTTGCTACCGGGGAGGCCACCTGGTCGGACAACCAGGTATTTTTTATGGAACGCAACGGCTACAAAGAAGAATGTTATTTTACCTTCTCCTATAGCCCTATCCGTGATGAAAGCGGCAAGGTCAGCGGCGTTTTTACAGCGGTGGCCGAAACTACCGAACAGGTTTTGGGTGAACGGCGTTTGAACACCCTGCGCGATTTAGGCGCTAATTCCAATCAGGCTAAAACTGTTGAGGAGGCGTGTCGGATTGCCACCCGTATCCTGGAAGATAACCAGGCGGATATACCTTTTGCAATGCTGTATCTTCTCAGCGAAGACGACAAACAGGCCACGCTAGTCAGTTCGGCTGGGCTTGCCCCGGGCCGACCCTTTAGTCCCACCCGGCTTGATTTAGAGGGACACCTCGCCGGAAGTATAAAATGGCCGTTGGCGCGGGTAATTGCCAGCGGGGAAGCCCAGCTGGTGACCGCTCTTGAAGAGAGCGTTGGCGAGTTTGAAATTTTAGGAGAAATCGTTACGCCGGATTCAGCTTTAGTAATGCCCCTGCGCCGTTCCGGTGATCCTCGGTTGGCTGGTTTCCTGGTGGTAGGCCTTAGCCCTTTTAGAGAGTTGAACAGTACTTATGCAAGTTTTGTTCAGCTCGTTGCCGAAAGTATTGCTACCAGCATTGCTAACGCTCGCGCCTACGAGGCCGAGCGCAAACGGGCCGAGGCCCTGGCGGAATTGGACCGGGTTAAAACCGCCTTCTTCAATAATATTAGCCACGAATTTCGCACCCCTCTCACCTTAATGCTCGGCCCACTCGAAGATGCCCTGGCTAATGTTACTAAAGATAGCCCGGCTCAACAACACGAACGCCTGGAGCTGGTCCAGCGAAATAGCTTGCGGTTGTTGAAACTGGTCAATAATTTGTTGGACTTTTCGCGGATTGAAGCGGGCCGGATGCAAGCGGTATACAAACCCACCGACCTGACCGCTTTAACCGTGGAACTGGGCAGCGTTTTCCGGGCCGCCATCGAACGAGCCCGGCTAAATTATGTGGTGGACTGCCCGCCCCTGCGCCAGCCGGTTTACGTTGACCAGGATATGTGGGAAAAGATTGTCTTGAATCTGCTCTCAAATGCTTTCAAGTTCACTTTTGAAGGGCAGATTACCCTGCGGTTAGGGGATTTTGGAGATCATGTTGAACTTGAAGTAGAGGACAGTGGTACAGGTATTCCCGCCAAAGAATTGCCGTATCTTTTTAAACGTTTTCACCGGGTCCAGGGCGCAAAGGCCCGGACTTACGAAGGGTCAGGGATTGGCCTGGCTTTAGTAGAAGAACTCGTCAAGTTACACGGGGGTAAAATCCAGGTCAGGAGCATATACGGTCAGGGTACCACTTTCAAGGTTATTTTACCCAAGGGCAAAACTCATCTCCCGGCCGACCGCCTGGGTAATGAACCGGAGCTGCCTTCAACTGCCATTTCGGGTGTAGCCTACCTGGCCGAAGCTTTTCACTGGCTACCGGAAGAACTAATTGGGAATGAAGCGACCCAAGGCGGTTCCCCTCTACTTAGTGACAATGAAACTACCCGTGAAAAGCACCACCCCGATTCAGATAAATCTTCAACTCAGATAAATCAAGAAAGCAACGCTGGCGGCGTTTATATCCTGCTGGCCGACGATAATGCCGATTTGCGCCATTACATGCAGCGGCTCTTAAACGGGCAGGGGTATCGGGTGGTAGTAGCGGAAAATGGCGTTGAAGCCCTGGCGCTGGCCCGGCAAAAACTGCCCGACCTGTTACTTAGCGATGTAATGATGCCGGAAATGGACGGCTTTGAATTATTGCGGGAGTTGCGAAGCGACCCTAATACCACCCGGCTGCCGGTGATTTTACTTTCGGCACGGGCCGGAGAAGAAGCGATTGTCGAAGGGGTTGAGGCGGGAGCGGACGATTATCTGATCAAGCCATTCTCGGCTCGTGAACTGCTGGCAAGAGTAGCGAACCACCTCAAGCTAACTCGCATGCGCCAGGAAATTGCCGAAATGCAGCAAAGCCTGGGCCTGGCCCTGGAGGCGGCCCAATTAGGTAGCTGGGACTTGGATTTAATCACCGATGCGGCTCGCTATTCGGCTCGCTATGTTCAAATGTTCGGGTATACCGAGCCCCCGATGGGGGGGAGCTACCGCCTTTTAATGCAAAACGTGCTGGTCCAGGACCGACCGGTTGTAGAGGAGTGTTTTAATAAAGCACTCAGCGATGGGAGCGGCCAATTTCGGGTGGAGTACCGAGTAAAGTGGCCGGACAACTCAATCCACTGGCTTTATTCAATTGGACGGGTGGTTTTTAACCCTCAGAATCAACCAGTACGGATAGCCGGTGTCGTAATGGAGCTTACCGAACGCAAGCAAATAGAGGAAGAACTCAGGACAAATGAAGAACGTTTCCGGCGGGTCGCCCAGGTAAGTAGCGATGTGATCTGGGATTGGGACTTAAATAACAATACTGTATGGTGGAGCGAGAGTGTAACTTCCCTATTTGGCTATACAACCGAGCAACTTGGCCCTACTATTGACTGGTGGTACAACAATATTCACCCGCACGACCAGGAGCGGATCAGGCTAAGTATTCAGCAATTACAGGATAGTGGCGGCGATTTCTGGTCTGCTGAATATCGTTTCCGGCACGCTGACGGCTCTTATGTTTATGTAGCCGATGCCGGTTGTATGATCCGTTCTGAAACCGCCGCTGAAGCCAGCCCGGTGCGAATGGTAGGGTCGATGGTCAACATTACCAGTCGCAAGCAAGAAGAAGCCCGGACCCGGTTCCTAATTGATTTTGGCGAACAATTGCGGCCGTTAAGGGGTGAGGAGAGTGTATTTGAACAATCGGCTAAAATGCTTGGTAAGTATCTCAAAGTAAACAGTTGCTACTTTGCTGAAGTTAATTTTGCAACTAAACAACTGACGCATCACCAGGGTTATTATATGGATAGCGGTATAACCGCCGCCAGTTCAGCCGAAATTTACAACCTGCTTGATTACCAACAGATTGATGAGCTTGCCTGGCATGATCCGGTAATTATTAATGATAATTCGTTAGAGGAAATTCCTTATAAGTTTTACCGTGAGTTTTACCGGCCCAAAAATCTACGCTCAATTTTAATGGTGCCTTTGCGTGAGAATAAAGAAAATGGGTTGCAGCTAATCGTGGTAGCCGAGTACCACCATCAGCCCCACCAGTGGCAAAATGAAGAAATAAACCTGGTAACGATGATATTAGAGCGGGTCTGGCTGGCCGCCTTAAACGCCAGGCTCTATAAAAGGGCTCAATTGGCGGCTGTTCTGGAAGAAAGAAACCGGATTGCACGAGATTTGCACGACTCGCTGCAGCAGGATTTTTATTTTATTCAACTCCAGGCCAATATCATGCGGACTATTTTGAATCGAGAGTTTAAAACTCGTTCGACAGCGAGAATTAACACCCATTTAGGCGAAATTCTGTTACAGGCTGAAGGTGGCATAGCCGGGTTACGCACCCTTATTTTCGATTTACGTTCCGAGGCGATTGCCCGGCAGGGACTGGTGGCCGGATTGCTAAATTTTATCGAATTCCTAAAGGCCAAGTACCGGCTACAGGTCATTAGCTTTCTTGGTCCCGAACCTGACCTCAGCCTGGCAATAAAGGAAGCTTTGTACTGGATAGCCCGGGAAGCCTTCCACAACATTATAAAACATTCCGGGGCCAGCAAAGTGGAGCTAACTCTTTTCACAAAAACCCTGGTTACAGGTGAAATTGAGCTGAGTATCAAAGATAACGGGTTGGGGTTTGACCTGAATAAAGTTGCGCAAGAACATTTTGGGCTGCGCTCAATGCAGGAACGGGCCAACCAACATGATGGTAAGTTAAAAATTAGCAGCCAGGTCGGCCAGGGCACGCTGGTAGTGGCTACCTTTCCGATGTGAGCCTGACATCTTGTAGTTGAAAGGTTAAAATTGTATTGACTTTGGAAAATGCTTGAGGAATATCAGCCGGACTCAATAACCTTATAAACCAAAAGGAATTAAAATATGGCTGCTATACGTGTGGTGTTGGCTGAAGATCATGTTCTTGTACGTACTGCCCTTCGGTCGCTATTGCGAGAGTTGAAGTTAGAGGTAGTGGCGGAAGCGAGTGATGGGACCGAAGCTCTTGCTTTGATTAAACGCTTCAAACCGGATGTTGTGCTAATGGATATTGCAATGTCGGGTCTGGATGGTTTAGAAACGACAGCGCGGCTAAGGCAGGAAGATCCGTCAGTACGAGTTATTATTTTATCCATGCATGCCAGCGCCGAATTTGCCCGGCGGGCCTTACGGGCGGGGGTTTCGGGCTACCTTTTGAAAAATTCTAGCCTGGTTGAGCTTGATTTAGCTCTCAAAGCGGCCATACGCGGCGAAACTTATCTTAGCCCGCTGATAGCCAAATTCCTCATGGCCGATTATACCGGTCCCGTAAATATTGAGGCCAGTTCCCTGGAAAGATTGACACCGCGCCAGTTTGAAATCCTGCTATTGATCGCCAAAGGCTATAGCCGAAAACTGATTTCTGAGAAATTGACCATAAGTGTCAAAACTTTTGATACTTACCGCGCCCAGTTAATGGAACAACTTAATATTCACGATGTAGCCGGCCTGGTGGGTTATGCCACCCGGATGGGCCTGATAACCTCAGATTAGTGGTCCATCCAACTTGCCTGTCCCTATCCCATCCTACACCAATTGTAACCTTAACAGCTTCAAACCAGAACTTTTATTATCAAATATAGGTACTTTTCTGATTATCCTGTAATCGTTTTGAGCTGATACTACCTTAATAATATTTTTTTGTAGTGGACTTGCTGCAAGTTAACTCAAATCGTTTTTTGTGAGAGTAACAAGAGGGAAGGTATGTCTCACTTCACATTGCCTTATTATCCAACGGAAAATCATTTATTTGCGGCTCTGTCTAAAGAGGATTATCAGAAATTTCTACCTTACCTGGAACCGGTTATGCTCCCACTAGGTAAATTTCTTTATCAGCCCGGAATCAAGCCTGATTATGTTTATTTTCCTACTACAGCGGTAGTTTCGATACTTTACACTGCCGAAGAAGGTGTTTCTACAGGTGTCGGTATAATCGGTAATGAAGGAATGGTGGGCCTTTCTTTGTTTCTAGGCGGCCCTGGCCCTACCTGCCAGGCGTTAGTCCAAAATAGCGGCAGTGCGATCAGGCTTAAAGACCGGCTACTCCAGCAAGAACTCGACCTGGGTGGGGGTTTTCACCGGATTCTGCTCCGCTATACCCAGGCTTTCATCACCCAGATCACCCAGACAGCCGTCTGCAACCGATTTCATACGATTGAACAGCGGGTGTGTCGCTGGCTACTTTTAAGTCACGACCGGGTTAAAGGAGATCACCTGGAAATGACCCAACAGGTCATGGGTAATTTGGCCGGTGGACACCGGGAAGGAGTTGCCCTGGCGGCCGAGCGAATGCAAGCAGCGGGGCTAATCCATTATTGTCGCGGCCACCTGACCATCCTTGACCGCAAGGCCCTGGAAGCACGGGCATGCGAGTGTTATGCGGTCGTCAAAGCTGAATACGACCGCTTGCCTGGTAATTCTATAAATAGGGATTTATTACAATTAGGCTTAATTTCTCAATTTAATAATATATAATAGTATAGATAAGCTAAAAAAACTTGGTGGTATGCAATTAGAAAACGTCCCGCCAGGCTTACAGAGTAACTTTGTCGGGCTGGTAGACCCGTTATTCCAGGACCTTTAGTAGAATAGCAGGGCCTTTCAATGGCAGAGTCCAATTATCCCTCTGATCAGCCAGAACAGGTTGCCCCTTCTAGTTCTGAAGAAGAACCCGAACGGGTATTTTTGGATCGCCTCCTATCTGAAATTCGGTTTATACTGACTCACAACTACTCTCTGCAAGAAAACTTACAACGTTTTGCCGAAGCGGTGGTCCGCCACCTGGACGCAGCTTTTGCCCGGATCTGGTTGCTAGATGAAGCTTCCAAAGAGCTCGAACTGGTCGCCAGTGCCGGGATGTATACCCGGTTGAATGGTTTGTACAGCCACATTCCTTTTGGGGAATTAAAAATCGGAAACATTGCCAGAAGCCACCAACCCCATCTCACTAATTCTGTAATTGGCGATACCCAGGTTGAAAATCAGGAATGGGCGAAGCAGGAGGGTATGATTTCCTTCGCAGGTTATCCTCTCATAGCCCAGGATAGGACCGTTGGGGTGATAGGTTTATTTGCACGCCATCCTCTGAGCAAGGCTACCCTGACTACTTTATCTATTGTAGCAGATGGGATCGCCTGGAACATCGAAAGAGTTCAAAATACTCAACTACTCGAAATTAGGGTAGCCCAGCGTACCGAACAACTTGCCACTTTGCTGGAAATCTCGCGAAATATCGCCAGCACCATTGAATTGAAACCGCTTCTGAGCTTAATTGTGGAGCAGCTTAAAAAGATTGTTGATTACGATGGAGCTTGCTTCTATATTTTAGAGGGAGATAAATTGCAAATCCTGGAGAATCCTCCCTCGACCGAAGCCTTGGCGGTAATAAACCAGCCTTATACATGTTTCCCGGTGGAAACTATTGGAGCAATTTGGAATCGAATTACCGAAGGAGAGGTAGTAATAATTCATGACCTGCGGAAAGCTTCCAATTATTCACTATCCTTCCAAAACTATGCCAGCCCGGACCTTAAAGAAAAGCTGGAAAACACTCGCGCACTATTGGCTGTACCCCTCGAAGTAAAAGGGCGTCCTATCGGGATGCTCCTTCTCAGCCATTCTCAAGCGGGCTACTTTACCGAAAGGCAGGCCGATCTGGTTAGAGGTATTGCCCGGCAAGCCGCGCTGGCCCTCGTTAATGCCAGGCTATATGAGCAGGCCCAGGAAGCAGCGGCAATCCAAGAGCGCCAGCGTCTGGCCCGGAATTTGCACGATTCAGTAACACAATCGCTTTTCAGCTTGACCCTCCTAATTGAAGCCGGTCGCCGCCAACTACAAAATGATAAGCTTGCTCAATTTGAAGGTTTATTCGACCTTTTAGGTGAGACCGCTTATAAATCTCTGAAGGAAGTGCGGTTACTGGCCTATCAACTACGCCTGCCTTTACTGGAGCAGGAGGGTTTAGCTGGCGCTCTTAAATTACGACTTGATGCAGTCGAAAAACGGTCAGGGGTGGAACCCAGGTTGATACTTGAAGGTGATACATCAACCTTACCCCTAGAATGGGAAGAGAATCTTTATGGTATTGTGGTGGAAGCCCTTAATAATGTGCTTAAACACAGTCGCGCTAAAGCAGTGACAGTCCGGCTAAAGGTAACAAAAAGAATGGTGAGTTTAGAAATACGTGATAAAGGAGTGGGATTTAATCCAGCCCTTTTAAAAGATAGCGGTGGACTTGGAATGACCAGTATGCGGCAGCGGGCGGCCCTAATGGGCGGCTCCTTTACCATAAAATCTTTACCCACACAGGGCACCACTGTCAGGGTAAAAATTAACAGGGCTTGATCATTTTAAAAGAAAAGGTAAGCATGGCTGAATTGATACGTATTTATATTGTGGATGATCATGCTATCGTTCGAGAAGGATTAAAAGCTTTAATTGCTTCGGAACCGGGAATGACTTTTGTAGGCGAGGCAGCAGATGGAGTAGAGGCTGTTCCACAAATCAAAGAACTTAAACCGGATGTGCTTTTACTGGACTTAAAGATGCCTCAAAAAGATGGCCTGGCGGTTATTAGCGATATAATGGAAGATAATCCCCAGGCCAGGATTTTGGTATTGACCAGTTTTGGCGATGACGATAAGGTATTAGCTACCATTAAAGCGGGGGCTTTAGGCTATCTGCTAAAGGATACTTTACCGGGTGAATTACTAAAGGCTATCCGCGATGTAAATAACGGGGAATCTCATTTACATCCTGTCATTGCGCGTAAAATTCTCCGTGAATTAAATCAACAGAGCGTGAGCCAACCAAAGACGGACAAACAAAAATCCAATGATGCTGCCACCTTAACCGGTAGGGAGTCAGAAATATTAACCCTGATAGCTCAGGGATTATCTAACCATGATATTGCTAAACGCCTGGTAATCAGTGAACGGACGGTACGCACACACGTAAGCAACATTCTCAAAAAATTACAAGTGGCGAGTCGGACCCAGGCAATCGTTTATGCTCTTAGAAAAGGTGTTGTCAAAATTGACCCTCCCGAGACTCCGGTAAACCCTTTTAGTTAACCTCTACATCATTTGACGTAGCCTCTGCTACCTTTGACCTGGATTAATCACTCGAAAAATGGTTATTCTGGTGATACCCAGATCAGTCATTTTGCCCTTGTATAGTAATTAACCAGATCTTAAGATTAAACAAGAAGCTTGAAAGATACTACTAAAGCAAAATAGGCTTTAGGTTAAATTGGCTTGTAGCAAAAAGGTTTGTAGCAGTTCAAAAACCTACCTCCTTCTTGTAATATCTTCCTTTTAAGTTCATGCAATCGCTATTGAAAGATTTTAGAAAATATTACGGGTACTGCCCTCCCCGCCTAGCTTGAAACTATATGATAATGAATGAATCGAATTCTTCCAATTACGTACTTCAGACCGAAATCAACCGGTTAAAACAAAGAGAAGCGGAGTTACTGAATAAATGCCATGATTTGGAAGATGAGCTATCTTGCCATTTGGCCCAATTTCAACAACTTGCTGCCATCGTAGAATTTTCAACAGAAGCCATTTTTGTAGCTAATTTACAGGGCCAGATTCTTTTATGTAACCCGGCCGCTGAAAAATTGTTCGGTTATTCAAGTGCTGAGATGGTGGGAGAAACTATTGCAAGGCTGGTGCCAGAGGAACGTAAGCATGAAATAACCGTAATCGATCAATGGTTTCAGAGAGGGAAAGCCATAGAACAGCTTGAAACTGTTCGCTTGCACAAAGCGGGAACTCTCATTGATATTTCCCTGACCCTTTCACCGATCTTCGATAAAGACGGACAGGTGCTGGGTAAGGTTATGCTTGCCCATAATATAGGCGAGCAGAAGTTGGCAGAAGAAAAACTCCGGCAGAGCGAACAACGCTACCGGGAAATGTTTGAAAACAATCATATTATCAAGCTATTAATTGACCTTGAATCATTGCGAATCGTGGATGCTAATCAGGCCGCCTGCGATTTTTATGGTTACTGTTACTCCAAAATTATCTCACTTAAAATTACCGAAATTACTCACGACAGTGAAGCCGAAAACCGCGCCATCATAGACCGCTGCAGGCTCAACAATGATTGCCATTTTATAAAAACCCATTACCTGGCCTCTGGCGAAAGTAGGGTTGTTATGATTTATTCCGGGTTGATTGAAAGGACCGAGCCTCCTTTACTTTTCACCATTATTCGAGATATAACCTCCAGGTATGCAGCGGAAGAAACGCTCCAAAAATCCCATGAACAATTGGAAAACCGGGTGAAGGAGCGCACCGCTAAATTGCTGCGGGCAAATGCCGAATTGGAAAGGGCCTTGTCCGAGAAAACGGCCAGCCAGTTAGCCCTGGAGCAAGTGGAAAAAGCTCTCCAGGCCGAAAGAGACTTCGCGCTACAGGTGATGGACCATATGGGCCAGGGGCTGGTTGTTTTCAAGCCTGATTTCACAATTGAGTATGCAAATCCGGCCTTCGCTAAAATGAGTGGCTATTTGGTCGAAGAATTGGTTGGAAAGGCTTCTTTCGATCTCGTTGCCGCCTGCTTTTTTCAAAAGACTGGGAAAATAGACTGGGAACAAGTGCCTGAACAAAGCACAAACTTTGAAAGTGAATTGGTCCGTAAGGATGGAAGCATATTTCATGCTCAAATATCTACCCAATCGCTCCACCGGCATGGGGAACTGACCGGGATTGTAGTAGTTATTTCAGATTTAACCGACCAGAAAAAGAGTGAACAGCAATTGCGGCGGGCGCTGGAAAAAGAAAAAGAATTAGGTGAAATAAAAAATCGTCTTATTTCTACTATATCACACGAGTTCCGCACCCCTTTAAGCGCAATTATCAGTTCAACCGAACTACTGGAACATTATAGCCAACGGTGGAGTGAAGAAAAGAAAGGCGAAATTCTAAGCAGGATTAGCCATTCGGCTTCTAAACTTGCCAGTTTAATTGAAGACATCTTAACTTATAACCGGGCGGAAGCTGGGAAAATAGAATTTAGCAGGGCCAGAATAGATCTGCCTAATTTTTGCCGGGATTTAGTAAAAAGTTATCAGTTAAATGCCGGGGATAGTAAAACTGTCCGGTTCGTGGTACTTGGCAGTAAATCAGAAGCCTATCTGGATATAAAATTGTTAGGTCTTATTTTAAATAACTTACTTTCCAACGCCGTTAAATACTCCTATTCCGGTGGAACAGTAGAACTGGAGCTAACCTGGCAGAGTGAAAATGTAATCTTTAAAGTGAAAGACCAGGGTATCGGTATCCCGGCAAGCGATCAGCCGAACTTATTTGAGCCATTTCAGAGAGCAAGTAACGTTGGAACAATTAGTGGGACCGGGTTTGGCCTGGCGATTGTCAAGCGAAGTGTACTGGCGCATAAGGGCCTGATAAGTGTAGAGAGTAGCGAAGGTCAGGGCACTACTTTCACGGTAAGCCTGCCCTTAATAGACCCTGTTGCCAAAGATAATACTCTGGATAAAAACCCCTTGCACTCCTCAACCCGTCCGAGTATAGCTGCTAACAGTGGCCTGGAGTCTTTCTGGTTGCTGGAACAGGCGATTGACGCCAGCAGCAGCGGTGTTTTAATTACGGACGCCAACCAGGTAGATAATCCCATAATTTATGCCAATAAAGGATTTGAGAAAATAAGCGGTTTTCTAAGAGAAGAAGTTATTGGTAAAAACTGTCGGTTTCTGCAAGGTGATGACCGGCCTCAACCAGACCTGGAAGAGCTTCGTCAGGCCATCAAAGATGAGCGGGAATGCCTGGTAACATTACGAAACTACCGTAAGGACGGAAGCTTATTCTGGAATGAATTGCATATATCTCCGCTAAGGAACCGGCCGGGTAAGGTAGAATATTTTGTAGGTATTCTGAACGATGTAACCGATCAGGTTAAAGCCCGACTAGCTCTAACCCAGAGTAAGCAAAAATACAAAGCGCTGGTAGAAAATTCACCGGATATAGTGGCGAAGTTTGATCGGAACGGCCGGTTTCTTTATGTTAACCCTACCCTTGAAAAAAATACAGGCGGGCAGCTTACGGCTGAAACAGTAAAGGGTTACACCCTTTCAGAGTTAGGATTTTCAAATGAACTACTGGATGGCTTTGAGGGCCACTTAAAAAAAGTTATAGGGACAAGGGAACCGGCTAGTTTTGAAATAGCTCCCAAAATCTTAAACCAGGAAAAAGAATTTTACCAGGTGCAAATGATACCTGAATTTAGTTCGGATGGTAAAGAGGTTGTTTCAGTCCTCTCTATCGGCCGGGATATTACCGACCTTAAGCGGGCAAATAAAGCTTTAGAGGAGTCGCAGGCCCATTTATCACAAATACTTGAGAGTATAGTCGATGCTTTTATTTCGTTTGATGATAACTGGAAGTTTACTTATATAAATACCCAGGCAGAGAAATTACTCCAGCACAACCGGGAAGAACTTTTGGGGAAGGGTATCTGGGAGAAGTTTTCAGAGGAAGCAGGTTCTATTTCTTCACAGATGTATCAACTTGCCAGGAGAGAAGGCATAGCTGTTAATTTTGAGGAATATTATGCTCCTTTGAATAGCTGGTTTGAAGTCCATGCTTACCCCTCCGTTAAGGGCCTCTCGGTTTTTTTCAAGGATATAACTGAACGTAAAAGAGTTGAAGAAGCCTTAGAACGAGACCAGACAAAACAGTGGGAGGCAATTTAGAACACTCGTTTATTCTAAGTATTGGTGTTACTGGCCCAAATTCTGACGGAACCCATCACAGAGCTCCTGTTAGTGAGCTTCCAGCGGTTTCTGCTGAGTCCGGCCTAAACGGGGCGGGTGGGTTCGTTTATTCGGCGGGTAGTTTTAGCGATATTGGTACGGTTATTGAGGCAGATAAAAAGTTGTGTTTTTTTAATATAAGCAAGGGTGAACAAAGGTTGTTAATATGGACGGTAGAAAAGCGGTGACGCTTCTGCACAACTGCAAACCGTTAGCGAAAAAGGTTGCGGAGAGCGGGGGCTATGGCGTAGAACTAACCGATCAGGATAGAGCAGCGCTGGCCGGGTTTGAAAAGGTTGTAGAGGCCGGTTTCCTAAATAACTTCTACATCGTTATGACGGCCGGTTTAAATAGTGTTGAAGTACAGGTGCTGCAATTCCTATTGCTGAGGGAAACGACCAGGGGTATATTTAAAGATAATACTATATACTAAATGTTATTGTAATTTGGCTTATATATTGCGGATTAGAAGTTAATGCACAAGGTTGTACTGGTTATAGATGATGAAAATGCAATCAAAGACTTAATAGTTACTTTGATAAATGATGAACCTGATTACAAAGCAGTTGGGGTAGAAAGTGCCACTAAAGCCTTGGAGCTTATAGAAAGTGTTAATTTTGATCTTATAATTCTTGACCTTCAAATGCCCGCTATGGATGGTAACGAATTTCTAGAGGAGCTAACTAAGGTTAATCCGGCATTACCGGT
The DNA here is from genome assembly GCA_001898225.1 of Chloroflexi bacterium 54-19. Classification (GTDB taxonomy): domain Bacteria; phylum Chloroflexota; class Chloroflexia; order Chloroheliales; family Chloroheliaceae; genus 54-19. Next base: position 192,409 of record MKTJ01000085.1, read on the forward strand.
GGTAGTGCTTAGCGCAAATCTCATTAAGCTAAAACCACACCACCAGGTTAAAGCAACCATTGCAAAGCCTTTTGATATTGACCAATTATTGACCGTTTTGGGAAAGCATACGGCATAAGCAGTTCTAAAACTGCCCTCAATGTTTCTTTTTAAGCGAGAATGTCAATATCCGTGTTGAAATAAATTGAGTGTCAGTAGCTTGCCATCCTTTTACTAAGCCACAAAACGTTCCTCAAAATATATCGCTAACTGGTTCAAAATTCCGGCCCAATTCGGCAATGGCATCGTCCACTTCTCCGTGATGTCACTTTGGGCCAGGAATAAAATCTTGGTCACCGCGTCATCCGTCGGAAAGGACCCTTTGGTCTTGGTTACCTTGCGTAATTGCCGGTTGTACCCGTGAGGTAGGCTTCCAGCGAGTTGCCTGTTTTCACAGGTACTTTTCTGTAAGCCCCCTCCCGAACCGAACTTACCCCGTTAAGGGTATTCGGCTCTCCAACTTTCCCTTAGTCTGCTTTTTCTTTTCTCTTAACCGGGCTGTATGTAATTCGACATGGCAGTTCTGGCATAGCACCATCGTTTTCCGCTTGCGCTCCTGCATCTGGCGTTCCCATCTGGTTTTACCTTTCAGGTCGGCCAGTTTTCGGATGTGGTGTACTTCCATTTGACCTTGCTCGGTTCCACACCATTCGCATTGGTTGGCTAATAGTCTTTTCCCTAGTTCGGTTCTGGTTCGGTACATTGCGGTATTTGGTTTTAGGTCAGGCTGATTGTAGTTTATTTCATCCTTTTTGAGTTGCCTGGTTGATGCTACCAGTTCGTATTCCCTGATGGCTTCTCCATCTTTTCCTCTCAGGCTGACTACATATTGGGCTGGCCCTCTTTTGAGACGGTGGCCTACCTTAGTAATTGAGCTTTTATACTTGCTTGCTAAGGTCGCCAGAAAACTTCCTGTTGTTAAATGTAGTAATTTACCTCCACTGGTCTTTAGATTGTCGGCCAGCGAGTAGTAGCCGGTAAATCCTCTGATCTCGGCATTATACGTTTTGAGGATTTCCAATTCGCTGAGATTAAGCAGTTCATTTCGGTGTTTGCCTTGCCAACAAGTTGTATCTCCGTATTCCTTGCCGAATTTAACCATTTTGTCGTAGGGCATTAACAGCTCTAGTTTTGCTTCGATTGTTCGCTGAGTTTTCACGCCTTGTTTGGTGTGAATCCTTAGAATACGTCTTTTAGGCCAGCGTCGAATGTCGTAACCAAGAAAGCGTACCCGGTCTTTAGCGTTTGTTATTAACGTTTTTGAGGGTGAGAGTTCTAAGTCAAGTTCTTCTTGCAAGTATTTACTCAGCCAATCTTTAAGTTGCTCGGCATCCTTTTTAGAACCTATTACTCCCAAAAGAAAGTCATCGCAATAACGTATGTAGGTTAGACGCCGGAAACCAGCGTCCTGGGGGTCAGTGGCGGGAGTATTTAGTTTCTTGTTTCTGAGCCGTTTGTATTCAGCCCAGTTATGGGTTGCCCTGGCTTTCTTCTTGGCTAAATAAACCTGGGTGTGTAACGTGGAGTAGTGAATTAGTAAGGTCCTCTTTTCTCCTTTATTGAACTCAGCTATCTTCAGGGTTACAGCCTGGTCTAATTCGTTGAGATACACGTTGGCAAGTACCGGACTAAGATTTCCTCCTTGAACGACTCCTGAATAAGTACGGTTGTATTTCCAATCTTCAACGTAACCTGCTTTTAGTAGTTGTTCAATTAGGTGCAGAAATCTTTGGTCGGTTATCCGTTTGCTCAGGATTGAGAGCAACGTAGTCTGCGAGACCGTATCGAAAAAGCTGGCGATATCGCCTTCTACCCACCATCTGATGCCGCTCATTTTCTTTATTTTATCCAAAGCCGTATGGCAACTGCGGTGTGGTCTAAAACCATGCGAGAAATTAGAAAATGTTGGCTCATAGATGGCTTCCAGGATTAGTTTAAGGACGGTCATTAACAATTTATCCTGAAAACTGGGTATACCTAGCGGGCGCTGCTTGCCGTTAGCTTTAGCTATGTAAACTCGGCGGACTGGT
>MKTJ01000086.1 GCA_001898225.1 Chloroflexi bacterium 54-19
CCTACTTATCAATCAATTCTAGACTAACTACTAGGGCAGGTAGATATAATATTGAATAATTGTTATGATTTATTTCTGGATTCGGAAAAATAAATAATTCTTAGGTTATAAAAGGGCTGTTATCAACCTGTTCAAAATGACAACAATAAAAAGGTGCATTTAAACAACCTTTTTTGCACTTTATTTCATAAAAATTTATAAAGAGCTTTATAAATGTCAAAATTATTCCAGGTTTATTTTCTAAATTTAGGAGGAGGTCCTTTATCTAAAGAAGTAAAATAGAAATAGTTTCGCTTTCAAAACTTGATTTTTCTACAGTTACTACTTGTATAATGACTTATTCTATGCTAAGATAAATTTATATTAAGGCTCTTAAGCTTCCAAGTACCACTGAGCTAAAAATTCGGTAGTTCCGCTTTGCCAACCGGAACTCTGCTTGCTGCACGGTAGAATAATAAGAACAAAACTAAACGAACCAGAAATTGATGACCAAACTTCTATACCAGCGTTTGTACGCCGATTCGTACCTTGAGTACCTCTTTTTGAAACGGGTACTAAGCCCAGCCACTTTGCCCGAAATTGCCGATTTAATCGTACCTCAGTTCCCCATCAAAGCCGAAAACAATATTTACAAAATTGATTTTGGTTTAATTGGCGAAAGTGAGAAAAAATATGCCATCGAGCTTGATGGTTATACCTATCACAAGGATCACGCTACTTTTAACTCCGATCGCGAGCGTAATAATTATTTGGTAACGAAAGGCTGGCAGGTGATTCACTTCACCTATAAGGATGTTACCCAACAACCTGGAAAAAGTATCCAGCAACTTCAACAACTTTTAGGAAAAGATGAGTTGTTAAAGTATTTTCTTCTGAAAGATTTTGCTATTCCACCCCTGGAAACAGCCGCCCCAGATGCCTGGAATGAAATGCGGTCGGAATATATGGAACGGCCTCGTCTCACCCCTACCCAGGCCCGGCTCAACCGAGATCGGATTGCTACCGAATTGAAAACCAATAGTTTTCAGCCATCTTTAAGACAACCAATGCTATTTCCTTCCACTCACCAGAACGATGAGATTTGGGCGGTATTGGAACAAGCTATCATATTAAGTCAGGAAAAAGCGACCCAGGAAGAACAGGCTAAAGCGATCGCTGCTCAAAAAGACCTTGAAGAGCAGGTAGTGCGTGAGCAGCAGGCCCGCTTACATATCAGTGAACAAGAAGAGCTGCTCAAAACTCAGACCGTGCAGCTACAACTAACCGATCACCTTGAAAAAGTTAATAACCAGCCTGATTTGCAACAAAATGCTAAATCACAGCCAAACCTGGAGTGGTTGGCCGAAGTAGCGGCCCTGGATAGTGCTGAAAGGAGGGCTAAACAAGCACAGGCTGAACGGGACCGGGTGTTGAAAGAGGTAGCCGCGCGTGAGGCGAGGTTAAAGCAAGAAAGAGCGGCTGTCGAACAGGAGCGGATGGAATTTTACCGTCATTTCCAGGAACAAGAGACAAACTCCCGCAACCAGGCTGCCGGACATGAAAGATTCATGCGCGAATTAAATTCGGCTGTAGCCTTATTCAAGGCCGGTGATAAAGCGGGAGCTAACGTAAAGCTTAGAGAGTTACAATTTACTCATCCTGCAGATGCCAATGTGTTACTTTGGCTGGCTTATACCACGCCGGATTTAAGGGAGAGCAGGGTAATTTTAGATAATCTTGAGCGAATAGATCCCTATCATCCTCAGTTAAGCATGGTACGGGATTGGATAGAATCCCAGGCTCGTTCAACGGCTACCAATACGGATACAAGAGAAAAGTCTAACACGGGAATTGATGAAAGCCAGGGTTCCCACAGGTCGGCTTCTAAAGATGGGTCAAATAGACAAAATAAACCGGCCGCTGGATCAACTTCCCACAATACTGACGCCCCGCCAAAGGTCAAAAACCGGTCTTTAATGAGCCCTGTTATCATAAGTGCGGCAGTAATAACCATCCTGCTTATTACTGGATTATTGGCTTATTTTCTTTTTTTTCAAAGCGGTACAGTTTCAACCACTTCTCCTTCTAACCCGGAAGTGGCGGCGGAACCCTGTCAGCCAGGACAAATAAAAGGTAGCCAGAGCAAAATCTACCATTTGCCTGACCAGAATTTTTATGCGGTTACTAAAGTAAATGTCACTTGCTTCAACTCCGAATCTGAAGCTCAGGCCGCCGGGTTCCGTAAGGCTAAAACTTAACACTCTTAAAGTCATGTGTTTTTATTATTAACCTGTAGCCACATATAACCCCTGTATTAAAAAGGGAGGTTAACCGTTGATAAACCAGAAACTATCTCAAAGCGTTGTTGAAACCAAAAAATTAGTATCCCCTCCCCTGGTAAATTATCCGAATTATGTTTCAGATTTTACGCTTGCGTTAAGATCCGAGATAACTGTCGCACGTAAAAATGGGGGTCAAAAAGCCTTTTTAACCGAAGGTAAACATATTGGTCAACGTGAAAAATGGGTATTCTATTCCTTTATAAGCGATCGGGAGATTACTCTCCCGGATGATACCGAAGTTAAGCTGGAATATCAGGGTAAAGAACATGTTGGCCTTATTGTTGCCAATGATGGTTTTACCCTGATTCTGGGCCTTGACAGCTATGTGGGAGAAATCATAAGTACTCTGGTAATGCAGACCAATCCAATTTTTCTTCTTGAAAAACTAATAGAGCGGCTGCACGCCTCGCAAAACTTGGCAGCAAATAACAAACTAGCCTATCGCTTGTTACAACGTCTCGATTTATCAGAACTTTCATCTCCCAGTCAAATCCAAGCCAAACAATTGTTAGATAAAATCTCCTTACGATCCGGGCAACCCCTTGAATACAATCAGTACCAATTGCAAGCCGTTAATTCGGTACTGGGCCGGGATATTAGCTTTATCTGGGGACCTCCAGGCACCGGTAAAACCAAGACGCTGGGTTTGAGTGTGGCCGCTCTAGCTGAAGCAGGTCAAAGTATATTGGTTGTGGCACACAGTAATGCAGCTGTGGATGTGGCTATGGTTAATATTGGTGCTAATGTAAAAAACTCACCTCTTTATGAGGCAGGTAAAATTCTCCGGTTTGGGATTATTCGCAATCAGGAATTGGAAAAGTATCCTAATTTGCATGTACGTGGGGTTGTGGAAAAGCAAAACCGGTTACTTATGGTTAGGTTAAAAATGCTGGAAAATGAGCGTAAAGACCTTACAAAAAAGTCTAGAGTTGAAAATATCAGCTCTACCAATCTACGTCTTATAACTCAACGCATTAATTCCGTAACCGACGAGTTGAAACAAATAACCACTGAACTGCATAATCTCGAATTGCAACTGGTATCCCAGGCTCAGGTGGTTGCCTGTACACTTTCCAAAATGACGATTGCCTCGGAGGTTTTCCAACGTCAGTTCGACGCTGTAATAATAGATGAGGCCAGTATGGCCTTTATCCCGCATTGTGTGTTAGCGGCAACCCTGGCTCGCCAGCGGGTGGCAGTTTTTGGTGATTTCCGGCAGCTTGCCCCCATTTCGCAATCCGAAGAAACAGTGGCTCACAAGTGGTTGCACCGCGATATTTTTGAACAGGCTGGCATCACCGATCATGTAGAAACAAACCAGCCTGATCCACGGCTGGTAATGCTACGGACCCAGTACCGTATGCACCCCGCTATTTCTGCTGTGCCGAACAAATTCTTTTACAAAGAAAAGCTATTGAATGGACCAATGGTTGAGCAGCAGGCGTCAAGAGTTACCAGGGTGTATCCTTCGCCAGGCGAAGCCATAAGTCTTTTTGATATTTCAAATATGCTGGCCTATTGTTACAGTGACTCGCAGTCTCACAGCCGCTTCAATCCTGTTTCTGCTCTGCTAACAACTAATATAGCTTACCAGGTAAGTTTACAGGCTGCTCAGGGCGGTATCGGAATTATCACGCCTTATGCCGCCCAATCACGCCTAATTCATAAAATGTTGCGTGACTTGAAGTTGATCGACAAAAATGTAAAAGTAGCCACGGTCCACCGTTACCAGGGGTCAGAGCAGGACTTTGTAATTTTTGACACTGTAGAAGGGCCACCCAAAGAAAAAGTTGGCAAACTGGTAATAGGTGGAATGGATAGTACGGCTATGCGGCTTACAAACGTGGCTATTAGCCGGGCAAAAGGTAAATTCATTAGCCTTTTTCACCAAAACTATATGAGGACTAATCTTGGCCAGTCGGATATTTTTAAGCATGTGTTTGAGCATTTGGCGGCTACTCACCGGCCTAAAACGTTAACTTGGCCGACCAGTTACGGCTTAAATGTTACTTCTAATTTTAATTTAAGTTTGCCGGGCGTCGTATACTATCCGAGCAGCACAGCAGCGGCTAAAGATATTGAAGCTGACTTATTAAAGACTAAAGAAGAAGTAGCCATATACTGGCCTGCTGATGTCAAAGCTCGGCAGCTTTTTGGTATAAATGTTTTGCGTTCTCTCAATCCTGAAAAAGTGCATTTCTTTATTAGTGGGGCTGGGCAAGGAGAGTTTTCGATTGGTTTGAAAAATACCCGGCTATGGCAAAACCGGCTTCAAACCACTATTGGGCTACTTGGGATTGACCGTAATTTCTTGTGGATCTTTTTGTGTCCTAAAACAGATTTCCCCAACTATCCAGTAATCCGCCTAGCTTTATCTGAAACTGTAAAACTTTTACATAATTTCTGGGAGCTTGTACCCGAAAAAGAAGGTCCAACTATTGGCGATAAAATTGCGGCCGGGCAAAGCCCCATTGGTAGACCTTGCCTAATGTGTGGCGGCGCTATGTGGTTGGAAGAAGGTAACTATGGCCCGTTCTTACGCTGTACCAAATGCAGAAATTCTAAAAGTTTGACTAAGAATGATGTTACCGATTTTGCCCGCCTTCATGGGATAATGTGTCCTAATTGCAACGGTCAGATGGCCGGGCGCAAGAGTGACCTGGGTCTTTTCCTGGGCTGTACAAATTATTCTATAACTAAGTGCAACGGCATCCGTTTTTTGCAGGAATTTTTGTAGAATTTTCGGCTGGAAGTAAAACAAATGATACGGCTTGAAGATATAAAACAGGGCGTCGCTCTCAAAGGTATTTTGCCGGACGGCCTGGTCACGGTAATTGATGTCAAACTGGTCGGCCCAGCCGTCGAATTGACCTATAAAGATGGCGCCGGGCGATTAGGTAACGAACTGCTATACCGTGAGCGTGAAGCTGCCCTGGATATCGTTGCGGCCGGTTGTGTCAATTCTGGATTCGCAGGGCTTTTTAGAAAAAATGTGTCCCTCCAAATTTCCTA
>MKTJ01000087.1 GCA_001898225.1 Chloroflexi bacterium 54-19
GCCCACTTATAAGTGGGATTGCCTACAAAAGTATCTCTAGCAGGGTTCCCGGTAAGCAGGTTATAACCGTTGCCGTAAAAGGTTGCTTTCACAGCGTTACTGGTAAAGAGTTTAAGTAAATACTCGGTTCCATCCCGCATCCGCTGCCCGCGGGCTTCCGCGTAACTGATACCTTCCTGCAAACTGGCCTCGTCAATACCCTGCCCACTCGACTCTGCCCCTACACCGCCGGGTGAACCACCCTGGCTGTGGATTAAACCGCCCATCGCCGTTTCCCAATCGAAGGTAAAAGAAAAGGCTGCCCTGGCATAGTCGGGGAAGGGTTCAACTCGCACGCTATCGTCGTAGAACCGAAATTTCGCAACTTGTCCGGGGCTGGTTGGCCGGAAAATCAGGCGAAGGTAAGCAGCACCGGGTGGGGCGGCGCGGTCCTCGTGTACTTTACCGGGGTGCCACTCCGTGGTGAAATTAGCGGCGAAAGCGGCATTTTGCAACTGGCCGACGGGCTGGTGGGCATCGTCCAACCAGAGCCATTCTAACTGGCCCTGGCTGAGACCGGCTTCGAATTCGAGGACATAGGATTTACCTCCCTGCACGTTCAACCGGTATGGTTCGATTTGCTGTCCGGCCTCCCAGCTTGAAGAAGGGCACTTCACCGGGCTGCCATTTAAGTACCAACCGTCATTCTGACAGTTTAGCTCCCCATTATAAAAAAGGTTATTGGCACTATCTTCTTCAAAACTGGGTCGGATGGGGGAGGGACCGGCTGAATGGGCAAGGATTTTAAGTGGGAAACCTAGCCCGGCTCCAATCAGAGCAACGGCCCCGGTTAGTTTGAGGAAAATGCGACGATTGAGTTTGACACTTGACGTTTTAGAGTCAAAACCTGCATCTTCAGTTTGTTTTGAATCTGGGTTTTGGGCTTTTTTAATCATAGTAAAGTTAAACTATTATTTCTACACTAGAGAACAAGAAATAAGCCGGGTAGTAAATCATAAGACCAAACAACAGGCGTTAACTACAGTTCAAGTAGTTTTAGTAATCCTGGCAATAACAAAGTGTATGAATAGCCAGCCTGCACCCACTACTGCACTTAACAGCAAAGGTGGTAGCAGATAAAGTGGATCGCCAGACCACAGACCCGGCTCACTCAGCAGATAATATAGGACAATCCCGCTCAAGGTCAGAGCTATCAACCAGCGGACCTTTGGCCTGGGTCTGGCTGTAACAATAAATCGTTCGTGCCAGAAAGCCACACCAAGGCCGAGTGGTGGTAATATTGCCAGAATAAAGTCTACTCGCCAGGCCCCGGAGAGTTGTCTGCCTAATCCAAAAAGTAAGCTTAGCGCAATAAGGCTCCCCAGTAAAAAAAATTCAGGCCGCCATTTAGGTTGTTTCGCCAGCAAAAACAGGCCCCATAAGCCAAATAAAAGGATAACTGGTCCAAATTGGCCTCGACCGGGGGCGAAAAAAGCCTCTCCCAGATTCTCTAGCCGGAAGTCTCCAAAAAATTGGCCGATTGTCGAACGACCAGCCGGATTACTCAGGTCGAAACCATAAGTAAAAGCCCAGGGGCGATTAAATATCACCCAGTTGTAAATCAGTAAAGGTATTAAACCAATCAGCCACCCGGCAGCAAAACTCGAAAAGCTTTTAACACTTAATCTTCGGTTTGCCACTAGATAAAATAGAAAAACTGGCGTCCAACTAAGATTTGGATAATCAACCACACCGGCAAACCCAAGTATAAACCCCAGGCTTGCCGACCCCCATAACGATAAGTGCAAAGTTTGCGACTCACCTTTTGTCGAAAAATCAGGTGATATTGGAAAGAAGACTAACCAAAGAGCTAAACCTAACAGTAGCAAAGTAAAAACGCCTGGCCCAAATTGACCGGCCTGTCGCCAGAGGACGCTGGTCAGGCCAACCGATAAAGCCGCAAAGCGGGCTGAGGAAAAACTCACCCCCAGCGCTCGCGCCGTCCCATAAATTGATAAAACAACCCCTCCCCCTGCCAAAGCCATCAGGTATACCCCAAAAGTGGCAGACCCGCTCATACCCCATAAAGAACCTACCTGATAAAAAGGCAGGCTCAACAGCGCTACTCCTGGCGCCAGGTCAATGTAATAATGACCCTGAAAATAAGCCAGCCCTGAGAGGTTGGTTAATGCCGTACTCATAGGTGTGATCACCGTGTGATCGAGAGTCAGGGTATTTTCCTTTGACATCGTGGCAGTTAAGTTCCAGAGTCGGAAGGCAACTATGTCTGTTTGGTCAAGGGGCCGAGCCGTCACGAAATAAAGTAGGACCAGTGCAACTATAAGTGTAAAGATTACTAACCATTCTGGGAAATTACCAGGCCGTAAAAGGGGCCAGGATGAAATGGTTTGAAGTTGTCGTAGCCAATCATTTATGAAAACTTGAATCTTTTTCTTCAAAATAAGCTCAATTTTATAAGACGGTTCTTATCTTCCGAATAATATAATACTAAAAGTAGAAAAATGTCCATCAAAACCTAAAATTAAGCAGCAAATTGATTTTATAAGCCCTACCAAACTATACAGACCCCAATTTCCCAAATCAATAATAAAGTCTAATTGAGAGTTATTGACAATTACGACAACAAATGATATTTTCATGATGTCTGATTTGATACTGACTATCAAATAAATCTGATGTGACTAAACCAGCCTTCAGATATTCATTTTGCTTCCTAAAGAAGTTACTTCCTTACTTGTGAAACCTGGCTCTTCAGAAAATAACCAATTTCTTAAATTGGCAATGTGATACGAAAGGAAAGAGAGATTTGACCGCTAAATTAGTTAAACCCAGGTTTAGGTTGAGATTGACCTGGTTGGTGCTAGGTTTGATGCTGGCTTTGATTTTAGCAGCCTGTGGAGACAATACCAATACGGCTGTTCCTGCTACTACGGCAACCGCGACAACTGCCGCGCCGGTAGCGACAACTGTTGCTTCAACCACCTTAGCAGCTACGACTGCCGCTGCAACCACGGTTGCTCCTGGCACTACCGCTGCAACCACCGCAGCCGCAACCACTGCCGCAGTCACAACCGCTCCTGCTACAACCGCTGCTCCCACAACGGCCCCGGTAACTACCGTGGCGGCCCCTGCGACAAAAATAAAAGTCCTGGCTACGACTACCCAACTGGGCGATTTCGCTCGTAACATTGGGGGCGACCGGGTTGAAGTAACCCAGATTCTCCGCCCGGACGATGACCCCCACGATTACGACCCGACCGCCGACGACTCCAAGAATGCCGCCGCCGCTCAACTGGTTCTAAAGAACGGGGTAGGACTGGACGACTGGCTCGATAAAATCATCACCAATAGCGGTACCAAAGCGCCCCTGATTGATACTTCTGAAGGTATCAAGTTGCGGGCCGGAGACGGTTCGGATGAAGAAAAAGAGGGCGACCCTCACATCTGGCACTCCACCGATAACGCCAAAATTATGGTTGCCAATATCGCCAAAGGTTTAGCGCAGGTGGACCCGGCGGGTAGTGATTATTATCAGGCTCAGCTAACCGCTTACCAGAAGCAACTCGACGACCTCAAAACCCAGATAACCCAGGTTTTCACCCCGGTCCCGGTCGAAAAGCGCAAACTCGTCACCAATCACGATGCTTTTGGCTACTTCACCGACGAATTCCAGATTACAATTGTCGGTTCGGTCATTCCGAGCTTTAGCGACGCGGCCCAACCGACGCCCCAGGAAATTAACGAACTTATCAAGAATATCAAGGACAACAACGTTAAGGTGATTTTCACCGAAACGACGATTAACCCCAAAATCGCTGAGCAGGTGGCCCAGACTGCCGGGGTGCAAATCTACTCCAACCTTTACGGCGACGCACTTGGACCTGCGGGAAGTGACGGAGATACCTACCTGAAAATGGAGTTGTCTAACGCCAAAAATATGGCCGCCGGGTTCCAGCAGCAATAAGTTTACAACTAATCGAAAAAGAAACAGCCCTGGACTTTTGTCATTTCAAAGCCAGGGCTGCCTTCATTAAAGGTGCCTCACCTGCGGTAGATAACTAAAAGAATAGAAATGGTATAGAAATTATGGCTAACAGTGGTCAGATTTCAACTCCCCTTTTAAAAATCGAAAATCTTAGTGTAGCTTACGGCCCGGTCATTGCTCTGCGGAATGTCAATTTAGAATTAACAGCTAATAATCTGGTAGGGGTAATCGGGCCGAATGGTGCCGGAAAAAGCAGCCTGCTAAAAGGGATTTTGGGAATGGTGCCCCAGAGTGGCAAAGTAAGTATAAGTGGTAAATCTCTGGACCAGGCACGCCAGCGTATTTCATATGTACCTCAACGCAGTGAAGTTCACTGGGATTTTCCGATTACCGTGGAAGAAGTTGTAATGATGGGGCGTTACCGCCAAATTGGTTGGATTAAATTTCCTTCTAAAACCGACCGCCGAATTGTGGCCGATACCATCGAACAGGTTGGGATGTACGATTTACGCAAGCGACAGATCGGCCAACTGAGCGGCGGGCAACAGCAGCGGGTCTTCGTAGCACGGGCCCTGGCCCAACAAGGGGATATTATTTTGCTCGACGAACCCCTGAGTGGCGTTGATACTACCAGCCAGGAAGTGATTATGCAATTACTGGAAAAACTGCGTGATGAGGGAAAACTAATCGTAATGGCAACCCACGACCTCAATACGGCGGCGCGTGAATGCAGTTGTTGCTGCTGTATCAATCATCGCCTGGTTGCCGTAGGGGCACCCCAGCAGATTTTCAAACCGCAAGTGCTGGCTGAAACTTATGGTGGCAGTGTTCTTACTGTTAATAACGGTGAAATATCTAAAGACACAACCTTGATAATCCAATAAAATTAACCCAATACAAACCTATAATGGCAGAAAAAAGTTTTTATGTTAAAGGTTGAAATTCTTAGCCTCAAAATCTGACTGGCAAGTCTGACACAAGCCAACCAGTTCCAGGTAATGTGTTTCTACTCGAAACCCGCTCGAAATCACAAATTTTCCAATAGCTTCTTCTAGCTGACATTTATCGAATTTTATCTTCTGGCCGCAATTACGGCAGGTGGCCCAATGTTGGTGGTGCAGGTTTAATAAATAACGAGTGTTACCTTGCCAGCTAGTGACCCGCATTAAAATGTCTA
>MKTJ01000088.1 GCA_001898225.1 Chloroflexi bacterium 54-19
GAGGACACCCTTAACAAGGTTAGCTAGAACTTATAGGAAATAAAAAAGCCCCGGCCTACGCAGGCCGGGGTTTTGGTTAGGTATTAGTGTTAGGGTAAGCAATTATTCTTAAACCGCTGGCTCCGATTTCCACACTCCCGGAAACAGCCTCGTCTGCCAGTAAATCGGTCCCCTGGATGATACCCAGGTCTACCGTCTGCGGTTGGCGATTGTGGTTCATTAAAAAGAGGAACGTCTCGCCGTTTTTGGTCCGGGCCATTGCCTCGACACCGGGCGGGGTCTTCAGGAGCGGCTTGATACCTTTGTCCGCCGCAATCTGCCCGACCAATCCCTTAAGGAAAGCTGCGTCGGGGCTCGACGCCACGTACCAGGCTTGCCCCTTGCCAAAGTTGTGTCGGGTCACCACCGGCATCCCGGCGTAGAAATCCTCGCCGTACTCGGCCACGACTTCCGCGCCCTCGCTGTGGAGCAGGTCGCAGAGCAGGTTACAACTGTAATCCCCCGCCAGGTCGCCCACTTTTTCTTTCAATACAATCCGGTTTTCCTGGTCCGGGAAAAGCGCGTCTATTTCCTCGACCCAGATACCCAGTAGCGACCGCAGTTCGCCGGGATAGCCGCCAAGGGTCACCAGGTCGGTCTCGTTGACGATACCGCTAAAGAAGGTCGTCAGGAAGGTACCGCCCTGCTCGACAAATTCTTCCAGGCGTTTGGCGTAGCCCGGTTTGACCATGTAGAGGACCGGGGCGATTACCAGGTCGTATTTGGTCAGGTCGGTATCGACACCAATTATGTCCACCAGAATATTCTGGTCGTAGAAAGCCTGGTAATATTTGTGGACCTCGTCTACATAATTCAGGGCGACGGTCGGGCCGCTCGAATTTTCGACTGCCCACCAGTTATCCCAGTCAAAGACGATACCGACTTTAGCCGGGACGCGGGAATCGAGCAGTCTATCGCCCAGGCGGTTTAATTCTGCGCCCAGGTCGGCGCTCTCCCGGAAGACCCGCGTATTTTCGTGGCCGACATGCTCGATAACGGCCCCGTGGTATTTCTCACATGCCCCCCGCGACCGCCGTAACTGGAAGAACATGACCGTATCGGCTCCACGCGCCACCGCCTGGTAACTCCACAATTTCATAACGCCAGGCCGTTTGAGCGAGTTATAGGGCTGCCAGTTCTGCTGGCTGGGCGTCTGCTCCATCAGCATGAAAGGTTGGCCGTCCTTCAGGCCGCGCATCAGGTCATGGCGCATGGCCGTGAAACTGACCGGAGTGGTCGCGGAAGGATAGTTATCCCACGAAACCACGTCCATTTGTTTGGCCCACTTGAAATAATCCAGGGGCTTGTAGGTGCCCATGAGGTTCGTGGTAACCGGCACGTCGGGGGTTTGCTTCTTTAATTCGTCGTATTCGAGCTGGTAGCAGGCCAGCATACTATCCGAATTAAACCGGGCGTAATCGAGCGAAATGCTCTGGAAATTGGTCCGGTACTGGGCGAAATGCTCGCTCAAAATATTGGGCGGCACGATTTCGTCCCAATCGTAAAAGGTATGGCCCCAGAAACTGGTATACCAGGCCGCGTTGAGCGCGTCCAGGGTGCCGTAACGGTTTTTGAGCCATTCCCGGAAGGCGGCGGCGCAGTTATCGCAATAGCAAGCGCCCCCAAATTCGTTCGAGATGTGCCAGACCAGCACCGCGGGATGGTTTTTGTAACGTTCCGCCAGTTTCTGGGCCATCAGCCGGGCGTACTTGCGATAGGTCGGGCTGTTGGGACAGGAGTTGTGCCGGCCCCCGAATTTGCGTTTTCTCCCCTCAAAATCGACCCGCAAAATATCAGGGTAGCGGGTCGCCATCCAGGCCGGATGAGCGCCTGTGCTGGTAGCCAGACAGACATAAATACCGTTTTTATAGAGTTTGTCTATAACTTCGTCCAACCACTCGAAATTATAGGTGTCTTCGTTGGGTTGGTTGAGCGCCCAGGAAAATACGTTTACGGTCGCAATATCAATATTGGCTAACTTGAATAAACGGACATCCTCATCCCAGACCGGTTTTTCCCACTGTTCCGGGTTATAATCGCCTCCGTAGAAAATCTTCGACAGTTTTGGATTAATCATTAAAAGTTATCACCTGGTCAAAAATAAAGGTAAATTCCTGGGCGCGAGTGAAGTCGAGAATCTCCATTAAAAACACTTATGATCGTGATATTCGCCAACGGCGCGGAGATCCTTCGCTTCGCTCAGGATGACTTGTTGCTAGACCGACATCCGGTAGAAGGACTTCTCGAACGATTCGTCTACCGTATCGTCGCCGGAGACATAGCGCCACAGGTGGGCCCGCATATTGTGTTCGAGGCGCGCTTCGTTACCCTGCCACTCGCGGTAGCCGTCCCGGTTGATAATCTTGGATACTTCCTCGCTCCGAATGTCATCGGTGTTGAACAGGCCGCGCTGTTCCTGGCCGGGTTGCAAGCGCAGTTTGAAGACGTAGCGGGTCGTATTTGTAAAGTTCGGCTGGGCGCAGTGCCAGATACCGTGATGCATGAAGACGATAGTCCCGGCTTTCGCCTCTAGCTGGCGCTGCCCTACAATGTTTTTGTAACGACCGATGCTCTCGGTATTGACCTTGCGCAGGTGCGAACCGGGCAGGATGAGGGTCGGCCCCATTTCTTTAGGCGTATCGTGGGCGAAATAAAAAGCCTGGACATCGAAAGCTAGCGGGCGCAGGTCGATAATGGAATCGGCGTGCCAGTTCTGGGCCCTGCTTTTCTCGGCCTGGACAATGTGCAGGAACGAGTGGTCATAGACCGGATTAGTTCCCAGGAAGCTCTGAAGGATACCTTTGACCTGGGGTAGCTCGAAAACGGTCTGGATGTTTTCCGATTCTCGCCAGAAACGGTGGCCGGGGATGCCCTTTTGTTGGTCGCGATGCACCGCCCGGTTAAGCTGTTCCGGCACGATATTTTCGACCATCAGAAAACCATCGGTGACGAATTTAGCCATCTGGGCGGCAGTGAGCAGATATTTTTTCTCGACACTATTATCTTTGGGCGCGTTATGCGCAATCGCTTCATCCTGGTAAGTTATCAACGTCTACCTTCCTTTCCAAAACATATTCGTAGGGCAGATGGCCACCTTCATGTTCGTGGCCTGGAATATAAATCGGCAGGGTCGGAACCTGTAGGACATTCCAGCCATCCCGCATAGCGGCCAGGACCGAATCATACGGCGGGGTTTCTTCGTCGCCCGATTGCATCTGCTGTTTTTCGGCGGGAGCAGCACCGTCGAAAAAGGCCCAGGCGATAGTTTTACCTTCCAGGCTGGAAATAGCCAGGTGCAGGATCAGGATTTGCTGCCGCAATTTAGTCATAAAAAATTTTCTCCCAAATAACCGCTAGATTTGTATCTAATTCATCAGGTAATATATACTCTGACCGGATTTTAAGATAGATATAAATCCGAAAAGCTTATGTCCGATTCCGGGTTCGAGGGGGAAATGACCAATGCTGGATAACTTGCACGTGCGGGTTTTTATCGCGAGATGGTGCAAAATCAACCCGTCTCACTGGGTCCACCAGAATATTCAGGACTTCTTCTGGCGGCTCTATTTAAATAAAACCGATGGCGCTTTCTTAAAGCTTTCCGACCCGAATTCAGACGGCGCTGCCCTTCAGACATACCCGTTGGAAGGCGGCAAAGCTTATTTTATCCCTGCCGGGGTGCGCTTTGATACCGGGGTTGACCGGGTGGTGGACCATTTTTTTGTCCATTTTGACGTGCTCGGAATGCCCGAACTGGCGATGCGGACCCTTTTTAACAGCCCGATTTGCCTGCCCGCCCCCGATTGGATGCAGCAGACCATTCTTAACCTGGCCGGTGAGCTTGGCACCGAATACGATAATCAAAACAAGGTAGACCTTATTGTTGAATCGCAGATTAAGGCCTTGCTCTACCAGGGGTTGACCCTTTATTTAAGTACTCTGCCGCCCGACCAACTGGCCCAACCGCTGCAAATGGCAATTGCCCAGAAGCCGGTATTGCCCGCCGTGAATTTTATCAATACAAACCTGGCCCAATCACTGGTAAACCCCGAACTGGCCCGCCTCTGCCAGATGAATGAGGACTATTTCATCCACCGTTTTAAGGAATGTATGGGGCAGACCCCCGGCGAGTATATCCGGGAAAGACGGGTAAAGCTGGCCGCCCAGAAGCTACTTTTTACTGCCGACAGTATCGAGCAAATTGCCGCCAACACCGGTTTTGGCAGCCGCTTCTACCTGACGCGGGTCTTTACCAGGAGTATTGGTCTATCCCCGGCGGCTTACCGCAAAGCTTCAAGGGTTTGAGCGCTGTAAATTTATGTCTTTCTATTAATAAAAAATATACTTGAAGTATAAGCTATAATACGTGTATAGGTCTTGACGCTAATAGCTTTCTCTTTGCTCTCCCCATTTCTTCTTTGACCAAAAAAATCCGGCTCTATAGGACCCATAGAAAAAGTCTTTCTAATTTGAATTTCATGGGAAAAATATTATTGACAATACTATGTATTTTGTATACAATATTTCATAATCAAAGTAAAAGGAATGTTTTACCCATTAAAACTAGAGACCTTTGAGTGGCGCTTCACTATTATCTCCACTCTTGCTCAAGTTCCTTGTTCGAGGGGCTTCTTTTACAAAAGACGTTCAAAGCAAAGATATTTTATTATCGCCTGTATTAGTGTACCGGGTAAGGTTAGTCTTTCAACCTCAGTTGGATTTGAACCTGTTGCTTTTTATATACTAAAACAAAATAGCAGTTTTCGTATCCAAATATGGGGTTTAAGTTAATAACCGGTCAATCATTTGGCCTTGAGGTTGTTTATCTGAGTTAAAATTTCCAGGCTTTAGCCGGTCTATAACCTGGTGGCTTTGCCTGATTTGCCGTGGTAAGCAGGTTATCTACCTGCCAGCGGCATAAAACTCCTGACCTTGAGGTGTTGGTAATATTGTTGTAACGGCCAAGGGTGGCTGTTCGATCCAAAGACGAAAGACATTTACAACAATCATGACGCAATCAGATTTGAACCGGGTGGGACACTCGCAGG
>MKTJ01000089.1 GCA_001898225.1 Chloroflexi bacterium 54-19
AAGTGTTTTTGTTGGCGCAATTAACTTGCACATTTTTTCGATGGATGTCAATTTTTACTAGCAATCAAGGTACTATTTGTGTTGTTGATAACCGGAATAACGGTTTTCTTTGGGTTAGATTGTGATTAATATTGAAAAGTAGTTCAGAAGGGGTTATAATTCGGAGTGTGCAATTAGTCCATAAATTTGAATTATTTTAAAACCTAGATAATTCCATTCTGGTATAACACTTTCGGGCTAATAATTTGGGAGAATGAGCCGGATAGCTCCGACCTGACAGAGATTTTATAAACGGTTACAGTAAAAGGTTAATCGACAGAGCGGTTTGTTGACTTACTGGCCTGTTAATAAATGCGAGTACATGGTAATTAAAGAAAGGTTCTATTAAATAATGGCAGTTACTGCTCCGCGCACCCCACGCCACGCCCGTCCTGCCGGGCCGAATTATAAGTGGGTGGCCCTTACCAACACCACGTTGGGCGTGCTGATGGGCGCGATGAATTCGAGTATTTTATTGATTTCCCTTCCGGCGATTTTTAAGGGTCTAAATGTAAATCCCCTCGAACCCGCCGAAACCACCTATCTGCTCTGGATTTTGATGGGGTACATGGTCATAACGGCCACCTTGCTGGTCACGATTGGTCGTCTTTCCGATATGTGGGGCCGGGTCCGTATCTATAACGCCGGGTTTGCCATCTTTACCGTCGCTTCGGTTTTGCTTTTTATCATGCCGGGAGAAGGCAGCGGCAATACGGGCGCGCTGGAAATTATTATTTTGCGGCTTATCCAGGGTATCGGCGGCGGTTGTCTGATTGCCAATAGCACCGCCATCATCACCGACGCTTTCCCCACCAAACAGCGCGGCCTGGCTCTCGGCCTGAACATGGTCGCCGCTCTTAGCGGTAGCCTCATCGGTCTTTTGGTCGGCGGTGTGCTGGCGGCGATTAACTGGCAGTTGGTCTTCCTGGTCAGTGTACCCTTCGGACTTATCGGTACCGTATGGGCTTATATGTCGCTCCGCGAACAGGGTTCCAAACGCCAGACCAAAGGCATTGACCTGCTGGGTAACATCTGCCTCGGCGGTGGCCTGGTAATCTTCCTGGTGGCGATGACTTACGGCATCATGCCCTACGGCACTGAAAGCACCGGTTGGACCAACCCCTGGGTTATCGCCGGGTTGATAATCGGCCTGGGCTTGCTGGTCCTGTTCATCTACGTTGAAAACCACAGCAAAGACCCGTTGTTCAACCTGCACCTGTTCAAGATTCGCTCTTTCGCGGTAGGTTGCGCCGCTCAATTCCTCTCGGCCCTGGCCTATGGCGGTCTGCAATTCATGTTGATTATCTGGTTGCAGGGCGTCTGGTTGCCGATTCACGGCTATGCCTACGAAGACACCCCGCTCTGGTCGGCTATCTACATGCTCCCACTTTTGATTGGGTTCATGATTTTCGGCGTATTAGGCGGCTATCTCTCGGATAGACTGGGTGTACGCGCCCTGACGACCGGCGGTATGATTGGCCTGGCGCTCGGCTTCGTGTTGTTGACCCTTTTCCCGGCAGACTTCAGCTACATCCCGTTTGCCCTGGTCCTTTTCATCATCGGCGCTTCCTTCGGTAGTTTCTCGGCTCCCAATACGGCAGCAATTATGAACTCGCTGCCGACCCAATACCGGGGTGTTGGTTCCGGGATGCGGGCGACCTTCCAGAACGCCGGTAGCCCGTTGAGCATGGGCGTCTTCTTTACAATTGTTGTGGTCGGCCTGAGCAGCACCTTGCCCGTTGCCATCCAGAACGGCCTGCTCCAGGGTGGTGTCCCGGCGACGGCGGCCTCGGCGGCCTCGCATCTTCCCCCGACCGGCGCTTTGTTCGCGGCCTTCCTTGGCTACAACCCGATGGCCCAACTGGTGCCCACCGCGGTCTTGCAGACCTTGCCTCAGGCCACTCAGACCCACTTGCTCGGCACCGAGTTCTTCCCCGGCCTCATTAGTTCACCCTTTATGGACGCCCTGCGGTTGGTCTTCTACTTCTCGGCGGCCCTGTGCATTATCGCGGCGGTCTGTTCTTATTTTCGCGGCAAACGCTATGTCTACGACGAACAGCCGCAAATCCAACCCGCCCAGGCCCAGAGCGCTCCTCAGAGTACCGCTCAGACCACCGGACGGTAATTAGAGAGGGGTAAGTGTCTTACTATGGCAGTAATTACAATTTCTCACCAGATTGGCAGTGGTGGACGTGAAATCGGTCAGAAGGTAGCCCAAATCCTGGGCTACCCCTACATTGACCGCGAAATTGTCCAGGGGGTAGCGGCCCGCCTGGGCGTGAGTGAGGACGAAGCCAGTGACCACGATGAAAAAGCCGATAGTCTTATCAGCCAGATTATCGGGTCGCTCGGTTATACCTCGCTGGGTGGACCGACCATCCTTAACCAGGAAATGGCCGCCCAGGTCAGCGCCGAAAATTTCGTGGATACCGCCAAATACAACGAGGCGACCCAGGGCGTCCTTCGTTCTGTCAGCGCCAGGGGTAACGTGGTTATCGCCGGACACGGGGCTAACTTTTACCTCGAAGGACGGCCTCGCGTGTTGAGTGTATTTATCTACGCCGATGCCGATAAACGGGTGAAGACCATCATGGACCGTGACCACGTTGACCAGGCAAAAGCCGCCAAAGTGGTACATGATAACGACCACGACCGCTCGCACTACATAAAAACGCTTTACCACGCCGATTGGAACGACCGGCAACACTACCTGCTTTTGATTAATACTTCGCTGGCTTCGACCGAACTGGCGGCGGATTTAATCGTGAAGGCGGCTCAATCTTACTAATCTGGTGATAACACCAGGGTAAGAAGCAAACCGTTTTCAATTCAAAACAGGTTTGCTACTATAGTGGGAACGCTTCCAAGGACTTTTGAAAGCGTTCTCGCAAATATTGTTTTTGGCAGTTTTGAGTCCCAATTTTACATTTAAATTATAAGGCAACAAATCTTTTCTATTCAAAAAAGCCTTGAGGTGTTGGTCGGGGAGTCGCGGCGTAGCACTTTTCCAGAGTTTCTTTGGTGACCGCCGATTTTGCAAGATTACAAAAAAATAAAGGCTTCGCTCGCGACTTAAATCATTTTCGCAATTGAAAAAATCTCCCGGCCTACGCCCGTATGTTGAGGAGGCAAAAATAATGACTTCACTTAAATCTACGCCTGATGTTACCGCGCCTGCCAGGCCTGGCCCCAGAGGAGCCGGGATTGAGACAGAGTCAACTCGCCGGGTACTGGACCTTTTGTTTGGGAAAAGCTCTACTTCCGGTGGCGCGAATAGATTGCCGCAGGGCCTGGGGGTGCGCCTGTGGGACGGTAGTTACTGGCCGCGTAAAGCCGATTATACGACCACGTTAGTCCTCAATAACCCTTACATCTGGCGAAAAATCTTGTTAAGCGCCAACGAACTGACTATGGTCGACGCTTATATCTACCAGGATGTTGACATCGAAGGCGACCTGGAAGGTATCTTTCCGATGGCGATGGCCCTGCGCGACCTGAACAGGGGACCGCTGGGCGGGCTGTTAAACAAGGCCCGGCTCTTTATGGCGATTATGCAAATGCCCGCCGAGAAACCGCTCCTGACGGAACGTGTCCCGAAAAAGGAGTGGGACGGGGCCGCCGATTCGGGCGGTGGCAGCGCTGAGAACTCGATAGCGGCAGTCCAGGCGGCGGTTGCCGAGGAAAACGACGCTAATGAGCCGCCTGTAGTTAAGCAAGGTCCGGTGCAATCCCGTTTGAACCGCTACCTGCCCGCCTTCATGCAAGGCCGCCGCCATTCGCTCAACCGCGACCGGGCCGCGATTGCCTATCACTACAACCTTTCCAACGATTTCTATAGCCTCTGGCTCGACCCGACCATGACCTATTCCTGCGCCTATTTCAAGGACGCCGGGAACAGCCTGGCCCAGGCCCAGCAGGACAAGCTCGAACATATCTGCCGGAAGTTGCGGCTTAAACCGGGCCAGAGATTACTGGATATTGGCTGCGGTTGGGGCGGCCTGGCAATTTACGCCGCCACCCATTACGGGGTCGAGGTGCTGGGAATTACCCTCAGTCACGCCCAGGCCGCACTGGCTAACCAACGCGTAGCCGAGGCCGGGTTGCAAGGTAAGGTCCGTATTATTGAGAAGGATTACCGCGAACTCAATGAAAAAGAAGGTTTCGATGTGCTTGTGAGTGTCGGCATGTTCGAGCACGTGGGAGCGGCCAATCTCCCGACCTATTTCAAAAAAGCCCTCGACCTGCTCAAACCGGGGGGAGTCTTTCTCAATCACGGCATCGGCACCGGGATTGTCCAGAAAAAGGTCAAAGGTCCTACCTTTATTGACACCTATGTTTTCCCGGACGGCGAGTTGGAATTAATCAACGAAACGCTCCGGGCGGCGGAGGGCGCCGGGTTTGAAGTGCGCGACGTGGAGAGTTTGCGCGAACATTACCGCCTGACCCTGCAACACTGGTCGCGGAACCTTGTGACAAACAGCGATAAAGCGATAGAATATGTGGGTGAACCGACTTTCCGGGTCTGGAAACTCTACCTGGCGGCCTCCGCTTACGGGTTCGGCTCGAACTGGCTCTCGCTTTACCAGACCTTGCTGGTAAAGACCGACCGGGAGGGTACGTCCTATCTTCCGCTTACCAGGGCCGATTGGTACAAAAGCGAAACCCCGGTGACGGTTTAAGTTCTTTTGAAAAACCCTTCTTCAGCGTCGAAGGAGGTATTTAATCACCTGAAAGGAAAAGATGGTCACCAGGATTTGGAATTACCGCACCGCATGGGAAAACGTGGAGGCTTTCGAAAAGTTCGAGCAGAACTTTGGCCTCCCAATGATTAACGGGCAACCCGGCTGCCTGGGTGTCGAGCTTATCCGGCGCAAACCGGAGGGCGGGCAGGAGTTAGCCCAGGCTGAATATTGCATGATTACTCACTGGGAAAGCTACGAATATTTGCAGGAAGCTCTCGCCTCGCAGACCTGGAAAGAAGAAATCGAGCTTTTCCTGTCGCAGGGTTTTGGCGAAGGCAACGGCATCACGTTTGTTTACGATGAGATTGCCCGCACCAATCCTCTTTCCTAGCCCCAAGTTATAACCGGGTGGTCCGGCCCTATTTTACCGGACCAACAAAATCCTGGCCCAGTTCGGCCAGAGCGGGTCCAGTTTAACTTTCCCATTTTGAACTTGAAATACTTCCCCATCATTTAACAGGTCCACCAGTTCGCGCCCTTCGATTCCGGCCTGTCCCAGGTCGAGGTTGAGCGAGGCCGGTTTGGTATCCGAATTGACTGCCACCACGATGGTTTCTTCGGGGTGCGACCGGGCGAAGGCGAACTGCTGGTTTTTGACCGCCAACTGCCGGTACTGCCCGCCTTGTAGCGCCTTATTCTGGCGGCGCAGTCGGGCCAGCGTTGCGATAACTTCCGGCAAACCGGGTTGAGGGCTACTGGTCTTTAATTGGGCCAGGTCGAGGGCAGGCCGGAGCATTTTGTCCGAGGTAGCTGTGCGTTTTCCGCTTAAACCCCACTCACTGCCGTAATAAAGGGAGGGCAGACCGGGCATGGTAAAAAGCAGGGCGTAGAGAGGATACAGGTTAGCCTGGTCGGATAAATCGCTGGCGACCCGGTTTACATCGTGGTTATCGGCAAAGTTAAAGAGCCGCAAATTTTCGTAAATCCCGTTAATTCCGAACTGGCGGTTGAGCGAATAGGCAATCTCGAAATAGTTCTGGTTGGCGTGGCTCGACCATAGCCCTTTGTAACATTCGTAGTTGGTCGCAGAGTCAAGTGTGGCCGGGTTGACCCAGTTATTATAGTCGCCATGCACCACCTCGCCCATTAACCAGAAATCCGGTCTTTTGCTTTTACAAAACCCGGCCAGCGTCCGCATGAAAGCGGGGTCAAGCACATCGGCGGCATCCAGGCGCAAGCCATCTATTTCAAACTCGTCCATCCAGTAATTAACAGCTTCGAGCAAGTGCTTGATTACATCAGGGTTGGCAAGATTCAATTTCACCAGGTCGTAGTTTCCGGCCCAGCCTTCATAGTTGAAAGAGTCGCCGTAGGGACTGCGTCTTTCGAAATTGAGGTTGGCGAACCAGCCGGTGTAAAGGGAAGCCGGGCCATCTCGTAAGACTTCTTTGAAAGCCCAGAAGTCGCGCCCGACATGGTTAAAGACGCCATCCAGGACCAGTTTTAGACCCCTGGCATGGAGCGCCCGGCTGAAATCTTTCAGGTCCTGGTTGCTACCCAGGCGGCGGTCCACCTTGAAGTAGTCGGCGGTATCGTAACCGTGCGCGGTTGACTCAAAGAGCGGTCCCAGGTAAAGGGCCGTTACACCCAGGTCTTGCAGGTGGTCGAGCCAGGGATACAATTCATCAAGGCGAGTTACCGGTTGACCCTGGAAATCGTTCCGCTCCGGGGCCGCGCATAATCCCAGCGGGTAGATGTGATAAAAAACCGCCTTTTCGGTCCAATTCTCCATTTTTTAACATTAACTCCTTCCTGAAG
This sequence comes from Chloroflexi bacterium 54-19, assembly GCA_001898225.1. Classification (GTDB taxonomy): domain Bacteria; phylum Chloroflexota; class Chloroflexia; order Chloroheliales; family Chloroheliaceae; genus 54-19. Next base: position 6,540 of record MKTJ01000089.1, read on the forward strand.
TTCTATACCTACCGTTCGGTATAGAATTAGAATAAAAAAAATTACTAACTGAAAATTCCGTACATAAACTGGCGGGCCGCCTGGTGCGCTAAATCTTCATCGAGTTCGGTATACCCTTTGAGGGCGATTGAGATATAGGTGTTTATCATGCCGGTAAAAGTGACCGCAAAGGCTTCCTGCCGGTTCTTCATGTTGCCGTGGTCCTGGGCGGCCCGGTTAAAGACCTCTTTTATCAGCCTGTACTGTTTTTCGTTGTAGCGGGAGACCGTCAAATAGGCTTCGCTGGCGGGCGGCGCGAACCAGAGGCCAAGTTGCATCTGGTAGAAAAGGGGATATTGCCGGGCGAAGTCAAAAAAGGCTTTTATAACAAGCTCGATGGTATAGGGTAAATCGTTGCGGTACTCGGCGGCTTGCTCGACCTGGGAGTAAAGTTTATCCAGGTATTCGGCCAGCAGCGCTTCCAGCAGACCATGCTTGCTGCCAAAATAGTGGTAGAGCGAGGGCTTGGTGACCCCGGCGGCCTCCACAATCTCCTGCACTCCCACCGCGTCGTAACCGCGGGTGGCAAAGAGCGTGAGCGCCTTATCGAGCAATTTTTGCCGGTTGGTCGAATTTTCCAAAAGTTTTCTCTGTCCTTCCTTACCCATCCATTATACCGAACGGTAGGTATATTCTAATCCTAAAAATTACTGTTGTCAAATAAAGATTGAAAGGCAAATAGAGCATATATAATTTTATCGGGTGGGAACTTGACAATCTCGATTCTAAGGACCAGGGAACGTGACATTGTCCAATGGTACCCGTATACGGGTGCCGGAGATTCCTCGACTTCGCTCGGTAGCGCGTCCACACATAAGGCGAAGGTCGTCCCCTTGTCACACCCTCCGGGCGCGAGGGAGGCAGTAATAACGAACCAGCGTTAAGAAAGTAGACCCGACCGAGGAATCGGGGCATCCTTATGTGGGTCCCATTGGCGTAACGCAAGAACGGAGACTTGCCAAGGTCTCAACGTGCGTCAGGTTGAAGCCTGATTCTGCCGGAGTTTGGGGAGAGTCGCAGTCTGTACTTTATGCCACCGGCACGGAGATTCCGTAAGCCGCCGTCCGTTATCGGCAAGTCGTCTTTCCAGAAGCGGCTTACGGAATGACAAGGGAAGGTTCTTATAAGGGAAATGACCTGGTTAGTGGGTAAATGATTTATAACTCATTCCCCTTGACATATTATCCTGGATGCACTACTTGGAATGGCAATTCATTTCGGAGCAACGTTCAACGTTGTTTCGTGCCCTTTGGCAAACCTTTAACGCTGCTTTTAAGCGGTTTACCAATCGTAAAAATCAAAATAGGTTATAATTTTGCCAGAGCTTTAAGATGGATTTGGATTGACAGAGCCGTCAGCACCATTTAGAGAGGAGCGAACAATTTGAAATTAGCTTATTCTACTTTAGGTTGTCCCGGTTGGAGTGTGGAGCAGGCTGCCCAGGCCGTCAAAGACTACGGGTATGATGGGATTGAGTGGCGGTTGGCCGATGGCGAGGTTATTACCCCCAAAACGGCCCCCGAAGTAAAAGCCCGTCTGCTTGCCGCCACCCAAAACGAAGGACTTAAAGTAGCCTGCCTGGACACCTCTTGCACCTTCGTCAAGGCTACCGACGAAGAACGGAAGCAAACTGTCGAAGAAGCCAAAGCCATGATTGACCTGGCGGCGGAACTTGGCACCCCCTATATCCGCGTTTTTGGCGGGAAAATCCCCGAAAACTGTACCCGTGAAGAAATACTCGAACCGAGCGGCAAGGCTCTTGGCGAGGCCGCCAGGTACGGCCAGACCAAGGGGGTGACGGTCCTGCTCGAAACCCACGACGATTGGGCCGCCAGCCCCGATAACCTGGCTTTGATTCACGCCGCCGGGTCCGAAGCCCCGGTCCAGGTCTTGTGGGACGTGCATCACCCCTACCGGATGGGCGAAACCGCTGTCGAAACCATCAATAACCTGTTAAACGGTGGGGTTATCGCGCATGTCCATATCAAGGACGCCCTCCGGGACCCCTCCGAACCGCTCGGCTGGCACCTGACCCTGCTAGAAGAAGGCGAAGTCCCGGTTAAAGAAATCGTCGGGTTGCTCCACGAAGCCGGGTACGACGGCTATTTATCCCTGGAATGGGAGAAAAAATGGCACCCAGACATCGAGGAGCCGGAAGAAGCCTTACCTGAGTATGCCACCCTTTTACGCCAGTATATAAAAGAAGCCGAAGAAGCTGGCGAAATCGCCGGGTAATCTTTTCGGAAAACTTGCCGGGACCGCCTTTTTCCAGGGCGGTCCCAATTTTTACCCCTTTCAATCCCCCCAATTCTCTGCCAGAGGTCCAATAGATTCACCTCATTATATAGGTCTAAAGGCCAATATTGATTGTGACTGCCCGCACATTCGCTTTCCGGGTTGTACTATACAATTTAGCTGTCGGGAGAAAAAAATAAAAAACAAAAGAAACCAAAATTTCCCGGCCCAATTAAAAATTAACCAAAATCTTTTATCAAAAACCAAAATAAAAAAACTTCTGAGCAAAGGAGGAAGTAAGCCATGTACCACGATTACGCTTCGCAGTCTTACTACATCAAAGCGCACGCTACCCAGTTAATCAATGAAGCAGTTCAGGCCCGGCAGGCCCGCGAAATGAACCCTAAAGCCGAACCTGAAGTCGTTTCGAAGCAGAAAAAGTCTTTCTTTTCCTCCTTTGGTACGATGACTTCGCCCAACGCTCTCGTTCGCCATGACATCTAGAATTCATCTTTTCCGGCTGGTCTTTCGGAGGGCCAGCCGGTTTTTTGTTTTATAGCATCTTTGTCCTCACCGTAACTTTGATCTCTCTCGCTCGTTCCAATGATAAGTACCTTGTAGGCAAATAATTTAATATAGGAGAAAAGGGCAACGACTTTCATGATTAAATCAAAAAATTTGTTGCGAGGAGGGGCGATTTTAGCCCTGTTATTTACTTTAATGCCCGTAGTGACAGTCGCGGCAGCCAGCCCGACCTTTAATGACCCCGGCTTTGCCAACACCTGGAATCGGGTAGATAAGCCGGTCCAGGATGTCCCCGGCGGCGTAGGACGCGGCTACACCTGGGGTCCGGCCATTCCCCAGGCAGCGGGTATGACCAAAGAGCCTTACAACGACGGCCAGCGGACCGTCCAGTATTTCGATAAAGCCCGTATGGAGGTCAACAACCCCAACGGCAATCCGAACGACCTTTTTTATGTGACTACCGGCCTGCTGGTCAAGGAACTGGTCACCGGCAAACGCCAGGACGGGGATAATTCTTTCACCCAGCAGCAGCCCAGCGGGGTGCAGGTGGCCGGTGATACCAATGAATTCGGCGGCAACCAGGTCGCCCCGACTTATGCCAGTTTCCGCTTTATCGGCACTTTTAGCGGGACCGAGAATGGCCGGGCTTCCTTTGTGGGCCAGGTTGTAACCAGCAGGGTGGACCGGGACGGTCAGCTAACCAATTTTAATCCGCCCGAACAGCGCGTTATCACCGGTTACGACCAGGTTACCCAGCATAACATCCCTGATGTCTTCCAGGATTTTGCCAACAGCCAGGGGCAAATCTGGAACGGCACCGCCAACGTAACCGGCAAAGTTATGTTCGATAACCCGGTCTACGTGCTGGGCCGTCCCCTGACCGAAGCCTACTGGACCCGCGCGGTCGTGGCCGGGGTCGAACAAGACGTGCTGGTCCAGCTTTACGAGCGGCGCGTCCTGACCTACACCCCGGCTAACCCCGCTGGTTTCAAGGTCGAGATGGGTAATGTCGGACAGCATTACTACCGCTGGCGCTACACCAATCCCCAGCAGACCATTACTAAATTGTGGGAAGCGGGCCGGGACCTGACCGGGATGAGAGAGCCGCGCAACATGGCGGTTGACCCCCAGGGTAATACTTATGTGCTCCCCTCGAATCCCCAGAATGTCCAGAAATACGACCCCTCAGGCAAACTTGTCAAAAGCTGGAGCAATGCCCTTGTTGACGTGGACAGCCTGGAAGCGGACGGTTCGGGCAACCTTTATGTGACCCATGTGCAAGGCATAGAGGTTGAAAAATACGATGGGAACGGCAACTTGCTGGCTAAAATCGGCCCAGGAGGGACCGGGCAAGGCCAGTTTGGCCGGGTCGGCGGGATTGGTCTTGATGCCCAAAATAATCTCTATGTGCTGGATACCTTGAATAATTCGGTCTCAAAATTTGATGGCACCGGCAAGTTTCTGGGCAAAATAACGCTCCCCGTGGCCTTTGCCAACGGAAACAGTAACCTGGGCGGTCAGATGGCGGTGGATAAACAGGGCAACCTGTATATCCAGGGCAGTTACATTTTCTCTAAGAACCAAATGAAATACGAGATTGTTAAGTTTAATAGCCAGGGTGCGTTGGTGACTGTTTGGGACGACCAGAATATCAGCCCGCGCGATTTCTCCCTTGACGGCCAGGGCAACTTTTTCGTGGTAGACGGCCCGAAAGTTTACAAGCTGGACCCTAATTTCAAGGTTTTGACAAGCTGGGGAAAAAGCGGGAGTGGCAATGGCGAATTTGGTTTCATTTCCGGGATAAACCTGGACGGTCAGGGCAATATCTATGTTTTGGATAACACCCTGAACCGGGTCCAGAAGTTCGACAACCAGGGCAAGTTTTTAAGCGCTTTTGGTAGTTACGCGAAAGGCCCCGGCCAGTTATATCACCCTTACGGCGTAACTACCGACAGCCAGGGGAATATTTACGTAACCGATGCCCAGAATGCCCAGGTCCAGAAGTTCGATAACGCGGGCAATTTCTTGCTTCGTTTCGGGAGTTTCGGCACCGGCAACGGCCAGTTTAACTATCCTTCAGGCATCGGGGTGGATAGCGCCGGGAATATCTATGTGACCGACCCTGGCGCGAATAATATCCAGAAGTTCGACAAGGCCGGGAATTTTCTCTGGCGCAAGAACAATGACGCCAAAGATACCCTCCTGGCACCATTGCAGTTGGGTGTAGACGGGCAGGACAATGTTTATGTCGTCACCGGCAGTGAACTGCGGATTAAAAAACTCAGTCCAAATGGCGACCTGTTGGACGGTTTTGGTAATACCGGTTCTAGTTTTCAATATGTTGAGGGTTTCGCGGTGGAGCGGATGGCCGGACAGCCGGGTAAAATTTACGTGCTGGACACCCCGACCCTCTCAACCATCCGCATCCAGGTCTTTGATAGCGCCGGAAAGCTGCTGGGCAACCTGGGAGGGGTACCGGATAGCGAAACTTATAGTATCGAGAACGCCCAGGCTTTGACGGTAGACAGCGCCGGAAACGTCTATGTGGTCGATTTTGAGGGGCGGATCCGGGAGTATAACCAGCAGGGCAAACAGGTCAATAACTGGGGGAGCGATACCTATTCTCCGGTCCTCCGGCCTGATGTCCGTTCGCTGGCTATTGATAATACGGGTAACCTGGTCCTGGCGGACTTCTTCAACGACCGTATCCTGAAGTTACGCCCGTCCTAATCTTTCGCCATAATACCAAAACAAAAAGCGGCCCAATTTGCCGGGCCGCTTTTTGTTTTCACGAATTGGTTTCAGGGGTTAAGTCCGCCCGGTAGGATAACAATGAAGGCAGTGCCGCCTTCTTCGGGAAATTCAAGCTCGATTCTTCCGCCGTGCAGTTCGATAATCTGCCGGGTGATGTACAGGCCCATCCCGATACCGGCAAACCCCCGCGCCTGGGCCTGGTAGAACGGCTCAAAGATGCGTTCGCGGTGGACCGGCGGGATACCGATGCCCTGGTCCTTGACGACCAGCCGGATAGAGTGTTGTTCGGGCTGGCGGGTCAGGCTTATTTTGATTACACCGCCTTCCGGGCTATATTTGATTGCATTATCTACCAGGTTCGTGACCACCTGTTCGAAGCGTAAAGGGTCTACCAGGGCCTGGACCATTTCGGGAGCTTCGATTTCAATCTGGTGAATATCAGTTGTGATGCTCAGGCCGTCCACCACCCGCTCAATAATTGGGGCCAGGTTGGTCATTTCCGGTTCCAGTACCAGTTTACCGGAGTCCAGTTTGGAGAGGTCGAGAAGACGTGCTATCAGCCGGAACAACCGCTCGGACTGCTGGTTAATCGTATCAAGACCCCGCCGCAAGCGTTCCGGGGGAATCTCACCTTTGAGGTCGAGCTGGCGCACAAGTATTTGAGCGAAACCGCGCAAGCTCGTTACCGGGGTTTTCAACTCGTGCGCGGCCATACTCAGGAAATCCTCACGGATCGCGATAGCCTGCTGGGCTTCGGAGTAGAGCCGGGCATTATCTACTGCCATCGCCGCCCGGCGGGCCAGGTCTTCGGCCAGGTTTAAATCCTGTTCGGTGTAATGATAACCCGATTCGGCGGTGGCAAATTGTAACGCCCCTATCACCTCTCCCCGCAATTTCATTGGCACCACCATCCCGGACGAATAACCGATGTCACGCATTTTCTTCAGGATTTCCTCGTTCGGGGCGGACTTTACCAGCATTTCGTCGGTAATGACCGGAATCATTTCGGGTTCGCCGGTTCGGATTACTGCGGCTAAACCGGTGGGTGCGTTCGGGTTGTAAGGATAGCGTTCCTCCAACTCCTTTTGCATTTTCAAAATCCACTCAATTTTCGCCGGGTCCTGGTGAGCTACCGCCAGCAGTTCGGGGCGTTCTCCCGCGTTGATGATATAAATAGCGGACCAGTCGGCCAGTTCGGGCACAGCCAGTTTCACAATTTTTTCCAGGGTCTGGGTGTAATCGAGCGATGAGCCCAGGATACTGCTGGCTTCCGATAAAAAGGTGAGTTGTTGCCGGGCGTTTTCCGCCTGAGTGCGCAAGATGGTTTGTTCTTCATACAGTTCGGCGTTACCAATAGCAACCGCCGCCAGGTTTGCCAGGGCCGTGGCTACCCGGATTTCAATCTGGCTAAAATGGTGAGGTTGCCGGTAGTAAAAGACAATTGTGCCAGGGTTGGGGCTATCTTTGCGTAAAGGCACTATCATTATCGAGCGGATACCTTCCCGGCGATACTTTTCTATTCTGTTCGACAGGCCGGTAATCTTTTCGACATCCTCCGCGATAATCGGCTCGGTGACAATGACCGGGCTATCCAGCGGGTTAGCCGTTGGGTCTGTATATTCCTCTGAAAGGCCGCTGGCGATAAGGGTTTGCCAGTCATCATTCGCCTTATTATATTGCCAGACCCCGTAGGCATCGGCGGCTACCAGGCGGCGAGCCAGGTTTACGATAGCCGGTAATACCTGGCTTAACTGGAGCGAACTGAGCAGGGTATCCGAGGCTTCCACCAGGGCCGTAAGCTGTTCTTCGAGCTGGCGGTGGAAGTTTACTGCCTCGGTCCGCTGGGCCAGGGCCGTCTGAGTCTTCCCGAACAGTTTGGCGTTGTCCAGGGCAAAAGCGGCCCGCCGGGCCAGTTCCTGGGCCAGGCTTAAATCTTCTTCGTTATAATTCCGGTTCGATTCGGTGATAGCCAGCGTAAAGACGGCGACGGCAGTACCGCGTACCATCAAAGGCACCGTCATGCCCGATTTGAGCCCCAGGTCCTTCAGGGTCTGTAAATGTTCAGGGCTGCGGGCTATCATCGCCAGGTCGCTCTCGGTAATTACGGGTGAAATCTGGGACTTGCCGGTAAAAAGCAGGTCCCGTAAGGGGTGCGGTTGATTGGGCGGGAAAGGGAACCGTTCCTGGAGAGAGTGGACAATAACTTGTTTGGCCGGGACAGTATGGGCCGAAGCGACCCGGCGAATGGTGCCATCATCTTCCACCAGGTCAATACTGCACCAGTCGGCCAGAAAAGGAACCACCAGTTGTACGATATTTTCAAGGGTTTGCTGCTGTTCAAGACTTGAGCCCAGCAGTTCGCTGGCCCTTACCAGGAAATCTTGCTGCTGTTCGTAATGTTTCCGGTCGGACACATCCCGGAAAACCAGCACCACCCCGATAGTTTTACCTTCTGAGTCCTTTATTGGGGCGCCGCTATCGTCGATGGGGGTAGCCTCACCGTTTTTGTTGACAAGCAAAGTGTGGTTCGCCAGCCCGACCACGTTGCCGTGTGAGAGCACCTTGCTGACCGGGCTTTCTACGGGCTGGCGCATTTCCTCATCCACGATATTAAAAACCTTGTCCAGACCTTGCCCCGTCGCTTCGGGTAGGCTCCAACCGGTCAGGGACTGGGCTACCGGGTTTAAGAAGGTAACCCGGCCATTTACATCAGTTGAAATAACCGCATCCCCGATACTGGAAAGCGTGACCGCATAGAGTTCGCGTTCGCGGGCCAGTTCTTCCTGGGCCTGGCGGCGTTCCGCCACCTCCCTGGCGCGTTCCCGCAAAGCCCGGTGGAAAATTTCGCACAGGCCGCTAATAACTATTCCTTCAATAACGAAAACAAGGATATTGGGCAAATCCTGCAAGGTGGGCAGGACTAACCCTTTACCCGGTTCCAGGAAGAAATAATTGGCAACGATTGTACTGAAGATAGTTGCCGCCAGACCGGGACCAAGCCCTCCGAACCAGGCGGTTATCATAATGGCGGCGAACATGTTCAGGAAAGGTGTCGAGCTAAAAAGGGGTACCCCCAGCAAAGCATTTATGAGCAACCGGAGCAAGGCCGCGATTATTACGCTGACGATTGCCAGCCCGTAGAGTAAAAAAGGGGAAGGAGAATCGGTCTGATAGGTGGCTCTACCGATAATTCGACTAAAATATGCCTCACGAGAAGAAGCCGTTTCTTTACCTGGTTTATTTAACGGATTGCTCAAGTTTCATTCCTTGCACTAACTTGCGAGTAGGAAGATCATCGCTTTAGCCGGGTTTATGCGTTAAATCGTTGCCGGATTCTGACTGGCTGGCGGTTTAATTGAGTTTTAGAAAACCGTTGTGCAAATTTACGGCATACATCTTGCACGACGAACCTTTGCTACCTTTTAAAAATACTAATATGAGTGTTTTAAATGCAGCGTGTCGTATAAGGAGCAAAGTTATGTGTAGTTCTTGCAAACATGCCACTCTAATTATCGGAAGGTCTTCTCTCCTCCTGGAAAGAGGCAACCACAAAACAACCGTTTATAACGTGCCTTGTTTAACGTGCCTCAATTGCAAAACATCTTCTCTGGATGAAGTTATTTTGCGCCAGTACCAGAGCAACCCAAACATCAAGGTTACGCTGTTACCTCCGGAAATAGCAGTTGTGACATTTTAAGTTGTTTTCTCGTTTGGCAATTTGGTATATGGGATACCGGTTTTACTGTTAACCGGGTTACATTATAAACTGATGGTTAGTTCCAGCCAAATTCCCACCTATTTATCCGGTGCAAAGGCTTTATTAAATCCTGTTTCGCTCCTGCTTAATTTACGGCTTCTTTGGTTGATTCCGATCTTTCGCTGGCCTTTAGCGGAACTGTAACGATAAAGGTCGAGCCACCCGTGTCTCCAAATTCGGCTCCTATTGTACCCCCGTGCAACTCCACAATTTCCCGGCTGATATATAGACCCAATCCCAGGCCGGCATAGCCGCGGGCATGGCCCTGGAAAAACGGCTCGAAAATTTTCTCCCGGCTTTCGGGGGCAATCCCAATGCCCTGGTCTTCCACCCGCAGCCTGATATTTTGCTGGTGGTCATTCTCACCGGGCAGAATCTTTAAATCCAGCTTAATTTCCCCACCTTCCGGGCTATATTTGATGGCGTTATCCAGCAAATTGGTCATAACCTGCTCGAAACGCAGGGGATCGAGAATACATTCCAGGTGTTCGGGCGCGTCCAGGGTAATGGTATGTTTATCGGTGCGGAGTTGGGCTGCCGCGACCAGGTTGCTCAGCATCTGGCCTATATCGGTTTTTTCCAGGGTCAGGACCAGCTTCCCGGCTTCAAGCTGGCTCATATCCAGGAGCCGCCCAATCAGGTTGGCTAAACGGTTGGTCTGGGTATTTACCTGGTTGAGACCCTGGCGCAACTGGGCCGGGTCGGGTAAGGCATCCCCGCTTAACCGGCGCATTAGTAGCTGGGTAAAGCCCCGCAAACTGGTAATCGGTGTTTTTAGTTCGTGAGCGGCTACCGAGACGAATTCGTTGCGGATTGAAATAGCTCGCTGGGCATCCTGGTAAAGCCTGGCGTTATCAACCGCCATCGCGGCCCGTTGTGCCAATTCCTGGGCGAATTTCAGGTCCTCCTCGGTATAAAGGTGGTCAGGGTTGGTTGAGACCAGTTGCATTGCGCCCAGTACCCTATCACGAGCTACCAGTGGCAAAATCATCAAAGATTTAATGTTCAAGCTCTGGAGAATAGTAAGCAACTCCTCGTCCACGGCTGCCGCCTGTATCATTTCATCGGTAATTTCCGGGTATAGTTCCGGTTGGCCGGTTCGTAGAACATGGGGGAGGCCGGTCGGAGCAGCCGGGTCAAAAGGATATTTGGACTGTAGGCGCTGTTGAAGATTGTGGGCCCATTGGACCCTGGCCGGGTCTACGTGGGCCAGCGCTACCAGTCTTGGTTCCGGGGTATCTTCCAAAACGGAGACGCTGCACCAGTTAGCCAGTTCCGGTACGACCAGTTGGGCTACTCTTTGCAAGGTTACTTCGTAATCCAGCGAAGAACTCAGTAGTTTGCTGGATTCAGCAAGAAAACTAAGCTGGGAGATTCGCTGGGCTACCCGTTTTTCCAGGGTGGCGTTGGCCCTTCGAATGGCTTCCTCGGCCATTTTCCGGTCGGTCATATCGTGGGTGACCTTGGCAAAACCCCTTAAAATTCCCCGTTCGTCCCGCAAAGCCGTTATGGTTACATTGGCCCAGAAACGGGTGCCGTCCTTACGCAACCGCCAGCCTTCATCCTCAAAGCGGCCCGCCAGGATAGTCTGTTCAAGTTCCCAGCCTGGTTTGTCCCAGGCTAAGTCTTCCGGCGGATAAAATTTGGAGAAATGTTGCCCGATAATTTCATTAGCCTGGTAACCCTTTATGCTCTGGGCTCCCTTATTCCAACTGGCTACTTTCCCATTAGGGTCGAGCATGAAAATAGCGTAGTCTTTAACGCTTTCTACGAGCAGGCGAAAGCGTTCTTCACTGGCGTTTAGTTTATCCGTGTCATTTCTGGTGGACAATTTTGAGGTTTCGAGTTCAGCTATTCTGGCCTTTAGCTGTTTTATTTCTTCCAGGAGTTCCCTGTCAGGGTTTTCTTTTTCCAAGTAATACCACCTTTCGGATGTGATGAATCAGGAAATGATGGTTAGTGCAATATTCCTGGCATTCTCAAGATAAACCACTCCGCATGTCCCCTTGTGCTGATTAACACTCAGTGCTAGAAGTCAATTATAGGATAAACTTTGCTAACCTTACACTTTTTTATTAATCCAATTTTAGTCAAAGGGAAACTTGTAAGGAGAGCTTTTCAGCAAAATAAACAAATCCAAATCCAGGTGCTCTATTTTAACATAAAAATTAACCTGAATGAAATAATAAAGTTATACACCTTTCCGGTAATTGGCCAGAGTTTGTTGGAAAAACCACCAACGACTATAATTACCATTCTTATTTTAAAGTCCAGCTAAACTTCTCCTTCCCGTCCTTCTATAATCCACCTCCGAAAATAACTCTTCAAAAACTGGCTATAGACAAACAAAGGCTTTTAGGTATGAATGATATTTTTGTAATCAGAGATATTGATATTGCCATGATTATCAGGGTAACAATTGCCCTGGTCCTGGGCGGAGTAGTCGGGTTCGAACGGGAACGCGGCGATAGGCCCGCCGGATTGCGGACACATATGCTGGTAGCAGCGGGTTCAGCTTGTTTCAGTATCGCCTCTATTTACGGGTTTGACCTCCAAACTAAAGAAGCCGACCTGGCGCGGGTTGCGGCGAACGTGGTGTCAGGAGTCGGGTTCCTGGGAGCGGGAACTATCCTGCGAGATGGCTCGACCATCCGGGGCCTGACCACCGCTACCAGCATCTGGATTGTCGCGTCAATCGGCATGCTAACCGGCCTGGGCCTGGTCTGGTTGGCCCTCTATACCACCTTTCTGACCTGGTTCGTGCTGGTAGTGGTAAAAAGGTTTAAACCGGGTCGCCGCAGGTCCGGCGGGCGTTCCTCCCTTCCACAAGCCAATCTCGTAAAACCGGCGAACAAAGAAGATAAATTGGAGGACTGAGCATCACTTAAAAAGTTTTCCCAGGAAACGGCCTGAAGTTTTAGGTTGAAGATTTACCGCATGCCACACCAGAAGGACTATTTTATCCACGGAATGTGGATAACCTGTGGATAGGTGTGTATAACTGTTGTTAGCAGTGGAAAAAAAGTGGATAAATTGTTGAGAAGTTGTGGGAAAGTCTTCCCTGCCTCCTGGTGTGTGACTGCGGTAAATTTACCAGTCCTTAAATGGATGCTGCGCCAGCAACGCATTTTTGTACGCTGGGTCTTCGGTGACCTCTTTCCCCAGCCATTCCGGTCGAGGAAACTCGTAATTTTCATCCGGGATTTCCAGTTCGGCCACGACCAGCCCGGCGTTATCACCCTCGAACAGGTCAAGCTCCCATTTCAGGCCGGGATGGTCTTTCAGAGGCAACCGGTAGCGGGTCTTGGAAACCAGCGAGGCATGGGCTAGTTTTAGCATCTGCCCGGCTTCCTCGAAAGGCACATCATATTCATACTCATCCCGGCCCAACATTCCGCTACCCTTGATAGTAATATAGGCTTTTTTGGAGTCGCCAGGACCTTCTTCAGTCCGCACCCTTACAGTCGGATTGAAAGAGAGATAACCCTGGACCATCCTGGCGCCTTCTGGTAATTCCGGCAATTTATCCTCATTCACCAGGAATTTTCGCTCGATTTCCTTCATAAAACCCATCGAAGTGCCTCCTTTCCCTTTGGCTGACCGTTTTATCATTCTTCCTTCACTAAGTGTATCAAAATATAACCTATTTTAGGAACCAGGTGAGGTTTTTCCTGGGAAATCTGCTAAAGATTTTTGAAAAGTTTATGAAAAAGAAAAACCAGGCCGGTTTTTAGCAGCCTGGTTTAATGCTACATATCCACAAAACCCAAACTAAAAATAATCAAAAAAACAAAAATTAAGGCGTAGGCGAACCCCCGGTGACGCTCAAGGTTTCCCCGGCGACATAGCTGGACTCAGGACTTGCCAGGAAAACATAAGCTGGTGCAAGCTCGGCAGGTTGTCCGGCCCGTCCCAGCGGGGTTTGGGCGCCAAACTTGGGTAACTTTTCCGGCGGTTGCCCACCTGAAACTTGTAGAGGTGTCCAGATTGGACCGGGCGCCACCGCGTTAACCCGGATACCTTTTTTCGCGACCTGTTGTGCCAGCGCCTTGGTAAAGGCATTGATAGCGGCCTTGGTAGAGGCGTAGTCGAGCAAAGATTCCGAAGGTTCATAAGCCTGGATTGAAGTGGTATTTATAATAGTGCCGCCGGGAGGCATATGCGGCAGGGCCGCTCTTGAAAGCCAGAAGGTCGCGTAAATATTTGTTTTGAAAGTCTGGTCGAATTGCTCGGTCGTTATCTCCGCAATATCCTCGACACTATGCTGCTTACCGGCATTATTAACCAGAATATCAATACCACCTAACTCGGCGACCGCTTTTTCGACCAATTGCTGGCAATAGGCTTCGTCTTTAAGGTCGCCCGGCAGCGCGACGGCTTTGCGCCCGGCTTCTTTAATAAGTTTGATTACTTCTTTAGCGTCGGCTTCTTCTTCCGGTAGATAAGATAGCACCACATCGGCCCCTTCCCTGGCGAAGGCAATTGCCACGGCCCGGCCAATCCCGCTATCCCCGCCTGTCACAATCGCTTTGCGCCCGGTAAGCCGGTTGCTACCCCGGTAAGTTTTCTCGCCATGGTCCGGTTTAGGGGTCATGTCTTTGGCTAAACCCGGAACGGCTTGCTTTTGTTCTGGAAATTCGGGACGTGGATATTGTTTGGTAGGGTCTTGAAAAGTATATTGGTCAGGCATAAAATTCCTCTCACTTACTTTATAGTTTGTTTTTTATCCGGTCGCAATTTCAAAATAACGACCGGACAGTTGCTTTGGTTCTTACTGTAAGGTTTGGTCCAAACAGTAGCGCCACCTTCCAGAGAAAGAGCAATTAAGCTGCCACGATACCGGCTTTTAGCCCTGGTAACCCGCCGTCTATACCAGAATATCTAGACGGGTTCCCGGTTTGGACCATCAAAAAACCTCTTGAGCCATTGTTATTAACTCAAGAGGTTTTAAGTTTGTTGGAAATTAACCCAGGTGGGTGTGATTAGGCCCTTAACTTACGGGCGCGAGAGGCCCCGGCGGTTTCCCCTGCCTCCTGGTTTTCCCCACCCATCGAGGCGAAAGCAGCGGCGTTGCGGGCGGCTTCCTTCTCAATCCGGGCTGTCAGGCGGCGGTCCAGGTTGGCGATTTCATCCGGGGAGAGCCGTTCGAGGTCGGATTTACCGTTGCAATAATAGCGGGCGGCGGTAACCAGGTCGGCCCTGGTAAAACCGTTTTCCTCGGCTTTCAGGTAAAGATCTTCCAGGGTCGGGCCGGTCCGGCCTACAAAAGCCAGGGCCGGGGCTTCTTCCAGGAGTTCCGGCTCCTTGGCGGGCAAAGGCGCTTCGACCGGGAGCGAATTGGTACCGGATTCGTTGAGCCGGGCCAGGAAATCCGAAAAAGATGGGTTAAGAAGTTCCATGCCAATCGGGAAAGCGGCGCTATTGCTCTTGACTACTCGGAAGACCCGTACCGGTCGTAAATCTTCGATACGAAGGGAGGCTTCCACCAGCACGTCCACGAAATATTCGAGACCACCTGAAGTTAAGGGCAAGACCCGGCCCATTTCGTTCTCCTCGCGGTCCTCTTTGCCCTTCGCGCCAATCTGGTCGGTGATAACGACGCAGGCGCCGCTATCCACGCACAACCGCCGCAAGACCTCCTGAAAAATCACCTGGTCGGCGGCCAGTTCTTCGGCGGTTGGCTGGGCGGTCGGGTCACCGTTGCGGTCGCGGACGGCCAGGACAGTTTCGCGGTGTTTGCGGCCAAAATACATAGCCCAGCTATCGAGGGCGTAGCAGCCGTAACCCTGTTCACGGCCTTCCCCGTCCAGGGCCCAATCAATAAAATCGGGTAGCTCGTCCGGGTGCTGGATTTCGAGGGCGTCAAATTTGGAGCCGTCGCTGCCGGAGAGTAACCGGGCTTTGCGCTCGACATCAAAATAGCACAGGCGGCCCAGCCCGGCGTCGGCCAGGGTCGAGGCAAAGTAACTCTTGCCGGTCCCGGCGGCTCCGCGGACGGCCAGCACCAGGCGTTGCTGGCGGGGGCGGCGGCTCAAAGGGTTAATCCGTTTTCCCATTAGGTTGCTCATCGGTATTTTAACGCGGCCATCCTTCTAAAAAGACGCCGCCCTCCTTTCAAACTTCAAATTTCTGCCATTACACCTGCAACAGTTATCCCGAATTTTTTAGAGTTGGTGCCAGGGCTTTCTCAATTAGCATTTATGTTCGCATTATATCATACTTTCGCATAAATGTTCTAATTATTTTCAAAATTCGTCAAAAATCGGTAAATTTGGCGGTACAGGCTTTGCTTCAATAAAAATAAAGATCGGCCTTCTAAAAGAGGGCACCCAGTAAAGAAATTAATTTGTTAGGAAAGGGGAAGACAGCAATGGAAAAAGGGAAAGACAAAGAGCGTGATTTCGAGGAAGCGGCCCAACCGAGCCAGGCTGAAGGTGACCGCGAGACTATCGAGGAAGACCTCGGCGAAAAAGTCGATACCCCGAAGGCCGCCCAGGGTAAGGTAATTCCTGCAAGGGGCGAAACCAGCCAGGCCGAGGGCGAGCGCGTCTAGAAGGGGTAGCATGTTGGTTTGGAATTAGGAGCCTTAACCGGGCTCCCGTTCTTTTATTTTCTTAGATTCTGAGTGGCTGGCTTAGTTTCTATACACATTTATTTAGCCAATCTCAATTATAAAATCCCCTAAAAATATTTGGTCTGGTCTTAAATATGCTGTTTGATCTCCTAGCATTTGCTTTGTCTATTTTTCTTAATGGGTTCCGCTTGTAGGTTTGGGGAATAAAATATGAGCAGTATTCCAGTGAACAGGACTACCTCGGATAATTCAGCCTCAATGAATCGCTGGTTCATCGCGATTGCCGCCGTCTTTATGCAAATCGCCCTGGGGGCCGTTTACGGCTGGAGCGTTTTTCTAAATTCGGTCATGGCTGATTACCACGTAGATAAACCGGCAGCTAACCTGACTTTCACCATCACAATTATTGCCCTGGGCGTTACCGCCGGGTTTGGTGGTTTTCTCCAGGCCCGTTTTGGACCGCGTGCTATTGCCACCGCCGGGGGTATCCTCTACGGCGTGGGTGTATTCCTGGCCGGGTTTACCGCCCCTAATATCGCAATGCTTTACATAACATATGGAATCATCGGTGGTATCGGGTTGGGGTTGGCGTACATCGTACCCCTGGCGATGCTGATAAAATGGTTCCCCGACCGGCGCGGCTTTATCACCGGGCTGGCGGTGGCAGGGTTCGGACTCGGTGCGACCGTCATGAGCCCGATTGCCACCGAACTTATCAAGCCGCAAAACCTGGGGCTGGCCCGGACCTTTAACTATCTTGGAATTGCCTACCTGGTAATCGTGGTAGTTGCGGCCCAGTTCTACCGCAAGGCCCCGGACAACTACACCCCGCCGGGCTGGAAACCGAACCCGACCCAGCAGACCAGCCAGGCGGCCCGCAATTTCTCGCTAAAAGAAGCCCTGCTGACGCCACGCTGGTATGTCCTCTGGCTCATTTTGGCCCTGAACGTGACCGCCGGGGCCGCCCTGATTTCGGTCGCTTCCCCGCTGGCCCAGAACTTCGCCCAGGTCGATGCCAGCACCGCCGCGGTTATTGTCGTAACCATCTCGATTTTTAACGGGATTGGCCGTCTTTTCTGGGCCTGGCTCTCCGATTTTATCGGTCGCCCTTATACCTTCCTGGCGATTTTTGTGGTCCAGATTGTCGTATTTTTCATAATGTCCCAGGTAAGCAACTTTGCTTTGTTACTGGCCCTGGCCGCCCTTGTAGGATTGTGCTACGGTGGGGGATTTGGTACAATGCCCGCGTTCGCCGCCGATTTCTTTGGTCCCAAAAACTCCGGCACTATCTATGGCGTAATGTTAACGGCCTGGAGCGCCGGGGCGGCTGTGGGCCCCATCCTTATCGCCAGCATGAATTACCGGACCGCCCTCGTTATAATCGCTGTCATTATGGTCGTTAGCGCGGCTTTACCTTTGCTTACCCGTTTCCTGATAAACCGTGAGCAGGCCCTGGATGAAAAGGCCCGTCCTGTCGCCAGTTAATTTTAGTGTTAAACGAGAAAGAACGTGACCAATGAGTATTGAAAACAAAAGCCGGGTCAGTTTATTTGGGAAATTGGCCCAGCACGTCGGATTGGTGCCGAACCCGCTAAGCCAGCGCAGCGAGAAGTTAAAACCGCGCATCCGAGATGCCGAGAAGTATCATAGCGTCTGCCCCTATTGCGCGGTCGGGTGCAGCCAGCTTGTTTTTGTCAAAGACAAAAAAATTATAGACATCGAGGGAAATCCCGAAAGTCCCATCAACCGCGGCACCCTTTGTCCCAAGGGCAGCGCCACCTATGGTCTGACTGTCAACCCTCAGCGCCTGACCAAGGTCAAATACCGCGCCCCTTATAGCGACCACTGGGAAGAAAAGCCGCTCGACTGGGCCATGGACCGGATTGCCCAACTGGTCAAAAAGACCCGTGACGAGAATTTTATCGAGAAAAGCCCGGATAAACCCGACTTGCCGGTCAACCGGACCGAGGCTATCGGGCACCTTGGCGGGGCAACCCTCGATAACGAGGAAAATTACCTCATTTTGAAACTGTTCCGCTCGCTTGGAATAGTGTTTATAGAAAACCAGGCCCGTATCTGACACAGCTCCACTGTGCCCGGTCTGGGCACCAGCTTTGGGCGCGGCGGCGCAACTACCGCCACCTGGGACCTTGCCAACTCTGATTGCATTCTCATCCAGGGTTCGAATATGGCCGAATGTCACCCGGTGGCCTACCGGTTCGTGATGGAAGCTAAGGAACGCGGGGCCAAAATTATCCACGTGGACCCCCGGTTTACCCGTACCAGCGCCACGGCGAATATTTACGCGCCTGTCCGCGCCGGGACGGATATTGTCTTCCTGGGCGGGATTATTAACTATATCCTGCAAAACGAGCTTTACTTCAAAGATTACGTTCTGAACTATACCAACGCCTCGTTCCTGGTAAACGAAGATTTCCGGGGACCGGACCAGCTTGGCGGTCTTTTTAGCGGTTACGACGAGAAAGACCAGAAGTACGACCGCAAGACCTGGCAGTACGATGTCGAGGACGAGCAACAGCAAGCTTACGGTGGAAAACACCGCTCCGAGGAAGGCGAAAGCCACAGCCAAGGCGCGATGAGCGGAAAACGGGTGGGACCGCCCAAACAGGATTTGTCTTTGCAAGACCCCTGGTCGGTCTTCCAGATTCTAAAGAAGCATTTCAGCCGCTATACCCCCGAAATGGTCGAGCAGGTCTGCGGCACTCCCAGCGAAATTTTTATAGAGATAGCCAGAACCCTGGCCGCCAACAGCGGGCGCGACAAGACCTCGGCTATTTGTTATGCGGTCGGGTTCACCCAGCACAGTACGGGTGTCCAGATGATCCGGGCGGCGGCGATTCTCCAACTGCTCCTGGGCAATATCGGGCGACCCGGCGGCGGTATTCTGGCCCTGCGCGGCCACGCTACCATCCAGGGCTCGACCGATGTCCCGACCCTGTATAACCTGCTGCCGGGTTATTTACAGATGCCCTCGGAAAGCTACGACTGCGATACCGTAGTCAAATATGTCCAGATGAACTGGACTCCGACCGGCTGGTGGCACAACATGCCAAAATATATTGTAAGCTTGCTAAAGGCCTGGTACGGTCCCCATGCTACCGCCGCTAACGATTTCGCCTTCCATTATCTGCCCAAGATTAACGGCGATTACAGCTATAACCAGATGTTCTACGCCATGAACGAGGGCCGCTTGAAAGGGTTGTTTGTCATGGGCGAGAACTTTGGCGTAGGCGGGATTAACGCTCGTTACCAGATGGAAGCTCTCCAAAAACTCGACTGGTGTGTCGTGCGCGACATCTTCCCTGTCGAAGTGGGCGATTTCTGGAAGTACGAAGGGACAGACCCGAAAAGTTGCGGCACCGAAACTTTCCTGATGCCTGCTTCGCTGGTGGCCGAAAAAGAGGGCTCTTTCACCAATACCATGCGCATGCTCCAATGGCACGACAAGGCGGTGGACCCGCCCGGCGATGCTCGCAGCGAAACCTGGTTCATGTACCACCTGGGACGGCGCATGCAGGAACTATATAAAGATAGCACCCTTGAACGCGACAAACCGATCCAGCATCTGCTGTGGGAGTTGCCGATAAAAGAACCGCATACCGGCGAGCCGGACCTTCACGCGGTCGTGAAAGAAATCAACGGTTACACCATCGAGGATGGTAAGCCGGTCGCCGGTTTTGCCGCCCTCAAAGACGATGGCTCGACCGCTTGCGGCTGCTGGATTTATAGCGGTGTGATGAGCCCGGACGGCATCAACAAAGCCGCCAACCGCCAGGCGGACCCTTACGGCATTAACTTTGGCGACCCCGGCTTTACCAATCACTCCAACTGGGGCTTTGCCTGGCCCGCCAACCGGCGTATCCTTTATAACCGGGCCAGCGCCGACCCCGATGGCAAACCGTGGAGCGAACGCAAGAAACTTGTCTGGTGGCAGGAGGACGAAAACGAAGGTGCTTCCGGCGGTCTCAACCAGTCGGCGGGAGAGCAACACGGCGACGCCACTACCCCCAACCATAAAGGCAAATGGGTTGGCGCTGATGTGCCCGATTTCCCGGCAGATAAATCGCCGTTCACCCCTGCTGACCCTCACGGCGCAGGGATGGCCGCCCATAGCGGGCACGCTCCTTTCATTATGATGGCCGACGGGGTGGGGCAGCTTTTCGCCCCCAACGGCCTGGCCGACGGTCCGCTCCCGACCCACTATGAAGCGTTGGAATCGCCGGTCCACAACCCTGTTTACAAACAGGAGAACAACCCGGTCGAAATCCGGCACAACCGGGAAGGCAATATGCTAAACCCGCCCTTCGACCCGGCCTATCCGCATGTGGTCACAACCTACCGCCTGACCGAGCATCATACCTCCGGGGCGATGAGCCGCTGGGTGCCCTGGCTTTCCGAATTGCAGCCGGAGCAATTTGCCGAGATTAGCCCCGACCTGGCCGCCGAAACCGGCCTCGAAAATGGCGATTGGGCCACGCTCACAAACGTCCGGGGCGAGGTCGAACTGCGGGTGCTGGTCACGACCCGAATGACGCCGCTGTTGATAAACGGCCAGAAGGTCCATCAAATCGGCATGCCCTATCACTTTGGGTTCAAAGGCATCGTAACCGGCGATACCCCCAACAACCTGATAGCCATGACCGAAGAACCTAACGTGCGCATCCACGAAGCCAAGTCCTTCACCGCCGGGCTGCGGAAGGGTCGCCGGACCGTGCCGCCCCTGCCGACCAAACCGGTTTCAAGTGACGGGATGGTCCAGGACCGGGGCGGCGAGGCCGGACAACTCAATAGAGAGGTCAAACTGGGAGTGGTAGATGTTACCAGACATGAAAACCCACCCGTTGACGGCGGCTTTACTCACAATGTAATCGAGGCGACCGGCCAGGGCCGGGCCGGGTCAGAATAGGGGGTCGCGAAATGGCAACTGGGTTTTTTACCGACACCACCCTGTGTATTGGCTGTAAAGCTTGCGAGGTGGCCTGTAAACAATGGAACCAACTCCCCGCCGATGGTTATGCCATGACCGGGATGAGTTACGACAACACCGGGGCGCTCGGCGCGACCACCTGGCGGCACGTCGCCTTCATTGAAGTTCCCGCCAGCAAAAAACGTCTGCCGATGGCAACCCCGGCCCCACCACCCGCCGCCGTTCCTTCCGCCGATGGCGGCAACACGGAGGGGCTTAAAATCCTCAATATCAACGGAGAGGCCGCTTTGCAGGTCGGCTTCCCCGACATCGGCCAGTGGCTGATGATGAGCGACGTTTGTAAACACTGCACCAATGCCGGGTGCCTGCAAGCCTGCCCGACCGGGGCCATTATCCGCAACGAATTTGGCGCGGTCTACGTCCAACCCGACATTTGCAACGGCTGCGGCTATTGTGTCCCATCCTGTCCTTTTGGGGTGGTGGCTTTGCAGCACGACGATGGCCGGGCCTTCAAATGTACCCTCTGCTACGACCGCCAGAAAGATGGCCTCGAACCGGCCTGTGCCAAGGCTTGCCCGACCGATAGTATCACCTTTGGCGACCTGGACGACCTGAAAATGCGGGCCCGGCAGCGGGTGGCCGAACTCCACGCTCGCGGGGAAACCTCGGCCTATCTCTATGGCGTGGACGAGGAGACCGAGGTGGGCGACCTGAACGCCTTCTTCCTTTTAAAAGCCGAACCGGAAGCCTATGGCCTGCCGGTAGCTGCCAGCTTGCCCCAAAACCGGGTGACCAAAGGTTTTGTGGCCGGGTTCGCGGTTGCGGCGGTCCTTTCGGTCTTTTCGGCGCTGGCTTTCAAACGCAAGCATAGTTAAAAAGGATTTTAAAAATGCCTGGCCTTTTTTCGACTCTACTTACCGGCCTCTCGCTGCTCCCGGCCAGTTACGAACCGCCCGGCCTCGAACGCCGGGGTGGTGGCCGCCGCAAGCGGCGCGGTCGCGGTGTTGATACCGAATTTGCCAGCTATTATGGCCGTCCGGTCGTGAAAAAACCCCACTGGGTCTGGCCGATCTGGACCTATTTCTGGGTGGGTGGTATCACGGGCGGGGCTTCGGCTATCGCGACCCTGGCTCATTTCTGGGGTGATAAAGAGGGCGACCGCTCGATTGTGCAAATCGGGCGCTATATCAGCATGGCCGGGGCGGGAGTTTCCCCGGTCCTATTGATTATTGACCTGCAAAGACCGGAGCGGTTCCTTCACATGCTCCGGGTGGTGAAATTTCGCTCCCCTCTTAACATGGGCACCTGGTTTCTCACCGGGCTTGGTCTTGCCACCGGGCTAAACTTCGCCCGGCAGACCGTCGAGGACGGCTTTATCCCCGAAGATTTCTTCCTGGGTAAAATCGCCCTGCAAACTTCTAACGACTTTACCCAGGCTTTCCAGGGTCTGGGCGGCGTTTCGCTCGGCACCTACACGGGTGTCCTGCTTTCGGCAACTACGGTGCCGCTCTGGGCTAACGCCGACGAAGCTATCGCGCCGCTCTTTTTAGCTTCGGCTTTCTCGACCGGGGCCGCCGCTATCACGCTGGGCCGGGCCCTGACCGGGGTTAAGGTCGAAGATTTGCACCGTCTCGACCCCATCGAGCGGGCCGGGATTATTTCGGAACTGAGTTGCGTGGCCTACGCCTTTTCCAAGCTGACCCCGGAAGTCCGCAAGCACGTAACCCACGGCCCTTACGCTAACGCCTTCCGGGCGGCGGTCGGTCTTGGCATGGTCGGTCCCTTGCTTTTGAGCCTGGTAAAACCGAAAAAGGGGCTGGCCGGGCGGTTGGCGGCTATTTTCACCTCGTTAATGGCCCTGACAGGCGGCTTCTTCATGCGGTATGCCATCATCGAAGCCGGTAAAACTACCTCCGACGACCCCGATGCCTACCACTCGATTACACGCGGACCGGGCCGGGCCTCCCCGGAGGAGCAGGCCCGCCGTTATGGAGCCGGTAAGGCTAAAGCATTTGAGCCGGGCCGGTCTATTCCCGAAGCCCGTCCCAACTCTTTTGAACCTGCCGCCCAGGCCAAAGAGATTGATTCATCCTCGAATACCGGAAGTAGTGCGGAATAGGCCAAAAGGTAGCGGGAACACCCATTGCCCGCTACCTGCAAAAAGGCATTGAGGTGTAAAAGGCGCAGCCGGTTCAGGATTTGACCAGCAAAGTGTTGGTAAACACCTCTATTTCTTCCGGGGTGTTGTAGAGGTAGGGGGAAATCCGCAAATTCTGGCCCCGCACACTTACAAATATCTTTTGGGCCGCCAGCCTATCCGCCAGTTGCCCCAGGCTTTCCGCACCCGCTTCTTCCGCTACCCGCAGGCCGATAATATGGCTCAAGCGGCGGTTTGCCGGGACAGGCTTGAACCTGCTTCCGGCGAGATTTTCCTCAATCTGGCCGGTCAGGCCGGCCAGCGTTTCGGCGATGTTCTCTACTCCCCAGGCCAAAATCTGGCGGAGGGCGGTGTTTGCCATTGGCAAATTGACAAAGTCGCTGCGTTCTCCCACATCAAACCTTCGAGCGCCAGGCCGGAAGTCGTTCAGATATTTTGTGACCGAATAATCTTCGCTCCCGGCCCGGTTGAACGGGCTAAGTTCCAGGGGCGTACCTTCCCAATATTTCGGGCTGACATAAAGAAAGGACTGGCTGTAGGGGCATAGCAGCCATTTATAACCTGCCGAAACGAGAAAATCCGGCTGTATCTCGGCCATATCCAGGCGCCCTGCTCCCACCGACTGGGTGACATCAACGACCAGGGCCGCACCTACCTCCCGAACCCGCTGGCCGATTTGCACCAGGTCAATCAGGCTTCCGTCGGTCCAGTGGCAATTTGGCACGGTTACAATCGCGGTATTTTCGCCGATTTGCGCCACCATCGCGCTGGTCCAATCAAAGTCAGAGGGCCGCTTTACGGTAACAATTGAAGCATTTCTTGACCGGGCAAGCGCTTCCCAGGAGTAGTAATCCGAGGGAAATTCTTCCTCAATCATTACAATCTCCTGGCCCGCCCGGATTGGTATATTGGCGGCAGCAGTTGCTACCCCGTAACTGACCGAAGGCACAATGGCGATATTGTCGGCGCTGGAACCGATAATTTGCCCGAACAATTGGCGGGCCGTTTCCACGGTTGCCAGACGTTCACTGGCCTCAAGGTTCCAGGGCCGGGCTTTGCGAGCGATGCTGGCCTGGCCGGTCTGCGTGGTTTCTTTCAATTGCGGAGATTGGCTGGCACAGTTGAGATAGATAATATCGTCAGGCAAATCGAAAAGGTCGCGCTGGCTGTTAAGCTTCATTTTCTTGTCCTTATAACTTCGAAGTTTGGCGAGGTCCGGAACTGCTGACCCGTGTTTATTGATTATACTTCGGCCCTGTACCAACAGGTAAATTCGGGCGCAATACCGGGTAGGATAAAGTGTGAAGCGGTTGGCGGTACGAACCCAACTCCATATCTTCATATTTTTTAGTTCTATCTCTATTTCTCCTGGTTACTAAAGATAATGCCTCTTATCTTGACTAACTTCTAATAAATTATTTCTCTATGCAATAGAAGGTTAAGGGTTATATTCGGATAGGAGTTGCTTCCCCAAAATAATAAGCATTTATAACGGGGAGGCCACTGTTGCTTTGCAACTACAGGCAAAACCGTTTTAAAAACTCCCAGGTTGCCAGAACCCCATCTCTGCCCTGGCAATGCGTTAAACCAGGTTTGCCGTTACCATATCCTCCCGCGCTTCCCACCCCCCCATAGATGATTATCTCGTGTTTCAATAACATCCATAACAAACCCCCTCCCCTTCTAAGACACGGACTCTTTTTAAGGATAAAACTTTCCTGCCGGGTTTTAAATTAAGGGTTGACAGTATTTATTATTTTGTATACAATATGCTGTATAAAGCGTAAAGAATTCTGGTAGACAGTTTTAAGCTTCCAGGTACGCCTGATTGACAAAGAGCTCTGTCCACCGGACTATGCCAGCAGTAAAACCACCGAAAAGCACAAACATATTATTTAATTCAGCCGTCGTGATGGTTTCGATGATTAGCCTCGTGCGCTCTTTTCGCCAGGCGGGGTCATTCAAACCCGGGGAGAGTCAGAATTGGTGCCCGGACTCTCCGGTCAAGCCTGACGCGATTTCTCAACATCTCAAACTGGTAATCGCCCGCCCAGCGGGCTTTCGTTACCTGGTGACCTTGTTCGAACAAATTCCGATCTGCGGGATACGGCCAGCCGTTGAACTTTTCCCGTTTGGGAGGTGTCTGTGGTAGCGGGAGGTATTTTTACTTCGCCGGGCCGCACAGTTTAACCGCCAATTTATTGTCCAATCAAACCCTGGTCTCTACCTAGAGGAGGAGAACTAGCATGACAAAGATGTTGTCAGCAAAAAAGCCTAAGATGGCTTTACCAGCTTTGCTGATTATACTCAGTATCCTTTTAGCCGCCTGTGGTGACTCTACCCCCACCACGGCCCCGGCTACCACCGCTGCCGGTGCCGCAACCACTGCTGCCGGAAGTGCCACCACTGCCGCCGGTGGTACGGCGACTACCGCCGCGGCTGCTCCTAGCGGTAACCCTGTCAAGATTAACGTCTTCGCCCCGCAAGGCCCTGACTACGACCTCGCTACCAACGCTTACATGAAGTTGCTTGAGCAGAAATTCAATATCCAGTTCAACTGGCAGACCACCACCTATGACGGCGGTCCGGCTAAAGAAAAACGCCAGATTTCGCTCGCCAGCGGTGACTATCCCGACCTCTACTGGCTCATCCCCTGGGTTGACCAGTTCAGCCAGCCTGATTTGTTGAAATACGGCCAGCAGGGCGTCATTATCCCGCTCAACGACCTGATTAAGCAATATGCTCCCAATGTTCAGAAAGCGCTCGACACCATTCCCGACTACAAGGCTATGGCGACTGCCCCAGACGGCAAAATCTACGGTGTGCCCCAGTGGACCGATTGCTACCACTGTTCTTACCCGGACAAACTGTGGATGAACACTGAATGGCTCAAAAAGCTTAATCTTAAGATGCCCACCACCACCGAGGAAATGAAGGATGTCCTGACCGCCTTCAAGACCAAAGACCCTAACGGCAACGGCAAAGCCGATGAAGTACCGTTGAGCGCCGACGTTCGGGACCTGTTAATCCCCTACTTCATGAATGCCTTCATTTATGACCCGCAGGGCAATAACGGCAGCACCCAGGTGGCGCTGGTCCTCAACAACGGCAAAGTGGACATCCAGGAAAACAAAGACGGCTGGAAACAGGGCCTGACCTATATCAAGTCGTTGTACGATGCCGGTCTGATTGACAAAGGCGCTTTCACCCAGAACGCCGATGCCCTCAAACAGCTTGGCGACAACGCGGGCGCGGTTATCCTGGGCTCGGCCACCGTGCTGCACCCCGGTATCTTCTTCACCCTGGGCGCCCCGGACGGCCACGACAAACAGTATGACGCCGTGCCGCCCATCAAAGGCCCTTCCGGTGCGCAGTTCGCTCCCTACCAGTTCCCCAGTTCGCCGGGTGCGACCTTCGTTTTGACGAACAAAGCGAGCAAGGACGTCCAGATTGCCTCTATCAAGATGCTCGACTACATGTTCACCCAGGAAGGTGAAATCAAAGGCATCTTCGGCGTGGACGACCGGACCGTGGTAACTCCTTCTGCCGGTGACAAAGCCTTGGAAGCGGGTGTAACCCCGCTGTACAAGGGCGTGACCCGGCCCCAGGGTGTCGCCCCGTACAACTCGGACATTGGTGCGTTGGCCCAGTACAACAACACCAAAGAGTTCCGGGCGGCCCAGGTAGTACCGGACGACATTTACTCGCCGGAAGGCTACGAGCGCAGGCTGTACCAGGCCACCCAGCAGTATGAGAAGTATTCGAACAAAGCTATGAACTTCCCGTCCTGGGGTGTGTGGGTTGACCCGTCGCTGGGTAGTGAAATGGCGACCTTGCAGACCAACATCCAGAGCTATATCAGCCAGAACTCGTTGCAGTTCATCACGGGTTCCAAGAGCCTGGACAAGGACTGGGATGCCTATGTGAAGGGTCTGGAAGGGGTAGGGTTGTCGCGCTACTTGCAGGTTTGGCAGGATGCCTACGACAAATCTTCCTACAAGAAATAACTGAAGGTTGGACATAAATAGCAGGAAGGAACTCCAGAGATTAAAATAGAG
>MKTJ01000090.1:0-25947 GCA_001898225.1 Chloroflexi bacterium 54-19
TATATTTTTTGTTCATGCTATAACCTTACCAGATTATAGCTAACTTATCAATCAAATTTAGACTGTCTATTAGTTATAATATATTCTTTTTGTAAGACCGATAAACTCATTAAATTAATTTAACGAGGAATAATACCATTGTAATATATCCGTCAATAGTTTAAAACAAGTAAACGGGCGGCAGCCCATTTCTGGACCACCGCCCGTTTTTCACTCAAGTTTATTCATTCAGCTTAGGCTGGGTATCTTTACCTTCCAAAAGGTCTAGCATCCGGTGAGAAGTTTGCTGGATCCGGGTCATCACGCCCTTGATGATTTCAGCACCTTCGCGTTTTGCGGCCCAACCCGCCACATACGGGAAGGTGTAGGCTGTGGTATCAATGCCGTAGTAGGCACCTACCACGAAAGCAACCGCCTCAGCCACCGTCTCGCGTTCTTCACGGGGACTGCCTTCCCGGCCTGCATCGAAGTGGTGACCAAGTTCGTGAGCCAGCGTTTTGACCATCTGGACCTGGGCCGCCCGCTTCACGTAAATCAACTTCGAACCCGGCAGGTAGTAGCCGTTATACGAAGGATCCTGTTCGGCCTCGCCCAATAGGTCGTAGTGCGTGACCTTCAAGCCTTCACGCTCGGCCAGATCGTTCAGCCGCTGATAAAGCTCTACGCCTTCCTCGCCCTGAAGTTGTCCGGGTGCGATACTTGGCAGTTCTTCACCCTCGGTCTGGCTGATGTCGAAGACGCTTACGGTCTTGAAGGTGATACCCCTCGCTACCTCTTCCGTCCCGGTAGCCTTGTCTTCGATGATCCGCTCGAATGGCTGCGGGGCCAGGATGTTGATACCCTTCGAACCGCGTACTACCTGGCGTTTCAGGCTCTGCCAGGTCCGGTACCCGGCCACGCGGGTTGCGGTCGGAAACTGCAATAGGATGAGAACCTGGTTATTCAGGCTGTAGGTGTGGAAGCGGCTCGCAACCTTGAGCCAGCGCTTGAAGTCGTCACTGCTCTGGATACCGGCGACACCCTGCTCCAACTGCTGCATGAGCCCGGTGATGCGGTCCTGGCGCTCCTGCTGCCAGTCCTGGGTCTTGTTACTACTGTTGCCAGCGCCGCGACTGCAGCTAAACTTGCTATTAGTTGACTTCTGATTTAAACTTGTCATGGTAGAAACCTCAATTTTCTACTACCTGGGTTACCTGCTCTTCTACAGCCGGTAACCTTTTTTGTCCGGAAGGCCCTATTGCCCCCCTTCAAAAATCCTTAGCTCATAAGCCGACAACGCCCCAGGCGCCGCAGCGGCTGGCCCTGTAAAGAGTTTTAGGGTACAGAGCGAAATTAGCGACCTTAAAACTCTTTTCAGGGTCGGAATGCAGCCTGGCGGTGGTTCTTTAGGCCGTCAGGCAAATGAAGAGGCTTGGGCTTATGGTACGATGGTCCGCACTGGGGGGATAGCAAAGGCAGGGGTATGGGGGAGGAAAAGGCAATGATTTGCCTCCCCCATACCAGGTTCGATGGTTGCCAGCAGAAGTATTGCTGGCGGCCTGAGAAGCTGGGGGTTTGGGTTATTTCCGCTTTATTTGGGTTAAAATTACAACCCTGGAAGGTCCGGCGGAAATAATCCCATGCGAAGCTATTCCTTTTTTAACTACTCGAAAAAGAAGCTTATTTTTGATTTTCAGTTAATTTTTTTGGGTTGTCTCTAGATCAGGGAAGCTTTTTTCTGCTTGTTGCAGTTGTGGCAGAGGGTTTGCAGGTTATGCGGGTCATTGGTGCCGCCCCGGCTGACAGGCATGACGTGGTCAATTTCTAATTTTACCTTTTTGTCTAAAAGAGGAGATGCCTCGCAGTTCGTACAGCAGTAGTGGTCTCGCTTTAAAACCTGCTCTCTGAGAGATTTTGAGATTGGTTGTCGGGCAGCCTGCCGGTCGACCCGTCTGGTTTCACTCACTTGCTTGCGAGATTGAAGACTAGACTTTGAGTGTAGCGGGGTTTTGCTTATTTTGGTTTGATCTTCTACCGGCTGTTGTCTAAAAGAAAGGCCAGGACCACCGATTTCGGTAGACCCGGCCTGAGAATCACGCTTCTTTTTAAGTGCTGCAAATTTTGTTTCTGTTTCCAGGTGAGACCTTGATTCGGAGTTGCCGGACTGGTCAGAAAAGTGTGTGTAGCCCTTGCCTAAACTGCTCATATCCGGAAACTCCTTTTTATGATTAAATACTATTGATCGATCGTATTGTCACCTGACCTCAATTATTTATATAGAGGAAGCAACTTCAGCACTGCTCGCACTACCAATGCCATCCAGGATAAATCCCCAGCCAGGTACTGCGTTATCCGCAATAAACCGGACAGTTATCGACCGCCCAGGCAAAGGATCGCTCCAGAAATCGCGCTGTTGCCCGCTGATGACCTGAGTTTGTTTGCGACCAAGCGCTTCAAGTACAATCCGGGCATTGGTCGGACTGTTACTACCCAGGTCAATTCGACTGAAATGTAAACGCGTCGCTCCCGCTTCTTCATCAGGATTGTTCAGTTCCCAGACCTGCCGGGCTACTGCCCCAAAAGGATGCCTTGTTTCTACCGGTACTGTAAGCCTGTGGATGTTTTGCCCGATGCCGCTACTGTTGAGCGGTGCATCCTGGAGGGTTTCCCCTACTGTTACACCTGAGTTCTGGCTTGTTCCGGTACCTGTTTCTGTTCGTGCCCCCATGTCTACTACCGGCCAGCCGTTACCACTTTGTTCCATCCTAAAATCGGAGCCAGCTTCCAGGTTTGTACTTTCGAGCATAGAGTTCTGGGTTTCCTCTGCAACCGGAGTTGGGGTGGTCGCGGCTGCAATAGTTATGGCCTTGCTCAACTCGGCCAGTCCATCCAGGGGAGGTTTGATCCGCTCCAACCAGCCCCGGATTTCGAGAGCTACTCGCTCGCCCGGGGTCGGCTCCTGCATTGCATACTGGCGGCGGAAATTCTCATCAGTCTGATAGCGCATGTTCAGGAGCGAAATCAGACTTTCTTCCGGTGACAACTGGCTGCTGCCAGGCCGTGCCAGTTCTAACCCTATCAGGAGACTATTGGTGGCCGGTAGACCAAGTACATAGTAGCGCAGGTCATTCACAAAGCTATTAAGATTGGTCATAGAAACCTTGGCTACCAGTTGATACATCTGGTTAAACCAGCTCAAAGTCTTTTCCTGCAATAGCCTG
Organism: Chloroflexi bacterium 54-19; assembly: GCA_001898225.1. Taxonomy (GTDB): domain Bacteria; phylum Chloroflexota; class Chloroflexia; order Chloroheliales; family Chloroheliaceae; genus 54-19. Next base: position 3,201 of record MKTJ01000090.1, read on the forward strand.
ATAACTTCACCGCGCCGCCGGTAGGCGTCTCCTACATGAAGGGTTTCCGCCACTTTCACATCGTAGACCGAGAAGCGGTTATCGGTGTAGAAAGCCAGGGCTAAAGTTTCCGCCTGGTCCTGCAACCGTATATTAAGCGCGGCCAGACGTTGCCGGTAGTTTGACCAGAAGGTGTCGTCGAGCGGGAAAGCCGCCAGTTCGGCCAGTTTTTTTTGTAAGTTGGCGGCAAGCCTCTCAATATCTAAAAGGGCAGGGCCGACCAGGGCACGCATTTGTCGGCCTGCTTCCAGGGCCAGCCAGTCGTTGACATCCTCAAAGACCTTTCGCCAGGCATCGGTTACAAGCTGCCCGGTCGAGATGTGCTGCTCAAGCTGAATAAGCTGGCGGTTTTCCATAACTACCCTGGAAATGGTATCAAGAAAAACCTGACGGGCATTTTCAACCTCACTCGTATGCGGTCCATAAATATAGCGGCGTGAAACCTCAAACCATTCCCGGCGCAACTCTTCCTCCAGCCGCTCGACCTGCTGGCGGGTTTCGTGCTGAAACTTCAAAAAGAGACGGCTTTCGTGGTTACCGGCAGGCGCGGCAAACTCACCCAGAGTCAGTTTGTAGCTCGCCATATGCCGGGCATAAATAAGGGCCGTTTCGTTAACCAGGCGGCTGTAATAATATTCAGCGTTAGCCACCCGTCCCCGCAGGATAGAACCGCTTTCAAGCGCCTCCCTAACCTTGGCTGCCAGACGCGGCAACCCGCTTAATTCCAAAATGAGTCGTGCCTTGTTTATTTCACCAGTTTGTCCTTGCTTCTCGCCCTTGGCCGGTTCTTGCTCATGCTCTTGCTCAAACGTATCACTGTTACCTTCACCGGCAGCCACTTTACTGGTTGTGGTATTGCGTCTGGTAGTGGGGTTAAGGTTTTCTTCAATGGCGTCCCGGCGCTGCTGTACGAATTCCAGGTAGTCAGGGAGCGGCTGGCCCTCCAGCGATTGCAAAAGGTTGGATAGCCCTTCCAGGTAGAAATTATAGGCGGGCATTGTTCTCGGGGCAGGTCTGGTTTCACCCCCGGTATCAGACCCAGCGCTAGTGCTATTGAGCGGTTTTTGTTTTGCCAGGACCGATTCTTTTTCAAGAATATTTTGAGCGGCCCGAGCAACCGAAGCGCTGGTTAGATACAGCGGCACCGGCTGTTTGGTATATTTACTGAGTTCGCGCCGGATGTCTTCGATACCTCTAAGTGGGCTGCCTCCACCTCCGGTACCAATTTTTTCAGCCGAAACATTGGCCAGGATAGTATCAAACTGGTTAGCTACAATAATCGCTTTGTTGAGGTCGGCGGCGTTCCCAAAGCGGGCCAGTTCGGTCTCGTCCCGGCTGAAAAGGCTCTGTAATATAGAACTCGATTCTGTGTTCAGACCTCGGTCGCACTTGAAGACCATGATAACCGCAAAAGATTCCCGGAAAGCTTCAAGGGCAAAGAAGGAGTCACGCGGGTCATCCAACCCAAGGACATCTTCTAACTCGATAGCCCGCCCAGCCAGGAGCCCAGCCTGGTCCGGTTCAAGGTAACGTTCGACATAGTCCACTACCAGATAAAGGTCGTCAGCGCCCTGCCGGATAAAAGAACTGATCGGCCCATCCAAATCCGGGTCATCCAAATCAAGACGGTAATCATCAGGAATAACCTGGGATTGGGTTTGTTCCCGGTAGACCTGGACAATACGGGCCAGGGTTTGCCGGGCATCGGCAGCCTGAATCTGGGTGGCTGATCCCATTACAAGACCACTACCCGCTTGCTGTCCCTGTCCGTACCCGGTGCCATTACCATTACCGGTCTTTTCCAGGACTTTACTCAGAGTTTGCAGCACTGCTTCTCGTTTGTCCAGGTCGCCAGGAGCTTTAGGTACTTCCAGCCGGGCGACATTCAGGAGAAACTGGGCTACTTGCCACAGACGGCGCGGCGTTAGAAAAACCACCCGCCAGGTAGGTGTAGCATCTCCTTCAATATTACCACTGGCTGCTGAGGTTGGGCGCGCCACCATTCTGATCCGAGTGCCGCTAACCGCCTTACCGGCAACTTCGCTGGGAGTATATTGAAAGTCGGTAGCACCGAGTAAGGCGTTTACCAGGGCGCTTTTACCAACTCCTTTCTGGCCGATAACGGATAAACGGAAAGGGCGCCTTACATCGGCATATTTAGCCAGCTCTTCGAGGGTTGCATAGACCGGTTCGGTATGGAGGCGGTGGTGCCCCTTAACCCAGGCCGCCATGTGGCTACCTTCGGCCAGGGTTTTCTGCCAGCGACTTTTTAACTGCTCAAGTTGCTCGGATTGAGACTGAGTAGCTTCTTTGTTGTTAAATAGACTTTCTGCTTCTTCAAAATGGTCACGGCTGTAATTCAGAGTGTCTGTAATCCGCTGGTAATCGTAAGTGGTCGCCATTGTCAAACTCCTACATCAATCAATAGTTAATCTTAATTGCAAATACGGCTTAAAAAAGCGTTAAAGTATGCGGCTTTTATTTTCCAATGTTTCCTTTTGGTTCGAGCCTATCAAATCAAAAGGCCTTTTAAGGACACTTCAATAGTAGCGAAACCTGAGTAGGAAGACTTGAAACTGTTCTGAAACTTTCCTGAGAAATTCTGAAGTTTCAGCATAATTTCTGGAAAATCCTCTTGAATTTATTAACCTCTAACTAAAACAAGCGTAATTATCTTTTCAAGAGAACGCCGGCAATTTTATGCAACAGTCTCAGGGCCTTTCCCCGGCCGCCATTCTCCAACCCCAACCATTTGTAAACCTCGGCGGTGAATGGTTCGAATTATTTGTTTGTCCTGGTCTCCAATTATTTGGCGAAGGTCGCTTACCAGCCGGTCGAGGTTTTCACTGCTGTAGGCCGCTTCCTGGCCCCAAACGGCTGAAATCAATTCGTCTTTTGAACAATAGGGAATAGACTGGCGTAAGAAAAGGTATTTAAAGAGGATGGCGGCATTACCGGTAAGGGGGAGTTTGTTTTTGCCCTCTTCAAAATAAAGCACTTCGTGGACCGGGTCAAAAGCCAGTCGGAAATTTAAGAAGGGGTTTTCTGAAAATGTTTCCTGACCTTTGAACTCATTACCATTTTTAGAGGTAAAGGTGCTGGCACTGGTGCTGGTGCTGGCTGGCCCAGAACCGGTAAAGCTATTTGGATTTGGATTTGGATTTGGATTTGGAAGAGATACCGTAACCGCCTTCTCAAACTCAAGTTTTTCTCGTAAAAACCATTCAAAAACACGGGCAAATATTTCTTCCACCCTGGAACCGGGACCCCTTTGCGAGCCCGGCTTTAGTTTTAATAGTCCTCGTTCCTCCAGGCTTCCCAGAATTGGATCGGTGGTCAGGTTACGGATTCCTTCAAGCCATTGAAGTAGGGCCACCTGCTCATCTGTAACAAGACTATTCCAGATTCGGCGGCATTCCAAGCGAAGTTGCGGATCTTGCCGGGCAGCAGCCAAAAACTCATCAAAACTGTGATAGGGTTTCACCTCAGCTTTAAGTAGCTGGACCATTCGCAAAGTTAAACCGGGATGCCCTCCGGCTAGCTCGTAAATCCAGTTCTGCTTTTCAAAATCAGTGGGTTCCACCGTGGGAGCGACCAGCTTATCCGATTCGTCTCTGGTAAACCCTTTCAAACGAACCAAATTTGGTATCTCGAATAGCTCGTAAAACTCGGCAACATCCTCCTCATTCTCGCGCCCACAGGCAACGAGCGGCCGGTTTGTGCCAACCACAAAAACTAAACTTTCAAGAAAGAGATCTTTAATGGCCCTGAGATGTCGAAAGACTGCTCCCGGAAACTTAAAAATGATCTGATCGAATTCGTCGAGTACCAGAACTAAACGCTTTTTACCGCTAGCCTCTAACACATTCTTTACAAGCCTGAAGGCCGTTAGAAAAATGTGGTTGATCTGAAAAGAGCTTTTAACAGAGTTGGTGCTGATTAACTCCCCGTAAAAATTTTCCAGCTCTTTATTCTTGAACACACCCATCAACTCCCTCAGCAGCAGTTCATAAAAAGCTTGCTGGGAGTCGTCTGCTCTCAAATTACAGTCAACATAAACCATAACCAGGTTTGTGTGGCTGGTTTGGACAGAGGTTGTTAAAAGGTGTCGTAGAAAATATGACTTGCCGAAATTATTGGGTGCACTAATCGAGAGGCATTGCCCCAGGGTTATCAAATTACCAATCAGAGTGGCTGAAAGGTCTTCACGAGTGCAATCATTGGACCGTGGAGCATTATAAATATTTGGAGTTAAAGTCATAGATGGAAATTGCCAGCCTTATCTACAGGGAAGAATCTTTTTATTAGACCTTCCATAAGACAAAGGCGAAATCTAATTTTTCCCTTGAGAATTACTTTTACAAACGATACCAGCAACTAACTTTTTTATACTTTATTAGTTTAATTTATTTGTTTTTGAAATTAAATAGGAAAGAAGGGGTAAGGTTAAAGGGTTATAGATAGCGTTTGCTAAAGAGGATATTTAGCAAGTAAATGTTTAATTGCAATCGGAAAGGGCAATTAGACTCTGCGAAAGGTATTGGTCCGGTGCCATTTTAGCGCCTCAAGATCAGGCCAGAGCGGCTGTTCCTGGGGTTTTATTATTGGCCGGCCTTCAAGGGTAAGAATAAAGCCCGGCGCGTTATTACCCTGCTTTAACTGAGGGGAAGCCATAACGGTATAAGCTCCCGTTACACCCGTTATACCTTCATCAAAACTCCAGTGGCACAGATGGCAAAGGGCCATGCCGTTAGTCGGGTCATCCAGGTGACTGACGCTCCAGGGAATGATGTGGGCTGCCGCCACCGCAGTATGCCCGTCCGCGGTTATTACTCGAATACCACAGATGGCACAGCGATGGTCATAAGCCTTTACCACCGCCCGCCGAAATCCCTGGTCCCGCACCTGTTTAATATATTCGTCGGAAGTGAATGTACTTTCCTCAATTTGGGGAGAAGCCTTAGGTTTTTGCAGTAATTCCTGGCTATACTCAAAAGCAGCCTTATTGATATGACTTAATTCTAAAAGTTGGGGTTGTATGGCCGGTGAAAAATAGGTCTCAATCAGAATCTTGCGAAGTTTGTCCCTGGCTTCTTTTAGAGAAATAAAAGTGTATAACTCCTCGTCCAAGCTTGCTCCCAGCAGAACATTTTGCAGTTTACTTATCCCACTATTCCCACCAGAGACCCGGACTGCTTCCTCCATCCCTGGTCGAGGAAGCAGGTGCCAGAACCCTTCGCTTTTGAGATGGTAATAGGGCATCGCCAGATTTGCTTTTGTACAGGGAGCAAGCACCCTGGAGCAATAAAGGTTAAAAAGCTCGGCCAGGTCTAGAGTAAGTTCAATCAGATTAGAGGAAATAAGCCCTTCTTCTACAAGGTCAAAAACACAAAGGAGCAGAACCGGTTTGTAAGGTGCACCAAACAGAGTGACTTCATTCCAATGAGTATGGGTACGGTCCCTTTTAAGTTTTTTGAAGCGGTCTACATAATATTCAAAGTTATTCACGTTGCTCTTATTGTCTAACTGCTTCGTCTTTGCTTTTGCCTGATTATCGGTACCTTAAACCAGAATATTATAAATTGCAATGGGATTTCTAACTGCTTTATCTTTTGTAAATTTTGCAATCCATTCAATTGTAACCAGCCCGAACATGGTAAGTTAAATAAAAGAAATAAAATACAGGCATAAATTTTGTATTATTTGTGGCTTTCTTCCGAGGTTGTTTCTTCGCCCTGTGCTATTGTGTTGTGTGTTTTTAAGGGTTTAGAAGCTCTGCAACCCGTTTATCAAATTCGGCAATTCCGATGTCCCGGCGCTGTACCTTCCGGCCTAACTCGCCCATAGTTTTTGCCAGAGCCTGGAAGTCAACTTCACTTAAACCCACTCTTTGTTGGTTGTGACCTGCAAAACTATCAGCTTGTGTAAAAGAGTGCATCTGGGCGTGCAAACTTTCCAACATTTGCGCAACTGCCGCAAGACGATTACCAATTAGCTCGACTGACATTACCAGAGATTGCAATTCTACAGCATTTTCTGCACTTCCAGTTTGGGAGGCATTGTCAAAATAATGCAAAGACTGCACCTGCGATTGCACAAGCTCCGGTAGCTTTGATAGAGTCTCCTGGGTTGCTACACTTCCAGATTGCAAACGGTTGTCAATCTCGGCCATCCGCTCGTCAATGCTTTGCTGCATCGCGGCCAGGGCTTCCTGGAGTAGGGGTAACGGGTCAATCATGCTAACCGGTCTTTCTCGCCCTGGCCCTGGTCTAAATTCGGTTTCACCGGGTTCGGATAAGGCAACCAGAGAAAAATTATCTTGACCGTCAGTTTTTGAGTCACGCAGCCCAGGCAACATCCCACCCAGCAAAGCAATAAAACCAGGCAGGAGAGCCGCCAGACCGATGGCATGTTCTAAGCTTGCTCCGTTTGCCAGGTAATAGGATAAATTAAGCAGATAGCTTCCTGAAATTGCCCCTGTTAGCATTATTCCGGCAAGAACCCTGGTCCATCTTTTAACCCCTCGTTCGCATACGATAAAGGCTGCATAACCGGCACCTACCTCAAGACCAAGGGCATAAAACCAGCCCAGCCAGTGGGTATCGGGTTTTTCAAAATGACTCAATATTTCGAAGCTGTGCGGAACCGTCAGAGTTAGAAAAGCCAGGCATATAAGTGCAGCCGTAAGTATCTGGAAATTGTATTTTTTACTTTTACTTTTACTTTTACTTCTACCTTCACTCCTTTTACCTCTTAAACTCTCCCGACTCAGTTCTTCATCAGTCATACATAGATCTCCACTTTAGAAATGATAAAAATGACAATATATTGCCGGTAGAAAACCCCTTCCTGTATAACACTATTGCTATCAGCTTTCTTGATGGCACTAATCAATGCCTGAACCTATAAAACATCCCAACAAAACCATCTCAGCCCAACTCCGAATACAAAAAATACAAAACCACCCACAACCAATCATCACATCAGAACCAACCAAATAATTAATATATCCCCTTAATACGACGCTCCGTCTGATTTAAGCTGGTAGTGAAAGGCGTAATTTAGCCTCAAAACCACTACCTTTTCGCCTTATAGGTTCACCTTACAGGTAAGGCAGGCAGCCGTCAGGCGAACCTATCCGGTTAATATCGATTTATCCTGCCTGGTGGGGTTTCTTTCTTCAGGGCGGCTAAGCGTTCTTTTCTCGCATTCTCGAAAGTTGTCCGCAGAAGGAGGCCGATGCGGTCAACGGTGGTAACTACTAATCCGGCTGCATTTAGTTGTTGCTTACGAGCCAGGGCCAGGGCATCAGTTCTAAAAACCCCGCACACTTTTATCTGACCGGCTAACTCCTGGTACTGCTCAACTCTCCCCTGCCAGAATTTGGTTCCGGCATGCGGTGGGCAAAGAATGAAAACAACTGCCAGCTCACGGCCTTGCGTATAGGCCACATAATCGTTTGCCTGAGCTGGCACTGCCACAAGGTGCATGCCCAGCTCATACTGGGAAACGCGAAAATCAACTTTGTATCCCTGTCTTCTCTCAGACTGGATGGTTAAATACTCTTTGCTAGAGAGCGCCTGGACTAAAATGTGGTACTGGTTTGTGGCCGCCGGTTTAGTCCGGTGGTTGCCAAAGGTTTGGGGTTCTGCCAGTAACCAGCCTGCCTTAGTTACCTCATGCCGGAAAGCCATTTGTACCGTATGGAAAAGAACCTGGTTACGCCCTTCCTTTTTCGGGGTTACGGAACCAACCCCTTTGCCCATTGCCAGAGCACCTCTAGTGGTAAGCCGCCAGCAAAACTCACTGGTCGTGCCTTTCTCAGGCTCAAAAAGGGTGCCTTTAACCAGTTTCATGGATCGCAAGGCATCCAGGTCTTCCCAGGCCTGCGATTTTCGTTTGTAAGGCATGGTTTGCTGCCATATTTGAGTGGTGGTAAGGCATTTATATTCTTCTAAAAGCCTTAGGATCTGGTCTCGGGCCGGGGTTACTTTTTTTTGAGGTGGCATTGTTTACACCCTGTTTGTCTTACTTGTAAGAAGAAGAAAGAAGAGAAAATTAAATAAAAGATCGGGCATAGGGAACAACTCCCTTCACGACCATTACCGTGATATTCGGGTATTTTTCGGTTTCAGCTTTTATACGCTTGCCCCTCGCTTTACCACAAACAATCCAGAGAGTTGGTTCATCCGTATCGGCAAACTCCATAATCTTTTTGTGAAGCATTACGCCATAATACGACCCATCGCATTCAATATTCAGTCGCTGCACTTCTCCTGTCTTTGTCCGAATTACCGCCTGAGCATCGGCGATCTCTGCCTTACGGGCAGGAACCAGCTCCCCTGCCTGGCGAGCAGGCTGGTTTCTCCGAGCAATACTCCGCAGCTCCCGTTCATTAAGCCAGTCCAGCAGTTTCGCCCCCTCCTGTTCTAGCTGGCGTTCCAGTCCAAGCCGTCCTTCCTGGCCGAGTAGTTGCTGCCAGAGTTCGTTGTAATGCGGCAACCCAACAATAAACCGTTCGTATTCCTCTCTCGGAAATAATTCGGCTCCCTTCTGAGTAAGAAAATAAGCTGGTACAGCGCTAAGCATATGGATGTCGATAAATGACTTCCCTAAAAGACCGGCCTTTCTGAGTAGCTGAAGCCGGTCATAACAGGACTGGATTTTGGCTCCGGGCCAGAACTTGCGCCACAACTGATCCAGCGCAGCGACACCACCTTGACCGGTCCAGCGCAGCAATTCCATATCCCGCTCGGTCAGAATTATGGTTCTTTTTTTAGCTGCCACACTCTCAGTCGCTTTAGCTTTTACTTTAATCTGTACCTGAAATTCCGGTGAAGTTTGTTCGAGTGTCATTTTTATAATTCTCCCTGATTTTGATTGTTTTGCTGGGAAGGGTCATTTGCCTTCCTTCTTAAAGAGGTTCCTCGCCGGGTAGAATGTTTTCGGTTGGGATGGAAGTGGTGGTAATCCTTTTCAAGAAAAGGATAATCATTTGTTAGTAATGCTTTATGAGTTTGCAGTTCGACCTGTTTGTCGGCAAGTGCATCGGGCAAGATTAAATTCTCAATGTGCTCACGTCGGACGGCCTCGGCCTTTTCAATGGCTCTTTTTCGTTCGATTTCAGCCTGCCTGAAGCTGGCTTCTCGCCGCTCCTTCTCATATAGCTCCTGAGCTCTTCTTTGCTCGGCATAGCGTATATTTGCCTCCTCCTCCCTTTTATTTTCCCGATAAGTCTCTACCCATCCGGCAGTTTCAATAAACCGGATTAATAACCAATCAAGTAGTACCAGCAGTACAGCAGCCGGAAATGGCACAAGTTCCAGATTCCTTAGCCCGGAAGGAAAACAATTTATGTCACCGAGGCTCAGCAGTTTTACATAGGGCCAGATAATTGCGCAGGTGGCGACCGGATAGCTCGGTTGCGCCGCAAGTTCGTCAAAGGTAGCTGGTTGGAAGATTAGTGTTATGAGTTCGGCCAGACCGGGAAAGATAACCAGATAAATCAGGATACCGAACAGCCAGAAGCCATTTGCACAAGTTATTACTCTCAGGATAAAGCGGATTAGCCAGGAGAAAAAGGTGTTTATCATGGCGACACTTCTTTGGCCTTATTCTTACTTCTATTTTTATCTCTAGCGGTTAAAGGACATCAATAGAGAACAGCGAACAATGATGGCAAAGGCGCAGTCTGCTTTGTTTAAGACCAGAAACTACTATTCCAGTCTTGCACCAGACCCAGGGTTCAGGGCAACTAAAGCCGTTGCTGCCCGACTTCCTAATAAGGTATGGCGCCAGTCCAGGTCCAGATCCAGCCCGGATTTGAAGTGAACATATGATTCTTCGTATTTGGATTGCCATTCCTGGTAGGCATTTTCAAAAGCTGCCAGGCAAGCCCTGCAGGCTTCGTGTTCATACCGCAAATGGTTGAAATAAAAGGATTTGCCCCTGGCCCAGCGCGGCCAGCACCGGTCAAACCGTATATCCCGAGCCAGGTCGCCGGTAGCGTCATCTCGCCAGGTCTGTTGTTTAATCCACTGAGTAAAAGAAAGCGGGGTCATTTACTATTTACTCCTTCGAGGAAAAAGGAAACAATAAGGCGTTTATAAGGACCTTCAGACGGTAGCCGAGTTGATATTTTTCCTGAAAACTCAGGTTACTTGCCAGGTCTATCTGCTGCTTCAAATTGAGTAAAGCCTGATAATCACCACAGGCTTCTTCAATTGCTCCGGCTAACCTTTCCAGGGAGAAATTACTTTGCTTTTGCCGTTCTTCCTGTACAGGATTTAAGGGCAGTACATTCCCAGTTTCCAATTCCTTATTATCACCAGCCTTACCTTCCTCTTCCTCAAGGTCACTTTCTAACGTTAATTCCATATCAAACCCTCCAGCGGGTCCAAACGGTAGAAAAGAAGTTTTTTCTGCAAAAGGAGAAGATAGTAATGGTGTCGGCACCGCTGTAGCCGGTTGGAAATGGGTGGCCGGTACGAACGGTACGCAAATTTCGGAGGTTCTTCTGTTTTGAAAATCAATGGCTTCTGTTTCTTTTTTCCCAACAAATTCCCTGGATTCTTTTGTAAGAATTTGCGTACCTTGCGTTTTTTCCGTACCGGTTAAATCAATTCCGGTGCTTTTTGCCTCAAATTCATTCCACTGGTGTGGTACGCAAAATTCAGTTGCTACCTCTTTCGTGGATGCAATAGAGCCTGTTTGCGTACCGGCATTTTTAATTTGCGTAACTTTTCCAAAAGTTTGTGTACCGGGAGGGTGGTTTTGCGTACTTTTATAACCACTGGTTTCGGAGGCAGTTTTACCGGCAGGATAAACGGGTTGAATTTGAATGCCCCGCTTTATTTCACCCTGGTAGACATCAAAGGTGAGGTCAAGGCCCATGGCCCGCAAGTTCGGGGCAAGCCGGTGCAGCTGCACACTGAGAGACCGGGCATTCTTCGGCCATGTAAGTTGTCTTACCACCAGTTTTTGCTCGATTTCCGGTAAACTTTGCTCCAGCTCACGGAGTAAGGTGTTGGCGTTTCCCAGCCAGCAGCCTTTTTCGAGGGGGTAATTCTCTGTGAACGAGGTGTACCAGCCCAGAAAAGTCTGGGCCAGCGGGGAAGCTTCCAGGGCCAGGACATGACTGTCCTCACGCTGGCGAGTATAGGCTTCAAGGAAAGATATTGTGCCGGAAGGACCGCCGAAAGCCGGTTCTGCCGCCACCGACCACAGGGTAAAATCAGCCATCCTGGGCAACCGGTTAAGCCGCACACTTTCAATTCTTGAAAGGGCCAGGCTGACCGCATCCAGGAGACCGCCCAGAATATCCGGGAGCGCCGCCTCAAATTCAAGGGTAAGTTGCCGTTCGCTCTTGCGGTCTTTCTCATCAATCGCAGGTAGATTAAGGACAAGGGAGCGTTCGAGCAGATCACCTCTGGTGGCAACCGCGTCTATTCCATTAAGGAGGACCGGGCGCCGGGCATCAAAGAAAACTTCTTCATCGTCGCTGTAGAGCAACCGGGTAACGTTACCGCCACCGGTCGAAACCCGGCAGAGGGTATCCGAGAGCCAGGCGGGAATGCCCGAAAGATTGTCGTAGGCCACCATCCAGCTATTTTGAGCCCCTATCCAGAAATCTCTCTCATCCCTGGGGGCGGCCCTTAAGAGGGTGAGGGATGGGTCAATCAGGCGGCGAATAAAACGGCTGGCGGTGCTTTTGGCGCTGCCCTGCTCTCCACTCATGGTAAGGACCGGATACTGGCACTCCGGGTTAAAAGCCGTTACCAGCCAGGCCGCCAGTAACTTCCAGTCCTGGTCGGTTACGTTTACAAACTGCCTCAACCGGTCCAGCCGCCCACCATGAAGGGGTGTAACCATGGGCAGCATTCCGCTGCTGCGCCGGAACCGTATCGGTGAATTCTGTAAGATTTCCCAGCCGGTCGGGCCAATTTTGACAACTTCCCAGTTTTCATTGGATAGATCGAGATAGATTGATTCGCCAAAGCGAGCAATCCGGTTATAGATTTGCCGTTGCGGACCGAATAAAGCTCTGGCTTCAAGTAAGCTAAGGGCATCTTCCAGGGCGGGTGTTCTCGGCACCTGGCCGTACTGGCGGAAAAATCTTTCCTTGAGGATTAACTTGAAACTCCTGGAGCGCAGCGGCCAGGTTTCGGTATGGGTGGAAGGTTCCTCTCTAAGAAAACTGGCAAAGGCTTTTCCTTCCCCGTTATGGAATAGTTCCAGGTCTCCGGACAACTCCACCAGCATGGTAGCCTGGGATTTCCGCTCGGTTTCGCCCTGCTCCGGTTCATTCTCGCTCCCCGCCATTTCACTTTGACCTTGCCCTCTTTCGTTAACCGGGACGGCGCCAGAGCCTGCTCCGGCCCTGCTCTGGCCCGGCACCTGTCTGAACATTGTTTTTATAAGGCTTTTATTAACCTTTAAAGCACCGGCCAGTTTTTCCTGAAGAGCGGCCAGGTTCAGAGGGTCATAGTGGCAGACGTTCACGGTTAGCTCTGCCACCTCGTTTATAAAAGCTGCCTTTACATCATTTGACTCGTCCTGTAAAGGTAAGGGCTGGTGTTGAAGGCAGTAGTCGGGAAGTCTCAGGGCTGTGCTGTAAAGTTCTGAGAGGACTGCCGGAGTTGCGCCGTTATCCCGCAGGAATTCGCACAGGTCAACTTTGTCTCTCCCTGCGGGGCGAGGCAGTTTAATGAGGTAGGTTTTGACCCCCTGCTTCTCCAGAAAAAGAGCGGTAGCAATGGCTCCTTTTTCACCGGCCTGGTTTTTTTCGTTATCGTTGCAAATAAAAACTTTCAACCCTCTAATACTTTTTACGGCCTTTAGAAGCTGTTGTTGCTGAGCTTTACTGAAGGTTGTTGTAAGTGGGGAGATACAGGGTTCACCGGCCTGCTCGGCGGCAAGCTGGTCAGGCACGCCCTCCGTAATGAGAAGATAGCCCTTTTGCCGGGCAACCTTCAGGGTATCTATTCCGAACAGCCAATCATTTCTGATAAGTTCTGAGATTTGTTTGTTCTTCTCGTCCCTTACTTTTAATTTAAGATATTTCTTTAATTCACCTGAAGGGTGAGTCTCATAAACGGTATAGGGAGTATGACTGGTAGCCCTGGCGGTAAAATAGACCACTTTTCCGTTTTGCCAGTAAGGGAACATGAGGCGGCCCTGATAAATCGTGTAGCCGCCTTTGCTGGCAAGGGAGGATGCCATAATTTCTTTTGTGGTATAACTCAGATTTAATAGATGGTCTATCAACGGTTCTTCAATTGGATAAGGGGAGGTTTCTAAAAAGCCTTTGTCCGGATCAAAAGAATTGCAGGGAGGGGCAAACCCGATAGCCTTCTCCTGAATAAATTCTTCCCTGAATCCGTAATTGGTTTGCAGGTACTCGTAGATTTCGGGATATTTTTCAAACTGCGCATTGTACCAGCGAGCCGCATCTGTCAGGAGGCTGTAAATTCTTTCCCGCTCGGCCAGCTCCACTTTTTGTTCAGGTGTAAGGTGCTCCTGACTTAACCCGGCCCTTCGGGCGGCTTCATTAAGGGCTGCCACAAACTCGGTACCGTGTCGAGAGTAACCGGACCCGAAGATCGATACTCCGATCAAATCAATGACATCACCGCCCTGGCCGCAGTTAAAGCATTTCCAGCTATTTGTACCCGGCCAGACGGTCAGACACTGGCCGTTCTTGCTGTCGTGAACTCCAACGTGCCCTCCCTGATATACGGTTGAGCCGCGGGTTTTCAGATCGGGATATAACTCACAGGCTACCGTTAGCAGGTCAAGGCGGGCTTTAACTTCCTGGAGGAAATTTACCGGAATTGCTTTACCAGCTTCAACTGTTACATCCGCTTTCGCATAATCACTTTTATTCAAAAGATTACTCATGAGCCTGCTTAATTCCTCAAAATGGCCGGCAAGATACCATCTCATACCAGCGCCAGGAAAACTGCGAGATAAAAAAGCTTAAAGGTAATTCTTTCGCCCCTTTGGGGAGGTTATGGATTGCCTTTAAGCTGTATCCCATTCTTTTTAGTAACGTTATGGCTAAAATCCTGTGCTTGAAAGTGGCTCCTGCCCAAAATTAAATAATTCAAATCGACTGCCAGCACTTTGCAGATACGCAGCGTCAGCAGGCTATCCGGTCTGATCACTTTTTTCCTGTTGCAGTAGTTTCCAATGCACTGGGGCGTCCGCTGCACCTGGTCGGCCAACCAGCGGCGAGACTTTCCAAGCTCACCTAAACGCTGGTCAATCGGATGCAGATTCTGAGCTTCTGAGTTTTTGTTTTCATTTTTTTATTACCTCCTTTCTTAGAAAGACTGGTGGGAGAAACAGAATTAACCTCTTGAGATGGTGAAGGAAAATAAAGAATGTTTTTTCTGGTTTGTTTCATAATATTTGCCTTTTCTCTTTCGTTAAGACTGTTTAATCCCGTATATCTATCATCTTGATACTATAGTACCATTATGATACTAAATGGTCAACAGGTAATGTAGCTATTAGTGTTAATTTGGGTTAGTGTGATAAAATATTAGACATTATTCTCGGGAAGAACTTTTGAAATTTTAGTGAATAATAAACTTCAAACCAAATCGAATTGAACCGATTGGCAAAAATTGTATTTCCAAAAAAGCCTGAGAATTGGGTTCTTTATTTTAATTATGGTGCAAGTGGACGGGGTGAAGGAAGAATGAAACTTGGAGCAAAAATAAAGCAACTGCGAGAAGCGCGAAAGTGGACGCAGCAAGACCTTGCTCGAAATTCCTCTTTAACTCGAAGTCATATATCTCATATTGAGAATAACCAGATTACAAATCCAGGAGCTGAAGCAATTGTCCGTCTGGCGAAGGCTTTAGAAGTGGATGAAGACGTATTATTTGAAGCGGCCGGTATCAAATCACCCCGCCTTTCAAATGATCCTATAGGTTCAGCTATTCAGGATCCAGAGCTAAAAAAATGGATTACCGCTGAAAATATAAACAGTTTACCCGTTATATTGCAAAGATCTATTGCCGCCACAATTCGGGACTACATGGAAAGAAGACAGGTTTCTTCGGAAGCAATAGATCAGGCAATCAAAACTGCAAAAGAGCAAGCGGATGAAGCCCTATTAAAAGCCGCCGCAAATCCTGAGGCAAATCCTGATTATATAAAAGAAGACATCCGGTTCAAGGTGGATACAGCGGAAGAAACATTGAACGTCATCAAACGGCTTAAAGCGGACGCTTTTGCGGTAGCCACCGGGATGCCCCTACAACAAGGGAAAATAAGATTTTGTTTTTTCTGGCCCCAATCGGAGCCAAGTTTCAAAGAAGCATACAGAAAGCTTGTTTCCTTTTTCAGGAAAGGTTCAAACACTTTATGGGAAGCAGAAGCATTGATAAACTGGATGTACAGTATGCCCGATACCACTGCAAACGGCAACACAATGAATCCCACCGATCAGAATGTTATAAGAATGGACTTGATTTATACAAGAGGAGATGGGGAGAAAGGCAGGATCGGTTTCTGGTTCGATGGGAAAAATCAGTTTGAGTTACTCAAAACAATGTATCAATCTGAAGCTGTTGTGTTCTTACCTGAGCCTTTCAGGTATAATATGGATCTTTCCGGTATACCACCCATAACTCTTAACAAGGTAACTCTGGATACTCTTGGAAAATATCTGGCAAGTCTTGCGCGCCATTACAAGTTAAACGAACCCGGCCTTATTGCAAAATACCCTCCCGACCCTCCGAAAAAAGTTGTACCACCCGAAGAAATGGATAGTGACGAAGGCCCGGAAAAAAATATCCAGGCTCAAGCAAATTTTGTAAAAGCATAGTTAAACGGCACATTTTTCCAGGGCTGCCAGAATGGGGCCGAGCTGCGGCTTTCCCTTGAAGAAGATTAGCTGGTAGGGCGGCTCCTGCCCCTTAATCAGAAAATGCTCCCGCCCGCAACGCGTCCTTTCGCTTACCAGGACGATCAGGTCTGTACGACCGGCCCGGTTGAGCTTGGCTATTTTTCGCTCTAGATAACCTCGCTCCCAGAACCCCACAACTTCCAGTAGAGCCCGCCGCCCGTCCCGGTGTTCGAAGGAAAAATCCGGAATCATTACAGTATCGAAAACCGGGATAATCCGGTCCTCCCGCTTGATTACCCAGCCCTGCCGCTCCCCCTCCACCTTTTTCCGTTTGGATTTGCGCTTCTTTTTACCGGGTGGGGTTTCCTCTGTTAGCTGGCCCTCAATGCTGTTTTGGTCTGCTTTGCCGGCCACTTCTACTTCTCTTTTACCCGACTCGGTTGCACCATTATTTACATTTTCGGTTTCTATGGATGGCAGGGAATTTTGTTTCCGGCTGGTAGTCTGAAAACGCTGCTCGAAGGCCGCTGCCAGATCTTCTTCCAGTTTGCTGTCAAATTCGCTACTGCCTTTGAAGTGGGTACGCAGATGGGGTTGCGGTCCAAGGCGGTAAGCGGCCCGGTAGCCAGCTTCTCCCTGGCCCTGCCGTTGGTTTGGTTCACCTCTACTCTGGTTTGAATCGGGTTGGCCGCTGTTAGTGAAGGCCGGAAAAATCAACTCAGTCTCAAGTTCCCATTCGGCTTCGCATAAAAGGAGGGCCGGTAGAAAACGGGCGAACTGAATACCGTAACGCCGGTCGGTCCGAGCCAGGAAGGGGGATGAGGCTCCTTCAAGCAGGATTTCGTACCCGTCGATTTCGTTCTCCGACAACCAGCCTGCTTCTTCTGTTTTTTCGGCTACTTTCGCTCCTTGAATAAGATCATTACCCTGGTTCACATGGCTATGGCTGCTAGTTCCGTTCGCCATTGCTGCTGGAAGGGGAAGCGGTTTCACCTCATGCATGAGGCGGAAAAGCTTGATGTACTTGAAAAGATCTTTGTATTTATCGCGCACTACCAGCTTTATCCGAGGAGCCAGGTAAAGCACTCCACGTAAAAGCTCAATGTTGTAACGGTTGAGCAGATTTTCAACATTCAGGTCCGGGCTGAGATTTACCAGCCGTTGCCGTTCCGGGACATCTGCGAACAGCCAGTTGCCCAGGTGGCCCGGTTGGGTGGGGGCGTCAGCGGCCAGTTCGCTCTCGCAGAGTTTGGCCGCCTGGTGCAAAAGTGCTTTTCGATCCTCATGAGATAGAAGATTTGCCAGGAGGTCTTCATCATGGCTGGCAGCGGCTTTACGCAAACTCTGGACTCCTGACCTCAGGGCTACAGTCAGACCGGGACGGTGAAAAGGGCTGTATTCGGGCCGGGCAGCTTCTCGCCAGAGAACCAGCCGGAAAGCCCCCAGTCTTGACCCGGTTACGGACGAAGAAGCCAAATCGTCTTCGCCTTCCTCTTCTTTCTCCTGTTTATCTCCTTCTTCTTCCTTTTCCCCGACCAACTCATCTTCCTCCAGGTCTTCCAGGCTCTCCAGATCGTCTACAGTTTTGGTCAGGTCATCTTCAAGAATTGAATTTGAGAAAACAGTTTGTCCTGAGAGCGAGGTTAGAGGTAGCTGATCCGGTGCAAAGGTGCTGAAGCTGTCGCTGATGACTTTAGCCAGGCCGTCAATTTCCCGGTAATCCAGGCGACTGCCCGTATAACCTGCCAGCTTCTGGTCGAGTTTGTCACGGGTTAGCCGTTCAGCCGCTCCTTTCTGGAAAATTGTAATTACTTCCTGCGCCCGCTGCCGGTCGGCGGGGTCAGCCGCATCCATCTGTCTTACGCTGGCCTGCCCGTTCTTCAAGCTTATTCGGGCCTGTACGTGTACCAGTTTTAACATTTGTGTAAAATTCCCTTTGTGGTCAGGCTAATCCCATAGGGTCGGCTGGGCAGGTTGCCCCGGTGCTGCCTTCTGACCTGATTTGGGTGTGCGTGTGATCGAAGAAGCCGCTTTTTTGACCTGGCGTCGTCGGCTGGAGACCCCTTCTTCCAGGGTGCTTTTGACGATTAGCTCATACAGAAAGGCTTTGGCGCCACCCTGTCTTCTCAGAATTCGTCCCAGCCGCTGAATGTATTCGGTAGACGAACCGCCTCCGCCAACAATAACCGCTACTTTAGCCGTGGGTAAATCCACGCCCTCGTTTAGAACCCTGGCCGTAACGATGGCCGGGAACTCGCCCGCCCGGAAACCTTCCAGGATGGCTTTGCGTTCCGGGGCCGGGGTATGGTGAGTGATAGCAGGTATAAGGAAAAGCTCGGATATTTCGTAGACCGCCCGGCTGCTTTCGGTAAAGATGATGGCACTCTGGCCCCGGTGTAAGGCCAGAATCCGGGCCAGGGTTAGCCGCTTGGCCCCGGCCTGTTCGATCAGCTCTTCCATTCTGGCCTTGTAGACCAGACCCTGCCGGTATTCGGGCTCCCGGTTTTGATAGCGCAGGAGCCGCTGATACCAGCCCTGGCCGTACTGCCGGAACATGCGCTGGGCCAGCGGCCCGTAGAAGCTTTTTAACCGTTCGTATTCATCTGCTTCTTCCGGGGTAAAGTCAACCCGCACCCTTACCGTCTGGTATTCGGCCAGGTATTCTCCCGCCAGGTCTTTTGGCGCTTTGTAGTAGCAGGGCGGCCCGATTAACTCCTGCAAAATCAGGTGATTTTCGAAATCGGTGGGGTAGGTAGCGGTAAGAGCCAGCCGTTTCGGGGCAATCGAGAGTCTGGCAGCGTGCTGCCAGGTCGTGCCGGTCAGGTGATGGACCTCGTCACAGATGAGCAGGTAGAAGCGGTTGCCCAGTTCGTCCAGGTGCGACGAGGCACTGACATAGGTTGTAACCGTAATCGGTTTGATGTCTTTTTTCTCGCCGAAATAGACCCCGATATTCTCCTGACCGTAAGTCCGGCTCAAATTCTCATACCACTGGTGCAAAAGGTCGAGCTGAGGCACCACGATAAGGGTAGGAGCTTTAACAGCGTCAATTGCCAGGGTCGCTACCAGGCTCTTACCCGCTCCGGTTGGCAGCACAATAGTGCCGCGTCCCTCCAGGGCTAACCAGGATGCAATCGCCTCTTTCTGGTAAGGACGCGGGGTAAATTCAGCCGCCAATGGCTTGTTACCGGCATCTTCAGGAGGTACAGATTTAGCTTGACCAGTTTCCTTGCTAAATCCTGTTTGGTAGACCGCTCTTTTTTCTGCGACACGCCGGGCAGGCCCAGGGTTATTAATAGCACCAATACCCGGTAGGTTAAATTGCCTGGAATAGTCAACCTGGTTTACTTCCTCCAGGTCAGGGTAAGTCAGGCTGGTATCTTCGTCCGCTTCGTTTTCGCTTAATCTTGAAAAAGGTAAAATATCTTCCTGTTCAGCCCGGGCAGTTTCTGTCTTGAACTTCAACCCGTCCACGCGCTTGAAGCGGAAAGCAGCTCCTCCGGGGTAAGCATAGCGGGGAATATTATTGACTATGGGCGGACCCTGGCGGGTAGCCAGCCACTTTTTAATTTCAGCGTAACGATAAGCCGGGGCGACCCAGTGTCCAGCGTGCCAGACAAAGTATGACGGCAGCAGGTTTCTGGCCTCCGATTTGAGGGCTTTAAGGACAAGCGTGCCGTCCTCAAAAACCAGCCGGGGCCGCTCGTAACGTTCGGGGTTAAGATCCAGGCGCAACTGCAAAGATTGCTGTTCTAACTCCTCTGGCTTCTCAGGGGTTAATTTATTAGAGCCGGGGCGACTCTTCTTATTGTTACCGGTATTAGGAGTGGTTTGTGACTGCTTCAAAAGGTTAAGTCTTCCTGATAAGAAAGGCGTAGGTTCTCACTAAATTGCTTTCCCTAATTCAAAGTATATAGATAAGAAGAGGGTTTATCAATTTCTAGATTTCAGTACATAAGCCGGAATCTGACAGTATAACGATAAATTTAGAGCCGCCAGTATCTGGGAACTCGGCCCGAATCTCGCCTCCATGCAGCTCGACTATCTGTTTTGTTATATGTAATCCCAAACCCATCCCCCCGATATATGACCCGGGATGAGCCTGGTAGTAGCGGTCGAATATAAGCGCCCGTTTTTCTTCCGGCACACCTAAACCCCAATCTTTCACCGCCAGCCGGACACGCTTCTCCCTGCTTTTCTGAAGTGTTACTCCCATGTCCGAACCTGGCGCAACTATTGGCTCTTCTTCGCTTATATCGTAACCAAATTCAATTTCAACCGGCCCACCTTCCGGACTGTATTTGATGGCATTATCGAGCAGGTTAGTTAAAACCTGTTCTATTCTGAGCGCGTCGACCTTTATCAGAACTGGAGATGCCGGTTCCTGAAATAATAAGGTGTGTCTGGTAGTAGTGGTTTGAGCAATGTTAACCGCGGACCGGACTACTTCGGAAAGGTTGGTCGGCTGCAAATTCAAAGCCAGTTTACCGGCTTCAATCCGGGTTATATCTAATAACTGGTTTATCAACTGGGTTAGCTTATTTGACTGCTCATAAATGGTATTAACCGCCTGCGCCAACCCTTCAGGACGAATGGTTCCCTTTGTAACCTGCCTGGTCAACAACTGGGCATAGCCGCGCATTCCTGTGACGGGGGTTTTCAATTCGTGAGCTGCGACCGATAGAAAGTTTTCCCGCTCCTGGATCGCTTCCTGAGCTTTGCGGTACAACAGGGCGTTATCGAGAGCCAGGGCCGCCCGGCTGCCCAGTTCTACCAGCAAATCCAGATCTTCAGCGGTATACTGGCGACCTGACTCAGCGTGACTCAAACTAAGTACCCCGAGTGGTTCATCCCGGGCGACCAGCGGAATTATTACCGAGGAGCGGAGGCCAAGCTGCACCAGGAGCCGACCGTGTTCCTCGTTCTGGGCGGAAGCAAGCAAATTATTTTCGGTTACTTCGGCTATAATTACCGCTTTTCCGGCTTTCATTAGAGCAACCAGCCCGAACTCCTGCGCCATATGCGGAGGATATCTTTCCTCTAGCTTTCGGGCAAATTCAAGCCGGTCGGGATCGCTATGATAGAGGACGACCCGTCTCAGATGTTTTTTCTTATCGACCAGGTCGACCGCACACCAGTCGGCCAGGAGGGGTACCACTAACAGAGCCAGGTTCTGAAGGGTCGCCTCGAAGTCCAGATCGGCCGCCAGGATGTGACTTGCTTCAACCAGCAGCCGTAAATTTTCTTCAGCCTGCTTGCGAGGGGTGATATTCTGCAAAACTCCGATTAGCCGTTGAGGTTGCCCCTGGGTGTTAAAAAATGCTCTCGCCCGGGCGGCAATCCAGACTGGCCGTGAGCCGTCCCCATTGAGCCTGAATTCAATGTCATAGGGTTCCCCTTTCTCCAGCACTTGAGCCAGGTTCTGCTGAACTCGTGGCCGGTCTTCGGGGTGAACCAATCGGTAGAAGCCTTCCAGGTTATTTTCAAATTTTCCGGTACGCGGCCCCAGCAGGGTTTGTATGTTAGGGGAAAGGGTTATTTTATCCGCTGCGACATCCCATTCCCAGGTGCCAAGACCTCCTGCTTCCGAGGCCAGGCGTAAACGCTCTTCATTGGCGCGCAACTCCTCGGCCAGGCGTTTCTTTTCCGTAACGTCCACCACAACGACCTGGGTGGCCGGTTGTCCCTCATATTGGATCGGTATGGCTACCACCTCCACATCAATGACCCGGCCGTCCAGCCGCACAAACTTTTCTTCCTGAAGAGAGGTAGTTATTCCCTGAGTAGTCTGGGTGGCCCTTTTAATAACCATCTGCCGATAATCGGGATGGACGACATCGAGTAGCGGTTTGCCCACAAGTTCTTCGCCGTTTTTGGCCCCGATCAGGTTGGCCCCGGCCTGGTTGACATACACAAATCTTCCCTTCTGGTGAATGGCGATTGCGTCCGGGGAGAACTCGACCAGGCGTCGATAGTCTTCTTCTGAGCCCAGCAGACCGCTGGAGTGGCTGGCAGCCTCTTTTTTAAGGTTTGCAATCTGCTGGTGTAATTCCTTATTTTCTTTTTGCAACTCGTGATTGGATTCGGAGGAGTCAGGGGCCGGGTTGATGTTCAGGTTTGTCAAAATAGTTCGCCCTTGTTTGTAAGATTATTTGAAAGTCTATGACCTTCTACCTTCAACCGCAGTTGAAAAGTGCCGCTCTACAATAAAAAAACTGATTTTCATTTCAAAACTGATTTGTAAGCCGGGTTCAGGTTGAAGATAAGTGGTTTTGAAATTAGCCAGG
Source organism: Chloroflexi bacterium 54-19 (assembly GCA_001898225.1). Lineage (GTDB taxonomy): Bacteria > Chloroflexota > Chloroflexia > Chloroheliales > Chloroheliaceae > 54-19. The sequence goes on from MKTJ01000090.1 coordinate 25,386, forward strand.
CTTGTATACCTTTAATTATACCCCTTATTTGCGGTTTTTCGACTCAAAAGCTAAACACAATAAAGTCTACTCCTTTCGTTATAAAATTAATCGAAATATCAGAAGGTGAAAAAGCCCGTTTGAGTTCGGCTGTATGTACCGGATTGCTATTTTAGAAGGGTTGGACAGAAAGATTTCTTTTGAAAACATGCAATTCCCAACCCAAGCCGGCAGTTTATCATTTTGGAATTTGACTCACCGACTTTCAAGGTAGTTAGCAGGCTAAAAGTTAGACTCTTTCGCAGGGTCTTTGATTTCTTGTTAAAATGATACAAAATGTTATATGGTAGTACTGTTTGATGAAGTTACTGGTTTATCAGATAACTCCGGTATCAAGGATTAGACTGAAAGAGATAACCGAGTGTTTGTTTTACACACTATTTGGAATAACTCTACCCTGGATAAAAACCCCTTTTATATCTGGGCTGAGGATTCTAATTCAGCCGGAAAATCCAGCAGATCTGCTCCTTCCACCAGAAGAATGCCTGCCAGAGGTAAAGCAGTCACTTCGGTCGATTCGCAT
>MKTJ01000090.1:25980-57246 GCA_001898225.1 Chloroflexi bacterium 54-19
TTTATAGAAGGTGCAATAGCAGACACTTTTATTTTAAGGTTGCCTTCGGATAAAGACGGGCCGCTACCTTCACCCGAACTGATTCTCGAACAGGAAAGGGTAAACGGCGGAAAGTTAGAGTTGGCGGGTTGGGAAATACCCTGCCTGGCTTTTACACCTGAGCGGGGACTGGACCTTCTGTTAAAGCTTCCTGCCCCAACCGAGACCACAAACAGTAATATAGCTTTTGGGAGTTCGCTGCGTTTCTGGGTAGAAGCAGCGAAGTTTGTTCTTGAAATTCTTACCCACCAGAATTTTGAACCGGCTATCCTCAAGGTTAATACCAGTGCAAAGACGGCTTACCGGTCCGGGTGGAGAATAGGATTAAGTGAAGAAGCAGACCTAACCAGCCTGCAAACACTCCAAAAAGCCATGCCTCCGGTCTGCCGGGCTTTTATTCCAGATCCTGCTTTATTTACAAAGTCAGGTGGTATAGGGCAAACTGTTACCCCGGTGTTGCCTTCGGAACTCATGAATGATTTCCTAAACCGGACTCTCGAAGCGACCCTTCAACAAAGTTTTCAAGCTGTCACCGGGTTAGTTTCTTCGTCAAAGCCCGGTCCCAATCGCCAAAAGCAAACCGGAGACTTACCTGCTCAATGGGTGAAGGGGCTTTATTCCTATGGTGAAACAACCCTCACTGCACCACCTGCTGAAATGAAGCCTTTTCTGGCGCAAATGGAGAATTGGCTTGGCCAGCTAAAGCCGGTAGACAGCACCACTCCATTTCGGACCTGCTTCAAGCTTGAACCGCTCCAACCTGATACAACTAACGAAAGCGAGGCGTATCTAGCCGCCGTGAAAGCGGCAGGTTCGCCTGCGCCTGCTTCACCGCCTCCCTGGCTGCTCACTTTTTATTTGCAGGCTAACAGCGACCGCAGCCTGCTTATTGAGGCCGACCAGGTCTGGCGGGAGCGCTCCGGTACCCTTACCTTTCTTAAACAAAAGTTTGAGAATCCCCAGGAGCGGTTGTTAGCCGACCTGGGTAAAGCCTCCCGGATGTATCCGACCCTTGATAAGAGCCTGAAATCAGCCCGGCCCTCCGGCCTTACGCTCAACACTGAAGAAGCGTATACCTTTCTGCGCCAGTCGGCTCCGCTGCTCGAACAGAGCGGCTTTGGGGTAATACTGCCGCCCTGGTGGAGCAAACCTTCCCAGAAACTCGGCGTGAAGTTGCGCCTCAGTTCCAAAGGTGCAGGCGCGGGCAAAACTTCCAGCGGGCTACTTAGCAAGGAAAAGCTGGTCGAGTATGACTGGCAACTTGCCCTGGGCGACCAACCGCTAAGCATGGCCGAATTTGAAAAGCTGGCCCGGCTGAAGGTGCCGCTGGTCCAGTTGCGGGGCCAATGGGTGGAAGTGCGACCCGAGCAGATTGAAGCCGCCATTGCTTTCTTTGACAGGCAGCACGCTAAAGGCCAGATGAGCCTGGAAGAAGCTCTTAAACTTGGCCTGGGACAGGAGGGCCTTAATGATGTAGCAGGCCTAAGCGTTAACGGGGTTGAGAGTGACGGCTGGATTGGCGAGCTACTCGAAAGGCTTTCCCAGAGTTCAAAAATTGCCGATGTTCCCCAACCGGCTACCTTACAGGCAAATTTGCGTCCTTACCAGCTAAAGGGTCTTTCCTGGCTGAGTTTTCTCAAACAGTTCGAGTTAGGTGCGTGTCTGGCCGACGACATGGGTCTGGGCAAAACCATCCAGCTTATCAGCCTGCTCCTTGCCGAGCGAGAAAATACACCTGAAAAGAACGACAATGCCGTACTTAAAGGCAAAGAAAGTAAAACCAAAGCAAAAGAGAATAAAGGCAAAACCGAAAAAGTAAAAGAAAAAGTTGGCCCGACGCTCCTGGTCTGCCCTATGTCGGTAGTGGGCAACTGGTCCAAAGAGCTTGCCAGGTTTGCGCCTTCCCTCCGCCTTATGGTGCATCACGGCAACCAGCGGTTGAGCGGCCCCCTATTTGAGGAAGCCGTGGCCGGGGCCGATGTCGTCCTGACCACCTATGCCCTGCTCTCCCGCGATGAGGAGGAGTTGAGCGGGATCGAGTGGGAGCGGGTGGCCCTGGACGAAGCCCAGAACATCAAGAACCAGTCGGCCAAGCAGACCAAGGCCGTCCGCCGGCTGCAAACCCGCTACCGGGTGGCCCTGACCGGTACCCCTGTCGAGAACCGCCTGAGTGAGTTGTGGTCAATCATGCATTTTCTCAACCCCGGCTACCTGGGGACGGCCACCGAATTTCGCACCCGTTTTAGCACCCCAATTGAGAAATATCACGACCAGGCGCGGTCCGAACAGCTTAAAAAGCTGATCCAGCCTTTTGTGTTGCGCCGCCTCAAAACCGACAAGAGCATCATAGCGGATTTGCCGGATAAAAATGAGATGAAGGTCTGGTGCAATCTGACCAGGGAACAGGCCAGCCTTTATGAAGCGGTGGTCAAGGACATGGTAAACCAGATTGAGGAAGCCGAAGATAGTGGTATCCAGCGGCGGGGTCTTATTCTGGCGACCCTGCTCAAACTCAAGCAGGTCTGTAACCACCCGGCTCACTTCATGGGCGACCGGACCAGCAGCGAACTGGCCGACCGCTCTGGCAAGCTGGCCCGGCTTGAAGAAATGCTTGAAGAAGCCCTTGAGGAAGGAGACAAAGCCCTGATCTTCAGCCAGTTTGCCGAAATGGGAAGTATGCTCAAACCCTACTTGCAGCAGCGATTGGGCCGGGAAGTGCTTTTCCTGCACGGCGGCACCTCCCGCAAATTGCGCGATGAAATGGTCCAGCGCTTCCAGGATACCAGGCCAGGCAGTCCGCCGATCTTTCTGCTGTCGCTCAAAGCAGGTGGGGTTGGACTCAATTTGACCGCTGCCAATCACGTCTTTCACTTTGACCGCTGGTGGAACCCGGCCGTCGAAAACCAGGCCACCGACCGGGCTTTTCGGATCGGCCAGCGGAAGAATGTCCAGGTTCACAAATTCGTCTGTATCGGGACGCTGGAAGAGCGGATTGACACTATGATTGAGCAAAAGAAAGGGCTGGCCGACAGCATCGTGGGCCAGAGTGAGAACTGGATCACCGAACTGAGCAACAAAGAACTCCGGCAGTTGTTCGCCCTGGACAGGACGGCAATTGGGGATTAGAAACAAAAGCTAAATGGTGAGAAACTATGCCACATAACCATTGGAGTGGTTGGGACGATAGGCCGTATTATGAGCCGAGCAGCCCACGAGAGGTCAAGAATGGTCTCAAAACAAAAAGCGAAAGAGGCACCATTGGTGAGACCTGGTGGTCGAAACGCTGGATCGGCACTCTTGAATCTTTTGACATGGGTACCCGGCTGACGCGAGGCCGTTCTTATGCCCGCAAAGGTCAGGTCGTTTCGCTCGACGTTGAGCCTGGTACAGTTAAGGCGAAGGTGCAGGGTTCGGCGCCCCGGCCTTACAAGGTTGAAATCGGACTGCCTCCGCTCACTGATACCCAGTGGGAAGCGGTTACGGACGCCATGGCCGGGCAGGCTCTGTTCGCGGCCAAACTGCTGGCCGGGGAAATGCCCCAGAATATCGAGGAGGCTTTCAAGGCAGCGAAGGTTTCGCTTTTTCCAAAATCCTCAAACGAACTCGAAACCGATTGCAGTTGTCCCGATTGGGCCAACCCCTGCAAACATATCGCGGCGGTCTACTACCTGATGGCCGACCGCTTCGACGAAGACCCTTTTTTGATCTTCAAACTGCGGGGCCGGACCAAAGAAGCCCTTATCGCGGCCCTGCGGGAAAAGAGGTCAGCCTTTGAGGATGTAGAAGCTCCCGACGAACCTGTTATCCCAGGGCTGGCGGCGGCTCTTGAGGCGGCAACAACACCTCCCCAGGAAGAAGTAAAACCCCTGGAAGACTGTCTGGATAACTTCTGGCAAAGCGGCGAATCGCTTTCAAACTTCAGGGTAAATCTGGAGCCGCCTGAGGTGGAAAATGCCGTCCTAAAAAGGCTGGGAGAGGCTCCCTTCAAAATCGGCAAGCAGAACCTGACCGAACTTTTGGAACCTGCCTATAAAGTTGCCCGGAAAGTGGCTGAGGATAAAAAGGATTTGCTTTAGAAATTGCTTTCTTAAAAAACAGGCTGCCGGAAATGAGGGGACATCAGGGATTACTGTCCAACGGTAGGAGTAAGTTCCAAAAAGGGGGTAATAGTTTCGGTAACCTGATAATTTTCCTATTATTTGTTAAGATAGGTTTGTCAGGGTTGTCGAAAGAATTTTGTTTATCCAGAGGATTGTAATGAAAGGAGGGAAGGCCGCCATGCCCAGGGGAAGACCGGCCGGTACCGGTACCGGTGCAGGCACGCGTAAACCTACCGGTTCGAAACAGACTGTTAAAACAATAAGAAGCGCGGCGGAAGTGCTTACCGAGGCCAATTCCAGCCCGGTAATGCTGGCTCCGGCCGTTAAACCGGAAGAAGTGACGGTGCACCGCCAGTTGCTGCTGCTTGAATTTACCAGCCCGGCCCTGCTGGAAGAAGTTTTAAGCGCGACCGTCCTGGCTAATTTTGTAGTGCGCCGCCTCGGAGAAACCGCTCTGATGGTTGACCACCAGCGCCAGGACGAACTGGTGAAACTACTGACCAAAAAGGGGTACGAGCCAAAAATAACCAGGGTTTAGACGCCTGACCTTTCTTCCTTTCCTATCCTTTCCGTGTATCCAAACAGTTTAAGTGGGATTTTGAAATATGCTTTCTTTATGGATCGGCGGGAAAACTTTTCCCGTATCGAAAAACTTAACCGAGCAGCACCTGGAAACTATCCTCGATAGCTACAATTCTCAATCTTTGCAAAAAATGCTGCTGGGGCGGGGCCAGAAGGTTAATTCCCACAAAGACGCTAACCTCAAGGCGCTTGCCCGCGTCTTTCTCGACGAAAAATACTTACGTAAAGCGCTGGAAAACCTGCCCGAACCGGGACGGCAAGCCCTGGCCCGGCTGGTGATACGCGGTGTGGACGGTGTGCTGGCCTTTCCTTCTCTCAAACAGCAACTCAGCGCCCGTTACGGTCCGGATTACGCCGCGACTGCCCTCCAGCAACTGATCGGCACCGGCCTGGCCCTTTATGCCTTTCGAAACGGCACAACGTTGAGTTTTGAGGGTGGTTACAATAAACATTCCCTGGAAGCTCCCGGCTCCCTGAACCCGCCTTACAGCGCCCCACCACCCGGCTACGAGCAGGTGGTCTGGGCGCTGCCCCAGGTTGTCGCCATGTTCAAGCTTGACCCACAGCTCGAAAAAGAGCTACAACCCCCTGCCCTCAAACCCTTTGGTGAACCCTCCGCGCCGCAACCGGTCGAAAGCATACGTTTTGAAACCCTGTTAGCCGACCTCTTTACTTTTACCCGCTACGTCGAGCAAAACCGGCCCAAAGTACTGCAATCGGGCGACCCGGGCAAACGCGACTTCACAAAGCTGGCCGCTCTTTTAAGTTTCAAGGATAAGCAGCCGCCCCAGGAAGTCAAGAGAATTGAAGAGTTGCCCCACTTGAATTTTCTATGGAAAATTCTCTTGAAGGCCGGACTACTACGCATAGACGAAAAGACTTCCGGGATACTGCCCGGGCCGCAGTTGAGCCGGTTTTTCCAGATGCCTCGCCACGAACAGGCTCAACTGCTTTTGAAAAGCTGGGTCGCTTCCGACCTCGTGGAATTTAATCGCATACCGAGTCTGCGGTTTTACTCCTTTGAGCCTGAGGAAAGTTCGATACCGGGCCTTTCAAAGGAGCAAAGCGGTCGGAACCGCCTGTTAACAGTGCTTGAAGAACTCCATCACCGCGGGCGCCTGCCCAAGGCCGGGTTAGAGGGTGGGTGGCTTGATTTCGGCTCACTCCTGGCTATATTGAAAGAAGAAGCTTACGAAATTCTGATGTCTCACAGCTACGTGCCTGAAACCTCGAACTACGCTTCTTATTATTCTTATCGAGGTGACTTTGGCCGGGGTTACTACAAAGGGTTTGTCAGCAAAATAAAGCCGCCGGATCCCACCCTGGCCCGCAACAAATATGAGGCGGACCGTACTCTGGCTCTCAGCCTCGACCGCGACTGGGACTGGGTGGAAGGGGAATGGGTCGCCTTTGTACTGGGCGAAGCCTGGAACTGGCTCGGTCTGGCCGAGCTTGGCCTGGACGAAAAGAGCCTCCGGCCGGTAGCCTTTCGCTTTACGCCAAGCGGTGTGGCGGCCCTGAGCGGAAAACCGCTTGCGGAGGAAGAAGCAGCCCGGCAGCAACTGGCCGAACTGGCCCAGAAAGCACCCGAACTGGCCCGGCCACTGATCGTCCAGCCAAACTTTGAAATAATGGTTCTCAACCCGGTCCAGAATTTGCCGCTGGTGCGCCGACTGGAAGCCTTTGCCACCCAGATGAGCCTGGGCGATGTGGCCCAGTATCGCATTTCAAAAGAAAGCGTTTTGCAGGGCTTGCGGGGAGGCCTGGCTGTAACCGAAATACTGAAATTACTCAACGATAACAGCCGGATGCCGGTCTCCCAGAATATCGAAACGAGTCTGCATGATTGGGCAGCCTCCTTCGAGCGTCTGACGCTTCAGCCGGACGCAACCATAATCGAAGTGGGTGACCCGGTCCGGTTGGACCGTCTGCTGGCGGCCGAACCGGGCCTGGTGTTGCGGCGGCTTGGACCGCACTTCGCCCTGGTGGCGGCAGGTGCTGCCGATAAAGTGGCTCGCCGCCTCTCAGCGATTGAAACCGGTACTACCACGAACCCTTCCAAAAGCCGCAACGGCAGCGCACCGGCGGCTGTCCCGGTTATTAATACCGCTCAACTTATAAAGGGTACACTTTCATTCACGGATGCATTTACTCTCGATGCCAAGAATGCCTCGCCTTACCAGCTTTACCGGCTCGGACAGTTTGCCGAGCTGGCAAGCTGGGAAGTTGCGGATCGTCATGCCGTTTTCAAGCTCACGGCCGCCGCTGCTGTTCGCGCTCATCGCCTCGGTTTAACCTTTGCAGCCATCAAACAGACAATTGAGGGCTGGTTACCCGCTCCGGCGACAGTAGTAAGCGCGCCAAAGGGAAGGTCCCGGTTCGAAACGGCGATGCTACAGACTAGAGCCGCCCAGAACCAACCGGCTTCTCTGCCAGCCGAAACCAGGTTGGCTCTCAAAGGCTGGCTCGGCGAGTATACGGAAGGTGATAAAAATCGGCTTGGACAGGAAGCCGTCATAGCCCTACAGGTGCCGCGTTCGGACCTGCTGGATGACCTTCTGGCAGTGCCGGAGCTAAAGGACGCTTTAGCCGGACGGATTGGGCCGGGCCTGGCCCTGGTCCGACCGGACCGGTTTGAGGTTCTCCGGCAGCGGCTGGAAAGCTTTGGTCTGAATTTCGGGGAAGGAATAAAATTAAATACGCCTTCACCAGCAGGAATTATCACCACATCATTGCCTGCCGCGGGTTCCGGTCCCGATGATCTGGGCAACGCCCTGCTGGCAATGTTCGAACAGCAATTTGAGGGCATTGGGAGTGGTAGGAGTAAACGCGGCCCCAGGGAATTGAGTTTGAGCAACGTTGAGATAGCGACCCTGGCTGCCGTCATGGAAAACAACGATGCCGCCCGCTTCGATATTTTTAATGACGAGGAAGATGATTTTGACGAGGGCGATGAAGTAATATTTCTTCTAGAAGAAATATTAGCTCTTCTGGTTGAGCAGAACCAGGCCGGTAAAATCAAGGGAGACCCGCTGGCGGTCATAACCGGCAACCGCTTCGCTGCCGAAGTTTTAGGCCGGGTGGAAGTGCAGGGTTCCTCCACCAAAAAGAAAAACGATCTTTACTGGGACGACAAGCACGACAATGCCCACTATTACGACGAGCTCACACCGGGAGGACGCCGGCAGATTCTTTTAGCAAGTTGTTTGACCGCTGTGACCAGTAAGGTGCTGGGGCAACGACAGGCGGCGGTTAACCTGTTGCCATTGTATGGTAATCCGATAGCCCGGCAAATGACCGAGTTTCTTTATCACCCCGATCCGGCCGTTCGATACAATACCTGTCTGGTGCTGGCTGCAGTCGGCGACCGCGAATCTATAACTCACCTCCAGGCCCTGATGGACGACCAGACGCCGACTGCCGTTGGAACAGTTGCTACGGCTGCAAGGGCTGCGGTAGACCAGATTCAAAAACGGCTCCAGGTGTAGTAAATTTATATGGAAGGTCCGGCTCGTTGTATATTGACCTGGGAAAACCTTAATAATACAGTCAGCCAATAAGATAACGAAAATGAAGGGATTAGATGAGGAGGAAGGTTGGGTGCCACTTCTGACCTATTATCTGAGTTTATGCAAAAGTTCAATTTCCCTCAAAGAATTTTTAGTTTTTGATTCACTTACGCCGTGCTAAAGTTGAAATTAACCGGAAATTTTGTCTGACTTTCGAAATTAGACAGTAGCGAAGAAAAGGGGGTGCGCTATGAGCCAGTTCCAAAAGAAACCTGATCCGCTTGTTGCCTACCCTTACCACTTGCCTGATAAACCTGTACCTACCGGCTCGTATGTTACTGATGAAGAATTCTATTCTAAACAAATCTTAAAGAAGCGATCTATAACCCACTTTGAGCCAGGGCGTTTTGTAATGGCTTAAAAAGTGTTTCGGCGTTCTTTATTAGCGTAGCAAATCCACAGTTTCTAAAAGGTTATCCAGTTTCAATAAAAAGAATATTTGTCGCGTACACAACTGATTTTTTGTAAGGACAATAATTACTTCTGTTGGCACTTGGGGTTAAAATAATTTAGGAGATTTTGGTGAGGAAAAAGGTGTCTTTAAAAATTAAAACATCAGATCCCCTAAAAATAATTTTTATTTTTCGCGAATTTTCCAAAATTTCGCAAAAAAATTTGAGCTCAAAACCGTACATTTGTTCGCTAATTTTGCACGCATGATTCTTAATCGGTGGGTTCAGAGTTCGAGTCTGTAGCGATCCTTTTTTATTTCATAACGGTTTCTTATCAAATTCCCACCGTTTTAACTCCTCTTTCCAGATGAACCCATGTTCCTGAAACCACTGCCGGTAGGATCCGGTATTACCCGTAACATAAAAAAATTGTTCGCCCCCATTGGAATAATGCAAACGGCAACCCTTAAACATCGCTCTATGCTGTTCAGCCTTGTAAGCGCCGTATACCCAGAGTAATTCCTCTTTCCTTTTCTGCCTGATTTTATCGACAGGTCTTTTAGGTGTACGGTATTGAGGGCTTGGTCGCGCTGACGTATAAATTCTGCCGTACCCACCGCCACCGGGGCTTAAGCGCTTTTTGGCGGTTTCAAACTGGGCGTTTATTTCTTGCATCGTTTGGAGGCTACCACCTTTATCCGGGTGGTGGATTTTAGCCAGGCGGTTGCGTTCTTTTATTAAATCTTTCAGGGTAAAATAATTAGCAAAATATTGGGTCATTTTATCATAAACCTTTTGTTGGACAATCTTTAATTAATAACCGAGTTATAAATAGATATTATGGGCATTCTATTCTGTCTCCGGCCCCCGTTAAGTATAACCAGAGGCCGGTCAGGATGGAATCGAAAAGGGAATTTGAAAGAACTTTTGTTTATTGCTTATACACTTTCAATATCTGCAAAAAACACAAATTTACACTTGCTTTTTAAGAAAATAACCGCTAATTTATAGATATACAATAATACGCGCAATCCGAAAAACTTCTATTGAGTAGTTGGAGGTGAGCTTATGGAGACCGATGATGAGACTCGTAAGCTATTGGGTTACGGCCAACTCGATTTGCAATTTGGTGATTGGTTAAGTTGCAACGACGTGGCATCTTTTTCCTTTGTCCGCCATCCCGAACAAGACGCCAAATATTTTGTCCGCGAACTTATGCGGGCCCTGGGCAAACGGTTCCCCGGTATCGAGGCCCAGCTAATGTGGGAGCAGATTGAACAATACCGCAACCGGATAACCGCTATCTTTGGACCACCCGTAGGAGCCCAGGGCAAGCTCGACTTCGACCAGGCTGCCCTCGAATGGTACGCCGAGTACGGTTTGAAATTTGAGAAGGAGTGGTACCTGACCGCGCCTTACGACCTGCAATACTCCCGGGGCGGACATGAACGAGTAAAAGGCCACTGGTTAGGGCTATTCCATCACGACCTCGTTTACTTCATAGAGGCCGGGTTTAGCGCCGGGGAAGTCCTCTTTGTGCTGCGGGAACTTCGTAAAAGGGGATTACTGCGGACCTGGCGGCTCCTTTTAACTGCCTCCGAAGAAATCAAGGCCCGGTTCTGGGTTGAGGTTAGCGCTTGCCTGACCGGTTTCGTGGTTACCGAGGAGCAGGTCACCATGGCTCTGCATGAAATCGCCATCCATACTGGGCGGTTGGGTTTACAGCGCGGCTACCCGGTCAACCCGGTCATGGCGACCCTGGATTACTTCCGGCGCCTGGAATTTGGCGGTTTGAGTTCAGGCGCTATCGGGTTATAACCAGTTTTATAAGATTACAAAAACATCTATTTGCTTAATGTTCTTCGTAATGTTGGTATGTAATAATGAAAATGTAAAGAAGAGAGCGTCACAACACACCAACCAACAAACGCTAAAACCAATCGTCACAACTCATTAGTTCACCGGCCTTATCCGTTTTCCTTAATTTGGACTATCCGTCTTGCCGGTGACTAGCTCTTCTTTACCTGGACTTTTTACCACCAATGAGTTAAATCTCCTTTCGTTGTTCGTTTCGCAACAGCGCCAGGCCGTTTCCCCTGGCGTTGTTTTATTTTATAACTATTTCTTACCTTTTTGCTCAAATTTATTTTTAGCCAATGGGCAATCTTCTCCGGTTTTCTTACAGTAAGAAAAAAAGCCCGGTAGACAACCGGGCTAAAATTACAATGGAAAATCAGGCTGGAAAAATCAACCGGTCCATACCCCTGGTCAGGCCGGTCAACTCCATCACCTTCCGGGCAGCCAGGAGCGTCCCTGCTACATACGGGGCTGCTCCCGACCCGGCATCGTGCCGGATGGTCAGCCGTTCATCGGGCAAGCCGAAGATTGTTTCAAAGGCAATGATAAAGCCGGGAAGTCGCACAGAATGGACCTGGCTACCCGCGATAGTAGCGCCCCGTGTATCTTTAAAGCCAAAAGTCTGCTCGATAGGCACTTCCAACTGGGGTTGAGCCACCTGGCCCAGTGCTTCGGCCAGTTCAAGGGTCGTTCCACTTGGAGAATCTTTTTTCCCGGCGCTGGCATAATCAATAATTTCCCAGCCTGGCAGGTATTTAGCCGCCAGGAGGGAAAATGCTTTGCCAGTGCCGCTGTTATCGAAAAATTCCCTGCCGCGATAACGCCCAGTTGTTGCGCCTGGGCTTTCGCGTCAATTTCCTCGTAATCCGCTGCCGTCAGGCCGGAAGTGCCGATGACGACCCGCACCCCCTACCTCAAGTGCGGCCAGGGCCCGTTCTTTTATTGACTCAGAACTGGTGTAATCTATCAAAACCTGGGGCGACCCCGCCAGGGCTTCCTCTAAAGTCGCCGTGATTTTAATTCCGGCGGCCTTTGGCCCGAATTTATCGCCAAGGTCCGTCCCGGCCGCCTGGCGGGCAATCGCGCCGGTTAGTTCAAAGTTTTCCAAGGCCAGGACTCTTTCAACTACCGCGCTGCCGGTCCAGCCCGTTGCCCCGGCTACACAAACTCGAATTGGCATTATAAAATCTTTCTCCTGTTAAAAAGTCGTTCAGGTTAAGAGGGAGTATACCCCGAAGGTCTGGTGGGTGTAAATTCCGGGGCCAGGTCCTTTAGATGGTGCTTCAGGTGGTCAAGGTAATCCACCACCAGGTCTTGTAAGGTCATTGGCGGATTCTTCCCAATGTAGCACAAGACGTTTAATTTATCTTCCGGTATCCGGCCCAGCAGATGGACCAGGTGCAGATTATAGTTTTCCCATAACACGACCAGTCTTTCCCACGGCTCGTCGTCCCAGCCCTGGCTCATCACCCACTTTTCCTGCTCGTAGCTCGGCAGGTGGACTTCGCCAGTTACAATAGCGTTGACAAAGCGCAGATGGTTATTCGAGGCCGAGTCAATCAGGTGGCCGAGCAGTTCGCGGCTGGTCCATTCGCCCGGTTCGAGATTTTCTTTCGGTTCAATTTTTCTATCCTTTAATAAAACAGGTATCCGAGCGGTAATATCTTTCAGGTCTTCGATGGAAATCTCGATTGGCTGCATTTAAGAACCTCCTTTGAGCGGGTTAAACAATTTCAGGTCGTGAGAAACCGTTAGGGTAGCGCCGTGAATGAAGTGTAACAAACCCATGTGCAAAGTCAATAAAGTAAAATGCCTAAAAAGGCTACCGGAATTTCCGGTAGCCTTCGCCATCCTGGTCGGGGCTGGTTAACCAACCCCGGCCTTTATCTGCTTCCTTCTCAGATAGGATTACTAAAGTGAAATTGTTTGGTAGCGCTCTGGGTTAAGGGCAAATTGACGCTAAAGGTGCTGCCCCGGTTAACATCACTTTTTACCTTGATACTGCCGCCGTAGAGCTCGACGTATTTTTTGACGATTGCCAGACCCAACCCGGTCCCCTGGATATTCCGAACATTCGCTCCCCGCTTGAAAGCCTCAAACAAAGAGTTAATCTCCGAATCGGGGATGCCAATACCCTGGTCTTCCACCTCGAACGTCACCAGGTTTTCACTTAACTTCAAGAAAAGTTTGATGGTGCCGCCGTTGGGCGAATATTTCAGGGCATTCGATAGCAAATTGTTCAGGATTTGCCGTAAAACCAGGGGGTCGCCATAAAATATCGACCCATCTGTCTCCTCCTGTACCAGGAAAATTATATTGTGGCAGCTACCGGAGATTAACCGGGCTTCGTCCACCAGTTCCGAACAGAACCGGGTCAGGTCAACTTCCTTTGAGACCAGGGTTTCAAGGCCATTATCAATGCGCGAGTATTGCAAAATCTCGTTCATTAATTCCGTCATTAGTTCGGTGGAAACCTTTATCCGCTCCAGGAAATCATCCTTTTGGCTGACGGAAAGCGTCGAGCCAAAAGTTTCCAGCATATCAGTTGCCATCATGACGGTGGTTAACGGCGTGCGGAATTCGTGCGAGGCCATCGAAAGAAATTTTGTTTTGAGTTCGTGAAGTTTCTTCTCCTTCTCTATGGCTTGCGCTAATTCCTCGTTTGCCCGGCGTAGTTCTTGCTCAACACGAGTTTTCTCTTTAAGTCTCTCCTCTAGTTCCTGGTTGACCCTTACCAGTTCGGCAACGTTAGAATCCGGTATTTCCGAAATGGTCTGTCCAGGCTGGTTTTCCGATTTGCCCACCGCAATCGCCGAATTAATAAACCCTTTTATCTTTTCGCTTACCTTGTTCAAAAAGCCCGGCTCAGCGAGTCTTAAATGAGTATGCGGCTTGGGGTTTAACTGGGTGTTTATCATAAGCATCCTTCCAAAGGTGCTAAAGGAAGCGTTATAGAAGCGGGAATTGAACGTAAGGAGTATTATCAGGTCCAATAATTTCTTGTCTACCATCGTTTCCGGCTGAGTTCAGGTCGGAGGAAATTTGCTTCAGCCCTACTGCTAATAAAGAGGCAAGTACTATTCCATAAAATACCCAAATTTCCCCGGTAAAGTAGCCAAAAAGTACTGATAAGGTACTAAAATAAAACAAAATTGTTTTATTTGTGAAGCAATTTACAACCCCAAAGGCAAAAGATTTGAAATTGTTTATAACGTCTGAGCTTTGGCTCGCGGGTAATTTTTAATAATAGACTAACAATTGAAATCGCAATAGAAAAGGAAAATAACCCTGGAGGTAATAATAATTTGAGAAATAAGCCGGTTAAACCGAGGTTAATGGAAGCCGCATTGGAGGGGTTTTACGGTTGGCGGGGCAGTTCGAACAGCGGGTCTTTTTGCGATATTTTTCGCAGCAATGCAGCTTTAAAAATATTACCTGGCCCTGGTTGAAACTGAATCCCTTCTGGAATTTAGCGGTTTTAGGTGAAAGGGTATCGGTAGCGGTTGGTACGGCTTCGTTTAAATTGGCTGCGGCCAGTTCTTCAATGAAAAGAGCCTGCCGGGCTTCCTGGGATATTCCCAGGCTCAGAGCTGTCTCAAAGAGCATTTCAATCGCGATGTCCCACAAAACCTCGGCCCGTACCCCCAGGCCAACCAGTTCCGTCACCAGGGGACGCAGCCCATAGGCCAGTAACACAGAGGCGAAATTTTTATATAAACCGAAACTCGGACTGCCTTGACCAGAACCAGGGCAATCCGAGTTTCCCGGAGAGATAAGAAGAGGTTGGGTGTAATCCATGGTCGAAACAGCGGCCTGCGAGAAAAAGCCCAGGCCAATTGGAGTGCCTTTAGCAACTTGCAAGACTAACCCCAGGTTCGACCAGTTAAAGTTATAACCCTGCCGGTAAAGCAAAGTCAAAGTAGGTGGGACCAGAAGTTGTATGAATTCCCGGAAGAATTCGGCCCCGATATAGCGCAGGGTGGAAGGTTTGGCAAAGTCAAGACCTTCGTAAACTGCCCCTGTCCTCAAAGCCGTAGCCAGGGTTACCGAGAAGCCCATCCCTTCGTCCACCAGGGTAACCCGGTCAGCCGGGGTGCCCCTGAAGCCAAACCGGGCCGAGCGCTTGCCCGCCTGTAAAGCCCTGGCCGGGTTATCCGAGTTACCTTCCAGTTCCCCGGCGACCAGGCCCAGGTCGTAGTAGACCGAGGCATTACCGAAGACCAGACCCTTACCTTTATCCGTTTTCGGGCGGTTCATAAAGGCCGGGCGAGAAAAAGTCGTGTTGGAACCGGTTTCTAACTGGATGGTCAAACTACTTCAAATCCTTACTTGCTTACATAGCCTGTGAATTTTTATCAGGTACATCCTGTTCTTGCAGAACGATGCGTTCTTTCATCAAGAACTTTTCAATTTCTTCGACATCTTCCTGCTCGCCGTAAGCCTGTTTTTCCAGCAAGAAGCGCAATGGGACATCGTTATCGGCCTCGGCCAGCGGAATAGCGGCGATATAAAGGTCGCGCAGCTTGCGCTCCATCGCCAGGTCCTGTTCCAGCATTTGCAAGAGGTCGGTAGACTGCTCGATGGGGGCGGCTTCGATAATCGGCAGCCCACCATAGGCAACGACCTTGCTGCCAATCAAGAGGGCGTGTTTGTAGCTACCTTCGGCCTGGTCCTCGAAATACGGCTTGAAGTCGAAACGTTCCAGGCCCTGCACCAGCAAACTATGCTGGGTGTACTGGTGAAAAGCGGCATACTCGTTAGCTAAAATTTCGTTCAAAGCCTCTATCTTGGCCGCTGCGTTGACGCTGTTAGCCGTGTTCACGCCGCTATTTTGGTCTGCCATATCCACTCCTTCTATTTTGGGTTGAAATCAGCTAGCCCTGGCGAGACCGGAAAGGTAAAATCAGGCCAGTCGTTTCAGAAAGGCCTTGCTTTTTAACTGAGGCGGTGGACCGGGCAGTCCTACCCGCAGGGAACGGAATGACGGCGTGATTACCGGAAGCATTTTCGTCCCGTTTGGAAGGATTAACGGACCGAGACTGGCTGCTTTTCATTTTGTGATTGGCAGTAGCCTGCTCGATTTCCTCTTTTAAATATGCCGCCTGTTCAAGGGTTAAATGCAAGGACTTCTGATTAAACCAGCCGATACCGTTTGCCCATTTCTGTAAGCAAACTCTTACTTTGGGGGTCTCCCCGGTATTTGAATTATAATCGGAGTCAACCTCTACAATCAACCTCTCCTGTCCTTCGGAGGGGATTTCCCTGGCGTCGCTGTAACTTTTTGGAAAGTTCGTTAACATTTGGCCCGTTCTAACCTCTGGCTCTGGTTGCAAATTCATTTTATATCGTTCTAACTATCTATATTAGTCTATACTAACAAGATTCAGTTGTCAATGACAAAACGCACACATTGTCCCGACTAATATACGTCCTTCACCTTGTATTAGATTTGGGCTGCCCGGTCAAACTGCCTTTCCGTTTTTTAGACATAAGCTGCTCTTAGCCGGTTGAATTTAGTGGGGTTTTGTACAAAACGCCCCTACCCTGGATTACCGGGAATAAAACTCAACATATTCTCTCCCAGGTTACCAGGGTCTGTTCCAACTGTACTGGTTGCGTTTTTCCTTTACCATTACAATATTAGTATAAGCTAACAAGAAATATTTGTCAATACGAATATGGGCGTGTATGTGGTAAATAAAAATTGATCGGGAATATTTTTGCAGCGTAAGAATTTCTGTTTTTATTCCGGCTCCGGGGCCGGGACTTAAGTATTCCTATCTAAATTTCCAGTGGCCCGGAATCCTGGTACAATCGAGAAGGAAAGACGCCTGAATTTACAATCCTTTAAATTAAAAACACGAGGAAAATATGAGGACTAACCACGTTAAAGCAAAGCTAAAAGCCGGTGAGGTGTCGCCAGGAGCCTGGCTTAGCCTGGGTAACATCAGCAGCGCCCGGTTGATGTCGCGCATCGGTTTCGACTGGCTGACTGTTGATTGCGAACATTCCCCGCAGACACCCGACTTGATGGCCGCGATGGTGGCCACGATTGCCGATGGCGGTATCAGCGCCCCGATTGTGCGGGTGCCGACCAATACAGTCGAGTGGTTCAAGTGGGCGCTCGATTCGGGGGCCTGGGGCGTGGTAGTGCCGATGGTCAACACTCGTGAGGAAGCGGAAAGAGCGGTTAGCTGGTGCAAGTACCCGCCGGTTGGAACTCGCAGCATTGGCGGGGTTTTCGCCCCGTACGGTTTTGGTACGGTCAACCGGGCCGAATACGCGGCGGCGGCCAATGCCGAAATTTTAGTGGTCATCCAGATTGAAAGTCCTACCGCCCTGGATAATCTCGATGAAATCCTGAGCGTTCCTGGTATTGACGTGGCTTTTGTCGGCCCTAACGACATGCACGCGACCCTCGGTCTGCCACCCAGCACGGAAGGGGCCGAGCCTGAGTTTGTCGCGGCCATGGAAAAGCTCAAAGAGGCGGCTAAACGCTATAATGTCCCACTGGGAATGTATTGCAGCAACGGGGAAGCCGCCGTGCAACGCATAAATGAAGGTTTCAAGATGGTTGTAACGACCAGCGACATGTCCAGCATGGCAGCGGCGGCGGCTCAAAACCTGGCGGTGGTTGGCAGCAGCAATGCGACCAGACCTTCGACCTATTAAGGTTTCGGCCACTTCAAGGGACTAGAATAAAAAGCAGTAAAAAGGGCCATCCCAGATGTTCAACCTGGAAATGGCTCTTTATTATTATTAAAAATAAGTTTGGAAAATTTGGAAAGACCTGGATATTAGCCAGGGATTATTTTTAGGCCTGGTTCCACTGGACCGGGGGTTTGAAAGCCAGCGTCATGGTCGGGCGCTCGATTAGCTCGAAATAAATCCGGCCCATCTCCTCCGGGGAGAGCCGCATATCATTTTCCAGCCACCATTCAATCAGGTTGATGGTCGAAGCCACCAGGTGATAAGCGGCAATCTCCGGCGGCACCGGGCTATCCGTTTTGGGAATATTCCGTTCGAGCAATTTCCTGGTACCATCTTCCAGCATTCGTTTTCCGATTACCGAGGTATAACGACTGCTCAACAGCACCCGGATAATCTCATAATTCTCTTTGACGTACACAAAGAGCATGCTACTCAGCTCTTTCATGTTTTCGGGAAGGGTATTGTCCTTGAAGAAAAGGCTGATAAGCTCGTTCAAAACCACGTCCAGCACGTCCTCCAGCAGGGCGTCCTTATCCTGGTAATGCCGGTAGAAAGTAGCATACCCCACGTCGGCCCGGTCGGTAATATCGCGGACTGTAACAGCGTCGTAGCCTTTTTCCAGGGTTACTTCGATGAGAGCTTTAGCCAATAAGTTTTGAGTCCGCCGGATGCGGCGGTCCTGGGTCTCCACTGTCAATTTCCTCCCCTAAACCACTTCAATATACCCCTAATAATAACATATTTTGGGCCTTACTAACTGTCCTGCTTATACCTGCGCACGCCAGGACCAAAAACCAGGTAAAAGAGTTATTTCTGGTGTGAGAAAAAGAAAAATTCGCGGCAAGGATTTTGCATAGTAATTTGCAGAAAATGGAAATTGCAGGGTTTGCAGGAAAGGAGTTTTGCGCAAAATGTCAGCGCCACCATCGAACCGGCCCGGACCTTATACTTACCCGGAAGTACACCCGGTGCCGCCTGTAGTTACAACCGGAACGGTGCCGCCGTTAATACCAGCCGACCCGCTCTACCCGGAACCGCTTGAACCTACTTTAATAGATACGGTCCGGGCCAGGCGTAAACGTGTACCCCTGTGGATACCGATTATCGGGATTGGTTGCCTGGTAGCCGCCGTGATTTTTGGCATCGCTAACATCAATCGGACTCCGACCACCCTGCCCACGGCGTCCCCGGCGGACGCCGTTGCCGCGACTGAAAACGCGGTTGTTCCGGCTGAAGCAGCCACGGCCACTGTAATTGCCGCCACCCCGACCATTATGCAGGTGGTGGTGCCGCCTTCGACTCCGACACCGGAAGGGGCGGCCCAACCGGCCCCAACCACAACCCTGCAACCCCAGGATACGGCGGTTGTTGTCCCACCAACTGCAACTCAACCCGCCCGCCCGGTCGCGCCAACAGAAGAGCCGCCCGCTCCGACCGCTACACCCCGCCCGGCTCCAACCGTGCCACCCGTGGTAGTGGCGCCTACGACGCAACCTGCCCCACCGACGCAGCCACAACCGACCGCGACCCAGGCCCCGGCTCCGACTTCGCTTTTGCCATCCGCCCCGGTCCAGACGACCGCGGGTTCGGCTCCAACTGCGACACCGGGACCAACCCAACCGGCGGCAACTCCGACCCAGGTGCCCTTAAATTCCCAGGGACTTGGTCTTTTCAAGAGCGAGTGGGAGAAATGGCACGGCCAGGGTGAGCAGCGCGACAACGGGATTTATTACGAAAACGAAAAATATTTAGTAGTTTTCTACGAGGATAGGATTTCTCGGTTGGAACGGCTCTATGGACCGAACCCGGTTACGCTTGACGCAGCCAGGGCCGAAAGCAAGAATTTCTTCCCGGAAGACTCCAAACTGGTCCAGAGCTACCTGACACCGGATAACGTCCAGGTGGATTTGTACAAAAGCGTGACTCTGAAAACCTACTTTGCGGGCGTCACCGACCCGGATTTCTGGAAAGGTGGCGAACCGGGCAACTTTATCGTTCAGTATCGCAAGTCCGACCAGGCTAATCTGTACAGCGCGATTGTACTAACCCTGGGTAACAATCCACAAAAGAACCCGTAATTTGAACTTAAAACTCCTGGCTTTGAAAGAAAATCAGAGCCGGGAGTTTTATTTTGTGAAAACTTTAGGGGCGACCCACCAGGACGAACGGGGCCCAGTAGTGAGGGTGCGTATAGGGGCTTTCGGAGCGCAGTTTTCGCATGGCGGTTTGCAGGGAGGCGGCCCGGTTCTGGCCCGCTAACAATGCTTCGTAGAAATATTGCATCAGTTGGGTAGTTACTTCGTCATTGACCGACCAGAGGCTGACCACCAGCGACGAAGCCCCTGCCGAAAGGAAGCCCCGCGCCAGTCCTAAAAGCTCGTCCCCGAATAGCGGGCGGCTGAGACCGGTCTGGCAGGCGCTGAGCGTCACCAGTGAGGGTTGGAAACGCCAGTCCATAACGTCCTGGACCGACAGCCAGCCATCGGCCAGCTTGAGCAGCGAGAAAAGGGGATTGTCCTCGCGGAAGACCCCGTGTGAGGCCAAATGCAGCACATCGCACCAGGCCAGGTTTTGTTGCAGGGCCGGAAGGGTGGCATCCGGCCCCACTAATAAGCGGGTTTCCGCGAAAAGGTCGCCCAGCAGCCGCACCTCTTTTTCCACTCCCGTAAGCAGTTCGTCGGGAACGGCCAGGCCCAGCAGTTTGCGGTAAGGCCGGTCTTGCTGGGTCAGGCAATGCAACAAAACCCTGGCGCTGGGGGCATAGGAAATTTCAAACCTTTCGGCAAGGTAAGATTGGCCGTCGAACAGGGCGTGGAAAGGCAGGGTGTGAAGGTTGCCGTGCGGCACGATGACCAGGCTTGAGCCGTTCAGGTGGGGCAAAAGCGGCTCGATAAGGACCATATATAACTTGCCGAGATAGAAGTCATAGTCGCGGCGCAGCACCGCCAATCGCCGCTCGACATAACCCCGGCCCAGGTTAAATTTATCAGCCTGGTAATTAAGACGTTCCTGTAACTCGTTGACCTGTTCCAGTTCGGCCAGGTCCGGCACCAGCGTAAAATTTTCCCGGTCCAGTACGAAGGCCATCAGTTTGTCGCCCAGGGCATAATATTCGACCAGGGTCTGGCCCGGTTGCAACGCCTGGCGGAGTTCTTCAACCAGCCCGGTACTATCACCGGGGCGGAAACCTGCCGGTTCCGCCAGCAAGCCTGGACGGTAACGACGCAAAAGGGTTGCCAGTTCGCGTTCCCGGCCCCCGATTTCCTGGGCGA
The DNA here is from genome assembly GCA_001898225.1 of Chloroflexi bacterium 54-19. Lineage (GTDB taxonomy): Bacteria > Chloroflexota > Chloroflexia > Chloroheliales > Chloroheliaceae > 54-19. The sequence continues at coordinate 46,503 of MKTJ01000090.1, forward strand.
CCTGGGCCGGTGGCAGGGTGACCTGCCGGGAATTTTCCTCGGAAGTCTCGACCGCCTGGATATTGTGGACCTGGGAATAGAACCAGTTTAACTCCTGCCGCAACTGCTCAACACGACCTGCCAGGTTGTTTTCTTCCTCTCCTTCGCCTTCGCTTTCTCCCGCCGGGGTTTGTACCTGCGAGATTTCGTGCGAAAGCAGGTCAAGGAGGCTGCGTGACTTCGACCGCTCGACATAGTTAAAGGCTTCGTAGGCCCGGTCGGGGCGGCGGCTGTCCTGCAAGCACAACTCGACCATTGCTTCGTAGGCTTTCAGGCCGTTTTCCATAAAGGCGACCCGCAGTTCTTCCGGTCGCAGAATCGCCCGCATTGATTCGACCTGTTCGGCGGCTTTCAGGTATTCGGCCAGGGCAGCGTCGGTCAACTTTGATTTTTCAAAATCTTCCCCGGCTTTTTCAATACCGGCCTGTTTGAGCCGCCCATAGCCATAATGCAACTGGTAGAGCAGGTGGGGTAGTTTCAAACGCCTGACCGGTTTCGCCGCAGCCAGGAAGGCTTCTTCGGCTTCGACCACTTTCCCGGCCAGGTGCAGGATTTCGGCCTCGATTATCTGGGCCTGCGCCTGCCAGTAGGCCAGCTTTAAATCCTGGAAGGTCTCCCTGGCTCGCCGGACCAGTTCGGTGGCCTCTTTTGCATCTTGAGGCGTGGTCCGGGTCAGGAGATAAGCCTGGTAGAGCCAGATAACCGCGAGGGCGTGGCGGTTGCGTTCGCTATCCTCAGCCTGGTTGTAGACTGCCTCGACTTCGGTCAGGCGCTGGCCCGCTTGCTGGTATTTGCCCCGGTTTAGCAGGACCTCGACCCGGCCAATTTCGACCCGGACCGCTTCATAACGCATGTTGAGGGTTTGCATGGCTTCCCCGGCCTGCTGGAAACAGGTCAGGGCTTCGTTGTGCAAATTCAGGGCGCTATAGCAAAAAGCTAAATCGAGTTCGGCCAGGGCCCGTTTGTCCTGCTGTCCGGTCGCCTCAAAACCTTCGATGGCCGCCGCCAGGAGGGTCAGGGCTTCCTGATAGCGGCCCTGCCGGAACAACAAAAAGCCCATGTTGATGTCCACGAAAGCCAGCAAAGCGGTCTGGCCGCGCTTTGTGAATTCCTCGCGGCAGGTCTCATAGTCCTGTTCGGCCTGGCGGAAGCGGTTTAGCTGGGTCAGGGTGTTGGCCCGGTTGAGCAGGCCCGGCGGCAGCATTTCCGCCATATTGAGTTCTTTAAAAAGCTGGAGGGAGCGGTTGTGCAGGCGGACCGAGTGCTGGTACCGCCCGGTGTGGTGATGGATAATCGCCAGGGTCGAGGCCAGTTTGGCCTGGTTGAGTTTGTCGCCCAGGCGGGCCAACCGCCGCCGGATAATATCGCCATAGCGGAGGGCGTCGGCGTAGCGGCCCAGGTTCGAGAGGGCAGCAAGTTCACCCAGGTAGGTGCGGCCTTCCTCGGCGGGGAGTTTTGCCAGTTTGAAAGCGGCGATGGCTTCTTTGTAAAAGGGGAGACTCTCTTCAAACCGCCCGACTATACGCAGGGCATTGGCGTTGGCCCGGTTGGCATAACCCGTAGCCATAGGCGAGTTAGCCTGGTGGGCCGCTTCCAGGGCGGTTGTGGCGACTTCCAGGGCCTGAGGCGGTTTAGAACGTCCGAGTTGATCGGCCCTGGCGGCCAACCCTTGCACCAGTGGTTCGAGCAGGTAAACCAGTTGAGGCCGCGCCAGAAAAGCTCCCCTTTCCGAACTCGGCAAGGAGAGCACTTCCTCAAGCAAACTTTCGGTTTGAGACGAATCGGCCATGTGAAATAAATATTTTAGAGCGTTATGGGGCTTATTTCAAAACTTTCCTGCCCGCAGGTAATTTTAAGACTGTAGCTTCCGGCGGCCAGGTTCTGGTACTGGAAAGTGAAGGTTTCATCCAGGTCAGCCGGAAGTATTGCCGAATCAGGCGTGACCAGTTCAACCTGGCAGATTTGACCTTCCAGCCCTACAACTTGCCCCAGCACATTATAGTGGTCTTCCTGGTGCGCCGGGCTGACTTTCAGGTCCACTTCTATCCGACCTTCATCCAGGCTGAATAAAAGTTGGAAGTCGCGGTTGAGAAAGGCGGTGCTGCGCAGCCCGGCCAGGCCCGCATTCAGACCTGGATTGCGCCGGGTATCGGTGATAAGCTGAGCCAGGAATTGTTTCAGACCCGGTTTAGGTTGGGATAGGAGTTCCCGCTGGCGAGTTTCAAACCAGGGACGAAAAAGATTGATATTGCGCTGCCGAACCGGGGCAGGCACTTCCAGGAGGGCGTCGTCCTGGATAACTTGTAGAAGCTGGCGAACTTCGTTTAGCCGGGCCTGGCACCGCGGGCAGCTTTCGATATGGTTCCGAGCCTGTTCCGACGCTCCACTATCCAGCTTCCCCAGAATGTAATCATAGATAACTTCGGTGTTTACACACTTCTCACGTACCATTATTTAACTTCCTGCCTTATTTCTGTATAGAATTTGATGTATTTTTTTATTTTTAGGGTCCGATGTGTTTTGTTTAGCAGCAAAAAAACCTGCTGCTTAAACGTACCGTGTTTTATTTAATCTAATAAATTGAGCAATCGTAATTAAAAAAAATACAGCTAAAAAGACAAGTTTTCCGGTAGTTTTTTTAGCTGGACTCGTAGCTTTTCCAGGCAGCGGGTCCGGTTTGGGCCAATGCTGGCGACCGGCATGCCAAGGTTAGCGGCAATTTGAGTGTAGGGCGGTTGGGCCGGGTCGTAAAAGAGGTGCCACAACAGGCGGCGGCAGCGTTCGGGCAATTCGTTAAAGCATTCCCGGACCATTTGCTGTCTTTCCAGTTGGAGCAAAGTTTCTTCCGGCAACAGGTTTTCGTCCTCGATGTCCTCAATCATGTTGCGGGGGTCATCTTCAGGGCGGACCGGCTGGGCGGTCTGGCTGGCGTTTTTGCGTAGATGCCAGCACTCCCGGCTGGTAATGGTAATCAGCCAGGAGGCCAGCCGGGTCCGGTCGTGGAGCTTTTCGAGGTGTTGCAGGAGGGTCAGGCAGACCCGGCCAAATATATCCTCGGCTTCGGCCTGTTGCAGACCATAACGGCGGCAGGTCGCGAAGACCAGCCGCTCGTATTTGGTGATTAAGGCTTCCCAGGCGGACTCTTCTCCGGCCAGGCACTTTTCAATTAAAGTCGGGTCATCGGTTGTTAAGTCGTATTTCATCAAAGCCCGATTTTTTTGTCGTTGTTGGCCTAACGCCAGTTTAGAATCATATCACGCTGGGCCTGGGTCTGCGGAGCGGTCTTCCAGGCATCGGGAGTCCCTTCGCGTAACTCGGCAATTTTCTTGATAGCAGCTTCCCCGGACAGACCGTGCCTGACCATGTAGCAGCCGACCACCGTCCCGGTCCGGCCAATCCCACCCCAGCAGTGGACATAGACTTTCCGGCCAGCCGCCAGGGCCCCGTCAATCGTATCAAGGATAGTCGCCATCGTTTCCGGGGTGGGTACTTCAATGTCCCGGATAGAAATGCGCCGGTATTCAACCTGTTTACCCAGGCGGGCGGCTTCTTCATCCAGCAACTGATTGTAGGGTTTAAGCGATACATTCCGCTCGACCTCTTCGGTCAGGTCCACAAAGAAAGTTATCCCGGCGTCCAGCAAAGCCTGGAGCTTCTGGCGCGCTTCGGCTTCGTGGCGCGAACCGGGATATTCCCCGGCCAGAAAAGCCGGGGATACCCAGTAAGAATCGGGGATTGGTCTGGCCTGGGTCATAGGTTAACTTCCCTGGACCTGGGGCAACACTTCTTTAGCAAGCGCTTCCAGCCCGTCCATGTCGTCCATCTCGATCCATTGTAACATTATCCGTTGCGCTCCCGCTTCAGCCACTCGCCCGATGTGTTCGACCACCTGGGAGGCGTTCCCGGCTATAATACCGACTTTTTGCAACTCTTCCCGGCTGCGGCCCACCGAAGCCAGTTTGGCGTTCAGAGAGGCTTCATCCTTACCGTAGAGGACACGGGTCATGAGCGAGCGTTTTACGTCGGTTTTAGCCCGGCCAATCTTTTCCAGCTCGTTATCCAGGATGCCGTTTAACTCCCTGGCATGTTCGGGCGTGGTAAAGACCGCGTTCCATTCTTTGGCGTATTTCGCGGCCAGGGGCAAGGTTTTCTTCGGACCGTTACCGCCAATCAGGATGGGCGGGCCGCCGGGCCGGGTCGGGCGAGGCAGCAAAATGGCGTCGTGAAGCTCGTAATACTTCCCTTCAAATTCGACCGGGGTATCACTATTGAGCAGCCGAGATACCACTTCCAGCCCTTCTTCAAAGCGGACGAAGCGTTCGTGCAAATCGAGGAGGGGCCAGCCGTAGTTGTGATGTTCGCGCTCCTGCCAGCCCGCTCCCAGACCCAGGGTCAGGCGCCCACCAGAAAGGTCGTCAATCGCGCTTGCCATGCGGACGGTCATGGTCGGGTGGCGGAAGGATACCGGGCTGACCATCGGTCCAAATTCAAGTTTTTTTGTATGGCTGGCAAGCCAGGTGAACGAGACCCACAATTCCAGCGAGTCCATGTCCGGTGGTTGCGGGTTAGTGAAGTGGTCCGAGCGATACAGTCCTACAAAACCAAGGTCTTCGGCAGCCTGGGCAATTCGCTGCCACCGTTCCCAGTTGAGGCCGTTCTGGCCTTCGAGCATCAGGGCTACTTCTATCATAATTTACCTTTCCAATCCCATCATATAACGGTCATTTATTTGATTTACTGCTTATTGTATTCGGATTATGGTAGGTAAAAACCGGGTTAATGTCAATTCCTAATCTTTGCTCAACGCTCATTTTGAGAAAATTTGGTGGTTTGTAGCTATAATTAAAATAATCATGGGTAGGTTGCCCCATTTTGGTTTTTGCAGGTTTCGTAAAAAACCATTTTATTAACCGCATTCGTAAAAAACGCTGAAAAGAGCGTTTGCATTTGAAAGAAGGGCCTGGATATGAGCGACAAAAATTTACAGGTGGTGCTGGCGAGCCGTCCCAAGGGGTGGGTTGAGGAAAGCAATTTCCGCTTTGTCGAAGCCGAAATTCCCCAGCCGGGCGAAGGCGAGATCTTGCTAAAAACCCTTTACCTGTCGCTTGACCCCTACATGCGAGGCCGGATGGATACCTCAAAGTCCTACGCCTCCCATGTTGAACTTGGCGACGTTATGGTCGGCGGCACTATTAGCGAGGTAGTAACCTCGAATAACCCGAAATTCCAGCCGGGTGATATTGTTTTGAGTGGCGCGGGCTGGCAGCAATATGTCGTCAGTAACGGCAAAGGGTTGCGTAAGATTGAGCCGGGGCTTATTCCCTTGACGGCTTACCTGGGGACCGCCGGGATGCCCGGTGTAACCGCCTGGGTTGGTCTTTTTGATATTGGCGCGGCCAAAGCGGGCGAAACGGTCGTCGTTTCGGCGGCCAGCGGAGCGGTCGGGAGTGTGGTCGGGCAACTGGCAAAAATGCATGGCTGCCGGGCAGTGGGTATAGCGGGCGGCCAGTCCAAGTGTGATTACGTGGTCAATGAACTCGGGTTCGATGCCTCTATTGACTACAAAGCTCCTAACTTCTACGATAATTTGAAGGCGGCTACCCCTGACGGCGTGGATGTCTATTTCGATAATGTTGGCGGGGAAATCCTGGATAACGTGCTGCGCCGGATGAACCCCTTTGGCCGGATTCCCCTGTGCGGCCTCATTTCCGGCTATAACGCCACCGAGCCTTACGCCCTCAAAAATTACCGTTTTCTTCTGACAATGCGCTGCAAATTACAGGGTTTTATTGTCAGCGAACATATGCAACTCTGGCCGGAAGCCCTCAAAGTGCTGGTGCAGGGTGTCGCTGAAGGCAAACTCAAATATCGCGAGACCATCACCGAGGGCCTGGAAAACGCCCCGACCGCTTTTATTGGCCTGCTAAAGGGCGAGAATTTTGGCAAGCAACTGGTAAAAGTCCTTTAAGGTATAGACCTGGGATAGCTTATTTGAATAATAGAATTAAATAATGGGCAAAACGGGAACCCAAAAGGATAAAACCCATCTATTTAGGGGGTAAAAAAATCCAAACCGGGTTCCTTGTTTTTAATTTTGAAGGCATAGAATTAATTTTAACTTAATCCTTCCAGACATTCCTCTTACTCACACCCCCTTGCCTTTTAGTATATAATAAATTTAACTACTTGGGCTGCCATCAAAATTATTGAACTTTTTTGAGGTTAACTTTGGCTGGATTTGCCCAGGTTAATGGATCCCGCTATGAACGGTTTAACAATAAGAAGTAAAAGCAACAATTCCATTCGGTGTGTTTAAGGATTTACTAATCCTTTGTTTCTTTTTGTCATTCTCTAGTTATGAAAATAAAGATTCAGGAATATTCACCTAATGAAAAAAGTATTTCGTTCTCCTAACTTTAAATCCCTCCGATCAACATATACTGAGAGACACCTTGAAGGAAAAGAGGAAGAGGAACAACCCGAACATACCGAAACCGAACCTGAGTTTCAAAAAGATGGAAAATTTAGCCAGCCGCCTGTAACGCATTCTAATGTTCTTTATATGCAAAGAACTTTTGGAAACCAGGCCGTCCAGCGGATGATGAAACAAACTTCGCCGGTAGTGGTGCAAAGGTCCGGGCTTACAGCCGAAGAACTGGACAAAATTAAACAAAGCTCCTCAAATGCCCGTAATTTCTGGCAAGGACAGGCCAAAGGCGGCGCTAAAAATCCTACTCCAACTCCAACCAACCGGGAAAACCCCCAGGGCAGCGAGGGAGCATCCAAAGCCCGCCAGTTCTGGGCCAATATGTCACCTGGTGCCAACCTGAAAAACCTTACCACTCCACCCGAACAGCCCAGCCAGCCAAAAGTGGTCGAAAACGTGGACCTGGAATACTGGGAAAATCACAATATAAATGAACCAATCCAGGACACCGAGGACGATAAAGGAGACGAAACCGCCACCCAGCCTGAAAGTAACTACACTTTTTCTCCAACTGGCGGGACCAGGTATAAGTCCACTTCTGACAGGAGCAGGTACAACTCTTCCTCTGCAAAGCAATATCCCGATGACATTTCAGACATAAGCGAAAGTGGAGGCGATACAAACAGTCCCCAGGCTCAAAAACCCAATGCTAATATAGAGTTAAGCAGTGACCCAAACATTATTCAGGATCTTAAATTGAAGCTGGAAGAGGCCGTAGCCCAGGTCGGAATAGCAAGTAAAATCCTCACTCTCTCCCAGGCCGGGGCTAAAACAGCTTCAGAGGCGGCTGCTCGAGCCCTGATGATTTTTGAGAATGCCAGGGCTAGAAAGCAGGCTGCTAAAAAGGCGCCTAAACAAACGAACCCGAATAATTCCGGCTTTAGCAACAGTAACTATAATAAGTTTTCCAGTAATTTGAGTAACCAAATTGAGCCATCTCAAAATTCAGGTTCAAATCCGCCAGACCAGTCGTCCTATACCACCGATAGCTCCAAGGCTAACACTGATAGCCCCTATACCACCAGTAGTAACTACGCTACTACCAATGATAGCCCTTATACCACCGGAAGCAACTACAATTCTAGCAATTACACTACAACAAATGATAGTCCTGGTACCAGCAATTACAATTCTAGTAACTACACGACCAGTAGCAATTACAATACTACTAACTATACGACCAGTAACTACAATAATAGTAACTACACTACAACAAATGATAGCGCTTATACCACGATCCAGCGCAACCCTAACTATGGCACCAGCAACTACACGGCAAGCAACTACACTACAAATAATAACAATTCCAGTAATTACACGACCAGTAATTATAATTCCAGTAATTACACGACCAATAGCAACAATAATTCTAGTAATTACACGACCAGTAATTACACCCCCAAGGGGTCGAATTATACCCCGTATAAACAGAGTAGTTCCAAAAATGAAATTGAGGATACGGATAGCTCTGCTTACACGACTAAACCATCGTCTTCATCTTATACCGGAAGGTTCCAGGCGAACAATGCCAGCAACTATAACTCTTCGTCGGTTAAAGATGATTTCGATGATGATGATATTAGTATTAGCGATGATGCCGATGTGGCTGAAGAAACCAACTTGCCCGAAGGCCCGGCGATTACTACGGAAGGCGGGCAATTAAAAGAGCTCGACCAATTTGTGAAATCAGCCATCGAAGCGACCAATAAGGCCGCAGAACCTGAAGTTGATTATGACGACCTTAAAAATTACTATAAACAGGCTCAGAAATGGGCCAATGCTGCGACCGAATTTGTAGTAAAAGCCGGCCTCAACCTCCGCAAAGCCGAAAATGATGTGGATGAAGTTTCCGTAGTTTTAGGCCAGTATTCGGCAAAACAGCAGGGAGACAAGACCTCGGATTACCCCGACGAGATAGATGTGGGTAAAAAGAGCCCGGTCCGCTATGGAACAACCAAGCTTCTCGAAGGGGATATTGGTGAGGACTTAGGCCTGGGTGAAGGAAATGCCGGGCGCGCTAAACTTTTCAAGAATGTAGCAAAACAGACTAATTACCTGAATAAAATCACCCGTAAGCCTTTTCAGTTCACAATAAAAGGTGGCATATTCACAGGTCCGGATGGGAAACCTTTAGATAGTTCCAATGTACTGGAAGCTGTCGCAAAAGGGAGTCAAGGCGGATATATTTTTGTAATGACCCGGCGAGGTAAATTTTACTACGCCGATTCGATAGCCGAGTACCAGCAGGGCATTACAAATTATGAACAGGGCAAGTCGGGGGAGCGCGTTATCGGGTTCCACCATTCCACCTTCAAAGGCGGCGGAGCGGTGGCCGGGGCCGGTGAAATCCAGGTAGCAGGAGGAAAGTTGGTCCACCTAACCGATGCCAGCGGCCACTATATGCCCAAACCGGAATTTACCTACCAGGTTTTGCTGGAATTTCAGCGGCTCGGCGTGGATATAAGCCAGGTGAAGGTTTACTATCATGTTGGAAAGAATGAGGAAAGCTCAACTGCGCTTGAGTTCCTGGTAAAGTTTAAAGGAGATTACCATGAACTGCGGCAGAAAACGAACTGGAAGGCCGTAGGCGAAAAATACAGAGCCGAAAAATTGAATAAGTAAATTCTTTCGGCTATGGAAGAAAAGCGAGCTAAAAAAAGGCAAATTGCGCCTCCTGTGGCAAGGCCAAATTCTACTGCACCTACTTTTTCGCAGCAATTGACCCCGGAGGCGGGAATAGAACGCAGGTATCAGTGACTGACCCAAACAAAACCGATCTCCAACCCCGTCCAGGCCATCATTACCGGTCCCGGCGCAAGGGTAATCAAACCAATATCTGGGAGGTAGCCGGTTTATGGGAGAAGTCGAAAGACCTCCCGGTAACTGAAGTTCCCCTCGATTTTTTCAATCAGTACCTGGATAAAAATTTCTGGTTTGCGCAGAAAAATCCGCCTAACCTGCGTAACTTTCTCAAACATTGTATCAAGGTAGCCGAAGCCGACCTGGCTTACCCGATTATCCTGGATGAGGACGGGAAGGTGCTGGACGGTATTCACCGGCTGGTCAAGGCATACCTGATGGAAGAAAAAACCATAAAAACTGTCAGGTTTCCGGTCACTCCCCCACCTGACCGGGTAGAATTTGATTAAATTTAGCTTTTGCACCAAATCAATTTACAACTTAAGGTATTACAGATGGCTAAAAGTACCATTAACATGAGATGGTTAAGTTTGTATTCTTAAATTAAATTTTGTAATCTTAATTTTGAAATTTTGGATGTATAATAAATTATATAACCGTAACGTTCCAGGTTTCTAACCACTTCGAGCATGCAATGGATGTTCTCGCCAGACTAGCCGAATTCTTTTACCCCACTCATTGTCTGGTCTGCCGCAAAGCCGGGGCCGTGGTCCATCCCGCTTGCGCGACAGCTTTGCCCTATGTGACCGAACCTTTTTGTCACACCTGTAGCGAACCTTTACGAGAGAAACGATGTGAAGGGAGTTTGTGCCATCTGCCGCCGAAATTCCGGGCGCTGGATGGCATCCGGTCGGTTTTCTGGCATCGTGAGGCCGGGCAGGAAGCGGTCTTGCGCCTGAAGTACCGGGGTGTCCGCAGCTTAAGCGAATGGGCCGGGCGTGAGGTTGCCGCCGCCCTGACCCGCTTCGGGCTGGAAGGTTATTTCGACATGGTATTTCCGGTCCCGCTCCATCCCATGCGGCAGCGCAAACGCGGTTATAATCAGGCGGCCCTGGTTGCCGAACCTTTCGCCCGGTTGAGCGGGTTACCTTACCAGCCAGCCTGGTTGACCCGCGAACGCTATACCCACTCCCAACTGGAGGTGGAGGGGCGCCAGCGTTCTGCCAATGTCCGTAATGCCTTTGGCTGGCAGGGGCCTGAAATAAAAGGTTTGAAGATACTCTTGTTTGACGATGTCTGTACCAGCGGGTCGACCATGAACGAATGTGCCAGGGTTCTAAAAGTCAATGGGGCCGCTGAGGTCTGGGGGTTTACACTGACTCGTGAAACAAAGGTCATTTTGGAGAACAATGAAGTAGCCCCTCGTTTTTAAGCGATGCCTGGGGCTAACTCAACCCTTGCTTGCAGGAACATTTTTATATGTTAGGAGTAAATAAACAAAGGTTAGGGAACTTTTGTTTATATAGATACCTTGATTGCTAGTAAAAATTGACATCCATCGAAAAAATGTGCAAGTTA
>MKTJ01000091.1 GCA_001898225.1 Chloroflexi bacterium 54-19
ACCAGTCGTAACTTCCAGGCCATCAGCTCGCCTCTTTCCCCGGCACCTCACCGGTTACGGCGGCCTTGTTAACGGCTTTATCAACCTGTTTGTGGTCTACCCTTGTAAGGATATAGGTCGCGGCACCTGTGATAGCACTCACCAGTACACCGCGCCAATTCCAGGCATCAGGGTCGGTGGCTAGTACATAGCTGGCGATGGTGCCAAGCACAAAAATACCGATGCCTTGCCAGATTGCATGTATTTGTCCGAAAACATTGGTCCAAAAATTATCCACTTGCTTTACCTCCTGATAAATCTCTACCGTCCGGTAGCTCCAGTTCCCCCGTCCCGCGACGGCGGATATTCTCAACTTTATTGACTGTCTCAAGTTCGGTAACCCGGTCCTGTAACCTCTGGTTTTCAGCTTTAAGTTCGGCCATCTGAGGAGGCCATTTCTTGGCTTCTCTAACCTGGTCTTCCAGCCATGCTATCCGTTGGCGGCTGTCGTCCCGCTCCTGCTGGATGTTGTCCATAAGTTCTTCGTAAGTCTTTATCGTATCGTTGGCACGGGTAAGAGCGATTTCGGCCACTTCAAGTTTTGCCATTATTTGTTTGATGGTTTCGGTGTACTGGGTTTCGAGTTGCCTTTCCTTCTCGGCATACTTCTTTTCAAGCTCTTTTAATTTGGTCTCGTAATTGGCCTCCATCGCTTTCAGAAGCTGGTCGGCTTTGATGGCTGATTTTTCTACATCCTCTACCGCTTTATCGGCCTTGTTTTTCCAGAGGTCAGGCAAGTTCAAATCCTTCAACTTTTTCCATAAAAAGCGGGCCAAAAACCCCACGATACCTAAAATCAAGGCGACGGCAAACCTGGTCAACACCGATGCCCAGTCCACGTTATGCAACAGGTTAGAAAAACCGTCCGGTTTTATCTGTAGTTGTAGCTGCTGGAAGACATTGAATTCCTGGTTCATCCATCCCCTTGCTTTCGTTGTGCGTTTGTTTAGCCGACCAGCCGGTAACGGAACGCGCCGGCCATCAGTAGCTTCCCGGTCGCGCCTGTAACCTGGAAATCGAAGTTGGCAGCGTCGATACCGGGAGTAGCAGGCGTGGTTACAAAATTATTGTTGGCCCTGGTAAACAGGTAACTGGTCCAGGTTGAAGCCGCTATCGTTTTGGTGTCCCTCGCCACCGCTACCGTCCCGGCTTGCAGGGCAAAAGGCGAAAAGGTCCAGGAATAGAAGATACTGCCGGAACCCGCGACCGCCTGCCAGAGTTTCAAATAAAGGTCTTCCGGCATAAGCGAGATGTTCGGTAGACTGGCCGTTGCAAAAGCCCTGGTAGGGGTTGGTAAGACAGTCGGGTAGGTCGCGTTGACACTGCCGTCATAAATAAACCAGATTGGATGGCTAAAAAGCTCGGTCGAAAGCCACCGGGTGCCGTCACAAAAGAATTCGGTATTATCCGAAGTGCGCCAGCGCCGGAACCCGGCCAGCGCGGCGCTCGGTGCAGGGAGAGCGGCCACCGCTTTGACCATATCCTTGTGAAACTCGCTGATAAAGCGACTTCCAATCGGGGGATTGCTCATACTAGGCACCTACCCCCTGCAACCGTTCCAATATGGCGGCTTTCAGGTCCCCGGCGCTTTCCGGTGTTATCGTTAGCGTCCCGCTATCGTTATCCAGCTCGGCCCCGGTCATAAGGAACATCGAAGTGATGGCCGAGTCACCTGCCGAGGTACCGGTCCCAGCTTCGGTCGGCCAGGGCGTGAAGCCGTTGATTTGAATCCAGTCGTCACCCCGTAGTTTCGAGTTGGGGATTTCCTGCCCTTCCAGCGTGTCGAACACAACATAGTCCTGGTCGATGACGATGGAGTCGCTCGTGTTAGAGGTCCTCTGCAATTCGTTGAGAAGGGCCTGGCCCGCCGCCGTTGCGGTCGCCGCATCCGTCCCGTCCGGGTAGGTGTTGGACAGGTCCAGCACCTTCGTCCGCAGGAAGTTGGTGATGGTGCCCGCGCCCGTGTAGTCGATGCCCAACGCTTTGGCGAAGGCGCTCGGCCCGCCGGTAGGTAAAAGCAACCGCTGGAGCGTGCCGTCAATACTATCCTTGTAACGGACCTCCACCTGGGTGAAGATGTCGGAAAGGGTGCGCGAAAGGTTGATCGATTTGACGTTCGCCCGGTCGACGATATAGCGGGGCGTCGGGGCCACCATATTGAGCGTCCGGGTTACCAGGCGGCGGTCCTGCCAGACCTGTGCTACGACCTTGAGGTTCGTGCTGGTGCCAAGCCCGCAAATCTTGAGGATGACGTCCCACACGGTCATATCGTCCGTACCACTGCTATCGGTCGCCGTGCTACCGCTCGCCAGGCCGGTCGCAATCAGCCCGGTCGTATCGCTTGCCAGTTGCGGCAGGTAACCGCCGGTAATGAGCGCGGCAATCCGGGCTTCCGGTGTCCCGACCAACTGGCCGTTGAACTTCAGGTCGGTCGCGCTGTCCTTATATCCTTTGGCCGCCCCTGCTAGTGACGAAACGCCATCCGACCAGGTTGGCGTCAGGCTATCGAGACGGCCGTGCCAGACGACATCACCAAATGGGTTAAAGATAAACACCTGATTGTTGAGGGCCAGGTCGTCCCAGGCGAACGCGAAATCCCGGTCGCACGTCCAACTGGCCGCATCGTACCCATTCTGCCCATTTTTGATTTTCAGGCCGTGTGCATCCTCGACCGGCCAGTACCGCCCGTACTGGTCGCGGGTGTAGAGGGACAGGTCCGGTTGTGCGTCCAGGTCAAACGTTGCCATCAGCTTGCCATCCCGTAAAGGTAGCGCGGCGTGTACTCGATCGACACCTGTTTGGCGTCCCGCGCATCGAAACTAAAAAGTTTTGTCGTGTCATTGCGGCTCCTGAGCATCAAGATTTCGAACCGCATCGCCATCGTCGGTGTCGAAGCTTCGGCGGGCAAGACCCAGAGTTTTTTACCTTTGAGAAGCCCGGTCGGGTCGTAACTGTTGACCTCGACGGGGATGTCGCCTGAAAGCGGGGCCGGTTGGATACCACCTCGCAGCGCCTTCCCCTCGCTGTAAAGCTCGACCGCTAGCGGGTAGATTGCCAGGTTGGCCGTGCCGATGTCGAAGGTTGCGGCCATCAAGGCGCCCGGTTTGGTCGGGAGCAGGATGACGCCCGCGACCGAGAGGTGCCGGTTCGCGCTGGACGTGTGGGTGATGGTCACGTAGGTGGTCGGGTTGACCAGTTGGATGTTATTTTCCCAGGCGATACCAGGCCGGGATAGTTCGAAATCGCCCAATTCAAACATGGCGTACTGGCTGGCCGTGGGCGTCGTGTTGCCCGTGTAGGTATTGGGTAGGGCCGTGTTGTACGTTTTGGTTTCCAGGTTGGCCGAACTGTTGAACGCCACCCCCAACTTTACGGCGGAAATGCTGATGGCGTCGTTGGCCGCGTAGACCAAAAAGGCCCGGTAGATACGTGGGTGGCGGTCAAGCGCCCGGTTGTTAAAGTTGGAATCGAGCGCAAACGATTCGCTCGTCCCCGTCCCCGTCCGGTCACCCGGTAGCGTCCCCCAAGGAAGTTGAGCGGCGGTCGTGCCGGAAGGAATGGCTTTCAAATCTAACCCGAAGAGCGGGAATTCCGTCCGGTTGCCATAGACGCCCAGGTCCTGAGTCATCCCGCCGACGATGAAAAACCGTTCCAATTGGCTGGCGCTGGGGTTGTCGATTCGCATTTTAATCGGCACTTTGACATCGCCCCGGATGCCGTAGACGTTGAACGTGGGGATACCCATCGTCTTACCGCCCGTGCAATATTCGGTCAGCGGTTCCGTGCTACCGATGTTCTTCCACATGGCGAATTTATCGAAACCGACCCGCCCGAAACCGTTGCCCGTAAGGGTCGGCAGCGTCCCGGTCAATCGAACGAGCGTGATACCGCTTTCAACCGTATAGGTGCCATTGCTGTAACGGTTCCACTTCGGATTGTCGAACGACGGGGAGGCCAGGCCGGTAAAACTCGAAAGATTAACCAGCGTCAGCTTGTCGACCCAACTGGTACCGTTCCAACCCTGGAGTTTGACGGTGAAGGTGCCGCCGGTCGGTAGCGATAGACCGAACGCAATCGAAAGTGCGGGCAAAATCAAATCACCCGTCTTCACTTCGAACGAGTTGGTTGTGAAGGTCGCGCCCGCCGTATGGGCGACCAGCGTCCTCACCCCCACCAGCGGAGCCGGGTAGTTAACGTTATCCTCGCCGATAAACCAGGTACCAGTAAAAGCCCACCCGGCGGTGAATTTACCCCCATAACTGGTGGAATCGACGCTAAAGGGCTCGGCCGCGTCTCCCATCGCCACGCCGTTGTTCAGTTTGACCCGGTCGAGGCGACTGCCTGCCCGAATCTTTAGGGTGAAGGTGATGTTGTCGAGCGTGCGAGTCGAGAGGGTGACGAGGTCGGGTTGTTGCGCGGGCGTCCCCGAAATCACATCGAAATAGACCGGGTAGGTCGCGTCCGCCGCCTGGTAGGTCAGGACGGCCGCCTCACCATCGTGCCACCGACCGTCATTCCGGGCCGGTACGTTATCGCCCACATCCTGAAAATAGAAGTTGGACCGCTGGATAAACCGGTTGAGATTGCGTAGAAGGGCGATACAGTCGTCCTTGGAATCACCATCGATGCGGACGGTGATGGTCAGCGTCTGGACCTGCCCCCATTTCGTATCTGTCTCGATGGGGCCGGGAGTGAACCCGCCCGGTTTCAAGAGGATGCCCCGCCCGTTTTGCGGTGCCGCCGCGCTGAAAGAATTGGAATTAAGGTTTACAAAGTCATCGGTTGGACCGCTCGGATTATCTTTAAATCCTAATTTAAGACTGAATGCGCTACCGTCTAATGCCATCGTCTATTTATTTCAACCCCTTGCCCTGGCTAAGTAATGCTTCCTTGATCTGCACCGCAACCTGGTCGGACTGAGCTTTAGTTAGCGGTATGTTTGTCGGTATGGTTAGTTGCACGGTAACCGGTCCCTCGATAACGAGGGTAGAAGAACTTCCCGAACCGGGCACCGGCATACTGATACCCGCCGAAAGCGCCGGGGTCGTACCGCCATTACTCAATGCTTGAATAGCCGGACTTACCTGCGGTTGCCAGTTGAACCCGGTGACTTCCTGGAAGGCCTGCAAGAAGCCCCGGATGAGGTCGACCGGACTGCTTTGCAGGTGGTCCAGGTTGTTGTAGAAGGCGAACACGTTGTTAAACTTCGAATAGATGGCGTCGACTTTGGTCGCGTATTCGACCGCCTGGTCGAGCCCGCTCATATCGGCGAGCGACGCGGTCCGCTCGGCCATCCTCACCACCATATCGACCTGGTCGAACAGGAGTTGGGCCTGACCCTGGCCGACCGGCTGGAACTTCGCAATCCCGGCGAACAGGTCAAGGCTGGACTTCACCCCGCCGAACGCCCGACCTACGTTGTCGCCCCAGGCGGCCAGCGTTGCCGTGGTCGCCGGGTCGAACTTCCCGGCCAGGGTCGTCAGGTCTGCCACCATCCCGACCGTGTCGTTTTCGAACGATTGGACGGACGCACGGGCTGGGCTCGAATAGGTCTTCAGGCTGGTAAGGAGGTCAAGCCCGCCTTTGATGCCGTTAAAGAGCGTCCCGACGTTCGTCCCCCAGGCCGCCGCACCCGCCGCATCCTGGGCCGAGAACTTGCGCGCCTGTTCGACCAGCGTCTTTACCATCTGGTAGAGGTCGTTTTCCAGGGCCGCTACTTTGGCGGGCGCCGGGCTGGTGTAACTGGCGAGTCCGGTCAGCGTATCGACCCCGCTCTTGATGGCCCCGGCCAGGTTGGAGACGAGCCCACCCCAGGCCAGTCCCGACGCGTAATCGTTTGGTTTGAACTGCTTGGCCTGCCACAACATATTGCCCGCCAACTGGTAGATGTCGGAAAGGAGGCGGCCCAGGCGCGGCATGTTGACCCCGCTGTAGCTGTTGATTCCCGCGAAGGCGTTGAGGGCCTGCTGGACGGCCGTAACGAGCGCGGTCAGGGCCTGCGTGTAGGTGTTGGCCTGGTCGAACTGCTTGGTATCGAAGCCGGTCCCGTTGGCCCCTGCGACCGCTCCCATCGCCCCGCTGAACCCACTCAAAAGGCCCGATTTGCCAGAACCGCCCATGCTGAACCCGTTGGAGAGGGTCCCGGCCCCGCCGGAAAAAGGAGAGAACGCTAGGGTGCTGGAACCGCCGCCCCCGGCACCGGCACCGGCACCGCTGCCCTGCCCGGCCTGCATACCAGCCGCCATCTCGTTGGCTGCGTCCTGCATTTTCTGGTGGAACGCCACAGCCTTGTTGTAAAGGTTTTGGGCCGCCGTCTGGGCGCCCGCCATCTTCCCGACCGCGACGTTTACCCCGGTGATGATGGTATCGACGGCTTTGCCCGGGTCATCCTTGAAGTTGGTGATGCTGGAAAACGTGTCGATCCCACCCTTGAGTTTTCCGAATACATCGGTGATGTTCTGGGCGAAATCCTCGGCCTTGGTGAGTAGTCCCTGGTCCACCCCCGCAGCGAGCCGTCCGGTCGAATTGATGGTATCGACCAGCGCCTGGATGAATCCGTTGATGACGGCCGGCGGGATGGCCTTGTATTTTTCCAGGCCGGAGAAAACTTCCATACCGGCTTTAAGCCCGTCGAAAAGCTGTTGGGTCGATTCGCCAAACGCCTTAACCCGTGTCAAGAGGTCGGTATCGGCCGCTTCTTTCAGGCTACCAACTTTGGCGACGGCCAACCGCATACTTTCGATAAGACCGTCGATGGCGGCCGGGGCCACGCCCTTGTAATCGGCCAGTTTGGTAAAGGTTTCGAGCGCGTCGCCCATCGCGCCAAAGAAGCTGCCGACCTTATCGCCGAATTCCTTGGCCTTGTCCATCATGGTGGTGTCGACATCGCCGGTCAGACGGTTGAGTTCGGTGACGGCAAAATGCATCGATTCTTCCAGGGCGGTGATAGCGTCGGGCGCCACGCCCTTGTAGGTCGAGAGTTTGGTGAAGCCGTCCACTCCCTTGCCTACCGCTTCGACGACCGCACCCCCGGCCTCGGCGAACGCCTTGGCCGCATCGAGGAGTTCCGGCGCATATTTGCCCGAACTATCCTTAAAGGTGAAGGCCGCATCCTTGAATTTGGTCGTGATGGTCAGGATGTCGTCGGCAAACGACTGCACCTTGCCCGCCGCCGGGCTGGAATAGTCCTTTAGTTTGGTCAGACCCTCGAACCCGCTACCGATAGCCCCCGCCACCTTCCCGGCGGTATCGGCATAGCTGGAGGTGGCGGTCAGCATATCGACCGTCCAACCGTCGCTGTGGTTTTTAAATTCGGTGACAGCGGTGCCCAGGTCATCGACGAAATGTTGGATGGCGACCTGGCCGACCACACCCCAACCCTGAATCTTCTTGAGCGCATCAGCCATCGTCGAGGTGGCGTCCGCAACCTTCCCGGCCGTATCGGCAAGGCTGACCGCACCCTTCAACATATCGTCATTGAATTGGGTGCTGACGTTATAGAAGTCGGCGATAAGGTTGTGCATGTCCACGCGGAAAGCGTAAATATCCCGCTGGCTGACCACACCCCAATCCCGCACCTTCGCCAGGCCGTCCGCCATCTTGCTGGTAGCTTCCCCGACGTTTCCGGCCGTGTCGGTCAGGCTGTTCGCTCCTTTGAGCATGTCCTCGGTGAACTGCTGGCTGACGTTGTAGAAATCGGCGATGAGGTTGTGCATATCGATGCGGAACGCATAGATGTCGCGCTGGCTCACGACCGACCAGTTCCGAACCTTATTCAGACCGTCCGCCATCTTGCCCGCCGCCTCTCCGACCTTACCGGCCGTATCGGCAAGCCAGGCGGCCCCGTCCAACATATCCTTATTGAAAGTCTGGCTGACGTTGTAGAAATCGGCCGTCAGGCTGAAAACGTCCTGGGTGAACTTCCAGATCGAGTCCTTACCCACGACCGCCCAGTTTCGAACCTTATTAAGGCTATCGGCCATCGAGGAAGCGGCGGACGCAACCTTACCGGACGTATCGATATAGGTGGCGGCCCCGGCCAGGGCTTTGACGTCGAAGTTCTTGGCCCCGGCGATATAGGAGGCGGTCATTTCGGCGCTGTCGGTGCTCAACCGGTCCATCGTGGCTTTGCCAACCGAAACATAGTCCTGGAGCTTGCCGAACAGGTCCACCATCCCGGAGGCCGCGCCGGTAATCTTCTGCACCTGGTCGGCCTGGTCGGACGCTGCCTTGAGAGCCTTGGTGTCCAGGTTGCCGAACATCTTGACGATTTGCTCGATTTGCGACTGCAACCCGGTAAGGCTAAAGGCGGTGGCCTGGGCGGTTTTTGTGGCGGCATCAAGGGCCTGGACGCCGGAAAGGCTGCGGCCCAACTGGTCACCCAGGCCGAACGTGGAGGCACCGACCGATTGAGCACCACGGGCGGGTGTTGGAGCGGGCCGTGAAGGTGCCGTCCCACCAGGGTAGGTCGAACCGGGGGCGACGGTTTGCGGCCCAATTGCACCAGGGGCTGAATTGATAGTGACGGTCTTAGGGCTGAGGACAAGGCTATCCCACATACCCTTAATTTTGCTGAAAACACTACCAGCTTCATCAACACCCGTGACCGTAACTGTTTTGGGGTCAACCTGGGTTTTAGCCCAATCATCCAGGCGGTCTTTAGCTTCTTTGATGTTCTTCCCAACATCTACGAAGTTGGTGTTAGCGGTTTTTTCTTTCGGGTCAGTTTGGTTGTAAGTACCGACCGCGCCGGTCGTCTTATCGATGGCGGTGGTGGTGGTATTGGCGGCGCTAGAAGTGCCTTGAAGGGCGAGCCCGTGGTTACGGGCCTTCTCTGCCGCCGATTCAAAAGCATCATCAGCCGCACGCTGGGCCGGAGTCATGTTGTCGATAGCGAGTTGGTATTTAGCTGATGCTTCGGTCGTCGCTACTAGCGAGTCTTTATTTTTGCTGTTGGCATTTATGGCGTTATAGGTCGTGTCGAGTAGAGGTTGGAAACTACCATCCACCTTTACCAATGCAGTTGCCAGTTGTCCTGCTTTGACCCCGGCCTCATAGCTACCCTGGCCGCCCGCCGCCTGGATGGTCGTGTAGTCTTTCCACTTGCTGTAGGCATCGTCCAACGTCATGTTGACGCCGTCGATTGCGACCTTAGCCCCCTGGTGTTTGAGGGCGAGTTGGTCGACCCCCATATCCATCGTGGAAATGATTTGATTATTAGCGTTTATTTTGCTGCTTAAGATGTCGCTTTCATCGTTAAGGTGGCCCATGGCAATTACAAGGGAGTTGATTTTCCCGTCCAGGGCATTGGCCTTATCGTAAACCGATTGCATCGGAGGGCTAAGGTGCTGGAAAGAAGTGACGTTGCCGTCAATCGTATTGTTAAGTGCAAGCAAAGCCTTGCGGTGTTTTTCGCTGGCTTCCCAACTCTGGAGCGTAGCCCTGGTCTGGGCAACATAATCAATTGTAGCCTTAGCTGAAGTTGTGGATACTTCGTCAATCGTTTGATTGAGTTCGAGTAGCTTTTTCCGATGTACTTCGGCGGCCTGTGTAGCTGTTTGCTCTGCGCTGGCCTTATCTTGAAGACTTTTAGCAGCTATTCTCGTAGCATAAGCGGCATCGTATAGCACAGGATTAAGCAATCGAAGGGGGCCAGTAAGTTGTGCGGTTTTTTCAAGTGTTTGATTGGTATGGTCAAGGTTTACGGTAGCATCAGCTATTATTGGGATGATACCCTTCCAATCTTTCATCCAAGCAAAGGGGTCAACCTTAGTACCGAGGACATCAACCGTTTGTTTTGCTGCGGGAAGAAGTTCTTCGCCAAATTGACGGAATAATTCTTCGACCGAACCTTTCAGTTCTTCTACTTTCGCATTGAAAGTGTTATGGATAACACTTGCCGCTTTATCAGCCGAACCTGCCGAGTTATCTAATTGCCGTTGAAATTCTTTAAGAGCATCAGCACCTTTGAGTGTTACTTCTTTTCCATCACGTTGTACCGTTACGGTCGCGCCTAAAGCCCCAGCAAAAGCTCTAACACCGTCACTACCGGCAATCGTTGCCAGGAGCTGATTGCGCTGGGCATCCGTCATGTTCCGGGTATTTTTCTCAACCTGGGCAACAATCTCAGCAAAAGGCCGCATCTTACCAAACGAATCGTAAACGTTGAGGCCAATTTGTTGCATCGCCGCCGCAGCCTCAGTTGACGGATTGGTCAGGGCAAGAAGGGCACTTTTTATCGTCGTACCAGCATCAGCGGCTGACTGGCCGTTGTTCGTCAACGCGACCAAAACGCTGGTCATATCGGTCAAACTCTGGTTGCTCAGCTTGGCGACTGAACCAACGTTCGCGATAGCTTGTTGGAAACCCTGGAATTTCAAAACACCCATGTTGGCGGCAGTCGTTTGGATGTCCATAATTTTGGCCGTATCGTTAGCCGACAAGCCGAAAGCGTTCATGGCTGTGGTGGCCGTATTGGCCGCTTCCGCCATCGAAACCTGATTGATTTCCGCAACCCTGGCGACCGGGCCGATAGCGGCAATCGTTTGTTGGGCGTTGAGACCTGCGGAGGCCAGTTCCGTCATACCATCGGCAGCTTCCTGGCTGGAAAACATAGTGCTTTGGCCGACCTGAAGGGCCGCATTTTTCAACTGCCCGAAAGCTGCGCTTGTCTGGTCAGTAACGCCAGCCATCAATTGGAGGCGGGCCATCGAAGCTTCGAAATCACCGGCCGATTTAATAGCCGCTATACCCAATCCAGCGATGCCTACACTACCTAGAGCCAAACCTGGCACCAACCCCGAAACGGCGTTGTTAAGTAGACCCATGCCTTTTGCACCACCGGCGACATCAGTGGTCATTTTGGAAAGTTTGCCAGATGCACTACCTAAAGCAGATTCAAGTTTAGAGAAACTTCCTGCGTTAGAAACAACACTGGTTTCTAGGTTTTTTAATCCCGTGGCAGATTTAGTACCGGCTGATTCAATTTTTGCAAGGCTGGTAGAAGTTTTGGAGGAAGCAGTATCAAAAGATTTACCCATGTCCTGCCCAATTTTGTTAAATTGAGCTTCCATTCGAGCAACCCAGGCTTTGACATCAGCTTCTGACTTTTGCATGTTTTTAGTCAGGTTGATGTCTTTTGCGGTTATTTCGAGGACGGCACGCCCCAAATTCGCGTCGGGCATAAAAATGGCCTGTCAAGATAGAATTAAAAGTTCTATCCAGCAGGCGGGCGCGAAGGCAATGCTCTTTTAATGCTGGTGGTAATTCGATTTACCTTTTTATTGTAACAATAAACCAAACTTTAGTAAATAGGTAAGTCCGAATATTGACTCTTTCTTTTTTTACTGGTAAAACTTAATTAGATTTCTCAATTAAAGCTTATTTAATACAGGAGAGTAGAATGAACCGTTTGTTATCGGTTCGGTTATTTCTTATTGCCGTTTTTATTATGAGTGTTGTAATAGCATGCGGTGATGAATCTACCACAACCCCAATACCGACAACTACCCCAACCGTTTCGCCGACTCAGACCCCAATCCCGCCAACATTTACACCGGCGCCCACAGCAACCCCTACACCGGATATTGGCGCGACCGTGACGGCAGGGATAGCTCAGGGAATTGCAACAGCAAACGCCAACAATTCTTTTGCCACCCAAACGGCAAGGGCAATTCCCACCGCCACCCCATATCCTACTGGTTTGAAAAATCCGAAAATAGGTATTTCCGTCCCTTTAATCGACAAAGAAACTCTTATAGGACAGAACGCTACAAAACGCGGAATTAAGTTTACCATCACGGATGTTGCAGGTTATTTTGAGATTCATGGTTACAAAGACAACAAATCTTATAAACCCTCAAAGGGAATGTTTTTAGTAATGGTGTATAAAATTGAAAACGGTTCAAATGGACCGGTTCAATATAGCACCCCTTCCCTATATGACCAATCTGGTAGCCTGCAAAGTTTAGCTGATACAGATGCTTTTACTAGCCTTATAGGTTACATAGATATTGATACAAATATTGGCCCTGGCAAAACAGGGACACAATGGTGTGTTTATGATGTCGAACCAAGTATAAATAGAATGACAATAGGTTTGGACCTAATATAAATATTGCCATTCTTCTATTTGTTCCGGTAATAACTTCAACCTTAAATTGCCGGAACACCAGTCATGTCTGCACCGGGCTTCTAACCAATATTGCCCGGTTTCATCGATGGTTATAACAAGCGTGGTATGGTCATGGGTTACACTTTCAGTAACAGGATGCTTGAGCCTAGCAAAAATATTTTGCATAACCGGAGGTATTAGCTTTTCGAGTAGCGCCGACATACCAGCTTAACCTTTGCTCACCATCAGGGTGAAAACCAACCCGTTGCTGGTCGGAATACCGTTTAATTCGATAGTCAGGTCATTGTGCCGGATTGTCAGACCGCTACCGTTGGTCGTGGCTTCATAAATGTTCCCTTCCACCCAGGTAGGACCGTTATCCGCACCGGGAAAGAAACTGAAAAAAGTTTGCAGGAACTTCTTGGCCCGAATGGTCGAGAGCGGGTCATCCAGCGACATCGGGACGATAAGGCCCAGGTTGGTCAGGTTTTCAACCGGGCCAATCAACTGGACGGCGGCCCCGAACTTCTTACCAACTCGGTTGGATTGACCGTCTTCTGTAAACTGGCCGGAATAAAAGTCAAAGCCGAACTTGGCGCGAAAAGTCTGTTCGACAAAAAACCCGCTCAGACCTATTGCCTGGATTTCTTTAACTTTAAGTTGAACCATTCCTAAAACCTGGCTTTCTCGTACCGATGCCGTGTTTAATGGGCGGGCCTTTGACGACCGCCCCGAACCCACCCAACATACTCAGGGTGGCGGCATCCTTAACCGGCATTGATTTCAAAACTGGCCCGTCTTCCGAATCCAACCCCTCGTTTATTTTCTTTTGGAGTTCTTCAATGTAATCCCGCCGGTATTGCAATTCCTGGTTCGACCTGGCCGGGTGGATACGGTCTAGTATCAGGAATTGCCGCAAATCCTCTTTGGCTTGTAGTTTTGTCATTTCGACGGAATAAACTTCTAACTTTTTCATGCCTAGCCTCCACCAGCTACCTTCAACCTCGCCGTAAAACCGTTGGAGTTCAGGTATAACCCGGCCCCAATCGGTTGGTTTTACTGGTTCGGTTGGTTCGGTTTGGCTTTCAGGGCTTCCTGAGCCGCCCGGTCCCGTTCCTTTTGTTCGGGAGTCCGGTAGTCTACTGCCTCGACCTGGCCGAAAAAATAAGTGATAACCTGTTCTTTGAACATGTCCGGTAATTTATCAACGGGGTAATCTTTTAATGACGGGACAATTACCCGGAGGAAATCATCCTGGGTCTTATTCAACGCTTCGAGGTTATCTTTAGTGGGGTTTTCACGATACTTGGTAAGCAAGTTCCGGCGATTAAGGAATTCCGCCTGGATTTCCGGCCCGTAAATCTCAGCACTCAGGAAAGGATGTTCAACGCCCTCGATTTTGACCGTATCCTCAACACGAACGAAAGCGTCAAAATCAAGAACGACGCGGGTCTTCTTATCATTAGCCATAATATTCAATTACCTTTTCTTTTCTTTTGTATTCTTGAAAGGGCGGCAGTCCCTTTAACCACCGCCCTATCTTCACGAAACTCTTATTGCTAACGGCTTACAACGGGGTCGCGCTGTAGGCGATGATACGACCGGCGCGGGCCGCACTGGTCGGGTTGTTCGGGTCGATCAGGCCGCGCAGGTTCAACGTGTAGGCCCAGGCCACACCCTTCTGCTGCGCGATGTCCCAACCGTCCGCGTTGTAGGCGTTTGGCATCTCCACCTGCATAAAGGAATCGGCATCCCCGCTGTAGGGCGAGAAACCCCGGATGCAACAGGCGAAGGTGGCGACATCCGGCCCCTGGTACAGGTTGATCGCCTTCGTACCAGGCGTACCCGAACCAGCCGCGACGGTTGTGATGCCGTTTTCGTTCAAGGCGTGCGACAGGCTTTCCAGGCTCATGTCCGCCAGCTTGACAGTCGCGCGAATCGATTCACTCACACGGGCAACCTTGCGGTCCATAGTCGAACCGCTGCTCATAAAGCCCTGGATCGACTGCTCCATGATGACGTGGACGCCATCGGTGTCGTAATCGAGGCGGCCAGCGTTACCCAGGAGCGCCCAGGGCGAGTCGGGCGTCGGGTCGTCAACGTCGGGTTGGGCAGTCCCGACCGGCGCGACCCAAATCTCGGCGACCTGGAGGATAAGATTATAAGGAGCTGTATTGTCAGGCATCTAAACCACCTCTAAATAACTTGTCTCTACGCTCCAGACCGAAAACGAAAAGGGCCATAGAGATGTTTGACTTCGACCGGGATTTGGCCCGGCCTCCTTACTTGCTGAATAAAGCATCGTCCCATTCACTACCCGGCGTTCCAACTTTCGCAAAGCCCCGATGCAAGCCATCTGCAACTGCTTGGCCTGTTCGGGGTCGGGTCCATAGGCGAAAACGTCGACCCGCCAGTTGTACTGGTCGGAATAACCCCGGTCACCCAGACCCCCGGCATCCTGGATGAGTACGGTCGGCGGTAGGACCGGTTGTGACGCCCCTTCGGGCAGTTCCGCCCCGTAGACCCGCGCACCGGCCAGGCTCGCCACATCCGTATCGGCCAGGAGATAGGCGATTAGAGCCAACATCGGGTCGGGTGCTATCGCCATCGCTATTTGCCGCCGTCTTCTTTCTTAGCGTCAGTAGCGGCAGGTTGCTCGGCCTCTGCCTTTTTGGCCTCTTCCGTAGTCGCCTTATTGGCCGCCAGCTTGTCGTCAATCGCCTTCTGGTGGATGGCCGCTTTCTCATCGGCAGAGAGGGCGGCGGCAGCGGCCTCATCGGGTGGGAGGGGCGCGATAGGTGCGACCAGTTCGGCTCCCAGGTCGGCCATAAAGGTCAGGGTGTGCGGGGTTTGCGACATTTCTTTGACCTGGATTTCGGTATCGCCCCGGTAAACGTGGCGCGGCACCATCCGGCCCCGCTCGAAACCAATCTCGACCCTCAGTTCGTTGGATGATTTGAATGCCACGTGCTTAACCTCCAAAGTGTTTCTTAATGTTGCCCGCCAGGTTCTTACCGTGAATATCCAGGGCCGGTCTGAGATATGGTGTATAGCCGTATTTGCGGCCATCTGCCGGACCTAACTCCTGGATGGCGGCATAAGCTTCCTCAGACCCGACCTGGCTGGTAAAACCTTCGCCCGTAGCGGTCGGCGGCTGGAGGATGTCGATACTCATTTCCAAATTGGTCGTGTCCTTGCGAACCCGCCGGTCAGCTTCTTCCAGGATGTCGGCATCCGTATCCAGCAAACCCTCTTTTTCAGCCTGTCGCAATTTGGCTAATATCTGGTTGCCGTTCCATTGGAGTGGCATCGGATTAGGCCGGAATGCTCAGGGCCGCGACCGTTGCGCCCGTAGCGGACGAATAATCGACGTTCAGGACGTTACCCGGCTGGTTATAAGTGCCGGTCGGGAACGGGCCGATGAAGCGGTCACCGGTGGTGGCCGGCACCGTTACGGTCCGGTCGGCCACGGCCAGGCCGTCAACCGTGCCAGGCGTGGCAATCGTCACGGTCAGGGGCGTGCCGTTCGTGTTCTTAATATGTAAAATCGTTTTACCATCATTCGGGATGGTTTCGCCGTTCGAGGCATCGGGAGCACTATAGGTGGCGGCCAGGCCCGACCGGGTGACTTGTTGAACGGCTCTAGCAGTACGTGCCATCGAAAACTCCTTTTGCTTCTGCTTTTGCTAATCAATGGATGGCTTCAACCGCCACCGTTACTCTCGAATCGTCCGGGATGCGCTCTTTCACATCGAAATACACAATGGTCGGGTCAATCGTGTTGCCGTCCCGGTCGCGCACGTTGTAAAGCCGGTCCTTGACCGTGATGTCGGTCCCGTAGGGCAGCTCGACCTGGAAGCGGTTTTCGACGATGGTCTTTTCTTTCGTGATTTGTTCCCCGGTCGTGACCGTGACGCTCTGCTGTTTCAACCGGCACTTCACCCCCGCGCCATTCGGAGTAGTCGTCCAGACTCCGCTCTGGTTCGGCTGGTTGTAACCGCTGGAACCAGTGGTAGCCGCCTGCCGTTTGATGTCACAAGTCGAAGTCATAAACCGTTCGGCTACTTCTCGAAGCTTCAGCTTGACCCGGTCGGAGATAAAAGGCGCGGTGTTTGCCATAGCCGCTAGACCTCACACTCGTACTCGTTCTTAGCGAGAAATCCCAAATCAAGCTCCTGCCAGGAATAGGCCGAACTGCTGTAGCTACCGCCCAACCCGTAGACCTGGGCCGCCGTAGTCGCATCGGCCAGGAGCGATTTGATGTTGGCGAAAATCTGTTGCAACCGCACGCTGTCGCCCCCGGTCGAAACATCGAAGTTCTGAGCCACGTACTTGGAGAACCGTTTCAGGGCAAAGTATTCGAGGAAGGCCTCGAACGCCCCCTCGTCCTCATCGGCCACGACCGCCGTAAGGAACTGCGACCGGGTGAAGCCGACCTCACGCAGGGCCGCATTGATGGCGCTCTCGAAACCTTCGGGCGAGTCGTCGTCAGCCATCCCGGTGTCGTCTAGCTGCTGTGAAAACTCCATTTGCAGGTAGGCCAGGGCGTCATCTCTGGTAAGGCTCATTTGTTACCGCCCTTACCCTGACTTTTATCGGCTTTGTCAGCTTTAACCGTTTCTAACTGACCGGTAAGGTCTAGCAGTTGGGTTTGAGCTTCGGCCAACTGCTCTTCCAGCTTCTGGATATAAGCCTGGTGGTCTTTGATGATGGAGTCGGCCCCCTCCTGGTTTTCACGTAGAGACTTAGCACTTGCCTCAAGCCTGGTTTCCAGCTCGTTGACCCGGTTATCGTTGCTGGCTTGCATAAGGCTGGTAGAACCTAAAACCTGTTCCAACACCCCGGCCAAAAGGTCAAGCTGTTGCGCGAACTTGAGTTCGGGGTTGTTGCGTCCACTTACCCGGTCCAGGTCCGGCGCTTCCACACCCTCGAACCGATGGGCAAGTTTTTCAGTCGCGGCCTTAATCCGGTCCATCGAGGTGCCACGTAAGACTGCTATGTGTTGCGAACTTGCCATTACTTGCCCTTAGTTCCTTTCCTGGTTGGTTGGTTGGTTGGTTGTCTGACCGACTGTCCGGTTTACCGATTTGACTACGGTAACGGGCTGTCATAACCAGAAGGAATCGCGTAGGTCCCGTTTCCAATCCGGTAAACGAGGGCACCGACGCGGTTCCAGGCCCCAAAGCCGCCGATGCGTTCCCAATGGGTTTCTTCAAACGGATGGTCCAGGCGTTGAGCGACCTGGGCGAAACCTTGCAATTCGGCTTCAGGTTCTTCGCGGAAAGCCAGGGGTTTCTCACCTTCGGAAGTGACCGCAATGATGTAGTCGTCCGGTAGCGATTCCCACTCGACAATCCAACACTTGTCGGTGTAACCGATGACCGTGCCGGGCACCTCCACTCCCAAACTACCAATCAGGCTGGAAGCGTTTGCGCCGGGGTCGATGTTCGGGTCTTTGGCTTCGTGGAAATTGGCAAGCGCCATCGTGTCGTCTTTCAGGTTCGACGGAATCAGACAGATGACTTTGCCGGCGTTTTCCGGTCGCTGGGAAAGCTTCGTGTAGATGGTCGGATAGGGGTTGTGGGTATCGTCGATGTCACTCGCCTGGGCCAAATAGTGGTCGGCAGTGCTGGGACCGGCGGCCCCCTTAATCAACTGATAGGTGACGCTGTCGTTATTGGCTAGGCCGCTGATGGTCAGGGCGCCGTACTCATCATCCGTATAGGTCCAGGTGACGTTCGTGTAAAGGGCGGCCAGGATGTGTTCCAACAGCCAGAGCCAGTCGGCGGTCAGGAAGGCAGCGGTCAGGCGTTCGGCATCCGCTACCGTCATCTTGGCCCGCGCCTGGCGGTTAAGACCCCAGGCGATACCGGCCTTTTGAAGCGGCCAGGCCACATCATACTTACCGAAAATCTGGACCGGGCGGGCGCGGCCCTGTTCATCCAACGGCTGCAACCGCATCTTGGCGGTCGTCTTGAATTGGAGTTTGTACTGGGTGGTCCGCATTACGAACAGGGCCAGGAAACTATCCTTTTGCCGTTCGTATTCGGCCAACGCCATCTGAATGGCGGTTTGGACCTGGGGGACGAGCTGGTCGGTCAACCGCTCTTGCGCTAAATCTTTGATGGTGTGAAAACCATACAACGTCTGGTTAGCCATTACTGTAATTCTCCTTCAAACCTTCAAAAAAGATTTAGACCGCTTTAAGAACGATTTCGATAAGACCTACCAGGCCGGTCAGCGTGCCCGAAAAATCCAGGCCGATTTTGTCACCCGCCGCCAGTGTCAAATCGGCAGCGGTGGCCGAGAGCGTCAAAGCCTGGGTAGTGTTGATAGTCGCAGTGAGGTCAGCCGCCGCTGTGGTCAGTTCCTTGACGTTAGCGCCAGCCGAAGCACCGGGGGCGCTCGTATCGGTAATTTTGCGGGGGCGAACCGCAGCGCTCGAACCGCCGACCACCGAATGGATTTCGTTGACGGCCGTGACCTTGTAGGCTTTATCGGCGATAAAAACCCATTTATCGACCGAGGCGGCCAGGAGTTCGGAAGTTACGACGACCCGTCCGGCATCTTTGGCGACCGCCGCTTCCACACCGAACATGTTGACTTCGAGCAGTTTGTCGTAGCCGCTGCCGAACAGGCTGGAAGTTCCCGCGATTACGCGACCGACCGGGACGGTGACGGTGCCGGGCGTGGTGGAAAGTTTCCCGTCCGTGTCGGACAAGTAAATCGGGTCATCATAGCTGCAACCGGAAAGGTCATAGCCGTCCAGGATACCGACTTGCAGGCCCGTTACCGCTTCGTTCGCCTGGCCGGTCTTTACGGCAATAGCAAGGGCGCGGGCCTCGGCGGCGGTCGTCGCGTTAGCTTTAGTCCACTTCCCGCTGGCCGTATCTTGCCGGACGGCGTAACCGGCCACCACCGCTTCCGCAATCGGGACGGTGTGCTGTTTGATCGTCTCTACAATGTGGACACTATTGGCAGTAACGAGAGCTAAATCAGCCATCTTTTAATTCTCCTGTTCCCGGTCGCTACCGGAAAATACTCATGCGTTGGGCCTGTTTAGCCCGGTTATCATCCAGATTCGGGGCGCTACCCGTAGGTGTCGGATTAGGCCGGTTGCCCTGCCTGGCCGGGGCCGCGACCAACTTTTCGACCAGGGGCTTCATGTTGTCTTTCCAGGCGACCCGCTGTTTTAGCGGCACTTCCTTACCGGGGTCAGTCTTCTTAGCCTCTGCGGGCCAATCCTTAATCTCGGCCTCAAGCTGGGCCATGAGGATACCGGCGTATTCGTCCCGTTCGGCGGTCACGGCTTGCAACTGCGGCTCCAATTCTTTGATGCGGGCTTCTTTGGTATTTGCCAACTGCTCGAACTCGCCTTGTTTGCGTTGTCGCTCTTCCTCGTCCTTCTGGGCTTTCTTTTCAGCCTCAGTTTTCTCCGATTCGTACTTGGTGAGCTTGCCCGTCGCTTCGGTAAGCTGACCTTTGGCGTTTTTGGCCTCGGCTTCCTGAGCCTCCGCGAACTGTTTCCACTGGACCGGGCCCCACTTCGAGCGGTCTTCTTGCCCACCGCCACCACCATTACCACCGCCCTGTTTTGCCGGGTCTTCGTTCGGGTCGGGATTGGGTTGGCCGCCATTCGGCTTGTTCGGGTCTTCCTGCGTCATAATTGCTCGCCCTTTTCTTTTCTTCTCTTCTGATTTCGAGGTATTGATAAACAAATAAAAAAGACTGATACGGGTGTTCAGTCTCATTTAACCAATGTTGTCTTAAAGGCGCGTCATACCCGAGTATGATATTTATTTAAGAAGTCGAATCAATAAGGTCTTCGAGTATTTTCCGATGGCTAGGGTAAAGACGGAAAAAC
Source organism: Chloroflexi bacterium 54-19 (assembly GCA_001898225.1). Classification (GTDB taxonomy): domain Bacteria; phylum Chloroflexota; class Chloroflexia; order Chloroheliales; family Chloroheliaceae; genus 54-19. The sequence goes on from MKTJ01000091.1 coordinate 20,016, forward strand.
TTGATTGAGGCGCTGTAGCGGTCGGCTTCCCCGAATTTATCGAAGATGTGGGCGATGTGGGTTTTTAGTGTGTTGATAGAGATGCTTAGTTTGTCACAAATATAACCATTCTCAAAATACGGGTTGGAGTAAAGGACCATCACCTCCAACTCTTTGGGAGTGAGCGGTTCGTATTCGCGATTTTCCTCTCGGTCCATCATAAGTGCCGTCGACATAACCGCCTATGCCTTTAACTCGCCTTCAAGCATCCCCATCTGGATACAATCGAAGTACCGACCGTTCCGGTAGATCGCCTCCCTGGCCCGACCTTCCTCTTTGAACCCCAAACGCTTGTAAAGTTCGAAGGCACGGTCATTGTACTGGTAGACGACCAGAGCGACCCGGTGCAGGCGCAACTCCTTGAAAGCGTAGCTACAGATGAGCCTGATTGCTTCACTGCCGTAGCCCTTGCCCCGGTCCTCAGGGTTGCCGATATTGACACTCAAATGAGAAGTCCCAAAACTGCGGTCTATCCCACTCAACCAGGTAAGGCCCACCAACCGGTCGGTCCCATTTTCACGGATGCGAAACTCACTTACCGTGTTGTCATCGTTAAATTTGGCTTCCTCTTTTTCAATCGACTCGAGGGTAATGGCGTAGGGTGAACCGCCATAAGCCATCTGATAGTATTCCTGGTCCTGATACCACTTCCAGATGATTTCATTATCCTCTTTTTTGGCCGGGCCTAGATAAACCTTCTCGCCCTTGAAGACCTGGCGGTTGATTGTTCCGGTCATACCTGATTGCCCTCCCCTAACTCTCGAAATTGGGTTGAATAAGGATGTTAATAAATTCGCCGTCATCCTCCGCCGGGAAGCGGTCGGTCTTACCCGCCGCGTCGGTAGTTTTGGCATAACCGAGGAATTTACCTTCCTCGTTCACGTCGGCGGCCTGCCAATCGTAACGACAGGCGACGGACTTGCCATCCTCGGCAACCTCGAAAGAAGCGACTTCCACACCGTCGACCTTGTTGGTAGTGACGCCCCGCGCTTTACTCCGCATGTAGAACTTGACCGAGACGACCCCACTAAAATCATCATCGGGATTGGTCGAGTCGATAGTAAATTCGAGCGACCGGCTGGTACTACCTTTGCGTGCTACGAAATCATACGTCTGGGCCATCTATCTATCACTCTCCCACTTCAACTCGTGCTTTTGAAACAATTACAACGGCCTGGGCCTGGCTGTTCTTGACGGTAGCGCGACCCTGGCTGCGAACAACCCGGATGGTACCGTAACTGCCGGTTTGGATTCGTGAATCGGTAGTTCCAATGGCCGGGGGGCTTGCGACCAGGATGGTGCTCGACCCGGCCAGGCCGGTGCTATCCACCCGGACGCTGACGGGCGGACTGCTAAACGTAATGGTGCCACTGCCCACCGCGACGGTAGCCGTCCCCCTACCGACAGCCTGAGGGCTGCTGATGGTAATCAGACTACTACCAGCCTGACCGACCGCGCTACCCGACCCCACGCCCACAGCCGGGGGACTGCTGACAACGATGGTATCGCTACCAGCCTGGGCGACCGGGTTCTGGGTGGCGCTTGCACTTGCTATCGGGCTATCGACCGTAACGGTCTGACTGTCAGCTTGTCCGACTGCATCGCCACTTGCGGTAGCACCCGGGCCAGTCAGTGTAATGGTCTGGCTAACCACCGGGGCAACCGCCGCACCGCTTCCCACAGCCGCAGGGCTGGCAAGCGTGATAACCGAACTACCCGCCTGACCCGTGGCATTACCGGAAGTCGTAGCCGTTGCCGTGGGACTGCTGACCGTGATTGTCTGGCTGCTTGCCTGGACGGTAGCCGTTCCGGTCGCAGTAGCCGCCGGACTGGCAAGCGTCACGGACTGACTGGTGGCCTGACCGACCGCACTGCCCGTAGCGGTTGCAATCGGGCTGGTGACGACCAGGCTTTGACTGGCCGCCGTTGCGGTTGCATCACCCTGTCCCGTTGAGACCGGGCTGGCTACCGCTATGACGGTACTTCCAGCCTGGCCGGTAGCGGTGCCGGTGGCTGAAGCCGACGAGCTAGCTACGCTGACGACCTGGCTGTTGGCCGGTGCCACAGCATCACCGCTACCCGTTGCCGCCGGGGACAACAGGGTAACGACCTGGCTGTTGGCTTGGACGGTTGCATCGCTGGAAGGAGTGGCGGCTGGTGAAATCAGGGTAATGGTGCTGCTGCCGGCCTGGGCGGTGGGGTTTTGTATCCCGGTGGCGGTAGCGGCAGGGCTGCTAACCGCGATAGTCTGGCTGTTGGTTTGGCCTATTCCGGCCCCCTTTGCGGTTGCCGTAGGGCTGGCAAATGTGACCACCTGGCTACCGGCGACAACACTTGCCGCGCCTTTTCCAGCGGCGGAGGGGCTTACCAGGGCAATCGTATCGCTACCGGCCACTCCCGTCCCATTGGTCCCGCCCGCTACCGGGGCGCCACCCCCGAAATCGTCAATCGCGCTGGTGCCGTAAAGTTCAAAGCCCAGGCTACCGCTTGTGTGCAACGTGTCGGTGGTCGTAACCTTGGTAACGAAACCACTGCCCGTGTCATAGTAGCCGTTGATAGCGCTACCAACCGCCGTTATCCCGAAACGGTGCCCAGGGGAAGGAGCCTGGGTGAACTGAGCGCCTAGCTGGGTATAGACCCCACCGGCGCTGCGATAGACCCGCCAAACGTCATTATGGTTATCATGCTGGCTCCACTGTATACTGTAATAACTGGGGTTACCTGAGTTGCCACCGGAACCACGAAGCATTATTTCAAGATAACCGTCGGTCCCCCCGGTTGCCGCAACCGTCGCATAAGCTTCGGAGTCGGTATAGCCGGAATTGGAAGTGTAGACGTCGCCCCACCCGCCATTAGCTTTAGCGGCGTTTGAATTGATCGTCAGGGAAGTATCGCCACTCCAGATAGGATCGGGTCCGAAAGGGCCGTACGAATAGACACTACTGCCGTTCGGAAGATTGAAGTTAGCTATAACGGGAGTGGTGATAGCCATGTCTATTGCACCAACGCATCAATCAAATCAATAGGAATACACTCCACAGCAGGGCCGGTTTGAGTTATGGTATCGGTTGCGGCGTCATACTCCGACAGGTTGAAATTCCTTGCGATATACTTGAGTAGCTGGCCTAACGTAGCGGTTGCGAGGGTACCGATATTGGCGACGATTTGAGCATTAGTGAAACCAATGTTGTTTAATCGGGTCAGTAGTTTGTTTCGTTGTGCGGTGGTCAGGTTGGACAATTTCGTAGTTAAAGCAGCTAACGGGATATAGGTAATGGCCGGGTCGGCCGCTATTATGGTTAAGGTGCTGACACTTGCCCTTACCTTGACAATGGCATAATTGCCGGGGATTTCGACTTCTCGCCAATCCCCGTCATCAGCTCGGATTAACTCCGTGTAATCGTCAACAGCACAATAGCGGGTAGGTCTACGGGCCGTGGTAAGGCGTTTGTATTCGGCTAAAAGATAGGCGATTGCCATTTAATCCTTCCTGGCCTTGGTTGATTTTAAAGGTCCGGTACCCAATCGTCTCCTGATAAGGCATACATCACAAAACCAGCGTTCCTCGGTCCTCAGATATTCCAATCGCACAATCCCACAATGACGGCAGACCCAGGCATACCAGATTTTGAACCGCTCGTTATGAACAAACTGGTAGGGTTTATCTCTGAGGACAAATTTATCGCTGTAGAGTCCCTGTGCCATGCTTCACCTTATCCGCTTTCTGACGGCACCTGTCACAGTAGTGCCGCCAGTCCAAACGCATCTGCCCGGTCGGACGGTCCAGCACCAAAAAGCAATTTTTATTCTTCAGCCGCCCACAGCCGTTACATATGATTTTTGGTGCTGGCATCTTTAGCTAAGTTTCAAGAAGCCATCGGTAGCGTGCCACTGCACGGTGAAACTTCCATTCGTACTGGAAATCGTGCTACCCAGGTCTTTGATAACGACCAATTCATCGGCTGAACTGGCCCCGCCCCGGTGCTTGTAGACGATGGCGTAGCGGGCGGAAATCGTGCTACTCGCCCAAACCGCGTCAGCCGCATCGGCAATTACATCGGTGCCGGAAGTCGAAACCGTGACGGTGCCGAGGGCCTGACCACCTGCCGTGTAACCGGTCCCGCTTGCTTCGTTGGTAACGTCATCCCGGCGATTATGGGAGGCGGAAGGGGTATAGCTGGCAGTCGCCAACATCACGTATAAGGTATCGGTGTCCAGGTCAACCTGCCCGGTAATCAAATCGGATTTGATACTTGTGGGGACTACATCAGCCATTTCTTTACAACTCCTTTAGATTTACTTGTACGAAAACTCACAACGGCAATTAGCCAGGCACAAACTATCCCCAATCGCCCTGAGTGTCCCTATCGGTTGCCAACTTTTAGCCGCTTCATCCAGGCAGGTTTGACAACTGTCGGAAGCTCCCAGGTTGCGTTTTTCCTCGGTCGACCCGGCTAACCTTTCCCGCCGTCGGGCGGTTTGCTCATAAGTCCCACGGGCTGCCTGAGCGTAAAGCTTGGTCCGGTTAAGCAAACTGCCACTCTGGACCAACTGTTTGCCCGACACGATGTCGTCGGCAAAGCCCTGCAAGAACTGGTACTGTCGCTTTACCTGAGACCCCACGAACCCGTAGTCCGCCTGGCTCATGTTGTTAAAACCGCCATTAGCCGCCACCGCCGTTGCCACGTGCAAACCCTTGACCGCCTGGGCCATCTGCATCTGCCATTCGGCCAGAGACAGCTCCCCGGCCTGTAGTCTAGCCGAGATGGCGACGAACTCGGCCTGGTAGCTGTCAATGACCGCGTCTACCACCTTACGGACTTCCTGCGCGGTCAGGTAGCGCCCGGTCGAGAGCGACTTGTAAGCGCGTTTGGCCGGGTCGTAGAGGAAGAGGGCGGCGGTTACAGCGGCCTCGACCTTGTTCTGGTTGCCGGACTGCTTGTCGTTAGTTTGCGGGTCCATTTACAAACGGCTCCAAGAATCTCTCTTCAATGCTGGTCAATCCAGTAGAAACCCCGTTCGGATAGGTGAAACGGCAGGTGTAAAGGAAAGTATCCTTACTACCGTTGTTAAAGTTGGAAATGCTCACGACGAACATCGTTTCTCCTGGTCTAAAAGCCAATTCGCTGGTTTCACCAATCTGGACCTTTTGTCCAATTCCAAATTTCGGTTGTATCATTAAATCCTCAACAAAAAAGAAACGCCACCGTTTTTGAAATCCATCACTCCAAAAGATAATCGGCCCACACTCGATGATTATGATTTCGAAGTTTGCACTAGCCATCAGGTTCTTTCTTCGACCTTCGCTTCCAGTAACTTCTCGTATCCTTTAGGGCTATTCTCCTTCCAAATCACCCCTGCCGCAGCTATGTCGCTTGGGTTAATTTGGGATAATTTGTCCAGGTCGGCGTCCGTCCACTTGAGGGAAGGACCGAGACGCTTAACCCTGGACGTATCGTTTTGCTTCATTTTCCAAAACTTTCTTTACCTTTCCAGCAATAACAGCGGGGTTTGCGCCAGGATTGTTCAACACGATTGCAATGACTTTCCCTGTATCGTTGACAACCGGGGCCTCTTTGTTAGTAAGAAATTGGTCTTCCAACTCAATCCGGCGTTGATGTTCCCTCCGATGCTCATCCGAAAGACAATCGATAGCCTTTTGTGCGTAACCGAGTTTTTCTTCTAAATCGGAAATTCTATTTTGCAAACCAACGTTGATTTCACCCCACTCCTTATTGCAGGATGCCAGGTCTTTTTCGCGGCGGGCCTCCGCTTTTTCCAATCTTGCCATTACATCCCGGTAGGAATTCTCCCGCTCGCGCAAGGCTTCCACCACCTCTTGATAGGTTGGTGAAACTTTATGCTCGGTATATTGGTCAAGGATGTTGTAAATATCATCGAATGACCAACCCAGGTTTTTCAAGACACCCAACCCCTTGAAAATCTGGGTAAAGGCTGCCATATCGCCTTCGCGCATCTTCCCAACAAAGATATATTCGGCCATTACTCTTTTTTTTCCTTTTCCTCTTGCTCATCAACGAAAGTACCGAGCCAGCTATACTCAGGGTCAGAATGGTGACAATTCGGGCACTCAATCCCCCTGGTTTTCCAATGAACTACCTGAACCCAACGATGACCACAAAGCGGACACCATCGCTCACCGACAAAGTGAGGTTCATCCTTTAAGCTTCGGGTAGGTTCTTCAAGCATCACTGCGTCCTCCCCTGTGGTAGTTGTGGCGGCGTGTCCTGGGCGGCTAGAACCTGCTGACGGCGGATGTTGTCTACTTGAGCCTGTTCGGTCTTTGCTTTGGCCTGTTCAATCCTCGCAAGCTTTTCTGGCGTCCAGCCATCGTCTTCCAATGCCACTTCGAGCGGGATACCGGCCCCGGTTTCTGAGGTGATACCGGCCCAATACTGTTGCTTTTCCTGAGCTTTTTCCAGGGCGGTCGGGGCAATCAAGGGGCGAGGGGCGAAGGAAAAGTCCAGGTCGCCACGTTCGTAGGACTGCAAGTCGAACAGGTTAAACTTCTGCTGCTGACGGGTCCGTCTGCTCCAACCCGCCCGACCTTCCCTGGCCCTGAACCCGGCGATAGCGGTCGCCATCTGAGCCAGGCTGATATTGCCCTTGTCATAGATGGCGGCGGCGTCCCAGACCAGCCCTTTGACGTTGCCGCTTATCCGGTCGATGCCCGGTCCGGTCGCCACGTTCATGTCCGCTACTTTGTCCCAAAAGGTTATCTCAGGGTTGCGGGCATCCACCTCATCGGCCACCGCCTTCATGAATTCCAGCGCATCGGCAATGTTGAGGTCGCCGGACAGGGGCTTGATGTCGACCGAATCGGGCGTGGTCAGGATGTACATTGAATCGGCGTTGGAGTTGGGCGCGTCCGGCCCTGCGTAGTCGCTGGCTTGCCGGGCTTTGGCCTGCTGGTTCGTCGTATCGAACAGCTTGACGATTTGGGCAGGAGTTTTAATGTTGCCGAGGATGGAAGGCGCACCAATCTTCTTACCGATGTGGTCGCTCACGTGGGCCATCCGGCTATTAAGTTCCATGAGGGTCGTGTAGGAGTTGAATGCGGGCTGACCGTGCTTGCCGCCGATGTCCGAATGTTTGAACCAGTAGGCCGGGACGAAGCCGTAGGGGTTGTCGTAATCGCTCACGACCTGGTCGTCCAGGTATTCGGTAAAAAATTCTTTGGTCACGACCTTGCGATACTTGTGGTTTCTACCGTCCTTATCGGTCGTCTGGTATTCGAGCATATAGTCTTTGACGTTGCCCTGCGGGTCCAGCGTCAGGTCGGTCACGTAGCCGGGCCAGATGCTGGCATCGAAGTAGACCTTGCCCCGCTCCACGTCGTCCACCACTTCGACCAGGTAGTCGCCCAGGGCCGCACAATTCTTAACCAGGATGGACTTGCCGACCGACCAGTTGGACCACTGCCAGATTTGGGCGATGGCGGCCATCAAGTTCTCGTCGGTATCGTCGGGGAAGGGCATGGCGGTCGGTACGTCATCGGGCAAGCGTTTGCCATCGGGAGACAAACCGCCCGGATAGACGGCCTGGGCGTAGAAGTTGACGGTAGCGGGGACCGGGTTGATAATCGAACGAATCTTGTTGTAGAGGTTGTAGTTGCGGGCCAGTTGCGTCCAGTTGTTGTGCGAACGGTCGAAGATGGAGTTGGTGTAGAAGGCCCAGCGCTGCGTATAGGCGTCGTTATAACTAACGAACTGCGCGGAAGCGTTCTCCTTCATCGGGTCCACATACGTCATCTTATAGGCACTAATCGCCGCGTTAATCGCCATCGTAATCCTGTTGAACTGTGATTGAATCGTCATCCATTTTGACCTTTGTTACCTACCAACCGCTCGACCAAACCGCTAGCTACCAGCCACTGCCATCGTAGTTCGCCAGTTCCTGAGCGATTTCATCGCTTACCATGCCGTACTCTCTGGTAACTTCTTGCCAGTAAGCCATAATGACCGCATCGCCCGTATCCGTTGACCGACCAATCCGTTTCTTAATATCGGCCTTGGCTTCGACCTGGTATTTGCCGCTCGAAGTCACTTTGTAACGCGGGGCAACCAAGTCGCCGGTCAATTTATCATCTTGTGGTAGGGCAACCTCGCTATGATTGGCCGGGTCTAACCGTTCCCGCATCGCCCACCACGCTTCGGCCCTGAGATTGATAAAACCCATCTCACCACTACTGTCCATACGTTCTGAAGCCCTGGCAGCGTGGAATGGCACGACACCCATGCCCTTTTCATCGTTGTAGCTGGTATAGCGGTCCTGCGTTTGGGTCAATTCCCTGAGCCTAGAAACCACACCGGCCCCAATACCAATTACATCTACGACCGCCCGACCCTTGCGACTTGAAATAATGCTGAAAACCTTGCCGGTCGTTGCCATCGTGTCCTGCTTGGAATTGTGGATGATGTCGATAATGACCTGGCCGGACCTGAGAGCCATAACCGTTTCATCCCCCATCTCGCCAACGTCCACCCCGACCGCATCCAACCGTTTACCCAGTTCTAATAATTGTCCGTTATCCTTCAATTCGTTCCAACGCTCGTTGGCAGCTTCTACCCAGGCGAGTGGGATGATACCCTGCTCATCCTGGCTGGCAAACTTCCCTAATACCTTGTTCTGGTAAAGAGCACTGTCTTCACCCCAAAGCTTTTTACGTTGAGTGGCCCACTGCCAGGTTGCCCGACCGGCCCGCACCACTTCATCAAAAGTAACGTGCCGAACCGCCCAATCTTCAAGCCCCGGTTTCTTTGATTGAATATCGTAAAACCGGCCCAACGGTTCACCAGGCGTTGACATAGCGACTGCAAAAGCTTCTATCCGAGAATTAGCCCCGGTGTTAGCAAAAGCCCCCTCGGCTGCATCGAACGTCGCATCCGGTACTGCCTTACTTTCATCAAAAATGTAAAGCAGTTGGTCAGCATGCGCCCCCTCAATCAGTTCTGGGTTATCGCTGGCAACGGCAAAAGCCTCACCATGTTTCAGACTAAGCGCAAGCTTTTGAAGTTCGAATATCGGGTGGAACGGTTCCCTACCGATAATATCCCAGCGAAGACGTTTAGCCCACTTCTTGACTTCCGGCCACAGGAACCGGGAAAGTTGCCGCCAGGCCCCGGCGGTAGTCGGTATCTTCCAATCGGTTTCAGCAGCATCCCTGGTGGTAGAGAACCACAGGATTAACCAGGCGTTCCAACTCGTTTTACCCAAACCGTGCGGACCTCGACCGGACAATCGTTTCTCACGGATAAGGGTTTCAGCCATTTCAAGCTGATAAGGTGTCGGGCCTTCATCGTCTTTCCAAACGATGCAATCGAGCATCCACTGACGGAAATCGTGCCAATACTTTCTGGCATAAACCTTTGCCGGGTTAGTCTCCGACTCCTGGGTTACTTCCGATTCGTCCGGTTCTATTAGAGGCGAACAAGCTGATAGCAGCGAATCCCCTAACGCTTTGCTCAAGTCGGTCAAAGATGCGCTTGCGGGAGCCAGGTGCTTCGCTTTCCAGAATGGTTGTGACTGTATCAATAAAGTCATTTAAGAGTTTGATGTTATAAATACTTTCGAGTGTTGCCCGCGCCTCGGCTATCAACATGCGCTTTTCGGTACGGACCGCCACCCTGTCTTTTAACTGGCCTGGCGTATCTTTCAAATCTTCGATTTCATCAAGGCAATCTTCTAACCGAGCGATAATATCGAAAACACTCTTCCTGGTTTCCTGAACTACTGGCTTTGAAACAAGTGCAGCAATCTTTTCCTGTTGAATCGCTTCGGTTTTTTTACTTGTTATTAAATATACTTTGTTTGGTTTTATCCCCAATTGTTCGGCTATTTTCCGAACACTCAGACCCGTATCATGTAATTCCCTTATGTGGTTTTTTTGTTGTTCTGTTAAGGTGCTAGATTTCGCCACTGTTTGATTATTTCTGATTTTATTGTTTGGTTATACTGTTTGATTATTTCAACCGAACACCTCAATTAAACCGCACGCCCCGCCCTGGCATATGAGTATCAATACTCATTTCGGGCACGGACAAACAATAAAAAAAACCTACCGGGTCAGGGTAGGTTCCATTCGTTTATTTACCTTTTAATCTATTACTTCAATAGTCACCCGAACTCTAGCCTT
>MKTJ01000092.1:0-19035 GCA_001898225.1 Chloroflexi bacterium 54-19
TTGATTTCCATGCGGGCTTTGTCGAAGTATTCGACCATGCGGTTGGCGTTAGGTTTGGCCTGGTCGTAGCCTTCGTAGCCGACCCAGAGGGATTGGCCCCAGAGCCAGGAGCGGTTGGCCTGCCCGGCGGCGACTGGACCGTCCGACTGCTGCCAGATTTTCTCGAAATTGCTATCGCCAAAAGTTGTGGCGGCGCTGGCGGTGCCAAGGGAAGTTACAAACCCGGCGGCCAGGGCGGTCACGAGAACAATTATTAAAGCAATATTGGCACAGGGAAAAGACTTTGAAGAGTACCGGTTAAACGGGCGCGCGAAAGAAAAAGCTAAAGATTTCATTATTTATCTGCCTCCAAAAAACTAGTGGACCGAGGGAGGCAAACTACCTAATGAAAAGCCTCCCAGGTAACCTGGCTGACTACGTGAGTTCCATGGCTTTGCGTCCCAGCCTCGCGACTGGTTTGCCTTTTTCTGAGCCTGGTAAGCCGTAAGGCTTGACCAGTAACTGCTTTACGATTCCCTATCGTAAAAATCTTAATGAGAGTATATAACCGGGGAGCAAGTGAATCCATAGGAAATATTGTTTAGGTACTGTGGTAAAGCTGGGCACGGATTCAACTAAACATAAGAGGTTTGGATAGGGTTTCCTGTAATAATAAAGGCCGGGTTGAGCTCAAAATCCCTGGGAAGAATCGCGGTTGGGAGAAAAGTAGGGGGCTAGTACCAGGGGAAAGTACTATAAAAGTACCGCTTAAAAAGGGCTTACCGGGCCAGTAAATAGCCCGGTAAGTAAACCAGCCAGGGGATTGCGAGTAAGGGGTACCGGGGGCAAATCTAGCGGTAACGGCCCTCAAAATATTCCCTGACCACCTGGGTATGGGTCTCAAAGGCCATCGTTTCCGGTCTGGTTATGACCAGACGTTCGGTGGCTTCGCTGCTCGTTTCGAAAGGGGGCAGGTCGGCCAGGGTCCGGGGTTTCGCCAGGGCAAAAATCAGGACGGTGCCGTGACCGCCCGAAAAGACCCGGACCTCCCGGACTTCTGCCGGGTCAATCCGCAGCCCGGTTTCTTCCCGGACCTCGCGAGCCGCCGCGGCCTGCCAGTTTTCGTCGGCAAAGTCAACATAGCCGCCGGGCAATCCAAGCTCGCCGATACCCCGCTCGTTCCCGGCCCCTCGCCGGATTACCAGCAGGCCATCGTCAACCGGGACCAGCGTGACCGCGACCGGAATCGGGTTGCGATAAGTCGTATTGCCACAGTGGGCACAGCGGCGCGGCCAGGGCTGTTCCGGCTCGAAGGCATTTCCACAGAACGAACAATGTGAATTTCTCTCGGCCATGTTTCCGCGTTCTCCTTCTAATCTTTGGCTATTTTCAAAAAATTATAAATCCGGGAAGGCCAGGCGAATGGGACCGGCCTAGTTTACACCTTGCGGAAAAACCCTGCACATAGCGTGGCTTGTGAAATAAGAGGCAATTCGGGGTATAATAGGCCGGGAATTTATAAAAAGGACTGCCAAACCGGGGAAAGAAGCTATGCCAGAAAGAGCCATCAATTTTGTAAGAAGCTACCAGGTCCGCTACGACGAATGCAACCTTTTCGGGTTCCTGACCCCGGCAGCCACGGTGCGCTTCCTCCAAGACATCGCGGTCCGCCATTATAGCTCGGCCAACCTAAACAACGGCGGCGACTGGATTACCCGCCGGACAGTCCTCGATTTCCATACGCCTATCCCGGCCTATGCCAGCCTGGACCTGGAAACTTTCGTGGGCGGCACCAGCAAGGTCACCTCGCAGCGCAAGTATCAATTGCGGCACGAAACCGGCGAACCTGTCGTAACCGGCTATACCCTCTGGGTCTACCTGGGAGCCAACGGTCGCCCGACCCGTGTCCCGGCCAATTTTATCGAATATTTCTGGCCGGGCGGTACTACCCCGATGCCGGAAGGAGCAGAATGGCCCGCCTGGCCGGAGCGGGCGCCTTCCATTTACCGGCACAGGGTCCGCTTTTCTGACCTGGATGTCCAGGCCCACATGAATAACGCCGCCTATCTCGAACTGCTCGACAACGCCGGGTGGGAAGCCGAACCCGCCGGGATGCCGGAAGGTAAAATTCTAACACCCCTTCATTACGACCTGGAATATCTCGATTATGCCCTGCTCGGCCACGAATTAGAGGTTCAAACATGGCTCGAACCGCTGCCCGACGGCACTTTCGAGCGTCTCCAGCAGATTAGCCGGGAGGGCCGCCCGGTGGCAAAGGCCCGCAGTCGGTGGCGCTGGGGATAGCCTTAACTCAGGAGTAATGCTCGGATTCGCGGGCGCGCAGGGTTTTTCGCAACAACCTGACCAGCATTCTGCGTTCAAGCGGGGTTAAAACCTTTTGCAGCCACTTGTAGGGCTCCTGGCCGGGGGAGGCGACCGCCCTATCGACCAGTTCTTTCCCTGCCTGGGTCAGGTAGACAAGAGTGCCCCGGCCATCGGCGGGGTCGGGACGCCGCTCAATCAGACCCCGGTTTTCGAGCCGGACCAACCGTTTGGTGATGGTGCCGGAAGTAATGAGCAAGGACTTAAACAGGTCGGTCGGGGTCAGGGCGTAGGGTGGCCCAATCCGGCGCAAAGCCGCCAGCACCACGAACTCACTTTCTTTGAGATTATTTACCCCCAGGGCGCGCTCCACGTCCCGCTCGAAAGAACGTCCCGCCCGCTCCAACCGCCCGAAAAGCCCTAAGAGACTTTCGTTAATCTCCGGTCGTTCGCGCCTCCAATCTTCGAGCAGTTTATCGGTAAAGTCCGGTTCTTCCGGCCTCAAATCGGCCAGGGCGGGGCTGTCCGGCTGCTTTCCGGTGGCTATCTGCCAGATTTTCTCCTTGTCGGCCCGGCCAAGCCCGGAATACTCGTTGAGCCAGACCTGTAACAATCCGAGGTCCGAAGTAGTGCTATTGGGGCCGTCTGCGACCTCGTGTGCTTCTTCCGGGGCAGAATGGACAGGGCGGTCTGCGGGATTCTTTAGGGGGAAGTCTAACTCCGCAGTGGAAGCTGACCCTTTTTTCTCGATAACTGCCTTCTGCAAAACTTCAAGCCGGGCAATATCCCAGTAGGTCTTTTTATCCCCCAGGAATTTTTGAGGGTGAATCAAGTCCCTCCGGTGAAAGCGGTAGAGGCTATCCCGCGACCAGCCGAATTGTTCGGTGACTTCTTCGGTGGTGAGGTACGTTTTTGTAGCAAGTTGTCGTGACATTCTTTTAAAAACTCCAGACCTGAATCTTTTTTAATATTGCTGTAAGTATATTAAACTGTTGTACTCCGGTCAAAGTGGGGATTTTTAGAAGCAGGGTAATTGCAAAGTCCGAAAAAATCTTCATATCTTTATGATTGGGATATACACCAACGGCGCTGCCCACTGGGAACCTACGGGCTAGATTCCGCCAGGGCGACACACCAGTGTGACTGCGACTGCGCGCCGTGCGACGCGGAATGACAAGTTGGCGGCTGTGCTATTCGCCAACGGCGCAGTTCGGAACCCCGTTCAACGTTGTTTCGTGCCCTTGGGCAAACGTTCAACGACTTTGCATTCGCCCTGGTTCCCACGCCTTTGTCCTATTTACATAATATTAAAAGGCTGTTACCTTATAAGAATCAGGTTAACAGCCTTTAATGGCACTAAACTGGGAGAATTGCGATAGTATGTAAAAAACGTCAGGAAGTACGGACATGATAAGCGAATTTAGCACAATCAAAAAACTGGCCGATAGCGCCCGCCAGGACGGGCTGGCCCTTTTCGGGGAAGCGGGATTTGCCCGGCTCTGCCTTAAGTTCGAAGAACGCCTCCAGGGTGATTATGAAAAGGCCCTGGCAATCCTGGCCGCCGGGCAGGACGCCAGGGAAATGAACTTGGCGTTGGTCTGGCTGGACGGCAAAGGTTACAGTTTGCTAACGGTGGAACAGTTAGCCGTTATCCTCTACAAACGGCGCGAGAACCACCGCCACTAACTCTCATTCTCCCCGGTTACCGGGCTAACCCGGCCTTCGAGATTTTGCCGGAGTTCAGGCAATAAATTTACGCCAAATTCCTGCTCTAATTTTTCAAAATAAGCCGCCACACCGGTCACCGGAAGTTCGGTGCGTTCCCCCTGGCGCGTTACTATAAAAAGTTTGTCGGTCAGGCTAATCCGGCCACCCGGCAAAGCCTGGCTTATGAGCGGATTTTTGGTAAACCCCGATTCGGGCGAGGTCTGGTGGTAGTGGGCCATCCCGGCGAAATCTTCGAGCTGGCGCGGCAGGGTGCTGAGAATATACGGGTCCTCCCAGTCCTTCCCAGGCAACTTCTGGCTTAAAATCCGCCCTTCCAGCGTCTCGGACAGGCGATACTCGCGGTCCTCCTGGGCCTGGGGCGCGGTGTCGTTCCAGCAAAGCGGCTCCCGGAAACTCTCCCCGAAACCGACATCGGCCAGGTAGGGCGCATCTTCCGGAATTTCCACCAGCAACGCCAGGTGGTCGAATTCCGGCCCCCAACCCCCTGACTTCCGAGCTACCCGCCCTGAAAGATAGGTTACTCCAAAACCGATTGCAGTCAGGACCGCCCCAAAAAGCCCGTTTTGCTCATAACAAAAACCGCCTCGCCTTTCGCCGACAATCTTTTTATAGGCGTGTTCAGCCCCGACCGTAATCTTACGCCCGGCGTGAATATCGAGGTTTTCGAAAGGCACCGCCAGCAGGTGAGCGACGTGCAGGGCCCGCAAGGTAGGATAGTCCGGTGCGACCGGGCCGGAATAGCCGACACGGTCCAGGTATTTTTGCAAATCCATATTAAAACCTCTATTCAAGACCACTTTCAACTCAGATAACAACGGTGATAGAGGACGATGCTGCCAGAGACAGCCAGGTTATAGGAAGGCTGGCGCACCGCTTCGAGTGAAACCACTTTATCACATTTTTCCAGGACAAAAGACGGGAGACCGTTATCTTCGGCCCCCAGCAGGTAAAAGGCCCGGTCGGGATGCCGGAAAGTAGTCAGGCGTTCGCCGCCCATCTCGATAGCCACCAGCGGGATACCGGCGGGACGGTCGTTTTGAAAATCCTGGAAGCTGAGATAATGGCGCAAGGGGATATGCCGGGGAGCCTCGAAAATATCGCTGGCCTGGATGTTGTAGCGGCGGCCAATCGTGAAAAGACCGCTGGCGCCCAGTTGAAGGGCCGTGCGCCACAGGGTACCGATATTCTGGGTCCGTTTGGGTTGGTAAACGCCTACTTCAAAGAATGAGGCCCGGTTGACATCCCGCTCCGGCGCCGGGTTCAAATTAAACAAAATTCCCGCTCTTTTCCATTATAGTAATCCCACCGATTTCAACGACCGGACGGGCCGAGGCGCGACCATTTAAGAAAGTCGCGCCTATTATACTCTAACGGGAAGCGGGAAATTGGGGGAATTATTCCGCCGGTTTCTGGCTTTCGCGGCGGGTCAGTTTGCGGAAAGTCGCGGCCAGTTGGTCCCGGTTTTCCTTTTCTTTGAGGATGTGGAACGCCGTCGGCAGAATTGAGATGATGATGATAAGCCCGATAAGCGGTAAAAGATACTTGTCTATCTGGTCGGCGGGGATAGCGTTACCCAGGAAATAGCCCAGGAAGGTCAGCCCAACCGTCCAGGCGAAACCGCCCACGAGATTATAGGCCAGGAAAGTGGTGTAGCGCATGCGGCCCACCCCGGCTACAATCGGGGCAAAGGTCCGCACCACCGGGAGGAACCGGGCCAGGACAATCGTCTTGCCGCCATGTTTTTCGTAGAAAGCCTGGGCTTTAAGGATATGGTTCTTGTGGAAAAGGAGTGAGTCTTCTTTGGTAAAAATCCGGGGGCCGATTTTCTTGCCGAACCAGTAGCCGACGCTATCACCTGATACCGCCGCCACGAAACACAGCCCGGCCAGCAGCCAGACATTGAAAAGGGGTTGGCCGTTAGCATCCGGCAAAAGCACCCCGGAAGCGACCACGCCCGCCGTAAAAAGGAGGCTATCGCCCGGCAGGAAGAAGCCGAAAAAGAGGCCCGACTCGGCAAAGATAATCGCAATAATCCCCAGGTACCCAAAGGTTTTAATCAGGCCGGGTAAATCAATAAAGTCCAGCAGACCCAATACCGGCTGGAAAAAATCAGCATAATTCAATTAGATACTTCTCCTGTAAAAAACTTTTACTCAGACCGCTACCCCGTGCACGGTTTTCTCCGATAAAGCTAAAAAGAGGCCGAATCCCCCGGCTATAGCCGCGTGGAAAAAATTCGCTCCCGCCAACCCTACCGGAAATAAATGAAATTAATCCCAAGCCAAAATTAATCGTTGATTAATGGGGCTAAAAAATTGGTGGTGAAACGAACGGGTTGCAACCGCGAGAAATGACCGGACATGAATATAAAAATGGGACAATTTTGGGATTAATTAACCCAATTCGGGACTGTAAAATAGGGGTGCTGCTAAAAAATCTTAATAGCACGTTAAAGTTTAAGAGGCGAGTTGCAGTAAGGTATACCCTAAAGTTATAATAGATGAATTAGCCAAGAACTGTTCTGTTCCCACGCACGTTGTACCATAAGACCGGGGGTCCGTTGTTAAACGAAATCGAACAAAGTGATATTACTTCCGGCGAGGCAAAGGGTCAAGCATCCGGGAAGGAAGGCAAGCCAGGTCTGGGTTCCCTGGCAACCATAGCCGCCATCCTCAACCAGACTGAAAACCTGGACCTGGCCCTGGAAGCGATTTTAAGCGAAATGAACGCTTCGCTTGACTTGCCCCACAGCGCCCTCTGGCTGGCCGAAAGTAACAAAGCGGCCCTGGCCCCAATCTGCCAGCATGGCTTAGCCCCCGAAGTAATCACTAAAATCAACAGCCTGGTGGGCGCGACCGAACTGCCCGCCCGCAGCTATGATTACGATTATGCCAACTATTGCCAGGCCGTGACCGCCGCGTTGCAAACCCTCACCAAAGACTTTGGTCTGCCTTTCGTGCGCTGCTTCCCCCTGACAGCCAACGGGTTGCTGGTCGGGCTGCTGGTCTTTTTTAGCGAGCGCACCTGGCCGACCTCACCGGAACTGAACCTTTGCCTGCAAACTATCCAGACCATGCTCGGCACCGCTGCCGGGAACGCCCGGAGCCTGGCTTTCGAGCGAAGGCAGCGCCAGAAAATTGAGCTGGCCCAGCGCGATACTATCAGTATCAGCGCCTCCCTCGATTTACCGCAAGTCCTAGAAACGATTCTGAGTGCGACCCTCAAACAGTTGCCCGGCAAAAACGCGCACGTCTTTTTGTACGACGAGGAGCGCGACCAGATTACCATCGGGGCCGCCAAGAACGCCAACGAGGAAACCACCAGCCGCTTTACCCAGCCTCGCCGCAACGGGTTTACCTACAAGGTCGCCCGGAGCGGGCAGGTCCAGTGGGTCGAGGAAATGCAAACCAACCCCCTGTTCAACGGGGCCCCGTCCGACTACGTGGGGGCGTTGATGGGCGCACCCCTGGTAATGGGCGGCAAGGTCATCGGGGTGATGAATATCGCCTACCCCAATTCACATAAATTTACCGAGACCGAGATAAACATCTTTACGACCCTGGCCGCCCAGGCCGCTATCGCCGTCCAGAACGCCGGGATGTTCCAGCAGGTCCAGATGTACGCCGCCAACCTGGAAGCCCAGGTAGAAGCCCGCACCGCCGACCTGCGAGCCGCCAACGAACAGTTGAAAATCGCCCGCGACCTGGCCGACGCCGCCAACCAGGCCAAAAGCGTCTTCCTGGCAAATATGAGCCACGAACTGCGCACCCCCCTGAACGCGATTATCGGCTATAGCGAACTTTCCCAGGAGGAAGCCGAAGAGTTGCAAAAGCCTCGCCTGGCCGGATATTTGAGCAAAATCCAGATAGCAGGGGGACATCTCCTGAACCTTATCAGCGACATTCTCGACCTCTCCAAAATTGAGGCCGGACGGGTCGAACTCTATATCGAAAATTTCAAGATTGGGCCGGTCGTCTATGACGTGGTAGGGACGGCCCAGGGCCTGGCCGACAAAAACCACAATACCCTTACCGTCGAATGTCCCGCCGATATTGGCGAGATGGAGAGCGACCTGACCAGGGTCCGGCAGGTCCTTTTTAACCTGCTCAGCAACGCCTGCAAGTTCACCGAAAAAGGGACGGTTTCCCTGGTGGTGAGCCGCCAACCTTCCCCGGAAGATGGCCGGGATTGGATTAACTTTAAAATTAGCGATACAGGCATCGGGATGTCGCCCGAACAGGTCGGCAAACTTTTCCAGCAATTTACCCAGGCCGACCCCTCAACTACCCGCAAATATGGCGGCACCGGGCTGGGGCTGGCTATCAGCCAGCGGTTCTGCCACCTGATGGGTGGGCATATTTCGGCCCAAAGTGAACTTGGCAAAGGCTCGGTCTTTACGATTTCACTGCCCGCTAAAACCACCCGCTTTGACTTTAGCGTCTGACCCCTTAGAAAGAAATTATGACCCAAGTCGCCAACCCTAACCCGCCCGGCCTGACCGCTCCTATCAATTCCCAACTGGCCCAGCAACTCTATAAGGACTTGAACCGGCAGCACTTCGAGGACAAACTGCCGGAATGCCGTATCGAAATCAGCGCCCGCCTCACCCGTACCGCCGGGAAAATCTGGCCGCGCACCCGTTTGATGCGCCTATCACGTTCTTACCACGAGCTCTACGGTCCGGCGGAGCTTGCCAACACAATTTTGCACGAAATGATTCATCTCTGGCTGCACGAACAGGGCTTGCCGAGCGGGCATACCGCCCTCTTTCGCCAGAAACTGGAGCAGGTTGGGCTGGGCGACCGCCTGAGGGCCCTGCCAATTCCGCCCCGGCCCTACCGCTATCTCTACCGCTGCCCGACCTGCCGCGCCGAGGTCCAGACCCGCCGCAAGATTAACAGTTCATGCGGCCACTGCGACCGGGTCTACAACCCACGCCACCGTTTCAAACTGGTCAGGCAGCTAAACGAGAATTAATTAATACCGTGGAACGTTCACCCATAAAGGGCGCGTAAACCGCTAACCGGAAAATCAAAGAAATAAAAACAAAATGGCCTTGAATGAAATAACTTTTTGCCCGCGCTGTGGCAAACGCCTGATTGAGCAAGAAAAATTTGGCGAGATGCGCCAGACCTGCCCCGACCCGACCTGCGGCTTTATTCATTTTCTCGATCCGAAGGTGGTCGCCGTCGTGCTGGTGGAACATGCCGGGAAACTGCTGCTGGGCCGTCGCAATATCGACCCCGGCAAGGGGCTGTGGAGCTTTTCGGGTGGTTATGTCAACCGGGGAGAACAGGTGGAGAATGCGGCCCTGCGCGAGGTCAAAGAGGAAACGAACCTCGACATCGAACTGGGCGAACTGCTGGGGGTCTACAGCCACACCGGCAACCCGGTTATCCTGGTTGTCTACCGGGGACGGGCCGCCAGCATCGGGAATTTACGCGGCCAGGACGAAGAAGTGATGGAGTTGGCCTTCTTCACGCCCTCTGAAATCCCCCAACTGGCCTTCCCCTTCGACGAAGCCATCGTGGCAGCCTGGCTCAAAGCCCGCGAGAATGACTAAGAAGAATTAAAAACCCGCCCTTCCGATAATCGGGGAGGACGGGTTTCTTATTTAGCTAAAATCTAGCGCAGCCCGGCGAACAGGTCGTATTCGGGGCGCTGGGCCGGAACCCGCGACTTGAACAGGATAAAGGAGTCGGTCGAGACCAGGATGTCGCCGTATTCCTGGCGAATTTTCCAGAAGGCATGGGTGGGGACAATCTGGGTGCGGTGGGTAATCAAAGCCTCGTGAGCCACCTTCCAGCTATCGCCCGTATCAATAAGAGTGGTGATCTCGGTACTGGGCGTTCCCCATTCGGGCGGCAATTCTTTTTTAGGCACGGTGTCGGACTGGGGAGCCTCGCCTTCCTTTTCTTCTTCCGATTTGGGCGGGTCAAACGGCCAGGGTTCGCCTTTTTCGCGCAGGAGTTGCCAGACCTTTTGCCAGGAAGCCCGGCTAAAGGCGGTGGTGTAGAGTTTGGACGGCTCCCAGGGTTCGCCAAATTCCTCGGCGGGATAGCGGTCCAGGTCGCCCGCGTAATCGAAGGCGGCGGAAGCAACCTTGTGGGCGTTGATATGGTCGGGGTGGCCGTAGCCGCCATTGGAGTTGTAGGTCAGCATAACCTGAGGCCGGTGTTTTCGGATAAGTTTCACCAGCCGCCCGGTCGCCTCGGTCATATCGGCTTTCCAAAAAGAGGCCGGGTCCTCGTTGGCTGGGGTGCCCATCATGCCGCTATCCCGGTAGCCGAGCCATTCGTGGGCGCTAAGGTTCAGCACTCTGGCCGCCCGTTCCATCTCACCGCGCCGGATTTCAGCCATCCGGGTTGAGGCCCATTCGGGGTCAAGGTCGGGGTCGTGCATCTCCCCTTCGGCCCCGTCGGTACAGGTCACCACGACCGTGCGGACGCCCTCCCTGCGGTATTTCACCAGGGAAGGGCCGCCGCTGGTGGTCTCATCGTCGGGATGAGCGTGGACCGCCATCAAAGTTAAAGGATTTTGCTCCTGGGTCATAATAAACTCGCTTTCTATGGCAAAAATCTAAATATAAAACTTTATAATATGGGTAATTCCTTGTTAACCGACCAGGCGACGGTTCTTAAACTTGCCCGGTTTGGCGGCCATGCATTCCTCACACTGGCACAGGTCACGCAGGTGTTCGTAAGTGTAGAGGCCGGTTTCATGACCGTCTTCCCAGACCGGTTTCAGGGCGTAAAGCCCGACCGCTTCAAGCCGACTCAGCCGGGTTTCTTCAGGGTTCAGCCGGTTGATAAAAGCCAGGCGACCCGGTTGGCCCATCTCACCTTTGCAAGCAGCGCAAGGGCAATTCCAGCGCAAGGTCGAGAGCTCAGTATACCCGGCGTGCCCATCATTCCACTTTATACGAATTTCGGCTTTGGGACGGTCAACTTCGATTTCTTCAGGCTCGATATATTCCAAGATTCTTTACTTTCTAGCTTAAACCCACTATGAAACCGACCCTTCCGGCCACAACTGGCCGAATTGGCGGTGCAGTTCCTGCCAGAACGCGGTGGCTTCCGGCTTGGTGAAAAGGCCGAGTTCAACCGAAAAAGAGAGGGCATCGAAAGCGCCTTTAACCATTATGGTCTGGACTTCCCGGATGGATTGGTACTTGTAGGCGGGTGGCAGATTCAAATTCATGGTGAACAAATCGGCCTCAGTAAGCCGGGCCGCCCGGTCCAACCTGGCCGTAATAAGCTTGCGAGCTTTCACGCTGTAATCTTCTTCGTCCATGGGATGAATTATACTTCACCCGCAAAACGGAAACAACTGTACTATTTTACAGGTTAAGGGGTAGGAAAGTGATTAGTGTTCAGTTTTTAGTATTTAGTATTTGTCAGACCCGCAGACCGGGTTCCCGCCCGTATTGGCATTTATTTTACCGCAAAGGGGATGAGCCGGACCTGGAACTGGACATTTTTGTCAGAGGTGGCAATCCGGTCCACCGCCAGGAGCCAGTTACCACTCGGTGAAATGTAGTAAGCGACCGGGCGCGGAATAACCGGGGACGGTGTCGGTGAGGGGGTCGGCGTTGGCGTGTTGATGACCGGAGTCGGGTAGATAACCGGGGTCGGGAAGGCCGTCGGCGAGACACGGGCCAGAGCCGTAGCCGTATCGAAGCCGAGCAAAGGAGTGCCGGGCGGAAGGGGAGTAAAGGTAGGGGCCGGGGTGGGTGGGATGGTGGTGGTCGGGACCGGCGTTGGCTGGGTTGCGGTCGTTTCGGCGGCAGGCGCGGTGGTGGCCTGGGCACCCGAAGTAGGAGCCGGGGTCACCGGGACAAAAGTTTTTACGGGTAAAGGCGTCAAACCGTCGGCCAGGCCCTGGACCGCGCCCTGCCCGGTCTTGGTAGCGGTAGGGCCGGGGGTAGTCGTTACCTGGATGGGTAAGCCCCTGGTCGGTACGTCGAGCGGCTTTCCGTCCAGGAAGGCTTGCGCGGCCAAATCACCCAGGCCCACGCTGTAGAAATAATGCCCGTTAGGCAACCAGGTCAACCCAATCACCCGTTCGCCCACTTTGGTCTCTAAAATTTGGGTCGGGTTGCTGCCGATAGTGGCGCTGCTCAACCGTTCCGCCGAGGAAAGGGGCGAACCAGGCGTCACGCCATACCGGAGGCCGCTTACAAAATAGCGGTTTCCATCCGGGGCAAACAACACCCGCTGGCTCTGGACCGTCGCCGCCGAGTCCGCCGCACCCTGGCATTCCGGTTTGGTCCCAAGAATCGGGTCACACTTATCGTTGGAACGAGTCAGGTTCTGGCTGATTTTCAGAGTTTGAGGGTCAGCCAGGTAAAAATCGAAGGTGTAGGCGGCCAGCCAGTCGCCACCCACCAGGTTACGTAGAATCAGGTAGCGGCTGTCAGGGGTCCAATCCACGACCGTAATCGGGCGCTCGTTGCGGTCTAAAATCGAGATTTTGCGGGTGTTAAGGTTGTAAAAACCGACCTCGCCAATCGGTATCGGCCCTTTCTGACGGCGCAGGGCGAAAATCGCCAGGGTGTTACCGTCCGGCGAGGGGATGGCCGTATAAATCAGGCCCAGGTCTATATTCGAATTGGGGAAGCGCCCGTTGTCGAGCCGGTAAAGCGTTTCCGGCTGGGAGGCGTCGTCCTCGGTCGAAAGGAGATAGACCGCCAGGCCGCAGGCCGCCACAATCTTACCGGGAGCCTGCCAGGTCACGTTCGTACAGGGCCCGGCGAAAATCTGCTTGTTGCGGGTAGTGTCGCGCTGGCTGTCAATTAAAATGACCGGACCTGCCGAGGTCGCCGGGTCTTTATTAATATAGGCCAGGTAGCGGCCATCGGGCGACCAGACCATCGAGCCCGCCAGGTCGCGGGGCAGCTTGAAACTCCCGATAATACTGTCGGGCGGGCGGACCATATAGTAAAAATCGCCGTCGGAGTTCTCCCGCAAGACATGGAGGATAAAAACGTCGCCGGTCGGGGCCCAGTTTATATCCGAGTCGGACCAGGTGGTTATGCCCAGGTTGTCGGAGTTCAACAAGCCATCGGTCGGGGTCGAGGGCGTCGGCTTGATAATGGGGGTATTTTCGGGAGTGGGCGGGAGGGTCTGGCTGGTCGAAGCGTCAGGCGTTTCCAATCCCGCCGAGTTTTCGGTAACGGTAGGCAAATCGTCCACGGTAGCGGCAGGCGTGGTGATATTGCTGGCAGCCTGGAAGGGAGCCGTCACGGTCGGGGTCAGGTTAGGGTTCGAGGGCGGGGTCAGGATGGTGGAGTAATCCGGGGTAGGGGGCGGGGTATCACCGCACGCCGACAGGACCAGACCCAGCAAAACCAGCCCGGCCAGCCAGCCACTCCAAAAACACCTGCTGTGACCCCTGAAATTGCCTTGCCTGAACATTGTGTGTGTCTTCCCCCGGAAACTTTGTAACTCTAACTACCGGCTGAGGAGCCCCGTGTCGTACCGCCCACTTACGAACCGCTCGTCGGCTAAAATGCGCTGGTGAAGCGGTATATTATGTTTGATGCCCTCAATCTGGAAACCGGCCAAAGCTTCCCGGCCACGTTGAATCGCCTCGGTCCGGTTTTCTCCCCAGACCACCAGCTTTGCCAGCAGAGGGTCGTAATAGGGGGTCACGGTATCGCCTTCCTCAAACCCGCTATCCAGCCGGACATGTTCGGAGGTCACGGGAGGCCGGAAAACGCTCAACGTGCCGGGCGATGGCAGGAACGTCACGGGGTCTTCGGCGTAAATCCGAAATTCGATGGCATGGCCCCGGCGTGTCACCTGGGACTGGTCGAAGGGAAGCGGCTCCCCGGCGGCAATCCGCAGTTGCAGTTCGACCAGGTCGAACCCGGTCGTCATCTCGGTAATCGGGTGCTCCACCTGCAAACGGGTGTTCATCTCTAAAAAGTAAAACTCGCCATTTTGCCCGAAGATGAACTCGACTGTCCCGGCGTTGCGATAATTGACGGCCTGGGCCGCTTCCAGGGCCGCCTGGCCCATCCGGTCGCGCAGGGCATCGTTACCACCCAACCCCGGCGAGGGCGTTTCTTCCAGGACCTTCTGGTAACGGCGCTGGACCGAACACTCGCGCTCGAAAAGGTGGACGCCTTTGCCATAATTATCGAACAGCACCTGGAATTCGATGTGGCGCGAGTTCGGGACATACTTTTCCAGAAAGACCGCGCCGCTACCGAAAGCCCGTTGGGCCCGGCCCTGGGCGGTTTTCAGGGCGCCCTTGAGCTTTTCGGGATTTTCGACCACGGTCATACCGATACCGCCACCCCCGGCGCTCGGCTTGACCAGCACCGGATAACCTATCTGCTCGGCGGCAGTCAGGGCCAGTTCCGGGTCTTCTACCGGGTCGGACGTGCCGGGGGCAACGGGCACTCCGGCGGCAATCATCAGGTTGCGGGCCGGGACTTTCTCGCCCATAGCCTCGACGGCGTGGGGTTCGGGACCGATAAAGACCAGCCCCATCTCGGTAATGCGCCGGGCAAAGCCGGTATTCTCGCTCAAAAAACCGTAGCCGGGATGGACCGCTTCCGCTCCGCTCTGCCGGGCGGCATCCAGGACCGCTTCGACGTTCAGGTAAGAGGCCGTAGCCGGGGCCGGGCCGAGTAGAAAAGCCTGGTCGGCCTCACGCACGAAAAGGGCATTCTGGTCGGCCTCACTATAGACCGCGACGGTTTCGATACCCAGGCGGCGGCAGGTTCGAATAATTCTGCGGGCGATTTCACCCCGGTTGGCAATCAGGACACGCTTAAACATGCCGATTTACTCCAACCTTAGCAAAACCTGGCCTTCCTGGACGGGCTGGTTAGGCTCGACCAGGATTTCGGCCACTTTGCCATCTTCCGGGGCCGCGACAGGGATTTCCATTTTCATTGATTCCAGGATCATCAGGTCTTCTTCCTCGCCGACTTCCTGGCCTACTTCCACCAAGACCTGCCAGACCGTCCCCGAAATCGGGCATTTGACATCAATCATCGCTCAGACTATCTCCTTTGATATTTTTATAATGAGCATCCAGGCTTTAATACCGTTGCAGTTTAACAAGTTACGGCTGAATTGACAATAGGGGACGTGTCCTAAATTCGGTCGCGCAATTTGGGCAATCTGGCACATCAAAATATTACAAGAAAGATAATAAGTAGGTGGAAAATAGCAGGGGTAGTATAAAATAAAAGGAGCCGACGATCAGATTCGAACTGATGACCTGTCGATTACGAATCGACTGCTCTACCAGCTAAGCTACGTCGGCTTCTCACATTCCCCTTAGGAGGAATTGGCTGGCATATTGTACACTCGAAGGGCTCGAAAGTCAACCACCGCGAGGCTGCCGTCGAACCCAGGCTCCGCCCAAACTCCCCCTAAAAATATCTTAAAAATGGCCTTATTCAAACACCTTGAAATACCGTTCGAAAAACAGGGGCGCGTTCACTTCGAGCGCAACTTCGTGAGGCTGGTTGTCCTCAGGGGTTTTGGCCGGGTTAAAATAGGTATATCCTTCGAGCCTGGAACTTAGCAACTCCACCTCAACTTTACCCCTGGAAAAGCCACAGACTTCCGGCTCAAAGATGGTGACCGCCGCCAGGGGGTCGTGAAAAGTCATCAGGCGATTCCCCTCAAACCAGACACTTGAAAAGTCCAGGACCGGCTGTAAAAGGGGTGCTTTGAAGCGTTCCTTCACCTGGCTAATCTCCATCTGGACCTGCATAGTCACATCGAGGCCAATAGAGCGGTGCCGGGCAACCTCGCTCTGATAAACGATGGCGCTGGCATGGGGGTCGCACAATGAATTCCACTCGCAAGGGCCAGCCCCGGCCAGTTTGTTGGTAAAAACCCCGCACATCAAGACCAGCCCTTTGAGCAGGGAGGGAATTTCCGGGTCAGCCTTGAAAAGCAACGCGACATTTGTCATGGGGCCGATAGCAAGCAGGGTTACCTCGCCGGGATTGGCCCGGATAGTCTGGCGCATAAACTCGAGGGCTTCACCCCTGGGAAAATCGGTCTTATGGCCCCACCTTGCCAGGGCACTGGCTTGCGGGGCCAGCGGTTGCTTTTGCTTCACCAGCAAAGGGGCTTCCGTCCCCGGAAAGATAGGGATGTCCTTCCCGGCTAAAGTACAAAGCACACTTGCCATTTGAGCGCGTTTAACCACCTCGCCGCTGACTGTCGTGATACCCAGCAGTTCGCAGTCCGGTTGAGCCAACAAATAGGCCAGGCAAACGGCGTCATCAATATCCGAGCCGATGTCGGTGTCCAGTATAATTTTGGTCGTCACTTATAACCTCCGGTTTATTCAGGAATTTGGTGTATTTTAACAGAATCCACCGCCTTAAAATAAGAATCTCCCTTTTACAAAAGTATAGTGGTAAAATCCATAACACAGGCAATTTCATTTAGCCTTGCAGAAAGGAGTCTGAAAATGAGTATTGCAGGACTGACTTTTGGAGCCTACCCCCTGGGTATTGCCGGGACCCCGACCGGGCTTGCCACCGGGCCGCAGGACGATTTCGAGAAAATCCAATCGGCCTTTAAGGAGTTGCAGGGAAACTCGGCCAAAGTTTTAGCCAGGAACTATATCCTCTATATGGGGCCGGGGTCAGAGGAACGGATGCTCGGCGCTATCGAACAGCACCGCCAGCACGGAATCCTGGCCGACCTCACCCTCGGCTGTTACCAGGAACCGGGTGTACCCCTCGACGGCTGGCGGGAATTCATCCGGCAGGTGGTCAGGCAGTTCGGGAAAGACCTCGACCTGCTCCAGATTACCAACGAGCCGAACCTCAGTTTCATGGAAGGTTCCAAACCGTTTGTGGTGGAGGCTTTAGTCGGGGGCGTCCTGGCGGCGAAGGAAGAAATAAAAACCCTTGGTCTGACCTTGCCGGTCGGGTTCGGGTCGGTGCCGAGCGGACCGGCGGCTTTGCCTAACTTCTGGAAAGACCTGGCAAATTTTGGCGGCCAGAAATTCGCGGAGGCGGTTGATTTTGTCGGTCACAACTTCTACGTGGATGTTTTCGAGGAACCGTTGCCTTTAGAAAAAGTCCCGTCCGAGGCCGAACGCATCCTGCGCGACTTGCGGGAGAATTTACTGCCAGTTGCCGGGATTCCGGCGACAGTGCCCATTCACATCACCGAAAATGGCTGGCCGACCGGGAAAAACGCTTATTTTGGCGTGGAACGGACCTACGAACAACAGGCCAGCGTCCTCGAAACGGTGGTGCGCACGGTCTACCGGTTGCGTACGGAATTAAATATTACCCACTACGAGTTTTTCGAATTGCGGGATGCAGATAGCCATAACGACGATATTTTTCACCAGTTCGGGCTTTTACGGGACGACTACTCTCCCAAACCGGCCTTTTATGTCTACCAGAACTTAATCCGGGAACTCGGTGCCTGAGTTTATTTTTCGGGTTCGGGCTGCATCATTTCGAGCAGTTTGTTGACAGTATTCCAGTTGCGGCCTGTTCCTAGCACCTTTAGCTTTTTCTCGATGTAGGCGTTGGTGAGTTTGGACTCCCCGATATTGTTCACGTAATAAAGAAAAAGCTCTTTGCCGGAAAAGACGATGTCTTCGGGGCCGGTATAGGCGCCTGTCAGGGCCTGTTGCGCTTCGCGGGAGGGTTCACCACTCAAGAACATCACCACCAGCCACTTCGTTTCTTTGGCTGTATCGCCCACCCAGGGATTAGCAGCCCGTATTTTTTCGAGTTCGGCAGCCGTCCGCACCATCACCTCGGTCTCAAAACCGAATTCCCTGGCAAATTCCTTTTTTAGCTGCCCGGCTACCTTCTCGGAATCCTTTTCGGCGCTTTCGAAGATGATGTTGCCGGTCTGGAGATAGTGCCGGGGGTGCTCGAAACCCAACCGGGAGTGCATCTCCTTTAACTGGGGCATCGCCACCTTATTTTTCCCGACATTAATGGCCCGGAACAACGACACAAAGACGGTCACGGCAACCTCCTTTTCGTTTTTTATAAAAATTTACCTGGAGAATTATACCTTATAACCCGTTCGTGGCGAATATTAGGGGCAATTTACGGCCAGTCCTCCACTCTAAAAATGGGGCTAATTGAGTTCGGAGTTGAAGACGGTAATGTCCGAAAATGGCTAGTTTTCAAACAGTTTCCGGGGTATACTTGGGTCTATGAAACTAGAACACGACATCTGTTACCGGGCTTTACAGTCCCGCGATACCCGCTTTGACGGGCAGTTTTTCACCGGGGTCCGCACGACCGGCATCTATTGCCGTCCGATTTGCCCGGCCCCGACGCCCAAACCGGAGAATTGTGTCTTCCTGCCGAGCGCAGCCGCCGCCCAGGAGGCCGGGTTCCGGCCCTGTCTGCGCTGCCGGCCCGAAATTTCGCCCAAATTAACCTGGACTTTTGAGGGCGGGGCGGTGGTCAACCGGGCCTTGCGGCTCATCGGTGAGGGTATCCTGGACGAGCAGTCGGTGGAAGACCTGGCCGGGCGGGTGGGCGTGACCGAGCGTCACCTGCGGCGATTGTTCATGGAACACCTGGGCGCATCACCCTCGACGGTAGCCCTGACCCGGCGCATCCTCTTTGCCAAGCAACTGCTCGATGAAACGAGCCTGCCCGTGACCGAGGTCGGGTTGGCCGCCGGGTTCAACAGCCTGCGCCGGTTTAACGAGGTGATTTTGAAGACCTACCAGCGCTCCCCTCGCGAGTTACGCAAGGAGAAAACCGGGGAGAGCCGGGAAAACCAGCCCTCCCTGACCACCCTCAAACTGCCCTACAGCCAACCTTTTAACTGGCCGGTGATGTCCACCTTCATGAAGGGTCGGGCAACCGCCGGGGTGGAGGAAATCGGGGAAAACTATTACCGCCGGACTATCCGGCTGGATGGGCAGCACGGCCTGGTGGAAGTACGTTACGTGCCGGGACAATCTTACCTGCTTGCCAGCATCCGTTTCCCTAAAATTACCGCGCTCAGCCAGATTGTCGAGCGGTTGCGG
>MKTJ01000092.1:19106-193848 GCA_001898225.1 Chloroflexi bacterium 54-19
GATAACCAGGGCGCTACCGGGTCTGCGGGTGCCGGGAGCCTGGGACAAGTTCGAACTGGCGGTGCGGGCCATTCTCGGCCAGCAGGTCAGCGTGGCGGCGGCGACAACCCTGGCCGGGCGGCTGGTCCAGAAATATGGCGAACCGTTAACCCTGGACGGCTTTACGGCACCCCCGGACGGCCCCCGGTTTGTCTATCCCCGGCCCGAAGTGTTAGCCGAAGCCGACCTGACCAGCATCGGGATATTCGGGGCCCGCGCCCGCGCCATTTCGGCGCTGGCCGGTGAAGTCGCCAGAAATCCTGCCCTGCTCGATGAAGAAGGCAGTCTCGAAGATACGGTTAAGAAATTATGCGAACTGCCGGGAATTGGCCGCTGGACCGCCCACTATATCGCCATGCGCGCTTTGCGGGAACCGGACGCCTTTCCTTCGTCGGACCTGGGGCTATTGCGGGCCATGCAGCCGGAAAAGGGGCTCCTGACCCCGGCTCAACTGGAAAAACGGGCCGAAAGCTGGCGCCCCTGGCGAGCTTATGCCGCCCTCTACCTGTGGGCCAGCGAAATGATACCCCCGGAAACGTTGGCTGCGGTTAATGACAAAACAGCGATAAAAGAAATTTAGCTAAAAATACAAAGATGATTGGGGAAAAGGAAAGCTAAAAATGGAACTCTTTGTGGATAGGATTGAATCGGAAATAGGCGAAATTGTGGTGGTTACGGACGGAAAAAGCCTCGTCGCCCTCGATTACGCCGATTACGAGCCTCGCATGCGAAAACTGTTAGGGTCGCGCTACGGCGATTTTACGCTGACTCACCTGTCTAATCCGGGCGGCATTTCGGACAAAGTCCGGGCCTACCTGAGCGGGGATTTTCACAGCCTGGACGACATTCCGGTCAATACGGGCGGCACCCCTTTTCAGCAAGAAGTCTGGCAGGCCCTTCGGACTATCCCGGCGGGCACTTTTGTCAGCTATAAAGAGTTGGCCCAGAAGGTAGGCCGTCCCACCGCCTACCGGGCCGTCGGCATGACCAACTCGCTCAACCCGGTCGCCATCGTGCTGCCCTGCCACCGGGTTGTCGGCGCAAACGCGGCCCTGACCGGGTACGCCGGGGGTCTCGAACGCAAACGCTGGCTGCTCCGTCACGAAGGCGCAGCCCTGTTCTAATCCCCCTATTGTTGCGAGCAAAAAGTTAGGTATTTTTGACATTTACTAAAGCACTTTTCAGGTTTAGCATAACAGGGTAAAAATAAACACCCGTTCCAGCGCATTTTAACCCAACCAGAATTTTATAAAACCTGTAACCTCGCCGGAAGGTAGGAGGGAAGACCTGGCCTGACCATGAAAACCAAAGACGTTATTTCTCTTTTGATTCTATCGGCCCTGTGGGGAGGGTCTTTTTTATTTATCCGGGTCGCCTCGCTTCAACTCGGCCCCATCCTTCTGATTGAACTGCGCGTCTTGATTGCGGGACTGGCCTTACTTTTTTATGCCCTGGCGACCGGCATCAAACTGGAAATAAAAACTTACTGGCGGCAATACCTAATTATCGGTCTGATAAACTCGGCCATACCCTTTACCCTGATTGCGACGGCGGAACTGAACCTGTCGGCGGGCTATGCCGCAATCCTCAACGCCACTACCCCGCTTTTCGGGGCTATAGTGGCGGCGGCCTGGCTGAATGAAGCGTTGACGGTAAAGAAAGTGACGGGGTTAATTCTCGGCCTGGGCGGGGTAGGGGTGGTCTTCGGCCTGGGTTCTCTAAGCTTTTCCGGGGTTATAATCCTCTCTATCGGGGCCTCGGTCCTGGCGGCGGCTTTCTACGGGTTTGCCGGGGTGTATACCAAGGTCAAAGGCAAAGGTCTCCGCCCTTATAACCTGGCGACCTGTTCGCTATTGGCGGCGGCTTTGTGGCTTGCCCCTCTAACCCCCTTTGCCCTGCCCCAAAGCGGCCCTGACCTGAACGGTACGCTGGCGGTCGTGGCCCTGGCCTTGCTCTCGACGGCCTTCGGGTACGTCCTTTACTTCGGGCTGATTGAAAGCGCCGGGCCGACCCGGACCCTGACAGTTACTTTCCTGGCCCCGGTCTTCGGGGTTATCTGGGGCATTATCTTTTTAAGTGAGGGATTGACGGTGGCGACGGTGGCCGGGTTCGCTATCATCCTGGCCGGGACAGTCCTGGTAACCGGGTTTTCGCTCAAACGGGTCAAATAAAAAAGGCGCTTGCTTGCAAACGCCTTTCTCAAAACCGATTAAATTGTTTCATAGACCTGCTATTTGAACTTCAGTGTTTTAATTACCCCTGCAAACGACCATGCTGGACCAACCAGCGTACAAATTCCATGTGATTGCGTTCGGCGACATTAACTTTAGCGGGGACACTTTCCGGGTCATCAGGAGTAAGGCCATAAGTGGCGCGGCGGCGAGCAAAAACAGCAATCTGGGCTTCATCCCAACCAGCATCAACCAACCGGGCCAGTTCAACGGTCATATCTACCTCGCGGGTAGTAGGGGTTGTATTTTCGCTATTCATAGCTTTACTCCTTTCCAGTTAAACCTGGATTTTATTTTCTTTCTTTTGTTTTTTTATTAATGGAGCCGGTAAATCTTGCTCCTGTTAATATATTAGACGACTCTATTTCACCAGTCTATAAGAAAAGTCACAATGGTCCTTTTGGATAAATTTATATCTCCTAAAGAACTATTTGCGTCTTTTGTAACAATGGATAAAGCAAGAGTTATGCCGGAAACGTTATATTGCGCTTTATGCAATATGAATTTTTAAAATCTTGTAAGATTATCCTTTTTCTTGCTTCAACCTCATTGTTTCTTCCTTTATATAATCGCCAAAAATCCCAATTAGTGCAGCGGGCCCGCCTCATTTTGAACCCGGATTCAAGCTCATTTCCGGATTTCTCAGATTCCCTTTCTATTCTCTTTGATATATATACGCACGATTTTGTTTCACAGATTTACCACTCCCTCCTGATAGGGGTTCCTCGCAAAATCCTGGAGGCCCGTTCAACGATTTTGGTGTTGCCCTGAGTGCGGCCTTCATTGACACTTCAGGCCCGGCGTGATAACATTTGGTGGTCTTTTGAAAATACTAAAAAGCCAAAAGCACCTTTAAAATCCTGGAATATGAGTAAGTTTGAAGAGTCTCTTTTCGCCCCGCCATTGTAGAGCCGGGGTGCGGCCCGAAACCGCCAAGGAAAAGCGCCAAACAGGGGAAGCCGGTGCAAGTCCGGCGCAGTCCCGCTACTGTAACCGTTCTCAAAGAGAACGGAAGCCAGATCGCCTGTCTTCAAATGCTACCGTTGCGTTAGCCTTCGAGGGAAAGGACGCACGGGGTCGCGGAAAAGAAAAACCCACCCCTTGCTTTGCTGCCCGCAGTTCAAAGCCGGAAGGTGGGTTTTTGTTTACTCATCGGGCTGCTTTAACTGCCGGTAAAAGCCATGTCAGGTTTGTAACTGGCAAATTCCTTTCTCGACACCGGGCTACCTGTAGCTGGCTACCTTTAGCTCGCAAACCCGTTTTTTAGTCAGGTCTGAAATGCTGTCACCGGAGAAAGGAAAGATTGTTGAAATTCACATTTAAGAGCCGCCTGGCGCCGTTAGGACTGATAGCTTTCTTGCTATTCAGTTTGCTCCTGGCCGCTTGCGGCGATAACACCGCCACCACCGCCCCCGCCCCGACCACGGTTGCCCCGACTACCGCCCCGGCCACCACTGCTGCCGCTACCACCGCTACTTCTACAACTGCTGCGACCACCACCACCGCACCGACCACAGCCCTGGCTACTACCGCTGCCGCTACCACGGTGGCAACTACCAGCGCAGCGACTACGGCGGCAACGACAAGTGCCGCTACCACCACGGCGGCTACAACTGCGGCGGGGACCACAGCGGCGACCGGCAGCACCACACCGACCACCTACCCGCTCACCATTACCGACGACGCCAAAAATAGCGTAAAATTCGATAAGGCCCCGGCCCGGTATATCTCCCTGGCCCCCAGCAATACCGAAATGCTCTACGCCCTGGGCCTGGGTGATAAAGTGGTCGGGGTGGACGATAACTCCAACTACCCGGCGGACGTTTCCAAGCTGGACAAAGTGGGCGGGTACTCCGGGACAAACCTGGAAAAAATCGTGTCGCTTTCGCCGGACGTAATCCTGGCGGCGGGGATTACCTCCAAGGATACCCTGACCAGTTTGCAATCCCACAACCTGAAGGTTGTCATCCTCAACGCCCAGAACATGGACGGTATTGTTGCTAACCTGCGGTTGCTCGGTCAGCTTGCCAATGTACCGGACAAAGCCGACGCCGTTATAAAAGACTTCCAGGCTAAACTGGACGAGGTCAGCGCCAAAGTTAAGACCGCCAGCGCCAAACCGCGGGTCTATTACGAACTCGACCCCACGCTCTACACGGTCGGTCCCGGCTCCTTTATTGATGAAATCATCACGCGGGCGGGTGGACAAAACATCGTGACCGATGCCACGAACCCTTATCCGCAACTCAACCAGGAGGCCATCGTCAGCAAAGACCCCGAAGTTATCCTGGTCGGCGATGATACAGGCGGCACCGATACGCCCGAAATAATCTCGGCCCGGCCCGGCTGGAACATCATTTCGGCGGTCAAGAACAAACGGGTCTTCGCGGTTAGCGCTGACCTGGTGAACCGGCCCGGGCCCCGGGCGGCCCTCGGCGTGGAAGCGGTTGCCAAACTGCTCTATCCCGATTTGTTCAAATAGGGGTATAGTAGAGCTTTAAGCTAAAAGGAAGAAATCTTGAAGAAGTTGGAGCAAACCGAAATAAAGAACTGGTCCGAAACCCTTCCGGTACGGCGGGCTAAATTCGGCGTGGTTGCCCGCCAGACTTCACCTTTCTTCCGAACGCAGCGGCGGCGGTTGGTCCTGGTCGGCCTCGGCCTGGCCGGGTTAATCGCCTGCCTGCTCCTCTGTGTCACTTTCGGTACCATCCCGGTCCCGCTCGACCAGACCATCTCAATTATCTGGAACCATACCCTCGGTTTAATCTGGCCGGTCGCACGGACCTACTCGAACGGCAACGATACCATCATCTGGGAAATTCGCCTGCCCCGCCTCTTGCTGGCTGCCGGGGTCGGGGCCGGGTTGGCCGGGGCCGGGGCGCTTTACCAGGGGCTTTTCCGTAATCCCCTGGCCGACCCTTACCTGGTCGGAGTGGCCCAGGGCGCGGCGGTGGGGGCGGTCAGCGCGATTGTGTTGCCCCTCCCGGCCTTCCTGTACGCCCTGGGTCTGGTCCAATGGGGGGCCTTCCTGGGAGCCGTGGTCGCGGTCGCCATCGTGTACAACCTGGCCCGGATTGGCGGCGAGGTTAAAAGCGCCACCTTACTGCTGGCCGGGGTCGCGGTAGGCTCGGTGATGGCGGCCCTGACTTCCTTCCTGACCTACCTGAACCAGAACAAGTTGACTTCAATTTATGGCTGGCTGCTGGGCGGTTTTAACATGACCAGCGGCTGGGAAAACCTGGGGCGGTTCGTCCCTTACATGGCGGTCGGTATCTTTATTGCGCTGCTGGTCGGGCGCAAGCTAAACGTCTTGCAGATGGGCGAAGACCAGGCCACCCTGCTGGGTTTGAACGTACCTTTGATAAAACTGGTGCTGGTAGCGGCAGCGACCATGATGGCGGCGGCGGCGGTTTCGGTGAGCGGCATCATCGGGTTCGTGGGACTGGTCGTACCGCACTTCATCCGCCTCCTGACCGGCCAGGACTACCGTCTACTCCTGCCGCTTTCGCTGGTCTGGGGGGCAGTCTTCATGGTCATTACCGACTCGCTGGCCCGCACTGTCATGGCCCCGGCGGAGTTGCCGGTCAGCATTATAACCGCCTTTGTCGGCGGGCCATTCTTCCTCTTTATCCTGCGCCGCAAGAAAAAAGTCGAGTTTTAAGCTGTTATGCAAACGCCTTTCCTGGAAATAAAAAATCTGAGCGCAGGTTATCCCGGTAAGCCGGTCCTGCGAGATATAAGCCTTGAGGTTCAGCCCGGCGAACTGCTTGGGGTATTGGGCGCGAACGGTTGCGGAAAATCGACCCTGGTCAAGACCGTGAGCGGTCTCTTAAAACCGAGCGGTGGAGAAATCAAGCTGGAAGGGCGCGACCTCTTGAAGCTGCGGTCCGACGAACGCGCCCGCCTAATGACGGTGGTATCTCAGAGTCCGAGCTTGCCCGCCGCGTTTACCGCCGCCGAAATCGTCCTGATGGGCCGGACGCCTCACCTGGGCGCTTTCCAGCAGGAGGGGCCGGAGGACTGGGAGATTGTCAAAGAGGCCATGGAAAAGACCGATTGCTGGCAGATGGCAACCCGCCCGGTCGGGGAACTCTCCGGGGGCGAACGCCAGCGCGTCCTGTTTGCCCTGGCCCTGGCCCAGCAGCCCCGCTTGCTCCTGCTCGACGAGCCGACGACTTATCTTGACATCAATTACCAGACTGAAATAATGGATATTGCCCTGCGCTGGCTGGCTGAAGAACCGGGCCGGGGTGCCCTGGCGGTATTTCACGACCTGAACCTGGCCGCCCAGTATTGCAAAAGGATTGTCCTGATGGCGAAGGGGAGCATCCTGGCCGTGGGCAGTCCGGCGGAGGTTATCACCGAGGCCAATATCCGGCAGGCTTACGGCGCGGCGGTCATCGTTACCCCGCACCCTCTCAACGATTTACCCACCACCTTTATTTTACCGGGAAAGAAACACCTATAATTTTTCTCGTCAAATCCATAAATTCCGGCCTGCCCCTACTTACCTTGTTTTGTGATTTAGTAATCAGGTTTAGCCTTCAATGGTATCCGGCAGCACATAGTCCGCTTCCCCGGAGTCCATTATCCAGTTCCTGGGGAGGCGTTTATATAATATCCGGGCGGGGTTTCCGGTCACGGTCACGCGGTCGGGAACGTTGCGGTGTACCAGGCTACCCGCCCCAACCACGGACCACTTGCCCACTCGCTTACCTTCCAGCACCATGGCACCCAGCCCAACGTAGCAGCCCAGTTGCAAATGGACCCTACCGGCCAACCGAACACCTGCCGAAAGGGTCGCAAAATCATCCATAACATTATCGTGCGGAATATTGCAAGCAACATTAACATGCGTGTGGTTGCCGAGCCGGGCCTGGCTGGTCAGAAAACACCCTGCTGCTATTACAACCCCTTTTCCTAACTTTACTGATGGGACTATTTCGGTGCTGGGATGAATCACGTTAGCAAATTCAATTCCGTGTTGCGCGGCCAGCCCAACTAACCGGTGCCGTAAGGGTGGCGATCCCACCCCGCCCACGGCGACCACTTTTCCGGCCCGGCCAGCGAGCCAATCGAAATCCCCCAGGATAGGTAAACCACCAATGATAGTGCCGGGCTCCCCATATTTCCGCTCAACTATAAACCCCAATATATTATAGTCGGAAGTTCCGGCCCGGTTACTTGCCTCAACAATATCCGCCGTTTCCCTGGCATCACCACCGGAACCAATAATTACGAGGTTTGTACTCATCTTTGATAATCCTTAAAATTGGGCACGAAGCCCTGCGGTCACGCGTATTATCACGCTGCCCAGACTGGCCTGCAAACCTGGAAAACCCGGATACTAAAAAGGTAACAATCCATAGTTTGAGAAATTCTTGTGCAGGAGGCTGGATATAATTCACGCGAGACCCGGAGGCCGCCTGGAAAATTAAACTGGGTTCAAAATAGCTATTTCTCGCGGTATTATAGCAGAATTACTTGCCCTGAACTTATTCTTGAGGGAGTTATACCCTCAAAATATAGATGCTTGATTAACGGCGGGTTTCCGTAACATTTCCGGGCTTACAGGCTACGGCCTGATTTTACAAAGCTACTTTAGTGTGGCATCCTTGTGCAAAACCTGACTTCAGAACAAAAAAGACAATTTTACGAAAGGCCCTGTTTCGGAATGTCTCAGCCCCTCGTTTCAATCATCATCCTTTCCTACAACTATGCCCGCTTTATGGGACAGGCCATTCAATCGGTACTTGACCAGACCTATTCCAACCTGGAACTAATAATAATAGATGATGCCTCCACGGATAATTCGCTTGAAGTTATCCGGTCTTTCGCCGACCCCCGGATTACGGTTATTGAGAGAACGACTAACGGGGGTAGCTGCCGGAGTTATAACCAGGCCTACGAAATTTGCCGGGGTAAATACCTGGGGAGCCTGGATGCCGATGATTATTTTATGCCCAACAAACTGGCAAGACAGGTTGCCTTTATGGAGGAACACCCCGAAATTGATGTCACCGGAACTTTTATTTACCAGGTAACCGAAAAAGACGAGATCCAGGAGGGCCTGTACAGCCAAATAGGTAACCAGGAATATGACCTGGATTTAATTGATAACTGGGCCATGATTGACTATATCAGCCACTCCTCGGCCTTAATTCGCAAAACCAGCCACGACCGCCTGGGCGGGCTTACCCCGGACCTGGAATACATGCCTGATTATGAATTGTGGTTGCGCGGGTTTGTCAGGGGCATGCGCTTCAGAGTCTTGCCCGAACAACTCACCTGTTACCGGGCCCATCAAAGTAATACTACCAATAATGTGAAGCGGAAAAAACTACTGCTGCAGTTCACCTTTCTATATTGCACCTATCTGGCACCTTATCTCATCCGTATTTACCGGCTCGATTTAATTGAAAAATGCTTTACCATTCTCCTGAATGAGTTCTTTCCAGAGGCCCCGCTCTGGTTCCGCAAACATTTCTTACAAAAACTGGCCGATTTCCCGCTTTACCCTAAAGAACCACAACCCTTTTTTGATGCTTTTTGCCAGCACCTTGACCCGGAATTATGGCAATTCTTTAACTATAAGCTACCCGGTGTCGAAAGCCAGTTTAAAACCACCGAGGACCTGACCGGAGCATCTCACCCGGCTGAAAAAACCCCTGGTCTTATCGTTATAGATGATTTCTTCCCCAACCTGATTTCCAGTTTCCGGGTGCAGGAGTATAACTATTACCTGGATAAATTGAACTGCACTATTTATTCAATCAGCCCTGACTTCGAGCGGGACCGGGAAGAATATGCGCGGCTCTATCCGCAATATAAAGAGCGCATAAGGCCCTATAAACCTGGTGAGAAGGTTGACGGCTCGTTTCTATATACTATTTTTTTAAATAACATCTTTTCTCAACTTCCTCTAATTGAGAGTCAGAAGTTACCCTTTTGCTTTACCCTTTATCCTGGCGGCGGGTTTCGGCTTAACAATCTTGAATCCGATTATAAACTACAAAAAGTTTTGAATTCACCATATTTTAGAAAAGTTATTGTTACGCAGCCGGTTACGCTCGACTATCTTATTTTTAACAAATTCTGCCCAAAAGAAAAAATTGAATTTATTTATGGAGGGGTTTTGCCGACACAGTATTATGAGGAAAATCTCGTCCCCCGGCAGATATACGGTAAAAATAAAACCACCCTGGATATTTGCTTTGTCGCCATGAAATATACCCCGCTGGGGGTTGATAAAGGTTACGATACCTTTATTAAAGTAGCTAAAAAGCTAGTTACATTCAGCCCTTATATACGATTTCATGTAGTCGGCCCCTTTGACCGCCATGATATTGATGTAACCGGCCTGGGCGATAAAATAACTTTCTATGGCGAGCAAGTAACCGCTTTTTTTCCCCGTTTTTACGCTCAAATGGACCTTATTCTCTCCCCCAACGTGCCAAACAAACTGGACCAGGGGGCCTTTGACGGTTTTCCAACCGCCTCTTGCTTTGAAGCAGGTCTAAACGGGGTAGCAGTTTTTTGTACTGATGAATTAAAGAATAATTTCTTATTTGAAGACGGAAAGGACCTGGTCATAATTTCACCCGACCCGGACGAAATTGTGCGAAAGATTATAAGTTATTACGGTGAGCCTGAAAAACTGGCCGCTTTAGCTCAAAATGGCATGGTCCGGTTTCAAGAACTTGGCAGCCTCGAAAATAACCTGAGCCCCAGATTGAAAATCTTAAGCACCTATATTTAACTAAAAGGTGTCCTATAGGAACTGAGGGGTTTTGACATTCAGCGTAATTTCCCAAAAATTTAGCCAGCAGTTTGCCGGGTGGTATCAGGCTGGGAATGTTGCTCTTGAGGCAAAGGTAGAACCGGTTTACGCGCAAGAATAAACGAAAATTGTAAAAGGAAAAAACGAAAGATGCCAGTTAATAGCCCCCAGGTCAGTGTGATAATGCCAGCCTATAACAACCAGGAAACCATTGCCGAGGCCATTCAGAGTGTACTTGACCAGACTTTTCCTGATTTCGAGTTAATTGTCATTAATGATGGTTCGGAGGACCGGACCGGCGAAATCGTAGAGCAATTCAACGACCCCCGGATTATCTACCGCTCTCAGCATAACCAGGGAGCCAGCCAGGCGGCCAACCAGGCCATCGGGCTTGCCAGCGGTAAATACATCGCAATATTTGCTGCCGATGACATCTGCCACCCGGAGCGCCTGGCCCGCCAGTACCACTTTCTAAATGAAACCGGCTACAAAGTTGTCTTTACCTGGGTGGACTTTATTGATGATGAAGGTCAGTTGATAGAAGGACCGCATTTCGGCCAGGGCTACTTTAACCATCCTCAACGGACCCAGGCCGAAATGCTCAACTGGTTCTTTTTCAAAGGTAACTATCTTTGCACGGTTACCTGTATGGCAGAAAAAGAACTTTTTGTCGAGGCCGGTCTTTTTCGCACCAGTTCGGCTCAGATACCCGACCTCTGGATGTGGGGGAAATTAGTCAAAAAGGTCGAACTGGCGATGCTTCCCGAAAAACTGCTTAAATATCGCATAAGAGGCGGCGAGGGGAATGTCAGCGGCCCGCATAACGCCCCTCGTGCCATGTTTGAAGGCCGTGAATTTCACCGTCACCTCCTGGATAGGGTGCCTATCAAACTATTCAAAGAAGCTTTTGCCCGGCACCTTAAAAACCCTGATTTTGAGGAAGGCCTAGAATATGAGCTTGAAAAGGCTTTTCTTTATCTTCAACACGACATGCTAGATACACGTTTGATAGGGGCCGAAAAACTATCCGACCTGTTTACAGATATAAATGTAGCCGAGATTTCCAGGACTAAATACGGGTTTGGCCTTACCGAATTATTTCTCCTGACCAAAAGTCTGCAAATAAGTGGCGGCCTGGAGTCAATAAAATGGAAGGAAGATATTCTCTATCTCGAACAAACCCACAAGGAAATGCAAAAATATATTTTAAGTCTTGAGAAAGAAATTAAAAAGAGCGAGGAATATGCCAAAAGCCTGGAACCGGCCTACCAGGAAGCCCAGAAATACCTCAAAAGCCTGGAACCGGCCTACCAGGAAGCCCAGAATTATCTCAAAAGCCTGGAACCGGCCTACCAGGAGGCCCAGAACCGGTTAAATCACCTGGAACCGGCCTATCAGGAGACGCAGAACCGGTTAAATCAGCTTGAGGGTGAATTTAGCCAGGTGTCCGCGCTGCTAGAGAAAGCTCTCACTGAAAACCAAACTCTGCAAGCTAACCAGAATACAGCTATTAAAGAACTGGGCACAAAACTAGACCAGTCCGTAACCGCTAACCAGGAATTACAGACCACCCTGGCACGTTACGAGAAAGATTTACGCCAACTGCAAGCCACCAGGACTGTTCGCCTGGCTAATTTCTTGGGCAGGGTCTTCAAAAAATTTTGAACTACAACCAGTAATAATATGTTCAGAGTGGATTAGATTTTGTTCGTTTAACTAACCTTTAGATAAATGGGGGAGTGATATGGCCCTCGCAGTAGTTTCTTAAAACCGGAAAGGATTGGGTTGAATTGGCCCCGTTAACACCTTTGCAGGAAAAATTGCTCCATCACCCCCTGTGGCAGGGCATCGAAGATGGCTCCCTCGATAAAGAACGCCTCAAACTCTTTGCCCTGCAAGACTGGTGGCTGGTCCGGGAAGCCTACCGGCTCGACGCCCTGGGCATCGCGGCGGCGAACGGCCTGGAAACCCAGGAGTTGTTGCTCGATAAGCTGGCCTCCAAAAAAGGCGGCTACAAACTGCTCTGGCGTTTTGGTGAAGCCCTCGGTCTCAACCGGGCCGACTTCGACAGGGTAGAACCGCTGGCCGGGTGCATGGCCCTGACCAACTTCTTTTACTGGATGCTGGCTTACGGCTCGGCGCCGGAGAAAATCGCTGCCTTGAGCGCCAGCGAGGATATTTTTATCCAGATTTGCCAGCGGGTCGGCCCGGCCCTGGTCAAAAATTACGGCCTGACCCCCGCCCAGGTCGAGTTTTTCACTTTTCACGACGAAATCGAGAAGGTCGCCGCTCCGGTGGACCAGAGCCTTTTCGAGACTTACACCTCCGAGGAGGACCGGCTCAAAATTGCACGGGCAACCCGGCTCAGCAACGAGTTCGAGCTGATGTTTTACGACACGATAATCAGCCACCCACTATAAAACATCGGGCCACGTTTGAGCGTTTAACCCTTGACGAATGAGGGCGTATACAAAGGTCGAAGGATTCGTCATGTTCATCCGACCGTGATATTGTCCAACGGACCGGCCCACAGGGAACCCTACGGGCTAGATTCCTCGGTTCCCTCGGAATGACAAAAGGTGCGCACCCGGAGGGTACGACAATTTTCCCCAAGTAATGTACGTCAACGGCACATTTTGAACCACGTTTAACGTTCTACGTTGTTTCGTGCCCTTGGGCAAACGTTTTTGGATTAGTCCGGCTTGACGTAAGGCCGGGCTTAACCGATAATGGGCCAGTTCATTCTGACCAACTGTTTTATGATTATTCAGGAGTTTTCCGCCTGTTGCCACAGCAACCCACCAGTCCGGCTTCCCCACCCCTGGTTGCACCTGCCCCGGAAGCAGAGGCCGTAACACCCACCACCAGGAAACGAAATCCGCTGGTTAGCTGGCTGCTCCGGCTGGCCGGGACCGCCCTGCTCCTGTTCTTCCTGTGGAAACTCGACCTCGATCCCGGCAAAGTGGTCCAGGAACTGCTATCCGCCAATATGTGGCTGGTGGCCTTTTCGGTGGTCCTGGTCTTTCCCCTGATTGCCCTGAAAGCCTGGCGCTGGCATACAATCCTGAAAGACCTGGGCATCCCGGTCAGCTTCGACCGGGCCTACCGCCTCTACGCCTTCGGTATGGCCGCCGGGAGTCTGACCCCCGGCCAGGCCGGGGACTTTATCAAAGCCTGGAACCTTCAACAGGAGGGCTATTCCCTCTCGACGGCCCTTCTTTCGAACGTGCTGGACCGGCTTTTCGATATTGCAGTGCTGGTCTTACTGGCCTCGAGCGGCCTTTTGCTGCTCGGCTCCGGCTTTTTGAGCCTGCTACCGGCCCTGGTGGCCTTGCTGCTGGGGTTGGTGGCCGGGCTGGTCGTCCTCTCGATACCCACCTGGCGCGATAAGCTGGTCGGGCTGGCCCTTAGAATTGTCTTGCGCCGCAAAACCGATGCCACCCAGGGCGACCCCGAAAGCCGACTCCGGCCCGTCCGGTTCGTCCGGGTCTTCTTCCTGACCCTTGCCGCGACGGCCATGGTGCTGTTCCGGGTCTGGTTATTGGCGCTGGCCCTCGGTCTGAATTTGAATTTCCTGGAACTGGTCGCGTCCAGCAGCCTTGCCACCGTCGCCGCGCTCATCCCGATTTCGATAGGCGGCATCGGTACCCGCGATTTAGCCCTCAAGGGTATCCTGGCGAAAAT
The DNA here is from genome assembly GCA_001898225.1 of Chloroflexi bacterium 54-19. Classification (GTDB taxonomy): domain Bacteria; phylum Chloroflexota; class Chloroflexia; order Chloroheliales; family Chloroheliaceae; genus 54-19. The sequence goes on from MKTJ01000092.1 coordinate 32,841, forward strand.
CGGCTACTCCGCCGAAAAAGCGGTCAGCCTTTCGACCTTTATCCTGCTCTTACAGGTCGTCAACCTGGGGGCGGGCTACCTGGTCTGGTTTTTGCGGCCCAAATCGGAAAAGAATGTTGAGAAAAGCTAGAAGAAAAGACCTTTGTTAGAGCAATCCGCCAATTCACTGCAAGCCGATACATCGTCTAACCCGTCCGAAACCCTTAAAAGAGGAGCCAACTGGCGGCAATTTGGGCTGGATGTAGGGCTGGCCTTACTAATAACCCTTTTCTTCGGGCGCACTTTTATCGTGCAGATGCTCTCCAAAGTGCCGACCGATGGCTCGGATATTTACGAAAACCTCTGGAACTACTGGCAGTGGCAGCACAACCTGTTCGAGCGGCACGTCAATCCCTATTTCACCGATTATGTCTACTACCCGACCGGCATCAGCCTTTATTTGCACAGTTTCCAACCCCTGGTGAGTATCCAGGCGGTCCTCGTGCAATACCTGACCGGGCCGATTTTCGCTACAAACCTTGTTATCTTGCTGGCCCTGGTAGCGGCGACCTGGTCGGCCTACCGCTTGTTCCTCTATGTCAGCGGGCACCGCCTGGGAGCGTGGCTCGGCGTTATCGTCTTTGTCTGGTGCAACCCCTGGCTGTGGGACTATTTCAAAAGCGGGCAGGTCAACCTGATTTCACTCGAATGGTTGCCCCTTTACTGTATCTGCCTCCTGCACAGCCTCGATGCCGTGGGGAGTCCTCGGCGGCAGTGGGCCTGGGCCGGGCTAGGGGCTCTAATGTTGCTGGCCTGCTCCCTGACCGAGTGGTATTACACCCTCCAACTGGTTATCCTGACAGTTATCGCGACCCTTTTCTACCTGGCCCGGCGTTCTCAGACCTGGAAGAACCGGCTTTTGACTTTCGCCCGCTCCGCCGCAACCGGCCTGGTCTGGCTTATCCTGATAAGCCCCTTGCTCATCAACATGCTCGGCCAGGCCAACAACCGCGATTGGCTGGTGCCGAGCCAGAGCCAGACCGTCCTCCGCTCGGTGGACCTTTTGAGTTTTATCATTCCGAACGGCCATAACTTTTTCTATGGCGGGCTGGCCGAAAATCTGCCGACCTCGCTCTACACGGCCTACAATCCCAGCGGGGTAGACGGCTCGTTTAACCCCGGCTACGTGGCCCTGGCCCTGGCGATTATCGCGGTCGTGGCCGGAATACGGACCAGAAAAGTAAAATTCGGGCTGTGGCTGCTCCTGGCCGGGGTCTTCGCGGTACTGGCCCTCGGCCCGGTCCTCCACCTGAACGGGCAGACTTTCGACGCCTTCAAACTTCCCTACTGGATTATCTATAACCTGCCAGGGTTGAATATCAGCCGCGACCCCAGCAATTTCAGCGTGGCCTATCTCCTGGCGGTCGGCGCGCTGGTCAGCCTGGGAACGAAAGTGGTCATGGAGTGGGCCGGGAAACGCTGGAGCGGCACCTTCCAGTTGCTGCGCCGCCCTTTGCCCCGCAGCAGTTTGCTCGGACTGGCCCTGGTCGTATTGATGGTGGCCGAATTCGCCCCGCTCACGGTCAACATGGCTATTATCCCTGTGCCGGAGTTCTACCGCACGACCCTGGCCGCCGACAAGGATGAATACGCCATCCTCGAAGTGCCTTCCTATGTGCAGGACGGCGGTCTCGAACATCAGCGCATGTACTACCAGACCTTCCATCACAAAAAGCTGCTCGGCGGACAACTGGCCCGCGACCACAAACGGCTCAGCCCGACCGACTTTTTGAGCCATTCGTCCTTCTTCCCGGAAGCCCTGGTCAATAACACGGCTATCCCGCCCACCACCAGCGATTTCCTGACCCGGCCCAACTTCCCGGCGATGAGCCCGGCCCTCTTCACCTATTTCAATATCCGCTACATCGTGGTCTATCCGAACGCGATTGACCCTTCCGAAAAATCGGCTACTCAAAGTTTTCTCAACCGGGCTTTAGGTCCAAATCCGACCCCGATCTACCAGGATTCGACTATTACGGCCTACAAAGCGCCGACCCTGACCGGGTCGATGCCGACCCTGCTTACCGACGTGGGGCAAGGCTGGTTCAAGCCGGACACCCAGGACGGCCAGACCTGGCGCTGGGGACAGTTCGGCCAGTCCGCCGAGATATACCTTGAAAACCTGACCGACAAGCCGATGAAAGTGCGGGCCACCTTCAAGGCGTTTAGCTACGCCGTGCCCCGGACCCTGCGCTTTACCCTCAACTACGAGCAGGATTTTCCGATTTTGCAACTCCCGGCCAGCGAACCGGGCCAACCACGCAACGAAAAGGATTTTACGCTTGACCTTGAACTTAAACCGGGCAACAATATCCTGACCGCCTTCACCTTTGAGCAACCGGTTATACCGTCGGTGCTAACCAATGGACAAGACTCGGATGGCCGCAAGCTGAGCTACGGTCTGCGCGATTTCCAGGTTACACCCCTAAAATAGCGGATTTTCAAAAACCTATGACTTACGAAGAATTTGAAGAATTTTCTCAGAAAGTGCCTGGCGACATTCAAGCTTATCTCGAAAAATATGGCCGGGATTTTCTGGAAATTCTAAGACAGGATTACGCCCGCCAGGGGGTAGCGTTGAACTGGCCGATAAAAGACCTCGACACCGGCAACCTCGGCCTCGAAATCTCCACGGTGGACGCGGCCAAAGGCGAGCGCTACGCTATGCCCTTTATCCTATCCTGAGAGGAAAATAAGAAGTCCGGTCAATCAATTTGTCATTCTGTAGCTTCGCTACAGAATCTCGCGCCATTGGCGTTAGCACCAACCTTCAAATATTCTTCCGAAGGAATCTTGAGTCTAAGCTCGTACGACTGTGCTATTGTCCAACGGACCGGAGACACCCTACGGGCGCGTGCTTCGCACGGAATGACAAGTTAGAAACTTTACCCCATTTTTGCTATAAAACTTCATGTTTAACCTCAAAGTTGACAATGAAATCCGGCTCGAATTGCTGCGGGAAGACCAGGCCGGGCTTTTCTTTGCCCTGCTCGACCGCAACCGGGACTATCTCTCCCGATGGGTTCCCTGGGTGGAGCGCGTTAAATCCTCTACCGAGGCCGGGGAGCTTATAAAAGGCTGGCTGCAACAGTACACCCGCAACGACGGGCTGGTAGCAGGCATCTGGTATAAAGGCGAACTGGCCGGGATAACAAATTTGAACTATATCCACTGGCAAAACCGCTGCACCAATATTGGCTACTGGCTCGGCGAAAACTACCAGGGCCGGGGTATCGTCACGAAAGCCTGCCGCTCCCTGATTGATTACGCCTTCCGGGAAAAAGAGTTGCACCGCATCGAAATTGACCCGCCCGCCTCCAACCTGAAAAGCTGCGCCATCGCCGAACGGCTAGGGTTCCGCAAAGAAGGAATCCTGCGTAAGAAATGGTATATTGAGGGCGAATATGTCGATGGGGTTTTATATAGCTTGTTGGTGGAAGAATGGGCGTAAAATTAGAGGATTTTGTCTATCAGGTCGAACAACTGGGTGGGGCTGAACGGTTTGGTGATAAAGTAGTCGGCCCCGGCGGCCAGGGCTTGCTCCCGGTCCTTGCTCTGGCTGTAGGCCGTCAGCATCACAATCTGGATGTCGCGGGTAGCGGGGTCGGCTTTTAGCTGCTGGCAGACCTCGACCCCGCTCAGACCGGGCATGGCGACATCAAGCAGCACCATTTGAGGGTGCTGGCTCCGGGCGATTTGCAACGCTTCCGTCCCATCCTGCGCTTCCAGCACGAGCAGGGCCGGGTCAGCCAGCGTTTCGTGAATCAGAAAGCGCAAAGAGGCTTCGTCGTCGGCAATCAGGATTTTCGCCGTCTTGGTGCCGGACATACCGCTCACCATTCCTCGGAATAATAGGCCATCTGGCCGGGCTGTTCCTCGACCCCTACTTCCAGAAAATGTAAATTGGGCAGTTCAGGCCGGAGTTGGGCTGCCAACCGTCCCCGGATCCGCTTCGCCAGGTAAGCCGCCAGTTCTTCGGCGGTGGTATTCTCGACCGGCAACAGGGCCACTTCCTCAAGCGGAAAGACATAGCGCCGTTTTTCGAAACGAGCTTCCACTTCCGTCTCGGTCTGGCGGTACTCGATTAAGGGGTTTTTCATCGCCAGCAGCATCCGGTGGTCGAGCTGGTTACACTCGTCCTTTACGACCGGCTTCAAATCACTAAAATTGTAGACATAGCGGTCCGGCCCGATGTCCCCGGCAAGTTGGACTTCCACCCGGTAATTGTGTCCATGGATAGACTCGCATTCGCTTTTGTAGGTGATAAAATGGCCCGCGCTAAAATCAAACGCTTCTTTGTAGACGCGCACCCGGTAGCTTGAAGACATAACAGGTTCCCTGGTTTTCTAGTAAAAATTAAGAGGCATCCAAATACTGCCCAATGCTGATTTCTTCCGGTTCTTTTTTCTTCGGTGGCCCCGGTTCTTCCTCATCATCCACCGGTTCTTCCTCCTGCTCGGCAGGGGTGGACGGGTGGATGATCTCAGGGGCCGGAACGTTCGCCTGGGCCGCGCTCCGCCGGAGTTGACGTTGCAATTGCCGTTTCTTTTCCAACGCAATGTCGTCGGCCCGGCTCGGCACCTTCGACTCGGCTTCGAGCGGGCTGGCCCCTAACACCAGGCGCTGGTAAAGGTATATATAGAGGTCGCGGGCCAGGGCCGTAAACGGCACCGCCACGATAGCGCCTGGCAGCCCCGCTACCTCGCTACCCATTATGATGACCAGCATGACCACTGCCGGGTGCAACTTTGTGCTGTCCCCCGCAATTTTTGGGATAAGCAGGTTGCCCTCGATTTGCTGGATAATCATGAAGACTAACACTACTTTTAGGGCCAGGTCGACGTTGCCAAACCCGCCCGTGAAAAGGGCCACCACCACCGAGGGAATCGCCCCCAGGATAGGCCCGACAATTGGCAGGACTTCGAACAACCCGGCGATAAAGCCAAGGAAAATGGCCGTGCTGGCGTCAAAGCTAATGATTAAAAGGCCAATCGTCACCAGCACCCCGACCGAAGCCGCCACGAACAACTGCCCCCGGATGTAGCTGTTCAGGTCGTCCGCGACAATCCTGAGCAACCTGTAAACATCCTCGCGGAGTCTGGGATGGATAAGATTATAAAAGGTCCGCATTCCCCGCGCTTTATCTTTTAATACGAAGAAAAGCCAGAACGGGATGATAAAAATACCGACCAAAAAGCCAATCGTGCCAAAAAGCCAGCCAATCAGGCCGGTAGCCGAGCCGATAATGGCGTCGCGCACGAAGTTGACGGCGTTGGTGCTGAAATTATTGATTGAATCGGTAAAAGGCTGCTGGAAATCTTTAGGCAGGGATTGCTGGACCTCTTTGAAAGTCTGGTTCAGCCAGTTCTGGGTCTCGTTGGCATAGCTCGGCATATTGTTGATGAGGTTCTTGCTTTGCTCAACGATGATTGGCAGCAGATAGAGGACGAAGGCGGCCCCGGCCCCGATTAAGAGGATATAGACCAGCAAAATCGCCAGGGCGCGCGGCAAAAAGCGGTTCAGGCCGTCCACCAGGGGCATCAGGACGAAAGCCAGCACCACACCGATGATAAACGGGGTGAGACCGTGCCAGGTGCGCCACAACAGCCAGCCCAGGAAAACCAGGGCTCCGCCGAGCATTATTATTCGCCAGCGATTTTGGATTTTGGGGTTCATATTTAACTACTCAGGCTTTACGGGTAGCAATTATCAGGCCGGAAGCCCACCCTAGCTTGGTTATAACAAAGTCCGGGTGATTTTCCAGTTTTTCGGTTAGCTCGATATAACGCGGGTCCGGCACGAAATTAGTTTCAGCCTTCGGTAGCATATCATCCACCAGGAAAATTCCGCCCGGTTTGACCAGGCTCAAGACTTCTTCCAGGTGAGTGAGTTTACCTGTCGCGGTATCGGCAAAGATAAAATCCAGCTTTCCCGCCATAGTTTCATCCGAGGTGACCAATTCGCCGATAAACTTCGCCGCGTCCCCCGTCACAAACGAGACCCGCGGGTCGCCACCCAGGTATTTCATCGCAATCCGGTTGTGAGAAGCTTCTTTCTCAACCGTTACCAACCTGCTATCCGCATCCATTCCGGCCAGGAGCCAGCTTGTCGAATAGCCGACTCCCGTACCGATTTCGAGGAAATGACCGCCCGGTTTGCTGGCCGCAAGGGTCCGCAAAAGCGCCCCGGTCTGGTCGTCGCAGGAAAGGGTAAACCCAATCGCGGTGGCTTCAGCCAGCACCTGGGCCGCCTGGGGCGGCGGGTTTAACCCTTCCTGGTCGTTCATATATACGCCTAAAACTCGCCTAAGACCTGGTCGAGAATATCAATCGCCTCGTCGACGTGCGCCTCGGTGATGATAAGCGGCGGCATAAAGCGCAGGGTAGTCGGGCTGACCGCGTTAATCAGCAACCCTTCTTCGTGACAGCGGTTGACCACCTCACCCCCCACTTCGTCGCGCAAATCAATCGCCCGGAGCAGACCCAGGCCCCGCTCGGCGGTGACAATCGAATGTTTGCCCATCAGTTCGCGCAGACGGCTGCCCAGGTACTCGCCCAATTTACCGGCGTGTTCACTGATGTTATTGTTAATAACTTCGTTGAGGACCGCGATACCGGCGGCGCAGGAAACCGGGTTGCCGCCAAACGTCGAGCCGTGGTCGCCCGGTTCAAAGACCGCCGCGTGCTGTTTCGCCAGGAACCCGCCAATCGGCATGCCCCCGCCCAGACCCTTGGCAACGCTCATAATGTCCGGCTCGACCCCATAGACCTCGTAAGCAAAAAGCTTGCCGCTCCGGCCAATCCCGGTCTGGACCTCGTCAAAAATCAGGAGCAATTTTTCTTCGTCACACCACTTGCGCAGGTCTTCCAGGTACTGTTGGGTGGCCGGGTTGACCCCGCCTTCGCCCTGGACCGGCTCAACCAGCACCGCCACGGTTTCGGAATTGGTCGCGGCCTTGATTGCATCGATGTCGTTGTAGGGTACGTTGATGAAGCCCGCCGGGAGCGGTTTGTAAGGCTCCTGGTAGTGCGGCTTGCCGGTCGCGGCAACCATCGCCAGGGTCCGGCCATGGAAACCTTTCAGGGTGCTGATGACGGTGTAAGCGCCGCCTTTGTTTACCTTACCCCACTTGCGGGCCAGCTTGACGGCCCCTTCGTTTGCTTCCGCACCGCTATTCCCAAAAAATACCTTATCGAAAACAGTATTTTCCACCAGAATCTTGGCTAATTCGATTTGGGGTATAGTATAATACTGGTTAGAAGTATGAATTAACGTTGCCGCTTGCTGTTGAATAGCCGACACGACCGCCGGGTGACAGTGTCCCAGGGCGTTAACTGCCCAACCGGCCATAAAATCAAGGTATTCTCGCCCGGCTTCGTCCCAGAGACGAACACCTTCGCCACGCACCATTACGGGCTGAGGGCGCTTGATGTTAAACATCAAGTATTTCTTTTCCAGTTCCGGCCAGTTTGCAGTAATCACGTGCCGCTTCCTCCTTATGTCAATTTTTAGCAAAACCAGGAACAACGAAACAAAATGGGCCGCCGCCGGGTCTAAAAGGATGAAAGAAAATGAAAATACGCCGGTCGGCCCGCTCTAATTCGGCTTAATTGTATCAATTTTAGCCAAAACGGTCAACGATTGACGGTCAAAGTGAGGGTTAAACCATGTTCTGTCCCAGTTGTGGCGCCGTTAACGAACGGGACGCCGAAAAATGTAGCAAATGCGGTAAACCGCTACCCCGCCTTACGCCTGCGGGTGAGCTCGAAAATATCCCGACGCCATCGGCTGCCGGGGTAAATAGCGGCGTTTCGAGCGAAACTATCCCCGGTTCGGCAGGTCCAAAAGCCGGTTCACCGGGGAGCCAGTATTCTTTTACCAGCCAACCAGACGGTTATAACTTGCCCTACCAGGGTTATACCCCGCCGCCCGGCTATGTACCCCCGCCTCCGCCCGGCTACGCGCCTTATTATAACTACAGCCTGCCGGTGGACCGGGTCGGGGTCGCCCAGGTGGAAGTCGGTTTCTGGCCGCGGCTCGGCGCTTACGTTATTGATAATATAATTACGAGTTTTATTACCGGTATAGTCTTTATCGTACCTTTAATCGCTTATAGCGCCAGCTTTTTCTCCCGGCACCAGACTGAACTCCTGCAATATTGCGACAATACGGCCTATGGCTATTCCGATACAGCCTGTCGTCAGACCCTGGAGAATATCCTGGTAAAAAGCGGTGAGTTAGGCGGGTTTGTCAGTATCGTGGTGGGATTAGTCTTTCTCGCGACGGTCCTCACTGTCCTGTATTACACCATCACGACCGCCAGGGGCGCGACCGTCGGGAAAAAAGTCTTCGGGATGCGCGTGGTCACAGCGGACGGCCAGAATATCGGCTTCGGGCGTTCGTTGTTGCGGCACACGGTTGGCTACTTCGTGAGTGGGCTGGTCTTTGGCCTCGGCTTTCTCTGGATCGGGTTCGACCCGCACAAGCAGGGCTGGCACGATAAAATCGCCGGGACGTATGTGGTCCGAAATTGACGCCCTAAACAGAAGGCCGGGCCTGAAATACTACCCGGCCTCTGAAATATCACAGGACAGGATATTCAAAAGCTAAAATTATCACGTGATTTAATTAAAATAAAACTCCTGGTATTTCATTTAATCCGATTTTAAAATTTTACCTGAAACCGAAATTATAATTTACGAGAGGCATTGAAATATGTATAATTATACTCCGGGCAATCCGAATGAACAGCAGTACCAGGCGGCTTACCGGCAAGCCGAGCGCCGAGTCCGGGCCAAACTGGGTTTCTACTGGCACCTGGCATCATATGTGCTGGTGAATGGACTCCTGATAGCTATATATCTGCTAACCGGGCCTCTTATTAGTGGTGGGGCTGTCTACCCCTGGTTTATCTGGCCGATGTTCGGCTGGGGAATTGGGCTGTTATTCCACTTCCTGGGGACTTTCGTTTTTAGTAACGTCTCCAGCGATGAAAACCGCCGCCGGATGATTGAGGAAGAAATGCGCCGGATGGGCGCTTATCCGCCGGGCAATATTTACTCAAGCGGAATGCCCCCGGCACCGCCAGGTGGGACTACCGGGTCCGTTGATAATAATTTACCACCTAAATAATCGTTAAGAAGGTCGCCCGATACCAGCGTTTTTTACCGGCTCAGGCGCTTCTGCCAAAGTGATTTTTAGAGAAACAGGTAGAGGATGTCTGCATCCAACACGACTCGTCCCCTTACTTTTAACGATAATATCCCGAATATCCTGGTCGTAGATGACCGGCGTGACATCATCAATGTCATCCAGTTCGCCCTGGAAGAACAGCCGGTCAATTTTTTTGCCGCCGAAGACGGCCAATCCGCCATGCGGCAACTCGAAACCCGCCCTTTCGACCTCCTGCTGCTGGATGCCAAGATGCCCGGCCTGAGCGGGTTCGAGGTCTGCCGGACCGTCAAAAACCATCCCCAGTGGGCCTCGACTAAAATCATCATGATAAGCGCCAGCAACGTGCCGGACGATAAAATCAGGGCGTTCGACGCGGGCGCGGACGATTATGTCACCAAGCCGTTCCGGGTCCAGGAGCTTAAAGCCCGCGTCCAGGTAATGCTCAACCTGCGGACTGCCGAGCGAGCCCTGACCCAGCGCAACGACCAACTTCTCGAACTTATCCGGGTTTCCGAACGGCTCAACCGCCGCTTGAACCTGGATGATACCGCCCGCGAAGTGGTGAAGTCGGCGACCAAGTTAACCCGCTCCGACAGAGGTTACTTGCCGCTCTGGGATCCTATTCACCACATGCATTATTTTGTCGCTACGGAAAACCCGGCGGAAGGTGTAGAAACGGTCATGAATACGGCCATGCCCGCCAACCGGGGCCTGGCGGCGCTGGTCCAGGAAAAAGGCCAACTGGTGATAATCCCCAATTACCAGACCTTCGAAAACCGCATTCCCGGTCTGCTGCTGGAATGTTATGAAACCGCGGGCATACCCTTGCGGGTAGGCGACCGCCATATCGGCGTGCTGGTGGTGGCCCTGGCCGACCCCGAACGCCATTTCGCCTCCGCCGACCTGGATATCCTGGCAACTCTCGCCAACCAGGCCGCCATTGCTATCGACAACGCCCAACTCTACACCGACCTGGCCCGCGAAAGCGAAAAATATCGCCTGATTACCGAGAAGGCCAGCGACCTGATTATCAGCCTCGACGCCAATGGCAATCTGACTTATGTCAACGAACGGTTGAAAGCGGTCCTGGGCTACGAGCCGGAAGAAGTGCTGGGCAATAAATTCGCCAACTTTCTGACCCTGGAAGGCCAGGCCACCCTCACCCAAATGATAGGGCGGCTTCTAAACCGGGTGGTGGATAATCCCGGCGGTCTTTACGAAACACAGCAAAACGAAGTGCAAGCCATTTCCAAAGCGGGCGCCCCGGTCAACCTTGAATTTAACTTTGGCTTTTTCTACCAGCCCGGCTCGCAGGGGAAAATCGCCGGTATCCAGGCTATCGGACGCGATGTGACCGCCCGCAAACGCAGCGAGGAAAACGAACGCATGCGGATGATCGGGCAGATTGCCAGCGGGGTCGCGCACGACCTGAACAATGTCCTGGCAAACGTGCTTGGACACGCCCAACTTCTCAAAGCCGAGTCGGAAGACTCCGATGTTATCGAAACTATCGAGATTATCGAGCAGTCAGCCCTTGATGGAGCCGAAACAGTCCGGCGCATCCAGGAATTTACCGTCCAGCGCATGCAGCAAAACCTGGACGTGGTCGACTTGAACGCCGTCGTCCAGAGTACGATAGACCTGAGCCGCCCGCGCTGGCGGGACGACGCCCAGCAAAGAGGGATGCGGGTAGAGGTCGAACGCGAACTCCAAACCATCCCGCCGGTCCAGGGCAAGGCCGCCGAATTGCGGGAAGTCCTGGTCAACCTGGTTAACAACGCCATCGACGCCATGCCTGAAGGCGGCGGGAAAATCATCTTCCGCACTTATCTCGAAACACCCGAAATGGCTTGCCTGGAAGTGGCCGATACCGGCAAAGGGATGGACCCCGAAGTGCGACGCCATATTTTCGAACCTTTCTATACGACCAAAGGCGTGCGCGGGACCGGGCTGGGGCTGTCGGTCGCTTACGGTATTATTTCTCGGTTTGGTGGCAGAATCGTGGTAGATTCGAGTCCGGGGGTCGGAACGACCTTTTATATCCGGTTGCCCGTATCGAAAACCGAACAGAGCGAGGTTATCCGGCCTCGCAAAGGGGCGGGCCTTAGCCAGGAGACCAAAAAGAACACGGGCCGTATCCTGGCGATTGACGACGAGGCCAATTTGCGGAACGTGTTGCAGCGCTCCCTGGCCCACGCCGGGTTCGCCGTAGAGGTGGCCGGTGGCGGTATCGAGGCCCTTAAAAAGCTTGAAGCGGCCAGCCAGGCCAACCCCACCAAACCGTTTGACCTGGTCTTTAGCGACCTGGGTATGCCCGATATGAGCGGGTGGGAGGTGGCAGGGGAACTCAACCGGCGCTGGCCCCAGGTGCCGCTCGTCCTGGTGACGGGCTGGGGCGACCACATCGACCAGACCAAACTCGGTTCCTACCAGATTACCGGGACCATCGCCAAGCCCTTCAATATTCACGACCTCGTTAACCTGGCCGGTAAAATTGTCGAAGGTAACAAACCGGCCTGACCTTTTTCTAAATTGCCCCGGAATTTCTGAGTCTTGCCCCGGCTTTCCTGGGGCCATTTTTATGTCCGGTAAAATAAGGTGCATGTAAAGTACGGTTCTAAAAAATAATTTTCTCGGCTTCTCTCCCTTACCTGAATACCCGGCTGAAAAGACCGTCGCGAGAATGTAGAGCATTATTTCCAGCGCACCGTCAAAGTGTCGTCCAGGCGGGCATCCTTGCGTGAGGTCAGGGTAAACCGCTGGCCGTCCTGCTCTAGCGAAAAGTCCTCGCCCGGTTCGATGGCCCCGGCGGTTTCGAGGACTATAACGTCCTGCGGCTGGCTGAGCCGGAACTCCACCGTATTTTCCTCGACTTTTACGATTTCCGCCGTCGAATAAACAATTTTGAGGCCGCCAAGAGTAACATCCTGGGGTAGGGCCAGGGCCGCTTTCCCGACCAGCCGCAGCGATTTCCCACCAAAGAGCGGCCTTTCGTTTCTTGAAAGATGCACTTCTTTTTCAAAACTGTCCAGGTTTAGCAGGTGCAGGAAGCGTTCGCCCTCGCCGGAAACGGTCGAGGTCATAAAGATACAGCCCTCCTGGTAATCGTGACGCAAAGCCGCCTTAACCCCTAACTGCTCGAAAATCTGCCGGAAGAACTCCACGTCACAGATATAAGCGGTCGCCAGGACCACCGCCCGGCCCTGACCGAGGGTTATATCGAAAGCGCAAGCCTCGTCCGTCCCTACCACCTTCAAAAGCGGTGTGGCACCGGTCTGGACCTGGGTCTGGACCCCGGTCGGCTCGAAGACCTGGGCGAAATGGGTCCGTTGTTCGGGCCGGGGCGCCAGCCAACCCGTGTGATAGAGCGAAAGATAATAGAATGTGGATTCCCGCATGGTCTCCTTCACTTTGAGACCGAGCGCGTCCGCCAGGGTAGCGCAGGTCTGTCCCTCCATGTCGTATTGGGGCACCTCACCATAGAGCAAGATTTTCCCGCCCGCCTTCAGGTAGTCCACCAGTTTGGCCTGCACATTCCCCGCCATATAACTGGCTGATGGCACCACCAGCGCCGGGCAGGTCGCCGGGTCGAGCGGGTTATCCTGGATATTGACCGCCCCAAAGTTATAGCCGCCCAGCAGCATGGCCTTGACCACCACTTCCCAGGCGTCCGGCCCCCGGAAAGCCCCCAGGTTGTCGCAGATTCCCTTCATCTTGAGACTGCCGGGATATTTCGATTCGGTCATGTAGTAGTCAGGGATAAAAGCGACACTTACCGGGTCGCGTTCTTCCCGCATCGCCGCCAGTTTATCACCCACCGCCATTAACGTTTTGACCGTCCGGGCCAGGCGCGGATAGGTATAGTTGAGTTCGCCTTCGGGGTTGACCGGGGCGGCGAACCCGTGCCGTTCCCCTGTAAAAGCGATGCGGTCGTTACCGTCGTGGGGCGGGTTATCTAACTTGTAATTGATGCCCCCTGTAAAAAGATAATAATTTATAAGACGGTTGCCCTGCGCCACCGCCATGCGGGTCTTGAAGTCTACCGCTGCCGGGTCGTAATGGCCACCATAACCCCCGGCGTAGTCGCCACTCCCGGCCTCAAACTCAACCGAGGTCAGGGGCTGTTCAGGGCGGTTGGTCGCCTCGATAAAAGCGTTTATCAGGTACAAATCCTCAAAATTGGCAATTGTCAGGTCGCCCAGGTAGTGGTCCGAGCCCGCCAGGTAGCCGGGAGCCTGGGTGTAGGTCCGGTACAACTGGCTGATGCCGATAGGGAAAGAAAAGCCGCGCCCGGCATCGGTCCCGTGAATGTTGATGATAAACGGCACGTCTTTAACGCCGAATTCCTCGGCAAAACCGCGCAACACCGCCACGTAGCGGGCGAACCGCTCGCGCATATAATGGCCCAGGTCGGTCATCAACTCCGCCGCGAAATTCTCCTGGGGCGAACGGAGTTCTTCATTGCGAATAATCGAGTTGTCCAGCGAAAAGGGGTAGCGCGTCTTTAGAACTTCCGCCGGGTAGCCTTTCTTTAACCACTTTACGAAGTCGTCCAAAAGAGCGTTGGTCAGGTCGGGGCTATTGGTAACCCAGGAGAGCATGCCGATTTCGTTGTCGAGCTGGACCGCGATTATATTACCGCCGTTCTGGTTAAGACGAGGCCGGATAACCCCCATCACCGCTTTGTACCAGTGGCGGGCTTCGGCCAGGAACCCCGGTGCGAGATAATCCACCGTCCGGCTGTGGACCAGTTTGCCGTCCCAGCTAACCGGGACGATTTCGGGATGTTTGTCGTAGACCCAGTAGGGCAACCCTTCATTTTTCATTTCGGCCATGATAAAGGGACCGGGCCGGGCCAGAAAATAAAGGTCGTTCTCTTTACAGAGGTCTATAAACGCGCCCAGGTCGAGTTCGGGCCGGGTGCTTTCGGTTAAGTCAATCTCACCCTCGACAGGTTCGTGGCAGAGCCAGGGGATATAGGAGGCGACCGCGTTACAACCGGCGGCTTTGAGCCTGGCGATTCGGTCGGCCCATTCCTCTTTTTTGAGCCGGAAATAGTGAATCTCCCCACCGATAAGCAACCGGGGTTTGCCGTCAATCAAAAACTGCTTGTTTTTTATATCAATCACGAGCCCTGGCTCCTTTACACATGTCGCCGGGAGAACCGCCCGGCAACCGGATTCTTTTTGATTTTGAATATATTCCATCAAAAAACAGGCCAGGGCAAGCTAACTATTTGCTTTTATCTAAGCAAATTCTGTTAAAAGGCGCCAAAAGGAGGTTATTTTTAATATAAAGGCACGCTTTGTGCATACTCAATTTTTCAATTCGGAAAAACCCTGGGAATTTAATTCTGTTCAAAGCGCCAGCCTCATTCCGCAGGGTTCGAAAACCAGGCAAGAAATACAAAAAGAGGACTACATAGTCTCCTTTCCGTTTACGAGGAGGTAAGCTGATGCCCCACCGACGTATGGGTTTCTTTCTTATACCCCTGGTGGCCCTATCCCTTTTACTGGCCGCCTGCGGAGATATAGGAAATGAAAAAATCCCTGGGTCAGAGAATTATCCCGCAACCAACGCTAACGGCGAAGTTATGATTGACCATCTCGACTTTGGCGCGTTTGGCGGTGGCAGTAATCCCCAGGTGAATTACAACCCTTTCTCACCAAACGTATTATCTTCCGCCTATATCTTTGAGCCTTTGATGGTAATGGATAACTATTCCTGCCAGTTGCACCCCTGGCTGGCGACCGCCTCAAACTGGCAAGACCCCCAGACCCTCCAATTTACCATCCGGGACGGCGTGAAGTGGAATGACGGGCAGCCTTTTAGCGCCGATGACGTCGTCTATACTTTTAACCTGACCAAGAAAGTGCCCGCTTTTGATAGCACGGGGGTCTGGCAAGCCCTGGATAGTGTTTCCAACCAGGGGAACATTGTCACTTTCAAGTTCAAAGAGCCTTCCTCCCAGATGTTGAGCAAGGTCGCGGCCCAGCTTATTGTGCCAAAACATGTCTGGGAAACGGTGGACGACCCGGTGAAGTTCACCAACGATAAAGCGGTGGGCACCGGCCCCTATATGCCGACCAGCTTTAACGGGCGT
The DNA here is from genome assembly GCA_001898225.1 of Chloroflexi bacterium 54-19. Classification (GTDB taxonomy): domain Bacteria; phylum Chloroflexota; class Chloroflexia; order Chloroheliales; family Chloroheliaceae; genus 54-19. The sequence continues at coordinate 48,157 of MKTJ01000092.1, forward strand.
CTGCTCGTACTGGGGATAAACCAGAACTACTGGCAGGTAGATAAGCTCCGAGTGAACCAACTGGTCTTTCACCGGACCGAAGGCGGTAGCTCGGTGGACCAGCTAAACCTGGCCCAGGGCAAATACGACACCAACGCCATGTTTATTCCCAATATCCAGTCAGTCTTCGTGGATAAAGACCCCGACCATAACTTTTACTGGTTCCCGCCCGGCGGCGCGATTAGCCTCGGTTTTAACCTGACCAAAGCGCCTTTTAACGATGTCGAGTTCAGGAAAGCCATGTCCTACGCGATTGACCGGGACGCAATTGCGAACAAAGCCGAGTACGGTTATGTGAAAACGGCCAGCCAGACCGGGTTGGTGCTGCCCGGCCAGAAGGATTGGCTCGACCCCTCGATTCAGAACCAGGGGATGATTGGCTACGACCCCAAACAGGCCGCCGCTATCCTGGAAAAGGCCGGGTACAAAAAGAACGGCAGCGGCCAGTTGACCGGCAAGGACGGCCAGCCGATTGAGATTAACTTTGAGGTCCAGAACGGCTATACCGACTGGATCCAGGCTGCCCAGATTATTCAGCAAAATTTGAGGGCGCTCGGTATCACGGTTAACGTGACGACCCCGGCGGCGGAAAACGTCGAAAGCGACCGCGCCAACGGGCGTTTCGACCTCGTTTATGACGTGCATGGCGGCTCGTGCAACATGTACGATAACTATTTCCTGCCACTCAGCAGCAAACAGAGCGCCGAAATTGGCAAACCGGCGGCTTCGAACTTTATTCGCTGGCAAGACCCGAACACCGATAAGCTGATTGACCAGTTGCGTTCGGCGACCAGCGAGGAAGACCAGAAGCCTATCGTTTACCAGCTTCAAAAGATTATGATGGACCAACTTCCGACCGTCCCGCTCTGGTACGGTGGGGTCTGGTTCCAGTACACCACCAACCGGGCGACCGGCTGGCCTAACGCCGATAACCCTTACGCCAAGCCAACTGACAACCTGCTGATTATTACGAGCCTGAAACCCAGCCCGGATTACAAACCACCTCAATAACATCCCTAACCCTGTCATTCCGAGCGCAGTCGCACGGCGTTAGTCGAGGATTCTCGGTTACACCCACCCTCGACCGTGATATTGTCCACCGGACCGGAGATCCTTCGCTGCGCTCAGGATGACTTAAGTGGTGTTGAAGTGGTTTTAATGGGAAAAAATCCGGCCCAAGGCCGGACAGGCTTAAAAGTACCCCTGGGAGGTGTGGTTGGCCTGGGGGGTTCGACGAGGAACTGTTATTATGCGTTATTTCATTCGCCGGTTTTTGTTTTTCCTGCTGACCCTGTGGGCAGCCGTTACGCTCAACTTTCTTATCCCGCGCATGCAGCCGGGCGACCCGGCCCAGGCGATTGTCTCGAAACTGACGGGGCAGAACGCCGCCGTGGACCCGGCCCAACTGGCGGCGGTCCGGTCCATGCTCGGTACGCCCAACGGCAACTTCTTCCAGCAATACCTGGATTACCTGGGCAACCTCCTGACCCTGAATTTCGGCCTGTCGTACAGCTACTACCCCTATTCTGTCCTGCATATGGTCGGACAGGCCCTGCTGTGGACCGTCCTGCTGGTCGGCGTGACCCAGATTATCGGCTTCGTGGTTGGGACGCTGCTCGGCACCTACGCGGCCTGGAAACGCAATAGCTTCGTAGATACCATCTTGAGCGTGGGTCTTAGTTTTGTCGGCACGTTGCCGTTCTTCTGGATTGCTTTGTTGCTGCTCTTTATCTTTTCGTTCGTGCTGGGCTGGCTCCCGGCGGCAGGCGGTTACGGCGAAACGGCAGTCCCAGGGTTTACCTGGCAATATATCGGGGACATCCTCTATCACAGCATTCTGCCCGCCGTAGCCATTTTGATAACGGCCCCGATTGGCTGGGTGCTCGGAATGCGCAACAACATGATTCAAACTCTGCGCGAGGACTATACCCGCCTGGCCCAGGCCAAAGGGCTCAAACCCTGGAAAGTGGCGGTCTTCTATAGCGCCCGCAACGCCATCCTGCCAAACGTCACCGGCTTTGCGATTTCGCTCGGCGGTATCCTGGGCGGCGTGGTGCTGGTCGAAACGGTCTTCGATTATCCGGGAATGGGCCGCTTGCTTTTTGAGGCGGTCGGCAACAAGGATTACCCGCTGATGCAGGCCCTGTTCCTCTTTACCACGGTCGGCGTCCTGATAGCGAACCTGATTGCCGATGTTCTCTACGGCTTCCTGGACCCGCGAGTACGGAAAGGAGCGCAAGCCTGATGGATTCACCCCAAATGGATATGCCTAAATTCAGGCGGAAGAAAGGTTCCCTTTCGGACGAAACGTCCCTTGATAACCAGCCGGCCCTGGCCGGGACCAACCAGGGAACTACACCCCTGACGGCTATGCCAGGCGCGCTGCCGGATGACCACCAGCCCGCTACCCGCCAGAAATTGCAGGAAATCCCTGCTCCCGGCGAGAGCGTCCGGGATGACGTGGCGGCTTCCTCGACACGGGCCCGGTTCCGCACCCCCGAATGGTTCCAGATTGTCTGGAGCAACAACAAGGCGCGGGTCGGGATTATCATGCTGGCTTTCTTCGTGCTGGTGGCGATTTTCGCCCCCTGGATTGCACCCTACGACCCGCAGGACAGCACCTTCCTGGGGGCGCAGGCCCCTAGCTGGCAACACTGGCTCGGTACGACCCAGGCCGGGCAGGATGTCTTCTCACAATTAATCTATGGCACCCGCACCTCCCTGATTGTAGGAGCCCTGGCGGGACTGCTGGCAACTTTCCTGGCCCTCATAATCGGCATGACCGCCGGGTATTTGCAGGGCTGGGTCGATGATGTGCTGTCATTCTTTATCAACCTCGGCCTGGTTATCCCGGCCCTGCCGCTGATGATTTCGATTGCGGCCTACGCCCCGGTGCGCGGTATCACGATTATCATCTTCGTGATTGGGCTGACCGGGTGGGCCTGGGGCGCACGTTTCAAACGGGCCCAGGTTATCTCCTTGCGGACCCGCGACTATATCACCGCTGCCAAATTCGCCGGGGACGGACCCTTCCGTATCATCTTTAAGGAAGTGATGCCGAACATGATGTCGCTGGTCGTCCTGAGTTACATCAGCGCAGCGAACGGGGCTATCGGGGCCGAGGCCGGTCTCGAATTTCTCGGCCTGGGCGACCCCAACACGGTTAGCTGGGGCACCATGCTTTATTGGGCCAACAACGGCGGCGCGCTCGTCACGGGGCAGTGGGCCTGGCTGATTGCCCCCGGTCTGGCCCTGGCTTTCTTGACGACGGCCCTGGTCCTGATCAACTTCGGGGTTGATGCCTTGAGCAATCCGCAACTGAGGGAGGAATAGAAAATGGCCTTGCTTGAAGTAGACAACCTGGATATAACCTACGCCACCAAGTCCCGCCCGCCTTTGCAGGCCGTCCGCAAAGTGACTTTCCAGGTGAACGAAGGCGAGTTTATCGGCCTGGTCGGGGAGTCTGGTAGCGGCAAATCGACCCTTGGTAACGCCATCCTGCGGCTGTTACAGCCGCCCGGTGTCATTACCGGGGGCAGCGTCAAATTCATGGGCAAGGATATAACAACCATGCCCGAAGAAGAACTCCGTAAGATGCGTTGGAACGATTTCTCGACCGTCTTCCAGAGCAGTATGAACTCGCTCAACCCGGTCATGCGGCTGGAAAACCAGTTCAAAGACGTGATGCAGGAAAAGACCAAAATGAGCGATGAGGAAATCCATAACAAGATTTCGCAGTTGTTCGAGATGGTCAAAATCGACCCTTCTTTCATGCGGTTCTACCCGCACGAGTTATCGGGCGGCATGAAACAGCGCGTGGCGTTGGCCCTGGCGCTGGCCCTCGAACCGAAGTTCGTCCTGCTGGACGAGCCGACCACCGGCCTGGACGTGCTGGTCCAGAAGGAAATCATGGCGAACCTGCGGACTTTGCAAAAAGAACTGGGGTTCGCGGTCCTGCTTATCAGTCACGACCTGGGAACAGTCCTCGAAGTGTCGGACCGGGTGCTGGTGATGTACGCCGGAGAGTTAGTCGAGGAACAGGCCGCCCAAACCATGCTCAAAAACCCGATTCACCCCTACACCGACGGTCTGCTGGGTTCTTACGCCGACCCCGCCGCCGAGGAGGTTGAGATTACCTATATTCCGGGCCGTCCGCCGGACTTGACCAAACCGCCCCAGGCCTGCCCGTTCGCGCCGCGCTGCCCGGAGGCTATCTCGATTTGCCACCAGGAGAAACCGCCTTTCGTAAAGATGTGGGACGGCGAGGCGGCCTGCTGGGTCGCCCAGCAACAGTGGGAAGAAAAACTCAAAACCCGCACCCGGCAGGCCGAAGAAGGGCCGGAGTTTTCCGAAGCAGCCTTCTCCGAGGCCAGTTCACACAAAGCCGAAACCAGGACTGGCGACGAAGTATTGCAGGTCGAGAAAATCTTTAAGAATTACAAGCGGCGGCAGGGTTTCAAGACCTCCGAGGTGCGGGCGGTTGCGGACGTGTCGTTTACCCTTAAGGCCGGGTATGTCACCGGGCTGGTCGGGCAGAGCGGCAGCGGCAAAAGCACCATCGCCCGCCTCATTACCGGGGTGGAAAAGCCGGACAGCGGCGAAATCCGTTTCGGCCAGACGCGAGTGGACAAACTGGGCGGCGGTTCCCTGCATAAGTACCGCAAAGAGGTCCAGTATGTCTTTCAGGACCCCTTCTCGGCCCTGAACCCGGCCTCAACCATCCAGGACATCCTGGTACGGCCCCTGGTCAACTATCAGCGTCTCAAAAGTGGGGAAGCCAAAGCTAAAGTACTCGAACTCCTCGAAACGGTGGGTCTTTCCCCGGCGGAGCAGTTCGTAACCAAGCGGCCTCACCAGTTATCCGGTGGGCAGCGCCAGCGTGTCGTAGTGGCGCGGGCCCTCGCCCCGGAGCCGAGTATAATCGTGGCGGACGAGCCGATTTCAATGCTGGACGTGTCCATCCGGGCCGAAATCCTTCAGCTTCTCGATAAATTGGTGCGGGAGCGCCGGATAGCCATGCTCTACATCACCCACGACCTTTTGAGCGCCCGGCTTCTTTCGGACGAAATCCTGGTGTTGCACGACGGTGAGGTGGTCGAGCGCGGCCCGGCCAAGCAAATCATCATGCACCCGACCGACGAGTATACTCACGAACTGCTGGAAGCAATCCCGGCTTTGCAAAGGTAATTTTTTAAAACCGTTACCGTTCACCCTGAAATTAGGGTGAACTACCGTATCCTAATACCCTTTTAATCCGGTCTTATTGCGCGGCCTGGGTTGAAGTGCTAAACTCAATCCAGGCAATTTATTGTCCTGTATGCTGTTGATTCCTTCAGAATTTACAAAACTCAAGCTTTGATACCTTTCACTAAACATGGCAAGCATTAAAACAACTCCGCCGGACGGCAAACCCGCGCCCGCCGCTCCCCGGCCCGATACTCCTGCCGCAAAAATCACGCGCTTCGCGGTCGGCAGTATTTTTGGTATCCTTTTTATTGGCGTGTGCTTTTTGATGTTGAGCGCCGCCCTCAAAGGTCCGGATACCATCGTCGTCCCCAGCGGGACCGGCTCCACCGGACTGCTGAGTAAAGCCCCGGTGGACCGCCTGAAAATCGGCGACCCCGCGCCCGACTTCCGGCTGGCTCAACTCGGCGGCGACCCGGTTCAGCTCAGCTCCTTAAAGGGCCAGACCGTCCTGGTCAATTTCTGGGCGACCTGGTGCAGCCCCTGCCAGGACGAAATGCCTATTCTCCAACGGGCTTATTTGAAGTATAAAAACCAGGGAGTGGTCTTCCTGGCCGTGAACGTGCGCGATACGCCCGCCGAGAACGCCAAGTCCTACTTCAAGAACAACAACCTGACCATGCCGGTCCTGCTTGACCCGACCGGTGATGTGCCGGGCGGCTATCGGGTGACGGGCTATCCCGAAACCTATGTGATTGATAAAAATGGTAAAATTGGCGAGTTCCATATCGGCCCGATAACCACCGACGCCGACCTGGAAACCAAGTTACAAACGGTCTTGCACGAAAAAGCTTAGGGGCAAAGCGGTACGGACGGAAAAGGTAAATGCTTCAGGAGTTGCCAAAAACTGAAAATGTGGCCCCCGACCTCACGGTCGCGGAACTGGCAGGGGGTAGGAGCAGCAAGCCCGACCCCTTACGGCTGGCCTACGAGGTCGAGGGCATCAGCCCCTGGCGGCAGAATTTCTCGCGCCGTTTCATGCAGACCTTTTTCGGTTTCGGCCACTTCGTGGCGGACCACTGGCTGGTCGCCGCCACGACCCTGAACGGGCTTTGCCTGGGGGCAGCTTTCGCAGCGCCCCTCTTTAGCCTGGCGGGCTGGAATGGCCCGGCCAACCTCCTTTACAACCTGTTCCACTATGTCTGCGTCCAGAACCCGCAGCACTCTTTCTACCTCGGCGGCCACCAGATGTGCATCTGCGAACGCTGCATGGCGATTTACGGCGGTCTGTTCCTGGCCGGACTGGTCTTCTATTTGGTCCGCGACAAAATAAAACCGTTAAAGACCTGGCATTTTATCCTGTTCTTCTGCCCGCCCATCGCCCTTGACGCCTTCACCCAGCTATTCGGCTGGCGCGAATCGACCTGGGAGTTGCGCCTTCTGACCGGCGGTTGGTTCGCCCTGGGGGCTTGCTGGGCCCTCTACCCAATGGTGGAAGCTAAAATGCGCGGTCTCAAAAGCTGGGCCAGCCGCGAACTGTCGCTGCTTGCATAACCCATGACTGCGACCCTGACGCCACCCGCCATACCCTCGACCGCGCCCAGACCGGGCCGGAACTACCTGCATATCAACCCGCGCTACTTCCCCTATATCGGCGGCTCGGAATATTACATGCAACAACTGGCCGAACGCCTCGCCGCGGTCGAACCGGCTTCGAAAGTTTCGGTCTTTACTACCGATGCCTGGGATTTAGAACACTTCTGGCGCGCTGGCAAACGCACCATCCCCGAAAAACAGACCCGCTTGAACCGGGTCGAGATAGAGCGGTTCCCCGTGCAGCGGTTCCCGGTGGTGTCACCCCTCTTTTATCCGGGGCTGCGCCGTGTCCTCTCTATTCTCAGCGAGTCGCCGCTGCCGGATAGACTGGCAATCCCGGCCCTCAACCAGTTGTGCCGGGTGACCCCGCTGGTCCCGGCCCTGACACGAGAAATATTCCGGCACAGCGAGAAATTCGACCTCGTCCACGCCGCCAACGCTCCCTTCGACAGCCTCATCCGAGCTGGCTTCGACTATTGCCGCAAGCGGGACGCCGCCTTTGCCCTGACCCCGTTCGTCCACCTGGGCGAGACCGAAGACCCGGCGGTGCGGCGTTTTTATATTATGCGGCATCAACTTGACTGGATGAAACGGGCCGACGCCGTCTTTACCATGACCACCCTTGAACGCGATTTTCTACACCAAAAAGGAGTGCCCGAAAGCAAAATGCACATCGTGGGGGTGGGGATTGACCCCTCCGAAATCGAAGGCGGGGACGGCGCGGCTTTCCGGGAGAAACACCATATTGAGGGGCCAATGGTCTTTTTCCAGGGAACCGCCGCCTACGATAAAGGCACCCACCACACCGTCCAGGCCATGCAACGGCTCTGGCAAAGCGGTTTCGAGGTGACCCTGGTTATCGCCGGGCCGGTCATGAGCCAGTTCCAGCGTTTTTACGACGAACTTCCCGAAAACGACAAAAGCAAAATCCGCTTTTTGAAATTTATCCCCGCCGAAGAAAAACGCGACCTTTTCGCGGCGGGTGACCTGCTGGTGATGCCCTCCCGGACAGATAGCTTCGGGATTGTCTATATGGAAGCGTGGCTATGCGGCAAACCGGTCATCGGAGCCAGGGCCGGGGGCGTCCCGGCAGTCATAAGCGATGAGCAGGACGGTTTACTGGTAAACTTCGGAGATGTGGCGGACCTGGCGGATAAAATCAAGGGTTTGCTAAAAGACTCGGCCCTGGCAGATAGACTGGGGCAGGCGGGCCGGGCCAAGGTGCTTGAAAACTATACCTGGCCGGTCGTTTTTGGTAAAGTATATTCAGTCTACCGGCAAATCCTGGGCAGCGATTAGATACGGAAATTTTCGGTTAAAATGGCGATTTTACGGCGCGTGGGCATCCCCCTCCTGGTAATTATAATAATAGCGGGCCTGGTCTTCCTGGCAAGCTTTTTCCTGGCGGGCAGCCAGACGCCAACGACCATCACCTATACCGTCCAGCGGGGCAATATCAGCGCGATAGTCCGCACCACCGGCAAAGTCGAAGCGGTCCGCTCGGTCCGGCTCAGTTTCCGGACCGGCGATTTGCTGCGGCGGACCCTGGTCAAACCGGGCGACTACGTCCCTTCCGGCACCCTTTTAATGGAACTCGATACCAGCGCACTGCAACGCCAGTTAGACCAGGCCGAGGCCCAGCGCGAAATTGCCCGCTTTAACCTGAGCGCCTCGGTGGAAAAAGCCCAGAGCAACCCCAACGCCACCCCCGCCTCCCCTTCCGAGCTATATTCGCTGGCTCGCCAGTCCGAACTGGCCGACAATCAACTGGCCCAGGCCCGCGCTGCCCTGGATAACGCCCGGATTTATGCCCCTTTCGATGGCACTATCTTATCGGTTGACGCCAACGAGGGTGATTATGTCAACCCCGGCCAGGCTGTTATGACCATTGGCGACCTGGGCCACTTGCAGGTCCGGGCCAGTATAGACGAACTGGACGTGGGCAACGTGGCAGTCGGCCAGGCGGTCAACTTTACCCTGGATGCCTTCCCCGGAAAGACCTTTGACGGCACCGTCACCCTGGTCTATCCCAACCCGACCAGCCAGAGCGGCAGCACCGTTTACCCGGCTATCATCAGCTTTACCCGCCCCAACGACCTCTATCTCCGCCCCGGCATGGCCGCCAATCTCTCCATCACCAGCGTTTCGCGCACCAACGTGCTGGTAGTGCCAAATCGGGCCCTCGAAACCATCGGCCTGGACCGCTATGTCACCCTGATAAACCCGGACAGCTCGACCGAGAAAGTCCCGGTGGTGACCGGCCTGACCAACGCCGACCAGACCGAGATTATCAGCGGCATCAACGAGGGCGCGAAAATCAGTTTACCCCGTTAATTCGTGGCAAAAGCTTCAATAAACCTTAAAACCTTAATCTTTCTCTTCAATCCAAAACAGAGCCGGGGGCGTATTAAAGGTGCAATGAAATGAGTGGTAGGCTAACCTGAAAGATTAGATTTTGGCCTGAGTTATGTAGGGATAGACAACTTTGCCAATAGGCGAGGCGAGAAAAATTTGCAACAAAGCATTTTCCAATTTACAATACCGTTTGGGAAATTAGTAACTCCCACAAACCTGGAAGCTTCGAACTCGACACTTCCCAATCGCCAACAACACGGTAAAGTTACAGGCCAGGTAAAACCGGAAAGTGTGGATGTTTTAATGCAGGCTAGACCTGAAAATCAACCATCCGATCAGGAATACGAGCTAAAGTTAATCAATCGAGTCCAGACCGGCGATTTCGCGGCGGTAGAAGAACTGTACGGGCGTTACAGCCGTCAGGCGTTCGGTCTGGCCTTGAAAATCCTGAACAGCAATGAAGCTGCCGAAGACGCGGTCCAGGATGCCTTTTTGCGCTTCTGGAAACAGCCTAAAAGCTTTGATGCCAGCCGGGGCAAGTTCTCGACCTGGCTGCTGAGTGTGGTCCATAACCTGTGCATCGACCAGTTGCGGCGCAAACGCAATAAAGCCGTCTCGATTGACCAGCAGGAAGCCCAGGAGCATCTTAGTTACCTGGCCGACGAGCAGGTCGCCATCGAAGAAGAGGTCTGGCAGGGCATGCAAAGAAAAGTCATTCGCAAAGCCCTCGACAAACTGCCGGTGGAGCAGCGCCGGGTCATCGAACTGGCTTTCTTTAACGGCCTGACCCACCAGGAAATCGCGTCGGCCACCGGCCAACCGCTCGGCACCATCAAAAGTCGTATCCGGCAAGGCCTGATGAAACTTAAAGGGATGATGCAAGAAATAGAATAGCAAAGCGTTTTGGGATTTCTAACAGGCTTCAGGCTGCGAGCCTCAGACTTCAAACCTCAGGCTACAGGCTTTTGGGTTATACAGGGAGTATAAGTAACACGTAATGCAGGTCACCAATCAGGAATTATTCTTAATGGAACTAGATGATGAGAAAATTGAAGAACTAATCGCCGGGTATGCGGTCGGGGCATTGGACGAAACCGAGATGGCCGAGGTCCACCAACTGTTGCGGACCAGCGAGAAGGCTCGGCAATTACTGGCCGAATTCCAGGAAGTCACGGCAGGCCTGGCTTTGAGCGTTGAGCCGGTGGAATTGCCGGAAGGGAGCCTGGACCGGTTGCGCCTGAAAGCCGGGTTCGAAGCCGGCGGGATGGCCTCCCAACCGGCCCAACCCGCACCCAGGCCTTTAAGCCCCCCGGTCCCTATTCAGCCAAAAATCGCCCGCAAGGCTTTCTGGACTACTTCCACCTTCGCGGCGATGGCGGCGGCCCTGGTCCTCCTGGTAACAACGGCGGTCTTCGGCATCCTGTGGTTAAACGCCAACAATAAGCTCGACCAGGCTACGCAAAACCAGCAGGCCCTGGCTAAAATCCTGGCTGCACCCGACCTTAAAACAGCGGTGTTACAACCTACCAGCCCGACCGCCGAGGGCAAGGTCCGGGTCTATGCCGACCCCGCCTCCAACAAGGTTTACATGGTCGTGCAGGACATGGGAACTTTAGCCAGCGATAAAGAGTACGAAGCCTGGTTGATAACCGCCGATAACCAGCCCCACGCCGCTGGGTTGATGGGGACCGGGGCCAACACCGGTAACGGCGTCGTTTTCGAACTCACGCCCTCGGTGCCGTTGGACCAGTATAAAGTGGTCGCCGTTACCGTCGAGAATAAAGGCGGGGTCGCCAAGCCGACCTCACCGCCGGTAATGGCCGGAGACCTCAACGGATAGGCGGTTTTGTGGAACGAAATTTGTTGAAAAAGAGCTTTCTGTAAAAGGAAAGCTTTTTTGTTAAGTACGACTTTTGCTTTGGGCCTGAAAAACCATCTTATAAGCGCTAAACTACCGCCAAAGGAATGTTTCAAGCAAAAGCCCTATTATGGTAGATATTATGGTAGAAAAGAAAATTTTATGAAATCGGCGGGAACGGTTGACCTGATGGACCGGGTCGCCCGGACGGACAAAACTTTTGAACTGGTGGACGGCCACTGGCTCGGCAAGTGTCTGATTTGTAATGGCCGGTTGAGTTTTCGTACCTCGGACGGCTTCGGGGCCAATATCGAGCATATCTATCCACGGGTGCTGGGCGGCACCGACGCGCTCGAAAACCTGGCCCTGACCCATCCCGGTTGTAACGGCGAAAAAGGGCGCAACTGGGATAAACCGAGCAAACGACGCGTCCCGGAACGCAACCTGGCTTACCTCGAAATGGTCAAACGCTTCCAGGAGCGCCGCCAGGAACGCTGGCGCGATCCTGAGATTTAAGTTTTTAGGAGAAGGCAAAAATGGCGCAAAAAGGTACTCTTGAGGTTAGCCGGGAGCAAGTCCTCGCTTTTCGACTGGACGGGCAGCAACTTGTCAGGCGTCTGCCTGCCGGGAAACTGACCGGGGCCACTCACCCGGTCGGTATTCGCAACAGCCCGCCCGGTTCGGCGGGGTTAGCTTTCGCCGCCAGGATCGAAGATTTCACCCAGGAGAAGCTTGATGCCGCCCTGACCGGGGCGAAAACCCTGGTGGAGGTCTGGAGTATCCGCTCGTCGCCTTTTTTCTTTCCGACCGCCGACACTCCGGTCTTTACGGAAGGGCTGCTGCCTTTTGACGAAGAAGGGCTGCGCTACTGTATCAAAGCGGTTTTGCCTCAGCTTGACCTGGGCGACAAAACGGCCCAGGAAGCCCTGGCGATTATTGCCGCCGCCGTGACCGAGGTGCTAGATGGCCGCCAGTTGACCAAGGGCGAACTCAGCACCGCCGTCAGCCAGGGTGTGCCGAAAGGTTTCCTCTACTGGTGCAAGGGCTGCCAGGCTTATCACGTACCGGAAAGCTTCTTCCGGCTGGCAATCCAGAAAGCCGGAATCGGGATGGTCCCGCGAAGATCTGCGGATACGCTCTTATTTACCCGGCTCGACCAATGGCTCAGTGAAAAATTACCGCATAAGGACCCGGCAAAGTTGCGGCAGGAAGCTTTAAGGCGTTATTTGCGCGGTTACGGCCCCTCGAACCCGGCGGATTTTGCCGCCTGGGCCGGGCTTTCACCCGCGAACGCCCGGCAGGTCTGGCAAACTCTTGAAGCTGAACTTGTTGAAGTTAATTTTGAAAAAACCAGGGGCTGGGTGCTGGAGTCGGACCGGAAGGATTTGGAATCGCCGCCCGAACCGCAAGGGGTCCGGCTCTTACCGCCCTACGACCCCTACCTGCTGGCGACCGACCGGGCCACCCTTATCCCCGATGAAAAGCTGCACCCGGTCTTCTGGAAGGCCCTGGGCAATCCGGGGGCGGTGCTGGTCAACGGTGAAATCGTGGGCAACTGGCGGCCACAAAAGAAAGGTAAGAAGTTGCTGCTAAACGTGTCGTTTCACGAAAAGGTCACGGGAAAGGACCGGGCCGAACTGGAAACCGAGGCCGCATTAATAACCCCACTCAAAGGGGCCAGCACGGTTGAGGTACAGTACGAGGAATAAAAATTAAGCTTTTGGCAAGGTCACGAAAAAGATAGTGCCTTTACCCGGTTGGCTGTTGAGCCAGACCCGCCCGCCCTGGGCCTCGACCAACTCCCGCACGATTGCCAGCCCCAACCCGGTCCCGCCCGTATCGCGGGTGCGGCTGCGGTCCACCCGGTAGAACCGCTCAAACAGGTGAGCCCAATGTTCCCTGGCTATACCGATCCCGGTATCCCGCACTGCAATTGTCACGCGGTCGGGCGAACCCTGACCGGGCCGTTCGCCTTCGCCCAACCAGCCTGTCACCTGGACATACCCACCCGCCGGGGTGTAGCGCAGGGCGTTATCTACCAGGTTGCTGACCACCTGCCGCAAAGCGTTCCGGTCGGCTTTCACCCGGTTGGCCTGGGGGTCGAGCCGCATATCCAGGTGGATATTGGCGCTATCCGCTCGCGACCGGAACCGCTCGATTACGTCGCCCAGTTCGGCCTTGAGGCTCAACGGCTCCAAATTCATGTTCTCGACGGTGCCCTGGGAATTTAGCCAGGTCCGCAGACTGCCAATCATCCGGTTCAAATCCTCCACGTCTTCCAGCACAATCTGGTAAATCTGGTCCGGGTTGGCCCTGGCGCGGGGCAGGTTGTCGCGCAGGGCTTCGACATGGCCCTGGATAGAGGCCAGGGGTGTTTTCAGTTCGTGGGCGACATCGCTCAAAAGCTCCCGCCGTTTGACCTCGGCTCTTTGAAGGGCCTGGGACATCAGCCCGAAAGCGTAGGAAACCTGCCCGATTTCATCGAATTTATCTACCGGCAGACTTATATTGAAATCCCCGGCAGCCACCCGCAGACTGGCCCGCCGCACCAGTTCCAACCGCCGGATAAGCCGCCGGGTCAGCAGCCAGCCGACGATAAAAGCCACCCCCGACACCAGCAAGGCCGCCGCCAGGATTATCCAGACCGAGGTATCCAGGGCCAAATCGAGAATGGGCCGCAAAGTGACATCGTTCTTGCGACTTTCGAGGTAAGCAGTGGTCTGGTTTATCACGACCTGGGACAGGCGTGAGTTTTGCAGCCGGGCAATTACATCGTCCACCACCTGGCTGGTCACGCGGGCGTCAATCTTCTGGATAGTCCGGTTGACCTGCACCTGGTAGAAAACCCCGCCGATGATAGCGCTCAAAAAGCCGATTAAGACCATCGCCAGGACAAGGCGGGTGCTGAGTTTGAGCGATTTTGGCAAGGCTGCGCCCGGTTGCGGCATTCCCTTGAAGGGTGAGGGGGCTAAAATGGTCGACTGGGACATGTCTGCTACTCCTTCTTGAGCTTATAGCCGATACCGTGGACGGTTTCAATCAGGTCGGGCGCGCCGGTCCGCATGATTTTAGCCCGTAAATTGGATACGTGGGCGGCGATGGCCCGGCTTCCCACCAGCGAGTCTACCTGGTAAAGAGCTTCTTCTAGCTGGCTCCGGGTATAGACCATGCCAGGATGGGTGGCGAGGGTTGCCAGCAAATCAAATTCTTTCCCGGTCAAATCCGGCACCGGGCGCCCGGCGTAATAAACCTCACGGCTGGCCCGGTCTATCGAAAGCGGCCCGATTTGCAGGGGCGGCAGGATGGCGTTCTGAGGCAAGGAGGGGTTGTTTTCGACCCGCCGCAAGATAACCCGCATCCGGGCGACCACCTCGCGAGGGCTAAACGGCTTGACCACATAATCGTCCGCGCCGACTTCCAGGCCGAGCAGGCGGTCTATCTCTTCGCCCCTGGCTGTAATCATGATAATCGGCACGTTGCTTACCGTCCGTATCCGGCGGCAAATCTCCAGACCATCCATACCGGGCAGCATCAGGTCGAGCAGGACAAAATTGGGGTTCTCGCGATTAAAAGTGCGCCAGCCTTCCAGGCCATCCCGGCAGACCAGCGTTTCCCAGTTTTCAGCCTCGCAATACATGGTCAGGTAGTTGACGATTTTGCGGTCGTCCTCAATTATCAAAACTTTCCGGCTCATGCTTCTTCCCTATCACGCTCTTTTGGTGTGGTGACGGTTAACTTTTCTACCAGTATAGCGAAACCTTTTTCAAAAACAATAAGCACCGGGGCAGTCCCACCGCCCGGTGCCAGGTTTGCCTGGATTTTACTTGACCAGGTTGGCGAGGCCGCCCGTCCCGACCAGGACCGAGACCACGGTGTTACCCTCCGGCCCGGTGTAAACGGTCGCCTTGGCGCCGACGGCAGCTTCGACCGGACCGTGCCCGGTAGTATAGGTCCTGGTGCCGTAAGCGTAAAAGATATAGTTGCCGTGCTGGGTGGTAACCGTCGTCCAGTTGAGGTCGGACAAAGCCGGGGCTACCTCGGAAACCAGGGCCAGGGCAGCCGTCTGGTCGGCGGGGGCGCTATAGCCACCCAGGGCTATCTCCGCGAGGCCCCCCACCGCGATTGCCGCCTGTTCGTCATTGATTACCACGCCGCGTTCCCCCGCCAGGACCACTTCTAAACCGTTTGAAATGGTGCCATAAGCCGCCAGGCCCGCGTCCTTTATTTTCAGGTTCAAAATGTCCTGGTCGTTCTGGGGTAAGTAAATGTTTGCCTTTAGCGAGGCGGCAATCGCCCCGGTATCGGTATAGGTGTAGGTCCGGCCAAAAACTGCCTGCGAAAAACAATCCAGGGCCGGGGTAACATCGTCCTTTTTGACCACGTGGATGCTGCCGCCGCCCGGCAAGGTCTTGGCCGAAGCCAGGGTCGGGCTGGCGAGGACGAGCATGGGGACCAACGCCAGGGCAAAGACCCCGAAGCGGTTAAAAAACCGGGCCAGCCGGATTCTCCGCAAAAGGGGACGGCGTACCGGGAAACCATAGCCAATCGCACGCCTGCGGCGTAAAAATGGAAACATAAAAATTCTCCTTTACCTTTTCCAATTTCCTTGATTTTTCCACTGCCACATTTCAACCGGGGCCGGGCCTTATCCACGACGGTAGGTTCTCGGTTGATGGCCTCAGGGTAAAGGGGAAAGTTTAAAAAGCTGTCGGGGAATTGTGAAGAAAACGCAAGAAACGGTCTAATTTGCAAGTCTTGCAAATTAGACCGTTTCTTTTGCCCTGTAACAGGGAGGCTTAAACCCCGACCGGTTCAGGGGCCGGGACATACAGGTAAGGCACCGTCTGCGGACCCTGGGGCAGGACACAAATAGTGGCTTCCGGGCCGTATTCTTCCAGCAACCGGGCGACCGTTTCCTCGATACTGCCGTTGATAACCGGCTCAAGCATGGCCGCCCGCACCTGTTCATCGCTGATAAAGCTGTTCTTCAAAAAGACGCGGGCTTTAAGAAGAATCTGGGCTTCGATTTGCGCCTGCCACTGGTCGAACATCTTGAAGTCGGGTGCGTTAATCATGTCGAGCAGGGCCTGGGCATTCGGCTGCATTTTTAGAATGTCCTTGAACGGCCCGTGATTGGGAATACCGTCCGAACATTCCGCCGCGCAGATAATCGCCCCACCCGGCTTCACCACCAGGGCCGCCGCGCTCATACCTTTGACCGCCTGGTAAAGGTTCTGGTCGAGCGGATAGCCGCTATTGGTGGTTATCACAATGTCAAAAGGTTTCACAACCGGCTGCATGGCGGTCCGGCGGACAAACTCGCGGCCTACCTTGTGGCTGGCAAAAACCTCCCCGGCAAAGACCGCCGTTATCTCGTGCCGCTTATTAAGGGTCACGTTCAGGCTGAAATCGGACCCGGCCATAGCGGCACCCTCCCGGATTTCCGCGTGAATCGGGTTTTCCTCGATACTGCCCCAGACCGAGTTGGGGTCGCCAACCATGCGGGCGTTATGGGCGTGCAGGACCGTGTCTCCACCACTGATGCCGGGAGTAATCATCTTGGGACCGCCGCTAAACCCGGCGAAGAAATGCGGCTCGATAAAGCCGGTCAGGATTTTTAGGTCGGCCTTCAAGTATTCGGTGCAGACCCAGACCTCGGCCCCGAAACTGGTCTGGCCCAGGTGCGTCAGGGTCGCTTTATCAAAAGCGTTATGGTTGATAACCCGGTAGTTGTCGCACACGAAATCGCCCAGCATCTCGCGCAGTTCGAGACCCTCGTTGGGACGGTGCAGCCCGGTCGCGTTTATCAGGACAATATTTTTCCGCTCGGCCCCGGCTTCTTCCAGTTCACGCAACACTACCGGCAGAACCCGGTTGTTGGGCATGGGCCGGGTCACGTCGCAAAAGACAATCGCGATGGTCTGGTCCTTGCCCGTAACCATCTCGCGCAGGGGCCGGGAATTGATAGGCTGGCGCATGGCCTCGACCAGGGCGGCGGCTTCATCCGGCACCCCCTCGATAAAGGTCGGCTCCACCACCTGCAAATTCTCGCCCAGGTCGGGGAGTTCGATGGTCAGGCCAGTCCGGCCATAGGCCAGGTCAATACTTCTAGTTTTGGACATTTAAAACTTCCTCTGATTAGCGGGTCTCAACTCCCAGTTCCTGCCACAATTCGGGTGGAATTTGTTCCTGGGCCAGTTTTAACGTTTCTTCAAGATGGTCCTTCTCCGCCACACCGACGATAGTGGCAGTCAGGCGGGGGTCGCGCAACGAAAACTGCAAGGCTGCCGCTGCCATCGTCACGCCGTATTTTTTACATACTTCCTCGACCTGGAAAGCCCGTTTGAGCAATTCGGGCGGGGCGGGCTGGTAGCGATAACGCGGGTAATTGGACGGCCCTTTGACCAGGATACCGCTGCCATAAGGGGCGGCATTGACACAGGCTACCCCGTATTTCGCGCAGGTATCCCAGAAGGGGTCGGCCTCGGTATTGAGCAGGGTATAGCGGTTGTGCGAAATAGCCGCCTCAAAAACGCCCATCTCGACAAAGCGGGTCATGACATCAATCGGACCCCCGGCAATCCCCAGGTGAGCGATTAACCCTTCTTCTTTGCAGCGAAGCAATTCCTCGACCGCGCCACCTTTACCCATAATTTCATCAAGGTTGCCGTATTCGGGGTCGTGCAGATAAAGCAGTTGAATCTGTTCCAGGCCCAGTTTTTCCAGGCTGGATTCAACGCTCCGGCGCATCTGGGCCGCGCTAAAATCCTGGGTCTCAGAGTCGCGGTCGGCCTTGGTCGACAGGACAAAACCGGGTGGCAGACCGCCTAACTCCCGGATGACGAGGCCAATTCGCCGTTCGCTCTCGCCGTTACCGTATTCGGCGGCGGTATCGAGAAAGTTGACCGGCCCAATCCCGGTAAAGATAGCCCGGATAACATCGAGCGCCTGGTCCAGGCCAACCGAATAGCCGTAAGTGGCGGGCATATTTCCGAGGGCAGTTGCCCCAAAACAAATCGGTGTAACTTCCAGGCCGGTCTTGCCGAGAGGTCGTTTTTGCAACCAGCTATCCGTGGTCATCTCTATATATCTCCGCTGATTTTAAAAATTTTATTGGTTGAACAGCACTTTGATGAAAGACTTCTTTTTAACCGTTTTACCACCGGCTTTACCCTATTGTAACCTATTTTTATTTTTGTTACCTTCAAAACTCCCTTTTACAAAATTCCTTTTTCGTCATTTTCTATTTATTAAAGTCCCCGGCGAATTTGATTGAGGCGCAAGGGTTTGCAATTTGCCTGTTGTATCCACCGGGCTTATGCTTTATACTTAGTAAGATTATATGACTATACAGTAAGACAACCTGTCTAAGTTCCCAGTAAATTTTTTCCTTAAAAAAATATTTTAGTCAGGGGGGTAGATTATGAGCAAACGCGCCAAAACTAAACCGGAAGAAAAAATCTTAATCGGCTTGTTCTACACCCCTTACCTGGCCCTTAACTCTAAAATCTATAAGGGTTTGGAAGAAGCCGGGTTTACCGATTTACGCCCGGCCCAGTTCAGCGTTTTCCAGCATATCGAGCCCGAAGGTTCGCGGGCAACCGAAATGGCCGAACGTGCCCAGATAACCAAGCAATCTATGGGCTACCTGGTGGAAATGCTCGAAAAACAGGGCTACGTGCAGCAGGTGCCCGACCCTACCGATGGTCGGGCCCGCCTCGTACGTCTGACCGACCGGGGTCACGCTGTTAACCAGGTAGCCGAGGAGGTTCTCCAGCAAGCCGAAACTGAATGGGCCAAAAAACTGGGGAAAAATAAAATGCAGAAGTTAAGAAATATGTTGAGCAACCTTGTCACAGAAATAAATTCGTAGGAAGTAATGGGCTGGATTCAACTGTTCAAAGTTGAAATAGACATTTCGAACCCGGTACTTCTCTTGCCCTTTTTATTGAATTACTCTTTGTAAAAATTTTAACATTCAAAAGTTTTTCTTCGAGCTTCAGCCTTATTTTGAGCCTGAGTAACCTTTCTTCTGCCTAACCAAGCCAGCCTGTTGTATTGGTTAATATTAATTATCTTTACCATATCACTTATGTATTTAAATTCCTATTATTTATACAATTATTAGACATTAATTGTAAAAAAGTACTATATTATGTATTTATCTTAATAGTAATAAATAACTATTCAAATTAAAGCTGCTAAACTTTATAATTGATTTAGTGTAGGAAATTTTCTAGCTGCAACTCTCTACCACCTACCGGGGTTATTCTCCAAGCCAACCAATTTCTTTGATTCTTGAATTACGCCACTCCTACGTCCTCGATTCCTGTTTAAGCCCTACCGGTTAAGTTGCCGAATTTAGGTTCATTCGTTCAGGCAACTTGACTGACTTCCTATTTTTTATGCACAGACAACACTCTCGCGACCAGGGGGTAGTTTAGTTTGCCCTGAAAAAAGTGAGGTTGTCCAAGGGTTTTAGTTTAATCAAGGTGTAAAACTATGCCGTATAAATTTCTGATGGGTACAGAGTTAACGAAGCATTCCGGGTCGCTCACCCGGCCTAAATATATCGGGTTATTTGCCATAATAGCGCTGCTTGCCACCCAGGTCCTGATAGCCTGGAGCGGCCCGACCCTTGCCAGGGCCAGCACCACCTCGGACGCAGCGCTGAATACCACCTGGACCCGCACCGACCAGCCAGTCGCACAGGGCCTTACTTCACGGACATGGGTCTGGGGACCGCAGGTCAACAAAGACACAACCGAGCCCTACAAAGAAAGTCCGGGCGGCACCCGGCAGATTCGTTATTACGACAAGAGCCGCATGGAGGTCAACAACCCGAACGCCGACCCGGCTAACAAGTGGTATGTCACCAACGGCTTGCTCGTCAAAGAGATGATTTCCGGCCTGATTCAGGTTGGCGATAATAGCTTTGTGCCTTACCAGGTCTCCCAGGAAGCGGTGGCCGGAGACCCGGTAGCGGTTAATACTAACGCCCCGACCTATCTGAGCTTGCGCCCCTTCGCCTCCCTCAACAACGACAACCGGGCCGAAAACAGGACCGGCCAGGTCGTCAAAGAACGGCTTTACAAAGCCGGGACTTACGACATAGATAGCTCTTACGGTAGCTATAATGTGACGGACGCTTTCTACGAACCGACCCTCGGCCACAATATTCCGAACGTATTCATGCAGTTCTTTAGCCGCCAGGGTCCGGTTGTGGAAAATGGCAAAACCGTCACCGGCACCGTTTTTGACTGGATTTACGCCGCGGGTTTACCCCTGACCGACGCCTTCTGGACCAAAGTTAAAGTCGGTGGTGTGGACAAAGACGTGTTGGTCCAGGCGTTCGAGCGACGCGTGCTGACCTATACTCCTTCCAACCCGGATGGTTTCCAGGTCGAACTGGGTAATGTCGGCCTGCACTATATGAACTGGCGCTATCCGAACGGCACTGACCAGGGTGACCCCTCTAAAAACGGGGGCGTGACCCCTGCTCCAGGTAGCGAAGTAACCCCGGTTCCGGGAAACAACGGGGGCGGCAATTCCGGTGGTAATGGTGGTTCGCCAACCCCAACCCAGGGGAATAGTGGCGGCAATACGACCCCTACTCCGACCAATGGCGGCAATACGACCCCTACTCCGACTAATGGCGGCAATACGACCCCCACGCCCGGCCCGACCGGAACGACGACTCCGCCAGTCACGGGGACTACCGCTCCAACTGTAACTGGCGACATCTCTATTAGCCTGGGCGGTCCGGTGGACCTGCCGATTGGCGGTACCGCGAGCGTAGGGGTGAACATTGGTTCCCTGAACGGCTATACCGGCCCGGTAAATTTGGCGGTCAATGGCGCCATTCCGGGTGTGACCGCCACTTTAGACGCTTCCACGGTTAACCTTGCCCCTAACGGGACAGCCTCGACCACTCTCAAACTGAGCGCCGGGACCGGCCTGAATCCCGGTACGGTCAGCCTTTCGGTCAATGCTACCGCCGGGAACCAGAGCCACTCTGCGGGGGTAAATGTCAACCTGAAAGTTCCCGGCACCTTTAACCTGAGCGCCGGGGCCGGGGTCTCCCTGAAAGTGGGCGGTGTGGCACATTCTACGGTCAATCTCCAGGCGTTGAACGGGTTTAGCGGTAACTGCTCGCTCTCGACCCATACCACCGGGATTGGCCTCAGTGCCAGCGTTTCCCCTAACGTTACGCTTGGCGTAAACGGCGCGGCCAGCGCAGATGTTACCATCAGCGGCACAGCCCCCTTATCGGCAGGCGTGGTGGCAGTAACGGCAACCTGCAATGGCATCACCAAAACGGTTAACTTGAATGTAGCAGTATCCGCCCTCTAATTCTCTCGTTAACAAAAAGGTCCGGCCATTTCGCGCCGGACCTTTTATTTTCAAAATTTGATAGATTACTTCAGGGCTTAAATCTTCTGGACCGCTACCTTAACGGCGGGAAGAAGCAAGCCCTGGGAAATTTGCTGGTTCCATTTATCGGCCCTGCCGGGCGGGTCGGGCTGGGGATTAAAACCGCCGCTAACCTGTTCCAGGGCGTCTTCGGTCAATTCGAGTTCATTGTTATCCGGCTGGCCGGGATTTTTCTTTGTCATTACTAGCCTCATTTCTTTTAACATCAACATTTCTTTTGGTTGTGTCCAGTTAACCCTAAAATTGGTTGGCTTCCTATGATTATTCTCACTTTTAGCCGGTGGGATTTCCATAATGTGCAAATTACAAAACTTGCTATCTTTCAAACCATCTCTTACCCTTCACTGGAATGGGCCGGAATTATCTCAAAAGAGCCATGCTATAATAAAACCGCTCTGGAAATGACCTTGAACTGGTACGAGCCTGAATTGACCAACTTTTTAAAGGACAATCGCACACTCTCACGCCAACCGGGACCGCTTACTTCAGCCCGGCGTTTCGGGTTTACCCGCCTGACCCTGGTGAAGGGGGCGGCTATCCTGCTGGGATTGCTCGGACTGCTGGAAATCGGGCGGGCTTTCCTGGCCCTGTTCGCCCCGGTCGTCATTGACTATTGCGAGATGACCGTGGGCGGAGCGGTGGAGCAACTCCGGCAAGGCTACAGCCTGAAAGAAATGTACGCCCCACCCGGCGCGGCCTACGGGATGCCGGGAGTGCAGTACCCACCCCTCTTTATCCTGCTGGTCTGGGCTTTTCAAAGCGTAAGCGGGTTAGGTATCTTCCTGGCCGAAAGGCTGGCAGCCTGGTTTTTTTACGCCGGGGCCGGGGCGCTGGTGGGCCTTATCGTCTGGAAGGAGAGCGGGCAGAAGGTAACCGCCCTTATCAGCGCCGGGCTGCCTTTTTGCTTTTGGAGCGTTATAATCTTCGCCCACGCCGCCCGCGTTGACCCCCTGGCCCTCTTTCTGAGTTTGCTGGCGGCTTACTGTTACCGCCGCGCCCAACCCAACTTTTTAAACCTGGCCCTGGTGGCGCTGGTGGCAGCCCTGGCCTTTTTCAGCAAACAAACTTACCTGGCCGTTACGGCGGCGGTCTTCCTTGACCTGTTATTTTCCCCGGCAGCAAAGCCGGAGACACCTGCGCCCTGGCAGGTTGGCTTTTTAAAGAAAATCAGCCGGAGCAGCCTCGGAAAGGCGGTCACGTTCGCCGGGCTTTTTGTGCTCTGGGTCGGGTTGGGGTTCGGGCTGTTCGGCGGGCTCTCGGCGGGCGAAATCTTTGGCATTTTCGATCCCTCGCGGGCCGGTAGTTTTATCTTCGATAAGGCTCCCGGTTTTGTCGGCTACTTCCTGCTCGACCATCTCCCCCTGATCGGGTTGGCCCTGGTTTCGCTGGTAATCCAGTGGCGAAAAAGGCAGCGGTTCTGGGTCTTTTACACCCTTTTCGCGGCCCTGGCCTGTGTCACTATCATTAAAGACGGCGCGGTTGATTACTATTTCAACGAACTGGCCTACCTGCTGGCCCTGGCGGTCGGGTTACTGGTGGCGCATCTTCAAAACCCCCAACAGGCGACCGCCCCAAACGCCGGGCTTGCAAAGACAAAGAAAAAAATCTCTAGCGCGAAATGGGTCGGCCCGGCCCTGGCGGTCCAGGTGGTGATAGCCCTGGGCATGTTCGTCTTCTGGAGCCCCTGGAAAGATTTCAACGCTTCCCAGGCCGCCTACGAGCAGGGGTTGGCCCTGGTAAACCAGGCTTACCGGGAGGAGGCGAGCGGCGGTAAGCCACCCCTGGTGCTGGTGGACAGTTTTCTTATAGAAACGGGCCGCGCCAGACAGGTCGGGGACTATTTTATCTACTCGGTCCTGCTGCGAAACGGCAAGCGCGACGCCACGCCCCTGGTAACGGACCTGGAAAACCGGCGTTACGGCCTTATAATCACCGAAACTTTTAATCGCTGGCCGCCCGAAGTTGAAGCGGCCCTGGCAAAAGGTTATAATCCCGGCAGCATTACTCGCTCTGATGGGCAGACCCTTTATTACGTTTACCGGGCCAAACCTGGCCCGGCTTTGAGCAGGGATGACCCCTGAAATGAGTTTCGACTTTGAAAAGTTAGAATAAAAAATTACAACAGCGCTGTTGAGGTTGAGAGATTCTGCCGGGTCTTAAACAAGGGCGTCACCCGGTTAATTTAGAGATAAAGCAGGGAACAGATGAAAACTGATAAAAGCCTCTCCGGCCAGATACCGGGCGTCCCGGCACCCCGCCAGCGCGAACAGGATGTCCTACAGATTGACGACCCGCTCCGGGCCAGTGTTAGCATGCTTGGGCGTATCCTGGGTGACGTGCTGGTCGAACAGGGTGGCCCGGCTTTGCTGGATAAAGTCGAGGAAATCCGCAAGCAAAGCATCGAACTGCGCGACGAATTTACCCCCGAAGGCCAGCAGGCCCTGCTCGAAAGCTGCGCCCGGATGGACCTCGATTTAACCTTCAAGTTGGTCCGCGCCTTCACCCAGTATTTCCACCTGGTCAATATCGCCGAAGAACGAGGCCGCCTGCGGACCCTCGAACAGCGCGAACGCAAAGAATGGCCCGAACCACGCGGCGAAAGTATCGGGGCAGCCCTCAAAGAGTTAAAAGAGGAAGGTGTCCCGGCCTCGGAAATTCGGCGGTTGCTGGGCCGGATGTTGATTGAGCCGGTCTTTACAGCCCACCCGACCGAAAGCCGCCGCCGCTCGGTCCTGGAACATCTCGAAGAAATCGAAAGACTGGTCGAAAAGCTCGACCACCAGGATTTAACACCTTCCGTCCGGCAAGAAGCCGAGGAAGCCCTGCGCCGGAGCGTCAGCGTCCTCTGGCAAACCGACGACATTCGCCCGACCCGACCGACCCCACTCCTGGAAGTGGCAAACGTCCTCTACTATTTCGAAAACTCGATTTACGGGATGGTCCCGCAACTCTACCGCGACCTGGAAGCTGCCCTGCTAAAATATTATCCCGGCGAACCCTTCATGCTGCCGGTCTTTTTGCGCTTTAACAACTGGACCGGGGCCGACCGCGACGGTAACCCCTATATCACGGCCAGGGTGACGGCCCAGACCGCCCGCTGGCAGAAAGATACTATTCTCAAGCTCTACCAGAAAAGTCTCGCCAAACTCAGCACTTATCTGAGCAACAGTTCGCGCCGGGCCAAGGTCTCCAACACTCTTTACGACTCGCTGATGCAAGACCGCCAGCGCATGCCCAAACTGGCAATCGAACTGGAACAGCACAGTTTCTATGAAGCTTATCGCCAGAAAATCTCGTATATGCAGGAGCGGTTGCGCCTGACCATCGAGCATAACCAGGCCGGTTCGGACGCCGCTATCGCCGCCTTGAAGATTGGTGTCCCGCCTTCGACCGCCGGGCGCAACCTGGCTATCGGGGAGGAATGGGAACGGGCCGCCCTCTACCGCTCACCCAGCGAACTGCTGGCCGACCTGGCCGTCATTGAGGAAAGCCTGCGGGAAAACGCCGGGCAGCGCATCGCCGACGGACCGCTCTCCGACCTGATGACCCAGGTACAGGTCTTTGGTTTCCACCTGGCCGGGTTGGAGGTGCGCCAGCATAGCGGCAAACACGCCGCCGCCCTGGCCGAAATTTTCCAGCGAGTAGGTCTCTGTGACGACTATTTGAGCCTGTCCGAGGACGAGAAGTTCGAGTTACTTGAACGAGAAGCCCGCAACCCCCGGCCCCTGCTCCCGACCACGCTCGATTTCAGCCCCGAAACAAACGAGGTTATCGAAACTTTCCGGGTAATGCGCCGCATGCAGGAGGAAGTCAGCCGGGAGGTCTGCGAAAACTACGTCATCAGCTTTACCAGCCAGGCCAGCGATATTCTGGCGGTCCTGCTGCTGGCAAAAGAGGCCGGTATTGTACGTATCCAACCGGGCGCGACTCCGGAAGAACCGGAGATTGAGTGCAACCTGCATATCGTCCCGCTTTTCGAAAGCGTGGAAGACCTCCGCAAGTGTCCCGACCTGATGCGAAAGCTCTACCGGACACCTATCTACCGCCAGGCCCTGGCCGCCTTCAATTTCATGCAAGAGATCATGATTGGCTACAGCGACAGCAACAAGGACGGCGGCTTTTTGACCTCGAACTGGGAACTTTACAAGGCCCAGAAGGCTATCGCGGCGGTTAGCTCGGAGGATGGGATTGATTTAAGGTTCTTCCACGGGCGCGGTGGGGCTATCGGGCGCGGCGGCGGTCCGGCCAACCGGGCCATAGGGGCCCAGCCTGCCGGGACGCTCAACGGTCGCCTGAAGGTTACCGAACAAGGCGAGAT
The DNA here is from genome assembly GCA_001898225.1 of Chloroflexi bacterium 54-19. Taxonomy (GTDB): domain Bacteria; phylum Chloroflexota; class Chloroflexia; order Chloroheliales; family Chloroheliaceae; genus 54-19. The sequence continues at coordinate 73,941 of MKTJ01000092.1, forward strand.
TATCTTTGCGCGCTACGCTAACCCGGCTATCGCCCACCGCCACCTCGAACAGGTGACAAACGCGGTCATCCGGGCTACCCTCAGCCCGAAGGTGCGGGCCGGGCGCGTTGACCTGGAAGAAGCTCGCGCCAAAGTTATGGAGGAAGTCAACGAAACGGCCCTGCTGACTTACCGTCGCCTGGTCTACGAAAACCCGCGCTTCCGCGACTACTTCCTGGAAGCCTCGCCCATCAGCGAGTTAAGCCGCCTGAACATGGCCTCTCGCCCGGTCAGTCGCGGGGTCGGCACCCGGATTGCCGACCTGCGGGCCATCCCCTGGGTCTTTAGCTGGACCCAGAACCGCCACTACCTGCCGGGCTGGTACGGGGCCGGGTCGGGTTTCCAGAAAGCCCTCTACGGCGAAAACGGCGAACCCAGCGCGGAGCGGGTCGAGACTTTCCGGGCAATGTACAACGAATGGCCTTTCTTCCGCACTCTGCTAGATAACGCCCAGCGCAGCCTGGGAGCCGCCGACCTGAATATTGCCCGGCTCTACTCGTCGCTGGTTGAGGATGCGGCGGTGCGTGACGAAATCTTTGGGGAAATCGAGGCCGAATACCGCCGCCTGGTCAACGCGATTTTGCTAATCACGGGGCAATCGGCCATCCTCGACAGTATCCCGGTCCTGCAAAGGTCAATCCGGCTGCGCAACCCTTACGTGGACCCGCTCAGTTTCGTCCAGGTCAGCCTGTTAAAACGGCAGCGCGAGGAGTGTGGCCCCTCGGTCATTGACGAGGACCGCGACCGCTGCGACCAGATGATGGACATCATTCTGCACTCGATTAACGGAATTGCTGCCGGGGTCCAAACTACCGGCTAACAAGCCAGCTTGGTTTATAGCCAGCCTGTTGTTGTATAGCTAACTTATTTTATAATGATGCCAGGTATTTTACAGAATGCCTGGCATTTTCACGAAAAATATTTGAAAAGGATTTATGGAAGAAAAAGAATTAAACTGGGGCCTGGCCTATTTCGACCGCTTCGTTAAACTTTTCGGCAATCCCATCAACCAGCAAATCTGGGATAAAGAGGGGTATGCCTCCCTCCAAATCCTCACTTTCGCGCCTTCGTCCGACCTCTTGATTTTCGCTTCTATCGGGCTGACCCTTTACCCGGAAAGACTCGGCGGCACCTACGAGGTCTTCCTGGCGGCGGCTGACCGTTTGAGAGATGCTCCTAACATTTTAGGGCGCGTCCTTACAATAATGCTCGAAAAAACTATCTCGCTGGGGCCGGGCGCTTTTTATCCAATTGAAAAAATGTTCCCCGACTTTAGCGCGGCCACCGGGAAGACTGCTCTCTACTTTACCGATCCCGCCGGGCTCGATGAACTGGCAACTGTCCGCATAAACGAAAGTGAACAGGGCAAAATCCTGGTAGGTATGTTTATTTCGGCGGCGGAACTGGCGTTTTTAGAAGAAAATGGGGCGACAAAATTTGAAGAAGCTTTGACCCGGGCCAGGGTTGACCCGGCGGACATGAACCGGAAGTCTATATTTTAGCATCAAGTATTAACTGACTGTACTATTCGCCAACGGCGCTGCCCACAAGGAACCCTACGGGCTAGATTCCGCCAATGCGACACGCCAGTGTGACTGCGACTACGCGGCGTGCGACGCGAAATGACAAACATTAATCAGGCCGGTCCGAAGCGGTGAATAACCAGTAGCAGCCCTTCCTCGAAAGTGACCGAGGCAGTCCCGGTGGTAAAGACGTTGCTGATACCACGGGTCGGGCCGATATAGAGCGGTTCCCGGCGTAAAGGGTAATAGAGGTTTTCGGTCAGGATACCCCTGGCTTCGGGGGTCAGTGGTATCAGGCTCAGTATGTCGCCCGGTTGGCCCGGCAGTTCCAGGGTTTGACCGCCCCGCAGCACAAAAACTTCTTCCTGTTCGGCCAGCAGCCGCACTTTGGCCCCGGCCTGGACCAGTTGGGGCGCGGCCAGCAGATAAATGTTGCCGAGGGTATGGTCCAGCCGCCCACCCAACCCGCCTAGGATAGTTATCTCCTTCGCGCCCCGTTCGAGGGCGGTCAGGAGGGCCAGTTCGAGGTCGGTTTCGTCTTTTTCGGCAGGGACCACCCGCACTTCCACGCCGGGGCGGGCTGCTAAAGTTTCGAGGGTAGCCGGTGAGATACTATCCATGTCGCCCACCAGGAGGTCCGGCGTCAGGTCCCAGGCCAGGGCTACTTCACCGCCTCCATCGGCGCAAATCAAAAGCGCGCCATCCGAGACCGCCCCCTTCGCAAAGGCGTAAAGCCTGGATGATATTTCCCGGTTCTCGATAAAGCCGATTATAACGGCTTGCTCTCTCACCCTCGCCAAGTTGTCTCCTTATCCCTTCAGACCCTCGAAATGAAATTCGTCCCGGCTTTCGCGGCAATACTACCACAACCCCCGCCAGACGCAAATAATTAAAAAGACTATTCCCTGTTTCGGGAATAGCCTTAATTTTACAGGCCGATAATTTACTTTTACTACTTACTCCCGGCCTGACCGCCCGGTTAGTCCAGGTCAGGGCTGGCAGTGGATACTTCGAGGGTCGCCCTGGAAGTTTCGATACGGGTCGCGAAAGGCTCCGGTTGGGCAATCTCGGCGGGCATGCGTTCGCGCTTCTGGAAAATGGCGACACCCACCATTACCACCACCCCCAGGATTCCAAAGAACCACCAGCAAAGACCGGGCAGGTTATTTTGAAGACCCACGTCATACAAAAAGCCGCCCAGGAAACTACCAAAGACCCCGCCAAAGCCCATCGCCAGCGAGCTAAACCCAAAATAACTTGCCATGGTCGCTTCTGAAGCGTAATCCGAAACCAACACCGCTACCATCGGCTCGACCACCAACCGCCCCAGCGCGTACAGCACCACGCAAAAAAGCAAAAAGATAAAACTGCCCGCGAAACTGACCAGGAACATCCCGACCCCGGCCACCAGGGTCCCCAGGCCAATCAGGGTTAACGGCTTGAAGAAGCGGGCCAGCATGCGGATTACCAGGAATTGCAGGGCTATATTGAGACCGCTATTGATGAGGTACACATAGCTGATACCGTCCTCGGAGCCGCTCAATTTGGTCGAAACCAGGGGCAGTGTGATGTTAATCTGGCTGTAAATCGAATAATAGCCGACCAGAAGTACCGTTATAATGACAAAGGGGCGGTCGTGCCAGACCGTACCGATATTGGAAAACATCTGGCCCAGGCCGCGTTTACTCTTATCCCCAACCGTAGCGATTGATGGCACGAAAAGGAGCAGCACCACGAAATTTATAATGTACATTGCCGCCGAGATAATCCCGACCGTCGTAAAGTTGACACTCAGGAGGGCAATCCCGGCCAGCGGCCCGGTAGACATGCCCAGGTTCCCGATGGTCCCGTTGAGCGAAAAAATGGTTTCTTTCTTATAGCCCTTGGAGAGCGAGGCCAGGGCCGCCTTGCCGCTCGAATCGAAGAATGCGCCCCCGATGGCCGAAACCGAGGCCGAAAGTATCAGGGTCAACACGTCCGAGGCGAAAGCCAGCCAGAAGAACCCGGCGGCCCGGATTAACATGCCGAGCATCATCATCAGGCGATAACCGGCCCAGTCCGAAAGAGCCGCCGCGAAAAGACCGAGGCCGAACTGCACGAACTGGCGCACCGCCAGGACTACCCCGGCGATGGTCGCGCCGAGCATCAAATCGTCCGTGATATGAACCGCCAGGAGCGGCATCATCATAAAAAAGCCGAACCACATAATGCCGGTGGTCGCCAGCAGTACCACAATGCTGCCGGTATGGCGGGGAGTGCCGATAGATTCTTGTGTCAAATAAACCTGCCTGTTACCTGTTAAATACGAGCTTGCCCTGTTGAGAAAAAACCTATTTCTATAATACCCTTTCTGGCCTAAATGTTTCAATCAATAGTTGCTATAAATGGATTATTTATTTTTATCTTAATATTCAAGATTATAAACTAGATGATTTTCCTCAAATTGGCAGACATTCGAGGCAGGTGTTATAATCGGCAGGCAAGCGGATAACTAAAATAAGAATTTTTAAAAAGTTTTCTTCCCAATTCTTTAGTTTTTTGAGATTCCCTTGAAAGAAAAGAGGTTAGACTCTGAGATGAGTAGCACCGACAAACCAAAGGTTAACAACGAAGTCCGCCCTGGCGCAACCAGGCTTGAAAAGGATAGCATCGGCGAACTGGCCGTGCCGGTCGAAGCCTATTACGGCGTCCAGACCATGCGCGCTATCCAGAACTTCCCGATTAGCGGTATCCCCATGCCAGCCCGTTTTATCCAGACCCACGCCCTGCTCAAAAGGGCCGCCGCCGAAGTAAACCACGACCTCGGCCAGCTTGACGATAAACTTTACCAGGCTATTACCCAGGCTGCCAGCGAGATTGAAGCGGGCGGTTTTGCCGACCAGTTCCCGATTGATATTTTCCAGACCGGCTCCGGCACCTCGACCAATATGAACGTCAACGAGGTTATCGCCAGCCGCGCCAACGAATTGCTCGGCGGCAAACCCGGCGACAAAAGCCCGGTCCACCCCAACGACCACGTGAACATGGGCCAGTCCTCGAACGATACTATCCCGACCACCCTTTACCTGAGCGCCCTCATCCCGATGGAGCAGGACTTGCGCCCGGCCCTCAAACTGCTGGAAGAATCGCTGCGCAAAAAATCGGTGGAATTCTGGGATGTTATCAAGACGGGCCGGACCCACCTCCAGGATGCAACCCCGATCCGCCTGGGCCAGGAATTTCTCGGTTACGCCGGGCAAATCGAACGCGCCCAGAAACGCCTCGACGACGCCAAACGCGAACTGAGCGAGGTCGCTCTGGGCGGGACCGCCGTCGGTACGGGCGTCAATATGCACCCTGAATTTGCCAGGCGCGTCCTCGCGAAAGTCAGCGACTGGCTCGGAATGGAAATCCGCGAGAGCGATAACCACTTCCAGTCCCAGAACGCCATTGACGGGGCCGTCCTCGCCAGCGGCGTGATGAAAACTATCGCGGTCAGCCTGATGAAAATCGCCAACGACTTCCGCTGGATGGCCTCCGGGCCACGCGCCGGTATCGGGGAAATCATCGTCCCGGCAGTCCAGCCCGGCTCGTCCATCATGCCGGGTAAAGTCAACCCGGTTATCGCCGAATCGGCCACGATGGTCGCGGCCCAGGTCTTCGGCTACGACACCACGATTACTTTGGCCGGACAGTCGGGCAACTTCGAGCTAAACGTAATGCTCCCGGTAGCCGCCTACAACCTTTCCGAACAAATCCGCCTGCTGGCTAACACCTGCCGCAACCTGGCGGTGCAGTGCGTGGATGGCATCGTGGCGACCGACCAGGGTATCAAAATGCTCGAACAGGGCTTGCTCCTGGCGACCCCGTTGGCCCCGGTCATCGGCTACGACAAGACCGCCAACATCGTCAAGACCGCCCTCAAGACTAACCGGACTGTCCGCGAGGTCGCCAAAGAGCTGAGCGGACTGCCCCAGGAAGAACTCGATGTCCTGCTCGACCCGGCGGCAATGACCGAACCGGGCGTGCAGACCGGCAGCAGCGGGGGTTAGTCGTTAGTTTCTAACCGGATATAAAAATTCTTTTCAATGGAGAGGAGAACCCGATGACCCAGCCAATGTTACCTGCGGGCACGCTCCACGACCAGGTCGCCATTATCACGGGTGGCGGTACCGGCATGGGCAAAGCGATGGCCCTCAACTTCGCCCAACTGGGCGCTAAAATCGTGGTCGCCAGTCGCAAACTCGAAAACCTGGAAGCAACCGTCCGGGAAATCGAAGCCGCCGGGGGCGAGGCGCTGGCCGTCCAGACCGATGTCCGCGACCCCGCCCAGGTCGCTAACATGGTGGAACGCACCAAAGAACGTTTCGGCGGTATTGATATTTTGATAAACAACGCCGCCGGAAACTTCGTGGCAAGGGCCGAGGATTTATCGCCAAACGCCTGGAACGCAGTCGTCGGGATTGTCCTCAATGGCACCTGGTTTTGCACCCAGGCTGTCGCCAAAGAAATGATGGCCCAGGGCCGGGGCGGCAAAATGGTCAACATTATTGCCACCTACGTCTGGACCGGCGGGCCGGGCACCGCGGCCAGCGCCGCCGCCAAGGCCGGGGTTTTAAGCCTGACCCAGTCCCTTTCGGTGGAGTGGGCCAGGCACAACATTCGGATAAATGCGATTGCTCCCGGTCCGGTCGCTACCGAAAACACCACCCGCCAGTTGTTCGGTGGGGGTGACCTGATTGCGCGGATTGCCAAAGAAGTGCCCCTGGGACGCTTCGGGGATGTAGACGAAATCGCCAACGCGGCGGCCTATCTCGTCTCCGACTACGCCGCCTACGTCACCGGGACCTGCCTGACGGTCGATGGCGGCAGCATGTTAAACAAAGGCTATTTGAAATACCTGGATAAAATGCCAGAACGGCCTCAAAAGTAGCCGCGTTGGATTATTTTTGGTTTACAAACAGGTAACAGGGTACAGTACGGTAACCAGAGAAGTTTGGGTTAGAATGATAATTATAGGGAGGTCTTAATTGAGCCAACTGCTTGAAGGAAAAAATGCCCTGATTATGGGTGTCGCGGACAAACACAGTATCGCCTGGGGCATTACCAAGGCCTTTCACGATTCCGGGGCCAACATTGTGCTGACCTACCAGAACGAGCGCCTCCGGGGTAATGTCGAGAAATTGGCTGCCAGCCTGGACCGGCCCCCGACCCTTATCGGCCCCTGTGACGTCAGCAAGGACGAAGAACTTGATGGCGTCTTCAGCCAGGTGTCCGACCATTTCGAAGGCAAGCTCGATGTGATGGTGCATGCCCTGGCTTTCGCCGCCCGCGAAGACTTACGCGGCGAATTTGTAAAAACTTCCCGCAGCGGGGCTGCCCTGGCCCTCGACATCAGCAGCTATTCGCTGGTAGCGGTCGCCAACCGGGCCAAACCGCTCATGGAAGCGGCGGGCGGCGGCAGCATCATGACTTTGACCTATCTCGGCAGCGAGCGGGTGGTCAAAAACTACAACATCATGGGTGTTGCCAAGGCCGCCCTCGAAGCCTCGATGCGCTACCTGGCGAATGAACTCGGCCCCAACAATATCCGGGTTAACGCTATTTCCGCCGGACCTATCAAGACCCTGGCTGCCGCCGGGGGCGTGGCCGGGTTCAGCAAGATGCTCGATTCGGTCAAGGAAGTCGCGCCCCTGCGCCGGAACGTAGATCCTAGCGAAGTCGGGGACGTGGCGACCTTCCTGGCAAGCAACATGTCGCGGGCCGTAACCGGCGAGGTCCTTTTCGTGGACAACGGTTATCATATCCTGGGTCTGATGGCTTCCGAGTAAAATCGCGTTAAACGTAACTCGCCGGACGTTAAACGGATAATTTAGATTGTAAAAGAAGCCTGAAACCAGCGTTTTTGGTTGGGAAATTCTTCAAAACAGTCTAAATTATCCGTTTTGCTTTTGAAATAATTAAGTAGAAAGCAAAAGGTTATTTCTTTAGACTGAAAGGACGCATACGATGGAGTATAAAACTATTCTGACCGAGCGTGAAGACTCGACATTTATTATCACGTTCAACCGTCCCGAAAAACTTAACGCCCTTAGCCCCGAACTTACCGCCGAGGTGGTAGACGCCCTCAACGGCGTGAGGACTGATTCGTCGGTGCGGGCTATCATCATTACCGGCGGGCCGAAAGTCTTTGCCGCCGGGGCCGACCTCTCCAAGATGCAGACGGCCAGTTCTATCGAGATGTACAACCGTAACCTTTCAGGGGATATGTGGACTACTGTCGCTGAAATGCCCCAACCCACTATCGCGGCGGTATCCGGCTACGCCCTCGGCGGTGGCTGCGAACTGGCGATGGCCTGCGATCTCCGCCTCGCCTCCGAAACCGCCAGATTCGGTCAGCCCGAAATCAACGTCGGGATTTACCCTGGCGCAGGCGGCACCCAGCGCCTTTCCCGGTTGGTGGGCCTGGGGCGGGCCAAAGAACTGGTCTTCCTGGGCGAACATATCGGGGCCGAAGAAGCCTACCGCATCGGCCTGGTCAACAAGGTCGTCCCCAACGAAACCCTTTTAGATGAAGCAAAAACCTGGGCCAAAAAGCTGGCGAGCAAACCGCCCTTTACCCTGCGAGTGGTCAAACAGGTCATGGACCAGGGCTACGACCTCGATTTGCAAAGCGCCATTAAACTCGAAAGGCTTGGCTTTGTCGGGCTGTTCGGCACCCAGGACCAGCGCGAAGGCGTGACCGCTTTCCTCGAAAAACGCAAACCAAACTACACCGGCCAATAAATAAACTTTACATTCCTAAAGATTGAAAAGCTGCCTGTCATAAAACCGGGCAGCTTTTTAGTTTTTGTAAAATTCACTTTATCTGTTTAAAGCTGGCCTCAAAAGTAACCCAGGATTCATGTACTGCCACCATATTCACAATTTCGGCTACTTCTCAACTCTCTTATCTTAAAATGGAATCATGTTGAAATAGTTTATAATTCTACACTTTTATCGGGTTAGATTTGAGCACCCTTTTTAAAATCTACCTATCAGAATGAGGTACAAAGTATTGTTTTCGACTATTTTACATACATTTTACAAAACTTAGAACTTTTCTAGTGTTGGTGGCAAGGAACTTGTATATAGTAAAGGTAGAAAAATTAAAGGAGACTGTGAGAATTTATCTTGCATGTATTTAGAGTAACCTGACCGCTGACATCAACGAAGATGAGTATTTGGCAGTGTTCTCGGGAGGTTTCATTTCAATGGCACGAGCAATTGTACCAGCTCAACAGACTCAGTCCGGTATTAAAATCACCAATGGCATTACCCTAGCATGGCCGCGCACCTGGATATATCACCAGGAAGGAAATCGTGACATCCGTTTAGACTTTTTGCGCGGTCTCTGCCTTTTTATCATAATCGCCAACCACATCGGTTACTTCCCTGCTTATACGATGTTCATTACCGGGGGCGGTTATTTCTTAATATCGGCGGCTGAAGGTTTTATCTTTATTTCAGGTTTAGTGCTGGGCCTGGTTTACGGGCCCCGGATTATCAAAGATGGTTTACAGGCCTCCACTTCCAAAATCCTGCACCGGGCCTGGACATTGTACCTGTGGAATATTATCATAGCCCTGGCCTACCTGGCCCTGGCATACTTTACACCCGTCCATACCAGGGCGGAAGCGGTCCCTCCGCCCCCGGCTTTTAACCTGGACCTGATTATTAAAATAGTGACCCTACAAGAAAGTTACGGTTGGTCCGACCTTCTGGCGACCTATGCCATTTTGCTGGCCTTTGCCCCGGTCGTCTTCTACGCCCTGATCCGCAAAAAAACCTGGTGGGTACTCGGACTCTCCTGGACTTTCTGGCTCGGCTATCAGATTGCGCCCCAGGATTTCAGCCCGAGCCTCGGCACCTTCCCGATTTTCGCCTGGCAGGTACTGTTCATTAATGCCCTGGTTATCGGTTTTCACCGCGAACAAATCAAAGAATTCTTTAACCGTTTCGCCAGGTGGAAACTTTACCTGCCACTCGGCATTAGCTTTCTCGCGCTCCTTACCTTCGGGGTAGCCTGGATTTACAATGGCGCTTTCACCGACAACAAAGACCTGGTCTGGTATTTCCAGTGGGCCTTTGACAAGATGGCTTTAAGACCGGGCCGGATGCTGACCTTTATCGTCTTCTTCCTGGTCTTCTACCTGCTTTTGACCTATGCCTGGGAACCGTTACGGAAGTCGCTGGGGTGGTTGTTCAGCCCGCTAGGCCAGAACTCTCTTTACATCTATATCCTGCACGGGTTCGTGGTTTCAATCTTCTTTAACATTCCGAACTACGGCACCTTTACGCCCCTGGTCCATACAATTGGCCATATCATGGCGGTGCTGTTACTATGGGTGCTGGTTAAAAACCGGGTACTGTTCAAAGTTATCCCACGTTAAAGGCGTAAAGACCTTTACCTGAATACTATTCCTTGAAAAGAGGCCCTGCCTGGCAGGGTCTTTTTGCGCGTTCAATCAGATTTTAGAAGGTAAGAGAAATATAATATAAAAATTCAATAGCGTGAAAGGTATTACGATTTATAATTCTATACAAATTTACATAAAATTTTTTTCTTTGCCAATATAACATGAGTAATTTTTCTTCTAAAAAATACTGGTTGTTTGGTAATGGGTAAATAGTACTAAAACCCCTCTTTTTGACAGGTTTTTGCTACTTAGCCTCAATTTTGGGCTATGACCCTTTTAAAAATTCGTTGAAGTACTAGGACTATCTAGCTATATTATCTCGCAAAATCTGGGTTATACTCATATCATAAATTTAATACCCGCCACTATTTCGGGGTTAAATTTATGAAAACTAATCTTTCACTGTAAATTTCATCTGTTACTTCAACCATTAATATCCATTGCCATAGACCTCCGTCCCGAGCGGTGGTCTTTTTTTGTCCAAAAAACGGTTTCCAACATTACGAAAAAATCCAGGCCCCCTTTGCCACCCTTTTAAGGCCCTATTGATACTCCATTCAGGTTGACTTTTGCTCTCAGAGTGTTAGAATTTTAGCGGTTATAAAAAGGCCGCTTAAACTCCAATGTTGCCGGGGCTTCCCAGCAACCCTTACTAACCGGCAGGCGTGAGTGAACCGCCCCCGGTGTTTAACCGGCGTAGTGAAAGGTTTAATCCCTATGGGTATAGGCAGTAGTTTGGGAAGCAAGGCTTTTCCAGGGAAATTTAATCAGCCGGATTGATAGGAAACACCCGTTCCTGCCGAACGGCCCTGCCTGTCAGGCGCTATTTCTTCCGGCGCCCGGCCAAAACTCCCGGTAATTTCCCCAGATTAACTTCGCTTCCCGCCTCTATCTTACCTTTAAGGCACCTAATTTTTGATTTAAAGTCTGTCCGTGTTGCGGCGTCTTTAAAAAAATCATAGCAGTCCAAAATTTCCGGCTCACGGACTGGTCCCTGGGCTGACTCCTGGCCTGGCGTGGGATTTTCCTGCGGCAGTTTTAACGAGCCTGAAATAATTTTGGTGGTGCCTTCTCCAGCGTAAAGAAATTAATAAAGTGGAAGCAGGTTGATAAAATGGCGCTCCTTTACTACAGCACTCTCGCTTCAAAACCAATCGTGGACCGGCACGGCGAAAAAGTCGCTGTCCTGAAAGACCTGATTGTACGTATCAATCCTGAAGCGGGTAAAAGCGAAGAAAAATACCCACCCCTGGCCGGACTGCTGGCCCAGAACAACCGGATTCTTTTCTGGATTCCGGCCTCCCAGGTCGAGACTTTTGACGAAAAAGGTATTAAACTTTATTCGGCCCTGTTGAGCCTCGAACGTTTCGAGCGGCGCAACGGTGAAATCCTGCTCGGCAAAGACCTGCTGGATAAACAACTGGTCGATGTAGAAGGCCGCCGGGTTATCCGGGTGAACGACCTGGCGCTGGGCTCCCGGCGGCTACCTCACGAACAGGTGGCCTGGCTTGTCGGCGTGGATATTTCTTTCCAGGCAATTTTGCGCCGGATTTTACCGGGTGGTAAGGCCCCACGCGTCCGGGCCGTCGAGCGCAATCTCGATTTGCTCGATTGGGGCGATGTCCAGTATTTTGCCAGTAGCGCCCCGGCGGTAAAGCTTAACGTTACGCACGAACGCATCGGTAAGTTGCACCCTGCCGATATTGCCCGCCTGCTGGACGAGCTTTCTTATGTCCAGAGCGCCGAAATCATGGCCTCCCTCGATGATGAAACTGCCGCCGATACCCTGGAGGAGATGGATCCGGACGATGCCGCCGACATCCTCGAAGGCTTGAACGAGGAACGGGCCGCCGACATCCTCGAAGAAATGCAACCGGACGATGCCGCCGACATTATTGCCGATCTCGACGCCGAAAAGGCCGAAACACTGCTCGATTTGATGGAAGAAGACGAGTCGGAGGACGTTCGCGAACTACTCGCTTACAAAGAGGACACGGCGGGCGGTTTGATGACCAACGATTTCCTCATGCTGCCAATGAACCTGGGCGCAGCGGAAGCCTTACAGCGCATCCGGGCCATGGAGGAACAACCCGAATTCGTGGACTATATTTACGTGGTCGAGCCGGGAACCGAGACGCTACGGGGCGTGGCGGCCCTACGGGATGTCGTCTTCACCCAGCCGCGCAGCACTCAACTGTCCGACCTGATGTACCGGGACTTCGTGAGCGTCCAGACCGACGCGCCCGCCGAAGAAGCGGCGGCGGTCCTGGCCGAATACGGTTTCCGGGCCTTGCCGGTCCTGAACAACCGGGGCGAAATCCAGGGGATTATCACTTTTGACGATGCTCTTGACCTGATTTTGCCCGAAGATTTGCGCCGTCGCGTTCCCAAGATTTTTCGCTATCATGGTAACCAACCTGCCGTCGGAGCCAGGAATTAGGTTTTTGGTAACAAAAAGCAATTTCAAACGATTAAATAAGTGCAAAACGGGGTAGGGTGTGTCTGACGAAATTTTGAATGAAAGAAACGCGGACCCGGCAGTCAAGCATGACGAGCCCGACAAAATCATTGAAAAAAAAGGGAAACGGCGGCTCGGTTTTCTCTTTTACCTGAGCATCCTGGGGCCGGGTCTGATTGCCGCCAACGCCGGTAATGATGCCGGTGGTATCGCGACCTATAGCTCGATGGGGTCGCAGTTTGGCTTCCAGATGCTGTGGGTTATGGTGGTGGTCGGTATTGGCGTGGGGGTGGTCCAGGAGATGTGCGCCCGTATGGGGGCCAACACCGGCAAAGGGCTGAGTGACCTTATCCGCGAGAACTTCTCCATCCGGTTAACCGCCTTTGTAATGCTGGCCTTCCTGGTTGCCAATGGCGGAGTTATTGTTTCGGAGTTTATCGGTATCGCGGCGGCCCTGGGTATTTTTGGCGTCCCGACCTGGGTGGGCGCGCCTGTCGCCGGGGTGCTGGTCTGGCTTCTGATTGCGCGAGGCTCTTACGAACGGGTCGAGAAAGTCTTCCTGGTTTTAACGGTAGCTTTCTTTGCCTATATTATCGCGGCTTTTATGGCAAAACCCGATTGGGGCCAGGTCGCCATCAATACTTTTGTGCCGACGCTTCAGTTTAACGGGGCCTTCCTGACCACCTTAATTGCGGCGGTCGGTACTACTATCAGTCCTTACATGCAAATCTATGTCCAGAGCGCCGTAGTCGAGCGGGGCGTGACCATGCGCGACTATAAATACCAGCGCCTGGATGTTTATGTCGGGTCGGCCTTTAGCATCGGTATCGCCTACTTTATCGTGGTGGCGACCGGGGCAACCATCTTCCCAGCGACCGGCGGCACCGGGCGCGAACTGGCTTCGGCGGTCGATGCCGCCCAGGCCCTGACGCCTTTCCTGGGCGAGTTCGCCAAGTATATCTTTGGGCTGGGCCTCCTGGGGGCGTCCTTCCTGGCGGCAGGGGTCTTGCCCCTGACAACCTGTTATTCCGTGACCGAGGCGCTTGGTCTCGAAAACGGCGTAAGTAAATCTTTCAAGGAAGCCCCGGCCTTCTGGGGTATGTTTACCGGCCTGATTGTTATCGCGGTAATTATCGCCATGATTCCGGGTCTGCCGGTGGTAGACATCCTGGTCGTCTTATATTTAGTAAACGGTCTTATTTTACCTATCATATTGTTCTCGATCCTAAAGCTTATCAACGATAAGCAATTGATGGGTAAATACACCAATAACCTGGTCTATAATATCCTGGCCTATGGCCTGGCCGGGATAGTCAGTTTTCTCTCGGTGGCCTATGTATTAATCCAGGTATTAGGTATTTTTGGTTTGCAAATATTAAGTTAGCTTATTAAGAAGGGGTTCCCGGCTTTCGCCGGGAACCCTCTAAAGAAAATTAAAATGAATACAACAAAAACGGCCCAACGGCTCACCCTGGTCGCCATGATTTTGGCTTCCGGGATTGTTTTTTTAGATAGCACTGTTGTCAACGTGGCCCTGCCCCATATCGACCGCGACCTGAATATGGGTCTTTCCGGGCTGCAATGGATTGTGGACGGCTATATCCTGACCCTGGCCGCTTTTTTGATTCCGGGCGGCTCTATCGGCGACCAATACGGGCGGAAAAAAGCCATGATGGGCGGTATCCTGTTTTTTGGGATTACCTCGGTGGCCTGCGGGCTGGCACCGGGCAGCACCTGGCTAATCCTGGCCCGTCTTTTACAGGGGGTCGGCGGCGCGTTCATGGTGCCCGGTTCGCTGGCAATCCTGACGGCCACTTTCACCGACCCGGAAGAACGAGGGAAGGCTATCGGCACCTGGGCCGGGTGGAGCGGAATCACCTCGCTTATCGGGCCATTTCTGGGCGGGTGGCTGGTCGATAATCTCTCCTGGCGGCTGGTCTTTTTGATAAACGTGCCGGTTATCGCCGGAGTGCTCATCCTGATGCGCTTCGTGCCGGAAAGCCTGGACGAAGGGGTCACCAAACATCTCGATTGGGCCGGGACGCTTTTAGGGGTGATAGGCCTGGGCGGGGTTGTCTACGGCCTGATTGAGGGGCCGGTAGCGGGTTGGACCGATTGGCTGGTCCTGGTCAGCCTGGTCGCCGGGATAATCGCCCTGGTCCTTTTTATCGGGGTGGAGTTGCGAGAGCCGCACCCCATGATGCCATTGGGCCTGTTTAAGTCGCGCAACTTTAGCGCGGTAAACGTGGTGACCTTGCTGGTCTACTTTGCGCTCTACGGCGGCGGTTTTTTCTACCCGCTCTATATTCAAAACATTATGCGCCAATCAGCCCTGTTAAGCGGCGTGGTCTTTTTGCCAAGCTCGATTTTGATGCTGCTGCTATCACCGCGCATGGGTAAACTGGCCGGGCAGTACGGGGCGCGCCTGTTTATGACCATCGGCCCCCTTATTTACGCGGTGGGGACTTTGGGCTATCTCCTGGTGCAACCCGACTCTAACCCCTGGCTGATTATTCTCCCGATTGCCTTTATCACCGGTTTTGGCCTTTCCCTGACGGTCGCACCGCTCACCGGGACGGTCATGTCATCGGTGCCGGGGCACAACTCGGGTGTGGCCTCGGCCATCAATAACGTGGTGTCAAGGATTGCCGCCCTGCTGGCTATCGCCGGGCTCGGCATCTTTGTTTCGCAGGTCTTCATGAATTCCCTGGCCGACCTTTCGCGCAGCCTGCCGCCCGACAAAGCCCAGCAACTGCAATCCGTGGCTATGGCCTCGAACGGTTCCGGCAACTCCCAGGGTCTGCCGCCCGACCTCGCAGCCGTCAACGCCACCGCCTATACAACGGCCTTTCATTGGGTTATAGTTATAACAGCCTCGCTGGCTTTCCTGGGGGCGCTCGTCTCGCTCGTGTTCATTCAGAACCAGCCCCGGAGCCAGGGTCAGAAATCTTCCGCCAGCTTAAACCAGGAGACTGTCAATGTTGACTCGCGCCGCCGTACTGTATGACACCGAAAAACCTCGCCCCTACGCCGCCTCGTTACCCCTTGTAATCGAAGAAATCGAACTGGAAGGACCGGGGGAAGGCGAAGTCCTGGTGGAAATCGCCGGGGCCGGGCTGTGTCACTCCGACCTTTCCACTATCAACGGCGCGATTGGTCGCCCGGTCCCCCGCCACCTGCATCTACCCGGCCCGGCCCCGGTTGTCCTCGGTCACGAAGCCAGCGGCATCGTCCACGAGGTCGGTCCAGGTGTCCGCGACCTGGCACCGGGCGACCACGTGGTCTTTTCCTTTGTGCCGATGTGCGGGCATTGTAAATATTGCGCGGTGGGTCGGCCTGTGTTGTGCGTCAACGGTGGGAAGGCGAACCTGGCCGGAACGCTCCTCAACAATACCATCCGGTTTCACAAAGGCAACGAACCGGTCCTGCACTTCCTGGGCGCGGCGGCTTTTTCGCAATACACGGTCGCGGCCCAGGAGTCACTGGTGAAAATTGATAAAGAGGTGCCGCTCGACAAGGCGGCCCTGTTCGGCTGCGCCATCCTGACCGGGGTCGGGGCGGTGGTCAATACCGCGAAGGTCAGTCCCGGCGCGTCGGTAGTAGTTTTTGGGTTAGGTGGAGTTGGTTTGAGCGCGGTCATGGGGGCAAAACTGGCCGGGGCTTTTCCGATTATTGCGGTGGATACTCAACCGTCCAAGTTCGAACTAGCCCAGCGCCTGGGAGCCGACTACACCGTCAACGCCCTGGACGGCGACCCGGTTAAGGCGGTCAAGGCCCTGAGCAGCGGCGGGACCGATTACGCCTTCGAAGCGGTCGGCAACGCGAAGGTGCTGGCCCAGGCTTTCGAGGTGACGGTGCGGGGTGGGACCACGGTCAGTATCGGGATGGCTCCGCCCACCCAGCAACTCTCTATCCAGGCTTCCAACCTGACCTACATGGAAAAAACATTGATGGGGTCATTCATGGGCTCGGCGGTGCCGCGCCGGGACATTCCCCGTTTCATCAACCTCTATATGAACGGCAAACTCCCGGTGGACGAACTGGTCAGCCAGCACCTGGGCCTGGACGAGATTAACGCCGGGTTCGACCGCCTGGCCGAAGGGGCGACCGTCCGGCAAATCATAAAATTCTAATCCTGGGGATTTTCCGGGCGTTCCATTTCGACGGCGCTGACCTCGGAATGTTTGAGGGTACGCGCCCCTTCCCGCTGGATGAGTAGCACTACCCCGCAAAGCGGGTCGGGACAAATTACCCGGCTATCGGTTTGCATCCAATCGTTAGGGTGCAGCGGGCGCTGCTTGGCCGGAAGCAATGGGATGGCCGATTGCAGGGCATAAATGCAGAACCCTTTCGGGTCGGGGAATATCAGCTTGCCGCCCTTCATCTCGAAATAATCGTCAACGGCGTGGTCGCAGGTGCATTTACCCCGGATTTCCTCAACCTTAATCTTCAAATCGTAAAGCTCGAAGGTATCGTCCATAGTTCTTTCTATTTTTATATTTTCCAAATTTTAGAAGGCTGGCCGGTTCTCACCCGGACGTCAGATTTGTGTAATTGTATCACTTATCGGGCCAGGATTTAAGGCAACCGGGTAAACTCTTTCCAAATGACGACACCTATTCTTTTGGGGGACTGACTGAACGGCGATAGTGCGTCAGGTAGGCGGGGGCTTCAATCCCGGCGGGGACCCGGCCATCATCTACAGGCGTAAGCGGTTGAGCCTGAAGCGGCACCAACCCGGCCCACACCGGTAACTCGTAATCTTCGGCATCGTCTACGACCTGGCCGCTTCTTATCTTGGCCGAAGCTTCCGCGATAGGCAGGGTCAGAATCGAGGTAGCACGCACTTCGTTCGGGGTTGGCTGGCGGCAATCTTCCCAGCGTCCCGGCACGACGTGTTCGACCAGGGCTCGCATAGCGGCAAACTTCTCGTCAAAGTCCTGCACGACCGTGGCCTGACCCAGGACCACCACCGAACGATAGTTCATCGAATTATTAAAGGCCGAACGCGCTACCACCAGGGCATCCAAAAGCGTTACTGTCAGGCAGACATTCAGGCCGGTCTGAAGGGTTTTGAGCATGCGGCTGGCAACCGCGCCGTGGATATAAATTTTATCCTCGACCCGGCAATAGGTGGTCGGTATTACATAGGGCTGGTCATCTATGGAGAAGCCGATGTGACAGACCAACCCTTCGTCCAGTATCGCGTTAATAACGGCCTGGTCGTAGGAGCCGCGTTCCGGTTTGCGGCGCAGACGGGTGCGTTCGGTGGATGATGATAGGTGGTCGTTACTCATAAATTGACCCCATTCTAATTTTGTCTTATCTCTTAAGATATTGTACTTAATAACAATTCGGTTTTCCTTGCACGCATATAGTAACAAATAATTACAATCTGTCAATACGACAATAAAGATTAATAACAATCGACTGCGATATTGTCCGACGGACCGGGGACACCCTTTGGGCGTCGCTGCGCTCGAAATGACAAAGAGAGGCTTTACCTTAAATAGGTAGGTTTGAAAGGGTATAGAAAAAGCCAGGACCATCCGTAATAACGGATAGCCCCGGCCATATTTCAAGTGAAAACCGGTTGCTACTTGTCCCCTACGACTGTTGTTGCAATTTGCGGAAGACCTGGTAGCTGCGGTCGGCACACTCGGAAATCGAGATGGGCTGGAACCCGTTCACCTCGGCGTAAAGGAGGTCGTGGAGCGGGGCCGTCCATTTCGCCGGGAGAGCCGCCGCCCCCAGTTTCGCGCCCATAATCGAGCCGACCGTCGCCCCGTTGCAATCGGTGTCCCAACCGCCCAGGACCGACGTGGTAATTGCTTTCTCGTAATCGTCCCCGGCGTAAAGCAGCGAAGCGGTCACCAGGGCCGCGTTGTTGTTGGTGTGGACCGGGTTATAGTGCTTGAAAGCCTCGTGGATACGCTCAACCAGTTCAAGCTGGCTGGATGATGAACGGGTTATCTCGACCGCCTGGCGAATATCGTGGGCCAGCCGCGAATTAGCCGGAATCTGGCTCAGGCCGATTTCAACCAGCTTTTCGATGTCGCTCTCGACAAAAGCCGCCGCGATTAGCGCCGCGACATACATCTCGCCATAGATGCCGTTTTTCACGTGGGAGAAAGAAGCGTCCCGCCAGGCCAGTTCGGCGGCCAGTTCGGGATTCCCGGCGGCCCCATAGGCGAAACCATCGGCCCGAATCTGCGCCCCAATCCATTCCCGGTAGGGGTTCAGGTAATTGCGGACCCAATCGAGTTTTTCCTGCCAGTCGTCGGGGCGGGACGGGTGAATGTGCGAGGTGACCTGGGCAAAGTTCAGGTAAGCCTGGGTTTCCGCCGTGCAGACCTGGCTGTATTGGAGGTGGCTGTGCCAGAGTTTGCCAATGTCCCACGAGTCGAAGTTCAACCCTTTTTGTTCCAGAAGTAGCAAACCGAGTACCGTATAGCGAATATCGTCGTCAGATTCCATAAAGGCGATATTCTCCCGCTCGCTCCGGTGGCTGCTGCTGGCAGTATTGAGCCCGTATTCCGCCTCGGCGCGCGAATGGCCGGGGGTATAATCCGCGACCGGCCAGGCGTCGGCTCCTTCGAACCAGAGTTGAACATTTTTCCAGCCGGGACGGCCCCCGGCCCCGTTCATAAAGCACCACGTTTCGAGCGGTTTGCCAAGAGCGCACCCGGCAGACCGGCCCAACCAGGCTCCCCGGAATTTATCCTGCCAGCCCTCCTCGCTCAACGACCCGGCCCCGATAGAGGGCGCAGGTGGACGGGCGGCCCGGATTTCGGCCAGGTCCGAGGGTTCGTAATAGGGGAAGTCAACCTTCACGGGCAGACTTTGCAAATCCCGGTAAACCTCCATCAGGGCCGGTTCAGCCATCCCGGCAGCGTCAAACTTCCCTTTTAGCCCGCTAACATCACAGCCTTCTTGCTCACGCTCAATAAATTCTTCTTCGATTAAACCCCGTAAAGTATCCCAACCTGGCATAAAAGTATCTTCTCCCTTAGAACCTTAAACATCATTGTTAAAACAGACCGGTTATCCCTGACAGGTAAGCCCAGGTGTAGCCGCTAAACCGGCGAAAGGTTAAAGCGCACACCCGTTAAGTATAGAAGGTCGGGCAGGTGGCGTCCAATCTGCGGGATAGCAAAACTGGCGGGTTAAAACTGTTTAGCCACCCACCGCAAGGCGTTATACAGCAAGACCTGGTAGGTGGGGTCCAGCCAGACCTCCGGGTTATGACCGGGAGTAAGGACGCAGACCCGGCCCTCCCCGGTCTCGCGGGTCCAGCCGCCCGGTTGCACGCCATGCTCCGAACGGGTCAACAGGAAAATAGCGTTGCCCGGCGCGGTATCCATAAAATAATGCTCGTCAAAGACGGTAAACGGCCCGTTCTCGCCGGAGAGAAGTTCGCCCGTTTGCGGTTCCACCGTAACGTTGCATTGGGCCGGGTGATAGGTAAAGACTCCGCCCAGCAGGCCCCGCAGGGTGGGGTTATCGGCGTAACTGGCCGTCCCGGAATGAACCGCCAGCAGACCGTGACCCTGGCTGACGTATTGCTCAAACGCTTCTTCGATTTCGGGCGTTACCCAGGGCGTCCGTTTGGTGGCCGAGGTGTCGTTCGACTTGGTCAGGATAACCACCGGATAGTCCGCCAGAGTTTCTTTCGACCAGTTAGACATGTCGTCGACCCAATCGAACTCAAAGCCGGGATAGGTTTTTGCCAGCTGTTCCAGCCCGCCCCGCGCCGCCTGGCCGGGATGATAAAAATCGCCGTACAAAACGAGTACACGCATTTAAGAGGTCTCTCTCCTTCCACTCCACTTACGCCCCTGGGCCATACCCAAAGTCGCATTTACGGTCCTACCTGGGTGGGCCAAAACTAACCACCAAACACTGAAAACTAAACACTCTAGACGCGCTCATAAATTTGGTCGAAATCGTGTTCCAGGGGTGCGTTGCCCCTGGCTTTCTCCAGGTGGAGGTTGATGGTGTTGCCATCGTCACTGAAAGTGTAAGTAAAACGCTGGGAGAACTCAGGGTCATTGCGCCAGAATGTGAGGGTTTTATCGTGCAAGGTCAAATGATAATCGCGCATCAGACCGCGGGAATCAAAATAATGCTGGATATAGCCGCCGGTCGCTTCGTCATAGCCAATTAGCATAAGCCCGGCTGGAAAGTCCGGGTTATTCATACCGGTCCGTGCCAGTAAGAATTTCCCACCAGGGAACCACTCATAAGTAGCCCAGCCATGGAGTGGACCGGGGACTTCCGGGTGGTTAGCTTTAACCTCCCAGGTGCCGACCAGGATTTCAAGCGGTTTAAGCCGGGGGTCCGGTCCGGTCGGATAAGCCTGGTTCATGTTAATTTCGGTCATTTTTCTACCACCCTTTCTCCATGACTGGTAAGCGCGGCCCGTAACACTCCGTAAGAACCGTTGCGGGTAGCAATTTTATTTCCCTATCGTCTATTATAATATAGCACTCAGGCAGTTTTATTTTTAGAAAGCTGAGAACAGCGACGTGGCCTTGAAAACGCATTGTAAGAAAAAGTAAAGGCATAAACCTGATGAAAGATACCGTTCCAAAAGTAAAAGTCGGCAGGACAGGGCTGGAAATTCCCCGGATTGGGCTGGGGACCGGCTTCCTGGCCCGCCCCGATATGCTCATCTCCGAGCAAAAAGCCCTCGAAACCGTCCGGTACGCCCTATCTAGGGGCATCAACTTTTTCGATACCGCGCCTATGTACGGGTCGGGCCACGCCGAAAAACGGCTCGGAAAAGCCCTGGCCGAATTCCCCCGCGACAGTTTTGTTATCGAAACCAAGGTGGGGCGCCTGGTCCAGCCGGACGGCAAAGTTATCTTCGATTATTCCCCGGATAGCCTGAAACGCAGCCTCGAAGAAAGCCTGGAACGCCTGAAGATGGACCGGGTCGATATTCTTCTAATGCACGACCCCGAAGGAGCCTTTAGCGAACCCGGCCAGGCGTTAGAGGTCTTTCCCCTCCTGGCCGACTGGCGCGCCCAGGGAGTCGTAAAAGCCATCGGGGCCGGGATGAACCAGTGGGAATGGCCCGCCGAGTTCGCCCGCCAGGCCGATTTTGACTGCTTTTTGCTGGCAGGGCGCTACACCCTGCTCGAACAGAAACCCGCCACCGAATTTTTCCCGCTCTGCCTGGAAAAAGGCATCAGCGTATTCGCGGCGGGGGTCTATAACACCGGGATACTGGCGACCGGCCCGGTCGAAGACGCCATGTACAATTACCAACCGGCCCCGGAAGCAGTCAAGGAAAAGGTCCGACGGCTGGAAGCTATCTGCCAAAAACACGACGTTTCGTTAAATGGTGCGGCCCTGCAATTCCCCACTACCCACCCGGCGGTTACCTCTTTGATAGTTGGGGCCAAGAATCCCGCCGAAATCGCGGATAACCTGGAAAAACTCCAGCAACCTATCCCTGAGGCGTTGTGGCTGGAGCTAAAAAAGGCCGGGTTTATCGCACCTTACGTGCCAGTTACACTTTCACCCTTCGCTTGATACCGGTCTGTAACGTTTTCTAAAGCTGCCCTCTTGCAGGCAGCTTTTTTATATTCCGTTCGACAAGCGAGATAGCCGTTTACACTATTGTCAACCCTTCTCCACCAAAGGTAGAATATACGCGCAATACCAGGAGTAGTATTTGTTGCTTCACGATTCAATCAAAGGAGAATGAAACATTGGAGAGCGAAAATAGCAGTTTTGACGGGCTGGGCATGGGTTTGGGTAACCTGGCGCGTCTATCCAGGGCCAAATCCCGCTCGATAAGCGCCGAGAATTTCACCGGGGAGAAGGGCCAGGCGGGACGCGCCACCGAGGGGACCGGGGCAAGCGCCGGGCGCGACCTCGGACAGGGTTGGAAAATATCGCCTTCGGTTAACATCAAGGCCGGGAGCACCTTTACCCTGGCCGATATTACCGGGCCGGGTGCCATCATGCACATCTGGCTGACCACTTTCCCGACCAACTGGCGCAACCTGATTCTAAGGGTTTACTGGGACAACGAAGCGACCCCCTCGATTGAGTGTCCGGTTGGCGATTTCTTTGCGAACGGCTGGGGCGAACGCTGCAATATCAGTTCCCTGCCTATCGCGGTCAACCCGGCAGGTGGTTTTAACAGCTACTGGGAGATGCCTTTCCGCAAACAAGCCCACCTGACCATCGAAAACCTGGCGAAAGAAGACGCCGTCGTCTATTACCAGATTGACTATATCCTGACCGAGGTGGGACCGGACCGGGCCTACTTCCATGCCCAGTGGCGGCGGGATAACCCACTGGCCTACAAAACGAATCACGTAATCCTGGATGGGATAAAAGGACAGGGCCATTACGTGGGGACTTACCTGGCCTGGCAGGTCAACAACACCGGTTGGTGGGGCGAAGGCGAGATTAAGTTCTTTATGGATGGCGACACCGAGTTCCCGACCATTTGCGGCACCGGCACCGAGGATTATTTCGGGGGAGCCTGGAACTTCGAGCATCCAAAGGGGCAGTACGGCACCTTTTCGACGCCTTTCCTGGGTCTGCCCCAGGTAATCCAGCCGGACGGCCTGTACCGCAGCCAGACCCGGTTTGGCCTGTACCGGTGGCACATCATGGACCCTATCCGGTTTGAGGAGAATCTGCGGGTGGAAATCCAGGCGTTGGGCTGGCGAAGCGGCGGGCGCTATCTGCCGTTACAGGACGATATTGCTTCGGTGGGCTACTGGTACCAGACCCAACCGCACGCCCCCTTCCCGACCCTACCCGGCCCGGACGGCCTGGAAATTATCTAATAAAACAAAACACCCGCAGCGCGTTTACTTGCGCCACGGGTGTTTTTTATTCTAACTTACCGGGTCGGGCCTTCCACCGGGACCGGCACGGTGTTTAACAACTCCGCCACGATAGCCTCGGCCTGGCGGCCCCGCAGGATACTCTCGCTTTTGACAATCAGGCGGTGCGACATGACCGGGACGGCCATCGCTTTGATGTCGTCCGGTAAAACATAGTCGCGGCCCAAAAGAGCGGCCCTGGCCTGGGCGCAGCGCGTCAGAGCCAGGCTGCTGCGCGGACTGGCCCCCAGCGATAACTCGCGGTGGTGGCGGGTTGTGCTGACCAGTTTGATTATGTAGTCGAGCAGACTGTCATCCAGGTGAATTTGCCCGATGCTATTCTGAAACCGGATAAGTTCTTCCGGTGAGGAAACCACCGGCAGGCTTTCAATCGGGTGACGCCCCTGCTGGCTGCGGACCATCAGGCGTTCGTCGGCGGGGTCGGGATAGCCTATTTGCAGTTTTATCATGAAGCGGTCGAGTTGAGCTTCCGGCAGCGGGAAGGTGCCTTCGTACTCGATAGGGTTCTGGGTCGCCATTACCAGGAAAGGCCGGGGCAACTGGCGGCTTTTGCCATCTACCGAGACCTGGCGTTCGGCCATCGCTTCGAGCAAGGCCGATTGGGTACGCGGCGTGGCCCGGTTGATTTCGTCGCCCAGCAGGATGGTGCTGAAGACCGGGCCGGGGTGAAATTCGAACTCACCTGACTTCTGGTTATAAATCGAGATACCGATTACATCGTTTGGCAGCAAATCGGGGGTAAACTGGACCCGTTTGAAATCGCCACCGATAGAGCGGGCCAGGGCGCGGGCCAGCATGGTTTTACCGACCCCCGGCACATCCTGCAACAGGATATGCCCGTCGGCCAGGAGCGCCACCAGCGTCAATTCGATAACCGACCGTTTACCGATAATTACTTTTTCGATATTGGCAGTAACATTCCGGCTCCACTCTGCGACAGCTCGCACATCCAGCGCGGTCCTGGTTTCGTTAGTCATTGATTTTTAGCAATTCTACTATTGTGTCAACCTGTACGTCTTCCAGGGATTTTACCACGCGTTTGGCTCCGGCAATAATCAAATCGTTGTCGAGGTGATGCCCCACGAAAGTAACCGCAATCGAGGCCATCCCGGCGGCAGTGGCGGCCTCCACCCCGGCGACGGCGTCTTCCATCACCAGGCAGCGGTCAGGGTCAAGACCGAGTTTCTCGGCGGCTACCTGGAAGACCTGCGGGTCGGGCTTGCCCCGCTGGGTATCTTCCGAACCGACGATAGCCTCGAAATAAGATTCAATCCCGGTAAGCTCCATCAGCAGTTCGATATTCTGGCGCGGGGCGCTCGAACCGATAGCCTGTTTGAACCCGGCAGTATGCAGGTTTGCCAGCAATTCTCGGACTCCTGGCAACAAAGACAGACCGGAGCGGGCAGCGGCGCGATAATATTCCTCTTTCTGAAAGCCCAGGTCGGCTACTTCTTGCTCGGAATAATGTTCGCCAAAAAGGGAGCGGATAATTTCGGGGTTGCGCCGTCCAAAAGTGGCCCGGAAATCGTCCCTGGTGAAGGGTTTGTTAAGGTCTCCGGCCAACCGGACCCACGAGTCAAAATGCAGTTCACCCGAGTCGAGCAGCGTGCCATCCACATCCCAGATGACACCGTAATCTTTATAATTTGTCATCGTTTCCTTTTCCAGTAGTCAGAGGTCAGTAGCCAGTAGTCAGTTTTTGATTGTGAGGGTATCCCTAAACTTGTCAGGGTAAATTTGGTGCTTCTTTTATTTAAATAAAGGGTGTTCATACCAACCCTATATTCTCAGAGGTCAGTAGCCCCTAATTCGCTGGCTACTGACCTCTGACTTCTGACTTCTGACTACTTTTCTTACCAGCTATCCTGCCATTCGAGTTCAACCCGGCCAAACTGGACCATATCGCCGCCCTTGACCCCGGCCTCTTCCAGGGCCCGCGCAATCCCGGTGCGGTCGAACACCACCTGCAAGCGTTCGAGGGCTTCTTCGTTCTCCAGGTCGGTCATGGCGATAACACGTTCAATCCGTTTGCCGCGCACCCGGTAGTAACCGTCCTCAATTTTTTGGACCGAGAAAGCATCCTGGTCGAGGGTACCCGGTTTGAGGACCGGTGTTTCGGCGCTCTCCATTGGTACCAGCGGTTCGGCGGGGGGCAGTTCGGCCAGTTTAGCCGCGACCCGTTTCATCAGTTCATCGGTGTGCAACATCCCGATGGCCGAAACCTCGTAAAACTCCATGTCCTTGCCCCGGAAGTATTTCCGCAGGCGCGGCAAATTCTCCTGGGTTTCCGGCATATCAATCTTGTTGATGACCACGATTTGCGGCTTGTCGGCCAGTTCGGGCCGGTACTCGGCCAGTTCGTGGTTAATCTGCTCGTAGTCCTTGATGGGGTCGCGCCCGGCAAGACCGCTGCCATCTATCACGTGCAGCAACAGGCGGGTCCGTTCGACGTGGCGTAAAAACTCGTGGCCGAGCCCGACGCCCTGCGACGCTCCTTCAATCAGACCCGGAATATCGGCCATAACAAAGGCCGTGTCCACGTCAATCTGGACCACCCCCAGGTTCGGTTCGAGGGTCGTAAAGGGATAATCCCCGATTTTGGGGGTCGCGGCGGTGCAGGCGGTCAGCAGACTGCTCTTACCGGCGTTAGGGAACCCGACCAGCCCGACATCGGCAATCAATTTGAGTTCGAGGCGCAGCCAGCGCTCCTCACCGGGTTCGCCCTTCTGGGCCATCTTGGGGGCCTGGTGAGTGCTGGTCTTGAAATGGGTGTTACCCAGGCCGCCGCGCCCGGCCCGCCCTACCATGATACTCTGGCCGGGGGTGGTCAGGTCGCCCTGTAAGACCGGTTCGTCCGGCTCGTCGGGATCAACTTCGGTGTAAAAAATAGTGCCAGGCGGCACCTTGATGTACAAATCCTCACCGGCTTTACCGTGTTTTTGCTGCTTGCCGCCGTTCCCGCCGCTTTCGGCTTTATAATGGGTCTTGAATTTGAAAGGTAAGAGGGTATTCAGGCTGGGGTCCACTTCTAAATAGACCGAGCCGCCGCGCCCGCCATCCCCACCGTCCGGCCCACCCCAGGGAACAAATTTCTCGCGCCGGAAAGAGGCCGAACCGTTCCCGCCGTCACCTGCTTTGATAAAAATCTTTGCTCTATCGTACAACATTCTTGAACTAAAAAACTCCTTGTTTCCTTATTGAGACACTCAAGCTGCTATTATACTACAAATTCAGACTAAACCTTGAAAAATATGCTAAAATGAACCAACCGCCCTCGGTGGTAGGGCCTTTTAAAAGAATCGCGCCGTCCTTGCCAGCGCCCGGTCTCCTTATAAACAAAGCCAGTTTCACGTAATTTGGGATAACCTATGGACTTTCTACCCATCCTCTGTTTCAGTGTATTTATAATCGGCCTGATTGCCGGGGTAGTCGTCCTGGTGTTACGGAGCTTTGAAATTGTCCCGGAAGGCTCGGTCGCGGTGGTGGAGCGAGGCGGCGAGTTTCGAAACGTCCTCAATCCGGGCCGCCACCTCTTGATGCCGCTCGACCGCATCCGGGCCCTGGTCGAACTGCAAGAGTTCAGCACGACCCTCCACGCCGACACGGTTATCACCCAGAACGCCACGGTTATCGCCCTCGATATGGAATTGAGTTACCGCATCGCCCGCTACGTTCCCCAAAAAGTGACCAGGGACCAGCGCAACCGCATGCAACCGGTGGCGGTTATCCAGTGGAACCGCATCCAGGTGCGGGAGCGCGATGTTTTTAACGCGGTCTACAACGTGGATAACTGGCAAGAGAAGGTTCGGCGCGACGCGATAGCCATGATGCACGACTATTTCTCGATGATAAACCTGGCCCGCGATATTTTTGGCAACGATGGTGGGGCGCTTAAACGCATCGCCAGCAGTCTGCGCGATATGATTAACGACGAGTCCCTCAAATACGGGGTAGATGTGACGGGCGTGAAAATCTACAACCTAACCCTGGACGAGGCGACCCGGATGTACCTGACGGCCCAGAAACGGGCCGAACTGCAAAACGCCCTGCGCTTACAGGAAGCCGAGAACCAGCGCCAGATTCGCGACACCCTCCACATGACCAACGACCAGCTATTACGCTGGTGGGAAATCGAGGCCCGCAAAGAAGCGCCACCCGCCTCCGAGGCTAACATTTTCATCGGGGATGAAGGGCGAAACACCAACCTGCTGCCTTCCAGCGGCCCCTTTACCGCCCGCCAACCTTCCAACGGCGGTCCCAACGAACGAACCACTACCAACCGGGGCTAATTGATTTCCTAAAGATAGTCTTTGTAACTGACCAGCCAGACGAGACGGCCTATATGTCTTTCGGCGTCGCGTTCGATGCCGAGCGAGTGGGCTTTCTTTAGCTCAACCGCCTGTCCGCACAGTCGGTCGGCTAACGCGGCTAAATCGGGGCCGTGCCCCACCACGATGACCCCGTGATGCTCTGTTTCGGTCACGGCCTGTAAGGTTTCATGCACCGAACCCTCGCCGTCCGGGGCCAGGGCCTGAAGGGTCTGGACGCTTTCGGCGGGCAAGCCCATCTCCTGGGCCATCAATTGGGCTGTCTGGACCGCCCTTTGGTAGGGGCTGGTCAGGACCAGCGAAACGCGACCGCCCTGCACCGCTAACCGCCGGTCCAGGGCTTGCCCCAGTTGGACCGCCTGTTGAATCCCTTTTTCGGTCAGCACCTGTTCGCTGTCCGGTCTGGTGGTAAGCGTTTCCCGGTCGGCGTGGCGCGCCAGAATTATGAGCATAAGATTAACCTGCTTTCCATTGAACCTGAAAAATGGACCTGAAGAAATTTAACCCGGTAGACAAATAGGACCGGCTGTGTTAGATTCTTTGGGACAAATCCATTTATTTTCGTTGAGCCTAAACCGTTAAAAATTAGAACGTACAATTACCCTTTGTGGTTAGGGACCGGGACTGTTTCTTGTGAAGGCAGTTCTTTGCCTGACGGACGTTTCTTTTGTTTAACCTTTTACGCGGCTGCGGAGCCTTCCCCGGCCAGCGTATATTTTACAGGCGTTTTACCGTGATGCACCGTACTAAACAATCTCGTCTGGTGACAACCCTGACCGGGTTGGTTGTGGTCCTGCTTGGTCTCTCCCTGGCCCTGCTGCCCGCCTCGGCCCTGGCCGAAACTTCTTTCCAGTCCGACCCTATCCCGACCGCCACGCCCGGTCATTATACCGCGCCAACCGCCACACCGGGAGCAAACAACCCTGCCACACCAGTACCGACTTCGCTTCTTCCCGGCCAGACCCAAACGCCTACCCCAGTGCCGACCGCGACACCAACGGCAATACCCACCGTTAAACCGACCGCGACCGTCGTACCCACACCCGGCCCCAAAATCGTAAGCGACCCGCCGCCCATCCGGGGCACCAGCGCCATCGTGGTCGATGCCGATACAGGCCGCATACTTTATGCCAAAGAACCCCACCTTTCGCGCGCCCAGGCCAGCACCACCAAACTTATCACGGCCCTGACTTTCCTCCAATACTATCCTACCATGCAAGCTTTGTCCGCCACCACCACCGTAGTCCAGGAAGACCTGGTGGGCGAGGCTAACATGAATTTGCGGGCGGGCGAACACATCAAGCTCTCTACCCTGCTCCTGGGTCTATTGACCAACAGCGCCAACGAAGCCGGGATGGCCCTGGCCCGCTACGCCGGGCAGCATATGCCGGGACCGGGCGACCCCATCGCAAAATTTGTCACGGCCATGAACACCTACGCCGCCTCAATCGGTATGAGAGACAGCCACTTTATGAACCCGCACGGGCTCGACCAGGACGGGCATTACAGCAGCGCCTACGACCTGGCGATTAGCGGCTGGTACGCCCTGCGCAACCCGGTCATCATGCAGTTCGTTCAGGTCAGGGTCACCAGCGTGGAAGGTCACGATTTTTACAACGTAGATAGCTTTCTTTTCCGCTATCCGGGGGCGACCGGCCTCAAACCCGGCTGGACCGATAACGCCGGGCGGGTGCTGGTAGCGACAGCCCGCAACAACGGCCATAATGTTATAGTCGTGGTCATGAACAGCACTATCGAAATCGCCAAAGACGTGGACCCCCTGATGGATTACGGCTTTACGGTCCTGGCGGGCCGCGCTACCACGCCCATATCGGCCCTAAATTTCGGCTACCTGGCCGTCCAGGGTGTAACCGCGCCCCCGGCCCCAACGGCTACCACCGCCCCGACCGTCACCGCCGTGCCGACCGCCACCACCGGACCGACCCCCACTTTCGTGGTAGCCCCGACACCCGTAATAACTCGCAAAGCTCCCGTTACAGCGGTCCCGACTATCACCCCTTTCCCGCAGGTCCGGCCCATTAACAGTGTCGAAGCCCTTTCCGCCGAAATGCAAAGCCAGCTTTTCTATACTATCCAGTTGGCCGCCAACACGACCCTTAAACAGACCAACCTTGGACGGTAAAGACAAAGTTAAATCCGACTTAATAGGGTTCTCCTTTGTAAACCTGTAAAAGGCTTGTTTTCTAATTTTTACCACTTGCGTAAAAGGCCCGGCCGGATATAATAAGTACACCAACATTCAAAACCTCTTACCTGCTTGCTGCTCCTGGAGGGTTAGCAACTCCCCATCATCAAAAGTTAGCAGGTTTCGGCCCGGCAAATTAAATAACAACTTTGCTACTACCGAATTGCGTTAGTCGGGATTACTTTATCTACCAGGCATTGGCCTCAACGGGATGCCTGTCCGCAGAAGGGAGCCGAGTTATGAGTACTATATTCTTTTACTGGGATATTAAGCCCGAAAAAGATAAGGAGTACATGGACTTTATCTTTAATGATTACATCCCCTCAATGGCGCGGGTTGGCATCAGCGTAACCGATGGTTGGCTAAAAGTGGCCGGGGAAGGCACCCAGATTATCGCCCTGGGTGAGAGCGACGACTACACGACGGCACGAACCGCCTTGCAGTCGCGGGAGTTCCGGGCAACCGAGGGCCGGTTAATGCAATTTGTCGAAAATTACTCCAAACACCTGGCCCGCCGCGACATCAAGAGCGAGGAACGCTAGGGTAAACCTGGAAATAAGAAACGGCCAGGCCGGTGACAATGACCAGTCACCGGCCTTTTTATTGGGGTTCCCATTAACGTCTTTATAGAAAATTTACACTTTCTTTATTCTGGCATAGGTTGTGCTCCTTTTTTATTTAAATATGCAAGGGTTGTATGGCTATAAATTATTTTGGGATTTATAGCGAAAGAATTTGGGCCGGTATGCTAGTAACGAGGGTAACCGAATGAGTGAACTTTTCCGTAAATTTTCCCACAAGACTTCCGAAGTGGTGGGTTCTCCCTGGGCATTTATAAGCGCCTTCCTGGTGATAATCCTGTGGGTGGTTTCGGGGCCGGTATTCGGCTTTTCCGATACCTGGCAACTGGTCATTAACACCGGCACTACAATCATCACCTTCTTGATGGTCTTTTTAATCCAGAATACCCAGAACCGGGATAGCAAGGCCATTCACCTCAAGTTGGACGAACTGATTGTGGCGCAAAAAGACGCCCGCAACAGCATGTTGGACCTGGAAGACCTCTCCGACAAGGAAATCCAGAGAATCCAGGACCAGTTTAACGAGATTTGGGCGCACCGGACTAACCCGCAAAACACCAATAGTCAGGCCGGCGATTCGGAGGGCGAGGACAATAATAATGAAAGACAGCCAGCCGCCGAAAATACCACGATGGACAAAATGAAAAGGATGGCAACCCGGAATTAACCGCTATGAGTGGGTAACTGGTAACGGTTTTGAGGGTCAAAAAAAAAGAGGGTAGCACCCGTGTCAGGTGTTACCCTCTTTTTTGTTTTTCGCCACACCCAATGGCAAACCGCCCGACCTGTCACGTAGTTTTTTGAAGCTGCTATAATCGTCCCGGTTAGACCTTCAGTAAAGAAAAAACACCGGGAAATAACACGCCAGGAGAATAAAATGACCGAAAAACACGTTGGACAAAATGAGGTTCAACGTCCTGCTCTAGAAGTGCCTAAACCGCTCCGGGTCGGGTTCGTCGGGACCGGGGGAATCACGGCCCGGCACATCCAGGCCCTGCAAGAAATCGGCAACGTCGAGGTGGCCGCTATCACCGGGCGCTCGGTCGAAAAAGCCGAGGCCCTTATTCAGAAGGCCGGCCTGGGTGGTAAGGCTGCCGCCTATGACGATTTTCAACGCATGTACGGCCAGGCTAACCTGGACGCCGTCTACATTACCGTGATTCCCTCCGCCCACGGCCAGATCGAAAAGAGCGCCCTCGACCACAACCTGGCCCTGTTCGTGGAAAAGCCGCTCTCGGCGGATGCCGATACCGCCGAAGAAATCGCCGCCGCCATCAAGGCTAAAGGGGCTATTTCGGCGGTCGGCTACCAGATGCGCTATATGAACACCACCGAAACGGCCCAGGAACTGGTCAAGCTGCACCCGGCCCGGTTGGCCCTGGGCCACTGGCTCGACTCTTTACCGCCGCCCCGCTGGTGGTCCCGCCAGGAGGAATCGGGCGGGCAGGTGGTCGAACAATCCACCCACATGTTCGACCTGGCCCGGCTGCTGGTCGGGGAGGTGAAACAGGTCTACGCCCTGGGCCGCAACACCAGTTCGCCCGAATCGGGCATTGACGTGGACCGCGTTTCGGTCGTCACCCTTGAATTCGCTAACGGCGTTATCGGTACAATTAGCTCGACCTCCCTGCTCAAAAGCAAGTACCGGGACAGCCTGGAACTTATCGCGGACGGCCTGACGCTCAGCCTGACCCACGACCACCTGCTGATTGACGAAGGCAAAGGCCAGGCCCGCACCGAGGAGCTTTCAGTGGACCCTTTTATTCGTATCAACTACGATTTCCTGGACGCAGTTGCGGGGGGAACCAACCGGATTCGCTCGGATTACGCCGATGCCTTGAAGACGCACCGGGTGACCCAGGCGGCAGCCCGCGCGGCCCGCGAGAACCGGGTAGTCACAATCGAGGGCTAAAAAGATGCCAGGCTTTGCCGAAAAACGTGTTTTGCAGGCCGGGCCTTACGAGCTTATCCTGGAAAAGGAGGCCGACGATTTCTCGGTTGCTTTCTCCCTGGAACAAGATTCGGATGGTCTATTAGTCGTTTCGTTAAAACTAGGAACGGACCAACTGGCAAAGCCCGGTCTTTACCGGCTTAGCTGGCTGGTACCGATGGTAGATATTCAGGCTTTCTGGCGGCCCGGCACCGACCGGAGCCAGATGTACCCGGCAGATTGGAGCCGCCCCTGGGTCTCACAATCCATGAACAACGCCCCGACCGGCTGTCTCTACAACCTGAAAGGGCTCAACCGCCATACCTGGGCTTTTTCCGACGCCCTCAATTCAATCGAGATAGTCACCGGGGTGCGCGAGGAGACCGCCGAATTCCTGTGCAGCCTGACCCTGTTCCAGGGGTGGGCCCCTTTCAAGGAATACGAGGCCTTCTTGCGGATTGATACCCGCACCGCGCCCTATTTCGAAACCCTGGCCGGGGTAGCAAAGTGGTGGGCCGCGCAGCCGGGATACACTCCCGCGCCAGTCCCCGGCCCGGCCCGCGAACCGATGTATTCGACCTGGTACAGCTTTCACCAGCAGTTGGTCGCCGCCGAGGTCGAAGAACAATGCCGCCTGGCAAGGCCGCTCGGTTGTACGGCGGTTATCGTGGATGACGGCTGGCAGACCGATAACAACGACCGGGGCTATGCTTATTGTGGCGACTGGGAGGTTTTCGGTGGGAAAATCCCCGACATGGCCGCTCACGTCGCGAATATCCACCGGCTCGGGATGAAATACCTGCTCTGGTACGCCCTGCCGTTCGTGGGTGAACACAGCCGGGCTTTCCGGCAATTCCAGGGCAAGTTTTTATACCACAGCCAGGGGTTAAGCACCTGGGTACTGGACCCTCGCTTTCCCGATGTCCGCGAATACCTGATAAATCTGTGCGAGAGGGCCGTGCGGGAGTGGGGCCTGGACGGGTTCAAACTCGATTTTGTGAATGATTTCAGGCAGTCGCCGGACGAAGATTTGCTGGCCGAAGGTGCGCAGGGCGAACGGGATTATATCTCGGTGGCGCAGGCGACCGACCGCCTCCTGTCCGACGTGATTGACCGGCTGCGCCAACTCAACCCCGAAATTTTGATTGAGTTCCGCCAGCCCTATATTGGTCCTCTGATGCGCAAGTACGGCAATATGTTTCGGGCGGGTGACTGTCCAAACGACAGCCTGAGTAACCGGGTGCGGACCCTGGACGTGCGCCTGCTCGGCAACGCTGCCCCACACTCGGATATGGTGATGTGGCACGGAGATGAGCCGGTAGAAAGCGCGGCCCTCCAGATTGTCAATGTCCTTTTCGCGGTGCCCCAGGTCTCGGTCCGGCTCGACCGCCTGCCGCCCGCCCATCACCGGATGGTCGAGTTCTGGCTCTCCTTCTGGACCCGGAACAGAGGGTTGCTGCTGGACGGCGACCTCAAACCCTGGCACCCCGAAGCCTGGTTCCCGCTGGTGGAGGTGTCGAACGAGCGGGAGCAACTGGCGGCGGTCTATGCCAATACGGTGGTCGAACTGGGCGACCCTCTCAAAGAAAAGCTGACGGTTGTAAACGGCACCCTGGAGGGCCGGGTCATTCTCGACCTGGCGGAAGACGCTGGACCCTGCAAGGTGCAAATCCTCGATTGCCAGGGACAGGTGGTTATCGAAGATGAGCGAAACCTGGCCGCGGGGTTGACAGCGCTGGAGATTCCCCCGGCTGGATTGGCAATTTTCGAGCGTAAGAGTTATGCTGGGACGTAACGGATAGAGGTCTGCCCAGGCAAAACCGGGCAACCTATTTGGAGTTGGGAAGTACTCAAAGGAGAGAAAAATGATTACCCCTGAACAGATAGATTTTTATCACCAGCAGGGCTATCTGCTGGTAGAAGGTCTGCTACCGAAGGACGAAGCCGCCTCCTACCGGCAGGAGGTCCACGATATTGCCGAAAGGCTTTCGAGGAAAATCAACATCGACGCGACCTGGGGCGCGGCCCGGACAATGGTAGCCGAGGCCGAACGGACCCAGATTCTGCATTGCCACAATATCCAGTATTATTCTGCCGCTTTTGGCCGGTTGCTGTTGGACGACCGCTTTACCTCGGTGGCGGCGGCCTTAATCGGAAACGAAAACGTCAAACTGCATCACAACAAGATGTTTATCAAGCCGCCGGAAAAGGGTTCGCCCTTCCCGCTTCACCAGGATTATCCTTTCTTCCCCTACAAGAACGGAACTATGATGGCCGCGATTTTCCACTTTGACGACGCCCCACTCGAAAAGGGCTGCGTGCGGGTGGTGCCGGGAAGCCATCTGAAGGGACCGTTACCGCACATCGCCGAGGGCGGCCATCACTTGCCCTGGGAGGAATACCCGCTCGAAATGTCGGTGCCATGCCCGGCCAAGGCAGGGGACGTGCTGTTTTTCAGCTATACGCTGGTCCACGGCTCCGGGGTCAATGTCTCGAACGAGGCCCGCACAACCTGGCTGGTCCAGTATTACGAGGCGGGCGACCAGGTGGCCGACGCGCAGGAAGCCGAACGCGGTAACGGTGTTATGCTGCGGGGGATTGACCCGAACCCGGACCGCGATTTCTAAGGGCCTGCCCTTTTCATTTGATTCAGCTTTCCAGCATTATCTTGAAAGCGCCTGGGTTGAATATATTTTTTTTATTTGGACTTGTCTTTATTCTTCAAAGGAGAACCGACGAATGACCGCACCTATTCGCGTGACCGTCTGGAACGAATTCCGGCACGAGCAGCACGACCCCAAAATTGCTTCCGTTTACCCCAACGGTATCCACGGGGCTATCGCCGAGGGTTTGAAAGAAGCCGGGTTTACCGTCCAGACGGCGACCCTGGACGAGCCGGAACACGGCCTGACCGAAGAAAAACTGGCTAATACCGATGTATTGTTCTGGTGGGGGCACGGGGCGCACAACGAGGTTTCCGACGAAATCGTAAACCGGGTCCACAAACGCGTCCTGGATGACGGGATGGGCCTGATTGTCCTCCATTCGGGTCATTTCTCCAAGATTTTCAAAAAATTGATGGGGACAGACTGCGACTTGAAATGGCGCGAGGACGGCCAGAAGGAACGGCTCTGGATTGTTTCGCCCGGCCACCCGATTGTGGCAGGTTTGAGCGAATATATCGAGTTACCCCAGGAAGAAATGTACGGGGAATATTTCGGTATTCCTACACCGGACGAACTGGTCTTTGTAAGCTGGTTCCCCGGCGGCGAGGTCTTCCGCAGCGGCTGCACCTTTACGCGGGGAGCGGGGCGCATCTTCTACTTCCGGCCCGGCCACGAGGAATACCCGACTTACTATAACGCCCAGGTGCGGCAGGTGCTATCCAACGCGGCCAATTGGGCGGCTCCAACCGTCACTTTCAAACCCGTCCGGGGTAACTACAAACCCCTGGAAAAGATTGAGGTCATCGGCGGGGATAACGACATCCTTTCCCGGCTGAAAGGGTAAAGATTCTTTCTAATCGGTTAGTATCTCGCAACCGGGTAAATCTAGCTTTCTAGCCTTAGATTTACCCGGCTTAATTTTTTAAAAATAGATTTCTATGAGGGAAACTATTAAAACTGAGTATGAATAGATAGTATCCAACAGTACATCCTGAGCGCAGCGAAGGATCTCCGTGCCGTTGGCCTAAAGCTCGTTACATTGTCCAGAGGACCGGGGATTCCTTGCAAGCTCGGAATGACAAGTCTTCAACCATACCCTGGTATTATTTGTTTGAAAATTGTTCGGCTAATTCGCAGGCTTGAGGGATGGCTTCTTTTAGCCACCATTTCCAAAATTCCAGCCTCTTCTCCGGGATAAATTCTGGATCGAAGGTTGTGTTTATGATGTTCAACAATTCTTGAAAATCGTTAATCCACTCGCTAACACTATCATCAACTATATCCCAATCAAAACTAATACCGGAATAGGCACAAACCGCCATCGAAGCACAATCTATATAAAAGTCTCTTAACATCTCATCGGGGTATCCCTGTATTATTTCTTCTTCCATTTTATGTATTAAATCGTTGGGAAATAATTGATTAAATAAAAGTATACCTTGAGCCTCAGTACAAGCTAAGAGAGTTGCTTGACCAGAATACTTTTGTTTATCCGTATAAGTTTCAGGGTCATTATAAAATCCGGTTATAGTTAGCTCCTCAAAATCATATTTTGCTTTAAGATCAGGTAAGGATAAGTTATTTTGGAGGAAACTTTCGGCATCATTTACTAATAATTGGGGGAATGAATAATATGGTGGGGTTCTTTCCCAGATAAATAATACTTTCCGGGCGGTCAAAAGGGCCAACCAACCGCGAATATTTAAGTGATTTAGTTCATCTAACCTTTCAATACACTTGTAAATCGGTAAGCGCTTATTTAGAAAAAGATTATGATGCGCATCAACCAACATTTGGTTGTAAGCAACCTCAATGGCGTCTGATAAATTGGTTATAGCCTCAGAATTTTCCATAAAACACAAGATATTAATTCAAAGAAGTCATTTCCTGGTTAGCAACCTTTGAGGCTTTTTCGGCAACACGCTGGCGGTAGCGTTCGGCGACCGCTTCCGGCGTAAAGTGGCCCCGGTATTCGGGCGGTAAAATCTCGGCGATTTTTAGCATCATAATATCGCTCAAAAAGTCGAGGTCGTCGTGTTTACCGCGTTTGCCGCTGGCAGGGAGGTTGTGTTCGAGGGCAAAGGCGGCGGCGGCTTCCTTCAGGCTATAAAGCTTTCCAATCGAAACCACCACGCGAGGCCGAGTCAGGAAACCGAGCTTCTTGCGCCGCATTATATTTTCGGTACCGGCAATCCCCAGCGGTAAGACCTGAGCGCCACTACTGGACGCAATCATGGCCGCACCAGGTTGAGGGTCTTGCAACTGGAAGGTCTTGGAACGGGTGCCTTCGGGGTAAATCCCCAGGATTTGCTTGCGCTTGACCACCGCCAGGGAAGTCTTGACCGCCTGGCGGTCGGCGGTCCCGCGCTTCACCGGGAAACCACCCAGGAGCATCGCCACCCCACCTAATATTGGCGTCTTGAAATATTCGTATTTGGTCATAACAAGGGGCGGGCGCGGGGATAAAAGGGTGCCGACCATGGCATCGAAATTCGAGAGATGGTTCCAGGTGCCGACAAACCCGCCTTCTTCCGGCAAATTCTCCCGGCCCTTAACCCGGAAATCCGTTATCAGGTGCAAAATGAGCCAGGCTAACGGCTTGAAAAAGAAAAATGTGGTTAGATAGCGGAACGTGATAAACAGGTAATGCAGAACCTTACGCAGTCCGGCAGGAAGGTTCACGTTCAAACCCGGCCCGATTAAGGCCGGTTCTCTCAATTCGAGTAAATATTCGCGCCAGATTCGTAGCACAATCGGGCTCCCTTTCATCTCAGAACATCTCAAAAACCATCAAACAACCTGTTTTAACCACCGGGATTGCTACATTAAATAAGGGCAGTGCGAGGGGTAGCAATTCCCTGCCCTTTAAGATAGGGCAAAAGGCAAAAATAAAATAAATTAAATCAAAAATCCGGTGCCGACTGATTACACAGTATAGCCGAAAGGTAGAAATTTGGGTAATTTATAGAAAATATCTAAAGAATTTTTGATTTTAATAGCCAAGCGAGGTCATAACTGGTAAAATAGGGGCCAGCGATACAAGCTCAGATATAAAGGTTTTAAAATGCAATGCAGGATGTAAAGTTCGTAGACAAGTTTGATGTAATCGTGGTCGGGGCCGGGCACGCCGGTTGTGAGGCTGCTTTAGCCGCCGCCCGCATGGGCAGCCGGACCCTTCTTTTGACCATAAACCTGGACATGGTAGCCCTGATGCCGTGCAACCCCTCTATCGGGGGACCGGCTAAAGGCCACGTCGTGCGCGAGATTGATGCCCTCGGTGGGGAGATGGGCCGCAATACCGACCGCACCCTGATCCAAATCCGGTTGCTCAATACCGGGAAAGGTCCGGCCGTCCAGGCTTTGCGGGCGCAGTCCGATAAAAAGCTCTACGCTTTGGCGATGAAACAAACTCTCGAAGAAACGCCCAATCTGACGTTGCGCCAGGCCCAGGTCGAAGAACTGGTCGTCCGCAAAGACGAGATTACCGGCCAGCTAACCGCCCAGGGTGTGACCGTGGCGAACGGGCTTGGCTACGAAGCTAAAACGGTCGTGCTGACCACCGGCACTTTTCTCAAGGGTCGCATCATCATGGGCGACTGGACCGCATCGGCGGGCCGCGCCGGAGAAGCCCCTTCGATCCAGGTCTCGAACAGTCTGGCCGGTTTAGGGTTCCCGCTCCACCGCCTCAAGACCGGCACGCCACCCCGCATTGACGCCCGGACGATTGATTTTTCTCAGACGACCGTCCAGCCGGGCAGTTCGACGCCGCTGGCTTTCTCCTTCAGCTATTCCGAGGACGACAAGCCGGTTCCGCTCGTACCCCCGGCTTACCCGAAAGTCTTCCCGGCCCAGCAACTCGATGGCTGGCGGCCCCAGTTGCCCTGCTACCTGGTCCACACCACCATGCAGGGGCACGACATCATCCGGGCCAACCTGCACCGCGCTCCCATGTTTACCGGGATAATCGAAGGGGTCGGGCCGCGCTATTGCCCCAGCATCGAAGACAAGGTGGTCCGTTTCAGCGAGAAACAGTCCCACCAGTTGTTTTTGGAGCCGGAAGGCTGGCTGACCAACGAGGTTTACGTCCAGGGCGCGAACACCAGCCTGCCCGCCGATGTCCAGCTTGACCTGATTCACTCGATACCGGGCCTCGAAAAGGCCGAGATTATGCGGTTCGGCTACGCGGTCGAATATGACGCGGTCCCCTCAACCGAAATCCGGGCCAGCATGGAGACCAAGCGCATCTCGAACCTGTTCCTGGCCGGGCAAATCAACGGCACCAGCGGTTACGAAGAAGCCGCCGGTCAGGGCGTCATGGCCGGGATAAACGCCTCGCTGCGGGTCCAGGGCCGCGACCCCTTTATCCTCAAGCGTGAACAGGCCTATATCGCCGTAATGGTAGATGACCTGACCACCAAGGAAATCAAGGAGCCCTACCGCCTGATGACCAGCCGGGCCGAGTACCGCCTGCTTTTGCGCAGCGATAACGCCGACCTGCGCCTGACCGCCCTCGGTTACGACCTGGGGCTTATCAGCCGCGAACGCTACATGGCTGTCGAGAACAAGCGCGACCGCATCGAGGAATATCTCAAAAAGCTGGCAGCGACCCCGATTTCGCCCTCCGCCGAGCAAAACTCCCGCTTCGAAGCTGCCGGGTTCCCCCGGATTGAGCGCGGTATGAAGGCTGCCGACTATTTGCGGCGGCCTGACGTGGACCGGACGGTCCTGCCTTTGCTCCTGGACGAGGAAATCGAGCCCGAACTGGCCGAGCAGGTCGAAATCGAAGGCAAGTATCGCACTTATATCAACAAGCAGGAGCAGTCGGTAGACAAAATGCGCCGCCTGGAAGATACCCGCCTGCCCGAAAACTTCGATTACGCGAACATCACCGGCTTGCGTAAAGAAGCCCGTATGAAGTTGACCCAGTTCAAACCGGCCACACTCGGCCAGGCTTCCCGGCTTTCGGGGGTAAACCCGGCGGACGTGGCGGTGCTGATGGTCCAACTCCAGCGGCAACTTCGCAACAAAGTTTCGAGCCAGAGCCAGGACGACTTTACGCCGACTTCCCAGGCCAGCTAGACTGCTCAGTTAGACTACGAGGCTTAAAAGTGGCAAATTATCTTATTCCGGGGTTTTTAATTGCGTTACTCCCAATAGACCTGGTGGCAGGGTTGGCGACCGGACAATGGCCGACCCAGGCTACCATGATGGTAACGGGCGGTTTTATAATCGGGCTATACCTGGCCCGGCGCTTATGGGGCGGAAAGGCCCGGCAAATCGAGTCGCTTTCCCGCCTGCAACTGGTCGGCCAGCAGGGCGTCCAGTTCGACGCCAACTCCGAGGAAGCCCAGGTTCAGCTTGAAAATGCCCGGACCAATTATTTCCTGGGGGCGGGACTGTTAACCTTCGGTATCCTGTTCAATTTCTGCTTTATCGCCAGCTATCTTTTCGTAACACCGATAGCGGTCACGCCTTCCGTTGCCGGTCAGGCTATCCAGCTAGGAATGTTGCTGCTCTTTACTTTCCTGGTCCTGGGGGCCGAGGTGTTCGGCGCGAAAGTTTTTCTAAAGCGTTAAACGATTCGTTGAACGTTGAACGAAACAACGGAAAACCGCAAGATATATTTAGGCCGGCACCAGATCAAAAAACTGTTCGGAAATTTCGGGTTTGGAAACTGCTCTGTGATTTAACGTTGTTTTATTGTGCCATTTACAAAATTTAGTGCTGTTCCCACGTTCAACGTTGTTTCGTTAAACGTTCTACGCTGGGTTTGGAGAGACAATGCCTAAGGAAAAAGTTTACTCGAGTGATTTCGACTTCATGCCCAACCACCCGGCGGGCGTCCTCGCTCCGAAAGGGTTCAAGTCAGGCGCGACCTACTGCGGCCTGAAGACCTACGGGGCGGGCAAACTGGACCTGGGTCTGCTGGTTTCGAGCGTGCCCTGTGCCGCCGCCGGGGTCTACACCCAGAGCCTGGTAAGAGCGGCCCCGGTCCTGCTCGATAGCGAAATCACCGGCCAGGGGACCGCCCAGGCCGTCATCTTTAACGCCGGTATCGCCAACGCCTGCACCGGGGAACAGGGCTACTACGACGCCCAGGAAATGCAGCAATTAGCCGGGGAGAAACTCGGTATTCCGGCCAATTACGTGCTGGTGACTTCGACCGGGGTTATCGGCCACATGCTGCCGATGGAAAAGATTCGTTCCGGGGTCGAGGCGATTACCCTCGGTGAAGGTGAAGCCGCCGGGACCCAGGCCTCTTTCTGTATCATGACCACCGATACCCGGCCCAAACGCGCCGTCGCCCGTTTCACCTGGGACGGCAAGGTCTGTTTTATCGGCGGGATGTGCAAGGGCGCGGGGATGATTCACCCGAACATGGCTACCATGCTCTGCTACCTGACCACCGATGTGGCCGCTACACCGGCTTTTCTCCAGGCGGTGTTGAGCGAACTGGCCCAGGAAACCTTTAACATGATTACGGTGGACGGCGATACCAGCACCAACGACAGTGTTTTGTTGCTGGCGAATGGTCTTTCCGGTACACCCGTGCTGGGTGACGGCGCTTCTCCCGAAAAAGAACAGGTCTTCAAGGAAGCCCTCCGCGAGGTCATGACTTACCTGGCGAAGGAAATCGCCCGTGACGGCGAAGGCGCGACCAAGTTGATGGAAGTCTGGGTGCGCGGGGCCGCTTCGGTCAAAGAAGCGCGCCTGGCGGTACGGACGGTCGCGGGAAGCATGCTCACTAAGTCGGCGGTCTATGGCGGTGAC
Organism: Chloroflexi bacterium 54-19; assembly: GCA_001898225.1. Classification (GTDB taxonomy): domain Bacteria; phylum Chloroflexota; class Chloroflexia; order Chloroheliales; family Chloroheliaceae; genus 54-19. Next base: position 115,755 of record MKTJ01000092.1, read on the forward strand.
CCAAACTGGGGCCGTATCCTGGCGGCGGCGGGACGGAGCGGGGCCAACTTCGACCCGACCAGGACCGACATCTATATTGGCGACGTGCCCTTGATGCTGGCCGGGACACCCCAGCCTTTCGAAAAGAGCCAGGCCCAGGCGGCTTTGACCGGGCCGGAAGTCTATATTACGGTAGACCTCCACGCCGGGGAAGGCGAGGCGGTCGGTTGGGGCTGCGACCTGACCCAGGAATACGTTGTCATCAACAGCGAATACGAGACATAATTCACGTTAAACGGGGAACGGGCAAAACAACAAGAGCGATAAAATTGGGGTTAATCTATTTTGATTAGCCCCTGATAAGTTTAAACCTCCAGCACAAACAAAATAAGGGGGACCGGGCAAATGGACTATCTGGCGAGATACACCAATGGCGAATACCGGCAAGTCTGGGAAGAACTCTTAAAACTCGGTCCCGAAATCCGCCAGGGCGACCTCTACGCCCAGGCCGAAGCGGTCGCCAGGGAGACCATGCGCCGGGTCAAAACCAACCTTGAAACCCTGGTCGAACGGCTCAAAACCCTTAATTATAACTTCGAATACCCACCCCTTGTACCACTCGACCTCACTGAATCAAAAAAAGTGGCCGATTTAGACCAGAAATACGGCCCTTTACCCCTCTCTATAAAAATCTTCTTTGAAGAAGTAGGGCAGGTAAATTTTATGGGTTCGCACCCAAAGTTGTGCGAGTACACCCCATCGCCTAGCCTTGAAGGAATGTCCGAAAAAATTAACTCCACCTATCAAAAACATTTTGGGGAGGTGCCTGAACCCGACCTCTCGTCTTCGGTAAACCCGACCCTGGGTTTATTGTTCCAGCTCATGCAGGAAACCGCTAAAGGTGCGGTAACAAATGATAATCCTGAAAGAATGACGAAACTGATAGCCTTTGCCCAGGATTTAGCGGGGAATCTCTCTTTACAGGTGGGTCCAATGCCGGGGATAAATTCGACCCCCCCAAAACCGAAAGAAAAAGAACCAGATGTTCTGGCGGACCCGCTGGTTTTTGACACACATCTTCTTGAAATTGACCCAAACCTTGAAGAAACCGATGAAGAGGGGTATAAAGACCCCGAAACCGGGTTGTATATCTTCGAAGTCGCACCCGACGCCTACTTTAAATCGAATTACAGCGGGGGCGGCCCCATCGAGTTTTTATTCCCCGACTTTGCCATTGACGGAAAATTACGCTGCGACGGCTACGATTACGGCTATTTTGTCGATTATTTGCGGGAGTGTTTCGAGTGGGGCGGCTTCCCCGGTCTGAAAGACTCTAAAAAACCGCCCCTTAAAGAACTGGAATTCCTGACTAAAGATTTATTGCCTTTTTAGGCGAGAGGTTTTAGAAGGCACAACACCTCTAAGTCAGGGCGGTTTCCTCGACGGTAAGGTCGAAGAAAATGTGAAAACCGCCGTCTTTGTGGTTGGCCTCGTAACGAATATCGGTAAACGGCCCGTCCTGGCTGACAGACGGCCCTTCGATATTGGTCTTGACGGCCACCTTTAACCCCGGAAACTGCCATTGGCCCGCTTCGATTTTCACGTCCTGCGGCGCACCGGGCGTATAGACCCGGAAAATAAAAACCCGCTCCATTACAAACAGGCCGTGCCAGACAAAGCTTTTTATATGGAGGTGATTTTTCTCGACCGTGGCGTCCGCCGGTAAGTTATTCACCAGTTTGAGCCAGGCAACCTCTCCGCCGGTCGATTTCCAATGAACGGTGGCGAGATGATACTGGCTCCAGACCGGCTTGCTGCCGCTGGCATCCTCGGCCCCAACCATCAGGTTTTCGGTAAGCCAGGCCGTCGCCACTCGCCGGGGTGAGTTGGTAATAACCCGCTCAACCGACCGTTCGCCGCTAAAACTCGTAAAAACCGCCTGGACCTCCGCCGGGATACGCGCCCCTACTGCCACCGCCCAGATACCGCACATCATGTCGTTCTTGTGTTCGGCGTTAAAAGCGCCGGGCGCGACATTGGTCGCCGGTAGAGGTGCCAGGCCCCGGCCCAGTTCCAGCCGCACCGACATCCCGATGCTCGTGACATATTTGCACATGTCCATACCGTAGCTCCGGTCGTAAGGGCCGGAGAGGTTTTTTAACCCGGCGTGGTAGAAACGGGCGAGTTCCCGCCAGAGGGCTTCCTCCATCTTCGCGCCCAGGTCACGCAGGACCGGCGAGGACGAGAAAGTCACCCACATTCCCAGCGCTTTCAGGTCAATCCCGCAGTAGGTCGGAGAATTATATTCATCAAAACAGCCGGTCTCGCTCATCAGGGCATAAATTTCCCCGGCCAGGGCCTCACCCTGCGCGACCCATTCGGGCTTTTTGAAGCGTTCGCCCACAAATACCAGCATGAAAGCTTTCATCAGGACGATATTCGTGTAGGAGACTGGGAGAGGCCGGGCCAGGGTGCCTTCAATGATGCGCTGCAAGGCGGTATCTATCCGGGCTTCCAGACCCGGTTCAAGCTCGGTGGCAAATTCCTGCAAGACCACCGCCAGTCCGTTACCGATAAACTCCCGCCAATTGGGGTCATAATCGCGCCAGATGAGGGAATGGACCGGGGGATGGGCTTCTTCCGGGGAGAGGTAAAAGGTACCGTGATAGGGCTGGTCCGGCTCATCGAACTGGTAGTCCAGCACGATATTAAGCACCCGGTTGGCCCGCTCTTTATCGCCGGGATGGTCTCGCATTAATAGGCCCAGGGCGTACATACCGCTTTCGCGGACAGAGTGGATAGCGTCAGCCGGGGGCAGGGCCGCCTCGTCAATGGCCTCCCGTAACAGACCCACCCTTTCGTCCCACCATGCATCCAGGATTGTCATTGTTTCCAGCAGCAGGGTTTGACTTTCGGGGGCGAGGTGGTCCAGGCGGATAGAGGTCATCAGGAGGCTCCTTTTAGTTTTCTATATAAAAATAAACAGGCTGAATAGAAAACCGGCCCTTGAAAACCAGGACCGGCCCTCTCATTCTAACATTTAATTTTTAATTTAGCACTCAGTTAATCCGCCATAACACCGCCGTATTGGGGGCGCTGCTGCTCGAAATGAGGGTTTTGTTATCCGGCAGCCACTGGACAAAATTGACCGGGCGGGTCTGGCCTCGCAGAATGGCAGTGTTCTTCCAGTTGGTCGTTTCCCAGACTTTCACGGTATGGTCAAGCGAACCTGTCGCCAGACTTTTGCTGTCAGGCGAGAAGGCCAGGACCGTAATGGCGACCTGGTGCGCGTTATAAGCCTGGAAAAGTTTGCCGTTGGAGGCGTCATAAAGCTGGACGAGCCCGTTATCGAAACCGAGCGCCACCATGCGGCCATCCGGCGAGACTGCCGAAGCGGTAATGGTCGCTTTTACCGGCTTTTCCTCAGTGGAAGGCTGGAAAGACATTTTGGTGGGCGAGTCTTTTGACCCGGTTGGGGCCAGTTTCAAAATACCATAGTCGCGGGTATTATCGAGCGGTCCCACCAGGAAGGACCAATCAGATGCCCAGTCTCGCGGCACCGTCCAGAATTGTGGAATATTAGACCGGGCCACAAGAGAACCCAAGGGGTCGCCCATTTTGTTCTCAGACTGGCCGGTCAGGGATTGATTGGGGTTGGTTACACTATAAGTCACGACCGGGCTTCCCCCGACCGAAATTGTGTATTGCTCCGAAGCTGAAATCGCCGGGGTAACCGTTGACGCAACACTTCCACTTCGGGCAGAGGACCCGGCAGTTCCCTGCCCGCCAGAAGCAGCGGTCGGGGTGACATTGACCGGCGTAGCCGCCCTGGTAGGCGGAAGGGTGGACCCTTTGGTTATCGACAAGATGCCAACCGAATTCTGGTCTATCTCGAAAAGGAGTTCCGGCCCGGTGCCTTTGTTGTACCAATCCACCTGCGGCGTAAAATCGGCGGCGGTTGGAATAATAACGTCGGCGTAGACCGCAGGCCCGGTATTATCGAAAGACCAGACCCGCGCGACGGTTTTAGTATGCGGGTTATAAATAGTGCCGTCCGACCAGCTATAGGCCAGGGCCAGGTAGCGGCTATCGGCGGACCACTTGTAAGAAACCGTCCCGTTGCTGGTCGGATATGAAAAACCGCTGATTAACTGCCCGGTCCTTAAATCGCGAAGTTGTGGTCCGGAGGCTTTGCTATAGGTCGCCAGCCACTTGCCGTCCGGCGAGGAAACCGCCATATCCACCTGGTCGGCTACAGGTTTAGCCAGCACCTTGGCGCTAACGCCCCGGCTTGTGGCAATTCCCTGGGGCGGCACCCCGTAAATCGCCAGGTAACCCTGGTCGTCGCTTACCAGGAAGCGCTGGCCGTCCGGGGCCCACCAGCCTTTTACATCGTAAGCCAGGTCCGGCAAAGGAATGGAATAAGAAACGTTCCAGTTGGATTTGCCCCGGTCAAAGTCAAGGACCAGCAGTTTGTTGCTCCTGACCACCGGGCCATTATTGACCGTTACCACTTCCCGGCTGTCTACCAGCAGACGGTTGTCCCGCGACCAGGCTAACAAGTTAGCCGAGTCGGGGTTATCCAGGCTGATAAACTGGTAGGTCAGGGGCATCACCGGGTTACCGTCCCGGTTGGAGAGGGCTACCGAAGGGACTTCCCAGACTAACAGGACACGCTGGTAGGCATTCCCACCCTCGACGCCTTTTATCCAGCGTTGGAGGGCCATGTATTTGCCATCCGGCGACCAGGCAAAACCGCCCGGACTGGGGATATTGCTGTAGCTATCTACCAGGGCCGCGCCGGGAGGAAGCGATACGGCGAAATCAATTGTAAGCGACCCCGCTTTTTCGAGAGTGCGGGTATCGTAGATATTGACCAGGTGCAACAGCCCGCCCGGCATATAAAAGGCGATATAGTGGCTGTCCCCGGACCAACTTTTCGAAATATAAAAGAAATTCTGGGGGACATTGGTCGCCCCGGATTTCAAATCCAGGTCAGTTTGATTATTGGGGCCGACCACCGGCTGCGGGGTGCCTTTGAAGGTCCATATCTGGAACTTACTACTATCCGCGCTATTTCTAACCAGCAACATGCTGCTGTCGGGCGACCAGCTAAGCGGCAAAGAGTCACCATCTTCCGGGTAATAGTTTTTCCCTAAAAGATAAGGAATAGTCCGCAAAACCCGGCCCCCGGTGCCGAGCCGCAACTGGCCGTCCAGCCCTTCGGCGGCAAAATTCTCACCGTCCGGCGACCAGCTAACCCAGGTATACTGGTCGGAGTCGGGCAGTTCCCGGCGGCTGATGCGATTACTGCCGATACTATCCCAGACTTCCCAGCCCCCATCTTGCAGGGTCAGGTAGACATTCTGCCCCAGCGACCACTCGGCGTTCAGGGCGCGAATGTTGCGCTGGCTGTTCAGCTTGACGGCCTGACCGGGAGCCAGGGCGTCCGGCCCGACATATTTTTGTTCGGCCTGGCTCAGGTTAGCCGGGTTTAGCCGGGTCAGCCTGATACCGTCAGCCTGGCGGGTATTGAGTAGCCCGGTCGGAGCGGTCGGGGTCGGCACAAGGGTGGCAGTAGGGGAAACCGTGGCCTGAGGCCGGACGGGTACGGGCGGGTTAGCCAGCGAAAAGACCAGGAAAGCCACGATAAGGACCAGGCCGATTATCAGGCTGGTAAGGGCCAACGCCCCCGGAAACGCCACCCGGTTGGAGGGGCGCGCTTCGACAGGCGGCAAATCCAGTTCTTTGACCAGGGCCTTTTTTGGCTTCTCGGCCAGCTTGAGGCGGTTGGCCTCGATTTGCTCGTCGCTCAGGGGCAGGTTCTCCCGGCGAAAGAGGCTCCACCCAAAAGCCCCGCACAACTGGCGGGTCGAGCTATAGCCATCCTGCCAGCCCTGCCGCAAGACATTTACGGTGTGCGGGTATTGTCCGGCCAATGTGTCTAGCTGGGAAGCCGGGGAGTGGACCGCCAACTCCTGGCCTGTGACCAGAAAATAAAGCAGGGCCGTAAGCTCGCGCTGGCGATTGATTTCGCCCGCTTCGGTGGTGGGAAGGGTTACTTCCAGGCCGGTGCCCGTACGCCGGACCCGAATTTCCGGCAAGTCGAGCCGGGGGAAAGGCGCAACCCCCGGTTTGAAACCGCTCAAAGCTGTTTCCAGGGCATCGACGATTTCCAGGGCCTTTTCAAGAGGTAAGCCCGAAGCCAGCCGGGTCACTTTAGCCGTTTTGGGGGGAAGACTTTTGGGTTTTAAGAGGTCTTTGGGCCGGAAATTCAGTTTTTTGAAAAAAGCTTGCCAATCGAAAGATGGGCCGCTATGCTCTGCCGGGCTCTGGCGAAGTTCTCGCAAATAGTCCGGTAGGCCCAGGGGTCGGTCGCCTGCCAGCAGGAGATTTGAACTGGATTCTGGCTCTTTTATCTGTTTCAACCCGGTTCTCCGCGCGAATAAATTGTTGAACCCCAAAAGTCGAATAGGCGAAATGGTTACAAAAAGGTTAAATTGATTTTAACACACTCACAAAAAAACGTTGAACTTTGACCTTAAAACGTCAAATTTGCCCAAAAAGTTCCCTTTTTACCAAAACCGAAAAGAGGTTATCAGGTGTGGTTAACCCTATTTTTAGGATCTCCAGACTTTCGGATTAGCCAAAAGTACCGATTAAATATAATCCAAATTGGCTATTTTACCGTATCCTTATCAGGAAGCCTAAAACAGGGTCCTTAGTATTTTAAGGCTTACCTGAACGCCCGGAATAATGATTAGACCGGGATTAATTACTTGGATTTGCTAAAAACCTGGCGGTTGCTGGTATAAATCTTGTTACAAATTATACCTAGAGGATATTTTCTTTGTGGAACTACTCTTGTAGAACTTTTTAAGGATATTAAGGTTTTTGATTTTTAGGAAGACAATTTCAGATCTATAGTTTTAAGGGTTTTTGATAGCATTCAGATTATTTAAATATTTTTGATTTGTAATTATCTACCTCGTCCTGCCTACTTCTTATTCCTCGTAATACTGTGCCAGTAGTTTACGAGTTCGCCCCAATCTTGCTTTCTTCTTCCGGTGAATTTGCGGTCAGAGCGGACCTCATATTTGCTTACCATTTAAAAAATTCAAATTTGTTACCAGAGAAGGTAAAAGTAATCAACTTTTAAGGTTGATTTACTATTTGCTTTTTTTCCATGCTCTTGAACCAGGAAGGTGGTTTAATGAACCTAAGTGAAATCGCCCTGGCTGGCGGCTCCTTGCTGCTTACCGCACAATCGGCCTATTCAGCCAGTCTGATGCTTTATGCCTGGGAAGGCGAAGACCAGCATTTTCGCAGCCGGGCGCCCAAAACATTCGAGCCGCCCCGGCTGAAATTTACCATCCTCTTACCCGCCCGCCACGAGGAAGCGGTTATCCAGGATACCATTCAACGCGTTGTTGACCTCGACTATCCTCACGAACTGGTCCAGGTGTTGATTGTAATTGAGGCCGGGGATACAGGCACGATTGAAAAAGTCAATCAGAAACTGGCCGACCTGACCGCCAGGGGTATCAATCACGTCCGGTTGCTAACCTTTAGCGACCCGCCTATCAACAAACCGCACGGCCTGAACGTGGGCCTGGCCGAATCCACCGGAAACGTGGTCACTATCTTTGACGCCGAGGACGAGCCGCACCCCAACATTCTCCAGATGGTCAATACCATTATGACCCGCGAGGAGGCCCCGGTAGTGCAATCCGGCGTCCAGTTGATGAACTACTCGGACCGCTGGTTCTCAGCCCTGAACGTACTGGAATACTTTTTCTGGTTCAAAAGCCGCATGCACTATCACTCGGCTATCAAGATGGTCCCGCTGGGCGGCAATACCGTTTTTGTCGAGCGCGATTTGCTGCGTCAGATGGGTGGGTGGGACCAGACCTGCCTGACTGAAGACGCCGACATCGGGATTCGCCTCAGTACCCAGGACATACCCATCCGGGTGGTCTACGACGACGAATATGTTACCCGCGAAGAAACCCCGCCGACGGTAGGCCAGTTCATCAAACAACGCACCCGCTGGAACCAGGGCTTTTTGCAGGTACTGCGCAAGGGCGATTGGGCCAAACTGCCGGGAATTCGCCAGCGTTTGCTGGCTCTCTATACCCTGACCTCGCCCCTGACTCAGGCCATCCTGATTATTTACCCGCTAATCAGCCTGTGGATGTTGTTTTTCGTCAAACTGCCGACCCCGCTGGCGCTATTGACCATGCTGCCGTTGTATATGCTTATCATCCAGTTGGTGATAAGCCTGGTCGGGTTGTACGAATTTACGGCGGCCCACGGGCTCAAACCATCCTGGCTTTCCCCGCTCTGGTTGCTGGTAGCCTTTTTGCCTTACCAGGCGTTGCTCGGCTACGCAGCCCTGCGGGCGGTCTGGCGGCAGTTACGCGGCCTGAATAGCTGGGAAAAAACCGCCCATATTGGGGCGCACCGGACTTCCGAATTGACCAAAGACGTTTCAGCGGCCATGCCCCCGGTAATCCATCTACAAAAAACTGAGGAGGAGGTTGTACGTGGCTGATACGAGACGCCTGGCATTGGCCGATAGCAAAACCGTGCTGGCGCGACCGTGGACGGCCCTTAGCGGTATCCGCTGGGAGGTCCTGGTTATAGTAACCCTTGGAATTATTGCCCTGGTTACGCACGGTTTTAACATGTTTAACTACCCGGCTTATACCTTGCTGGATGACGAAGGGATTTACACCGGACAAGCCTGGGCGGTCCTGTTCCAGCACAAGTTGGCCCCGTTTACCTTTATCTACGATACACCTCCCTTCGGCTGGATTGTCCTGGCGGGCTGGATGGGCCTGACCGGGGGTCTGCACACTTTTGGCGGCTCGATTGATAGCGGTCGAGTGCTGATGCTGGTCCTGCACGTAGGCATGGTGCCGATGCTCTACCAGGTTGCCCGCAAGCTCGGCTGTAACGCCCCGGCGGCAGCCTGTGCCACCCTGCTTTTCTCGCTCTCGCCCCTGGCCCTGTTCTACCAGCGCTTTGTCCTGGTCGATTCGGTCATGCTTTTCTTCGCCCTGCTGAGCCTCGATGTATTGCTGGACGGCTGGGGTCGTCTTAGCCGGGTGGTCTTTAGCGGAATATGCTTTGGCCTGGCGGTGTTGTGTAAAGAAAGCGCCCTGGCCCTGCTGCCGGGAATGGTCTTTATCGCCGTGCAACAACGCTGGAAACACCAGGGCCGTTTCGCTATCATCGGCTGGATAATTCCGATGTTCGTGGTAGCCAGCCTCTATCCGCTTTATGCCCTTTTGAAAGGTGAACTGTTTCCGACCTTTGACGCGTCGTTCGGCCAGTTATCACCGAACCGGGTCTCACTTTTCGATACTTTTTTCTGGCAGAATTTCCGCGATGGCGGCGGCTTGCTTAACTACAACAACCAGTTCTGGGAGTTAGTCCGCAACGACTGGTTCATGCGCGATCCCCTGCTGCTCGGTGGCGGAGTCGCGGCGGCGTTGTTCAGTCTGCGGCGGGGTTTTGGCAACCGGCAAGCGATGGCGATAGCCCTGTTGAGCCTGGTGCCCTTGGTGGTCCTGGCGCGCGGCGGCCTGGTCCTCAATTACCAGATTTTACTGGTGATACCTTTCCTGTGCCTGGCCCTGGCGGCGGCTTTCTCTTTCCTGCTCGACAAACTGCCCACCCCGGCAGTAGCAGGGGTAACGGCCCTGGCTATTGTAGCGGTACTGGCGGGTTACTGGCTTTCCGGCAATCTCCAACCACTTTTCACCGAACGGCCCGCCGAAGCCGGGCGCGAAGCGACAGCCTGGATAAAAGAAAATGTCAACCCGGAGAGCCGGATTATTACTCGCGATGATATGTGGACCGATTTGCGGGCGGACGGCCTTAACGGCCCGGCCTTCCCCAATGTCTATACTCACTGGAAAGTGTCGTCCGACCCGGCGGTGCGTGATGCCGTCTTTAACCAGGATTGGCACAACGTGGATTACCTGATTACCTCGCCGGACATCGAGAAAGATTTTGTGGCCTCGAATAACACGGTGGCCCTGGAAGCCCTTAAACACGCCCACCTGGTCAAAAAGTGGGAGGCGGCGACCGGCACGACCAGTCTGCACACTCCGCAAATTGTCGAACTCTGGAAGGTAGACAAAACCGGCGTGACCGAAACGGCCAATCTTAAAGAGAGCGCCAGCTACATTGACGCTACTTTCGGCCAAAAAGGCGCTTACGTCAGTTCGGACGGCTCGGTCAGCGCCGAATCGCAAGCCTTCGCCCTGCTGCGGGCGGTCTGGGCAGGCGACCAGGCCGGTTTCAACCAGACCTGGACATGGACCCGCCAGAACCTGCTGAACTCGCAGGGGCTGTTAAGCTCGCTCTGGCAAAACCACTCGGTCAAGGACAAAAACACCGCCTCTAACGCGGACTCCTATACCGCCCTGGCCTTACTGCTGGCGGGTAAGCGCTGGAACAACCCGGTCCTGACCGCCGAAGGGACCAAGCTGGTCAAGGCTATCTGGGACAACGAAATCGTCACGGTCCAGGGCAAACCTTACCTGGTAGCCGGAAACTGGGCGGCCACCGGCCAGGGCCAAATCCTGGCGGTAAATCCAAGCTATTTCGCGCCTTATGCCTTCCGGGTCTTTAAGGATGTCGACCCTGCCCACGACTGGCAGGCGGCCCTTGACGCTAACTATGACCTCCTCTTTAACGCGTCTAAAGCCACGCTTGGAAACGCCAAATCGGCGGGTTTACCGCCGGACTGGATTGGGCTTAACCGGGATAGCGGTGAACTTACCGCTTTACTGCTGACAAACAATGCCGATACGAGCCGCTACGGCTACGATGCGCCACGCGTCTATTTCAACATTGCCCTCGACTCGCGCTGGTCAGGGGATGGCCGAGCCTCTACCTACCTGAAACAGGCCGGGTTCTTGAACGACGAAGTAAACCGGGTCTTACAGGACGGGGTAACCCGGAAAGGTTTTGTCAGCGCAATTTATAAACACGATGGAACGGTCGTGAGCGAGCCCCCGAACCTGGTTGGCTCGGCAGGCGCAATAGCCGCTCTGCTGACCCTGAACCCGGCGGCGGCCAACACCATTTATTCCAGCCAGGTGGTCGGACAGACCGGCCATACCGCGCAAGGTCTTTATTTTGGGGATGCCAGAGATTTGATTGCCCAGGAATGGGGTTGGCTGGCAACCGGCCTGTACGCCAATAGCCTGACCGATTTCTGGCACTTCCCGGCAGGTAACCCTGACACAAAGACCACGGAACAGCTCGAAGGAGGCACCAAGTAATTTATGCATACTCCCTTGTATAAATCGAAACAACCTTTATTAAACAAAATTAGTCGCCGCTGGCTTATCGGGGCAGCCTTCAGCCTGGTTGGCCTGACGGTAGTCGCTGCTCTGCTCGGCACCGGGTTTTCCAACGCCGCCACCAGCGACCCCGCTCAGGCTATGGCCGCTAACGGCGGCAACCGCAACGGTTTTAGCAGCGCGTCTATTATTAACCCGACCGCGACGGCTACAGCGACCGCTATAGCTACCGTGACCCCGCTGCCGCCTACCGCGACGGCCACGGCGGTCCCGACAAATACACCCAGCCCTGAACCGGTCATCCAGGTAAATGCCAGGCCGGTAGTTGTCGACAATTCAGACAATAACCAGGCCGCGCCCGACCAGGAGGACCCGACCGCTGTGCCTGACCCGACGGCCACCCCGGTACCACCCACCAATACGGCAGTCCCACCAACCAATAAGCCGGAACCGCCTAAACCTGCCGCAAAGCCGACAAAAGCGGCTACTCCGGCCCCAAAACCGACTAAACCGGCCAAGGCCAAACCGACTGCGGCCCCGCCCCCGGAAGCGACTGAGGCGAGTGACCCATCCCCAACGGCCAAACCCAGGTCCAAATCCGGGCCGGGCAAGCAACCGCCCGCTACGCCCCAGGATAAACCGACTCCGCCTCCGACCCCATCCGACCATCATGGGCAACACTGAAAGGACGACTAAAAGCTGGCGGGAAGGTACGCCAGCAACGACATGGTCTGATTAGAGGATAGGAGAAATATAGTGTTTAAATTTACAAAACCGGACCGGGATACGGGGGTTATGCGGTTGCAACTTGAAGCGCCACCCTTACCCCGGCGGTGGGCTGAAGGACCGGAAGTATTGCCGGCCCAGCCTCAAACAGACCCGGTTACAGGCTCCGGCACCGCCGGTATATCGAAAAGCTGGATAGCGGTTGGCTTACTTGGTCTTGCCATCGGGGCGTTTTGCCTACGGTTCCTGCCCAATAACGACCACAGCGCCTATATGGACGAGGTCAGCCAGATTCTGGCCGGGCGCTATCTGCTGGAACAGCACAGCGTCTATGCCTACATCCTGCAATGGTCGTACGGTTCGTATTTGTGGCCGGTGGTCGCCGGGGGCATGGATATTGTCGGCGGGCTGACGATGGTCCGGGCCTTCACGGCTTTGTGCGGGGCCATAATGACCCTGGCAACGGCAGGCGTGGCCTACCGCCTGACCAGTCGGGCCTTGCCGGAACGCCAGCGCTGGTTCGTGGGCTTCGGGGCCGGGTTGTTAATGGCAATCCTACCTACCGGCATCGGGCTGGGCAATTTTGGTACTTACGATGCCCTGGCCGGGGCCGCCTTTATGTCCGGGATTGCTTTGTTGTTCCCGGTCGAAGGGCGGGGACGGCGCAGCCGTCTGGTAGCGGGTTCCGCGCTTTTGTTTATCGCTTTCCTGTCAAAATATGTGATTGCAGCCTACTTCCCGTTCATCTGCCTCTATTTGATATTTTCCGCCGGAAGCGTCAAAAACGCCATCAGCCGCATCGGCTGGTTTGTAGGCCCGTTAACCCTGGCGTGCGCAGCTTATTTCGCCATTTTCCGCTCGGACCTGCTGACGCTCCTTTCGTTCTCGCACACTTATAGCGACCTCAAGACCGACGACCCCTTTCTGGTATATGTCTGGGAACGGCCCGAAATCTGGCTGCTGGCCGCTATCGCCAGTTTTGGCTGGGGCTATGCCAACCGCCAGCTAAAAATTGTTTCGCTCGGCGGAGCCGCCATAATCCTGGTTTTCCAGCTTATTGCCCGGCCCGACTATGACTTCTGGAAACACTCGATTTACCTGGTGTTCTTCCTGTCGCCGCTGGCGGCCCTGGCCCTGGTTACAATGCTAACCCGGCTTTTCACAAAGACGGCTTCTAATCCGGCCCTTTCGCCGGCCCGGAAAAGATTGCGGCTGACCGGTTTCAGCGTTGTTAGCCTCGTGGTGCTGGGAATATTGCTGAGTACGAGCCTGACCCAGGCTAATATCCTGGTTAACTTCTACCCTAATTTGAACCCGGCCCTCCCGGCTATCGAACAAAACGTGACAGGGGCGAAGGAAGTCTTAACCGATGATTTGGCCCTGCGTTATTACCTGTACCCTCACATTCCGACTGAAGAAGTAACCGACCCCTTCTTTATCAATTACCAGGGTAAGACCGGCCTGGATGCCTACAAAGCCAGCGTGGAAGACCGCTATTACGACTTAATTATTCTCGATGGCGGGATCGGTCCGGTGGCCCAGAAGGTAAACGCGGCCTTGCAACCCCTGGTCCAGCATTACTACAACCCGGTTGCCTCGGTGGACGTACCGAACGGCAAAGTTACGATTTACAAACGACAGCAATGCGTTGTTTCCGAGCCTACGCCCGGCGCGACCCTCTTTAACTTCTCCGGGGGCATCCAGGGTTGGGGCGGGCGGCCTGTCAAGGGCGATTTCCAGCCTGGTAACCTGGTCTCAGTCAGCCAGGAGCAGAGTTGCGACGGTCAGCCCAGCCTGAAATTCACGCCGAGTGCTGCCGTTCCCCAGGTCGGGATTACTTTAAAACAACCGGTTAAGACGGTCAAAGCCCAGGTCTATATTCAAACCGGCACCGACTTTACCGGGGATAGCGTCATAGGTATGGCGGCCTTCGACCAGAACTGGCAATGGCACGACGATGGTTTCAAACAGCGCGTACCGACCGGGCGCTGGGTCGAAATTAGCTGGCAACTACCGGCCAATCCTGGCAACTATCGCGAACTAGATTTGGTCTTCCCGAAAGAGGCGACCACAGTTTATATCAGCCACGTTGAGCTAGAGTCTTAAGGCGGCTGAGTGAAAACTATAGACTGTTTTTCTGAAAAGGTTAGGAGGTTATAACCGAAGCATGAAGGGTAATAAATTTGCCAACCGGACGTTGTGGTTGGCAGGACTGGGGTTAGTGATTGTTCTGGGGCTGGCAATTGGCCTGATGTTGGCTTTCTCCGGCCCGCAAAACAATCCGGCAACAACCACTTCCCCGGTCGCCGCAAACCCCACAGGCGCTCCGGTAGGAACCAACCCGACCGGCACCACCCCGGCTATTACTAACCCGCCCGGTGAGTCGGCGGTCAGTATGCCGGTCAATCCGACCTCACAGGCAGCGCAGCAGGCACCGGGCTCAATCGCCACGGTCACCCCGGCACCGAAGGCGGATATAAAAGGACAGCTTGACGCAAGCTGGACCGACTACAGCAAGCGGTTTATCCAGGCCGATGGCCGGGTCATGGACCCCCAGCAAGCAGCCCTGACCACCAGCGAAGGCCAATCTTACGCCCTGTTGCGGGCGGTCTGGGAAAACGACCAGGCTACCTTTAAGCGGGTGCTGAGCTGGACCCAGAGCAACTTGCAGACGCGCGGTACCGATAAGCTTTTCGCCTTCAAATGGGGCCAGGGCAGCGACGGCCAGTGGCACGTCCTGGATAAGAATAGCGCCTCGGACGCCGACAGTGATATTGCGCTGGCCTTACTTTTCGCCGCGAAAACCTGGGGCGACGACAATTATCAAAAACTTGGCCTGGATGTGCTGAATTCGCTTTGGGAAAAAAGCGTGGTGACGGTCAATAACAAGCCGTACCTGACCGCCGGGGATTGGGCCGTTTCCCAGGACCGCCCGGCCCTCAACCCTTCCTATCTAGCGCCCTACGCCTACCGGATTTTTGCCGCCTTCGACCGGGGCCACGACTGGAACGCCCTGGTTGACACCTCTTACGAGGTAATACAGGGCTGCTCGACGGCTACCCTGGACGGACAGGGCGGCAAGAATCTACCGCCCAACTTCTGCGGTATCAACAAAAAGGACGGCTCGTTTACCACCGCCCAGGACTATCCGAGCCTGAATATTAACTATGGCTACGACGCTTTCAGGACCAACTGGCGGTTGGCGCTCGACTACAAATGGTTCGGCGACAAACGCGACCTGGAGTTGTTGAAAGCCAATAGCTTGCCCCGCGACATCTTCAAACAGACCGGCAAACTGGGGGCCGAATACGACCATAGCGGCAAACTCACCAACGGCGAAGAAGATTTAGCCATCTATAGCGGCACGCTCGGCAACTTTATTGTGACCGACCCGCAACTGGCCGATACGCTGGTAAATTCCAAGCTGCTACCGGCCTATAAAAACATTACCGACAACGATTTCGCCCGCGCCTTTGTCGGCTGGGGCGATACCCGCAATTATTACAACCAGAACTGGGTCTGGTTTGGGCTGGCGCTCTACTCGGATAACCTGCCCAACCTGGCCGCAAATTCGGTGTCCACCTCAAAGTGAAACACCCAAACTCTTACACCGGATTTTAATTAATCAACAGGAAGCAAGATTATTATGAACAGACCTTTAGTAGAGATTGTAATCCCGGTTTACAACGAACAAGTCGTTTTGGAGCAAAGCGTCAAAACTTTGCGCGAATATATGGCGAAGAACTTTCCCTATCGCTGGCAAATTACTATCGCCGATAACGCCAGCGTGGACCGGACCTGGGAAATCGCCCAACGCCTGGAAAGCGAGTACCCCGAAGTTAAGGCCATGCACCTCGACCGCAAAGGGCGCGGCCTGGCCTTGCGGACAGCCTGGCTGGAAAGCGATGCGGAAATCGTCAGCTATATGGATGTTGACCTCTCCACCGGCCTGGAAAGTTTCTGGCCGATGGTAGAGTCTATCCTGGTGGGGAAAAGCGAAGTGGCGACCGGCTCCAGGCTGGCAAAGGGGGCGCAAGTGACCCGCCAGTGGAAACGCGAACTGACCTCGCGAGGCTACAACACGCTGATAAAACTCTTTTTCTTCCACAGGTTCAGCGACGCCCAGTGTGGTTTCAAGGCTTGCCGGGCCGAAACCGTCCGCAAACTCCTGCCAATGGTCGAAAACAACGCCTGGTTCTTCGATACCGAACTGCTTTTGCTGGCCGAACACAACCGGCTCCCTATTTTTGAAATCCCGGTCCGCTGGGTCGAAGACCTCGACTCACGGGTCCATATCGTCAAGACGGCGACCGAGGACATCAAGGGTTTGTGGCGCTTGCGGAAAAGTTTCTGGCGGGGCCAGGGGCGTATAACCTCGGCCAGGAAAGAACCGGTTTACCCCGAAACCGGGCCACTCAAGATTCAGTCGGAAACCAATTTTGATTAAAATTTAAGGCCGACCACAACGGGCCTTTGCAGGGGAGTTTCTCCACCCTGTGAAGGCCATCAAAATTCCAGAGGGGCGCACACCTCCACGTATTCTTCCTTTTTTGATACCCAACAAAAATAAATAATCCCAAAATAATACAGCAGCCCTTAAAAACCTTCACCGCAATAAAACTTTCTACTTTTAACCTTTTGGGTTATCCTAGTGCCCTGAACTTTCAGGCGTATCATGGGATAGGAAGTGCATTTAAGAATAATAAGGGCAAATCATGCTTCATTTGCCCGGACGATAAATCGAAGTCGTGAACCATAACAAAGAGCGTTATAAACAAGATTAAAGGAGATTGGAATGGATAAGATTCGCTGGGGTATTTTAAGCACGGGTGGCATTGCCAAAGTCGTCACCGAGGCAATTCAATTCCTCGATGATGCCGAGGTGGTGGCGGTCGGTTCACGCACCGCCGAAGCCGCCGAGGAGTTTGGAGCCCGGTTTAATATCCCGCACCGCCACGCGAGCTATGAGGCGCTGGCTAACGACCCCGATGTAGACGCCATCTATATCGCGACCCCGCACAACCTGCATAAAGAGAACGCCCTGCTCAGCCTGGCCGGGGGAAAGGCGGTCTTGCTGGAAAAACCTTTCACGGTTAACGCCAGGGAAGCCGCCGAGGTAATCGACTTTGCCCGCGAGAAAAATTTGTTCGTGATGGAGGCGATGTGGAGCCGTTTTATCCCCTTAATGGGTAAGTTGCGCGAGATGCTGGCTGCCGGGGTAATCGGGGATATTCGTATGTTCCATGCCGACTGCTCGATTCGCATTCCTTACAACCCGAAAAGCCGGATGTTTGACCTGGACCTGGCCGGGGGCGCGCTCCTCGATTCGGGGATTTATCCTTTCTCGATGGCCTCGATGGTAATGGGTAAACCTGAGAGCGTGGTCAGCCAGGCTTTTATCGGTGAGTCCGGCGCGGACGAGCAGGCGGCGGCGGTCTTGAAATACTCCGAAGGAAGACTGTCAATCCTGAGTACGGCGATTCGCACCGCCGGGCCGCAGGAAATGCTCATCCGGGGCACCGAAGGTTATATCAGGATTGCCGGTTGGCAGCGTGCTACCAAACTGACCATAACCCGTCCCGGCCAGCCTGACGAGGTGGTCGAAATGGGCTACGAAGGCAACGGCAAGAATTACCAGGTAGCCGAGGTCATGCGGTGCATGCGGGCCGGGTTGATTGAAAGCCCGGTTATGCCCCTGAGCGAAACCCTGGATATTATGAGCACCCTGGACGCCGTGCGGGCGCCCTGGGGCTTGAAATATCCAGGCGAATAATTCGTTAAAATTTATTATAAAAAAGGGCCGGGTAAATTCTTTATGAATCTACCCGGCCCTTTATAGCTCCAACCCCACCGGATTGCCGGAGATTGATTTCTTTAGAGCAGGTGCTTCAGGGGCGCACCACCCAGGTACAGGACTCCACCAACCATATACTTGCCAAAGTTATAGAGGCTCTTATCCTGGAGGGCTTCGTCCATCATTGACCCACCGTAATCGTGCATGGCCCCGCCTATTTGACTCGGTGCCGAAAGGACTTTTCCGGCCCCATAAGTCAGGGCGCTACCGCCGCCGATGACGCTGCCGATTACCTGTTTACCGACCCCGGTTACGCCGCCTTCTCGCTGACCTTCGTCAATCCAGCTATCGGCATAGTCCATACCGCCCTGCCCGACTTTGGTCATACCTTCTCGTACTCCTACGTGAGGTAACAGGACGTATTTCAAAGTATCCCAGTGTGAACTGACCGAGTTGGAGATGGCAGTGGCGCTGCGCTTAATCAAATTTTTGCCCTTGGTCACTATCGTCGAAAGCAGTTTCGACGGCGTGATGGGACTTTCCATCTTATCACCATCCGGCTCTTTCGGCGTCTTACCAAAGATATAGCTCATGCTGAGCAGCGGCATCTTACCAAGCGATTTCTTGGTGAGCGGCCATTTCAAACTTTCAAATGGCTCCCAGTTAAAGATTTCTTTGCCGACAATCGAAGCTGCTGCCACCAGTTTCAGGAACAGGTTGCTTTCAGCCTTGCCCTCGGCATCCAGGTTAGCCTTGAGTTCATAGTTCTCGCCTTTTTCGTCACGCTTGAGGGTTGCTTTGCCGGTTGTACCGAGTTCGTTATTGATATTAATACCGCCCTCACCGCGTAATTCCACTGCCGCCAGTTGGGTCACGCCCGGTATAGCAATTTCGGCCTCGCCACCGAGTGTGGCCTTACCTTCGCCGGTAATGCCAAACCCACCACCGGAAAGGCCTACCTCGATGTCGCCGTCCGGCAACTTACCCTTTTGCAATTCCTTGACTTTGCCACTCAACTTGGCCCGGACTAATTTGAAGGAGGGGCGTTTAGCCTTAAGGCCTAATTGTCCACCCAACCTGGCCCTGGCGTTAATCCCGGCAAGGCCGCCCGCGCTGGCAAGCGGGATTTTGGCCGAGAGGTCGGGCAAGGGCCAGTTTTTGAGGTTCTTGGCTTCCTCGCCGCTGGCATTGGCTTTGGTCGGAACCAACTCACCACCATAGTGCATGTCGCCGTCCTCGCCTCGCGTCAAACCAATCCGGCCCTGGAACAGGTCGGCCAGGTTCAGGTCGGCCCCGCCGCCATCCAGGCTCCACCCGCTATAAAGACCATACTTGATAGTACCGGAAATCCGTTTCACATAGGGCGAGTCAATTTCGCCATCCAGGGTCAGACTGGCGACCATCTGGCCGTTTTCATCCACGGTGCCTTCCAGGGTCTTGGGTCCCAAATAAGGCAGAGTTGTGGAAAGCTGGAACAGGGGCTTTTCGGCACCAAGCGTTACCGAAATACGGGTACCTTTCGGAAAGATCTGTTCGTCGCCTTCAACGGTAATAGTGGTTTGCTGCAAGCGATTCTTCTTAAACGTAAATTCTCCGGTACCTTCTTTAGCATACGGAATCCGGACGAGCAGTTTTCCTTTGCCGTCATAGTAGGCGGGGTCTTCCTCGTTTTTACCGCAATCCATTTCACCGCGTAAGACCCCACCCCAGGCTTCAAACCAACCTTCTACACCACCCTTATCGTTTAGCTTGCCGCCGAATTCCAGGCCGGGAATATATTGTTCGAGTATCTTGCGGACCTGCTCGGCCCCGTTATCAATGGCTTCCCCGGCCATCGCTAACATTTCCTGCTTGATCCGGGCTTCCAGGGCCGACACATCGTCTGCAATCAGGTAATACTTGAGGTCGAGGTTGCCCCAGTCGTTCAACTCTTTCCACAACCCGGGATACTTATCTTTAAGGGCCGCGCTGTGTTCGAAGGCGCTGCGAATAGTGCTTTGGAGTTCTACAGCCTGCCACAGGAGGGTTGCGGGGAAAAGCGGTCCGCTCAAGGCGGAGGCAAAACGGCTGCCCAGTTTGCTCAACAAAGTACGCTGGGCCTTCTGGGCCAGGTTGGCGCTGACCTTCTCGGTAACGATTTGCTGCATCTTTTTGGCAACCGCTTCGGCCACTTTGCTAGAAACGGTTTCGCCTATCCGCACGCCGCCTCGCTCCAGGGCCACATCACCGCCAATACTCAAGACCCCCACGGCCACCCGTTGCTGGAGAAGTTCCGGTAGCGCACCATAGATTTCCTTGACAAGGTAACCGACCAGACCGGAAATCATGACATCTCGAACTATCCGAACGTAGTTCAGGGGACCGCCCTTGAGAAGGGTCCAGGAGACTGATAAGAATTTCTGGTCCTGTTCGAGGAGTTCGCTGCGGCGTTCTTCCGAGCCCGTCATGTGTTCCATGCCGCGTTCGGCCCCCTTCTTGAGGTTCTGGCCGTAGTTCTGGACCCCCTTTACCACACTATCACCAAACTTCAGGGCCTTGTCGCCAAGCGGCACCTGCTCCTCAATTTGGGCCCGGATAGTGCCTTCTTTTTCCTTGCCTTTTTTAAACCGTTTGCGGGTATCTACCGTCAGGTTGTCGGATACTACCTTGCCAAGGGAACTGCCTTGCGAGGGCTTTACAAAGGACGGTGCTTTGGGCTTGTCTTTATCGCCCGGAGAGCCTTCATCCAGGGCTTCAATCTCGTCTTGCTGGGAACCACCCGAACGGGAGGTTTGCTCCTTCAATTTCTGGGCATACAAAGCCATCAAAATGAGCGAACTCCCACCATACAGGGGAGAAGGGAACCCTTTAGGTTTGCCGCCACCCGACCCTGGCGATACCTGACCGGAAGGTTCTTCATCATCTTCCAGGGACGGGAGGTCTTCGTCACCATCTTCCATTTCCAGGGGTGGTAGGTCCTCATCACCCTCAACACCCGGCTTGGAAACCGGGGTAAAATCTTCCTCCTGGGAGTACGACAGGAAAGGCGGCATCTCCATAAAGCCAGAGTCCAGCCCAAACCCGCCCATACCACCGGGCTTGCCAAAACCACCGAAGCCGCTCGCCATTATGCCCTGCATCAGCCCATAACGCCCTCCCGAACCCAGCCCTCTAGAAAATGGGCTCATACCTCTCATGCCTCCCATCCCACCCATGCCGGGTTTAGGGGAAGGTGACGACTCCGACTCAATGGGCAGGTCTACCGGGTCGGGGGCCAGTCCTGAATCCTCGGACTTCGGAACCTCCGGCTTTGTCAGTTCGGGTTTAGGGGGCTCCACTTTAGGTTTGGGCGGGTCCATTACGGAGGTTTTACTGCTGCTACCGCTGCCGCCGCTTTTATCCTGGGACTTGTCCCCGTCATCCTCCTCACCATCCCGGCTGACCATAGGAGCCACCGAGCCAAAGGCCACTTTAGGCAGACCCTGACTGCTTTTTTGCCTTTGTATCATACTGTTGACGGCTTTATTGCCCAGGGTGCGTTGCAGGGTCAAAATGTTGGAAGAAGTAACAACCGGGGTGGAGCGAGGTTTGGAAGGGGGAGTACCTGCGAAATTACGGGAAACCATGGTGGTCACTGAACCTTCCGAGGTATCACCGGAAAGTTGTTCAACGGGGGCCTTTTCGGAGCCTGACTGAGAGGTTTTAGCAGGGTCGGCAGGATGAAAAGACATTGCAGGTTGCCTTTCTTTCAAACAATAGGGCTAGATTCGTTAACCGGATACCAGCAAACCTGGGATTCAGGCCACTACTCTATAAACACAGGTAGAGTTACGCCTGTCATTGACAATCTTGTAAAAAAGCGGCCTTTAATGCTATTAAAAACAGTCAATTAGGGCCAGTATCGGAAGTAAATTTTTCTTTCGCTCTAAGAATAAAGATCGGTAACCCTGGAATAACCGCTTTGAAGATCCGTGAATTCTATCCTTCAAATCATCAATTTTTACACAGGGCCTGTAAGCCGCAAAACTACGCCAAATTGATTTCTAAAAAGAAACCAAATGAAAGATTAAGGCTTCATTTACAAGAAGGTAATGGGTTTATACAATTATAATAAGAGAGAAAATATGCACCGTCAAGAAGGAATTGAGTTAGGGTTTCCGGTTGTAAATAAGCCAAAAATAAGGATTTCTAAAGCCAAAAAAGAAACATTAACACCGCCCGGCGCGCAGTCAATGGATTAACCTTGAAACGCTTTCCGCCCGGAAACAAAAGGGGTTATCGAAAAGGTGTTCCCGCACCCTGGTGTTATGTAAAACACCAGGGTGCGGTCACAGCCTTTGATAATCCCCGGCAAAGCCTACCTACGGGCGACTAAAACTAGGTTTCCTGGCGGAGCAGGGTCGAAGGACGCACCTGGAGGGCTTGCCAGGCCGCCATGGTAGCCGTGACCAGGGTCACCAGCAGGGCCAGGATTACGCTGGCGACAGCAGTCGGCAAGTTCAGGGAAAGAATACCATCGGTGCTGGCCTCAAGTTTCGAGAAAGCTATCACGGCGACCTGGACCCCGATTAGCGCCCCAATACTGGCGACCAGCGCCATGATACCGTACTCAAGCAACAGACCCTTTAAGACGTGCCAGCGGGTATAGCCGACCGCTTTCAGGACGCCCATCTCGCGCTGCCGGTAAATCATGGCAAGGCCGACCGTGTTGGCGACCAGCACCAGTCCGGCCAGGATTGCCAGGCCCGCCATCGCCACGGCGAAGATAAAGAAGTTGCGGACCCGGCCCGTCCGGTAGTTGTTGTAATCCAGGCTCGTGACCACCATAACGTCCTGCATACTTTGCCCGATTTTAGTAGAGGTTTCGGTCAGGCGGTCGAGCCCGACTTCACCGGCCACCAGGAGGCGGGTCTGGGGGCCGCCGAGTTGGGTCACTAAATCTTTGCTTGTCAGCAGGCCGGAATTTTCACTTAAAAGGGGTGACCCTATATTTTTCAGGGCATATGTCCCTACCACGGTGACGGTCCTGGTAGCGCCGGATTGGCTGGTTATGGTTAGCTGAGTGCCCCGGAGGTCACGGCCATAGTCGGGCAGATAGACTCCTGACGGGTCGCTTCCCCAGGCCGCGCCGTCCAGGGTCACGTCCCAGGGGGTTTCCCGGCCATTCAGCACGTTACCGAAATAGAAGGTCTGGTCGTTGTTCGCCGGTGGAGTGGTCTGTTCCACCGATTTAACCAGGGCGGTATAACGAGCCTGGGTGGTGGTGATACCCTGCCCCGCGAAAGCCGCTTTCAGGGTGGTTTCCTGGCTGGCAAGGCCATAAACGCTCAAGTTGTAGCCGGTCAGGGCCGGGCTGCGGGCGTCTACCTGGCCCTGCGCCCCCTGGATGACGACCCCGGCGAACCCGGCGGTCAGGACACCCGTGAAAAGGGCAATCATTGCGAACAGGTTAACCAGCCAGCGCCGGGCCAGGTTCTTGCGGGCCATTGCCAGGAAGTAAAACCGGAAAGTCGGCAGGGCTTTTATAATCAGCCACATTGCCAACCCCAGGACCGAACCCAGCACCACCAGCCCGCCCAGCGCAATCAGCAAAATGCCGATTCCCTGCTCAATCGAGCCAAGGACAAAGGTGGTCACCAGGGTGAAAGGGACGGCCAGGGCCAGCGCCAGCAAGGTGGTCTGGAACCAGCGGATTTTGACCGGCAGATTGCGTAAAAGCTGCATGGGCCGCACTTCGCTGGCCCGGACTATCGCGAACATCCCAAAAATCAGGGTCGTAACGATACCGATTAAAATACCCAGCAAGCCCAGGCCAAAATCAAAAGATGTTTCGAGCAAAATCGAGCCGGTCTGGCTGAACAGGTAGATAAGGCCGCCCGACACAAAGTAGGCCAGGGCCACCCCTAGCAGGCTGCCGACCAATCCCAGCAAGCCGACTTCCAAACCGAGCAGCACAAACAGGTGCCACCGCCGGTAGCCGAGCGTTTTGAGAATGGCAATTTCTTTTTGGCGGTTCGCCAGCAACACGACCATCGTATTGGCGACCCCGATGCCGCCGACCAGCAAGCCGAGTATCCCGGCCCCTTTGAGCATGAAATTGAACAGGTCCATCCCTTTTTTGGCGTCCGCGCTTTGCTCGGAGGCGTTGTAGGTGCGCCAGCCGGAGTTTTGCAGTTGGGCCTGAATTGCAGCGCTATCCACGCCGGGAGCCCAATTCACCTGGATATAATTGACAGCATCCTGCCGGTTTGCCAGTTGGCGGGCGGTTTCAAGGCTGTAATATATTTTGTTGCCCGCGCTGTCCGGCGTGGCGATGACTATCCCGCCCACTTTTAGACTAAAGGGGGCTATATCGGTGTCGTTGGAGACTACCAGGGTATCCCCGATTTTTAAACCCTGGTCGTCGGCAATGTCCCTGGTGACGGCGACCGTACCGGGCGTGGCGATAGCCTGGGCCAGGCTGGTGGGTGAGCCCTGTCCGAGCCGGAGTTGCCCTACGATAGGATAGATGGTCGGGTCAACCCCGATGGCCTTGTCTATATAGGCCATGCTGGCCGAACCGGGCCGCTTTAGTTTCAGGCCGTATTCCTCGGCGGCAGGATTATAAGCGGTGATTTTCCCATCGGTTTTTAACCGGGCTATCTCGGCGATATTCGCCGGGCTCAGGTTGGTGTCGCGGTTGAGTTCGGTTTGGCCGCCCAACCTGAAAGCCGGGTCGCCCAGTACCACCGTGGTGACTGACTCGGCCATATTTTGCATCGCCACCAGCGACATCACGCCAAAGGCCACACAAAAAATTGCCAGCACTGCGCGCTGGCCGTTATTAATCAATGATTTAAAAGAATAACCCAGGTAAAAAAATATACCCTGTCCCATAGCAACCTCTTACGTTTAACGTTGTTTCGTTCAACGTTAAACGTGTCTATAACTTTTAAATAATTTCGCCAGGATTTGAACAATTGCAATCTTCTGACTGAATTGTACGTTTTACGCTTAACGTTCGACATTTGACGAGGTGTGCAACAGCCGCCCGTCCGTAATCCGCAAGATGCGATTGGCCCGCCCGGCGATAGCGTTATCGTGGGTGGCGATGACCAGGGTCAGACCAAGTTGCTGGCGTAAACTCTCAAAGAGGTCCAGCACCTGTTCGCCGGTATGGCTGTCGAGGTTGCCGGTCGGTTCGTCGGCCAGCAAGATTTTCGGTTCGGTGACGAGGGCGCGGGCGATAGCCACCCGCTGCTGCTGCCCACCCGATAACTGGTGCGGACGGTGCTGGCGGCGGTCGCTCAAACCGACCAGGTCGAGCATCCGGGCGGCGCGCTGGCGGGCTTCGCGGGCATAAGGGCTGACATAGAGTGGAATTTCGACATTTTCCTGGGCCGTCAGGGTCGGGATAAGATTAAAAGACTGGAAGACAATTCCCAGTTTGCGGTTGCGTAAGAGGGCCAGTTTGGTCTCGTTAAGCCCGGTCACGTCTTCGCCGTCAATGACCAGGCGGCCGCTGGAAGGCGCGTCTATCCCGGCCAGGATACCGAGCAGGGTGGACTTACCCGATCCGGAAGCCCCGACCAGGGCGACCATCTCCCCGGCTTCAATATCGAAGGAAATATCTCTCAAAATATGGATGGGCTGACCGGCCAGGGGTAAAGAGCGGCTGATATTGATGGCCTGGACAAGCGGCCCTGCCAGGATACCCTGGGCCGGGGCCTCAGAACCTGTTTTCAACATTTTCTTCCTTTTGTTTAACTTGAGCACGAATAACAGCTTTAATTGTTTATTACGGCTTTATTTTAGGAAGAATATGTCGTGAGGTTATCGCAGAATTGTCTCAGAATTGTCGCAAAATGGGCTGGCGAATAAAGGGAAACCGCAAAATAAAACAGGTGCCTTCACCGGGGGCGCTTTCCACCACCACACTGCCGCCCATGACCTCGGTAAGCTCGCGCACCAGCGACAGACCCAGGCCCGCCCCACCGGGGTCAACCGCCCTGGCCTCCGCCGAACGGTAAAACCGCTCCCAGATGTGCGGTAAATCGTCCGGGGCGATACCTTCGCCGGTATCACGGATATAAATCGCGAGCTCGTCCGCTTCCTCCCCGACCGAGACGGCCACAATCCCACCGGGCGGAGTGTGACGGACGGCGTTCCGCAGCAGGTTGTTAAAAATCTGTTCCAGGCGGGTTTCATCGGCCAGAACCTGGGGTAGGCCCGGCGGCATTTCGAGATTGACTTCCAGTTTTTTGCTCTGCCAGGCCTGCAAGCGGGACGCCTCGACTGCCCGCTTCAGGACCGGTCCGACCTCTAACGGCTGGACCGCAATTTCCAGTTGCCCGGAGTCGGTGCGGGCCAGGGTAAAGAGGTCATTTATCAGGCGTTGCAGGTGCGCCGTTTCCTGCTCCATCACCGCCAGGTATTGTCGCAAATCGGGCGGTACATTCGACCTCTTCTTGATAGCTTCGAGATAGCTGTTTAGGATAGATAGCGGTGTGCGCAGTTCGTGGGAAACCCCGGCAAACAGGCGGCGGCGCGATTCGAGCAACTTCTCGACCGCCTCGCGCTGGGCCTGCAAATTATGGACATCCTGCTGCATTATTTCAGCCATAGCGTTGAAATCGGTCTGGAGCCGGGCTACCTCGTCCTGGCCTTCCACCAGCACGCGGGTCTGGTAATCGCCCTCCCGCAGGGTGCCGGTAGCGATAATCAGGTTATTGATGCGGCGGGTTATCCGCTGGGCGCTAAAGTAGGAGAGGATAGCCGCCGGGACTACCACGATGCCTAGCAGGATACCGGTCATGATGCCGAAAAGCCCCACGATACCGATAACCATTGTTATGAGTTGGAGAAAGTTCTGGGGAGAGAGGGAGTAGCCGACACCCAGGCGTGAAAAAAACCAGAAAAGGAGGATGACCAGCAACACACCGGTCCCGACTACGACCAGGCGGAGTTGAGCGTGCGCGATTTCCCAGACCAGGCTGCGCTGGCGGAGACGGGTCCACCAGGCATAAGGCCGGGCCACCAACCGCACCACCAGGTAGGAGACCGCGCCCAGGCCGAGCGTCAATAGCAATGGCAGGTAAAATTCACGCAGACCGAGGGTATAGCCGCCGAGACCCACCAGGTTAGGGATACGCAGCAAAAAGACCAGAGTCAGGGGTCCAAGACCGATTAAAGCCGCGCACGTCCCCGCCGGGAATATTTCGTAAAATAGTTTTTGTAACCAGTTCCCGCCCGGCAATTCCAGCATAAAAGCAAAAATCAGCACACAGGCCACGATACCAAAACCCAGGCTGGTCGCGAAAGGCCCGGCATCGAGCCCGCTACCAAAAAGTATCATCAGGCACGACCAACCTACGGCGAACAGGGCGCTGACCGTCGTCGTGGTAGCCAGGTTGTAGGACCATACTTGCGGAATTTTCATTTCTGCTCTGCCCGCAGCCGGTAACCGATACCCCAGACTGTCTCTATTTCGTTGCCAACTACTCCCAGCTTCTTACGAAGCCGCAAAACCATGTTATCAATCGAGCGGTCCCCGGCCACGTAATCCTCGCCCCAGATAGTATCGAGCAAATAGGAACGGCTAAAAGCGCGGCCCGGATTGCGCAGGAAAAGATGCAGCAAATCAAACTCCGCCGAACTCAAATCCACCGGGTCGCCGTTGAGATAAGCCAGGCGGGCTTCGCTATCCAGGCGGAGCGGCCCGTGGACCAACGGTGCGACCGGGGCGGCGGCCCCGGCAACCTGGCCCCGGTCCCCGGCCAGGATTTGTTTGATAAGTTCCATCCGGCGTAAGAGGGCCTGGACCCGCGCCACCAGTTCGCCCGTGCTAAAGGGTTTGGTCAGGTAGTCGTCAGCCCCGGCGTTGAGGCCAAAAATCCGGTCGGCTTCCTCGTCACGGGCGGTCAGCATCAGGACCGGGGTGGCCGAACGCTGGCGAATCTGCTGCAAAACGCCAATACCGTCGAGTTTGGGCAGCATCCAGTCCAGGATTATCAGGTCCGGCTGTTCGCGGGCGTTTAGTTCGAGGGCGCTCAGACCGTCGGCGGCCTGGCTAACCTTAAAGCCGGCCTGGGCCAGTTCTTCCGCGATTATCTTTGCCAGGTTCAGGTTGTCTTCAACCAGTAAAAGCTTTGCCAATTTTGCTATACCTGCCGGGCAGGACGGGCTTGCGGGCTCGTCCATCCATCCTTAAAAAATAAACCGATATTACCGAAATTATTATAACACTCGCCTTCAATCGAGGGTTGGCCCGGCCTGGAATAAATTCGGACATATTCTTGATAAAATCTATCATGTTCTACTGGTCTCCTTATTGACAGGGTTAATTTAGCATGCAATATTTCCTGTAAATTTGTAAAGGAAAGTTTTTCAGGTGCAATTTGGGGGGAAACTTTAACCTCACTCCCGCTAAACCGGCCTCGCTGACCCAGGAAGAAGAAGAAATCCTGGCGAAGGTGCTGGAAGCGGTCCGCCACATAAAATTCGGGTATATACAGATAACCATCCAGGATGGCCGGGTAGTCCAGATTGACCGTACCGAAAAGCAGCGCTTTACAGGCCGCTAACTGGGTTCCTGGTTGTCGCTAAACCAGATTTAAGAAAAAGCGATAAATTTTGTGGACCTGCTATCAAGTCTTCCATCGTGTAAGAGCAGGAAATGGTGGGAGGATAGCCGATTGCGGGCCAGTTTAGCCGGGAAAGATGGAGTTGTCTAGTGCAACCTCAACAAGAATCCCGGCTATTTTTGTGCAAGATGAGAATTGACAACCCCTGATTCGTTTTGTACAATCAGTTTATCAAACTTTGATGCTACTTTAAGTAGCAACAATTTATCCCGACCTGGTTTCTAACACACGGCCAAATGCATAAATTCCTTGAAACGACACCTTTGGGGCTCGAAAACGGCTTCGTTTCTTTTATTAGGGTTGCTCTTTATTTCTTTGAATAGTTAAGGGTTAGGATTTGGATAACTTCAATATTGAAATCGAGAGCGATACCGGGGACCTGAAAGGGTTCGGAAGGAACCCAGGTCAGTCTGACGGCCAGCCCGGTGACCAGTCAGTCAGCCAACCGACCGGGCAACCGGAAGGCATTGAGCCGGGTCTCTGGCAGAATTTGCTGGATATTGGCCTGACAGCCAGCGAAGCGAAAGTCTATTTTTCGCTGGTAAATTACGGCAGCCTGACAGCGGTGGACGCCTGCAAACTTAGCGGGGTGCCCAGGGCAAAAATTTACGAGATTTTGATAAATCTCAGCGCCTACGGTCTTTGCTACGAAACATCGGGCAAGAAAAAGAAATACACGGCGGTCAACCCGAAAGAAGGGTTGCAGCGCAAGATAGAGACCGAACGGCGCGACCTGGACGCCAAGGAAAAACTGGCCTTTGCTACCGGCGAAAAACTTTTGCCCCTCTACAAAAGCCTGGAAACCGCGCCAAGCCTTGTTACGACCAAAATCCATTTTCTCAGCAACGCCGACCTGACGGCCAAGGTTTATCTGCGGTTGTTGCAGGAGGCCCGGCAGGAAATCGTGTTCCTGAGCAAGGCGCCCTACAATATCTCGGTTAAAGCCAGCCAGGGTTATGTCCACGCGGCGCTCGAACGAGGGGTCCGGGTCAAGTCTATTTTCGAAATTACCGAGTGTCAGAATAAAGATGCCCTGTCAGCTATCCTGGAAAACCAGGCCAAAGGGGTCGAGGTCGGGGTGGTGCCCTCCCTGCCTTCCAAGCTAATCATAGGTGACCAGGACCGGGCTTTACTGATACTCAACGAGTTTACCAAAGAGGATTTTGATCCTTTTAAGGAAAGCGTGACCGGCGGGTTCAGCGGCATGTTTATCGAACATTTTTCCACCGTCGCCCTGCTGAGAGTCGCTTTTGATAGCCTGTGGCAACAGGCTATGTCGCTGGAAACTGCCATCAACGAAATAAATCGCTCGACTTCACGTTCTTAACTGCTTAAACTCACCAGGCAATTATTTATCCAGATTTTTAGCTATATTCTTTTTTTTAACTTGTGAATGCTCGACCCTGCCAGATCATTTTGGAGAATGGTCTAAAAAACTATCCGACAACAAAGAGGTTGTTTTGCTCGGACAACCTGTCAATTGCGTAGGAATATAACTGCTTTTTCACTTTTATCGCTCGTAGATTGGCCCGCTTTTGGGGCTAATCTGGCTCGTTCTGGAAACACATCTAACCGGAGATTGGATAGAAAAGATAAATTTTAACAGGAGGATTCCAGATATGGAAGACAAAGGAACTCCGCGTCCCCTTTCTGCTCAAACAGGTTTGTTGGGGATAATCCGCAAAGGGGCGCACCGCCGGAACCTAATCGGGGCAAGACACACGGCGCTGCTGGTCTGCCTGGTGCTAATGACCGGGCTGGTCCTGACGGCTTGCGGTGATAGCCCGACCGCCACCTCGGCGGTACCTTCCACTACCCAGGTCGTCAATACGCCTATCCAGGTAGGTAACGTTTCGTCGTTCTCATCCCCAAGCGCCGCCGCGACCACTGCTGCCGCGACTACCGCCGCTGCCGGAGCCACCACCGCTGCGGCTTCGACTGCTGCCGCCACAAGCGCTGCGACTACGGCTGCCGCGACCACTGCCGCTGCTTCCGGCGCTACACCCAAGTCCGGCGGCACCCTTCACCTGGTCATCGGGGAAGACCCCGACGCGCTCGACCCGGCCAAGACCATCCTCTTGACCTCGGATAGCCTCAACGACCTGATTTATGACCGCCTGGTCTATATCGGGGCGGACGGTCTGCCCCACCCCTGGCTGGCCGAATCGTGGCAAATCACCGACGGCGGCAAGACCCTGACCTTCAAAATCCGGTCCGGCCTGAAATTCACCGACGGAACCACCCTGGACGCCAACGCCGTGAAATTCAGCTTCGACCGCATCCTCGACCCTAAGACCGCTTCCCCGGCCCTGGCCCAGATGGGCACCCTGACTTCGGTGGACGCCCCCGACGCATCGACGGCGGTCTTCCACTTCAAAGAAGCTTTCGCGCCCTTCTTTACCAACATCAGTCTCGGCTATGGCGGGATTGTCTCGCCGACCGCCGTCCAGAAACTGGGCGACCAGTTCTCGCGCAACCCGGTCGGTTCGGGAGCCTTCATGTTCAAAAGCTGGTCGACCGGGTCGCAGATTGTGCTGGTCAAGAACCCCAACTACAAAAATTTGCGCGAGGACGACGCTAACAAGGGTGGTCCGGCTTACCTCGACGAGATTGATTTCTCCATAATCACCGAACCCGGCACCCGCCTGGCCGCTTTGCAACAGGGCTCGGTGGACCTCTATGGGCTCGACCCGGAAAGCGCGAACCTGATTATCAAGGATAGCAACTTCAACGTCTTCCAGTGGAAGACCGCGACCAACATGAATTTCCTTGAATTCCCGAACAAAGCGCCCTGGACCGACCCCAAGATGCGCCAGGTCATCGCTTACGCCATTGATAAGAAATCGCTGGTAGATACCGCCTGGGGCGGTTACGCCACCGTGAATACCAACCCGATGCCGGTGGGTGTGGCCGGGTGGGATTCTTCCAACCCTGGCTATTCCTACGACCCGGCCAAGGCCAAAAGCTTGCTGGCCGACCTGGGTTACAAGGCCAACGGCAGTGGCGTGATGGAAAAAGATGGCGCTCCGCTAAACATCAAACTGGTCACCTACAGCGGGTACGCCCAGCAGAAAAGAGCTGTCGAACTCATCCAGGCGAACCTGAAAGCCATCGGGTTAAACGTGGATGCCCAGATTGTTGAGTTCAGTTCGCTCCAGACGATGCTCAAAAAAGGTGATTTCGACCTCGACCTGATGCGCTGGACCTGGCCCGACCCTACCATTCTCTCCCTGCTATTCAAGAGCCCCGGCTGGACAGGCCAGAGCAGCGACCCGGCCCTCGATACCCAGCTTGGCAAAGCCGATGCCACCCTGGATCCGGCGGCCCGCCTGGAGGCGGTAAAAGCGGTTGAAAAGGTGATTTTCGACTCGGCCTTGATTGTGCCGATTGCCACCGACTGGATCCAGGTCGGCGCGGCCAAGAAGGTCCAGGGCTTCAAATGGGACGCCACTGGCTATTCCCGGTACATTGATGTCTGGCTGTCTTGAGCCTGAATTTACAACCAAATAAGCAGTAAAAGGCCGGTCTTGCACCCAATTAAGGGTGCAAGACCCCTGCTCATGAAAGCTACATTGCTAATTACCTTTTCAGGGCGGGCAATTTTTATTACAATCAGGGGTAGTAATCTGCCCGGTAATGCTTTCCGGGATGCCCTGGACTCGCATCTTTGGAGACATTAATCTGCTCAAACTCTATCAACACAAAGGCTTTTTTTCAATGACGAACCGGCCAAACGGCAAAATAATCTATTTAAGCGGCATTTCCAGTGCTGGTAAGACCACCCTATCTCGTGAATTACAACGAACCCTGCCGGAGCCTTACCTTTACCTGGGAATCGACCTGTTTATCTATATGATGCCGCCGGGCTACTGGAACGAACACCCGGATGGATTTACCCTGGAAAAAAGCGACCGCGGGACCGAAATCAAGACCGGGCCTTTTGCCCAGGACCTGGGCCAGGCCATGCTCGATACCATCGAAAACCTGGCCCGGACCGGGCGTAACCTGATTGTGGATGATGTCATGCTCAGCCAGGATTACCTGGAAAGTTGTATGGCTAAACTGGCCGGACTATCCGTGCTGCTTGTGAAAGTTTACTGTCCCCTTGAAGTAGCCGAGCAGCGTGAACAAGCGCGCGGCGACCGCGACCTGGGATTTGTGAAATTTCAATACGGGCTGGTCGAGTCAACTCATGGTTACGACCTGGTGGTGGATACCGCAGCCAATACCACGGAGGAATGCGCCCGGCAAATCGTGGCCCGGTTCGAACAGAGCCAGTTCTGACGTTAAGATCTTTTAAATTGGAGAGAAATATGACTGCTACGGAGACTGTAGGAAACACAAAATTTGCCGAATTAGGCCAGGTCGTGACCGAAGCCCTCGAACGGCTGGGCGTGCCGGGGGCGGCGGTCGGGGTCTTCTACGAAGGCGTCGAATATACCGCCGGGTTTGGCGTCACCAACATCAACCATCCCCTCCCGGTGGACGACCAGACCCTTTTTCAAATCGCCTCTATCAGCAAAACCTTTAACGCGACAGCGGCCATGCGGCTGGTTGAGCAGGGCAAACTTGACCTGGATACACCCCTTAAAACATACCTGCCCGACTTGAAATTGAGCGACCCCGAAGCTAACGAAAAAGCGACCCTGCGCCACGTCTACAACCACAATGGCGGCTGGGCCGGGGACTATTTTGGCGATTTTGGGCGCGGCGACGACGCCCTGGCGAAGAATGTCGCCGGGATGGCCGATTTACCCCAATGGACCCCCCTGGGTACAACTTACTCTTACAACAACGCGGGTTACGCCCTGGCCGGACGCGCCATCGAAGTCGTGACCGGGAAGACCTACGAACAGGCCGTGCGCGACCTGGTCCTGGACCCGCTCGGCCTCGACCACACCTTCTATTTCCCCGAAGAAGCGATTGTCCACCGCTTCGCGGTCGGCCACCAGGTTTATTTTGACGATACCCCGACCGATGTCAAACAACCCTGGGCTTTATCGCGCACCAGCGCCCCGCTCGGCGGGTTGACGACCAATGTCAAAGACCTGCTGCGCTACGCCCAATTCCAGATGGGTGATGGTTCCTGGCAGACCCCTGACGGCGAAACCGTCCAGCTTTTGAAGCCGGAGACCATGAAGTTGATGCAGGCCAAACAGGCCCCCGGCCCCACCAAAAACGATTGGGTCGGTATCTCCTGGATGATTCACCAAGCCGGGGAGGTCTATTTAATCGGCCACAGCGGGGCCAGTAACGGTCAGATGTCGCTGTTACAGATTGCCCCGGAACGCAAGTTTGCGATTACGGTCGTCACGAACGCGACGAGCGGAACCAACCTGTGCGGCGAGGTAGCAAAATGGGCCTTTGAAAATTACCTGGATGTACCTGCCGCCGAGGTCGAGTATCTTCAGTTGGACTCGGACGAATTCGGCGCGTACACCGGGGAGTACAGGGCGATTTTATCCAGGGTAGCTATCGAATTAAAAGATGGCGAACTCTATTTGCAGTCAACGTCCCAGGGCGGGTTCCCCAAACCGGACTCCCCGGCCACACCTACACCGCCGCCGGTCAGGCTGGCCTTTACCAGCCCGGATGAAGCGATGATGCTCGATTTTCCTTTCAAGGGTGGCATCATAGCCTTTATTCGGAACGAAGCGGGCGAGATTGAATGGGTCCGCTTTGGTGGCCGCATCCATAAGAAACAATAACTCTTTTATTTATAACCTTACAAAAATATGGCCGCACCGTGGCGGTCTTTTTACAGGAGACTTACGATGCCCTCTTTGCGAACGTTTTCGCTTGACGACCTTTTTGCCCTGGACGTGGTAGCTGACCCCCAGGTCAGCCCGGACGGTACCCAGGTAGCTTTTACCGTGACCAAGAGCTATAGTGAACCCGGTTTCAAGACGGCGGCAGCCAGCATCTGGCTGGTGCCATTTGACGGTTCGGCGGCTCCCCGTAAAATCTCGGCGGGCAACCACGCTGACCACACCCCGCGCTGGAGCCCGGACGGCAAGACCCTGGCTTTCCTCTCTGACCGGGACAAAGCCGATGTGGCCCAACTCTACACGCTACCGGTAGGGGCAACCGGCGAAAGCAAGCGCCTCACTTCCGCCAAGGGTGGGGTTACCAGCCTCAAGTGGAGCCCGAACGGGACTACTATCGGCTATCTCGCGGTGGATGGCACCGATGAAGCGGAAGATGAGCGCATCAAGGTGCGGGACGACGCCGAATATTACGACCACAATTACAAGTATTCCCGCCTCTGGACGATAGACGCCGAAGGCGCGGGCGAACCCAAACTGATTACCACCGAGGATTACCAGGTCCAGGGTTTTGCCTACTACGCCGGTAGCTGGGCGGTCCTGACCAGCCGGGCCCCCGTACTCAATGAGTCGCACGGCTGGAACATCCTGGCTTTCGACAAAGACGGTAAGAGCGAGAAGCTGACCCAGATTAAATATGCCACCTCCGGCCTGAAGGGTTCTCCGGATGGAAAATCGCTCGCCTGGATAAACAACGGGACCGAGTTCCAGGAATCGGCCAACGAATTGTGGGCCATTTACCAGGGCGGCGCTCCCAAAGTGGTTACCCAGGACTACGCGGGAGGCATCTACTGGACAGACTGGCTCGACAACAATAATCTGCTAGTAATCGCGGTGGACAGCACGCTTACCCGCCTGGGTAAGGTCGCCGCGAGCGGTGGGGAAGTCGAAGAAATCAAATTGCCTCGGATTCCGGCGGAAGTGAATAGCTGGAGTTTCCAGGCTACCGCCAGCCAGGATGGGCGCCATGTGGCGACGGTGCTGGAAGACGGCACCCACCCCGGCGATGTCTGGGCGATTGACCTTGACGGCGAAACCGCTCAAATTAGCCACTGCAATGCTTTCCTTTCCGAGGTCAGCCTGGGCCAGACCGAATCTATTAGCTGGAAAGCGCCGGATGGCCGGGACATCGAGGGTGTTTTAATCTATCCGAGCGGCTACGAGGAAGGCAAACGCTATCCGCTGGTGGTGGATGTCCACGGCGGGCCGACCTGGTACTGGCTCGACCGCTTTATGGCTAACTGGCACGACTGGGGCCAGTGGCTGGCCGCCAACGGCTACGCTGTTTTGCTGGCTAATCCACGTGGTAGCGCCGGGCGAGGCCGCGATTTCTCCTGGACCAACAAGCAAAACTGGGGTATTGGCGACTTCGACGATTTCTTGAGCGGGGTAGACGCCCTGATTGAGCGGGGCCTGGTGGACCCGGACCGGATGGGTATCGGCGGTTGGAGTTATGGCGGCTACATGACCAGTTGGGCCGTCGGGCACACCGACCGCTTCAAGGCGGCTATTGTCGGGGCGGGGGTGACCAACCTCTTTAGCTTCCAGGCTGCCGATATTTCCAACTGGCTGCCGACCCAGCAATTCCTGACGACTCCCTACGTCAACCCGGAAATCTTCCTGCGTTCTTCGCCTATCACCTATGTCACGAAAGTGACGACCCCGACTCTGCTATTGCACGGCGGCAGCGACGAGCGGGTCCGGTTAGGCCAGGGCCGGGAGTTTTACAACGCGTTGCGTATCCTGGGCAAGACCGTCGAGATGGTGGTCTATCCCCGCGAACCGCACACCATCAAAGAGATGCATCACCAGCGCGACCTTCTAACCAGGGTCGCCGGATGGTTCAACAAGTACCTCAAGCCGGAAAACTAAACCGGCCTTAGAGCGAATTAAAAGAACCGGGCTAACTTCTTTTATTATTTGAAGAAGTTAGCCCGGTTCTTTGTTTTCTTGTCTCAAATACTTGTTACACCCTCTGAGCGCGAACAAAGTCTGGGAAATTTCGATACCACGCGCCAGCGACCGTGATATTGTCCAACGGACCGGGGACGCCCGTAGGTGCGACCTAAAGGGTGTCGCTGCGCGCGGAATGACAACAAAGCACCCTACACCGAATTATTCTCCCTGGGCCTCGATTGAAACCGGTTGCCATTCCCGCCAGGTC
The DNA here is from genome assembly GCA_001898225.1 of Chloroflexi bacterium 54-19. Lineage (GTDB taxonomy): Bacteria > Chloroflexota > Chloroflexia > Chloroheliales > Chloroheliaceae > 54-19. Next base: position 152,165 of record MKTJ01000092.1, read on the forward strand.
GCCAGCCGGGATTCATAGTCTTTGGTAGCGATTTCGAGCGGGGCGGTACCGAAGAAGACGCGCAGGGGCGGTTTTTCGGCATCAACTATCTTGAGGATAGGGCCGCGAGTAGCCTGGGGGTCGCCCCGTTTTGCGCTAACAGCGTTCTGCCGCCGCGCTTCCCAGATAGGAGCGTAAGCCGGGCTTATCTCGCTGTGTTTGGCCGATGGACCGGCCCAGTCGGTCGAGAACCCACCCGGCTCAATCAGCGTGACATTGATACCGAAGGAAGCCACCTCTTGCGAGAGGGCCTGGGAAAAACCTTCAAGGGCCCACTTGGAGGCGTGGTAAGCCCCGATACCGGGAAAGGCGCTGATGCCGCCAATACTTGAAACCTGGATGATATGGCCGGAACCCTGGGCCCGCATAATCGGCAGGGCAGCCTGGGTAATCCACAATGCGCCGAAGAAATTCGTTTCGAGCTGGGCGCGGACTTCTTCTTCGGTCAGGTCTTCAATTACGCCAAAGTGGCCGTACCCGGCATTGTTTATGACAATATCGAGCCTGCCAAAGTATTCGGCGGCTTTCTGGACGGCTGCAAAATCGGCCTGGCGGTCGGTAACATCAAGTTGAATGGGTAGGAGGGCTTTACCATATTTTTCGACCAGGTCATCCAGGGTATCAAGGTGGCGGGCGGTCGCGGCTACGTTATCCCCACGTTCCAGGGCGGCTTCCGCCCATTCCCGGCCAAACCCGCGCGAGACACCCGTAATAAACCATGTTTTGCTCATGAAAATTGATTATCCTTTGCTATTTTAAATAATTATTTTAGCTCGCTGGCGATTTCATGGTTCTGGGCCGCGATTTGCTCGGCCAGTACCAGGTCGCCTTTGAGACGCGCATCCCAGTAGGCAATCTTCCCGTTCAAGTACCGCTGGCGAATTTCGAGCTGGCGGATTTCCTCGGCAACTTTAGCGGCGTGAGCCTGGAACAGGGCTTTTTTCTCGGCGGCGACGGAAGCGTCATCGTGTAGCCCTTTCTTCAAATAAATCCGCATATCGTCGAGGGAAAGACCGCACGCCCGCAGGCACGAAAGCGATTCCAGTTGCTGGACGGTTTCGGGCCGGTAGCGGCGGTGCCCGCTGCTTTCGTCACGAGGAATCGGCTCAATCAGGCCGATTTTCTCGTAATAGCGCAGGGTGTATTCACTTAAACCACTCTGCGCCGCCACCTGCTTGATGGTCAGGGTGGCCTCTGGTGGCGCAATAGTAATAGTATTTGTCATAGCCCTAGTATAGAATAGTTAGAGTGCTCTAAGTCAAGGGGATGTGTATAAGATTTTCGTTAGTTTTTGAAATTGGCAGAGAAAGCAGGAAAAAGAGGTTTTATCCAGAAATAAAAGTGGGTTACCCGCCACGCCTTTTGGACGCGCCAGGTAACCCACCGTCAGGTTAAATCTTAATGATTAGCGGTTCCGGCTACCGGACCGGCTCAACCGCTTCGCTTGTATCGAAGTCGCCTTCTTCCGCCTCACCCTCGATAGATACCGGCGGCAGGATTTTGTCCAGCCATTTCGGAATCCACCAGGCCGATTTGCCGAGCAGGTACATCACGGCGGGTACCAGGGTCATACGGACGATAAAGGCATCCACGAACACCCCAATCGCCAGACTAAACCCGATAGACCGGATATTGGCGTCGTGGTTGCCGATAAACCCGGCGAAGACCGCGACCATAATCGCTGCCGCCGCCGTGACCACTTTGGCACCCATACTGAAGCCGATTTCAACGGCCCGTTTGGGGTCACTGGTCCTGGCGTAAACCTCGTGCATGCTCGATACCAGGAAGAATTCGTAGTCCATCGCCAGCCCGAACAGGATACCGGTGGTTATGATGGGCATGAAGCTGATAATCGGGGCCGCGTCCGCGATACCCAACCAACCCCACTGGAAAATCGCCACCGTGGCACCAAACATTGAGAGGACCGAAAACAGGAATCCGACGGTTGCCTTTATCGGTATCAGGATTGAGCGGAAAGCAATCAGCAGCAGTATCAGGGAAAGACCCACTACCACGACCAGGTAGACCGGCAAGGCGTTAGCCAGCTTGGTGTTAATATCGTCTTGCAGAGCGGTATAGCCGGTCACGGAGAGCGCAACCTGCGGGTTGCCGCTGGCTTTCGCCGGGTTGGTGCGGATATTGGTTATCAGGTCGGAGGTCTGCTGAGCCGAAGGGGCGCTGGCGGGGATTACCTGGATAATCCCGGTCTTGCCGTCGGCGGTGACCGAGGCAGGCTGGGCGACCTTAACGCCGGAAACCTGGTTCAATTGGGTCGCGATTTTATTCAGTTCGGCCAGGTTGGAATACTGGGCAATCTGGGTTTCAAGCTGAGCCTTGGCCGCTTCCAGTTGTTTCTGGCCCTCGGTCTGGGCTGTCGCGATGTCCTGCTGCAACTTGGCCTTGAGTTCCGGGGTATTGGCCTCGGCGGCTTGCTTCTGGAATTTGGCCGTCATCGCAGCCGTCTGGGCATCAATCTGCTTCTGGAAAGCCGCCGTCAGAGCGGACCGGACCGCCGCCTTATCGGCATCCGTGACAGGCGGGACATTATCGGCCAGCACGATTAAAGGCGCATTAAATCCGACCCCAAAGGCGTTGGAGAGCAAATCGTAAGCTTTTTTCTGGGTGGTATTCGCAGCGGCGTATTCGTCGTTGGGCAGGCCGAGTTTCAGATTTGTCACCGGGAAGGCCAGCAACGCTACCACGATAAGGCTGAAAATAATCGGCACTACCGGGGTGCGGGTAAGGATGCGCCCACCCTTATACCAGATAGTCGATTGGCTGACAGAGTGATGAGCAATCACGCCTTGCTGCTGCGCCTCGGCAATTTTAGCGGCGGTCTTCTTACCAAAGATATTTTTCCCGGCGATACCGAAAATGGCCGGGCAGACCGAGACAGCGACCAGGGCGGCGACCGCAATCGCGGCAGCCCCGGCCAGGCCCATGGTGGTCATAAAAGGAATGTTGACAACGCTCAGGGCGGACAAAGCGATAATCACCGTGGTCGCCGCGAAAATAACGGCGTTCCCGGCGGTGCCGATGGCCCGGCCCGCAGCGTCCTTGTAGCTATGGCCTTCCAGGAGCAGGTTACGGTAGCGTGAAATGATAAAGAGCGAATAGTCGATACCGACCGCCAGGCCGAGCATCAGGCTCAGGACCGGGGTGGTTGAGCTAATATTGACGACCTGGCTGAGCGAAAACAGCCCGGCCACGCTGATACCGACCCCCAGGATGGCGATAAGCAACGGCATCCCGGCGGCAATCAACGCGCCAAAGGTTATTGCCAGCACCATCAGGGCTATCAGGACACCAACGATTTCGGTGACGCCGATAATTTCACCCACGCCGAGGTAAATCAGGCCCCCGGCCCGTTCGACCTCAAGGCCGTTATTATTGATACTGCCTGTAATACTGGCAATCTGGTCGAGAATGGCTTTATCTATCTGGCCGGACCCGTCCTTCAACTGGACCAGCGCATAGGCGGTCTTGCCATCACTTGAAACCGCGTTAGGATTGATAAAGGGACTGACTACGTTTACGACCCCGGTCACGCTTTTGACCTGGGTCAGGTTGGATTCGATTGCGCTTTGAAAATCACTTACTTTTTTATCGGTGGTATGATAAACAATCGTGCCGGAGCCTTTACCCGTGCTGGGGAATAATTGGGCTACGCGGTCAATGGCAACCTGGGCCTCGGTGCCTGGAATGGAAATGGCGTTGCTGACGGGTTTGTAGAAAACGCCCGCCCCGGTCCCCAGGATGGCTAAAATGACCACCCAGAACGCGATAACCCACCATTTCTTTGTAAAAAAGAATATGCCCAGGTTATGTAAAAATCTACCCATCTTGCTTTTCCTCTTACCTAAAAGCTTCTAAATTTGTAAAACAATACCTACTTTTCAAACCGGGGATGCGATGTGTCGGCAGCGAACACCGCAAAGCCAGCAGACCCGCAGCCCCGCTGCTTTTCGGGTAAATCTCTACAAAGCCTATTTCTACAACTCCTTTGCTAGATCGCCTGGGAGTTGCAACGTTCCAATAGACTGTGTATAATATAATATAGTGTATATCATAATTCGGCGTAAGTCAATAGTCATTTGTGAAATTTATAGCTATGGTTAAACAAGAAAAAGATTATGGGTCAATGGAAAATTTAGAAGGAGCGAGAGTTCCCGACCGGGTCACTCCGAACCCGGCCAGCGAGGACCGGCGGCATCGCCGGACCCGGCAGCTACTCAGCCGGGCCCTGATTGCGCTGTCGCTGGAAAAAGGCTACGAAGCGGTGACCATCCGGGATATTACCAACCGGGCCAACGTGGGCTATGCTACTTTTTTCCGGCACTACCGGGATAAAAATGAATTGCTCAAAGGGGTGGGGGAGGTGGTCCTGGAAGAAATCATTGACTTGCTTTCGCCGGTCGACGCAGGGGGCGACCCCAGGCTGTTTGGGCTGACTTTATTCAGGTATGTGGCGGATCATTCCGAAATCGTGCGGGTATTGCTGGGCAGCCAGGAGATTATGAAGCAGGTTATCGCCAAGGTGGAACAGCGTATCGTCACCACCCACAAGGCCGAGCCCGATAGCCCGGTCCCACTCGAAATCATTGCGCATCACAGCATCACCGCCAGCATCAGCCTGATAGAATGGTGGCTGACCAACAACATGCCTTATTCCCCGGAAGAAATGGGCCGCTATTATTTCGAACTGGTCATTTGCCCCACCAAACCGATGCTCAAAGTCAGTCCGGGCCTGCTCTAGGCCGTGAGACTGACAATATAAACGTCGATGCCCCTCAACTGGCGAAGGACTTTATCGGTAAAACCGCCGAACAGCCGCTCCCGCAAGGTGGGGCGGGAGCTTTCGCCGATTACAACAAGCGTGGCGCGTTTGGTGCGGGCCTCGTTTACCAGGAGTTCCACCGGGTCACCACTCAATTCAATAAACGGCATCTTCAACGAGCGGGTCAGGAGGCGCAGAGGGGCGATAGCTTCTTCCTGCGAAGCTTTCCGGTTGTCGTCGGTCCAGACCGTCACGACTTCGACCGGGGCGTTCAAACGGCGGGCTATTCGCCAGCCTCGCCGGATTATTCTGGCCTCGCGGGGGTTTTGTAAAACGCAAATCAGGACAAAAGAGTTAGCCGAAAGGGGTTCTTCCTCGCTGACCTCATCGCTATCTTTATGGTGGCGCTGGCTGGCGCTGCTCTCCACCGCGTCGGCGGTCTCGCGCAGGGCCAGTTCGCGCAAGACCAGGAGGTTGCTGGTCTTGAAGAAATTATTGAGGGCCTGGTAAATCTTGTCCTGGCGGTAGACCTTGCCCTGGCGAATCCGTTCGCGCAATTCTTCGGGCGGCAAATCAATCAGGACAACGTTATCGGCCAGGTCGAGGATGCGGTCGGGGAAAGTCTCCCGCACCCGCGTTTTGGTCAATTCGTAGACCCGATCATTGAGACTTTCGAGGTGCTGCACGTTCACGGTGCTATAGACATCAATCCCGGCAGCCAGGATTTCTTCGATGTCTTCGTAGCGCTTGGTGTGGTCCAGGCCGGGCGGGTTGGTGTGAGCCAACTCATCCACCAGCACAAGCTGGGGCTGGCGGGCCAGGACAGCGGCGGTATCCATTTCCTCTTGAACAGTGCCCCGGTATTCAACCTGGCGGCGCGGGATTATTTCGAAACCTTGCAGCAATTTTTCGGTTTCTTTGCGGCCATGCAGTTCCACGTAACCGATTACCACATCCATACCCTGGGCCTTGAGGTCGCGGGCTTCTTCGAGCATGGCATAGGTCTTCCCGACCCCTGCCGCCGCGCCCAGGAATATTTTGAGGCTGCCCCGGTTGCGGTAGGGACGCCAAAACGGAGGCCGCTCTTCGTTGACCTCCGGGTCTTGCTCACCCGGTGGGCCGTGGTTGTCGCCGTCAGACTCAAATCCTGCCGGGGATTCCATGATTTCGGAGAGCGACAACTGGCGCGGCCTGGGCCGGGAGTTAGTTTGCCGGTTTAAATTTTCTTCCTCTTCGCTCATACTTTAACTATTATAATTCGTTCCGGTGTCTTTGAAGCAGGAAAAACAACAGGTTCAACATTCCGGCCAGGGCCAGGAAAATAACCGCCAGGATTAACCATTCCATATGTAAATACGCCTTTTGCTCGTCTTGGTAGAGTTGGCCCGAAAATTTCGGGCCAACTGTGGGTTTCCGGTCTGTCTCGATTCTTTTTAGCTAAAGAATTATTTGGCCGGGGCAGGCGGCGCACCAAACAGGTTATCCAGGGCCAGGTTTAACTTCAAAACATTGACGCCCGGCTCGCCCAGGATACCCAGGTCGCGGCCATCAGTATTCTGGTCAATCAAAGTTTTAACTTGCTCCGGGGTAATCGAGGCGGCTTTACCGCCCTCGGCTTTGCGAGCCTGGACAATCCGGTTGACCTGTAGGGTGGCCGCGTCAACTGAAATTTGAGGGTCGAGACCGCTCCCGCTGGCCGTCACAATATCGGCGGGCAACTTGGCATCGGCGGCCAGGCCGTTTTCCTGGCGGAATTGTTCGGCGTAATTCTTGACGCCCAGGTAACTGCCCGGTACGTAGTAAGTATTCGGTTTCCCGGCGACCGGGGTAGCGTTTGGCGGCGGTGTTTGCCCGTCGGTCACGGTCACTTCGCTGCCGTTGCCGTCAATCAGTTGGGGGTTGGTCGGCCCCAGGTTGGAAGCGCCCGACCCGGCGGCATTGTAGCCAACCGCGCTGGGCCGCCCATGGAAATACTCTGCACGGGTAAACTGCTGCCCGATAAGCTCCGAACCGATAACCTGCCCTTGCGAATTGGTAATCAGGCTGCCGTTGGCCTGTTTGTTAAAAGCGACCTGGCCGATGCCCCAGACCAGCAGAGGGTAAATTATGACCGTTAGCACCAGTAAAACTACGATTACTTTGACCGAATTCCAGGTTTCGCGTCCTAAAGTCTTTAACATTTTCTTGCCTTTAATTTTCCTAAGAATTCCTTTTAAATTCTTCTTTTCTTTCTCGCCTGAAAGCGGGTTGAGGCCGGTTATTATTCCCGGCCTCCCACCGCTACGAGCGTCACTTCTAGCGGATACCCAGCACGGTCAGGATTACGTCAATAATCTTGATGCCGATAAAAGGTGCAACTACCCCGCCGAGGCCGTAAATCAGGAGGTTACGCCGCAAGATGGAAGCGGCCCCCAGCGCCCGGTACTTGATACCGCGCAAAGCCAGCGGCACCAGCATAATGATAATCAGGGCGTTGAAGATTACCGCGCTCAGGATGGCCGTGTAGGGCGAGGTCAGACCCATGATGTTGAGCGGTCCCAGGTAGTTGAGATAGTCCTGGGAGGTGCTGGGGTTGGCGACCACCGCCCCTACCGCGAACATCGCCGGGATAATCGCAAAGTACTTAGCGACATCATTCGAAATCGAGAAGGTCGTCAGGGCCCCGCGGGTCATCAGGAGTTGCTTGCCCACCTCCACGATTTCGATAAGCTTGGTCGGGTTGCTATCCAGGTCAACCATGTTCCCGGCCTCTTTGGCGGCGGTCGTGCCACTATTCATGGCGACCCCCACGTCAGACTGGGCCAGGGCCGGGGCGTCGTTGGTACCGTCCCCGGTCATTGCCACCAGTTTGCCCCCTGCTTGCTGCTGTTTAATCAGCTTCATCTTGGTTTCGGGGGTCGCCTCGGCCAGGAAATCATCTACCCCGGCTTCCTCGGCTATCGCCGCCGCCGTGAGGGGGTTATCCCCGGTAATCATTACGGTGCGGATACCCATGCGCCGTAACTCGTCGAAGCGTTCGCGAATACCGCCTTTGACAATATCCTTGAGGTAAATGACACCCAGCGCCCGGTCGTTGCGGGCCACCACCAGAGGCGTACCACCGTTTTTAGCGATACCGCTCACGACTTCCTCAAGCTGCGGCGGAATGGCCCCGCCCCGCGACCGCACATATTTCACGATGGCATCGGCGGCACCCTTGCGAATCTCGGTGCCGTCAAAGTTAATGCCGCTCATACGGGTCTGGGCCGTAAACGGGATGAACTCGACAGAAGGGTCGGCCACCTCGCGACCCCGCAGACCGTATTTTTCCTTTGCCAGGACCACAATCGAACGGCCTTCCGGGGTTTCGTCGGCCAACGAGCTTAACTGGGCAGCGTCCGCCAGGTCCCGCACGTTGATTCCCGGCAGCGGTACGAACTCGGCGGCCTGGCGGTTGCCGAGCGTTATTGTCCCGGTCTTATCCAGCAGCAGCACGTCCACGTCCCCGGCGGCTTCGACGGCCCGGCCACTCATCGCCAGCACGTTGCGCTGCACCAGGCGGTCCATCCCGGCGATACCGATGGCCGAGAGTAGCCCGCCGATGGTAGTCGGGATAAGACAGACCAGCAGGGCTACCAGGATAGTGGTGGATTGAGGCGCGCCGCTATAGATGGCGTAAGGCTGGAGGCTGATTATGACCAGCATGAAAACGATGGTCAGACCCGCAATCAGGATGTTGAGGGCGATTTCGTTCGGTGTCTTCTGGCGGTTAGCCCCTTCGACCAGGGCAATCATCCGGTCCAAAAAGCTTTCGCCGGGGTTGGAGGTAACCTGGACTTTTATCCAGTCTGAAAGGACCCTGGTGCCTCCCGTTACCGCCGAGCGGTCGCCGCCGCTCTCGCGGATAACCGGGGCGCTCTCCCCGGTGATGGCGCTTTCATCCACGCTGGCGATACCCTCGACAATTTCGCCATCGCCCGGAATGACCTGTCCCGCCACAACCAGCACCACGTCCCCTTTTTTAAGTTGAGAGGCCGGTAATTCGCGGGTCTCGACCTCAGGTGTCCCGGCCTGGTTGCGGGTAATAACTTTCGCCAGAGTCTCGGTACGGGTGCGGCGCAGGGTGTCGGCCTGGGCCTTGCCGCGTCCTTCGGCCAACGCCTCGGCAAAGTTGGCGAAAACAACTGTGAACCAGAGCCAGAGCGAGGTAAACCCGACAAAGAACTGGTCTTTCTGGCTCGCCCCATCGAAAAACCCGGCCACAAAACTGATGGTAGTGATGATGCTGCCGACCTCGACCACAAACATCACCGGGTTCTTTAGCTGGACACGCGGGTCAAGCTTGGCGAGTGAAGGGCCGATGGCCTGCCGAATCAGGACCGGGTCGAAGATGGAACTGGCCCGGTGCGGGCGGTTTCCGGGCTGACCGGGCGCGCTTGCCAGGGTGTTTTTGGGATTCGGTCCCCCCGGCAAATCCACCCCGCTATTTACGGGGGCCTGCAAATTGTTGACGTTTAGCTCAGACATTTCTTTTCTTTCTCTTAACTTTCAAGCGGCCTGACGCTGCTTATATGTCCGGTTTAGCCGACCTGGAATAACTTGCCCGCGTTCATAATGAACTGCTCGACAATCGGTCCCAGCGAGTAAGCCGGAAAATAGGTCAGGGCCCCGACAATCAGGATGACGCCAACCAGCAACCCGGAGAAAAGCAGCCCGGTGGTCGGGAAGGTGCCGACACTGGCGGGCACGGTCTTTTTCTTGACCAGCGACCCGGCCAGGGCCAGGATGGGTATAATCATCAGGAAGCGGCCAATCAGCATCGCAAACCCACCTAAAGTGTTATAGAAATCGGTGTTACCCGTAATTCCGGCGAAGGCGCTGCCATTGTTCCCGGTCGAACTGGTAAACAGGTAGAGCATCTCGGTCAGGCCGTGTGGTCCAGGGTTGGCAATACTATGCTGGGCGATGTCGTTAATCGAGGCCAGGGCGCTAAAGCCGAGGATGCTCAACGGCAGAATAAGCACGACCAGCATCACCATTTTCATGTCGCGGGCCTCGATTTTCTTGCCCAGGTATTCGGGCGTCCGGCCCACCATCAGCCCGGCGATAAAGACCGAGAGGATAACAAAGACCAGGATGCCGTAGAACCCGGCCCCCACCCCGCCGACCACGATTTCACCGAGGGCGATGTTCAAAAGCGGTACCATCCCGGCGATAGGGGTATAGCTATCAAAGAAGGAGTTGACCGCCCCGCAACTGGCCGCGGTCGTCACCTCTCCGAAAAGGGAGGAAGCCGCCATCCCAAAGCGGACTTCTTTACCTTCCATGTTACCGCCGGGGTTGGTATCGGTCGTCGCCACGTTCACGCCCTGGGCTGTCACCAGCGGGTTGCCCGCCGCCTCAAAGCCGTAGATTACGAAGGCACCGGCTATCAATAGAACCGCCATCGCGCCGAAAATGACCCAGCCCTGGCGCTGGTTGCCGACCCACCGCCCGAAAGCGTAGGTCAGGCCCGCCCCGATTGCCAGGATAGAGAGCATTTGCAGGAAGTTACTAAAGGGGGTCGGGTTTTCAAACGGGTGGGACGAGTTGGCATTGAAAAAGCCACCGCCGTTGGTCCCGAACATTTTTATAGCTTCCTGGCTCGCTACCGGACCCTGCGCGATAACCTGGGTATTGCCCTCAAGGGTCGTTGCCACGGTATAGTCGTTAAAGTTCTGGGGAACGCCCTGCCAGACCAGCACGACCGCGAAAATGAGGCAGACCGGCAGCAAGATATAGAGACAGCACCGGACCAGGTCAACCCAGAAGTTACCGATTTCGCGGGCCGAGCGCCGGGCCAGGGCCCGGATAAAGGCGATGGCGAGTGAGATGCCGACCGCAGCCGAAACGAAGTTATGGAAAGCAAGCTGGGTCATCTGGGTAAAGTAGGTCACGCCGCTCCCGGCGCTGGCTGCCCCTGATGCGGCATACGACCCGGCCTCCGGGACGTAGTTTTGCCAGTTGGTGTTGGTGGTAAAGCTGGCGGCGGTATTAAAGGCCAGCGCTTCCGGCATTTTCCCGATATGGGTGCCGCTGCCGTCAATGGCCTGGTTCAGGGGCAAAATATCCTGTAAGCGCAACACCAGGTAGGTCAACAACATCGTCAGCAGGCTAAAGAGCAGCATGGCGACGGCATAGACCTTCCAGTTCATCTCTTTTGTTTCGTCAAGGCGGAGAACTTTATAGATGCCTCTTTCGACCGGGCGCAATACCGGGTGTAAAAAGGTTTTCTTCCCGGCGAATACCTGGTAGATATAGATACCCATCGGCCTGGTAATCAGCAGCAGGATGATAAAGTAGACCACCAGTTGGAGTATTCCATTCAGTGTCATCGGATTGGTTTCCTTCTTAAGATTTTCCTAAAATTTTTCTGCTTGCAGCAGGGCGTAAGTCAGGTACGCCACCAGCAAAACGGCTACAATCAGCACGAGCAAAAATTCAAGAGGCATGTGTTTAGTTTCCTTCTTAATTCTTTCCCTTAAGGTTTCTTAGCGGGACTTTTTGGTCTTATGTAAAGTTTTACAGGCGGCCTGGGTTAAACAGGTTGCTGGCCGGACGCCTGTTGCCCGGTCGTTTCAATCCGCTCGGCGGCGGGGGCAGCGCCTTGGTCTTTAATCAACCATTCGCACCCGACCACGTACAGGATTGCCACAATAAAAAACCCCAGCCCCGCCAGGACGAATAACAGGTCCAACATTTTCTAAACCTCACTTTTTCTTGGGGTATAATCGCATCCACTTTGAAAGCCATACTTGAAAGGAAAGGGCCCGGCCAGAGCCCGGTCAGGCGGTTACTTTCTCCTAAATCACACCCTTGTGTTCCATACTGAATCCTAACAAACGGTTCTAAATAAGGTCTAAAGGTTTTTAACCCGGCCCTTAATAATTTCTAAATTTTTTTAAGACGGGCAAACCACTGGAATTGATAAATAGGTAAGGTTGTATTTTTGTCATTCCGCGTCGCACGGCGCGTAGTCGCAGTCACACTGGTGTGTCGCATTGGCGGAATCTAACCCTTAGGGGCTCTCTATGAGCAGCGCCGTTGGCGTTAGCACTTACAAAAGTAATGTCATTCCGTAAGCCGCTTCTAGAATGGTAATTTGCCAGAAATGCACGGCGGCTTACGGAATCTCGCGCCATTGGTGTTGCGTAAAACCCAAAACCGGCCCATATCTCAGGCAGAATCAGGTTTCGACCTGAGGTACTTCAGACCTGGCAAAGTTTTCGACCTTGCTTTTCGCCAACGGCGCGAGATTCTGTAGAAGGCCCTTTGTTCTTTCCAAGTGTTCGTTTGTTCAGCCTTCTACAGAATGACAAGATGGAGGCTTAGCGCGTTTTTGAAAGGTCTTAGCGTACCCAAACTTTCTAAACACATCAATCAGAGGGCTGTATTAAGTCAGGGCTAGTTTGATTGCAAGAGAAGATAAAAGATTATGAATTAAAAAGACCGCTCTCTTAAGATACGGTCTTGAAGAATTATTTTAACCTGTTAAAAGAACCGAACTAGTTCTCCTCGTCGTGGGGGTAGGGCAGGTGGAAACGGTAGCCGAGGCCCGGCTCGGTCAGGATATAACGCGGGTTAGCCGGGTCAAGCTCGATTTTCTGGCGCAACTGCCGGATATAAACGTGCAAATACTGAGTCTCGTTGCTATAGGTCGGACCCCAGGCCGATTGCAAGAGCATCCGGTGGGTTATTAACTTATCCCGGTTCTGGGCCAGATAGCGGAGCAGTTCGTACTGTTTGGGAGTAAGTTTTAGCTCCTTGCCATCGCGCAAAGCCTGGTGACGGGTCAGGTCGATGGTCAGGTGTTCGTCACCGATGCTGCTAAAGTTACTGCCGTCCTCGCTGCTCTTGCGCTGGGCCCGGCGGAGGGCCACCCGAATCCGGGCTAACAGTTCGTCCAGGCCAAACGGTTTGGTCAGGTAATCGTCCGCGCCCAGGTCGAGGGCTTCCACCTTCTTCTGTTCTTCTTCCCTGGCCGACAGCACGATAATCGGCACATTATTTCGCAGTTTCGACCGCACCTCGTAGGTCACGTCGAGACCGTCCATACCCGGCATCATCAAGTCCAGCAAAATCAGTTCGGGCGGATTTTTCTTGATTTCTTCCAGGGCTTCCAGGCCGTTACTGGCCGTCCGAATATCATAGCCCTGGGCCGTAAGCTGGCGCTTCAGGCCGTGCAAAATAGCCTGCTCGTCATCCACCAGCAAAATTTTGGCCCTGTAAAAAGTTTTCGGTTGGTTAGCGTTCATCATCTCATACCTTATAAATTTTTTTACTTTTGATTGGAGCTTGTTTCGTAGCTTTCTTCGGAGGTCGATTCGGTGCTATTTTCCTCAAGTTCAAGTTCGGGCACCCCGTCCTCCGGGATTGCGTCCAGGGGCGTGACAGGCAGGGCGAACGTAAAAACGTTCCCGCCGTAAAGCCGGTTCTGGGCCCAGATAACGCCTTCGTGCGCCTCGATAATCCCCTTACTGATAGCTAATCCCATGCCGGTCCCCATCGGTTTGGCCGCTTTTGGCAAAGCTTTAGGCTGGATGCGGTAAAACTTATCAAAAATGCGCTCGAACTCGGCGGGCGGGATAGTTTGACCTTCGTCCAGCACCTTCACGACCAGCATTTCCTGGTCAGGTTTAGCCTTAAAAAAAGCGCTGCCTTTGCCCTGGGGCGGCTTTAACCGGCTCACGGGTAAAACCTCGACCTGGACCGCGATAGGGCTATCCGGCGGCGAGTACTTGGCGGCATTTTCAAGCAGGTTGGTTAAGACCTGGTCTATTTGCAGAAAGTCTACGCGGGCAAGCGGCAAATCCGGGGGGAACGAGGTCGAAACCGGGTGCGATTGGACCAGGGGTGTTTTTTGAAGCCGCTGGACCACCTTCATCACGATTTCCGGCAAGTAATACCAGCCAAAGTTGGGCCGCAGGGAATTGGCCTCGATTTTTGACAGGTCGAGCAGGTTCGAAACCAGGCGGGTTAATCGGTCGGTTTCCTGCTCGATAATATCCAGGATTTCGACCCGGTCTTCGATGTCCCAATCAATCCCGCTGGACCGGAGATTGGCCGTCGCCGTCTTGATAGAGGTCAGGGGAGTGCGTAATTCGTGCGAAACCGAGGCCAGCAGGGCCGATTTTAGTTTGTCGGAATCGCGCAAGGCGGCTACCTCGGCGGCTTCCTTGATAAGGCGAGCATGCTCGACCGCCAGGGCCACGTGGTTGGCAAAGACCTGGATCAGCCGCTTTTCTTCGCTGCTAAATGTTTGGCCTTCTTCCGCTCGCAAGCTGATAAGTGTCATAACACCCAGCACTTTGCTGCCGTAGACCAGCGGAACATAGGCGATAGCGCCCCAACGTTTTTCCGGTTCGCTGCCCGGTGAACGGGTCGGGGCGGGGTCTGGCTCGACCAGGACCGGCCCGGAATAAAAAGCCAGCCGGTTTTGATTAAAGACCGCCTCGGCCAGGACCGGGTCGGGATGGGGCCGGATTGGAAACGAAATTTTCTTTTTATCGAAGTTGTCGACCCTGGTGCTTTCGACGAGGTGCAGTCCATTCTCCCGGCTGTCCCCTGCCAGAAAGAGGGTACACCCGGCGGCGTCGAGCACCCGGCTCACTTTTTGCAAGACCTGCAAGAGCATTTCGCCCTGGTCGATTTTGGTTATAACTGCGGTCGCCACCTCGTAAAGGGCGGTCGCTTCCAGGGCGCGGCGTTGGGCCTGCCGGGTGCTTTCCCTGGCCCGCCCGGCGACCTGGTTCGCAAAGAGGGCCGTACCCAGGAATAGAAAAACGGCGGTCCAGCCCTGCCCGGCATCAATAACCAGGGTCAGATACGGAGGGATGAAAAAGAAATCGAAACAGGCAAAACCCAGCACGGCGGTTAAAACGCCGGTCCCCAGGCCGAACCAGACCGTCGCTACCAGCGTCAGGAGCATATAAACCATGTTGACGTTATAGGGGGCGACGTTGAAAAAGACCATGAGGGCGGTGCTGGCCCCGATACTGGCAAAACTGAACAGGATGCCCTGCCAGCGTAAACGGGCCGTCGAAGAATAGAGCAGACTATTCAGTTTTACGCCTGGCCCGGTCGAGCCGGTAGTTTTCCGGGCCGTCCTGAAAAGGGCCTTAAAGTTAGTCATTTTACACTCCACACGCTTTATCAGACCAACTTTATTTTAGCCCGATCGTCTAAAGAACTTCTAAATTCAGGTTGAAAACTTCTAAAATAATCCTAAAAAACTTGGGGGGTTTACCGGGTACGAGTAAAGATAGGAAATAAATTTAAATAGAAATGAGCCATCCAGGTTTCAAAATTCGGGATGACTCAGGTTGCAAGAGGTTTTATAAGAGGAAAGGTAAAGCCCGGTCTAGGCGCTGACGACCGCGCCCGGTTCGCCTTCGCTGTCCGGCTGGCTATTCTGGAGTAACTTGCGGGCCGTAAAGCAATCGGTTATCAGGACGTTAATCAGGTGGCCGACCAGCGCACCCCGGATGGCATTCAGCTTGCGCGGACCCCCGGCAATCCCGACCGCCCGCTTGACCTTGCGGAGTTGTTCTAGCTGAATCCCAATGACCCGGTTGTTGAGTGGAGTCAGAACAGGGTTGCCGGACTTATCGAAGAAACGCAGGCAGATGTCGCCGACTGCCCCGGCTTCCCGGAGCAACCTCAATTCTTCCGGCAAGAAGATGTTCCCGCTGCTGGCAAGCAGCCCGGAAGGTTCAACCGAACCAATCCCGACCAGGGCCAGCGTTACCTGGTCGAACAGCGACACGGTATGATGGACGAAACGGTCCTCAAGGAAAATCGGAATGGCGTCCGGGGAGCCGACGACGCCCGGTGCGGGTAAAAGAATGGCTTCGCCCCGCACCCGGTCGGCCAGGCGACCAATCAGGCGGCTGGCGTAAATCCCGGCGGAAGGGCTGCCGAGACCACCCAGGATCTGCAAGACCTTTACCTGGGAGGGCCGGTTGTTAATCGGCTGCATGGAGTCAACCATCGCCAGCAAGGTCGAACTCCACGAAGAAATACCGATTACATCGGTGGAGTGAAGGGTGGTTTCGAGGTAATAGGCGGCGGCGGCTCCCAGGTCGCGCAAGACCTGGTCGTTATCTTCGAGGCTGTCTACGACCACCACTTCTTTCAAGCCGTAGGTCCGTTGCAGTTCTTCTTCCAGTTCGGGGTAAGTCCCAAAAGGCACGTTGACCGTAATACGAATGATATGCTCCTGTTTGGCGCGCTTTAAGAGGCGGGATACGGTGGCCTGGGATAAATCCAACTGGGCGGAAATCTCAGGTTGGGTCATATCCTGCTCATAATAAAGGCGCGCTACCCTGGTAAGTAGCCGGAGTTCGTCTAATCGTGCCATAGGTACTCCTCAATATTTAGCGAGTTTATAAATCAGGGCTGCCAGGCTGTATATTAATAGTAAGTTTAGCAGTTTTAAAGTTATTTTATATTCAGCTCTTAAACCGGCCCTAGCTGCAACTCGCATATTCTAGTTGAAAGTCCGGGTTTAGACAATTTTGGCTGAATCGAACCGGGGTGACTACCACAGCTTTAGCAAGACTGCAATCACCCCGGTTACGGCAACAAAGATAACAAAGATAGATATCCGGTAAGAGGGTTTCCTGGCGGTCACAACCCCTGCTTAAAAACCCCTGACATTTATTATTCGGCGCAGCAAATATAGAGACGCGGGGCGCCGCCCTCGTCGCTAATCCATTCACCGGGAGAACTCCGCACTCCTTTTTTGAGGGTTTCGCCGGTTCGAGGGTCTACCACCCGGTAGGGCAACGGCACCTGGTCGCCGTACAACATCATCATGCCGCCCTCCGAAAGATAACCGATATACAGTTTACCCGGCACCAGCAGACCGCGCCGCCCCAGGCTGACCTGCCAGTTTGGCTCCATATCGGCGAAGGGCAGACCGTCCAGGATACGCGCGGCCATCCCGACATAGCGCGATCCCTCAAAGTCGAGTGCTTCCCGCCAGCCCGCGTTGGGCGAAACAAAGTAGGGGGACTGGCCCGGTTCGTCGGGACTCAGTTTCCACTGCCAGAGACTACCCGCCCCGTAGACCACTCCCATGGTGCCGCCCGCGCAGAGGTTCGACCAGGCTTCGTGACCCTGCCACCAGCCTGCGGCCATCCCGATGGTGCGGGTGTTTTCGTAGCTCGGCTCGCCATTGGCAACCGCCTTTACCGGGGTATTGCGCCACATATCGGTGACCCGTTCGGGGATATGTTCCCCGATGTGCCCGGTCTGGCACCATTGGAAATCAAGCCAGTCGCTCTCCTGCCAGGCCCGGTTGTCGGCGTGGGGCCGGTAATGGATGCCGGCCGGCTGGTGATAGGCGTCCCAGGCTTCGATTTCGGCCCCGCCCGCCGGGACTTGCGGCTCGTAGCCCGAACCGTCGGCCCCCACCAGGTAAATCGCCGGGCGCGCCCCGTACCGCGCCACCAGGTAACGGCAATAACGGGCATATTCGGCGGGCGGCACCACCGGCCCGGCCACTTTCTGGCCTTTCCAGCCAAACCCGAAGAAGACCGGCTGCAGGACCGGGGCGATTTCGTGGGCGACCAGGGTAGCCGCTAACCGGTCGAAATACTGGAAATAGACCGGGTTTAGCTCGTTGATATGGCCCTGCGGCAAATCCTCGAAACCGACATCGAAACCCTCATCGGCGGTGCGGTCACGCGGGCCGCGCGCTTCCATATCGGGCTGGACGCTCATTAAGAGGACCGCGTTAAACCCCTTGGCCTGGCGGTCGGCGGCATAGACCTCACATTGTTCGAGGGTAGCCCGCCAGGGTAGAGCCCAGGCGGTATCGGCGGCCAGAAGAATCGGCTTGCCATCGGCGTGGACCAGGTTGCGTTTGCCCGGCGACATGCCCCAGAAGCCGTGCCGGTAGAATTTGTTGGGGCTCTTGGAGCCGGGCGTTACCGTGATTTGGCCCGTAAGCCCGTCCAGCCCAATGTCCTCGGCGGAACTGAAGCTTTGCCACTTCCAGTTTCCGACCAGCGGGGCGGCAAAGCGGACCCGCCAGGTATTCCCACCGTCCCAGAAAGCCGGGCGGCGAAGAGTCTGGCCGGATTCGTGGGTGAAGTCGGTCCAGGCGTCCACGTCCGTATAAGGGTTTGCGTAGTCGTGGGCAGCGGCAAAAGAAATTTCTGTTTCCTGCCAGGGCTGCACCGGGTTCGTTTCTTGCGACATCAGTTACTATCTCCCAGTTTAAGAAGTCATGAAGCCGTATAGAAAGCGGCTTGAAAGAAAAACAAGCCGGTAAAGGCTTGCTAAAAGTCGGCGGACCGGTAGGGTTAAAGGCTAGGTTTCCAGGGTGGCGCGGGCGACGGCGCTTTTCCACCCGGCGTAGAGGCTGGCCCGTTCGCTTTCGGCCATGCGTGGTTCAAACCGGGTGCGGGGCCGGGGCAATGCTTCGATTTCGTCCAGACTTGCCCAGATACCCCCGGCTAGCCCGGCCAGGTAAGACGCGCCCAGGGGGGAGGCTTCCGCCGAATCGCTCCTGAGCATGGTACAGCCGAGGATGTCGGCCTGGAACTGCATCAGGGTCGGGTTGGCGCTGGCCCCGCCATCGGCCAGCAGCACTTTCAAATCAGCCCCTGACTCGGCTTTCATTACCTCGAAAACGTCGCGGACCTGGTAGGCGATAGATTCGAGGGTGGCCCGGGCCAGGTGGGCCGCTGTCGAACCGCGGGTCAGGCCACTGATGAGGCCGCGCGCCGCCGCGTTCCAGTAAGGCGCACCCAACCCGACAAAAGCCGGGACAAGGTATAGCCCTTCCGAACTTTTTACCTTTTCGGCCAGGCGAGCTACATCTTTGGATGGGTGTTCAAGCCCCAAAAATTCGCCCAGCCACTGCACCGCCGCCCCGGTCACGCTGATATTGCCTTCGAGAGCGTAAGTGACATTGTCCCGGTCGAGGGCCCAGGCGATTGTGGTTGAAAGGCCGTTTTGGGAAAGGACCGGTTGAGTGGTGGGGGTCATAAGGGAGGAACCGGTGCCGTAGGTCGCCTTGACCGCGCCGGGCCGAAACCCGGCCTGCCCGAACAGGGCCGCGTGGGAATCGCCAATCATCGAGAGGATGGGTATCCCGGCGGGCAACCGGCCCAACCCCACGCTGCGGCCAAAATCAGCCCGCGAAGGCCGGACTTCCGGCAAGGCTGCCCTCGGTATTTCAAATAGGGCCAGCAGGTCGTCACCCCAGGCCAGCTTATGAATATCGAAAAGCTGGGTCCGGGAGGCGTTGGTGAGGTCGCACGCGTGGGTCAGGCCGCCAGATAAATTCCACAGCACCCAGCTATCCATGGTACCGAGGCAGATTTCGCCCCGCTCGGCCCGCCGGAAACCGTCCGGGATATTCTGCAAAAGCCAGTTCATCTTGCTGGCCGAAAAGAGCGGGTCAATCGCCAGACCCGTCCGCTCGGCCAGGAACGCGCCTTTCCCCTGGGCTTTGAGGTTGGCGCAAAAATCGGCGGTGCGACGACATTGCCAGCCGATGACCGGTCCGAGCGGTTCGCCGCTCTGTCTATCCCAGGCCAGGGCCGACTCACGCTGGTTGGTCAGGGCTATCGCGGCCAGGGCCACATCTCCCGCCCCGCTCAGACAGTCGTCTATCGCCTCGCGGACACTTTCCCAGATAGCGGCGGCGTCCTGCTCCACCCAGGCCGGACGCGGATAGGTCTGGGTGAGGGGCCGGGAAGCGTGCGCGATAATCTGCCCGGCGGGATTTATTAGCAAAACTTTGGTGTTGGTCGTACCCTGGTCAATTGCCAGGATGTTTTTGCTGCTGTCTCTAGCTGCCATAGCTGCGTTTAACCACCAGTGTTATTCAGTCCAAAAATTATTTGGTAGGTTTAACAAGTTCGCGGGCGGCGTTATAGATACCGGCAGCGTTCAGGCCGAAATGGTCGAGCAACCACTCCGCCGAACCGGTCGGCGCGAAGACCCCCGGCACACCCAGGATACGCATTGGCACCGGCTGGTGGGTCACGACCACTTCCGCCACGGCGCTACCCAGCCCGCCGTAAATGGTATGTTCCTCGACGGTCACAATAGCGCCAGTCTCGGCGGCAGCCGCCAGGACCGCTTCTTCGTCCAGCGGTTTCACGGTCGCCATGTTCAGGACCCGGGCCTCGATACCTTCGGAGGCCAGTTGTTCCGCCGCTTCGAGGGCCTTGTGGACCAGCACCCCGTTCGCAATCAGGGTGATGTCGCGCCCTTCCCGCAGACGGGCGGCTTTACCGATTTCAAACTTGTAATCAGCAGGATGGACCACCGGGACTCCCACCCGGCTTATCCTGAGAAACATCGGGCCGGTAATCGAAGCCGCCGCCGCGACCGCCTGGGAGGTTTCGACCGGGTCCGCCGGGACGATAATGGTCATATTGGCGATTGCCCGCAGCCAGGCCAGGTCCTCGATAGAATGGTGGGTGGGTCCGAGTTCGCCGTAGGCCATCCCGCTGCTCATCCCGCAAAGTTTGACGTTGGTGTTCGAGTAGGCTACATCAGCCTTGATTTGTTCGAGGGCGCGCCCGGTCAGAAAAGGCGAAGCCCCGCAGACAAACGGTATAAGGCCGCCGTTCGCCAGCCCGGCCCCGACCCCGACCATGTTCTGCTCGGCGATACCGACGTTTATCAGGCGATTGGCGAATTCAGCCCGGAATTGGGTCAGCTTGCTCGACCCGACCGAGTCGTTGACGACCGTCACGATGCGGGTATCCAGGTGGGCCAGTTCGAGAAGCTTTTCGTTAAAAGCGTCCCGGCAATCAAAAAGTTGTGTCATACCCCCACCTTTACTTCTATTTTAGGCAATTCAAGCGGAGTCGCGCCATTCTGGGCCGAAAGTTCTTTGAGGGCCGCCGCGTACTCAGCCGCGTTGGGAACCTTGTGATGCCAGGCCACGTTATCCTGCATAAACGAGACGCCCTGGCCTTTATGGGTATTGGCAATTATACAATTCGGTTTGCCAGGTTCGAAAGGCACCTGGGCGAAAATATCGAGCAGAGTATTGTAATCGTGACCGTCAATTTCGCGGACCGACCAGCCGAAGGCCCGCCATTTCTCATCAAGCGGGTCAAGACCGTTGGTCTGCTCGGTCCCGGCCCCCTGTTGGAGGCGGTTGCGGTCCACGATTACGGTCAGGTTATCGAGTTTGTAGTGGGAGGCCGACATAGCCGCTTCCCAGTTGCTGCCTTCCTGCAATTCGCCATCACCGGTAATCACAAAGACCCGGTAGTTGAGACCGGTCAGTTGGGAAGCCAGGGCCGTCCCGACCGCCACCGGAAGACCGTGACCGAGCGGGCCGGTATTGGTCTCGACGCCTGGTACTTTGTTGCGGTTGGGGTGACCGTTCAGGTTGGAAAGCGGCTGGGCGAAGGTCGCAAGCTCACTTTCCGGGAAGAACCCGGCAAACGCCAGCGTGGTGTAGAGCGCCCCGGCGCAGTGACCTTTGCTCAGGATAAAGCGGTCCCGGTCAGGCGCGGTCGGATTTTTCGGGTCTATTTTGAGGACTTCAAAATAGAGGGTTACCAGGATGTCGGTTGCCGAGAAATCCCCGCCGATATGGCCGAGCCTGGCCTGGTAAATCATTTCCATATCACGCAGCCGCACGTTGGTAGCTATCTGGCGCAGGCGAGCTATTTTTTCAGTATTTTCATCGTTTTTATTCATCAATCTTACCTTTAAACCGGCCTTTTTGGGGCCTTTACCCCATTCCTAATTGCTTCAGGTACCGTTTTACTTTTATTCTGGCCCTGGCTACGAGCCCTGGCTGCGAGCCCTGGCGCAAAGGAAAACCAGGTACGCCCCACACCGGGTTACCGGTAAAGCGTCCTTGCTTTTCCTTCTTGCCTGTAGCTGCCGTGAAATTTAGTAGCGGTCCTGGTTTCTCTGGTGGAACCCTTTAGTCCTGGTGGGCCAGTAGTTTAACACCGAGCAAAGTTTGTAAAACAATCTTCTGGGCTTCCAGGGCGTCTTGCCGGTCCTGGGCTGCTTCCAGGGCGGCCAGGTCCATCCGGTCCAGAATCCCGTCCAGCGCCTTGATGGTTTCGATGCTCAGTTGGGCCGCTTTAATCGAATCTTCGCGGAACGGGAACTGGTCGAGCAAAATCGGTCCCTGCCAGTTGATTTTCCGCAAAGCCTGCATGAACTCCAAAGCCTCGGTCAGGTGGACTGAGCCGAAGGTCATATCGTCATCCCATTCACGCCAGTTATCATTAACTTCCACGCTTACCAGTTTGCCCCGGCGGGCGACCAGTTGGACCACCTCGGCGGGGGTTTCTTTGGCGAAAGAGGAGTGGCCGCTATCGAGGACGATACCGACGTTATTAACACCCATATCCTCAATTGCCAGAAGCGTGCGCGCCGCCGAGCTAAAGAACATCCGGTTGCGCGGCTCTTTCTCTTTATATTCAATCGCAAATTGCATGGTCGAGTCGGTCTGGGCCACTTCGCGGACCCCGCTGACCGAGTAGTCCCACAGCTTGGCGTAATCAACCTGGAAGGGGTAGTCAAACCCGTCCTGGCCGGGCCAGAACTTGACGTATTTGGCGTCAAGCTGGTGGGCGATGTCGATAGCGGTCTTGCCAAGTTCAATCGTGCGGCGGCGGACCGCCGGGTCGGGGTTGGTAAAACTTCCCTTCTGGTACTCGCGCATATAAATGTGCGGGGTAATGGCCTGGGCCCGGATACCGGTCTTTTGCAGGGTTTCTTTGACCTGCTCAACCGTCACGCCTTCCCCGGCGAAAGGATAGTTGATGTCGAGGCACTTGATATAGCCGACCCTGGCGGCTTTCTCGATAGCTTCGAGGGTACTGACGGGCGGGCCGTAGGCATCGGTAGCATAGCGGTCTACAAACTGCTGGAACATCCAGATACCTGCGCCGAATTCATAATTTGCCATTTTTTGGCTCCTGAATAATTATTCTAATGATATTAACTATTCTCTACCTTGCAGTGTAAAGGGGCAGTTTTGAATTGTCAATATCATTTTCTACAATTGAACATTTCATTTTCTGCTAGGCCAGGCCCGGTCAGGCCAATCGCCGCAATACCAGGGCCTGGTAGGGCTTTACCACCGGGATAGCAATTTTTACAGCCCCGGAATAATCTTCGTCCAGCCGGGTCACGGTCATTTCCCAGGTATCCAGCACTTCGGCCCGGTATTTCTCGTCCGAGGGTAGATTGAGTTGCATAACCGCCGGTTGGTGATTGCCAAAATAGACCATGTAATAATCATGAGCCTTACCAACCACGATTGGACGCATACCGCGTACAATTCCGGTCTGGGGTTCCAGCCCTTCCACCGGACCGTCTTCCAGCACCTTGCGCAGGAAGGCCAGGCGTGGCGCGCTGACCCCCTTCAGGACACCGCCTTTGGCCCACCAGATTACATCGTTGGGGTCGTAGAAGGTATCGCCGTGCCCGACATAGCCGCCGCGTGCGGTGCCTTCCCAGAAGCGCAGAACCATCTCCTGGGGCGTGATATTACCCCAGAACTGCCAGATGTCCCCCTCGTAACAACACTCGTCCACCACGACCGGCTTTTTGTAGTCCTCGCGCCATTTAGTCGTCAGGGCCAGGTCGGAATGCTGGATACTCTGGTGCGTGACCCAGGGTTTCGAGTGGTCGTAGAAACCCCGGCAGTTGTGAATCGAGCGCAGGTGCTGGTAGGGGTCGCTTTCGAGGACGACCCGGAAGAACCTATCCCAGTCGGCGAGGGATTTTTGCGGCATGAGGTCGTACTCGTTCGCCATCGACCACCAGACATTCCGGTAAGCTGACAAACGGGCCACGATGTAGCGCAGGTAGCGGTCGTCCTGCTCGGCGCTCATGGTCGAGAAACCCCAGCGGTCGTAAGGGTGGAACAAAATCAGGTCGGCTTCGATACCAAGGGCCAGCAAATCACCGACACGCTGTTCCAGGTGCCGGAAGAAGGCCGGGTCGAAGTGGTCGAAATCAAAACGCCAGCCTTCGATACCTTTAACGGTATCCCAGTTGCCGGTCCACTTGCTCGAACCTTTTGCCAGGAGCGGAAAAGGGTAATATTCCGGTTCATTTTCGTTAAAGGCGTAATGCTTCGGGAAGACACACATCCGCATTTTGTTAAAGGGCGCGGTCTTCAGGGTTGCCAGGGTTTGTTCTTCGAGGGCGTCGCCCTGGTGAGCCCAGGCGTAACAGGTGGTGCCGATTTGTTTGTAAGAAGTGCCATCGGCGTAGGCAAAATGGTAGGTGTTAGCGACCCGCACCGGTCCGTGGTTTCCCCGGCCCGCCGGTTTCACCTCGAAAGTGCCTTCCTGCCCGCTTAGCTCGGCCAGGTTGCTGTCGGTGCGATAGCTCCAACGCCCGGTAGTATCCGGCATGAAGCGTACCCGGTAGATACCCTCGCCATCGTAAAAACCTGCGACCTCGATAGCCCGGTGTTGCTGGCTAAAAGTGGCCGTAAAGGTATTGTCCAGAAAGGGATTACCGGCGGCGGAACCCTCTATAGCGACCTCGAAAATACCCCATTGTTCAACTTCGTTGTTCTCCTTAACGGACATTATTCAATCTCCTGATTGGAATGGTAGTTGCCTGGCACCAGTGCCAACCTGACCTTAAATTCTAGCCCTGTACCAATTTAGTGGACCCGGCGCAAAATCAGCGCCTGGTACGGTTTGACCGGCAAAGTCACCACGCTGCCGCGCTCGACCGGCGCGTCCAGCGGAGTGGAGGTCATTTCCCAGGTATCAATGACTTCGCCTTTGTAGCGTTCGCCCGGCGGGACCGCCGCGACTGCCTGAGAAGGCTGGTTGACGCCGAAATAGGTCAGGTAGAATTCGTGCGGCTGGTGAGCCGTGGCGAACCAGTTCATAACCCGGTCCTTCGGGGCCGGTTCGGCCAGTTCCGCCCCTTCGGGCGTTTCGTCCTGACTTGGTCCCTGGATAAGCTGCTGGATGGTAACCTTGTCAAAGCCCCCGGCCATGGCAATCCGGTAAGGGCTGGAGTCCTTCGCCGGTTCCAGTCCGGCGGCGGGACCGCTTTCAAGGATTTTTCTTAAAAAAGCCAGCCGGGGCGCGCTTTCACCCTTCAAAACACCACCCCGCGCCCACCATAAAACATCGTTGGGGTCCAGGAAAGTATCGCCGTGCCCAACATAACCGCCGTTGACGGTCCCTTCCCAGAAACGGTGAACCATCTCCCGGCCTGAAATATTGCCCCAGCTTTCGGGAATATCGCCTTCGTAGCAACATTCGTCCACCACGACCGGCTTTTTATACTGGGCGCGCCAGATAAGAGTGCGGGCCAGGTCGGAGCGCTGGACGCTGCAATGGGTGACCCAGGGTTTGGTGTGGTCGTAGAAGGCGAAACAGTTGTGGACCGAGCGCAAATGGTTGTAGGGGTCTTCTTGCTGGACAATCTGGAAATAGCGGTCCCAGTCGGCGAGCGATTTCTGGGGCATCAGGTCGTACTCGTTCGCCATCGACCACCAGACATTCCGGTAAGCTGACAAACGGGCCACGATGTAGCGCAGGTAGCGGTCGTCCTGCTCGGCACTCATCCTGGAAAAGCCCCAGCGGTCGTAAGGATGGAGCAGAATCAGGTCAGCCTCGATACCGAGAGCCTGTAAATCGGCGATTCTCTTTTCGAAATGATGGAAGAAGGCCGGTTCGAAGCGCTCGAAATCGAACCTCCAACCAGTATCGGTTGGCACGAAACTGCCATCCCATTTGCTCGAACCTTTTTCTAGCAGGGCGAAAGGATAGAAATCCGGCTCGTTCTCATTGAAATGGTAGTGCTTCGGGAAGACACACATCCGCATTTTGTTAAAGGGCGCGGTCTTCAGGGTCGCCAGGGTTTGTTCTTCGAGGGCGTCGCCCTGGTGAGCCCAGGCGTAACAGGTGGTGCCGATTTGTTTGTAAGGAGTGCCATCGGCGTAGGCAAAATGATAGGTGTTAGCGACCCGCACCGGCCCGTGGTTTCCCTGGCCCGCCGGTTTCACCTCGAAAGTGCCTTCCTGCCCGCTTAGCTCGGCCAGGTTGCTGTCGGTGCGATAGCTCCAACTCCCGGTAGTATCCGGCATGAAGCGTACCCGGTAGATACCCTCGCCATCGTAAAAACCGTTGGCTTTGACTGAACGCCCCTCCTGGCTGAAAGTGGCCGAAAAATGATTGTCCAGGAAAGGGTTGCCATCAGCGCGGCTGGCGGCGCTGTCTTCGAGGGCTAACTCAAAAATACCCCACTGCTCAACATCCACACCGCTGTTGATATTACTCATGAAGACTCCGTTTTCTTTTTTATAGTCCGGTCGGCGCCCTGAAGGGGCACCCCTCATAGTGGCCTCCCCTGCTATTTTTTAGCAGGAGTGCCCGGCCCACCTCTGACCAGTTCCCCGGCGACATCGGGCGCGATAACCGGCTTGCGGTCCCATTTCTTTTTGGTGGTCGGAATTGAGTCCAGCAGCAGTTTGGTATAGTCGTGCTGCGGGTTGGACATAACCGTCCTGGCATCACCGAACTCCACCACGGTGCCCTTGTTCATTACGGCGATATAGTCGCTGATGTAGTAAGCGGTCGCCAGGTCGTGCGTGATATAAAGGAAACTTCTTTTAGCCTCTTGTTTAAGCTTTAAGAACAAATTGATAATTATCATGCGGCGCGAGGCGTCAATCATACTCACCGGCTCGTCGGCGACTATCAACTTCGGTTGCGGTATGAGGGCACGGGCAATGGATACGCGCTGTAATTCCCCGCCGGAAAACTGGTTGGGGTATTTACCGTGGACATCCTTATATTCGAGGCCGACCGCGCTGAGGGCCGTTTCGAGAGCGGCGTTGGCGGCATCCTTGCTGTGACCGGCCACCCGCGTCGCCGTTTCGAACAGGTACGAATCGACCTGGCGGTAGCGGCTAAAAGCCTCGAAGGGGTTCTGGAAAATCGGTTGGACCGTTGCCAGGAACTGGGTCTTGCCTACCTTAACACCCTTCCCGGCCACCAACTGGTCATAAACGGTGGCATGGCCCGAAGTCGGTTCCACCAGCCGCAAGAGGGTTTTGGCGAGGGTCGTTTTGCCGCTACCGGACTCCCCTACCACGCTGATAATCACCGGCTGGTCGCTCTCGATATTCAAATTGATGTTATTCAGGGCCTGGACCTGCCGGTTACTGGTGAAACTGCCCAGCCGATAGACTTTATTCAGGTTTTCGGTTTTTAAAATCGTTGCCATCAGGAAACCTCACTCAAATTGGCCTCGGAGTCGGCGTAGTGGCAAGCCGCGAAATGGCCGGGCCGGTACTCAACAAATTCCGGTTCCTCGTTGCGGCAACGGTCAGTCGCCAGGGGACAGCGGTCGGCAAACCGGCAGCCCTGCAATTTGTTCCACAGGCTGGGCGGACGGCCAGGAATACCTTCCCGCGCCCGGTCGTCCCCGATGGTCGGCAACGAATTTATCAGCAGGCGGGTGTAAGGGTGCAGGGGCCGCTGGAATATTTCTTCCGAATCGCCGTACTCGACCGCCTTGGCGGCGTACATAATCAACATCTTGTCCGTGACCTGGTAATGCACGCCCATATCGTGCGAAACGAGGATGATGGTGTTGCCCATCTGCTCCTGCAAATCCATTAGTAAAAGCAAAATGCTCTTTTGCACCACCACGTCCAGGGCAGTGGTCGGTTCGTCGGCCAGGATAATTTCGGGCTGGAAGAAGGTCGCCATCGCAATCATGATGCGTTGGCGCATCCCACCCGACAACTGGTGCGGATAAGAATCGATTGATTCTTCGGGCAGGCCCAGCTTTTTAACGTAAGATTTGACCTGTTCCAGGATTTGGGCCTTGTTCCCGGTCTGGTCCTGGAAATCTAGAAACTGTTTGCGAATACGGATGACCGGGTTGAGCGAACTCATCGAGCTTTGCGGCACGTACGAGATACGTTTGAACCACTCTTTCTGGATATTCCGGCTGGTCACCGGTTTGCCGCTATCGTCGCTAAAACCGTAATCCACCGAGCCGGAAGCAAGCGCCAGAGGAAAGCCGATGTCGCCGTAAATGACTTTCATAAGGGTGGATTTGCCGCAACCCGACTCCCCTGCAATCCCCACGATACAACCGTCCGGGATTTCGAGGCTCACGCCATCCACGGCGTTGACGACACCGCGCTCGGTCTTGTAACTCGCTACGACATTATTCAACCTGATCATGCGACACCTCTTCTGGTGGCAAAGCGTTCATTAAAGCCAGTCGAGGCCAGGAACAGTCCCAGGAAAAGCAGCACCGACGAGACAATCGGGGCAATCAGCCACAACAACTGGCCGGTAAAGAGGGCGTTATAGTTGAGCGCCCAGAAGATGATGGAGCCCAGTGTGGGTGTCTCGACCTTGGAGAGGCCGATAACGGCCAGGGTCGCCTCGGTATTGATAGCGAACAAAATCGTGTTGATAAAGCCGACCACCATATATGACGAGACGTAGGGGAATATCTCCCTGAGCAACACATCAAAGGTGCTGGCCCCCGAAAACCGGGCCATGTTGACGAACTCGCGCTCTCTTAGCGACAGGGCCATCGAGCGGATAGTCCGGGCACCCCAGGCCCAACCGAAGACCACAATAATCGCCCCGACCGTCAGGAAGGTCGTGTTACCCCGCACTAACGCGCCCAGGATAATCAAAATGGGTAAAAGCGGAATGGTGATAAACGAGTCGATTATGACCATCACGATTCTTTCGTACCAGCCACCGATAAACCCGGCGCTAAGCCCCAGGAGGGTCTGAATAACCGTCACAAAAAGGGCCACCAGGATACCGAGTTGGAGCGAATTGCGAATGGCAAAGACCAAAAACCAGAAGGTATCCTGACCCAGCGAGTTCGTCCCTAACCAGTGTTTATCGGTGACAGGCAGGTTCTTCAGGTAGGAAGCCTGTTCAGCGGGGTCTTTCGGACAAAAGAACGGCAGGATAAAGCTTCCCAGGACAAAGATTGCCAGGATTACAATGCCCAGTTTCAGCCGAAAGTTTAAGGGGCTCCCCTTGCTTTTGACCCGTTTGGCGACCGGGGCTTCTTCGGGAGTGCCGGTCCCGGACATCTGGGGACGTAACTTCATAATCTTCATAATTTTTACCTGTTGCGAATACGCGGGTCAAAAAGCGGATAAATCAGGTCGATAATCAGGCCCGCTGTAGCCACCGCAATAATAGACATCGTTATGGAACCGTAGAGCAGGTTGTAGTCCCCGCTGCTGGCGGCGGTCCGCATCAATAAGCCGACCCCCGGATAGGAGAACAGCATTTCGGTGAGCAGCGCCCCATTGAAAATGGTGCCGAGCGAGAGGGCCAGGGCGGTCACCTGGGGCAACATCGCGTTTCGGAAGACATAGCGGGTCATGCGCTTCCAGTTGGAAGTCCCTTTGAGCCGGGCATAGGTGACATAAGGCTCTTCTTTGGTGGTGTAGGCCAGCGACTTCATGCTGAGAATGTTCCAACCGAACCCGGCCAGCACCAGGGTTATGGCGGGCAGGGCCGAATTAAAAAGGATGGTTCCCGCGTTGCCAAAGGTTAAACCTTCTGCCGGGAAGGTTGGCGAGAGAGGAAAGACTGGTAGGAAATAGGCGAGTACCAGGATAACCGTCAGGGCCAGGATGTAATAGGGTATCGGGTAGAGCAGGATACCGACCACTTCAAGGACCGTCGCGGAGCGCTTGTTGTGGAAGTACCCGGCCACCAGGCCAATCAGGTTGCCGATAATCCAGGAGACAATGGTTGAGACGAGCAACAGCCCCAGGGTCCAGGGCAATGCCCGGAAAATCATATCCGAAACAGGTTCAGGATAGTTTGTAAAGGATGGGCCGAAATCGAAATGAAGGATAACCCGGTTAAGGTAGTTGACATACTGGGTAAAAATATCGCCTTTTAGGCCGTAAAGTTCTTCCAGGTTACTGCGTAAGGCGGCGATAGCTTCAGGCCGCAAACTTTGCCCGGCCCGGCTCTCAATTTGACTGATATAACCGTCAATCGGGTTGGTGGGCATGAGCCTGGGCAAAAAGAAAGTTATCGTAAGCCCGATGAACAAGACCACAAGATATAAACCAATGCGTTTTGCAAAGTATTGAAAAATACTCATTTAGCACCTTTGCACTTAAATTTCTCAGGCTTCCAGGCCCAGGTCTTGAGGTGGCGCCAGGGCCACCCCAAGACTGTAAAACTACTACTTCCCGGTCGGTTCGATTGTGACTATCTGCTTTTTGAAAGAACTCCACCAGGAATAAGGGGCCGCGTAGAAGTTATTCTGCTTGGTGTAATTCTTCCAATAATAGCTGTTAGTCGGGATGGTCGTCGGGATATTCATGAAGTTGATTTCCTGCATACCCGTGACCAATTGCTTCATGATTGCCTTGCCGTTATCAATGAAACCCTGGGAGGTGTTATCAAGCTGCTGGCTGTCCGCAATCAGTTTGAAGATAGTCTGGTCGGTCGTGCGAATGTAATTACCGGTCAGCGCGTCGGACGAGTTGACATCCTTGACATTCTGGGCGTTGAAGCTACGCCAGGTGTTCAGGAAATTGGAGTTGTAGACGCAGCTATTCGACCAGTTCAACATCGTCGTAAACTTGGAATTGGTATTCTGGACCGTACCAAATTCACCGTTATCAACCTGGCGAGCGTTGACGTTGAACCCGGCTTTTTTCCAGCTATCGGCAATCGAGAAACCGATACGCTGCATAACCTTGTTCCAGTCACCCGGAATGACGAATTCCATCGTCCAGGGTTTGCCATCGGCGGTCATATAGAAACCGTCGCTACCCTTCTTCATGCCGACCGAGTTCATCAACTTTTCGGCTTCTGCCGGGTCGTTCTTCCACCAACCGACCCCAAAGCTCTTGGTCACGTCGTCACCTTTAGGCAGGGCCGATTCAGCCATACCCATTTCTTTGAGCTTGGAGACCATGTCGTTGCCAAAGTTCGCGTTGAACGGCTGGTAGCCATCGGACAATTTGAAATCGGTCAACCACTGGGTCAGGGGCTGGACGTAAATCGGGTTGGTAATCGGCGTATCGGCGATAGGCAGGGCCGAGGCTTTGAACTGGCCGTTTACAGCGGTAATACCGACCTGCTGCAAATTCATGGTCAGAGCGAGGGCCCAACGAACTTCCGCTTTATCCAGGGGCGCTTTCTGCTGGTTGAGATAGACCCCATAGGAGCAGGCATCGTTCATATCGTTGTAAGGCAGGGTCGGCGAGAAAGTCTGGATGTTCGGATTTTTCGCCTGGGCCGCCGCGATACTGTCCGGGCTCATAAAGGTATCTATATCGTACTGGTTCTGGCTGAAAGCCAGGGTACGGGTTTCTTCGGTACCGAAGTCTTTGTAGTAAACGTACTTGGGTTTGGGCGTACCCAGGTTACCCCAGCCGGAGCGCTGCCAGTCGTCGCGCAACTGCCACAATTGCCAGAAACCGTTCGGGTCGTAGGCTTTGACGGTGTAAGGGCCAAGCGTGACCGGGTTGACGTTTTTGAAGGTTGTAACGTCGGCCTGTTTCTCAAAGACGTGTTTAGGCACCGGGATAAAGGCGGACGCCCAGGTATAAACACCCATCACGGTCACGAAGTCGTAAGCCGGGTTGGTCGTTTCAACCTGGAAAGTGTATTTATCTATGGCCTTATAGGACTTGATATAGTTGGTAAGGGTTGCCACGTTACCATTGGTCAGTTTACCCTTATACTTAAACATGGTATCAAGGGTGTAAATGATGTCGTCGGTAGTAAATTCGACGCCGTCACTCCAATAAACGCCAGGGCGGATTTTCACCTCGAACTGGGTATGCTTGTCATCGAGGACTTTAGGCATACCATCGGCGAGTTCGGGATAAGATTTACCGGTAGAGGTATCGTCTTCCCAGAGATAACTCCAACCCAGTTCGCGGAAACCACGCCAGATGGCATAGTTATTCAACGGGTTCATCTGGTCAGGGGTAGAGGTCTTTCCATCAAAAGTTTGAACAATAAGGGTCTGGTTGCGGGGTGTTCCCTGGTCGGTCATGGCACCCTGGCCGGAGCTTGCGGCGGTGGTGGCCTGGCCTGACGCAGCCGTCGTAGTCTGACCGGATGCGGCTGTCGTGGCCTGACCCTGGCCTATCCCCGACGTTGAGGGAGTAGATTGGTCGCCACAGGCACTAAGAAGCAAGCCCAAAACGGTCAAAACCAGGATTAATAACCGGGTCAACCGGAAGGGTTTTGGCATAATCGCTACCTCCTTGTTAAGCGGTTTTCTATGCAATTGAAAGCAAGAATACTTACCCAGCCTGTGTCCAACCTGGAGACCGGTGTGAATAAATATTCAGTATGGGTTTTTTAGCAGTGTTGTATATATAGTACCCAAGGGTAGGGGACTTGTCAATAGGTTTTTTCATTAATTTCATTATATTTTTAGGGCTGAATATTTATTCACCAATTTTTTCGTAATTTTAACCCGGCCATTTACGCAACAAAAGTCGAGGATAAGGAAAGTCCTGCCCCTTCAAGAGGTTTTTTTATAAATAAAAGGAGTTAAATATAGTTAGAGGTGTTGGTTGGCCCGGAACTCACCCGGATTCTTGCCGGTTTCGCGCTTAACGTGCCGGCTAAGATGGCTGGCCGAGTCGTAACCGCTCAGCCGGGCGACCGCTTCCAATGTCAGGTTCGAACTTTTGATGAGTTGAAGGGCGTGTTGCAGCCGCAAACTTTGCAGATAGGCCAGGGGATGGCTGCCCCGGTAGCGGGCAAACAACTGGCGGAGATAGGCCGGGGAAATCCCCAGTTGTTCGGCTACTTTGTTAATAGTGAGCGGCCCGGTGTACTGCTGCTCGATAAGGCGGCTGGCGGCGGCGACGGTTTGCGCCCCTTCGCCGGGTTGCCCGCGCGAAAAGACCCGTTCCAGGGTCAGGCAAAGCTGTTTTAACAATAGTTCCAGCATTTCCTCACGCCGCAATCCCTGGCTGTTCCATTCCCGGACGATGGAGCCAAAAAGCCGTTCCAGGCTGCGGTCAGGGTCATCAAAACAAAACCGGGTCCAGCCGGGCGAACCGCTTACGCTTAAACTCAGAAAGAAGTTAGCATAGTCGGTCAGGGCTATCTCGGAATGAGAGACGCCGGGTGGCGTAAACAAGACCAGCCCTGGCCGGGTCTTGAAAACTTCCTCCCCGATGGGGCTTTCGATAAAACCTGAACGGTAATAAACGATTTCCCATTCGTAATGCTGGTGAGAAGGATAATTTTTGCCCCTGGGTGCTTTGTAACTGCCTGCCCCCAAAAGGCTAACCTCATAAGTTGCGTTCTGTGCAATAACCATTTCTATTTGTGCATTGTGCCTTTTGCTGCTACCACCGATAATAAAACCAGAATAAGGCAGGTTCCGGCTTGCTTATCGACCTCAACACGTTTGCTATAAATCAGGCTGCCCTGGGATTGAGTTTGAGAGTCTTTTTTATTGTAGAGGTGGGTTGCGCTTTTTGCAATTACCGCTCCCCCTACATTCCGCTATCATTAGCCAGTTATTCGCCAGAAACCAGAAAAAAACCGAGAGGATTGCAACGATGCAGGTTCAAACAGAGATAACTCAGAAAGTTGAAAATATCGAGGAAGCTTTGCGGCAACTGGGCGTGACCGAAACCACGTTGAGTGACGCCGAGAAAGAATCCCTTGACCGCGACGGCTATCTTTTAGTGCCGGGCGTGATAGGCCCCGAATGGCTGGCCCGCTTGCGCCAGGTCTATGAGGACCTGATGGAAAAAGAAGGGGAGAAAGCCGGGCTTGAGGTCCACCAGGAAGCGGGTACGCGCCGCCTGGCCGACCTGATAAACAAAGACGA
The DNA here is from genome assembly GCA_001898225.1 of Chloroflexi bacterium 54-19. Lineage (GTDB taxonomy): Bacteria > Chloroflexota > Chloroflexia > Chloroheliales > Chloroheliaceae > 54-19. The sequence continues at coordinate 185,820 of MKTJ01000092.1, forward strand.
AGCCTTCGACGGCATTTATACCCACCCGAAGTTGCTGGCGGCGGTTTACCACATCCTGAAGCGCGAGTTCAAACTTTCCTCGCTGAACGCACGAGACGCCCTGCCAGGTTTCGGCCACCAGGGCTTTCACGCCGATTGGGGCGAGCCGATTGATGGCGTCCACTTTTCGGTGGTAAACTCAATCTGGTTACTGGACGATTTCACGGAGGAAAACGGGGCGACCAGGGTCGTGCCGGGGGCCCATCGTTTGCCGGGCGGGGTCAAAGATTACATGGAAGACCCGGCGGCACCCCACCCCAACCAGCGGTTGATTATAGCTCCAGCCGGTTCGGTGGGGATATTCAACGCACATCTCTGGCACGGCGGCACCACCAACCGCAGTCAGAGTACACGCCGGGCCTATCACTGCTTTTTCTCGTCCCGTGAGCTTCCCCAGCAGCTCAATCAAAAGGAGTATATCCGCAAAAAGACTTTTGACCGGATTTCCCCGGCGGCCCGCTACATTTTAGACGTGGAATAGGGAGACAATGCGAGAAACGAGAGATTTTTTAGAGAAACTGGGTCTGCCCGGTAGCGAGGCCAATCATCTGCCCGATTCGCCGGTACGCTTTCCCGATGGAGCCCAGTACCGGGTCGAGATTCCGAGTGTGGAAGGGCCCCGCGCCCTGGAAGCCGTCCTGGAAGAAGCCGGGCGATACGGCCTGTATATCCACCGGGTCAGCCAGGGGAGCGGCGTGATGCTCCTGACCGACGCCGAAATCGAAGAAATGGTCCGGCTTTGCGCCGGGCAGGGCATGGAACTCAGCCTGTTCGTGGGTCCGCGCGCTTCCTGGGACATCGGGTCGCAGGTCAGCACCCAGGCTGGAAAGGGTATCGCCGGGAAGTTGCGCGGAGCCGACCAGCTTGTCTACGCCATCGAGGACGCTAAAAGAGCCTGCGCCCTGGGCGTGCGGGGGTTGCTGGTAGCCGATGAAGGTTTGTTGTGGGTGCTGGACGAGATGAAAAAGGCCGGGGAGTTGCCCGCCGAATTGGTGCTGAAAATTTCGGTGCAAATGGTGGCAGCTAACCCGGCAGCGCTCAAAGTGATGGAGAATCTCGGCGCGGGCACCTACAACATCCCGACCGACCTCACCTTACCGCAAATTGCCTCGCTGCGCCAGGCGGCAAAACTACCGCTCGACATTTACGTGGAAGCGCCCGACGATTTCGGTGGGTTCGTGCGGCATTACGAGATTCCCGAACTGGTCCGGGTGGCCGCGCCGGTCTATGTAAAATTTGGGTTGCGGAACGCGCCTAACATCTATCCAAGCGGTTCGCACCTGGAAGCCACCGCCATTGCGCTCTCGCGGGAACGGGTCCGCCGAGCCGCCCTGGGTCTGCAAATGCTCAAGCGGTATTACCCCCAGGCGGTTACTTCCGGGCCGGGAGCGGCGGGACTGGCCGTGCCGGTGGTCAACGCGAGCTAATTTCCGCCGGGATAAAAAGCGCAAAATTTATAGAGAGACTTCAAGTTGCACCTCGAAACTTTGGCCGGTTTCGAGGTGTTCCTTTTGACGTACATCTTTTTTACGGGGAGGATAAACTGGCCCGTCCGGCTATCGGGAAAAATAGAAGTTTCCCAGGTGGTGCTGCCGATGGTGACGCGGACGCGGACTGCGCCCCAGCCGGTCCGGTTGGGGTTGAGAAAGGATTTAATATCCTGTGAGGGCGTGAGTGGCACCGTAAAGAAATGCCAGGCCCCTTTACCTTCGGTAGCCCACAATTCCGCCGAAAAACTATAAGTCAGGTTTAACATTTTCTCCCCTACCCAGAAGCTAAATTCAAATATCCGAACGCGCCCAATAATACCAAAATAGCCCCATATATCAATAATATATCGAAAAAGTATCAAGAACGGCGTTGTTTTTGGTCAGACCGTTTTTTATACTTCTTTTAGATGTGAAATGATAGGTTACAGAATCCAGGGTATTCTTTCCATCGCTTAGGAATACCCTGTTTTTTATCAGCACACTCAAAGCTCACACCTCAACGAACGTTACAACCTGAATAAAACTGTAACCGGAATGATGTTTGGTAGAAATTTCTGTAGAGATTTTTCTTTCCTGTTCTTGTTAGGTTTCCTTTTTTGCTATCCAGTTATTAGGCCCGCTTGTTTTAAGAATTCAGGTTTAAGACCGGTTTGGAATCCCGGCTTATCCCATAAATGGGTACACGGGTTCAATTCGGGTGCGCCCGAATACGGCTTTTGCGGTAAGACTGCTCGACGGGTAATTGTTCAAGCTAATATCATCCCCAACTTTAACCGGGGCCACCCCGTTACCCTGTAGCCAAAAGTTTGAGGGACTAAACCTGACAAAATCAAATACCTTTTTAAGCATCCATGGAATGCTTGATAGCCTTTTGCAGTAAGTTTGAAACAAACGCCATATTTTTAAATTAGATGGTTGGTAGATAGAAAAAATGACGCCGCCTTGCGTCAAGCCGTAATTGACCTCCAGGGACGAGTTGCTCACCGCCACCCAGGCCGAAAAGCTGGTAGCGGCCTGTAAATCGAATTTATGCGGGTGAAATATACTTCTGGACAGGTCTTCAATATTGAAAGGCCACCACAATAATGCAAATCCTTCTGGCAGAGGATGATAATGATATACGTCTTATTCTTAAAGCTACCATCGAGAACCTGGGGCATGTTTGCCTTACCGCCGAGGATGGAATAAAAGCCTGGGGGATTTACCAGGCCAAAGGAGCCGATGTTGTAATAAGCGACTGGCTAATGCCCGGCATGAACGGTTTGGAATTATGCAAACTTATTCGCGAATATAGCAACTCCCAGGGCCTAACCCGGACGAAAGTCTCCCTGCCCGGACATGTCTATACTTATTTTATTTTCTTAACCGCGCTGGACGATAGCGCCCATCTGCAAGAGGGTATCGAAGCCGGGGCCGATGATTATTTAACCAAGCCGTTAAAAATCCAGGAACTTACCTTCCGGTTACGGGTCGCCGCTCGAATTATGGGTCTATATCAGAAAATGACCGGGCAGGCCTACGAACTGGAGCGGCTTAATGCTAACCTCAGCCTGGAAGTCAGGCGGGATGCGCTTACCGGACTGCATAATCGCTTGCGCCTTACGGAAGACCTGGAAACGATAAAGGCATCGCTAAAACGCTACGGCCAGCCGTCTTATGCCGCCATCATGATGGATATTGATAACTTCAAACAGTTTAACGATACCTACGGCCACCAGGCCGGAGACGAAGCCCTGAAAATTACCGCGCAGCAACTCTTAGCCAATATTCGAAAAGAGGATACCGCTTACCGCTATGGAGGCGAGGAATTTCTAATTATTTTACCTCATCAGAGCGGCCAGAAAGCTTTGCGGGTGGCCGAGAAATTACGCCAGATTATCGAAAGACTGCAAATCAGTCACCCCCAAAACCTGCCTTCCGGTATCCTGACCATCAGCACCGGGGTAGCAGAACTGACGCCGAACAACCCCTGGACCCTGGAGGAATGGCTTGATGCCGCCGACCAGGCCCTTTACCAGGCCAAACAAACAGGCCGCAATAGAACAAGCCTTTACCGCTAATAATTCTGCGACAAAGGCCGGGCCGGCCCCGTAGGAGGTCAGGTTCAAACGTTCTGCAACACAAAATCAATTGTTTCTTTAAGAGTGGGCAGCCGTTTATAGCCAAAGGTCAGCTCTTTTGCTTCAATCCCCGGTGCAGCTGAAATGCCGGTACGGGCAGTTTCCAGGAGCCCGGTGAACATCGGTGGCAAGACTATCCCGGTGGATGATAAAAGATAATCTAACATTCCCAGGAGACGGGCAGCTTTGACCCGGCCCGGCCCGGCCCCTTCCTCTCCAGCCTGGTCCATTCTTAGAAAGAGGGCCGGGTAGACCGCCAGGTTGTGAAGAATCCCGAAATTATCGCCAATCCGGTTGGCGACCTCCAGACCATCCCGTAGGCTTTGCCGGGCCTTTTGAAAAAACCCCTGTTTGAGATAAACCACGCCAAACATGGTATGGGCATAATGGAGGGTTTCGGCGTTGTTGATTTTGTGAGCCAGGCGGATACCCTCGTCCAGGTAACGGACCGCCAATTCCAGGTCGTCCCGGTGGATAGCTATGTAGCTGATTTCTTTACTGAGCAAGGTAGCCAGCCCCAGTTCGTAACTGGCAGCCTTAAAAAGGTCAAAGGCTTCTTCGAGGACCGCCAGGGCGATGGGGTCGTCCCCGTTATTGATTAAACCGACCCCAAGGTTGCCGAGACCGTTCGCAATGGCAATCGGGTCGCCGCCTTTACGCCTGAGTTCGAGGCTTTCGTAGAGGTACGCCAGGCCCTGGGCGTAATTGCCGGTTGAGGTTTCGACAAAACCGAGGCAGTTCAAATTGCGGGCTATCCAGGTCGTATCGTTGAGCCGCCGGGCAATTTGAAGGCTTTCCCTGGTACAATTTTTAACCTTTGCCATATCCATTTGGGCAATTGCCAGGAAACCGGACCAGAACAGGGAAACCGCCCGCAGCTTTAAAAGAGCGGGGTTATCGGTGGCCGGAAAATCGAGGGCCAGGGCCGGGTCGAGATAGCGCACCCACTCATTAAACTGGGCCCGCCAGTTCCAGTAAAAGGCCAACTCCGCAACCAGTTCCAGGGCCGTTTCGACCTGCTTCTGGCGCAGAGCCAATTCCAGGACTTCCCGGATATTGGGGTATTCCCGGTGCAAGCGGTTATAGCTGGCTTTATCCCCGCTTTGTTCCAACGTTTTAATCTCCCGCTTGACCCACTCTACCCAGAAACGGCAATATTCCCGCCGCAAGGTCCACTCACTGGTTTCTGGGATTCCGGCAGAGTTAGACTCGCCGGAGGTATCATTGAGGAGAAATTCCTCGTGCCAGTCCTTCAACCGCTCGAAAGCATACTCCCGGATAGGCTGTAACATCCGGTAACGCCTGGGACTAGAACCACTTTCGCTGCCGGGCCTGTTCGGAACGGAAACATCCTCGTCCTGGGCGGTGAGTAAACTTTTGCCGAGAAGATTTTCGAGACCTTCATACAGGTCAAGGTTCAACCCCAGGCCGCGTGGTGGTACAATCGCCCACACCGTCTCAATATCAAAACCGTCAATAAAAAATGCCAGGCGACAAAATAGCTTTTGTTCATCCGGGCTCAAAAGATGGTAACTCCAATCGAGGCTGGCCTGTAAACTCCGGTGGCGTTGCTGGCGAAGTTTTACCTGACCGTATTGTAAAACTTCCAGGTAGGAGCGTTGCAAATGGGCCAGCAGGTCATCCAGCCCTAAAAGGCGGGTCCGAGCCGCCGCCAGTTCGAGGGCCAGGGGAAGCCCTTCAAGCAAACGGCAAATTTCAATTACCAGGCCGATGTTTTGCGGCGTAAGCCGCAGACGGTGGTCAATCGAGCGGGCCCTTTCTATAAACAGGGTCACAGAAGGGTTCTGCGCCAGCACAGTCCAATCTTGAACAAGCGTATATGAGTGAGGGGAACTGGGAGGGTGGGCGAGACGGTTATCCGGCGTTATTTCGGGGAGCGGCAAGGGCGGCACCGTAAATTCCAATTCACCATAAATGCCAAGGTTGACCCGGCTTGTCACAAGAAAACAGGCCCTGGGGGCAATTGCCAGGAGTTCTTCAAGCTGAGAAGCGGCCCCGGTAACATGCTCAAAATTGTCCAGGACCAACAGGGTTTCACGCTCCGGCAAAAAACCCCGCAAGAGCTCAAAGGGGGGCATATTATCCAGCCGGGTTGGAATAGCTAAAGCAGCGGCGATAGCGCTCATAACCTGTTCGTAACTGTTAAGTTTATCCAGTTCAACATAGAAAACCCCATCCTTGAAAGTGGGGCGAACGGCATAGCGGCGGGCAACTTCCAGGGCCAGCCGGGTCTTGCCGACCCCGCCCGGTCCCACCAGGCTCACCAACCGGGCCTCTTTGCGGTGCAGGACACCATCCAGTTCCGCCACGAGGTCCTCACGGCCAATCAGGCGGGTAATAAAGGCCGGGCCCGGTAAAGTTGTGGGGACTAAATAGGCAGTAGCAGGGGCGGTGGCTGGTTCAACGACCGGTGCTAACTCGAAACCCGGCTCCGGACTGGCTATAGCAGGCTCCGGACTTTCAGGGGGTAGGGGCGGTGCAACCTCCAGGGGAATTGGAAGCCTTTCCAGACGAACCAGGGGAGGGTTAGCCCATTCTTCCCGGCTGAAAAAGGCCGAGGCCAGGCCCAGGTCGGCCAGTAAATCAAGAGCTTCTTTCTGGGAGAATATGGCTTCCCATTGGGCCAGGGTCTTGATGATATTTTTTATGTCTAAATTGGTAAGGCGACCCTTCCGAACACCCCGGAGCTTGTTACTGAGCAGGGTGGAATGTAAATCTAAGGCGTTTGCAAGCTGCTGTTGAGAATACCCCGCCCGACCTAAAATGGTCTTTAGGCGGGCGTGAAACTGCGCCAATGACACTGTGAATTGTCCCCTGAATGAATAAAGGCTAAAACAAAAATTAAACCGTATCAGAGAATTGGAAACAATTAATCTTCTAACACACCTGAATTGTTTAGTTCGGGTCTAATTATAGCATAAACAATTATGCTTAAAAGCAAACTTTTGTCTTCTGCTTACTAATTTTGAACGAACAGGATGGGATAAAAAGAAAAACCGAGATAATCCTGACCGGGACGGCATCAGAATTATCTCGGTTTTATAACCCCAGGCATAAAAGTTTCGCGGCTCAAGCGGCCTGGAGCAATTCGACGCCTTCGGAGGCAGGAATGGCGTTAACAAACCGGGGTTTAACCGGGGCCGGGTAGAGAGCACCGAAAGGAATTTCCTGTAGCAAACCTTCGCCCAGCCAGAATTTCCAGCGCAGCCGGGCTAGTCCTTTCAGGTCTTCCAGGATGGTTTTGCGGATATTGACCCGCGAATCAAGGTCTTCCACCCAATCGACCGCTACTTCATGAATACGCAGGTGATTGCGTTCAGCCAGCAACAAAAGCTCGGTATCAAAGAACCATTCGTTATTCTCAATCCGGGCCAGAAGTGGCATAATCAATTCTTTGCGGACCGCCTTAAAGCCGCATTGGGCGTCACTAAAGACCTGGCCGAACAGCAACTTGATAAGAAGATTGTATCCACGAGAGGTAACCTCGCGTTTGAACTGGCGTTTGACCCTGGCACCGCGCGCCAATCTGCTACCGATAGCCACCATACTATGGCCGGTCACCAGGGGCGAAATCAATGGAAGCAAACTATCCAGGCCGGTTGAGAGGTCCACATCCATATAACTGACGATGGCGGCATCGCTGCAAGCCCAGGCGTAACGCAGAGCCCTGCCCCGGCCTTTGCGGTCGAGGTGAAGAGCTTTGACCTGGCTGGGAAACATTTTTTCAAGTTGTTGGGCTATCGGCCAGGTCTGGTCCTGGCTGGCGTTATCGGCGATGGTGATGCGCCAGGTGTAGGGAAAATTGCGGGCGAGATACTGTCGCAAAGCGATGACGCTCTGGGCTAACTGGGCTTCCTCGTTGTATACCGGGATGACAATATCGACGATGGGAGAGTTGTTAATGGGGTGCATAGCGGGCCTGGCCTTTCTATACCTGGGAGAGCGGTCCGGTTTTGAAAACCGGCTCCAATTCTGGTTTACTTTAAAAGCTTTTGTTTTTATTATCTTTAATATTTTTATGCTTCCACTTTTGTTAGCCTGAGAACTTCCTGGTTATGGAGCCCTCGACTGCTGACATTTTGATTGTAGTGGATAAGGATTTATTTAGAATTGGAAGTTTATGTGAGATTTCTTATCTGACGGCTTGCCTTTCAGGTAACACTTTAAAACAATAAAGAGGAGCCAGGCTTTTATCTGACTCCTCTAATGCTACTCACTATTACTGGCTAATTTTCCGAATTTGCTCCACCGAGCTTTTGGTTAGCGTAACCTGGCTTAGTTGGCCGCCGGTAAAGCTTCCCCGGCACCATCAACCTCGACCACCTGCCCGAACTTCTGCTGGTAGGCAAACCCGCCAGC
>MKTJ01000093.1 GCA_001898225.1 Chloroflexi bacterium 54-19
ACCAAACTTCAACGTCTTTATCCTGACCTATCAAAATTAGCGTGACTAAGTACTAGGAGCAAAGAAAAAGGAGTGGAAAGTAATTAACCGACAAAATTAAACAGAGCTTCCAAACCTTTACAAATATTGTAACTGCAAACAGATAATTATACAAATAATAAACAACATAAAAAAGGCAACCTCTAAAGGCTGCCTTTTCTTATCTTTTTCTAAACCGTAAGCCTAAGCTTCGACCGGTTCTCCGCCTTCGTCAGGAGCAGGCAGAGCGCCTGCCGGGCCTGCCGGTAAAGCGGCCATCTCAGTATCGAGCGATACCGGGATAAGCTTGAACTCATCGCCATCGGCATCCACGGTAACCTTGCTGTGCGGCTGAATGGTCTGGCTGAGAATACCCTCGGCCAGGCGGTCTTCAAGCTCGTTCTGGATAACGCGGCGCAAAGGACGCGCTCCATACTGCTTGTCGTACCCCTTCTTGGCAATCAGGTCCATAGCCGGTTCGGTAACTTCCAGCGTGATGTCCTGCTCGATGAGCTGGACCTGGACCCGCTTGAGCAGCAGGTTCACAATCTGGCGAATCTCGACCGAGGTCAACTGGTGGAAGACGATAATATCGTCAATACGGTTGAGGAACTCTGGCCGGAACATTCTTTTGAGTTCGTCCCGGACTTTGTTCTGCATGGCCGTATAGTCGGTCGCGGCTTGCTTCGATTCGTCGGTATTGGTCTTAAAGCCCGGCCCCATGCTGTTGCGGCTGATAAATTCCGCGCCAACGTTCGAGGTCATAATGATAATCGTGTTGCGGAAGTCCACCCGTCGGCCCTTGGCGTCGCTCAAATAGCCGTCTTCAAGGATTTGCAGCAACATGTTGAAGGCTTCAGGGTGCGCTTTTTCGATTTCGTCGAGCAGCACGACCGAGTAGCTCTTGCGGCGGACCGCTTCGGTCAACTGACCGCCTTCTTCGTAGCCGATGTAGCCCGGAGGCGCTCCGACCAAACGGCTGACGTTATGGCGTTCCATGAACTCGCTCATGTCGATCTTAATCAGCGATTGCTCGCTGCCGAACATGAACTCGGCCAGGGCTTTTGCCAGTTCGGTCTTACCGACACCGGTCGGACCCAGGAACATGAAGGAGCCAATGGGCCGTTTAGGGTCTTTGACACCCGCGCGGCTGCGCTGGACGGCCTTCGCGATTTTGTCAATCGCTTCCTCCTGGCCGATGATGCGTTTGTGGAGTTCATCGCGCATTTTGAGCAGACGTTCGCTTTCCTCGCCCGCGATCCGCATCAACGGAATGCCGGTCCACATCGAGACGATTTCGGCGATGTCTTCCTCGGTTACGTAGGGCTTTTCACCTTCCTGCTGGTTCTCCCACTTGGATTCCATTTCGGTAATCCGTTCGCGGAGTCGGTCCTCGCGGTCGCGCAGGTCAGCCGCTAACTCGAACTGCTGGGCCGAAATAGCTGCTTCTTTTTCCTTGCGGATGCTGTCGAGGCCGCGCAGGGCTTCTTTAAGGGTTGGCGGGCTGCTGCTCCGGTGCATGCGCACGCGGCTGGCCGACTCGTCAATCAGGTCGATAGCCTTGTCAGGCAGGAAGCGGTCGGTCACGTAACGGGCCGCCAGTTCCGCCGCCGCCTTGAGGGCTTCGTCGGTGATAATCAGGCGGTGATGCTCCTCGTAGCGGCTCTTGATACCCCGCAGAATCTGGACGGTATCTTCGACGCTCGGCTCATCTACCTGGACCGGCTGGAAACGGCGTTCCAGGGCGGCGTCACGCTCGATGTACTTGCGGTACTCGTCGAGGGTGGTCGCGCCGATGGTCTGTAATTCGCCGCGAGAGAGGGCCGGTTTGAGGATGTTGGCGGCGTCGACCGCGCCTTCGGCAGCACCCGCCCCGACCAGGGTATGTAACTCGTCAATAAAGAGGATAGCGCCGGTGTTTTTGACTTCGGCGACCACCTTTTTAAGGCGTTCTTCGAACTCGCCGCGGTACTTGGTCCCGGCAACGAGAGCGCCGATGTCGAGGGCCAGCAACCGCTTGTTGAGCAGGTTTTCCGGCACGTCGCCGCTAACGATCCGCTGGGCCAAGCCTTCGACGATAGCGGTCTTGCCAACGCCCGGTTCCCCGATAAGGGCCGGGTTATTTTTGGTACGGCGGGACAGAATCTGGACGACCCGCTCGATTTCTTTCTTGCGGCCAATGACCGGGTCGAGCCGGTCCTGGCGAGCCTGTTCGGTCAGGTCCACACCCATAGCGTCCACGAACGGCGTAGCGCTGGATTGTTTGGGCTGGCTGCTATAAGTGCTCTGGTTGAGAACCTGGATGACCTGCTGGCGGACTTTTTCGAGGCTGACACCGAGACTTTCCAGCACGCCGGCGGCGATGCCTTCTCCTTCGCGGACGAGTCCGAGGAGTAAATGTTCGGTGCCGATATAATGATGGTTAAGGCGACGGGCTTCGTCTACGGCCAGTTCGATAACTTTCTTGGCACGGGGCGTCAGGCCGATTTCGCCCATAACGGCGCGGTCGCCACGACCGATAATAAATTCTACGGCGGAGCGGACTTTGTGAAGTTCTACCCCCAGATTATTTAGCACGCGGGCCGCAACTCCATCTCCCTCGCGCACCAGACCGAGCAATAAATGTTCGGTGCCGATATAATTGTGGTTGAAGCGTTGGGCTTCTTCCTGGGCCAATGTCAGGACCTTACGGGCCCGTTCGGTAAATTTTTCAAACCTATCTGACATAGATTTCTCTCCCACTAGAGTTAACAGGCAATTGTGCCCTGCCTTCCGCCTTGCTAAAGCCTAGCACAAGCAACGAATGAAATCCAGTAATTGAGATTAATTTTTCAAAAAGTGTTCAGCTTTTTGCGATTAAAAAGGCTTTCTACTGTAAGAACTTGGTTTTTTTACTATGAGAGTTTTTAAATAATTGAGTTTACTAAAAAAAGAGGCTTAAAGGAAAAATGGTGTTGGCCCTTTTCCACTCCTGGAACAAGCCTTTTACTTCAATCAACCTCGGTTAAAGTGTCTTCCAGGCTTATTTCAGGTATTGTACCACAACTGTAAACAAACTTCCGGCCTGCTTTGTTAGTAAAGTGTTAGAAACCCGTTGTGTTTTGGAAACAGAGTGTGGCGCAAATTACCCGGTTTGCCAAGTGGTCCTACGCCTTTATTTTCCTGCAAGAAACGTTCCTTTACCAGGGGCTAACGGTTGGTTTTACCGGGACTTTCGACCTGTTCTTGCTTTGTTGCCACAGTGACTTAATTTTGGCTTAACCGCCTTGCTTAGAGCCTTCTGGCCCTAATTGACTGACCCGCTGACGGGTTTCTTCCAGTTCAACATTGAGACTTTTAAGTACCCCGGCGGCAATGCCTTCTCCTTCGGCAATTAGTCCTAGAAGAATATGTTCGGGGCCGATATAAGCCAAAAGTTGAGCTTCTTCGAAAGTCAGCTCTATAACGCGTTTGGCGCGTGGGGTCAGGCCGATTGCCCCGGGTTGGTCCATCTTTGGACTGTTGCCAATAATAAACATGACGGCAGAGCGTATTTGGGGAAGTCTCACGCCCATATCGTTCAAGACGCGGGCGGCCAAACTGGTTTCGTCCCGCGTCAGGCCCAGGAGAATATGTTCGGTGCCGATAAAAGGGTGGTTGAAACGCAGCGCTTCTTCCTGCGCCCGTGTTAATACCAGTCTCGCGCTTTCGTTAAATTTTTCGAATCTATCCGGTCCCTGTAGCATAAAACCTCGTTGATTCAGGTTTATCTGACTTATTTCGAATTACTTTTTAGCTGGTGTATGACTTCTTGCCGTACTTTTCCGAGGTCAACCTGCATATTTTGGAGTACCCCGATAGCGATACCGTCACCTTCTTGAAGCATACCCAGTAACAGGTGTTCCGAGCCAACAAAGTTGTGTTTAAGCTTCCTGGCTTCATCCACGGCTAACTCGATTATTCGCTTAGAGCGGGGTGTCAGGCCGGGTTCGCCGACAGGCGGCCTTGTTCCGCGCCCGACTATTAATTCCACCCCGGAGCGTAATTTCGAAAGCTCCAAACCCATACCGTTTAATACCCTGGCCCCCATGCCATTCTTGTCGCGCATGATACCCAGGAGTAAATGTTCGGTGCCGATATAATTGTGGTTGAAGTTGTGAGCTTCTTCTTCGGCCAGGTGCAGGGCGGTTTTGGCTCCTTCGGTAAATTTATCTTCGCGTTGCGTCATAAAACCTCCTTTGTATCGCCGGTTTCTTTTTAATTTATTATATTCAACTTTAACTCTAAAATAGATTAATTTATTCCGAAATTAACTAATCATAAAACTACGGAGAAATTGACCTTGCGCTGTAATATTCATAAAAAACATGAATCATCCCGAACTTTGAGGGAAGGATGAACAAACAAGTGAAAGTCTTGGACGA